>CACYZY010000003.1 GCA_902779085.1 uncultured Bacteroidales bacterium | reverse complement strand
CCGGGGTTCCACCTCTTCCCATCCCGAACAGAGAAGTTAAGCCCGGCCACGCCGATGGTACTGCCCACAAGGTGGGAGAGTAGGTAGCCGCCGTCTTTTGATAGGATAGCCTTTGTGTCGAAAAACACGAAGGCTATCCTTTTTTTTATGTTTTGTAATTTTTTTTGAAGAACAAAGCTCTTTTTTCAATGCTTTTTATTATATTTACACCCAAACTATATATACACCTCTTCATATTGGTAGCGTAAATAATAGTAAAATAATATAAAACTTATACTTATCATGGAAAACAAAATTCAAGAGCTGACCGATAAAATCTTTCGGGAAGGCGTTGAAAGGGGCAATGTTGAAGCTCAAAAGCTGATTGCAAATGCGCAAGGAGAGGCTCAGAAAATTATGGACGAGGCTCAGAAGCAGGCAGAAAGTGTGTTAAGTGATGCGCGCAAGTCGGCTGATGAGATGGTAACTAATGCCAAGTCTGAGTTACAGTTGTTTGCCAGTCAGGCTGTCAATGCTTTGAAATCTGAAGTAGCATCCCTGCTTACCAACAAGATTGTAGATGCTGATGTGAAGAATTTCACAAGTAACAAAGATTATCTGAATTCCTTTATCGTTTCATTGGCAAAACAGTGGTCAAGCAGTGAACCAATAAAGATCTCTACTGCTGATGCGGAAGGTCTGAAGAAATTTTTTGCTGCCCAAGCTAAGGATTTACTGGACAAAGGTGTAAAGATTGAGCAAGTAAATGGCTTGAAGACCCTGTTCTCCATCTCTCCTGCCGATGGTTCATACAAAGTGAATTTCGGTGAAGAAGAATTTTCTAATTATCTGAAAGACTTCTTACGTCCCCAGTTGGTTGAATTGCTGTTCAAGTAATATCTCACATTGTTATGAGTCAGTATTATTATTTGGTCACAGGTCTTCCTGAACTGTCTCTGGAAGACAATAAACTGAACTATACTGTCGGCGACTTTAAGACTGAATTTTATCCGCAGTTTTCGAAGGAAGACCAGGTGTTGGTTGACCTTTACTATCTCAAATTCGACAATGCAAATCTCTTGAAGTTGCTTAAAGATAGGGAAGCGGCAATAGATTCTCGTGGCAACTATACCGCTGAACAGTTTGTGGCTGTATTCAAGCAATTTGATGAGGAAGGTGTTATCACTTCCCCAGGCTCACTCCCATCATATATAATAAAGTTTACTCAGGCTTATCTTACTCAGCAGGAAACTGGCGTTACCACTGATGTGTTGGTAGAAGATTGGCTGGCAGGCCTTTATTATGAATATGCCATGCAGTGCAAGAACGATTTTGTGTCATCATGGTTTGAATTTAACCTTAACGTCAACAACGTATTGGTGGCTTTGGCTGCAAGAAAGTATAGAATGCCAATAGCTTCTTTGATTGTGGGAGACACTGATATTTGTCAGGCACTGAAGACATCGAATGCGCGTGATTTCGGATTGACTACCGAACTCGATTATTTTGATCAACTACTGAAAATCAGCGAGACCGATGACCTGGTGGATCGAGAGAAGCGCCTTGACCAACTTCGTTGGAAGTGGATGGAAGACAAGACGTTCTTCGACTATTTCTCGATAGAGCGTTTGTATGTATTCCTGTTGCAACTGGAAATCATCGAGCGTTGGATATCATTGGACAAGGAAAAAGGTAACCAGATGTTCCGCGAGATCATCGACTCACTGAAAGGTGAGGTCAGGGTACCTAGTGAATTCTGAATAAAATAATAAAGAACATTATATGGCAACAAAAGGAACTGTAAGTGGAGTAATCTCCAACATGGTAACCCTCACCGTTGACGGTCCTGTTTCCCAGAATGAAATTTGTTATATTCATACAGGTGGAGACAGCCTCATGGCTGAGGTGATAAAAGTGGTGGGTTCTCAGGTTTATGTCCAGGTGTTTGAAAGTACACGTGGATTAAAAGTCGGAGCCGAAGCTGATTTTACCGGCCACATGCTTGAAGTTACATTGGGACCGGGCATGCTCTCTAAGAATTATGATGGTCTTCAGAATGACCTCGACAAGATGGAGGGCGTATTCTTAAAACGCGGGCAATATACCTATCCCCTTGACAAGGAAAGGGTATGGCATTTCGTCCCGCTAGCAAAGGTGGGTGACAAGGTAAAGGCTTCTCATTGGCTAGGTCAAGTAGAGGAGAACCACCAGCATTTGAAAATTATGGTGCCTTTCCAACAGCAAGGTGAATGTATTGTTAAGTCAATCGTAGCTGAGGGCGATTATACTATTGAGGATGTTATAGCGGTACTTGGAGATGCTGAAGGAAACGAGGTGAAGGTTAATATGATTCAAAAGTGGCCTGTTAAGGTGGCTATGACTAACTATGTTGAAAAGCCACGTCCTTTCCGTCTGTTGGAAACCGGTGTTCGTGTTATCGATACACTTGATCCTATTACTGAAGGTGGTACGGGTTTTATCCCTGGGCCTTTTGGTACTGGTAAGACAGTGTTGCAACATGCCATCTCCAAGCAGGCAGAGGCAGATATCGTGATTATAGCGGCCTGCGGTGAACGTGCTAATGAGGTGGTAGAAATTTTTACTGAGTTTCCTGAACTGGTAGACCCGCATACAGGACGTAAGTTGATGGAGCGCACCATCATTATTGCTAACACTTCTAACATGCCAGTTGCTGCACGTGAGGCTTCTGTCTATACAGCTATGACCTTAGGTGAATATTATCGCAGCATGGGTTTGAAAGTATTGTTGATGGCTGACTCAACCTCTCGTTGGGCACAGGCTTTACGTGAGATGTCCAACCGTATGGAGGAATTACCTGGACCAGATGCATTCCCAATGGACTTGTCGTCTATCATTTCCAACTTCTATGGCCGTTGCGGTTATGTGAAGTTGTATAACGGAAATACTGGTTCCATTACCTTTATTGGTACAGTATCACCTGCTGGCGGTAACCTGAAGGAACCTGTGACCGAGAATACTAAGAAGGTGGCTCGTTGCTTCTACGCATTGGAGCAGGATCGTGCTGACCGTAAACGCTATCCGGCTATCAACCCGATAGATTCTTATTCTAAATATGTGGAGTATCCTGAATTCCAGGAATACATAGCAAAGCGCATTGAACCTACTTGGCTTGACAAAGTGAATGAATTAAAGACTCGTTTACAGCGCGGTAAGGAAATCTCCGAACAGATCAACATCTTGGGTGATGATGGTGTGCCAGTAGAATACCACGTAACATTCTGGAAGGCAGAACTTATAGACTTTGTTATTCTGCAGCAGGATGCATTTGATGAGATAGATGCTGTTACACCACTCGAACGTCAGGAAGAAATCATGAACCTGGTAATCGACATCTGCCATACTGAGTTTAAGTTTGAGGTATTCAACGAAGTAATGGATTACTTCAAGCGCATGATCAATATAGGTAAGCAGATGAACTACGCACCGTTCAAGTCGGAAAAATACTACGACTATAAGGAGCAGATGATGGATTTGCTGAAGGAACGTGCCATCAGTGAAAGCGTATCAAAATTGTTAAAATAAACAAGGAGAAGAAAAATGGCAACTAAAGCATTTCAAAAGATATATACTAAGGTGACTCAGATTACTAAGGCTACGCTTTCGTTGAAAGCTACTGGCGTTGGTTATGATGAGCTTGCTACGGTAAATGGCAAACTAGCCCAGGTGGTTAAGATTGCTGGTGACGAGGTTACCCTGCAGGTGTTTGAAGGTACTCAGGGCATTCCAACCAATGCAGAAGTAGTATTCCTCGGTAAGTCGCCTACACTTAAGGTGAGCGACCAGTTGGCTGGTCGTTTCTTCAATGCCTTTGGCGATCCTATTGATGGTGGTCCAGAAATAGAAGGTACAGAGGTGGCGATTGGTGGACCGTCAGTGAACCCTGTACGTCGTAAGCAGCCATCCGAGTTGATTGCTACTGGTATTGCTGGTATCGACTTGAATAATACATTGGTGTCTGGACAAAAGATTCCATTCTTTGCTGACCCTGATCAGCCTTTCAACCAGGTAATGGCGTTGGTTGCTATGCGTGCCAAGGCAGATAAGATTATCCTGGGTGGTATGGGTATGACCAACGATGACTACCTATTCTTCAAGAACGTGTTCTCTAACGCAGGTGCCCTGAATCGCATCATTAGTTTTATGAATACTACCGAAGACCCTCCAGTAGAACGATTGCTGGTACCAGATATGGCCTTGACTGCTGCAGAGTATTTTGCCGTTGAGAAGAATGAGGCTGTGTTGGTATTGTTGACTGATATGACTTCTTATTCAGATGCGTTGGCAATCGTGTCTAATCGTATGGATCAGATCCCTTCTAAGGACTCTATGCCTGGTTCACTTTACTCTGATTTGGCCAAGATTTACGAGAAGGCAGTACAGTTCCCAACGGGCGGTTCTATCACAATCATTGCTGTGACCACCCTTTCTGGTGGCGATATCACCCATGCTGTACCTGATAATACAGGTTATATCACTGAAGGTCAGTTGTTCCTGCGTCGTGATAGTGATATTGGTAAGGTCATCGTCGATCCATTCCGCTCATTGTCACGTTTGAAACAGAACGTAAGTGGTAAGAAGACCCGTAAGGACCATCCGCAAGTGATGAATGCTGCTGTACGACTCTATGCCGATGCAGCCAATGCCAAGACCAAGATGGAGAATGGTTTTGATCTAACAGACTACGACGAACGTACATTGGCGTTTGCTAAAGACTATTCAGACAAGTTGCTGGCTATTGACGTAAATCTTGATACCACCGAAATGCTTGACGTAACATGGGGATTGTTTGGCAAGTATTTCCGCCCTGAAGAAGTTAATATCAAGAAAGAGTTTGTTGACCAGCACTGGCCAAAGTAATTAACTAATACTAAGAAAAAAGTGGCTATTAAGTTTCAATATAACAAGACCTCGCTTCAGCAGTTGGAAAAACAACTGAAAGTGCGTCAGCGTACCCTTCCTATTATTAAGAATAAGGAGAGTGCCTTGCGTATGGAAGTCAAGCGCTGTAAAGACGATGCTGTGAAACTGGAAGAGGGGTTAGAAAAAGGAATTCAAGCTTACGAGGCCATGTTTGCTCTTTGGAGTGAGTTCGATGCATCCCTAATCAGTGTGAAGGATGTGCAACTCTCTGTTAAGAAGATTGCCGGTGTACGAGTACCAGTGTTGGACAGTGTAGATTTTGAGACCAAGAAATACAGTATGTTCAATATGCCTAAATGGTATGCAGACGGTGTTAACCTCTTGACAGGACTGGCCAAGACTGCCATCGAAAGAGAATTTGTTGTTGCTAAGTTAAGCCTGCTAGAGCATGCACGTAAGAAGACCACCCAAAAAGTGAACCTCTTTGAGAAAGTGCAAATCCCTGGTTATCAAGATGCTATTAGAAAGATTAAGCGTTTCATGGAGGATGAAGAGAATCTTTCTAAGTCATCTCAGAAGATCATGAAGGCTCATCAGGAGGCAAGAAAGGAGGCTGAGTCATGATTAGTAAGATGAAAAAACTCACGTTCTTGATTTATCATCAGGAATACGAAACGTTCCTTTCTCAAATTCGTGAACTGGGCGTCATTCATGTGCAGCCCCGTCAGGTGGGTTTGATGAATGACGATTTACAGCAATCGTTGGCTAAGCGAGCTCAGTATAAGGATGTACTGAAAGATATGTCGTTTAAGATTAAGGAAAAAGCAGATGAGACCATTCATCGTGAACTTCCTGTGAACGATCTGTTGAGCCAGTATGCCGAACTAAATAACCAAATTGCTAACCTTACCCAACAACTGCCTACTATCGACAAAGAGATAGCAGAGATGAGTGTATGGGGCAATTTTGAGTGGCAAGCTATCCGTAACTTGGAGAAAGCAGGCTATCACATTCAGTTCTATGCCTGCTCAGAACGTGAATTCAACCCTAAGTGGGAAGAATTGTGTGACATTGTTGCTATCGACAAGACTGTAGGTCGTATGAGTTTCATAACCATCTCCCACGAACCTGTTCGTTTGGAGATTGAACCTGTACGTCTGCCAGATTTGAGCCTTACACAATTGGAAGCTAAAAAGGCTAAAGTACAAGAAGAGTTGACTGTAGCTAAAGGTCAACTAACTCAGTACTGTGTGTCCAACTACAATACCTTGTTGCAGTATAATAAAGAGCTCGACGGCGAGATAGACCTCATTAAGGTACGTCTTGACGGAGAACCACAAGCAGAAGGGGCAGTGATGGTCATGGAAGGCTGGATACCTGTGGAGAACGAACAACCGGTGAAAGAGTTCCTCGATCAGAGCAGCGTGTATTATGAGATACGTGATACGCAGAAGGGTGATAACCCACCTATCAAGTTGAAGAACAACTGGTTTGTAAAGATGTATGAGACACTGACCGATATGTATGGTATGCCTTCGTACACAGAGTTCGATCCCACACCTCTCATTGCACCGTTCTTCTCACTGTTTTTTGCTTTTTGTTTGGGAGATGCTGGATATGGTTTAGTGCTTATTGCTTTGGGTATGGTCTTGAAGAAGAAAATGCCTGATATGAAAGGCATCATGAACCTTGTTATCTCTTTGGGTGTGTTTACAGCAATTTTCGGAACAGTGTTAGGTACCTTCTTTGGTATCAATATTTATGAAGCGACTTGGGTGCCTGAAGGTTTGAAGAACTTTATGGTATCAGGTAAGGTTGAAGTAGCTGGCGGTACATACGACAAGCAGATGATCTTGGCGTTGGGCATTGGTGTCTTCCATACCATTGTTGCTATGCTCATCAAAGCCCTGGTGCAAACTAGTCGGTTCGGTTTCAAGAATGCTCTGGGTGCATGGGGATGGTTCTTGCTCGTAGGTTTAGGCACTATCATCGCCACCTTTATGTTCCTCAACTTGATACCAGAAGATGTCTCTAAATGGGCATTGATTGCTGTAGGTGGTATAGCAGCCATTGGCATCTATCTGCTCAACGATTTGCATCGCAACGTGTTTGTAAACATTGGTGCTGGTGTGTGGGATACATACAACATGGCTACAGGCTTGATGGGTGATATCCTTTCCTATATGCGTCTCTATGCCTTAGGTTTGGCAGGTGGTATGTTGGGAGGTGTGTTTAACTCACTGGGTCTTATGGTTCAAGAGGGTATAGGAGGAATCCCAGGTTGGGTAGTATGCTGTCTCATTTTAGTATTAGGCCATGCGTTCAATATTGCTATGTCTTGCATTAGTGCCTTTGTTCACCCTTTGCGTTTGAATTTTGTTGAATACTTCAAGAATTCAGGATATGAGGGAACAGGTGTGCTCTATGATCCTTTTACAAATATAGATAAGAAATAAAATAACAAAAAATTAATAACAAATAAAAATTAAATCATTATGGATGTTAATGTACTTTTAGGTTACATCGGATTGGGCCTTATGTTGGCTCTCTCTGGTATTGGCAGTTGCTATGGTACTACTATCGCAGGCAATGCTGCCGAAGCAGGTTTGAAGAAAGACCCTTCAAAGTCAGCAAGCTTCATGATTCTGTCAGCACTTCCTTCTACACAGGGCCTGTACGGTTTCGTAGCTTTCCTGATGTCAATTGGACGCGATTTTTCTCAGCAGGGCTTGTTGATGCTGGGTGTTGGTGCTGCAGTAGGTTTCATTTGCCTGTTCTCAGCTATTCGTCAGGGCCAGGTGGCAGCTAATGGTATCAACGGTATAGCTCAGGGTCATGACGTTATGGTCAATACTATGATTTATTGCGCATTGCCTGAGTTCTATGCTATTTTGGCACTGATTGCAGCTTTGATGGTATAAGTTTGTAGCTATACAATTTGTAGCCTGCTTTTTTGGTAGATAACTAAAAAAGCAGGCTTATTTTATGTCAAACATACCATTTATCTCGATATTTTTCCGTACCTTTGCAGTCAAATTAGAAAAGATAATGGTAAGTGAAGCAATTATGACCCCCGATTACATCTTTGAAGCAAGTTGGGAAGTGTGTAATAAGGTGGGTGGTATCTATACAGTGCTCTCCACTAGAGCGAAGACACTGCAGGAACAACTGCGGAATAGAGTTATATTCATTGGGCCCGATATTTGGCAGGGCAAAGATAATCCTACATTCATAGAAACTTCATCGCTTTATTCTGCTTGGACAGACTATGCTATCCATCATGATGGTTTAAAAGTAAGAGTTGGGCGTTGGAATATCCCTGGAGAACCTATGGTGGTATTAGTAGATTTTATGCCTTTTTTCGCTCAGAAAAACGAAATTTATAGTCGTATGTGGGAAGACTATGGCGTTGATTCACTCCATGCATATGGAGACTATGATGAGAGCTGTATGTTTGCCATCGCTGCCGCTAAAGTAGTGGAAAGCTTCTACCGTTATAATCTTACTTTCAATGATAATGTGATATTCCAGGCACATGAGTGGATGACTGGCATGAGTGCCCTTTATCTACAGAAGAATGTTCCTGAAATAGCCACAATTTTTACTACTCATGCGACCTCAATAGGTCGCTCTATTGCAGGTAACAACAAACCTCTCTATGACTATTTGTTTGCCTATAACGGTGATCAGATGGCAGGTGAGCTTAATATGCAGTCAAAGCACTCAATTGAGAAACAGACTGCTCATTTCGTGGATTGCTTTACCACAGTGAGTGAGATTACCAATAAAGAGTGTAAAGAACTGTTGGATAAACCTGCAGATGTGGTGTTGGTAAACGGATTTGAAGATGACTTTGTGCCTAAGGGTGCTACCTATACTGGTAAGATGAAGCGTGCTCGCAAGAGCATGCTACGCTTGGCCAACTGCCTATTAGGTGAGACCTTCGACGACGATACCCTTATCATTGGAACCAGTGGACGTTATGAATTTAAAAACAAGGGTATTGATGTGTTTATCGATGCCATGCATCGCTTGAATAAATGTCCTGAATTGGATCGGAAGGTACTTGCATTTATTAATGTGCCGGCATGGACCTTAAAACCTCGAGCAGATCTCCAGGCTCGCTTAATGTCCTTTGAGGAATTTGACACTCCACTTAACCAACCTTATATTACCCATTGGTTGCACAACATGGACGAAGACAAGGTTTTGGGCATGATGCACTACTTGGGTATGCATAACAGTTCACGAGACAAAGTGAAGGTTATTTTTGTACCTAGCTATCTTAATGGTGATGATGGTATTTTCAACAAGCATTATTATGATTTGATGCTTGGCAACGATTTGAGCATCTATGCATCTTATTACGAACCTTGGGGCTACACTCCATTGGAAAGTGTGGCGTTCCATGTACCCACCATCACCACCGATTTGGCAGGTTTTGGCTTGTGGGTGAAAGAGATGGACAAAGTTAAAGGTATATTCGATGGCGTTGAAGTAGTTCATCGTTCCGATTATAATTATCATGAAGTAGTAGACGCAGTTCGTGATACCACATTAGGTTATCTGCGTTTGGATAAGAACCAAGTGAAGGCTGCCCGTAAGCGTGCAGCAGCTATTGCAGAAAAGGCATTATGGAAGCACTTCATTACTTATTATTATGAGGCTTACGACTTTGCGTTGCGTCATGCAAAGAATCGTCAGCTTAATGGCTAAATTGTAGAAGTAATTAACTAATCAAAGATTTACAAATGAAAATCAAAGCAGATTATGCAAATGCTCCTCAATGGAGAGACTTGATTGTTAAGTCTAGTCTTCCAGAGCAGTTGAAATGTTTGGATGAAATTGCCCACAATATGTGGTGGGTATGGAATTATGAGGCTCGTGATTTATTCCGTGACCTGGATCCAGATCTTTATCACGAGGTAAAACACAACCCTGTCATGTTGTTGGAACGTCTCACCTACACTCGCAAGGAAGAAATTTTAAAAGATAAGGCATTGATGAAACGCATAAAGAGCGTTTATGATATGTTCCGCACTTATATGGACGTTAAGCCAGATGCTAATCGCCCTTCTGTGGCCTATTTCTGTATGGAATATGGTATCCACTCTGCCCTGAAAATATATAGTGGTGGATTGGGTATGTTGGCAGGAGACTATGTAAAAGAGGCTTCAGATTCTAATGTTGATATGTGTGCAGTGGGTTTCCTCTATCGCTTTGGTTATTTTACCCAAAGTCTTAATATGGAAGGTCAACAGATTGCCAACTATGAGACGCAGAACTTCAGCAGTTTGCCTATTGAGCGTCAACTTGACAAGAACGGCAATCCAATGGTTATCGACGTGCCTTATAATAACTATCAGGTGCATGCTTATGTATGGCGTGTCAATGTCGGTCGAGTAAAGTTGTACTTGTTGGATACCGACAATGAGATGAACTCAGAGTATGACAAGCCAATTACCCACGCCCTTTATGGTGGCGACTGGGAAAATCGTCTGAAGCAGGAAATCCTGCTTGGCATAGGCGGTATGTTGTTGTTGAAGAAGCTGGGTATCAAGAAAGATATATATCATTGCAATGAAGGTCATGCAGCTTTCTGCAATCTGCAGCGTTTAGTAGATTATATTGAGGAAGATGGTCTTACATTTAATCAGGCTCTAGAATTGGTACGGGCTAGTGGCTTATATACGGTACACACTCCAGTACCAGCAGGTCATGATTATTTCGATGAAGGATTGTTTGGCAAATACATGGGTGGTTATCCTCAGCGACTGGGCATCAGTTGGGACGAGTTTATAGGCATGGGGCGTATTAACCCTAACGATCACGGGGAGAAGTTCTGTATGTCTACCTTTGCTTGCAATACCTGCCAGGAAGTTAATGGCGTATCTATGTTGCATGGCTGGGTAAGCCAGAAGATGTTTGCTCCTATTTGGAATGGCTATTTTCCACAAGAGAACCATGTGGGTTATGTGACAAATGGAGTCCATTTCCCTACTTGGTGTGCTACCGAATGGCGTCACCTCTATGCTAAGTATTTTGACGAGAAACATTTGAGTGATCAGTCTAATGAGAAAATCTGGCATGGCATTTACAACTGCCCTGACGAAGAAATCTGGGCAACTCGTATGGCTTTGAAGAAGAAACTGTTTGAATATATCCAAGAGCAGTTCCGTGAAACCTGGTTGAAGAACCAAGGCGATCCACAGCGTGTTGTGAAGCTCATGGGCCGTATTAACCCCAATTCACTGGTTATCGGTTTCTGTCGTCGCTTCGCAACTTATAAGCGTGCACACTTGTTGTTTACCGATATTGAACGTTTGAAGAAGATTGTCAACGATCCTGAGCATCCAGTAATCTTCCTCTTCGCAGGTAAGGCACATCCTGCAGATGGTGCAGGACAGGGATTGATCAAGAAGATATTCGAGATTTCTCAACGTCCTGAGTTCATAGGAAAGGTTATTTTCCTTGAGGACTATGACTTCCTGTTGGCACGCCGCTTAGTGAGTGGCGTTGATATCTGGATGAACACTCCGACTCGTCCTTTGGAGGCTTCAGGTACTTCAGGTGAGAAAGCAGAGATGAATGGCGTGGTCAACCTCAGTGTAAAGGATGGTTGGTGGTTAGAAGGCTATCGTGAAGGTGCTGGTTGGGCACTCACTGAGAAGCGTACATACCAGAACCAAGAGCATCAGGATCAGCTTGATGCAGCTACCATCTATAATCTGTTGGAGAATGAGATTATTCCTTTGTACTTCAATAAAGATAAAAAGGGCATCTCTAAAGGCTGGATCAAGGTCATCAAGAATTCCATTGCACAGATTGCTCCACATTATACCATGAAACGTCAGCTGGATGATTACTACAATAAGTTCTACATCAAACAGGCTAAGCGTTTCAAGGAGATAGCAAAGGATAACTTCCGTCTGGCTAAAGAGATTGCACAGTGGAAAGAAGCTGTGGCTGAGCGCTGGGATGGCATCCGTGTGGTGTCATGTTCATGGGACTTCCCGTCGGGAGGTATCGAAGCAGGAGCTGAATACTCTATCAAGTATGTTATTGATGAGCAAGGTCTTGATGATGCAATAGGTTTAGAGAAGGTGAATGTTTATACTAATAAAGATGGTGAGGAACGTGTTTATAGCGTTGAGCCACTTCAACTCACTGGTCGTGAAGGTAATAACTACATCTTCGAGGCTAAGTTGTCACCCACACAATTCGGATTATACAAGAGTGCAATCCGTATGTATCCGCGTAACAAGCAGTTGCCACACCGTCAGGATTTCTGCTACGTGAAGTGGTTGGAGTTGCCACAATTCTAAACCGATAATAGGGTAATAAAAAAGACTGCAGAAATGCAGTCTTTTTTATTGCCTTTATTTAAATAAAAACTCAATTTTCAAATAATCATTTATGATCTAACTTTTCAAATATAGAATTCTTGCTCACATACTCTGGTACAAGTTCCTTCATCTTCTCTACAATCTTCATCTGGTCATATGTAGTTGACACTTCCTCCAATTCTTCTATCTTCTTCTTTACCTCACCGTAGTCATACTCACGCACGTCAGCAATCATGATTTTGTCATTGTAAGTTGGCTTTGTATGCTCTTTATCATTAAGTAGCACCTCATAAAGTTTCTCACCGTGACGCAGGCCAGTAAACTTGATTTGGATGTCATTGCGCCCAGACAGACTTATCATTTGCTTAGCCAAATCAAGAATCTTCACAGGTTTACCCATGTCAAAAATATAAATCTCACCACCACTGCCCATACTACCAGCCTCAAGTACCAATCGACATGCCTCTGGAATGGTCATGAAGTAGCGAATAATCTCAGGATGGGTCACAGTTACGGGACCACCTTGTTCTATTTGCTTGCGGAAAAGAGGAATGACAGAACCATTAGAACCCAGCACATTTCCAAATCGGGTAGTGATGAACTGAGTAGTCTTGTTGCCATCATGCTCCAGTTTCTTTGCTAACGATTGCACATAGATTTCGCAGATACGCTTTGAACAGCCCATGACGTTTGATGGGTTCACGGCCTTATCTGTAGATATCATCACGAACTTCTCTGTCTGGTATTTAACGGCTAAATCAGCTAAAATACGTGTACCCTTTACATTATTTTGAATAGCTTCGGATGCATTGTCCTCCATCATCGGCACATGCTTATAGGCTGCAGCATGAAAAACATACTGTGGGCGATAAAGAGCAAAGATTTGTTCCATGCGAGTTGCATTGGAAATGTCTGCCACAATAGTTTCTGCTTCAATTTCCATCCATCTTGATTGTAGTTCAAGACGAATATCATGCAGTGGTGTCTCTGCCTGGTCAATCAGTACCAGATTATAAGGGTTGAACGATGCTACTTGACGTACAATCTCACTACCAATAGATCCAGCAGCACCTGTAATCATCACACGCTTACCTTCCAAATGTGAGGCAATCTTCTGCATGTCAATCTGAATAGGATCACGTTGCAATAAGTCTTCAATTTGTAGTTCCTTCAGTTGGACAATGCTGCTTGTATTTTTGTTCCACTCACTCAAATTAGGTAACACCATGATCTTAATGTTCCGCGACAATAATTGTTCTGTGAATGAGGTGTCTTTCAACTTATCCATGTTATAAGGAGTCACAATCACTGCATTGATATTTTTCTCCTCTAAAATATTAATCAGTTCATTGTCGAAAGGATAAACTTTTACACCCATGATTACCTTGTCGATAAAGGCTGGATCACTAGAAATAAAACCTTTCAGGCGGTATTTATAATGTGATTTAGATCGGATAGATTTGGCAATGTCTACACCATATTCTCGTGTGCCAAATATAAATACATTTGTACCATGTTTCCCGTCAAAACTAAAATACTCATATATTACCTTGATTAATACGCGTACACCAGATAATGCGGCAAATGAAAATACGTAAGAAATGAGTAGTACACTTATAGGGAGAAACTCATAGTCGAAGGCAACTTCGCACACAATGCTGGCAATCACCAATATTAGGTGACTGATGGTGAGTGACACGAAGATATGCATGATATCTACGAAAGACGAGAATCGGATGACGTTAGCATAAGTATGGAATACCTTGAAGAATATCATGTTCACAGGCAGTATCCATAGGATAGCTTTGCCCAAAATACTGTCGGAGGAAAAAACCGTCGTGAAATCATAACGTAATAGGCACGCCATGACTACCGATATGGCTACCATAAATATGTCGAGGAGGAAGATGCACCAAATAGGTAACACACGCTCAGATATATAATTTTGAACGATATTACTAATTTTCATAATTAATGTATTTGAATGCAAAGATAGCTTGTTTTTCCCAATCGAAAAACAATTTAGTTAAAAAAAACAATGATGATAAAGAAAAAGTGAAAATAATTTGCTGAAGTGTGCAGTAATGATTACTTTCGGGTGTTAAAAGAGTAAAAAGAAGATTACTCATTTAAAATTTTAAGGATATGAAGAAGTCGATTGTTTTATTGCTGATGGCAGTGTTTGCACCATTTATGGTGATGGCACAGAATGTGGTTGACGACCTTTACTATGTTCCTACCAAGACTCAAAAGGAGCAGGAGAAGGCTGCGGAGCAGAAAACTGAGGCAGCTGCAGCACGTAAAACAGTGGTCGTGAACTCAGGTACCCCTTCTACTACCGTTGTTGTCCCAAAAGGGACTAAAGTGGTAGTAAACGGTAATAAAAAGAATAAGCGCAGTGTCGATGAATACAATCGTCGTTACTCTGTCGATGCTACTGCTTCAGACAAGACTGCAGTGGTTAACGGTGATACTAATTACGACAGCGAGCTTGATGGCGAGTGGGTAAACGGTTTCGATGGTAACACCGATGACTACGAGTATGCTACTCGTATCATCCGTTTCCGTAACCCTCGTTTCGCTATCAGCATCAGCAGCCCATATTATTGGGATGTCGTTTACGGTCTGAACTCTTGGGAGTGGAACGTATTTGTTGACGACTATTACGCATATGTATTCCCTACCTGGAGCAACCGTCTGTGGTTTGATTGGCGTTTCTCAACTATTGGATGGGGTTGGGGATGGAGTACTTGGTATCATCCTTGGTATACTTCATGGTACAGCCCTTGGTATAGCCCATGGCACTATGGCTGGTATGGCGGTTGGTACAGCCCATGGTACACTGGTTGGTATGGCGGATGGTATGGTGGCTGGTACGGCCCACACCACTATTATGGTTGGGGTGGCTACCACTATCGTCCACATAACTACACATATCGTGGTGTTCCAGGAGCACGTAGTACCTATTCTAACTCTACTCGTAGAGGTGGCACAAGTGGCAACGGCATAGGTGTGAACAATAGTAATGTACGTACTCGTACTGGTAATGGTACTCGTGTGCGCAGCACCGATGGCACTCGTACTCGTACCACTACTAATGGAAGGGTAATCAATAGCAATGGAACCCGTGTACGTACCAATACCTCTGGTACTCGCAGTAACACCACTGTTACACCAAATAATGGCGGTACTCGAGTACGCAGCAACAGCAGTGGCACCACTATTAATACTCGCAGAGGCTCTACCGTACGTAGCAGTTCAGGCAGCACTGGTACTCGTGCCCGTTCTTATAGCCCAAGTAACAGTACTCAGAGCAGCCGCAGCTATACTCCTGGCTCTAGCAGCAGTTCTCGTGTACGCAGCAACACCAGTACGCCAACTCGTAGTAGCAGTTCTACTCGTAGCTATTCTGGCAGCTCTAGCTCTCGCTCATACAGCGGTGGCGGCTTTAGCAGCGGTGGCTCTCGCGGTGGCGGTGGCTTCAGTGGCGGAGGTGGTTCACGCGGTGGCGGTGGAGGCGGTGGTACACGCTCTCGCTAAACCTAAGGTGATAAAGTTGATAATATAAAATATTAAGATATGAAGAAAAGAATCATATTGGCTGTATGGAGCCTGCTGTTTTTGGCAGGCTCTGCAGCTGCGCAGACAGTATATGATGGCGCAAAGTTCATCGACAAGGAATTGAACGGTACAGCTCGTTTTGTGAGTATGGGTGGCGCCATGAGTGCGTTAGGTGGTGACATCTCAACGATGAACACCAATCCTGCAGGCATCGGAATTTTCCGCAGTAGCGATTTGCAAACCACCTTTGGCTTGTCTTCTTACAATACCAAGAGTAATACACTCACTGGTACTTTTAAGAACGATGATGTTCGAGGTGACTTCAATCAAATTGGATTTGTCTATTCCTCTAAGATAGGCAACTCTACGCCACTTCGCTATGTCAATTTTGGTTTCAACTATCGTAGGGCAAAGTCTTTCTTTAACAAACAAAAGTTTTCTGGCAATTTGGGAGATTTTACCCAGACTCTACAAATGGCACAGCAGGCCGATGGTATCATGTATGATGCTTGGGATAATGCTTTCGAGAATGAAGAAATAGGTTGGCTTTCTGCCATTGGCTATTATGGTTATGTGATTGAACCGACTGGTGAGAACGAACAGTATTATGGTATGTACGACCAAGGAGATGCTCTGCTTGAGGTTGAACAGCGCGGCCACTTAGATGAGTACAGTTTCAATGTGGCTTTTAATATCAATGACCGCGTTTATTTGGGTCTTACCTTAGGAGGCTATGATCTCAATTATAAGAAATATACCTACTATGAAGAGGTGTATCCTGGCACAAGAAATGAAGGTTACGACCTCAGTAGCTGGAATCGCATTGTAGGCACAGGCATTGATTTTAAATTAGGTGCTATCTTCCGCCCATTTGAAGACTCGCCTTTCCGCTTTGGTTTGGCTATGCACACCCCTACATTCTATAGTTTGGACTATAAGACCAGTGCAGAGATAAATTCAACAGTTTATGATCCTGTTGAAGATGAAGTTTTCGATGCTCATGTATCTACAGTTAACGAACTGACTGTTCCTGGCGATATGATACGCCCATTCCATTTCCAGACCCCTTGGTTGTTCAATGTTAGTGTGGCATCAACCATAGGAAGCCAGTTTGCTTTTGATGCAGAATATGAGTATCAGGATTATGGCTATATGAAGTTCAAGGATGTCGATGGCTATGATGAGATCTTCGATTTCGAAAACTCAACCCGTGACATGATGAAGGCAGTACATGCTTTTAAGGTTGGTATGGAGTTTAAGCCAATACCAGAATTTGGCCTTCGTGCAGGATATAACTATCGCACCTCACTCTTCAATGACAATGCTTTTAAGGATCTGCCATATTATTCTATCCAGACCGACACCGACTATGCAAACACAATGGATCGTCATACTGTCACCTTCGGTTTAGGTTACCGTAGTAGTTCTTTCTATGCCGACCTGGCTTACAAGTATGACACCTATAAGTCTAATATGTATCCATTTGTTGTACAAGAAGGCAATAAGATATATCCGAATACTGTAACGAAACTTACAAACGATCGTCATCAGGTTATGTTGACATTAGGCGTTCGTTTCTAGTATATTGAGTTATTAGCTTAATCAAAAAGGCTGCTCGACGAGCAGCCTTTTTGATTTTCAATTCTCGCTTTATTTTGAGACGAGTATATTAATCTTTAAAGTATCTGTTATAGAGTCCTTCAAATCCCTTGCCATGACGAGCTTCATCCTTTGCCATTTCATGCACCGTGTCATGAATAGCATCAAGATTCAGGGCCTTTGCCTTACGGGCAATAGCCATCTTACCTTCGCAAGCACCCTGCTCAGCCATCATACGTTTGTAGACGTTGGTCTTAGTGTCCCAAACCACTTCACCCAGCAGCTCAGCAAAGCGAGAAGCATGGTCAGCCTCCTCAAATGCATAGCGCCTGAATGCTTCTGCAATTTCAGGATAGCCTTCGCGATCTGCCTGGCGGCTCATGGCTAAGTACATACCTACTTCAGAACACTCACCATTAAAATTATCTACCAAGCCCTTGTAGATCTCTTCATCTACACCCTTGGCTACGCCAATCACATGCTCATCGGCAAATGCCAAAGGAGCACCTTCTTGCTCAACCACTTCAACGAATTTTGATTGTGGTGCCTTGCATTGTGGGCAACGTTCAGGAGCTTCGTCTCCTTCGTGGATATAACCGCAAACTGTACATCTAAACTTCTTCATAAAACTCAGATTTAATTAATTAGTAAAACTTTTATCAAAATCAATTTTACAAAGATAAGAAAAGATTTGTATTGCTGAAACTATTTAACTATTTTTGTGGAAAATAAAACTAGAACCTATGGACTTCGGATTTGTGAAAGTAGCGGGTCATACTGCTACGAGTTCACGAATTGTAGAAATAAAAATTAATTACTATGAACTACGGATATGTGAAAGTAGCAGCTGCCATACCAGGTGTGAGAGTTGCCGATTGTATGTATAATGCCTCAGAGATTGAAAAACAGATAGTGGAGGCCAATGAGATGGGTGTGGAGATTATCACTTTCCCCGAATTGGCTCTTACTGCATATACCTGTGGCGATCTATTTGCACAGCAATTGTTACTCGATCAGGCGGAACAAGGCTTGTTGCAGATTATGCAGAATACCCGTCAGATGGATATTATTTCCATCATCGGATTGCCTGTGTCTGTTCATGGCATGTTACTGAATGCTGCTGCGGTGATTCAGCACGGTAAGGTGCTGGGCGTGGTACCTAAATATTACTTGCCCAACTACAAAGAATTCTATGAGATGCGCTGGTTTACCTCAGGTGACATGATCAAACAAGATAATGTACGCTTGTGTGGTCAGTTGGTGCCAGTGACGCATGACATGCTATTTGAAACCCCTAAGGCCATCTTTGGGGTGGAGATTTGCGAGGATGTGTGGGCACCTATTCCTACCAGTTCTATCTTGACACTGAAAGGTGCTGATATCATTTGTAACCTTTCTGCTACCGATGAATGCATTGGAAAGCACGACTATCTCTGTCAATTACTCAGTCAACAGAGTGCCCGCAGTATGTCGGGCTATGTTTATAGCTCCTGTGGTTTTGGTGAATCTACTACCGATGTGGTCTATTCAGGCAATGCATTGGTATATGAGAATGGTAAACTTCTGGCTCGTAGCAAACGCTTTGAAATGGAACCACAGCTTGTAATTAGTGAAATAGATGTTGATTTTCTACGTGGTGAGCGCCGCGTAAATACCACCTTTGCTACCAGTATGCGACAGTACATTGGCAAGGAGGCACTTCGTGTAATAATAGAACGTACGAGTGACAAACCCGTAGAGCTGACACGTGAATATGACGCTCATCCCTTTGTCCCTCAAGGCCCTATGCTGGATGAACGTTGTGAGGAGATTTTCTCCATCCAGGTAGCAGGCTTGGCTAAGCGACTGATACATACGCATGCTCAAACTGCTGTGGTTGGTATCTCTGGAGGTTTAGACTCTACTCTTGCGCTATTAGTGTGTGTACGTACTTTCGACAAACTGCAGCGGGATCGTAAGGATATTGTAGGCATTACCATGCCAGGCTTTGGTACAACAGACCGTACTTATAACAACGCTATAAACCTCATGAAGAGCTTAGGGGTAACTATTCGAGAAATCAGCATCAAGGATGCATGCATTCAGCATTTTAAGGACATTGGTCACGATGTTGACAATCATGATGTGACATATGAGAACTCGCAGGCGCGTGAGCGTACACAGATATTGATGGATGTAGCGAACCAGATGAATGGCTTGGTAATTGGTACAGGTGACCTGTCTGAGTTGGCATTGGGTTGGGCTACTTACAATGGTGACCACATGTCAATGTATGGTGTTAATGGCAGTGTTCCTAAGACATTGGTGATACATTTGGTCAAGTGGGTGGCACTGCATGATATTGATGAGTTGTCAAAGGTTACGTTGTTGGATATTGTTGATACACCTATCAGCCCTGAGTTGATCCCCGCAGACGAACAAGGAAATATCAAGCAGAAGACCGAAGACTTGGTAGGTCCTTACGAGTTACATGATTTCTTCCTGTATTATTTCATGCGTTGCGGGTTTAGTCCAGCTAAGATCTTCATGTTGGCTCAGCGTAGCTTTGCTGGTGTTTATGATAATGACACCATCCGTAAATGGCTTCAGACTTTCTGCCGTCGTTTCTTTAGCCAGCAGTTCAAGCGCTCTTGCCTCCCTGATGGTCCTAAAGTTGGATCTATTGCCATCAGTCCTCGTGGTGACTGGCGTATGCCAAGCGATGCTTCTTCCGCCTCCTGGCTGAAAGATATAGATAGTTAACGATAAGGGCCGGCATCATTGGAAGAGCGTTAAGAATTTTGATTATTTTTGCGTGAAAAGAGAGAATCAAATAAGAGCGCATAGCGCACGTCTATTCTCTCTTAGCAAAAATAACCAAAATTTAGCTCTGGAAGTGCAGCCGGGAATCTATGTCTTTGGTTCTTTCTTTTTCTATAGAAGAAAGAGAAAGAACATAAACTAATCGACAGCGTATTTCTTCGAAAGTCTTCTAAATTCAGAAGACTTCATGAATCTTTCTAACCACTGGTTTATAGAATCGCATAGAATTGGCGATTCCTTCCTCATACCCCACGAATAGAATTGTGTGAATCCAATAGGAATTGAGATGTCAATATTTGGGAGACTATCAGCTGCCAATATTGCGATTCGGCGGTCACATACAGCATAGTCAATATCTGCATGTGCCACAAGAGCAATCAGTTGTTCTACTCCATACTTCTCAATGGTATTTACAAAAATCGTATCACCAATCTCCTCCATGAGGTTATTGATGCGTAGAACCGCTGGTGAATCCTCAACGATATGTAGCGTTTTACCTGCCAGCATCACCTGGCTACTGATGTATTTGGCGGAGTCTTCTGCAGTCAATGGCTTCCGCTGTACCAATATCTGATTACTCCGTGTGATGGGTAGCGAGAACAGCAACGAGTCATCCCGTCCTGTCATTATAGGAATACCATCTGCTATCAAGTCGTAAAGTCCCTCATACAGGCCTTGTAATCGCTTCGCCATACTCATTTCAGGCGTAACCTTCAACACCAGATCATGATCTTGGGCAAACGCTTCTATCAACTCGAGGTAGAACCCTTCTATTGAGTCAGTTCCTTCTGTTAGGGAGATGTCATTATACTCCATAGTCACACACAACGTGTCACAGGCAACGATTTCGTTATAGTCACGTGGTACAGGTGCAACTTTCTGAGTTTCAAAAAAGAACAGGCGGTACAAGATGACAGCACCTATTCCTATTACTGCATATAGCAACCAACGTTTAGTCATAGAAGTTCCAGGAAACGCCAAATTTCAATAGGCGTGGGTTGATGGGGTAGTGCGGTGCGTAAAAATACCTGCGGCTGCCCATACCTTCATTCACATGGTATAGCTGTACAAAGAAACGGGTACGTTTCAGCTGTAAGTTAGCATATACATTCACCACAGGATAGTTGCCTATTTTAATGCGGTTAGTCCCATCCTGCAGATGGAACTGTTGCAAAGCAGGTGCATAATCGGGTGCATAGTACTCACTGAAGTAACGGACATCAGCACCTAACTGCACATTCAATACCTTCTTGGCAATTTTGGTCAGGATATACAAGTTGTGGTACAGATTCCAGGTAGGTAATGGTAATACATCGCTACTGCTCTTTTGCCAGGTGATCTCATTGTCTAAGTGGAAAATGCCCAAACGGAAGTTTTGCGTCAGTGTAGCGTTAGCCACCTTTATAGAACCACCAGCCTGTTGTGGCAACGCTTTACCATTCAGATATGTATAGTGTTTGATATTCTCTATACCAGCCTTGAGGTTTGTGCCAGTAAGCGGGAAGTCAATCTCACCTTCCACCCTGACGCGCATTTCTTTATCAAAGTCATCATTGTCCCAGATATAATGGTTTGAGACATAGTGCCTCATGTAGAACGACGGTAGTGTATTGCGCACATACGCATGTGCTTTCACTCGCAACGTATCATTATACAATCGAAGGTTCACATCCGCTGTGCCGTCCAGTTTAAACTGCCCCTTAGCAATACCAGTCAGACCTATTTCTCCATTTATATTATAATGTAAAAGATGTCCTTCACGCTTCGCCAATTCACCACCAATATACAACTCTTGTTCGGTAAATTTGATATTACGAGGATTCTCAATGGCAGCATCTGGATTCATCAATGTATAGCGGCTGTATTGATGTGATATATAAGCTGTTAATCCAGCCTTGGCATATTTGTTAAAACCCTCCAATAAGGCGATGCCAAACACATTCTTGATGCTAAGTCGCACAGTTGAATCTGCCGTTTCATAAAGGTTCAGTAGGGCAGGGGGCAACGAGTCTAAATCTTGTGAAGTGAATCTGTGACGTGAACGCTCTAGTTTGAATGTATGGATAAAACTAGTCACAGGCACCAGTTCCTCACGACGAATGGTATCTTTTGGTACCACTACAGGTAACGAGTCATTCACCACCACCTCCTCCTCATTATTGCCCCTTGAGATGTTTTGTCCACGCCTGTTGTCGGCAGGTTTATCCACCAGTTCAATCACTTCGCGCATGAATCCCAACCGGTAGCGGTGTGTCAAGAAAACAGACATGTTATGGTTGCGGTTGGCAGAAGATTCCAAACGTACTGGTATGTTGTTCGATTCATATGTTTTGCTACCCTCAGCCTTCTTTTCTGGGTTGGTGATATACTCATCGTCCATGATGCCGCCGTTCTCGTTCTGCTTGAAATAGAAGTTGTTATAGGCAGCATGCATTTGGTAGTGGTTGCCCATGTACGAGGCAAACACAGCGGCGTTAAAGTTAGATGTAGCCTGATTGGCATAGTACCCACGCCCATACTGATAGTCGAAATTAAAGCCAAACGCAAAGCGTCGGTTCGCATTCATCGAGAAATATGCTTTGAAGCGGTCTTCACCCGTAATCTTATTACCATTAGGCCAATACGACAGGTTGGTGTAGGGTATATTACTATTCGTAAAGATCATTTGGTCACTGCGCCTGTAAAAGCCAGTCAATGGTTCCAAGAACATCGTGGGTGCCGTGTCATACTGCCTGTCAGCCCAAATATGCGACAGTCGGGGAGATCCCATATTACCCAATATGCTGTAGTGTCCCGTCATACCCTCTTCCATATTCATGTTTTGGAAGTTTAGCGCAACGGTATCTACCTCAGTCATAATACGATTGCCCAGATTTTCACTCACCCTCCACTGGTACAACTTTGGTGGTGCCGATTCAATCTCTGTGCTATCATTCGTAAAGCTGTCCGGCTGCATGTTTGGGTCGATTTGGTTACCATAAGCATCTCGCCCGTTATTATATGTATTCCTGTTATTCCGGTTATTGCCAAAATTGTTCTGTGCCAGCAGATTAATACTGATGGCAAAACAACTAAGCAATAATATGAAAAACTTATTTTTCAAGAATATCACCGATTCGTAAATCGAATAATAAACTCCATCACTTTAATGAAAATAGCAGTGCCACAAACATATATAAAAGTGCGGAAGTCAGCTACATAATACAAAATCACACTAGCAATTGCCAGTACAATAAAGATTATGTTCATGTAATACCTAAGTTTATCTGTACCCATAATACATCAAATTTGCATTTTATTTGGCAAAGATAAGCATTTATTTTTTTACCTTTGCAAAAAAAATAGAACTATGTTGATACAAAATAATAATAAGAAGGTAGTTGCAGTCCATGACTTGTCCTGTATGGGCAGAGTATCATTAAATGCTGTTATACCGATATTAACCTCCATGGGCCTTGAAGTTACCCCTTTGCCAACAGCCTTACTCTCTTGCCATACGCAATACCCAGAATTCACTTTCTTGGATCTCACCTCCGAAATGCGTAAAATTATTGCTAACTGGAAAGCCCAAGGTTTTCGCTTCAACGCCTTTTATACTGGTTATTTAGGTTCCCCTGAACAGGTGCAGGTTGTATCCGAGTTGATCCAGGATTTCCGTCGCCCCAATGACCTCATCGTTGTGGATCCTGTACTCGGTGACAATGGCCATTTATATAAAGGCATGGACGAAGAAATGGTAGGGCAGATGCGCAAGCTCATCAAGCTTGCCGATGTCATTACCCCAAACATGACAGAAATGTTCCTTTTGCTCAACGAACCATATCGTAACAATAACTTTAACGACAATGAGTTAAAGGATTATCTAAGAGCGCTTTCCCTGCAGGGACCTGGTATTGTTATTGTTACTAGTGTACCAGTTGCTGACAATCCTCATCTGACGTCAGTTTATGCCTATAATAGCATTGGCAATAGGTACTGGAAAGTCACCTGTCCTTTCCTTCCTGCTCACTATCCAGGTACCGGTGATTCCTTTACCAGTGTCATCACCGGCAGTCTTCTTCAAGGTGACAGTCTCCCCCTTGCCTTAGACCGTGCCATGCAGTTCACTCTGCAAGGCATTCGTTCCACTTTTGGCTACGATTATAGTAATCTTGAGGGCATTATGCTCGAGAAAGTCCTCAGCAGTCTCAATACCCCTATACAAGTTTCAAGCTACGAGTTGATTTAACTTTGTTTTTTTGTTGAAAAACTTTTGTTTTATCGGTGCAAATAATGTAACTTTGCATCGTTAAAGTTATCTCTATGACAGAGACCGACCAAAACAATGTGCCAGAAGGAGAGGGCGGCACCTCCGGCACAAAATCTGATAGCCGTCCAGAAGTGATTGAGATTCAGTGCGATACGCGAATTTCAATGCCCCAGAAGTATGTTCAGGAGTCTCAAAAGGATGATGAAAAACACTGGTTCGCTATGCGTGTAACATACTCTCGAGAGGTCAAGATAAAAGAAGCGCTCGAGGAGCGAGGCATCGAATGTTTCATCCCGATGCGTTACCAAACCAAAGTAATTCGTGGTAGGAAAGCTAAGATTTTAAAGCCTGTTATCCATAACCTCCTCTTTGCCCATGCTACTAAAACAGAGATACAAGAGGTAAAGAAAGGGTACGACTACCTGCAATACATTATCAACAGGGAACGTCAGAAGATTATTGTACCAGATGCACAGATGCAGACTTTTATTGCTGTAGCTGGTACCTATGATGATCAACTCATCTGGATCAATCCAGATGATATGAACCTTAAGAAAGGCGCTCGTGTCCGTATCACAGCTGGTGACTTTGAAGGCCAGGAAGGTGTATTTGTCAAGGTCAAGGGCGCTCGAGATAAACGTGTTGTCATTGCAATTAAAGGAGTTATAGCCGTTGCTATGGCAACCCTGCATCCCTCACTTATAGAAGTGATTAAAGAATGAATATTATCAAAACTAAAATACCTGGACTTCTTATCATTGAGCCTAAACTTTTTGTTGATGAGCGCGGCTATTTCTTTGAAAGCTTTAATCAAAGAGATTTTACCTCTGCTGTTGGCAATATTACCTTCGTTCAGGATAACGAGAGCAAATCTTCTTATGGAGTCCTTCGAGGTTTACACTTTCAGTTGCCTCCTTATGCCCAAAGTAAACTGGTGAGGGTAATTGAAGGTAGCGTACTTGACATAGCTGTAGATATCAGAAAGAACTCGCCAACCTATGGGCAATATGTATCGGTAGAACTGACGGGTGAAAGTCATCGCCAACTTTTTATTCCAAAGGGTTTTGCCCATGGTTTTGTTGTATTGAGCCAGCAAGCAGTATTCCAATACAAATGTGATGAGTTTTACCATCCAGAGGCGGAAGGCGCCATTGCATGGAATGATCCAGATTTAGCAATAGATTGGCAAATCCCTAAAGAAGATATGATTCTTTCTGAAAGAGATAAACACCATCCCTTTTTTAAAGATTTATAAACAACGCAATTATTCTACATTCTCTCATTATTAACGTGATCCTGAGAGTATGCTTCTAAGAAGAAAACAATAAAAATTAATCAATAATGAAGAAGTTTATTATTACTTCCATCCTGACCCTGAGTTTCTGTACAGCAGTGTTTGCTCAGAAGCTTACCGATAATCAGGTGCTTGAAATTATCAGAACTGAGGTGCAGGCAGGTTCCTCTCAGTCCCAAATTGCTGCTAAGTTGATACAGCGAGGTGCCACAGTGCAGCAAGTACGAAGACTCCGTGACCAGTACGAACGTCAACAGAACAACACCAATGGCTTGGCTACCGAAGTTCAACCATCGCAGGAAACCTCTACAGTAGGGGCCATCGTACAACAGCCAGTTGACCCAAATGCAACTATTGAGGACGAATTGTCAGATTATAACCTCGAATTGGCTGCAGACTCCCTTACTGGCACAAGACCCATTTTCGGCCACGACATATTTAATCGTAGATTATTGAGTTTTGACCCGGGTCAGAACATAACTGCCCCTCAGTCCTATTTATTAGGTCCTGGTGACAGAGTGACTATTGATATTTACGGAGCTTCTCAGCGAACTGTTACAGAAACCATTGCTCGTGATGGTTCTATTACCATTCCAGATTATGGTCCTATTTCTTTGGGCGGTCTTACGGTTTCTCAAGCCAAAGTGGCTTTAAAGGATCAGTTAGGTAGTCGTTATGTCAGCAGTGAGATTCGTTTGACTGTAGATGGCAACCGTACTATAGCTGTTAATGTGGTAGGAGAGGTTAGAGTCCCAGGAACCTACGTTATCTCCTCATTCGCTTCAGTCTTCTATGCCCTTCATATGGCAGGTGGTATTACAGATTTAGGTACCCTGCGTGATGTACGAGTATACCGTAAGAACAAACTCGTTAGCAGTGTTGACTTATACGATTATATCCTCAACGGTCGTCTTACTGGCGATATCACCTTGCATGATCAGGATCTTATTTTGGTAGGCACTTATTCCAACTTAGTTGACGTTGCAGGAAAGGTAAAACGCCCGATGCTTTATGAAATGCGAGATACTGAAACCTTAGGTACAGCATTGGACTATGCAGGAGGTTTTGCGGGTGATGCCTATCGCAATACAGTTCGTGTGGTTCGTAAGACGGGTGAGAATCTTTCTGTATTTAATGTTAATGAGTTTGATCTGAAGTCATTCAAAATAGCAGATGGTGACTCTATTGCTGTGGATGCTATTATCAATCGTTACAACAATATGGTTGAAGCACGTGGCGCATTGTTCCGCCCAGGTATGTACCAGTTAGGTGGCAATGTGCTTACTGTAAAAGGGTTAGTTGAACAAGCAGGCGGCATTATGGAGAATGCGTTTGCTGACCATGCATTGATTCATCGAATGAAAGCTGATCGTACTTTGGAGACCCTCTCTATTGACCTCAATGGCATCCTCTCAGGAAAGCGCCCTGATGTACCTTTGAAAAATGAAGACCTATTATTTGTCCCAACGCAGGCTAACAAGTTAGACGCCAGAACGCTTACAATAACAGGTGCTGTTATGTTTCCTGGTGATTATAAGTATTCCGAAGGAATGTCTGTGGAAGACCTTATCTTACAGGCAGGTGGATTGAGGGATGGAGCCTCCACTGCTAGGGTAGATGTTTCCAGACTTATCAATGATCCCAAAGCAACAACTGAAGGCAATAGAATAGGTGAAAGTTTCAGCTTCAGCTTAAAGGACGGCTTGATAGCAGATGGCGATAAAAGTTTCACTTTGCAACCCTATGATGTGGTGCATGTTCGTCGAAGCCCTGGATATTTTACTCCAAGAATGATTACTGTTAGTGGTGAGGTGCAGTTTGAGGGCAGACATACTATGGAAGTTAAAAACACACGTCTGAGCGATGCCATTCGCATGGCAGGTGGTCTGACTAATGATGCTTATGCACGTGGTGCCATATTGATGCGTCAGATGAACGATGATGAACGACGTTTGCAGAGACGAGTATTAGATTCTACCAAAAACTCTACTTCTAATGACACTGTGTCTGTTGACTTGGTTGAGCTTGAAACTGAGTACTCTGTAGGTATTGAACTTGACAAGGCTCTTGCCAATCCTGGTGGACCAAATGACATACAACTTAGAGAGAATGACCGCTTGATTATTCCTGAGTACAACAATACTGTTCGAATTACAGGTAACGTAATGTTCCAGAACGTTGTTTCTTATGCTGAGGGCAAAAATTATAAGTGGTATGTGAATAAAGCTGGAGGTTTTGGTCATAGGGCAAAGAAGAGCAAAACTTACATAGTATATCAGAATGGTATGGTGGAAAAGGTGGGCAGAGGCACTAAGGTGGAGCCTGGCTGTGCTATTGTTGTACCGACTAAACCTGAGCCGAGAAATGGTGGCGGCTTACAGCAAATACTTTCAATTGGTTCCAGTCTGACATCTATGGCTTCTATGATTGCAACATTGATTTATGTTTTAAAGAAATAAAGAAGATGGAAGAAGTAAATAATCAGATAAAATTCAAGGACATTTGGCAGGCATTACTGAAGCACAAACGTCTTTTTATTAAAGTCATAGCTACCACATTTGTTATTGCTTGCTTCCTGACTTTGAGCATTCCTAACTATTATAGTGCGGGTGTAACCTTGGCACCAGAGATGTCGGGTAAGAGCAGTGGCGGTAGCCTAAGTGCATTGGCCTCTACTTTTGGAGTTTCGTTAGGCGCTTCTAGTACCAGTGATGCAATTAGTCCCACACTTTACCCTGATATGATGAACTCGGTTAAGTTCAAGACAAGCCTTTTCCCCATTAAAGTGCATGAAATAGACAGTGATGAGGAAATGACCTACTATGAATATTTACTTAACCATCAACGATACCCTTGGTGGAGTTATGTGTTAGGTTTAAAGAATGTTTTGATTGGTGCAGTCAGAAGCCTATTTGTTAGCACAAATAGTAATGAAGAAAACAATTCTGCAGTTAATCCATTTATGCTAACAAAGGAACAGGCAACTGTGATAAAGTACGGAATTAATAGAAAAATTAGTTGTGATGTTGATGCAAGAACAATGGTCATCAGCATTAGTGTAACTGATCAGGATCCATTGGTGGCTGCCGTGATGGCAGACTCAGTAAAACAGCGTTTACAAGATGCTATTACCTTCTACCGAACTAGCAAGGCAAGAGTAGATTTAGAATATAATAAAAAACTTTACGCTGAGACAAAGGCACGATATGATGATGCTCGTCAGATGTATGCAGCCTATGCTGATGCTAATCAGAATATGATACTTCAACGAGATCGCAACAAATTGATTGAGTTGGAGAATGAGATGCAACTCCGCTATCAGGCTTTTTCAACGGTAGCAGCTCAATTGCAGGCAGCAGAAGCGAAAGTTCAGGAGGCGACACCTGCCTTTACTACTATACAGAATGCTACTGTGCCAGTTAAGAAATCAGGCCCAAGACGAGCTATAATTGTATTTTTTTTATGTTTTCTATCAGGTTTTTGTATGTGTGTATATTTCTTGCACAAAGAAGGCTATCTAATCCCAATTATTCGTTTCTCCGTTGGACTGGATGGTGACAAAGATAAGAATAAGTCAGAGTTATCTGTATGACATCAAATATATCCCTTCATAATTACAGCCCTATTCATTACAATTAATCAAAGAATAGCTGCGATTATATTGATTGTATTTCATGAATATGATAGAATTGGATATAAACTAGATTGTTGTATTTATTAATTGTTTTTTATGAGAGCGTATGTAGATTCGACATACTCAATAGGTTATTCTAGAAAGAAAGTGGAGTCGGTGCTGATTATAATGACAACAATATGGTTTTTTGTAATTCTTAATTCATATATTGTATGGAATCAATTAGCACCAATAATTCATCTTCTTCCTTCTTGTGTAATCGTTTTGTATACAATGAGTTTCTTCGACTGTTTAATATTCTCAAAGGATCGAAGAAGAGTTTGTTTGCTGATGTCTGTCTTCATGATATGGATAATATTAACACTGTGTGATGATTTTTCTGAGGTTATAAAAAGAATGACAGACTATGTCCCAATGTTATTTGTTGTTTTTTGGCCCAAAGAATTGCTCCTGAAGACATATTTATCCATTAAAAAAATTATAATTTTTTTTTCTATAGGTTCTTCTGTTGTAACAGTATTAGTTTTACTTGGATTACATGGATATCTCCCTCATTTTACTTTACCTGCTCGCGAAGCTTTGCATGTACGGTTAGGTTTAGTGTATAATGTGTATATTTTGTTTGTGACTATCTTTAATCCTGTGACAGGAATAGTTACTCCAAGAGCATGTGGTATGTTGCAAGAACCTGGACACTTTGCAATTCTACTCGGGTTAATCTATTTAATTGAGAGAACTAGAAAAGTTATTGTTAATAAATGGATTATTATATGTGGTATATTAACATTCTCTTCTGCATTTATTTTGATAGTTTTTTTTACTGATTTTTATAAGTTGTTTTCTAAGAGTTTTTTTAGGAAAATTGTCTTATTCCTATTATTGTTCTCTGTGTTTTCAATCATTGTATATAGCTATCTGCCAGTAGAAGTAAAAGAACAAATAGAGTATCTTATATATGGAAGAAATTTAGAGCAGATAATAGAATCTTTTAAAACCTCATCTTCTTTAATTGGAGCATTGGATGAAAGAGCAAGCGATATCTCTGTTGCGAACTATGAAAAAATAAGCTTTACCGAGTATCTTTTTGGTGGTGGTCATGTAGATAAGGGTTTTTCTTTATCAGATTATAGAGGAATGATTATTGACATCGGTGTTATGGGAATGGCATTTTCAATTTTGTTATATTTAGTAATTATTTCAAGTGTATCTATTAGGGTTAAAGTATCGTTGTCTTTTGTTTATTTATTGATTATTATTCATCGTTCGTGGATGTTATATGATCCATATGTATATATATTGGCCTTCTTTGTAGTAGTTTTATGTGATTACAAAATTTTAGATAGAACATGTAGTAATTATAGTTTATCAAATGCTTAGAAAACTGTTTAAGAACAAGATAGTGTTATATATGTCTACTCGATATATAACATACATATTGACTTTCATTGTTAATATGCTTTTAGCTTCAAAATTGGGACCTGCAAATTATGGCATTTGGTCTTTCTTAATGCTTGTTTTTTGGTATTTCAATATTTTTGATTTTGGCGTGCCTAGTGCTATTCAGATAATGTTAGTTCAAAATAAGACAAATGTAAGTAGAATGTCCGATATTGAAAAAACAGGAAATGTCCTGATTTCTCTTTTAGCTCTAGTTTGTTTTATAGTAGCCATTTATTATTGTGTAGGTGGTATCAAGAAAGCACATGATTTGAATTTAGGTTGGATGTTTTATGTAATTTGTGTTTGTGGCTTATTTAATTATTTTTGTATTTTGTATGATAAAATTTATAGGGTTAAAAATAGATTATTCGAGTTGGCTTTTAAACAAACCTCAGTTGTGTTTTTTTTGGCAGTCGCTGTTTTTTGCTTGAATAACAGGCTGTTAGAAGGACTTGTTATAAGTTATTTGGCATGGTGTTTGTCGTCTTTCTTTGTTTTTTATTTTCGTGGGGGGCTTGATTTCTCTGGAAGGTACGATAAAGTTATTTCAAAAGAGGTTTTAAAAAAAGGTTTTTTCCTTTTTGTATTTCATTCTGGTTTTTCTTTTATTATTATTATAACAAAAACAATCGTCAGTGCATATTATTCTTTAGAAGAGTTTGGTCTTTTTTCTTTTGCCTATTATTTAGGTCATGTTGTTTATAGTTGTCTTTTAGCTTTTTCTACAATAGTTATAACAAAATTATTGGATAGATTCCACTCTCCAGACAAAAACATTGTCATATCAACAATATACATTGTACGTGAAAATTATGTTAAATTATTTCATGGTATTATCTATTTATCGATGGTGTCATTTCCTATTATTTTGTATTTTATGCCAAAATATTCAAGCACTCTTCCATGTATGCTATTATGTTCTTTAATGATGCTCTGTTATACTAATTCATTCGGGTATTCTACGTACTTGATGGCTGTAAATAAAGAAAAAAAACTGGCTTTTATATCTGTTTCTTCTCTTATGATAAATCTTGTTTTAGGTTTGTTGATAGTTCATATTCATGCAAAATATGATTATATAGTATTCGGTACCATGATAGCTTATCTTAATTTTGCAGTTATGTGTACTTATTATGGACGAAAAGAATTAAATTTGCCTACATCTTTGTATGATGTATTTACTGATTGCTTCCCCCTAAGTTTATTAATACCTTTTTCTGTCGCTTTTTTAATAGCTTTGATAAATATTCAATGGGTACTTATTATTCCTTTTTTTATTTTTGTGATTATAAACGTAAAATCAATTAAGTCAATTTTTTTTACAACCAAAAAGTTGTTAAATAATCCAAAGCTGATTGACATCTGAGTTTATAATTTAGCAATTAAGTCGCGTTTATTATTGGTTGTTTAATTAATACATTTTATATTAATGGATATTAAAGTTTTTATTGAGAAATTTGCTGAGCAGTTTGAAGAAACTGATGCAAATGTAATTAAGGCTGAAACAGTGTTCAAGGAACTTGAAGAATGGTCTTCTTTAGTAGCTTTGATGGTAATAGGAATGGTCGATGAAGAGTTTTGCGTAACTATTACTGGTGAAGATATTCGTAACGCAACAACTGTTAATGATTTGTTCAATGCGGTAAAGAAAAAGCTCTAATGGAGAAATATAACCCTTTTGCGTTAGATGGCAAGGTAATCTTGATAACAGGTGCTGCAGGTGGAATCGGTAGGGCAACGGCGACAGAATGTGCTAAGTTAGGTGCTTCTTTGATTTTGACAGACATCAATGAAGATGGCCTAAGGTCAACACTTAAGCAGTTGGAACATCAGGAGTCTCATCGTTATGTGATTGCTAATTTGACAATAGATGAAGAAATCGATAATTTGGTGGGGGAGGTTGATGTGTTGGATGGTTTCGTGAGTAATGCTGGCATTACAAAACCCATGCCAGTTAAGTTCATTAATCGTTCAGACCTAGAGCGTATTATGTCTATTAATGCAATGGCTCCGATGTGTTTAACTCAACGACTGTTAAGGAAAAAGAAATTTTCAAAGAATGCTTCCATTGTATTTACTGTGTCAGTCGGTGGGGTATATACGACTGCTTTTGGAAATGCAATGTATGGCTCATCTAAAGGTGCTTTACAAGTGTTTATGAAAAATGTTGCATTAGAATCTGCAATAAGTGGCATCCGATGTAACAGTGTGAATCCTGGTATGATAAATACTGGTTTGCTAAAGCCTGGTACATATTCAGAAGAGGATCGAAAGAAGGACATGCAGACATATCCAATGAAACGATATGGTGAACCACGAGAGGTTGCGTTAGGTATTGTATATTTGCTATCTGATGCTTCTTCGTTTGTGACTGGTCATTCTTTGATTATTGACGGGGGCAAGACTTTGTATTGATATGGAAAGATTATTGCAGGGAAAGGTCTGTATTATCACAGGCGCTGCCCAAGGTATCGGTAAGGCCATTGCTGAGCAGTTTGCTGCCGATGGTGCCTTTGTTTATGCCTGTGATATGAAAGAAGGCTCGATGGATGAGTGGGCAAAGGAGTGTGCAGAGAGGAATAGCACAAGGGTCATACCTCAATACTTCGATGTCACAGATGCTACAGCAGTAAAGAATACTTTCATGGGAATTTTTAAAGCTGAAAAACGTATTGATTCCTTGGTAAACAACGCCGGTGTGGTGTTCAACCGAAAGTTGGGCATGGTTCAGCGTGCAGAGACCGAACTGATGTTTCGTGTCAACGTGATAGCTGTGATAGAGATGGTACAGTTGGTGGCTAGACTGATGCAGCGTAATGGTGGCGGTTCTATCGTGAATATCGCTTCTGTTACAGCTGTTTTAGGCTCTCCTGGTCAGTCTGCATATTCAGCTACCAAGGGTGCTATCATCTCTTTCACCAAGTCTGCAGCCAAAGAACTTGCTTCTCAGGGCATTCGTGTTAACGCTGTTGCTCCAGGTATAGTGAAGACAGAACGCTTTGCTGAATTGTATGAGAGTGATGGTGCCAAGATTGACCAGCGTATTGGGCGTATTGCCTTGGGCCGCTTAGGTGCTCCTGAAGACATCGCTAACGCTTGCTCTTTCCTGGCTTCCGATCGTGCATCCTATATCTCTGGTCAGATTTTGGGCGTGGATGGGTGTGCTTCTATTTAATTGACAATTGAGAATGATGCTGAATTTAGATAAATGGACAGAAGATTCTGTTGCTGCCATTGATTCCCTGTCGAACCAGCTTACTTATGGAGAACTCCGTCATTTCGCAGAAGAGACGGAGAAGTTGATGCTCAAACGTTCGTTGTTCTTCATGTTGGTAGAGAATAACGTGGGTGGCATTGCGTGGACAATGGGCAATATCATATCAGGAAATGTGCCTCTGATATTAAATGCTCATCTGGATCTGGGATTGTATGACAGCCTGTATGAGATATACCAGCCTCCCTACGTTTGTGTGCCTATAGCTATGGTAGATAGATTTCCATACGAGACTGTATGTACATACTATGGTTATACGCTGTTAAAGACAGGCAATAAACCATGCCCTATGCATAAAGACTTGTCACACTTGTTACCAACATCAGGATCAACAGGCAGTCCCAAATTGGTGCGTCACATGTATGACAATGTTGAAGCTGCTGGCCTAAACATTTCTACCTTCTTTGAACTGACGGAAAAAGATCGTCCATTGATGGTACTCCCTTTGTATTACACGATGGGCTTGTCAATGGTGTTCAGCCATTTCTATGTAGGTGCCACTGTGCTTATTACAAACCTCAACATGACTGACCGTAATTTCTGGAAGTTCTTGAAAGAAGAGCATGCTACGAGTTTTACGGGTGTACCTTATAGCTATGAAATACTTAACCTAATGCGTTTCTTCCGTATGGATCTACCCGACCTAGCCCTGTTGACACAAGGCGGTGGTAGAATGCCAAAAGAGCTGAATCTTAAATTTGCAGAGTTCTGTAAAGAGCATGGCAAAAAGTGGATTGCCACTTATGGTCAGTCTGAGTGTACGGCTCGTATGGCATGGCTTCCTGCAAAATGGGCCGTTGAAAAGGTGGGCAGTATTGGTAGGGCAGTGCCAAATGGAGAACTATCTTTGATTGACAGCGATGGTAATCCGATCACTGCTCCTAACACAGAAGGAGAAATGTGTTACAGGGGAAAGAATGTGACCATGGGCTATGCACGAAAAAAAGAAGACTTGCTATTAGGCGACGAGCGTCATGGCTTTATCCGTACAGGTGACATGGCCTACTTTGATGAAGATGGTTGCTATTACATAGTAGGTCGTATGGGTAGATTCCTGAAGCTCTTTGGTATGAGGGTGGGGCTAGATGAATGTGAACGCATTATCAAAGGCAAATATCCTAATTTAGAATGTGCCTGTGTTGGAACAGACGAGAAGATGCTCGTCTATCTAACAGATGAGAATTATAAGGTGCAAGTTAAAGACGAACTAGTTACAAGATTAAAATTGGTAGCATCTTCTTTTGAGGTAAGGATTATTAGTGAAATCCCTAAGACTGAGGCAGGCAAGATATTGTATGCCAAATTGGATGATAAATAATAAAAAAATAAGAATATGGAAAACTTAGAGAAATATAACGAAGCATTTGTAGAAGTGTTTGGCGTAATTGCAGATGCACTGAATGATAACTTCTGCAAAGAAACTGTTGAAGAATGGGATTCTGTACATCAGTTGGGCGTGGTGTCTGCATTAGAAGATGCTTTCGACATCATGTTTGATCCTGAAGATATCATGGAACTTACATCCTATGCCAAAGGTAAGGAGATACTGCAAAAATATGATGTTAATTTGTAAATAGGTCATTATCAATAATCCATTATTCATTAGTTAAATGGCTCGTTGGGAAATTAAAAATGTGAACATTGCTGGTGTGTCGATGGCAGTGCCTGAGCATACTGTGAAAACCGCTGAGATTGATCTTTTTACTCAGGAAGAGGCAGATGTGTTCGACAATACCGTAGGAATCAGGTCTAGACATATCGCTCCAGATACAATGTGTGCGTCCGATATGTGTCAAGTTGCAGGTGAGAAACTGCTGGAAGAGCTAGGATGGACAAAAGACAGCATAGATATATTGGTCTTTGAGTCTGTGACAGGTGATTACCGCACTCCACCAACTTCTTGTCTGTTGCAATACAGGATGGGTTTAAGCGAAGACTGCTTTTGTGTGGATGTTCCCATGGGTTGTTGTGGATGCATGTATGCCATTAATGTGGCAGGTAACATGTTGACAAGAGGGCAGGTGAAACGTGCCTTACTTCTGATCGGTGATACCGCTTTACGTATGGGTTCTATGAAAGACAAGAGCCGTGTACCATTGTTCGGTGATGGTGGTACGGCATTGGCATTAGAATATGATGAAACTGCCAATGACATCGTGATAGACTTCCATACTTTAGGTAGTGGCTATGAGGCGTTGATGACTCCACATGGAGGATTCAGAAATCCTGCAACACCAGAGTCTTTCATCTATGAAGACTTTGGCAATGGTATTGTAAGGGCACCATACCATACGATGATCAATGGCATGAATGTATTCTCATTCGCTATTTCACGTCCCCCTAAGTCTGTAGAGAAGTTTATGGCAGATTACAATATCGATCGTAATTCAGACATTGATTACTTTCTGATTCACCAAGCTAACAAGATGATAGTGGATAGGGTGGTAAAAAAACTGAAACTACCATTAGAAAAGGTTCCCTACAATTTGGAAGAATTTGGCAACTTAGGTGGTGCCAGTATCCCTTCACTGATGGTGACAAGAATAGCTGACAAACTGCGTAAAGAAAAAACCACCTTACTTTGCTCTTCTTTTGGTTTGGGCTTGAGTTGGAGTACAATGTTACTGAAGACGAAGCCTATGGTGGTATTAGAGATGCTTAAACTATAGATTCGAATTAAAAGTTTGTGGTGTATTTGATAAACTTTAATTAATTAATTAATACAGTTAGGTATGGGAAAAACTGTTTTTTTTCGTGCATTCGAGGAAGAGGATGCAGAGCTTATTTACAAATGGAAAAATGACGATGAACTTAAAACATTAAGTACAGGATTAAACAGAAGAATGTGTAGAGATGAAGCTCTTGATTGGGTTAGGTCTCGTATGAGACATCATGATTATCATGTATATTGGGCAATCTGTGCAAAGGATACAGGGAAAATGATTGGATATGCAAGTCTAACTGATATTCATTATATCAATAGTTCTGCAAATTTCAGCGGCATAGTTATTGGAGATAAGAATTATCAAGATGGCTTAGCATGGATTGAGACTTATTTATTCATATATGAGTATGTTTTTGAACGTCTAAATTTGAATAGAATTTATGGGCATTCAATAAATGAACATAAAATGACAATTGCGATGAGATTTGCAATGTTCAGTACAACAGAAGGTGTTATGAGGCAGGCCTCTTATAAAAATGGTCGTTATTATGATGTTTCAATAAGCTCAATTCTGCGTGAAGAATACTTTGAACATAAGGCTAAAGGAGATTATGAAGTCCATGCGGTTTTGAAGAGACTGACTAAGTGTATTCGTGAACAAAAAAAATCAAAGTAGTATAGAATATGAAGAATGTGTTGTTTCTTGCTTTGAATTTTTATAAGTCTCTCTTTATAGGGCAGAACTATGAGAAAACTTGCATAATAAAAACATAAAATTATGTAGACCAATTAGACGATAGGCATATCTGTTGCCGTTTGATAATATAATCTGTTACTAGATATCTTTTGGATATAATCCAGCTATATAAATCCTGAGAAAAGAGATTCTATCATGATTGATGATATGTTTTGAGACGCTTTATAATTTCTAAATGAGCTGTCGTTACCACAATAATGCAAAAGGTTGAGAAAGATAATTAATCTTGATGAAGAAGTTAACAATTATTCGATTTTTAAGGTAAGAAACCTATATTATTTTGATGTGCCTTATACGTTAAAGAAACTTCTGAATTATCATTCCATTATTACTAATTATCAGTATAGCAATTATAAAAAGAGTTTGGCTATGTTTAAAGCAGTTTCTATTAATGTTTTGAAATCTGTTTTTAATTGTGCTACGTAATGGTTATAACACTGGACATATATTGTATATATAGATCCTAAAGATATATTTATATTAAGCAATAATGAATTTTGTAAAAAAACTACTTATTTTAGGGGGGAGCTCAAATCAATTACGTTTGGTGATGGCTGCAAATACAGCAGGCATCTACACTATAGTTTGCAATTATAAAGAAGATTGTGATGCACGTATAGCTTGTAACTTTTTTTATCTTCAAGATTATAGAGACAGGGAGAAAGTCTTGGAGATTGCAAAAAAAGAAAGAATTGATGGTGTTATTTCCAATTCTGAAGCTGCTATGCCAATAGTTGCATATGTTGCTGAACAACTAGGGTTACAAGGCAATAGTGTTAACGGGATTGAGATGTTAACATCGAAGACAAAGTTTAGAGAATTACAACGTAAATGTGGTATTTTCGCTCCACGAAATTATGAGTGCAGAGATTGGAATGAATTTCAACAAAACTATTCTTTGTTGAAATTGCCCTTTATTGTTAAACCCTGCGAGAGTAGTGGCACAAGAGGAACAACTCGTATTGATAACCTTGATAATAAAGCTCTTTTACGTCATGCATTTGAAGAGTGCTTTCATTATTCTATTAATGGTTTGGTGTCAATTGAAGAATTTGTTACTATGCCATCATTAAAGGTAATTGATGGGGATGTATTTGTATGTGGTGACGAACTGTTATGGAAAGGTTTCTTCACCTGCTATCGCAGTCGTTTGGCACCGATGCTCCCCATGATGGAGTCGTTCCCAATCATCATCAGTGATGATGATTTTTTGATTGTCAAGGATCATATCCGACGGTTGTTCCAGAAAGCCGGTATTGTGCACGGACAGTACAATGTAGAGATGTATTTCACCCGAGAAAGACAGCTCTTTGTCATTGAAATTAATGCCCGCCAGGGAGGCAATAATATACCTCATCTCATTGAACTCCATTCTGGGATGGACTTCGACAAACTTTTGGTTACCACCTCTGTTGGTGATATGAGCTATTGGGAGGAAATCAAACGTTTGGATTATACCCTACGTTACATCACACAGTATGTTGTATTCAGCCACAAGGCAGGCCTGTTGGAAAGACTCGATATCGACCCAGACATCAGCCGTTACCTCATTGAAAGAACAGATGTGAAACATGTAGGTGAGGAAGTAGTGGTAGGCATGAATGCCGGTGACTCTATAGCCAGACTGGTTTTTGATTTTGGAGATGCAGCCACACAGCAGTATTACATACGTAGGGTAGAAGAGCTAATTCAGCCAGTTGTAAGAGAAGTATGAGCAGGAAACTAGAGATAGGAAGCAACTTCTGGTTAACAGCAGAAGAGATGAACAATCTGCATCCTTTAGCAGAACGTGTTTATGGTTTAAACCAGTGGGAACAATGTGTGATGACATCATCTGGACGAGGTGCCATTAAGTTGCTGTTCAGCCAACTGCCACACGTAAAGAAGGTCTTGTTACCCATCTATACCTGCAGCTCAGTTATCAACCCTATCGAGAGTCTGGGCAAAGAGTGTCATTTTTATCCTATCACCAGACAACTCGAAGTTGATGCTGACCATCTAAAGACAATGGTAGCTAGCCTGAGACCAGATGCCATTTATTTCCAGTCTTATTACGGGTTTGACACACTTGCTTCCATCCAGCCATACTATCATGAATTCCAGCAACAAGGCATAGCGATTGTAGAGGATATTACCCATTCCTGGCTTTGTGACTTTAATACAACGGCAGCCGACTATTCCGTCATATCACTCAGGAAATGGTTACAACTGCCTGATGGAGGAGCCCTGCTCAGCAGCAAGCACCCTATTAAGGCCGACCAGCTAAGTGGTGAGTCATCCACCATTGTAGAAGAGTTTGCCAAGGCCTCAGAAAGGAAGGAACGTTATTTCAAGACACTTGATCCTGATGACAAACAGATTTTCAGGCAGCACTACATAAAAGCCAAAGATTTGTTGCAGGAAGATGATGCACCCCACCAGTTGAGTGCTGTCTCACTTTCAGTATTGGCAACGACTGATTTCGATGCCATCGTCAGGAAGCGTCGTGAGAATGCAATCTATCTGCAAGATCATCTTCGAAGCCAGTGTGTGGACTGTTTTGCTCCTTCTCTTGATGAGAAAGCAACACCTCTCTACTTCCCTGTATATGTAAAAGACGATCGCGCCAAGCTCCAGAATGAATTAGCCAGCCATAATATATATTGTCCCATTCATTGGCCCATGCCCAAACAAGTAGAGCCATACGTGGATGTCGTCAGCACATATATTTATAGTCATGTGCTCTCACTTATCTGCGACCAGCGATATGATACAGATGACATGGCAGCTATGCTAGAGATAATTAATCAATATTGTTAAGATAATAATGGATAGATTTATTATTAGAAAAATCTTAGATTCACCAATAGTAGGTTCATTTCTTTCATTAATGGGCTTTAAAAGATTGTGGGCTGAATATAGAATATATTCGGCAAAAAAGAGATTCTTGGCAGAAGCCAAAAAAGAATATGAAAAAGGTTCCACTCTAGGAAGCTTTGAAGATTATAAACAGGCTGTAGAGAAACATTTGGTCTCTTATAATGAATACGCTCATCAGTATGAGTTTTATAAATTGTCAGAAGATGAAAGGGGTGAATTTGTATCGAGGCGTATGATGGATTATTTCTATAGGAGGTACATCCCTTTTGAAGTTAATTCAATTTTCCGTGTAAAGCCTAAATTTCTAACAATTTTTAATAAATTCATACATAGACAGTGGCTATTTGTTCCTGACACTTCCTTTGAAAAGTTTAAACAGTTGGTTGTTAATTATGACTGTATTGTAAAGCCTTGTGATGAGTCACTAGGGAAGGGGATTTTTAAAGTATATAAAGGTAAAACTGATTGCAAAGAGTTGTATGACTATTGTGTTAAGAATAGATTGTTAGTAGAAGAGTGTGTAGATTCCTGTGAAGAATTAAAAGCATTACATCCAGAGAGCCTGAATACAATAAGAGTGGTTACAGTTTCTAACAAGGATAAAGCGGTTGTGTTTGGAAGTATTTTAAGAATGGGGGTAGGTAATAGTATTGTTGATAATGCGCATTTTGGTGGAGTTTTTGCACAGATTAACATAAAAGAAGGAATAATAGAAAGTGACGGTGTAGATGTTGATGGGCATACCTACACACATCATCCAGATAGTGGTATAAAGCTGAAAGGTTTAAGAATCCCTCATTGGGATTCAATTGTTGCTACTTGTTGTGAGGCTGCAAAAATGACATTAAATACTGTTTCAGGTTGGGATGTAGCTATCAACAGCAACGGCGGGATTGAATTTATTGAGGGGAATGCTAGCCCTGATTTCGATTTGATGCAATCTCCCTTAAAAGTTGGTGTGAAAAAGAGACTTTTTTCTTTGATTAAAGAGTATTCAGGAGTCTGTATTAAGTAATAATTTGAACTATGTATAGATATTTTTTTAAGCGTCTTATAGATATTGTTTTATCTTTTGTAGCTTTGGTAATATTGTCTCCCTTGTTGTTGGTTATAATCATTTGGTTGTATTTAGCAAACAAAGACTCAGGCGTTTTTTTTACCCCATTAAGACCAGGTAAAAATGGAAAGTTGTTTAGGTTCATTAAATTCAAATCTATGACAGACGAAAGGGATGAGAATGGTAAATTGTTACCAGATTCCATGAGGCTTACTGTAATAGGTAAATTTGTTCGTTCCACATCTATTGATGAATTGCCTCAGTTAGTAAATGTTCTTAAAGGTGATATGTCTATTGTCGGTCCTCGTCCTTTATCTGCAAGTTATTTGCCCTATTATGATGAGAATGAAAAACATAGACACGATGTCCGTCCTGGTATTACAGGGCTTGCACAGGTAAACGGTAGAACATCTATTTCTTGGGATCAAAGATTAGCTTATGATGTGGAATATGTTAGGAGAATGTCTTTTTTTTTAGATATGAAAATTATTCTCAAAACTATTTATAAAGTTTTTAAACGAGAAAATGTCGGTGCTGATAAAACAGGAGTTTCTGGTTTCTATATATATCGTGAGATGCAGTGGGCTGCTGAAGGACGTCAAGATAAGATTGCTGAGGCTCGTGAGAAGTCTTTGCCTTATAGATTATTCAAAAGTGAAAATAAATAAGAGTAAGTAAATGAAGACAATTTTAATAACTGGCATCGGTGGCTTAACTCCACGATCTGTCGCAGGCATTATCCGTGAAAATCATCCAGATTATCGTTTAATTGGTGTAGATGTGAACAAAAAAGCTGTGGGCTTCTTTATGAAGGGGCTTGTTGACGAACATTTTGTATGTCCTCGTTGCACAGATGTTGATTATTTTCCTTTTATAGAGAAACTTGTAGCTGAGAAGCATATAGATTATGCATTTGTGCAACCAGAAAGTGAAATAGTGGAGTGGGGAGATTTTTATGAAAAAAATGGTCGATTTCCATGTCCTGTTTTTATGGGCTCTAAGTTGCTTTCTGTTTCCCTGAGAGATAAGAGCATAATGGCTGACTTGTTGGAAGGTACAGAATTTATACCTAAGACTATCAAAGTTACGCAGAATAATCCTCGTTATGATGATGTAAAAAATGAGATTGGTTTCCCGTGTTGGATTCGTGCTACTGAAGGCACAGGTGGCTTAGGCTCCTTGAAATTAGAAGATTTGGGCAGTTATAAGTCTTGGCTTTTTATCAATAGTCAAATACCAGAATTCACGGTGAGTGAATTCTTGACTGGACGCCATCTTGCTAATGAAATGCTATATTATAATGGTGAATATGTAAAGGGTGCTGCATTAGAGTGTGCTGAATATGTGATGGCAAATACAGCTCCTTCACATGTTACAGGTAACACGGCATTTGGCCGCTTCTTGAATGAGGACCGCATCAATGATTTTTGTGACCGTTGCATAAAGCTGTTGGAGAAAAAACTCAACGTACCTGCTCATGGCATCCTTAGTTTTGATTTGAAAGAAGATAAGGATGGTAATATGAAGGTTACAGAGGTGAATATCCGTCATATGGCATATGCTGGCGTAATGGCTCATGTGGGTTTTGACTTAATTGAAGATACAATCAGAATCTTGGAAGATGGCAATGCTGACAGGGTTGAGCGTGCGCCCTATTTCCATTATGAAAAACCTTTTGTTTTTTTGAGAGATGTGGATGTGGAGCCAATTATATTACCCTCAGAGGATGTGTTCTCTAAGTAAAACAAATGATATTAAATAAATTTTTGACAAATAACTAATTGTATGATTTCTTTATTTTGAGAATATGAAAAGATTATTTTTATATTTTACTCTGCTTCTCTTTGTGTCTTTAAACACGAATTCACAAAATCCTAGTGCTGACACAGACTTACGTAGCAGAATAACATCTTTAATGAAAGATGCTGAATCAATAGGTCTTACTTTGGCTGTAGTGAAAAATAATGAGATTGTTTATTATGATTCATTTGGGTATAATCCTGATTATAACGATCCTGGCAGGAGAAAACCGATTGATAAAGCAGGTTTATTTAGGATTGCTTCTGTTTCGAAGACTTTTGTGGCCACAGCCATTTTCCAATTAGTGGAGAAAGGATTGATAGATTTGGACCGAGATATTAATGATTATCTAGACTATAGTATTAGGAATCCTCAATTTCCAGATATCCCTATCACTGTCAGAATGCTTTTGGGACATCGTTCTAGCATAACTGATGCGAAATATGGAACCTATCGAAATAAATTAGATGTTTTTTTTTCACCAAATAATGTTGATTATAAAGCAATGTTTTTAGGCAATAAGCCTGGAACTAAATATAATTACTCAAATTATGGATATAATATTTTAGGAGCAGTTATAGAGAAAGCATCTGGTACTAGGTTTGATGACTATATAGACGATAATATTATCAAACCCTTGGGACTAACTGCTAGCTATAATGTATCAAAACTTGATAGCACAAAGTTTGTGTGGGCAATGAATTATAATGAAAGTAAAAAGGCCTTTTCTAAGTCAGTGAATATGTATAATCCATTTACTGCAGAAATGAAGAATTATGAGTTGGGTAAATCAACCGCATATTTTTCTCCTGCAGGAGGTATTAAAATCTCTGTATTAGATCTGGCGAAGTATATGATGATGCACATGAATTATGGAACATATAAGAATGTTCGGATTCTTTCAAGAAAAAGTGAGGAAATGATGCAAATCCCTTCAACTAGAGGTAGTTATACTGCTTTAGGTTTTTATCATAGCCGTAGTTCTGGTATTGAAGGTGTAGACTTAATTGGTCATAGTGGAGGTGCTTTTGGCGTTTATAGTGAAATGTTTTTTAATCTTGAAAAAAAATTTGGTTTTGTTATTATATGCAATGGTTGTAATTCTGGGCATGCATTAGGTACCCAGGTAATGAAAGAATTGTATAATGTTTTTATAAAGTGATTATATATTTCAATACTGCAGCAGGATTCTAATTATTATCATACATGGAATAGAATCAAGTGTGTTTAGTGTTCGTTTATAAAAGATATCATATTTGATCCTATTTGATGAAGTTGGAGAACTGATTATCCATTTTTCTAAAGATATTTTTCCAAGATTTATTATTATTATTTATCCGTGAATTAAATAGGCATCATTATGATTCAAGAGCGACCAAAAATTATTTCTCTCCCCAAATTTCTAGACGCTAGGGGAAATTTATCTTATATAGAGCAAGAAAGCCATATTCCATTTACGATTCGTAGAACATACTGGTTGTATGATGTCCCAGGCGGAGAGAGTCGGGGAGGGCATGCTTATAGGGAGAATGATGAATTTATTGTTGCTTTGTCTGGCAGTTTTGATGTGGAGTTGGATGATGGAATTGAGAAGGAAGTATACACATTAAATAGGTCTTATTATGGCCTGTATGTTCCAAGAGGATTTTGGCGAAAAATGATAAATTTTTCTACCAATTCGTTGGCGATGGTTTTGTCATCTACAAATTATACTGCTGATGACTATATACGTGACTATGAAGAATATCTAAAATTAAAAAAAGATGGTAAAATTTAATGTATATGATTGCACCATGATTGAGCTTGATAAGCATCATAGTGATAGAAAAGGTAATATATCAGTGGTGCAGAATGGTGATACGGTACCGTTTGATGTGAAGCGAGTGTATTACCTTTATGATGTTCCAGGTGGTGAAAGTCGTGGGGCACATGCTCATAAAGAGTTGAGTCAACTGATAGTGGCGGCAAGTGGTAGTTTTAGAGTGACATTGGATGATGGCAATGTCAAGAGAAGTTTTATATTGAATAGACCATATCAAGGACTTTATGTAAAGCCTGGTATATGGCGTGACCTTGATGACTTTTCTTCTGGAGCAGTAGCCATGGTGCTAGCTTCTGAGAAGTATAATCCTGCCGACTATATCAGAGATTATGATGAGTTTATATCTTTCCGTCATTCAGATAAATAGCTAGAAAAATATGATTCATAGATTAGCAGATTGCATGAATATGAATGTCCCAGAAAGTACTAATATCTGGCAGTTTTGTATAGTTCTTCCTAATTGTAAGATAGGAGAAAATTGCAATATATGCTCACATTGTTTAGTAGAGAATGATGTGGTGATAGGTAATAATGTCACTATCAAAAGTGGGGTACAGGTATGGGATGGCATCACCATAGAGGATAATGTTTTCATCGGTGCTAATGTTAGCTTCACTAACGACAAGTTCCCTCGTTCAAAGAATAAGGATTGGAAGCTCCTTGAGACAAGAGTTTGTAAAAGAGCGACAATTGGAGCAGGTTGTGTCGTCTTGCCAGGGATTACTATTGGTGAAGGTGCTTTTATCGCAGCAGGCTCTGTCGTGACAAAAGATGTACCTGCAGGCGAAATTTGGTTAGGTAATCCTGCGAAGTTTTACCGTAAGGTAGATTTTTAGTTTAATAGTTAGAACAGAAGTTTCAGTTTTAAACCTATATATATGATTCCTTTTTTATCACTAAAAGAAGTAACTGCTCTACATGGAGCAGAGATTAACGAGGCAGTTAACCGTGTTGTTAATGGAGGTTGGTACCTTCAAGGCAAGGAAAACGAACAGTTTGAAAGACACTATTCTGAGTTTATAGGCACTAAATTTACAGTTGGTTGTGCCAATGGCCTAGATGCGTTGATTTTGATATTTAGAGCATATATTGAGATGGGCGTGCTGTCTCCTGGTGATGAAGTAATTGTTCCTGCCAATACTTTTATCGCAACAATATTAGCTATTACTGAAAATGGATTACAGCCAGTCTTGGTAGAACCTAATCCCATAACATTGGAGATAGATGACGATAGAATTGAAGAGGCAATTACGACTAAGACAAAGGCTATTGCCCTAGTTCACTTGTATGGAAGAATTGCTTACACTGAGAAAATTGGGACTCTATGTAAGAAATATAATCTTAAATTAATTGAGGATAATGCCCAGGCTCATGGATGCAAGTATTATGATGGTCGTCTAACTGGTAGTATTGGTGATGCTGCAGGGCATAGTTTCTATCCAGGAAAGAATCTGGGTGCTTTAGGTGATGGAGGTGCTGTGACAACTAATGATGAAGAATTGGCAAAAGCTATACGGGCTTTGGCTAATTATGGTTCACAAAAGAAATATGTGTTTAAGTATGCTGGGCGTAATAGTCGTCTTGACGAGATACAGGCTGCAGTGCTAGATGTAAAATTGAAATATTTGGTTGAAGACAATGCACATCGTAAGGCAATAGCTCATCTGTATTATGACGGAATCAAAAATCCCTTAATTAAGTTGCCAGTTTTATTGCCAGATGACCAGAATGTATATCATTTATTCCCTGTCCTTGTATATGATGGTAAGCGTGATGCGTTGCATGATTATTTGAGTGAAAATGGCGTTGGCTCTGTCTGCCATTATCCTATTGCACCTCATAAGCAAGAGTGTTATGCTAAGGAAGGTTGGAATACGCCTCAATTAAGTTTGCCTATTACAGAAAAGATCGCAGACGAAGAACTTAGTCTCCCTATCGGACCTGCGATTACTTCAAAACAGCTGGAACAGGTGGTAGCATTGATTAATCAGTTTAAATAAGGTTACACATAGTATAATGGGAAAGAGAATATGGATAGTAAATTATTATACAGGGAATCCTGATAAAATTTCTAATCCACGCTACACGAAGTTTGCTCATTATTTCGTCCAGTCTGGTTATGAAGTGATAACTTTCAATGCTAACCATATTGGAGATGAAAACACACCACTTTTTGAGCGAAAGCAATATGGGGAATATGACTACGTGCATGTGAAAGCTCCCCACTATAAGGGGAATGGGCTGGCAAGAATGAAGAGTATCTTCTACTTCGCGTGGACAATTAATAAGCATTGTAAGGAGTTTGAAAGACCTGATGTTATTCTGCATAATATCCATACTCCCTTTGATTATCCAATTATATGGGCAGCAAAGAAACTCAATGCCAAATATATTGCTGAGGCTTGGGATGCTTGGCCTGACGTGTTTGCTCATTTGGGTTTGCTTTCATACAAAAACCCATTATTAAAGTTCTTTTATTATGTAGAAAAGAAAGTATATCAGAATGCAGACAATGTTGTTTTTACCTTTGAAGGTGGTAAATATCATATACAAAATATGGGCTGGTCAACAGAACAGGGTGGGAGGATTGATCTTAAAAAAGTATACTACATCAATAACGGTGTGGATTTGGAACAATTTGATAAGGATAGAATAGCATATCCCAGAAAAGATACTGACTTAAATGATCCGAAGACGTTGAAGATAGTTTATTTAGGGTCTATTAATCGTGCGAACCATGTTCTTTCACTGATAGAAGCAGCAAAGTTGTTACAGTTACAGAACTTGGATTATTACCGTTTTTTTATATATGGTAATGGGGCTGACCGAGAAGAATTAGAGAAGAAGGTAAGGAACGAGGGCATTAAGAATGTTGTTTTCAAAGAGAAACGTATTCCATTATGTGAAGTTGCATGGGTAGTAAGTCAGGCAACTGTGAATATTATGAATTATCAGAAAGGGTTTGGATATATGGGTGTCTCTTCGGGAAAATTATTCCAGTATTTGGCTGCAGGAAAACCTATTGTATGCAATATTAAAATTGCTTACGATGATGTTATTAGTCGCAACAATTTGGGCGTGGCAAGGGAGATTGATACACCAGAAGATTTTGTTCAAGCTATATGTAGTGTTGCTGAACAGCCAAAAGCAGAATACGACGCTATGTGTAAACGTGTCAGAAAAACCGCAGAAAAATTTGATTTTAAGGTGTTGGCTGCAAAAGAATTAATGATTATTAATGAAGCACTTGCTAATGAATAGTTTTATGAGATAATTGTGAATGTTAGGTGTGTTATTGTGATTATGTCTTTGGACTTAAATAGCACCCATTGAATAAGTACATATAATATAATCTTGTATTTCCTACCACTTATAGATAGTCAGTTCTTTGCATAGTCGGTAGCATTGAGGCAACTACTGAAACTCTTTGTCCAAGATAGATGATTTGCTTAAGTGATTGTATGCCTTTAGATAGTGAGTATATAAAACCTGATGATGGGTTATGGATAATATGTGAGCCAGCAGGTTCAATGTTTGATATTCATTACGTTTACGGCGGTGTGATTGCTTTGGGCGCTAAAGTAGGTAATAAATTTTTTTAATAATTTATATGTATTTATACTCCATAAGTATGATGAGGGTTATAATCTTGTTAAAGTCTTTACTAGAGGTAGAATACTCTGTCAATAATGAATATTCTTTTTTATCAACAATTTTTCTAGTTGTTTCAGTCTTTTAGAGAATTTCTTTAATAGTTCATTCCATGTGATAGGAAAGATGCTTGCTTTTGAAATTGTATGAGAAAATGTTTTGACAGGTGCTGTGCTATTGTTCTGAATAAAAAGTGGTAAAAACCCTTAACTATAGTAAAAAAAGAGTGTTTATGGGAGCTATAAATCAAATAGTGTACCTTAGATTAGATAAAGTGTATGATTTATTTTAGATATTCTTTGATGTTGATGTTTACTTGGAGCCTCTTAATGGCAGAATAGAAAATGACAAGGATATAGTGCTTCGTATTGGATATGATGATATGAAATCATTAATAGAAGAAATTGAAGCTATTATCAAAAATATTGCAGAACAAATGGTGGAAATATCCCAATGATATTTAACTGGTTTTAATTATTTTAACTCTATTTTTGTACTTAATAGACCTTTTTATATCATTTATTAATCGCGACCTATTTCATCACAGAGTGATAGTCCTAAACTATGATTAGTGTTTATGATATTACGAATTCTATCTTTACCTCCAAGACCTATATCCTTTATAAAGAAGGTTTAGAAAAGGCTTGGTTAGTTGATATAGGGGATATAGAACCAGTTATAGAGTTTTTAAACCTACATGATTTATCTGTAATGGGTGTATTCCTAACACATGGGCACTTCGATCATATTTACGGACTGAATTCGCTCGTTGAGGCTTTCCCCGATTGTAAAGTATATACGACTGAATACACCAAACAGGCAATAGCATCTGATAAATTAAATATGTCGCGATACCATGAAACTCCATTTATATATCAAGGTGACAATGTTGTGGTGGTAAGGGATGGTGAGAGTATGTGTCTCTTTGATGATGAACCTCCTATGAGCTTTTATGAAACACCTGGTCATAACCCTGGATGCCTAACAATGGTAATAGGTGGTTTTATTTTTACAGGTGATGCATATATCCCTGGGGTGAAGACTACTACAATTTTACCTCATGCAAATAAAGAATTAGCTAAACAATCATTAGATAAGATATTAAAATTGGCAGAGGGGAGGACAATTCTCTCTGGCCATAAAGTATAATTATTTATATGGCAAGCAATAAACGTATTTATCTTTGCTTGGCTCATATGAGCGAAGCAGGATTGGAACAAAAGTATATCAAAGAGGCATTTGATACTAATTGGGTGGTGCCATTGGGCCCGAATGTGAATGGTTTTGAGAAAGATCTCGAAGAGTTTGTTGGTGAGGGAAAGCGTGTGGTGGCTCTGTCATCGGGTACAGCTGCTGTGCATCTTGGCCTGTTAGCGGCTGGTGTAGGGCCTGGTGATGAGGTACTGGTGCAAAGTTTTACTTTCTGTGCTTCGACTCACCCAATCACTTACTTGGGTGCTACGCCTATACTGATTGACTCTGAGCCTGATACATGGAATATTGATCCTGATTTAATGGAGGAGGCTATTAAGGATAGGATAGCAAAGACTGGCAAGAAGCCAAAGGCGATTGTGCCAGTGGCGTTGTATGGTATGCCATATAAGGCTGACCGTATTATGGAGATAGCCAATAAGTACGATATTCCAGTGGTGGAGGATGCTGCTGAGGGTTTCGGCTCAAAGTATAATGGTCAGGTGCTGGGTACATTCGGTAAGTATGGTGTACTTTCTTTCAATGGTAACAAGATGATTACGACCTCTGGCGGTGGCGCTTTGATTACTGCCAACGATGATGAGTGGCGTGAAATCATGATGTATGCTACCCAGTATCGTGAGAGTTATCCTTATTACCAGCATGAGAAGATTGGCTATAACTATCGCATGAGTAATATCTGTGCTGGTATTGGACGTGGACAGATGACTATCGTTGACGAGCACTTAAAGCATCACAAATATGTGCAGTGGTTGTATGAGGAACTGCTGGATAACGTAAAAGGAATAACGGTGCACTCTCAGCCTAATACTGGCGAATATGATTCTAATTACTGGCTATGCACTATTACGTTGGATCCAGACTTGAAGATTAAGGGACAAGAGAATGCATATAAGACAATGGTAACGGGTGCTGTTGGTGGTGCAGCTGGTGTAATTCACAAGGCAAAGTCTGCAACTACAGATTGTCAGCCTAATGACAATGTGGAGGCTTTGCGTGTACTGATGGACAAGGCCAATATTGAGGCTCGCCCTGTATGGAAGCCTATGCACAAACAACCTGTGTATAAGAATGCACCAGCATACGTTAGTGGTGTATCTGAGGCGTTGTTCAAGGTGGGTATGTGCTTGCCTGCTGGTCCATATGTTACTGAAGAGGATGTAAGGTATATCGTTGATACCATAAAGGAAGCAATAGTCGGTTAAGTAAATGAAAATCCTAATTACAGGCGTACATGGTTATGTCGGATCTTACCTAGTTGAAGCATTAAAAGATGACCATGTGATCTATGGCCTTGACATCTTTTCGCAGAAGAATGATGGTATAGAGAATACATTCCATTGGATTGCATTAGATGAACTGGAGGGTATGGAGCTGGGGGCTATCATCCATCTTGATAACTATTCTCATAATTCTAAGTCAAAGGATGCTCCTTATGTACCTTTAGATGAACGAGCAGACTACACCCGGAAGATATTCGACTATTTCCTGGCATTCGATGCCAAGAAGTTCATTTTTATGAGTTCTACTAAGGCTGTAGCCGATAAGGGCGTAGATGAAAAGTTGAAAGAAGATGCCGTCCCAGCCCCTGGAGACTCCTTCGGTATGAGTAAGTTAGCTTCTGAGAATTATATCCTGTCAAAACAGGCTGAGTGGGAGGCCAGAGGCAAGGAGGTTTATATCCTGCGACCCTGTGTGGTGCATGGCCCAGGCAGTAAAGGTAGCCTGAATATCGTATATAATGTGGCACGTAGAGGTCTGCCCTGGCCAGTTGGCAATTTCAGGAACGAACATTCCTTTACCTATATTGATAATCTTTGCATGGTGGTGAAAAGCTTAATCTCGCAACCTATTGCCAGTGGTATCTACCATGTGGCTGATGATGAAACTGTTTCTGTCGTTGAACTTATTAAAATCATTTGTTCTGGTGCAGGCAGGAAAGCCCGAATCTGGCATTTTAAAAAGGAGACGATGGAGACCCTTGCCAAGATTGGCGATGTCTTTCATCTTCCCCTTAACACTCGTCGCTTGTTGAAGTTGACCCAAAATTTTGTGGTGGACAATGCCAAGATCAAGTCTGCTTTGTGTATTGAACATATGCCTGTTCGTGCAAAAGAGGGGTTAGAAAGAACAGTGAAGAGCTTTAATATTATTAGATAATTGCTGATTCTTACATACACAGCATTCTTTTTGAGTGATTTAGACAGTCCGTTCGTTTTTATAGTAACTCATTAAATCTTTTTTTTTATGAAAGGCATAGTTCTAGCTGGAGGTTCTGGCACTAGACTTTATCCAATAACTAAAGGGGTAAGTAAACAGCTGCTTCCGATTTATGATAAACCAATGGTGTATTATCCTATCAGTGCGTTGATGTTGGCTGGTATAAGGGATATACTTATTATTTCCACTCCATATGATTTGCCAGGATTCAAGCGCTTGTTGGGTGATGGCTCTGATTATGGTGTGCATTTTGAGTATGCCGAGCAGCCTAGTCCTGATGGACTTGCCCAGGCTTTTATCATAGGGGAGAAGTTTATCGGTGATGATAGTGCTTGTCTGGTGCTTGGAGATAACATCTTCTATGGAAGCGGTTTCACTGGTCTGCTCCGTAAGGCAGTGAAAGATGCTGAGGAGAATAAGAAAGCAACTGTTTTTGGCTATTGGGTATCAGACCCACAACGATATGGTGTGGCAGAGTTTGATAGAGAAGGAAATTGCCTTTCTATTGAAGAGAAACCTGCAAAACCGAAGAGCAACTATGCTATTGTTGGCTTATATTTTTATCCAAATAAAGTGGTGGATGTGGCCAAGCATATCAAACCTTCAGCTCGTGGTGAACTGGAAATAACTACTGTTAATCAAGAGTTCTTGAAAGATGGCGAGCTGAAGGTGCAAGTTTTCGGTCGTGGGTTCGCATGGCTTGATACTGGTACACATGACAGCCTTGCAGAGGCTTCCACTTTCGTGGAGGTTATTGAGAAGCGTCAGGGTTTAAAGGTGGCATGTTTGGAGGGTATTGCCTATCGCAATGGTTGGATAAGCGAGGAGAGAATGCGTGAAATTGCAACACCGATGCTAAAGAACCAATATGGTCAGTATCTTCTCAAAGTAATTGACGAGATGAAAGAAGATACTAATTCTAACTTGTTTAGAGATAAAGCACTAAAAAGTTAATTATTGAATATGAAAAATATTATCATTACTGGTGGAGCTGGGTTTATAGGCTCTCATGTAGTACGTCTATTTGTGAACAAATATCCGGAGTACAAAATTATCAATCTGGATAAATTGACTTATGCTGGCAATCTTGCTAATCTTAAAGATATCGAGGACAAACCTAACTATAAGTTTGTTAAAATGGATATCTGTGACTTTGACGGAGTACTGAGTTTGATGCAGGATGAGAATGTTGATGGTATTATTCATCTTGCTGCAGAGAGTCATGTTGATCGTAGTATCAAAGATCCATTCACTTTTGCCCAGACAAACGTGATGGGAACACTGAGCCTCCTTCAAGCAGCAAAGATTTATTGGGAAAGTTTACCTGAAAAGTACGAAGGCAAGCGTTTTTATCATATTAGCACTGACGAGGTGTACGGTGCCCTCCAAATGACACATCCTGAGGGTATTGAGCCGCCGTTTACAACTAAAGCCAGTAGCGCAAAGCATCACTTGGCTTACGGTAAGAAGTTCTTTACAGAGGATTTGAAATACCAACCTCATAGCCCATATAGTGCTGCTAAAGCCAGTAGTGACCATTTCGTTCGTGCATTCCACGATACATACGGATTGCCAACTATCGTTACAAATTGTTCGAACAATTACGGTCCTTACCAGTTCCCGGAAAAGCTCATACCACTATTCATAAACAATATTCGTCATCGCAAGCCTCTTCCTGTCTATGGTAAGGGTGAAAATGTACGTGATTGGCTGTATGTGGAAGACCATGCAAGAGCCATTGATACAATCTTCCATAATGGAAAGATAGCAGAGACCTATAATATTGGTGGTTTCAATGAGTGGAAGAACATTGACATTATTAAGGTTCTGATCAATACTGTTGATAGGTTACTTGGTAGGCCTGAGGGTGAAGATATGGATTTGATTACTTTTGTAACAGACCGTGCAGGGCACGACCTTCGCTATGCTATTGATAGCAGTAAACTTCAGAAGGAACTTGGCTGGGAGCCTAGTCTTCAATTTGAAGAGGGGATTGAAAAGACCGTTCGTTGGTATCTTGATAATCAAGAGTGGCTTGATAATGTAACTTCTGGTGAATACCAACACTACTACAACACTATGTATAAAGGCAAAATCATTTGATAACCTCGATTCCATGAATTCATGGCTTAACTCTCTTTGATAACTCTATATTAGCTATAATAGTAATGCCCCCGCTATCTGATAGCGGGGGCATTACTTTTACATGTAGATGGGGCCGTGGCCCATGCAGCTCGTTGTGCTAATGGCGGTTAGTGCTGCTGTCAAAACCGATATTACGAGTTGAATAACGGATTTCCAAAAGTCTCTATTCTTCATAGCGCTTAGTTTTTAAGGGTTAGATCTGTGGGCCATCGCCGGTATCACCACCACCGCCACCAGTGTTACCACCAGTTGAGCCACCAGTGTTGCTGCCGGTGTTAGAGCCAGTACCAGAACTTGGTGTGCCACTATTAGAGGCATTTACATTACCCAGCATGAAGGCCTTGAGGTCAACGAATGAAGCTTTCTTGAGGAACTCGCGACTGGAAATGTTCAGCTCCTGTTCCTGCTCGGGCAGGAAGCGGATGTGGAGGGCCTTGATGTGCTTGTTGACGTTGTAATCATCTTCGGTGTCGGCACCATACTTGGTGTTTTCGATGGTGGTGTAGAAGATGCCTAGGCCGTCTATCTTGACTTTCTTGCCTTCGAGCAGCATCTCGAGCATACAGCTGCGCCACTTCTCCAGTACGCCGAATACTACATCCTGTGTGTAAACTGAGCCGTGATCGGCAATGTGCTGTGCCATCTTGCGGGTGTTGAGGGTTTCAACGGACTTGGCGTAGGCGTAGTACTTGCCATTGGCCAGCGAATCGTCATTAGTGTTTTTTCTTAGTTCGTAAAAAATTCTTGCCATAGTTTTATTAAGTTATTTTGTGTTTGTGCTGCCAGCTACATCGGGTAGCAGCTCCCGCTGTTTGTGTTGATCAACATTGCAAAGATATTGCCTATTTTGTTGGCTGGCAAATAAACGAGCAATTTATCTGAAATTTATTTGGTGCTGTGGTTGTAACATATTACAAAATCAATGTATTGCAATTGATTTTTCATCGCAGATTTGGGTGCAGATTTTGACGAGAACGGGTATCGTGGGTTGAGAGAATGCCGTTTTGGGACTATGAGAATAGTTCTCGTCAAAAATGAGGCCCAAGTGACAGAGTGACCGAGTGACATTTCAAAATCCAGAGTTTATAACTTGGAGTGACACGGAAATCTTTATTATTATATATAATATTATTAAATTAATATTATATATAATAATAAAAAATATATGCTTTTAAATTCCTATTGTCACTTTGCAGCATCAGGAATTGCTAATGTCACTCGGTCACTCTGTCACTCGGGGGGAGGAGGAGTGCTGCTAAGTGGCTCGAATTAATGTTGTAAGTAAAAATAGATCAAATTATTAACAATTTAATAAAAGTTTCTTATGATTAGAAAAGATGCCGGAGAACAACTCCGGACTGTTGAGCGTATGCTCAAAAATGAAGTGGTATTCAACACAGCAATGATTTGCAACTACTGTATCAACCAATGTTCGAGATGGGAGGCAATGGTCATAGTGAATATGACCTACAACTTGCTGCAGGGCAAGGGGACTGCTGATGACTATGCTAACCTGGCCTGTGTGACACAGTACTTCCAGCAACAAAAGCAGCAGGATGCTCCGCAACCTCTTGCTAATACACTGCTTCCATCACCAATGGATCTTCTGGAGGAGTCTGCGACAGTGCTGCCTCCAGACATGCAGCTGCTGAGTACCATACCCCTGCTGCCATCTACCTCAAAGATGGATGGAATATTTCACGATGCCATAGATGTGCAAAAAGTGCTGGCTGCTTTCCCTGGCCTGATATCCGACAAGGTGGATGGTATCAAACGGTGGTTTGTCATCCATAAAGTGCTGGAGGAAATCAACTGGCTGGTTGACCGTGCTGACTCTCATTTCATCATGTGGGTAAAAGACCACAATGGCTGGGCATGGAGCACCTTGGACTTCAAGCGGGTGCTGCCCGAGTTCAAGCGTAAGAGCACGATGGAGTGGGGCCCCGATACGGTGAAGGATGTGCTGACTGGCTGCAGCTACAGGGATTTTGCCGACAAGGTGAGGAACTGCTTCGTTACAATCATGGACGGCCGCATTGTTGATAAAACGTATTATTTCAGGCGTCCCGACCTGTTTATCTATCATCCAGGAGACCATCAATAAAATGTAATTCGGCAGAGATTGCGTGTACCTCCGTGTACCTCTGTGTACCTGCCCCGTGTACTTAGTCTATAAATTGCGTGTACCCCGTATACCATTTTCGGTATTCGGGGTATTTTTATTTTCCTGCCCTTGCTATTCTCCCCATATTTGCATCAGCGAAACAACAAAACCAACCAGATGAAAAAAGAAGAAATCATAATTACCAGAACAACACGAAACCCTTTCGGGCATATGATTGTCAGCGGCTGTTGCAGTTGTCAGCACAAGACCATCAACCAGGAGGGAGTGAGATACTGCCCCAAGCGCCGAAAGAAGGTAGGGCAGATGAACATCTGCAAGGAATGGCAGCTGTCGGCACTGTTGAAGAAACTGCATCCAGGTTTGGACAAGGCAGCCGAAGCCATTGCGCAGTCAAAAGAATGAAACATGTTTGTCCCAAGCTTATCCGGAGGAGCAAGGGAATAGAATTTAAATAATTGATTATTAATGAAAAAAGTATTGACTATGATGTGGATATTAGTAAAAGTGACAGACGAGGATTACGAGCGTTTGAGTGAAGGCAGGAAAGTGGTAGGTGAGATACGCCGCACTGAAGATACCTTTGATTACGTGCTGAAGTCATTTAGCCAAAGTGCCAAACAAAGGAAAAGAAGCAGGCTGTTGTGTCAGTTGCCCAACGGCAGGTTCTCTGAGAGCGAAAAACTCTATAAGATGTATGTGGCAGTGAGCAAGCTGCTGGATGTCGATACCATCGACCAGGTGTTTGACAGCAATGTACAGAAGGCCATGACACTGCTGAAAGTAAAGGATGTTATTAACAAATGATTTGATTATCAGATATGGAAAGGATTGTAACGATTGAGGCGGTAGGTGCCTACACAGAACGCGAATTTAACAAGCAGGATGGAACTACAGATTGTTTTAAGAGCCGGGGACTGATGATGGCTCATGGTGATGAGAAGTTCTATGGTGAACTGACGGGCTATAATGCCACCAAGCACAAGGATACACAGTTCTTCGAGAATCGGCTCTACACCATCAGGGGCTATTGGAGCCACAACCTGGTGGGCGAGAACAAGAACATCCACCAGAACAAGTTGACTGTTACGAGCATTGAACCGATGACAGGTAATGTTTAACCTTTTAATTCTTTGTGTATGATTTGTTATAAGAAGAAAAAAGAAGGTGGTACCGAACCCCTTAGCGAGCAGCAGTTTTACCGACTGCTGCGTGCCAAGCGGAACAACGCCAACATCGACCTGTTTCGCCAGACTGGCAAGGCCAGCTATAAAGAATCATTGCCTTGTATTTGCTTCCAGGCTACATTCGATGTGTCAAAGCGTGCCATCAAGGATAAGAAAACCAAGCAGGTGACTGGCTATGAAGATGGTCGCTGGAACCTGCAGAAATATGCCCGCCTTACGGGGCTGGTGGTACTCGACATCGACCATGTCGATGACCCCAAAGAACTGTGGGCGAAAGTTGAAAGTGGAATATTAGCTGCCAGGGAAGATTTGGATAGAATCGTCGTGGTGTTCATAACACCCAGTGGACACGGATTGAAGATAGTCTTCATGGCTAATGTGGAGTGGGGTAACATTGCTGATAATCAATTGGAAATGGCAAAACGACTGGGGCTGACGCCAGACATGAGCGGTAAGGATGCATCCCGCACGGCTTTTATCTGCAAGGAAGAAGATCTTTTATACATTAACAATGCAGTTTTTACTTATGAAGACAAGGAATTTGCTGAGAAATACAATGCTCAATACAGGGCTGGTACCAGTCAACCTCTTTATCATCTTGCTGATGGTACTTTTAAGTCTGACCAAAGGTCTGCTGTGGCCACTGCAAAAGATGGGCAGACTGCTGATGAGGGTCGACAGGTACCTGCAGCACAGCAGGACAGTCAATTAGATATGATGTGGCGTGGCTATGACTTGCAAACCATCATCAACCAGCGGTATGCGGGTGGTCTTCCCGACGGACAGGACATCAAGCGGCACGATTCCTGCCTGCGTCTGGCAAGCGACCTGCTGGCCATGCTCGATGCCGACAAGTCAAAGGTGCTGGAGGTACTGCTGGCACAGTCGTGGGTGAAAGACATCGTTGCCGAACGTGACGAGAACATAGAGAAGATGGTGGGTGATGCCTATGAGTTCAACCGCAAACAGGTGCAGGACCATCTTTGGGTTTATCCCAGCAAGGAGATGCAGGATGCTGTGCGTGAGGTGACAGGGCTGAGCTACATCCAGTTGGTACGGGGTGGCAAGACCGAAGTGGCCTGTGCTGAGGATGAGATGAGCCAGCAGCTGTGGCAATGGGGCAGACAGATAGAGGCGTTGTTCCCGCAATATCCCTTGCTGAGGGACATTTGCAAAGGACTGAAAAAGAACCAGTACCCTGCCGCTTTGTTTGTGGCAGGGAGCATGATGATGACGCTCATGACCCGTTGCACCTATCGTTTCTATCACCGTCCCGAAACACTGCGCCGACTCAACTGTCAGACTCTCATCATTGGCGACCCAGCCAGCGGCAAGAGCTTTGCTACCCGCCTGGACGATATCCTGATGCTGCCCATCAAGCAAGCCGATGCTGAGCGAGTAGTTTCTATCAACGATTACCGTGACCTGCTCAAGACCAAGGGTGCCAACAAGGACAAGCCCCAGAAACCCAAGGTGCCGTTGCGCAACCACCCGTCGAAGACCTCCAATGCGCAGTTCATCCAAGACATGATCAACACCAAGGAAATGGTGGATGGCGAGGAGGTGCAGCTGCATATGTACACTTTTGACTCGGAGCTGGACAATACGCTTGAGAACGACAAGTCGGGCGCCTGGATGAAGAAGGCGGGCATGGAACTGAAAGCCTTCCATAATGAGGAAGACGGACAGGCGTATTCGAATGCTGACTCTGTGATTGGTACCTTCAAGGTGATGTGGAACTTTGTCTATACAGGTACACCCATTGCTCTGCACAAGAAGATCAACGAGCGCAATATCGGTACCGGCTTGGCCACTCGTCTGACTTGTATCCCTTTGCCCAGCACCAACTTCGAGATGATGGAGCGGGAGACGTCCATCGACTATGACAGCGACCGCCGTCTGGAGGAGTGGGCTTTTCTGCTGGACCGTACCAAGGGGGAGTTGCCCATCCAGCAAATTGTGGACGAGCTCTACGACTGGACTGCTCGTAGGATGGAAGAAGCTGCCTTCAACAACTCCAAGGCGGACGAGATGCTGCTGAAACGCTGTGCCTATCATGGCATCAACTTCTCGGCACCCTTTATCGTGATGCGCCACTGGAGCGAGATGAAAGAAGACGGTAATTTCTGGCAAGTGTGTTTCCAAACTGATGAGGTGGATTGTCAGCTGGCAGAACTGCTGGTCAATATTCAGTATGGCTGCCAGCGCTATTTCTTCGGGGCTATGGCAGAGGCTTATTTCGACAACCAGCACAAAGAGAAACTGGCGTACAGGCCTCGCAAGCAGAAGAGCATGACCTGCTTTGAGAACCTGCCTACTGAGTTTACATACAAGGATGTGATGCGCATCTATGCGTTGCCCACAGAATCGGCCCGCAAGGTGATCAGTCGCATGAACCGCGACAAGCTCATTGAGAAGACGGGCAGCACGGTGGAGGATGGTCATACCATCGCCACCTACAAGAAACTTACCAATACCATGATTTAACTACTATTGAATGATGTTAGACAGAACCAAGAACCTCTCCGAGCATTTTTCGCTCGGAGAGTTGACCAAGACCAGTTATAAGACTGATGATAACAATGAACCTCCTTTGGAGGCAGTAGAGAACCTGATCCACCTTTGCGAGGACTGGCTGGAAGAACTGCGATACCTCTATAATGTGCTGTATGTATTGCGACCCAGCGAGGATTATTTCACCTCGAAAGAGGTAGAACCCTTAGTCATCAACCAGGGCTTCCGTTCCTACCAGGTGATGCTGGCGATGAAGAGGGCAGGGCTGAACCCCAGCAAGACCTCGAACCATATGCGAGGCTGTGCCGTGGATATCCGCTGTGCAGGGGTGGAGCAAGCCCTCCGCTACATGGTAATAATACTTGACATTGCTGACCAGAAAAATCAAGACTTTGATGAATTATTCCTCGAGCGACGAGGCTGTGTTTATTGGCTGCATTTCGCAGCGAGGCCGAAGGATAATCGCCGCAAGATTTGTTTTATTATGAAGTGAGTAGATATCCCCGCCAAGCGGGGATAGTCTATGTGTTACTGTAGCATGAAGCATTTATACTGTAGTAATTTTTTTATTTCTCAGATAATTACTATCTTAGCAGCGGTTTTTTAGTATATACTAAAAACACTGAAAGATAAATAATTGTTTTGATATGAAAATTGCAGTAGCAGGTACTGGATATGTGGGACTGAGCATCGCGACGCTCCTGGCTCAGAAAAATGAGGTGGTGGCTGTGGATGTCATCCCCGAGAAGGTGGAGAAGATCAACCAAAAGATTTCACCTATCCAGGATGAGTACATAGAGAAATATTTAGCGGAGAAACAACTTAACCTGAAGGCTACGCTGGATGGACGGGCTGCCTATAAGGGGGCCGACTATGTGGTGATTGCGGCGCCTACGAACTATGACCCGAAGAAGAATTTCTTCGACACCTCGCATGTGGAGGAGGTCATCGAACTGGTACTGGAGGTGAACCCCGATGCCGTGATGGTGATCAAGTCCACCGTGCCGGTAGGCTATACGCGTTCGGCCCGTGAGAAATTCAGTTACCGTGAGCGCCAGGCGGATGGTACGATGAAGGTGGTGACACCTAACATCATCTTCTCTCCTGAGTTCTTGCGCGAGAGCAAGGCGTTGTACGACAACCTCTATCCGAGTCGTATCATCATCGGCTATGACGACAGTCTGTTGGCCGATAAGGCGCGTACCTTTGCCAACCTCCTGCTGGAGGGAGCCCTCAAGGAGGATGTACCTGTGCTGTTCATGGGCAGTACCGAGGCAGAGGCGGTGAAGCTGTTTGCCAATACGTACCTCGCCTTGCGCGTGAGCTACTTCAACGAGCTGGATACCTATGCCGAGATGAAGGGACTGGATACGCAGGCCATCATCGAGGGGGTATGTCTGGACCCACGCATCGGCAGTCACTACAACAACCCGTCGTTCGGCTATGGCGGCTACTGCCTGCCGAAGGATACCAAGCAGCTGCTGGCCAACTTCAACGATGTGCCGGAGAACCTGATCAAGGCCATTGTGGAGAGCAACCGTACACGAAAAGACTTTATAGCCGATCGCGTACTGGACCGTGCTGGCTATTATAGCTATACAGGAGAGAATTCCTACTCTGCTACTAAAGAGAAAGAAGTGGTGGTAGGAGTCTATCGCCTGACGATGAAGAGCAACTCCGACAACTTCCGTCAGAGTGCCATCCAAGGCATCATGAAGCGCATCAAGGCCAAGGGTGCCAAGGTGATTGTATATGAACCTGCATTGCCAGATGGCAGCACGTTCTTCGGCAGTAGGGTGGTGAATGACCTGGCTGCTTTCAAGGTACAGAGCGATGCCATCATTGCCAACCGCTATGACACGGCCCTGGATGATGTGCAGGACAAGGTTTATACCCGTGATTTATTTAGAAGAGACTGAAAAATATGTTTACACTGATTGATTTACCTTATGCAAAGGAGGCCTTAGAGCCAGTTATTAGCGTCAAGACGATAGAGTACCATTATGGCAAGCACTTGCAGGCCTATGTAGATAACCTGAACAAATTGCTGACAGGAAGTGGACTGGAAGGATTGTCCATCGAGGAGATTGTCAAACAATCATCTGGAGCAATCTTCAATAATGCTGGTCAGGTGCTCAACCACAATCTGTATTTTACCCAATTCGGTCCTGCTGATAAAGTTGCGAATGCTCCTATAGGTGCACTGGCTGCTCAGATTGAGAAGCAGTGGGGGAGTATAGATGCCTTTAAGGAAGAGTTTGTTGCCAAGGGTGTAGGCCTTTTTGGCAGTGGTTGGGTATGGCTGTCTGCACAGGCTGATGGTTCTCTGGTTATTACTCAGGAGCCTGGCGCTTCTAACCCTGTTACTAAGGGCTTGAAACCTTTGCTGACTTTCGATGTTTGGGAGCATGCTTATTACCTCGACTACCAAAACCGTCGTGCTGCTCATCTTGCTGAGCTGTGGAAGATAATTGACTGGAAAGTGATTGAAGAAAGATATTAAACTGGCAATGTAAAGACTTGCCTGAATTAAAGCCAATTTTTTGCTGACTGAGCTACTGCTTTATTTTATTAGGGTTCTATAAATATAGAGGCAGGTAAGGTTAAGATTCTGAAATGAAAGGTTTCTAATATAGTCAAATCTTCAAAAGAATGCTAATCAGTGGGAAAATTTTATTGTAATTTAAAAGATTTAAAATGTTTTGACCAAAAAGGTATGCCATCTGGTTATGTACTTATTAGTGCATATTTTGTTGACTTAGCGGAACGATATGCTATTGATAGCCGATTATTAGGGAAAAGTATTTCTTTTCATTATGGTGATTTTTATCTGTCAATAGTTTTTCCATCAGTAATTATAAAAGATGGATATCCAGAATTAGAAATCCCAGGTTTACTTGAGGCCATTGGTATGGATGTAAACTGTTGGGGTAAGGTAAACAATTATAGCCAGATAGATAAACCAGAAACTTTTAAAGCATGGCTCTCAACTGTACTTGTTAAGTGTTTTGCAAAACAATCACAAATGATGATTAAATCATTTGAATTCCAGAAACTTGCCAGAAAAGTGGTAAATGCTCTCCAAATCATTAATCCAGACGCAATAAGAATTTCTTCAGATGAAGTTATTAATGACGTTTGTGAGGTAAAGAATTCTGTCTCTTTCGGTGAAGGAGGAAAACGTCTAATTGAGGGTAGTATCTCCATTGTAATAGATGATGGTAAAAAACTATTGTTATTAAAAGATATTCATTCTGCCCTTAAAAATATTAATAGATCGATTTCTGCTCCATATGAGATGCTTGGTAATGCACGTATGAATATGGCACGTCATGATACACGAGCTTCTATTCTGAATTGTGCAACCTCTATTGAGGTTATGCTTAAGAAGATGATTTCTTTTTATTTTGAAGAGACTCATATAACCGTAGAATTACAGGATTATGTTTTAAGACAAGCTGATGGTTATTCTAAATTAGTGGAGTTGTGCAAAAAATTGAAATTATCCCTTGATGGACTGCCAAATGTACAGGAAACCGTAATGAAGATTAGACATCGTGTGATACATGGCGGTTATGTTCCTTCTTTTGAAGAGGCAAATAAAGCATACAAAGATACTAGGGAAGCTTTGAAAGTTATAAATGTGCCCTTGTTTGAATAAGTAATGTAATCTCCCCTTTCCAATATATAATTAAGCCATTGTTAAAGTCCTCGATGAATTATTGAAGAATTATTCGATATTTTGTGCTTATCTAATAAATAATCAATATCTTTGCAAACAAGAAACTAATATTATGAAAGAAACCAAATTATTCAAACAAGATATTGCTATCCAGGCTATATTATACATAATCCAAAAGATGGGTGGGACTTGTGATATCCATAAATGTCATAAGATTCTGTATTTTGCTGATAATGAGCATCTGTCAAAGTATGGCCGTTCTATCACTGGAGATGCATATGTTCGTATGGACTTTGGACCGGTTCCTACATGTATCTATGACCTCTTTAAAGCTGTGAGAGGGGATAGCTATTTTGCGTCACAGGTCGATGATGTTAGACGTGATTATTTCCATTTTGTTAACAATAAAGATATGGTAGCAGTGGCCAAACCAGATATGAGTTATCTTTCTGGTAGTGATGTTGAAATGCTTGATAAGTATATTGCTAAATTGAAGGATAAGAGTTTTAACTCAGTTTCTGAAGTTTCTCATGGATATGCATGGTTACATACTGCCCAGAATGAAGTGATCAGCGTGCGTGACCGTTTGACGGAAATGGGTGACACCGATGAATATATCAAGTTCATTGAAGAACAAATGCATGCAGAGGAGGCGGTTATGTGATGGATATACCTGTATCGGCTATTGCCAATATCGTTCAACGTGGAGATATCCTTTTGTCTGAGTTTAACGGCATAGATCATCGTAAGTTCTTTGTGGTGATGGGTGTTAGTGAAGACAAGATCTGTGGTTTCTTCTTTATTAATTCAAATATTCATCCTGCAATCTTCAATAAGCAGGAACAGTTAAATCTTCAATATCCATTATTGCATCGTGACTATTCTTTCCTCAAGTACGACTCTTTCTTATGTGCATCAAGCGTTATTGAACGTCGAGTAGTGGATATAGCCGAGGGAATAAGCAGTAAGACAACTACTGTTGTTGGTCGAATGAAAGAGGAACACATTGCAGAAGTTTTAAAAATGGTTCAATCTTCTAATGTTATTAGTGAGCGACATAAGAAGTTGTATTTTTATGAATATTGATATGTTAAGGGTGCCATTAACAAGATGACTGATAATGCTATATATCTATGAAAGTTGTAGAAAAGAGATATCTTTAGCCGTTCATACTCATCATGACATTGTTCGCGTTGCAGGGCTTGCTCAGCTATGCTGTCGGCATCAACATGTCCTTCCTGGTGCCTGTGGCTTGCTTTGCCGTGGTACTGTGCTATGCTTTGTATGTGCAGCGCCAGGTGGCAGTGGAATCTAGCATAAAAGAATTAACAAGATATGAGTAAAGTTGCTTTAATTACTGGTATTACCGGACAGGATGGCAGTTACCTGGCTGAGTTCTTGGTAGAGAAAGGATATGAGGTGCATGGCATACTGCGTCGCAGCAGCTCGTTCAATACGGGGCGCATCGAGCATCTGTACCTGGACGAGTGGGTGCGTGACATGAAGAAGAAACGCCTGGTCGAGCTGCACTGGGGTGACATGACCGACAGCTCTTCTCTGATCCGTATCATCAGCGAGATTCGTCCTGACGAGATATATAACCTGGCAGCACAGAGTCATGTGAAGGTGAGTTTCGACGTGCCTGAGTTCACCGCCGAGGTGGATGCGGTAGGTGTGTTGCGACTGCTGGAGGCGGTGCGCATCGTGGGCTTGGCCGACAAATGCCGTATTTACCAGGCTTCTACCTCTGAGCTGTATGGCAAGGTGCTGGAAGTACCGCAACGGGAGTGCACGCCGTTCTATCCCCGTTCGCCTTATGGCGTGGCAAAGCTGTATGGCTTTTGGATGATGAAGAACTACCGCGAGAGCTACGGCATGTATTGCTGCAACGGTATCCTGTTCAATCATGAGAGTGAGCGCCGTGGTGAGACATTCGTGACTCGCAAGATAACACTGGCAGCTGCCCGCATTGCTCAGGGCTATCAGGACAAGCTGTACCTGGGTAACCTGAATGCCGTGCGTGACTGGGGCTATGCCAAGGACTACATTGAGTGTATGTGGCTGATGCTGCAACAGGAGCAGCCTGACGACTTTGTCATCGCTACGGGTGAGAGTCATTCGGTGCGTGAGTTCTGTACACTGGCCTTCAAGGAGGCTGGCATCGAATTGCGTTGGGAAGGCAAGGGCGTTGATGAGAAGGGTATCGACGTGAAGACGGGCAAGGTGCTGGTGGAGGTGGATCCCAAGTACTTCCGTCCGGCTGAGGTGGACAAGCTCTTGGGTGACCCGACAAAGGCAAAGACCGTGCTGGGGTGGAACCCACATAAGACGTCGTTTGAGGAACTGGTGCGTATCATGGTGCAGTACGATATGGCCAAGGTGAAGGACGAGAAAGAATAAAGTATGGAACTGAACTCGAAAATATATGTAGCTGGGCACCGTGGTATGGTGGGAAGTGCCATTGTCAGGGAACTGCAACGGCAGGGCTATCATAACCTGGTGCTGAGGACGCATGCTGAACTGGACCTGACGCGTCAGGAGGCAGCGGAGGCTTTCTTCGCTGAAGAAAAACCTGAGTATGTGTTCCTGGCGGCTGCAAAGGTGGGGGGCATCATGGCCAACCAGTCTGCCTTGGCGGATTTCATGTACGAGAACATGATACTGGAGATGAACGTGATTCATGCGGCATGGAAGAATGGCTGCAAGAAACTGGAGTTTCTGGGGTCAAGCTGTATCTATCCCCGCATGGCGCCACAGCCGATGACAGAGAGCTGCCTGTTGACGGGTGAGCTCGAGAAAACCAATGAGGCTTATGCGTTGGCCAAAATCAGTGGCTTGAAATATTGCGAGTTCCTGAACAAGCAGTATGGCACGGATTATATTTCTGTCATGCCAACGAACTTATATGGGCCTAACGATAATTATCATCCTGAACACAGTCATGTGCTGCCTGCCTTGATCCGTCGCTTCCATGAGGCGAAGGTGGCTGGCTTGGAGACCGTGACTTGCTGGGGGGATGGTTCTCCACTGCGTGAGTTCCTGTATGTGGACGACCTGGCGAACCTCTGTGTGTTCCTGATGAACAACTACAGTGGCAACGAGACGGTGAATGCGGGTACTGGCAAGGAGCTGACCATCAAGGCGCTGACGGAGTTGGTGGCCAAGGTGGTGGGCTATAAGGGCAAGATAGAGTGGGACACCACTCGTCCGAACGGTACGCCTCGTAAGTTGCTCGATGTTTCAAAAGCTACGAAACTGGGTTGGACTTACAAGACGGAGCTGGAGGATGGCATTCGTCTGGCGTATGAGGATTTCCTGCATAACCCTATAAGAGCGGAAAGATAATGGTGAAAAAGAAAGTATTTGTATCCGGGTGTTATGACCTGCTGCACAGTGGTCATGTAGAGTTCTTCCGCCAGGCGGCGGAGTATGGGGACTTGTACGTGGGCATAGGCAGTGACAAGACCATTGAAGGATACAAGCATCATAAGACGGTGTATAGCGAGCAGGAACGCCTGTTCATGGTGAAGAGCATCCGCTATGTGAAGGATGCATTCATCAATGCGGGCAGTGGCATACTGGATTTCCTGCCTACACTGGACATCGTGCATCCTGACATACTGGTGGTGAACAGTGACGGCGGGAGCGAGGAGAAACGCAAGGTGTGCGAGGAGAGGGGCATGGAGTATGTGATGCTGTCGCGTGACCCGCACGAGGGACTGACGGCTCGTTCCAGCACGGACCTCAAGAAGACGACCTCGCAGATTCCTACACGCATAGATATTGCTGGTACGTGGATCGACCAGCCGTATGTGAGTCAGTATGCGCCGGGATGGGCCATCACAGCGAGCATAGAGCCTACGTTCGAGATTCGTGAACGCTGTGGGTTGAGTACCTCGACGCGCAACATGATCCGTCGCATCTGGCCGTACCAGTTGCCGAACATGGATCCCGAGACTCTGGCGCGTCTGGTGTTCTGCTTCGAGAATCATCCGGAGCGTGAGGATGGCATCATCAGTGGGGCACAGGATGCCATCGGTATCTGCATACCGGGCGTCTGCCGTCATTATTACGACAATCATTTCTGGCCACTGAAGATAGAGACTTGTCAGGATGACAAGGTGCTGAACTGGCTGGAGCATCATCTGTGCATGATCCCGATGGAGCCTCGCCGTGCCGGTTGCAGTGTGGTGGAGGGCAAGGATGTGACGGAGCCGAAGGTAAAGGCGTTGGCAGATGCTGCCAGCCGTTGTTGGGAGGCGCTGATGGCTTGTGACCTGGAGGCTTTTGCGAAGGCCTTCAAGGACAGCTTTGATGCACAGGTGGCGATGTTCCCAGCGATGATACAGGGTTGTGTGCAACCAACTATCGACCAATACAGTGCGCTGCCTAACGTGCTGGCATGGAAGATGCCGGGTGCCGGGGGCGGTGGCTATCTGATATTGGTGGTCAATGACGTGGATGTCTTTGCGGCTGTACACCCAGAAACAATAAAATTAACGATTAGAAGAGGCGGATTATAAACTCCCAATATCAATTATGGAAAATAAAGTGATCGAGAAAAAATTCCTGTTGCCGTTCATCCTCATTACGACATTGTTTGCGTTGTGGGGCGTGGCAGCAAATATGACGGATACGTTGCTGGCAGCCTTTCGTAAGGTGATGCAAATGAGTGATACACAGACGACCTTCATACAGATGGCGTTCTATGGGGCTTATTTCTTCATTGCACTGCCGGCTGCATTGTTTATCCGCAAGCATTCCTACAAGAGCGGTGTGATACTGGGACTGATCCTGTATGCTACAGGAGCCATACTGTTCCTGCCTGCTGCCTGGGCGGCCAGCTATGCCTTCTATCTGTTTGCCATCTATGTAATGGCGACTGGTTGTTCGGTGCTGGAGACCACCTCCAATCCTTATATCCTGGCCATGGGTAGTCAGGAGACGGCTACCAGGCGACTGAACATCGCGCAGGCATTCAATCCCATTGGGTGTATCACGGGTATTCTGATCAGCAAATATTTCATCTTGCAAGATATATCACTCTATTCAATCAGTGGTACTTACGCTGCACTGGGTGGTGTGTTGCTGGGCATCATGGCGGTCATGCTGTTCGCCAATATGCCTGCCCTTAGGCCGGCTCAGGGCTCGGAGGACGAGCTTTCTTTGATGGCCACATTCGGCAGACTGATGCGCAACAAGCGCTATGCGTGGGGTGTGGTGGCACAGTTCTTCTATATTGGTGCCCAAACGGGTACCTGGAGCTTTGCCATCCGTTTGGCGATGAAGGAACTGGGCGTGGTAGAGGCAGAGGCGGCTAATGTCTATCTGGCTGCCATCATTGGGTTCTGCCTCTCACGCTTTGGCTATACCTGGCTGATGAAATATTTCGCACCACAGAAACTGTTGGTGGTAGGTGCCTTACTGAGTGCCGTCTGCGCACTGGTGGTGGTACTGACAACCGGGTGGACAGCTGTGGTGGCGCTGGTACTGGCGAGTGTGTTCATGAGTCTGATGTTCCCCACGATCTACGGTTTGGCACTGGGTGATGTGGAGAATCCTGAGAAAGGTGGCTTTGCCGGTGATGCCAAGATTGGTGCCAGTGGCCTGATCATGGCCATCTTGGGTGGTGCACTGCTGACGCCTCTGCAGGGCTTGCTCAGCGATGCTGCGGGCATCAACCTTTCCTTCCTGGTACCGATGGTTTGCTTTGTAGTCGTACTGTGCTATGCATTGTATGTGCTGCACCAACCTCAGCATGTATTCACCAATAATAAATAAGTCAATATGAAACGCTACTGCCAAACGTTGACACTCGTAGATGACGAGGAGAAGATAGCCAAGTATGTGGAGGCACATAAGCATGTATGGCCACAAATCATTAAAGGTCAGCACATAGTGGGTATTATGAATATGCAGATATACCGTCATGGGCGCTTATTGTTCATGATCATGGACACGGTGGATACCTTTGATTTTGAACGTGACATGGCCCGTTTGGCCACGTTGCCCAGACAGGCAGAGTGGGAGGCTTACGTCAGTCAGTTCCAAGGCTGTGCGGCCAACGCCAGGAGTGATGAGAAATGGCAAATGATGGAGAGAATCTATTGATATGAATATACTAGTTACAGGTGCTAACGGACAACTCGGCAATGAGTTGCGCAGGGTGGCGAAAGGCAACCCGGAAAAGTTTATCTTTACGGATGTGGCGGATGCGTCTGCCGAGTCTATCAACATGCTGAGAACCCTGGCGGGGGACGGTGTGAATATGGGTACACAGAAGCTGGACATCACTGACCTGGAGGCGGTGCGTAAGATGGTCAACGAGCAGGGGGTGAAGGTGATTGTGAACTGTGCCGCCTATACGAATGTGGACAAAGCGGAGGAAGATTACGACTTGGCTGAGTTGCTGAATGCCAAGGCGGTAGAGAACTTAGCTATAGCAATGCGTGAAATGGAGGGATTGCTGGTGCACATCTCGACGGACTATGTGTTCGGGGGTGAGCCATACAACAAACCGTGCACGGAGGAGCAGCAGGGGACACCTACTGGCGTGTATGGTCTGACGAAGCTGCATGGCGAGCAGGCGATAGCGCGTGTGGGCTGTCAGCATGTGATCATCCGTACGGCATGGCTGTACTCTGAGTTCGGCAAGAACTTCGTGAAGACGATGCTGAACCTCACATCCACCAAGCCGCAGCTGAAGGTGGTGTTCGACCAGGTGGGGACACCGACCTATGCCTATGACCTGGCGAAGGCGATAGAGGTGGTGCTGGATGATTTCAAGTATGCAACGGTGCATGGTGAGTCATCCGACTATGAGAAGACGGGCATCTACCATTTCTCGAACGAGGGGGTGACGTCGTGGTATGACTTTACCAAGTTGATAGCGGAGCTGGCAGGGCATTTCGCCTGCAATATACAGCCTTGTCACAGTGAGGAGTTCCCGAGTCCGGTGAAACGTCCTGCTTACTCGGTATTGGACAAGACGAAGATCAAGGAGACATTCGGCATACAGATTCCTTATTGGACGGAGAGCTTAAAAAAGTGCCTGTCGACGATGCTGTGAAAAAATATTTTTTGTAATTTTACGGCCCAGAAAGAGAATAATAATCTAATAATTGAAGAATATGGCAACAGGAAATGTAAGACCAGCTGATATGGAGCGTATTACGACGCCCGCTCTGGCTCAGAAATTCATTGACGAACAAATCAAGGAGCTGCGTGCTCAGATTGGTGACAAGAAGGTGCTGCTGGCCCTCTCTGGTGGTGTGGACTCATCAGTAGTGGCTGCGCTGCTGATCAAGGCTGTGGGCAAGCAGCTGGTATCAGTGCATGTAAATCATGGCTTGCTGCGTAAGGGCGAACCTGAGCAGGTGGTACGTGTGTTCCGTGACGAGCTGGACGCTAACCTGGTGTATGTGGATGCTACCGACCGCTTCCTGAACAAGCTGGCGGGTGTGGCTGATCCTGAGCAGAAGCGCAAGATCATCGGCGCTGAGTTCATCCGTGTGTTCGAAGAGGAGGCACGCAAGCAGGAGGGTATCAGCTTCCTGGCACAGGGTACTATCTATCCTGATATCGTGGAGTCTGGTCCTGTGAAGTCGCACCACAACGTGGGCGGTCTGCCTGAGGATCTACAGTTCGAACTGGTGGAGCCTATCAAGCTGTTGTTCAAGGATGAGGTACGTGTAGTGGGTAAGGAGCTGGGTCTGCCTGACAATATGGTGTTCCGCCAGCCATTCCCTGGTCCTGGTCTGGGTGTTCGTTGCACAGGTGCCATCACTCGCGACCGTCTGGAGGCTCTGCGTGAGAGCGATGCTATCCTGCGTGAGGAGTTTGCGAAGAATGGCCTGGAGGGCAAGGTATGGCAGTATTTCACCATCGTGCCTGACTATAAGTCAACGGGTGTGAAGAATGACAAGCGTAGCTGGGACTGGCCAGTGATCATCCGTGCCGTCAACACGCGTGATGCCATGACGGCTACCATCGAGGAGATCCCTTACGCTTTGCTGCATCATATCACCAAGCGTATTATCACTGAGGTTCCTGGTGTAAATCGTGTATTGTACGATCTGACGCCGAAACCAACAGGTACCATAGAGTGGGAGTAGTTAATTGATAATTGACAATTGATAATTGAATAATAAAGACTGCATTTCTGGACGCCGCTGAAAAAGGTGTATGACGAAACAATTAATCCGATGCGGACGATGGCCAACAATATGGCCTGGATGCTGAAGTCGCTGAAACGGGAGGAATGCCCGGCCCGTGAAAGACCGCAGGGCACTAACTTTATCAGATAAGCGTGTTTTTACGCTCAATGTCTGAGATGCTGATGATAAAGGATGGAGTGGATTAACAGCTTGCTCTTTGAACAGTCACCGATGCAGACGGTAATCATCCTCTCGGTGATCTGTGCTGTGGGACTTGCCTTTGGCAAACTCCGCGTGATGGGTGTTTCGCTCGGAATAGCCTTCGTCTTTTTCATCGGAATCCTTGCAGGACATCTCGGGCTGACAGTGAACCCGGCCATGCTCGACTATGCGCAGAGTTTCGGACTGATTCTCTTTGTGTATGTGCTGGGACTCAGCGTAGGACCAGGTTTCTTCGGTTCGCTCGCACATGAAGGAGGAGCGATGAACCTCTGGTGTCTGGCCGTGACACTGCTGGGAACGGGCATGGCCTTGGCGCTATGTCCTGTAACGGGCATCTCTTTGCCTGACATGGCGGGCATCCTTTGCGGTGCCACCACCAATACGCCTGCCCTGGGTGCTGCCCAGCAGACGCTCTCACAAATGAACATGTCACATGAGGGGGCGGCCTTGGGCTGCGCGGTGACCTATCCTTTAGGAGCAGTGGGCGTGATTCTCGCCATTGCCCTCATGCGCAAACTGTTTGTGAAGGATTCGGATTTGGCTGTCAGGCGTCAACATCCGGAAAAGGAGACCTATATCGCCCGTTTTAATGCGGTGAATCCTGCCATCAACGGAAAGACGATTGCGGAAATCGTCCAGATGACGCATTTCAAATATATCGTTTCGAGAATGTGGCGGAAAGGGGAAGTAATCGTTCCGAAGTCGTCTTCTGTGATTATGCTGGGCGACCGTCTGATGGTGGTGACGACGAGAGACGAGGCCGATTCGCTGGAGCTTCTTTTCGGAGAGCGCATCAAGGACGAGAACTGGAACCGTGAGGAGGTGGACTGGAATGCCATCGACTCGAAGGTGGAGAGCCGGGTCATCGTGCTCACGCGTCCGCTGCTCAACGGCAAGCTGCTGGGCGACCTGCAACTCAGGAAACTATACAAGGTGAATGTGAGCAGAATAACCCGCGGCGATGTGAAACTGCTGGCCACTCCCGATTTGCGACTGCAATATGGCGACCGTCTTCACGTGGTGGGCGATCATGAGGCCGTGAACCATGTGGAGGCTTTTCTGGGCAATGCCGTACAGAGTCTGAACGAGCCTAATCTGGCTGCCATTTTCATCGGTATCATTCTCGGACTGGCATTGGGGGCCATTCCCCTTAGATTCCCAGGCATGAGCATCCCCGTGAAACTGGGCATTGCCGGCGGTCCGATCATCGTGGGTATCCTCGTAGGTGCCTTCGGTCCCCGTTTCCATCTCATCACCTATACCACCCGTTCGGCTTCCCTGATGCTGAGGAAGTTAGGCCTCTCGCTCTATCTGGCATGTCTGGGTCTGGAAAGCGGTGCCCATTTCTTTGAGACGGTGGTACGTCCTGAAGGACTGATGTGGGTGGGCGTAGGATTTCTGCTGACCATTGTTCCCGTCTTGATCGTAGGTCTGACAGCCCTGAAGATGAAGAAATATGACTACGGAACCATTTGCGGCATTCTCTGCGGTTCGATGGCAAATCCGATGGCACTTGCCTATGCCAACGACACGATCAAGGGAGATACCAGTTCGGTGAGCTATGCGACGGTCTATCCGCTGGGGATGTTCCTCCGTGTGATTATCGTACAGATGATGCTGATGTTCCTGCTTTAAAGACTCCCCTCCCTATTAAGATAACAGCATCACGAAGACGGAGATAATGGTCACTACCGTGGTGAAAATACGGAATGCCCGTTCAGGCAGCCATTACTATATTTGCCGCAAACATCAAAAGAATCCTCATACTCATCTGAGCAGAGAGTATTCATGCCTATACGAAGGCCTGTAAGACGAAATACACCACTATAACGGCTTACAAGCTATCAAAAAAACAAAACAAAAGCAGATTGCAAATCCGCATATTAACGGTTATATGCAATCTGCTTTTTGTTAATAATCGAGAAGCCTTACTAACTTGAAGGGTTTTTCAGTGCCCTCCATTTCTGCAGCCTTTATTTTTGTATCTTCAGGCGAAGGCTGTTAAGGACAACACTGACGCTAGAGAACGCCATGAGAGCACTCGCCAGCATCGGCGTGATGTGCCAGCTATATCCGAAGAGATAAGGAAGACCAGCAGCCAGAGGAATACACACCAGGTTGTAGATGAAAGCCCAGAAGAGGTTCTGGTGAATCATGTTGACAGTACGCTTGGAAAGCTCGATAGCCTCAGGGATACAACAAAGGTCATTGCCCATGAGCGTCACCTGCGCCACCTCCATCGCCACATCCGTGCCCTGACTCATAGCAATGCTCACATCAGCCGCCGCCAGAGCTTGCGAATCGTTGATGCCATCCCCCACCATCGCCACATGCTTGCCCTCGCCCTGTAACTTGCGTACCAGGTCCTCTTTGTCTTGCGGCAACACCTTGCTCTGGTAGTGATCAATGTCGGCCTCCTCAGCCCAATGACGCGCAGCTTCCTCCTTGTCGCCACTGATCATGTAGACATCGATTTTCTGCTCTTTTAACAGGTAAACAGCCGGTTGGGCACTACTTCTCAGCTTCTCGCCGTTAAAGAATTCAATGTTGAACTCACCGTTGTCCTCCTCAATGATCCGAGCATTCACCGAACCATCCGGATAGTCAGGTTCCAGTTCGGTCAGGGTACCCGTCTTGTCGAACACCACAGCATTGACGGCACAGAGCCCCTCGAGAGCGGTGGCATCCTTGATGAGGATATGCTTCTCAGCAGCCTTGCCAATGCCCACCATCAGGGCGGTTGGCGTAGCCAGACCCATGGCACATGGACAGGCGATGACGAGCACCGACACAGCCGCCAGAATGGCTTGTGGCAGTTTTTCCATGCCTCCCAATGCCAGCCAGAGGACACAAGTGAGAATGGCGATGATTATCACGGCCGGCACAAAGACCAGCGCAATCTTGTCGACGGTGCGTTGCACGGGAGCTTTCGAGTTTTGCGCCTGTTGCACCATCCTGATGATGTTCGACAGCACGGTGCTCTCCCCCACCTGTTGGGCCTCAAATCGGAAAGTACCCCATTTTACGATGGTGCCTGCCAACACCTTGTCGCCCTCGCTCTTCTCAACAGGCATCGCCTCCCCGCTGATCATCGACTCGTTGACAAAGCCAGTACCCTCGGTCAATACGCCATCCACCGGCACTTTCTCGCCCGGACGCACCTCCAGTATATCCTCGGGCTGTATGGTAGCGAGCGGCACCTCATTCAGTTCGCCCATCTGCAGCACACGCGCCGTCTTGGGCTGTAGTCCCATCAGGGCACGGATCGATGATGCCGTACTGTTCTTGGCACGCTCCTCCAACAGGCGACCCGTCAGCACGAAGGTGATGATCATCACCGATGCATCAAAGTAAGTGTGGTTCTCCATGCCACGACTGCCCCAGAAACTATCTCCCCAGAAAGTGTTGAACACGCTGAAGGTAAAAGATACGGCCGTCGAGAGAGCCACCAGCGTGTCCATATTGGCAGAGCCATGCAGTAGCTGGCGCCATGCGATGCTATAGAATTGGCGTCCGCAATATATTAAATTGACGATTGATATAATCATCATCAATATATTGTTTGTCAGTGCATTACCAAAGCTGATATAATACATGGAGATGACCATGCAGAGGATGGCCAGTACCCATGATACGATGACCCTCTTGCGGAGGTCGAGGTAGCCTTGGCGCTCTATCGCCTCCAGGTCTTTATCCGGTTCAGTCACCAGGTCGTAGCCGATGCCTTGCAGTGCTTCCTTCATATCGTCGAGGCTCACCACCTCGGGGTTATAGTCCACCAAGGCCGTCCTGCTTGCCAACGACACGGCACAACTATCTACCCCCTGTAATCCGCTGAGTTTCTTCTCAACATGAGCTGCGCATACTGCGCACATCATTCCTACTACTGGTATTGTTTGTTTCATTTTTTTCTTATGTTTAAACCGGCCTCATTGGAAGAGCGTTAGGAATTTTGAATGTTTTTGCGTATAAAGAGAAAATCAAATAAGACCGAAGGTCGTCTATTTTCTCTTAGCAAAAATGTTCAAAATCTAGCTCTGGAAGTGCAGCCGGGAGCCTTTTCTTTTTGCTTCTTTTTCTTTCTGCGGGAGAAAGAAAAAGAAAAATACATAAATCATTTTGCTGATTTTTGCAAAAGATAATCAGCAAAAATACGAGCAGCTGATTCTACTTTGGCAGCACAGGGACGAGTCTTGTAGTACTCGGCGGTGCGAGGGGAGGCGATATAGCTGTTGTGTGCCTTCTCATGACCCTTGATGCCCAGGATCTCGGCACAGATCAAACTGCCATTGGCTTGCTCGGACTTGGCGAGGAGCTCCTGCACCACCTTGTAGCAGGCAGACTTACCGGCATTGTCGCTGCCCTCTATCTGTCCACAGTCAAGGCCCACGAGCATGACGATGCCCGACACAGCCCCACACATCATGCGGAGACGACCTACACCGCCACCAAAGCCAGCTGCTATGCGCTTGGCCATGATATCATCGAGACCATACAGGTCGGCAAAGGCAGTTACCACACTCTGGCAACAGCCATAGCCTGCCATGAAATTATCGACCGCACGGGCCACTCTCTCATCCAGCTCTTCTTTCGTTATTTTCTTCATCCTTACCTAGTTTTATGCGACAAAGTTACAAACTTTCGTGCTGAGCGACAAAAATCGGCGTTTTTTCTCTGTTAATAGTTCTTAAATGGAGCTTTGAAGCGTTGATTATATCGGGTATTTTTCTTACATTTGTAGATTGATAGAAAGACCTCACCTAACTATTTGGCTTCGGCCGATATGTGGTACGTAAAAACAATTTTATTAACTAATAAAAATTATGATTTATTCTACTGAAGTTAAGAACATGTGTAGCGTCGCTAAAGGCGCTTACCACGGTCCTGCTCCAATACCTGAAGAGGGTAAGTGGATTCAGGCTAAAGAGATCAAAGACATCTCAGGTTACACTCATGGCATTGGTTGGTGCGCACCTCAGCAGGGTGCTTGCAAGCTGAGCTTGAACGTGAAGGACGGTGTTATTCAGGAAGCATTGGTAGAGACTATCGGTTGCACGGGTATGACTCACTCAGCTGCTATGGCTAGCGAGATCCTGCCTGGCAAGACCATCCTCGAAGCTCTGAATACCGACCTCGTTTGCGATGCTATCAACACCGCTATGCGTGAGCTCTTCCTGCAGATCGTTTATGGCCGTACTCAGAGTGCTTTCTCAGAAGGTGGTCTGGCTATCGGTGCTGGTCTGGAAGACCTCGGCAAGGGCCTGCGTTCACAGACAGGTACTCTGTATGGCACTGTAGCTAAGGGTACTCGCTATCTGGAACTTACCGAAGGTTACATCACCAAGCAGTTCCTCGATGAGAACAACGAGGTTTGCGGTTACGAGTATGTACACCTGGGCAAGATGATGGAAGCTATCAAGAATGGCATGGATGCCAATGAGGCTATCAAGAAGTTCACCGGCTCATACGGTCGTACAACCGAAGAGCAGGGCGCAGTAAAGGCTATTGATCCACGTAAAGAATAAGGAGGAACGACGATGATTAGAAAAGTACAATTTGAGAGTCAGGAACGCCGTATCAACCAAGTTCTTGCAGCTCTGAAGGAGAATGGCATCAACAGTATTGAAGAGGCCAACGAGATTTGTGACAAGGCTGGTGTTGACCCTTATCTGATGTGTGAGGAAACACAGCGAATCTGCTTTGAGAATGCCAAGTGGGCATATGTTTGTGGTGCTGCTATCGCTATCAAGAAGGGCGTGAAGACAGCTGCTGATGCTGCCGAGGCTATCGGTATCGGTCTGCAGAGCTTCTGTATCCCTGGTTCAGTGGCTGACGACCGTAAGGTAGGTATCGGTCATGGTAACTTGGCTGCTCGTCTGCTCCGTGAGGAGACTGAGTGCTTCGCTTTCTTGGCTGGCCACGAGAGCTTCGCTGCTGCTGAGGGTGCTATCAAGATTGCTGAAATGGCAAACAAGGTACGCAAGAAACCTCTGCGCGTGATCCTGAACGGTCTGGGCAAGGATGCTGCACAGATCATCAGCCGTATCAATGGCTTCACCTATGTTCAGACTCAGTTTGACTACTTCACTTCTGAGCTGAAGATTGTTCGTGAGGTTCCTTATGGCAACAACCCAAGCCGTCTGAAAGTTAAGTGCTATGGCGCTGACGACGTTCGCGAGGGTGTAGCTATCCTGTGGCACGAAAATGTTGACGTGTCTATCACAGGTAACTCAACCAACCCAACTCGCTTCCAGCACCCAGTAGCTGGTACTTACAAGAAGGAACGCGTGCTGGCTGGCAAGCCTTACTTCTCTGTAGCTTCTGGTGGTGGTACAGGTCGTACACTGCACCCAGATAACATGGCTGCTGGTCCTGCTTCTTACGGTATGACTGACACCCTGGGTCGTATGCACTCAGATGCTCAGTTCGCAGGTTCTTCTTCTGTTCCTGCTCACGTTGAGATGATGGGATTCTTGGGTATTGGTAACAACCCAATGGTTGGTGCTACTGTGGCTATCGCTGTAGCTATTGACCTTGCTCTGAACAAGAAATAATTTCTATTTCATAGTTTTGATCAGTTTTTACTGGTTGTTGTTGAGGGCTGCAGAGATGCAGCCCTCTTTTTGCCTTCTTTCTTTAACTACCTATTCAATTTCAAGAGTTTTCTTTGCTTTGTAAATACACTGATACTTCCGCCGGCTGCATCTCTTCCGCTAAAAATCGCTCACGTTTTCCTAAAACTCAAAAACTCGCTTCGCTCAAACAGCCTGAGTTTTTTAACGGAAAACTTTCCCGATTTTCGTAACGCTGCAGAGAAGAATGCCGGCTTCACCATCAAGATATTCTCTTGGTCGCAAAGAAAATTTCAATCTATGACTTTGAAGCGGGCGAAGCGGAGGAGGAGCTGCTTTTCTCCTGCATGGAGGAAAGAGATGGTAGCCTTGGCATTGTCGCCAGAGCCTTCAACCTTGATGACTTCACCAATGCCGAAGCGCTCGTGCTGAATGCGTTGACCAACAGCAACGGAAGAAGGTGCTATGCCTGACTTGCCAGATGCAGGACTGACGAGGGTACTGCTCACTCGCTTGAAACGACCAGGAGGGATGCTGCCCGTTGGTGATGCAGAACCTAAGCCTGTTGTGCCTCTGCCACTGGTTGATGAAGTTGTGCCTAAGCCGGTTGTGCCTCTGCCACTGCTTGATGTTGAACCTAAGCCAGTTGTGCCACTAGGACGAATGTTGGAAGCATCAGCACGATACTTGGTGTGTTGTACCACGGGCTTGGTTTTCGGCTCTTCCTCCATCCAGTAACGCTTGGCAGAAGAAGTGTGCAGACGGTCGATGTATTCCTCGCCAGGTACATAATCCCAGCGCCCGAAGGAGTTGGACTTGGGGTAGGTAGGACGGGAGAAGTCGGACGACTGCTTATCGATGTGCAAATACTGTGGATCAATGTCACGAAGGAAACGGCTCGGTGTACAGAACTCCATCTTTCCATAACGGAAACGGGACTTGGCATAGCTGAGGTAGCAATGCTGCTCGGCACGGGTCAATGCCACATAGAACAGACGACGTTCCTCCTCGAGGCCCTTGATGCTGTTGCTGCACATCGGACTGGGGAAGAGGTTCTCTTCCATACCTACCACGAACACGGTGCCAAATTCCAAACCCTTGGCGGAGTGGATGGTCATGATGGTCACCTTGGCTCCATCATCACCTTCGTCGCTGTCCAAATCTGTGAGAAGTGATACTTCACTCAGATAATCAGAAAGATAGATATGTTCGTTGTCCTCCTCGCGATGTGTCTGGGTGAAGTCCTGCAAGCCATTGACCAGTTCCTCGATATTCTCCTGGCGACTCATATTCTCTGCCGTTCGGTCCTGCATCAGTTCACCCATGATGCCCGAGGCCTGGATTATGGCCGTACCCAGTTGGTAGGCATCGGTGGTGGATACCTGTGAGATAAAGCCATTGATGAGGTTGCGGAAGCCTTCGAGCTTGGTCAGTGTACCTTTATTTACATTGAGGCCGTAGCTCATGGGTTGGGAAATCACCTCCCACAGACTCACACCATGTTGCGTAGCTGTCCCGATGATCTTGCCCACAGTGGTGTCGCCGATGCCTCGGGTGGGGTAGTTGATGATGCGCTTGAATGCTTCCTCGTCGTTGGGGTTGACCACCAGACGGAAATAAGCAATGACATCCTTCACCTCCTTGCGTTGGTAGAACGACAAGCCGCCGTACACACGGTAGGGGATGCTTTTCTTACGCATGACCTCCTCGAAGATACGACTCTGTGCATTGGTGCGGTAGAGGATAGCTATCTCATTATAAGGTATTTGCTCACGTCGGTGCAGCTTACTGATCTGGTTGGCCACGATGTCGCCTTCTTCCACATCGCTATAGGCCTCGGTCACCTGTATGCTTTCGCCTTGTTCCTTCTCGGAGAACACATCCTTGTGAATCTGTCTTTGGTTCTTGGCAATCAAACTGTTAGCTGCCTCTACGATGGTCTGTGTGGAGCGGTAGTTCTGCTCCAACTTGAAGATTTTTGCACCATCGAACTGCTTGGTGAAGTTGAGGATATTGTCGATTTCAGCTCCACGGAACGAGTAGATGCTTTGGGCATCGTCGCCCACCACACATACACGCTGGTGCTGTGCCGCCAGTTGTAACACGATGCAGTGCTGGGCATAGTTGGTGTCCTGGTACTCGTCCACCAGGATATACTTGAACTGTTGCTGGTATTTGGCCAGCACGTCGGGATGTTCCTTAAAAAGAAGATAGGTGTAGAAGAGCAGGTCGTCGAAGTCCATGGCATTGGCCTGACGGCATCGGTTCCAGTAACGGTGATAAATCTCGCCAGTCTGTGATATCTTGGCATCACGGTCGGCCTCGAGCAGGTCGTAATTGTCGAGGTACTGCTGTGGTGTCACCAGTCGGTTCTTGGCACTGGATATGCGTTCCTCCACGAGACCGGGTTTATAGACTTTCTCGTCGAGGTCCATCTCCTTGATAATGGCTTTGATGAGACTCTTGCTGTCGGAGGCATCATAGACGGTGAAGTTGGCGTTGAAGCCGATGCACTCGTGTTCGTAGTGGAGGATGCGGAGGAAGATGGAGTGGAAGGTGCCCATCCAGAGGTACTGTGCTAGCTTGATGCCTACTTGTTTGGCGATGCGCTCTTTCATCTCGCGGGCGGCCTTGTTGGTGAAGGTGAGGGCGAGGATGTTCCATGGGTCGTATGCTTGCTCCTCGAGCAGGTAGGCTATCTTGTAGGTCAGCACACGTGTTTTGCCTGATCCGGCACCGGCTATGACCAGTGACGGACCGTCGCAATATTGCACGGCTTTGCGTTGTCCTTCGTTCAGTTCTTTCTCAAAATCCATCTTTCTTTTTCTTCTTTTTTTTGCTCCACATTGTGCATATACCGCCGACTGACTGCAAGCAGATATGTCGGCTACGTATATCACAATGTTCCGCAAATAACCATCGACTACTATCATTTTTTCGGTCAACGGTATTATGACGCAAAAATAAGAAAAATAATCTGCATATGGCTTTTGTGAGAGAAAGTTTTTGTGTAACTTTACAGGCTAGAAAAAGTCAAATCTAATCAACGATATGGAAAACAGAAGTTTAGTGACCATTGCCGACTACACGAAGGAGAAAATTCTCTATATGTTGGAGATGGCCAAGGAATTTGAGGCGTATCCCAACCGCCATCTGCTTTACGGAAAGGTAGTCGCTACCTTGTTTTTCGAACCCTCTACACGTACTCGTCTGAGCTTTGAGACAGCTGCCAACCGTCTCGGTGCCCGTGTGATTGGTTTCAGTGACCCGATGTCGACCAGCTCGAGCAAGGGTGAGACACTGAACGACACCATCAAGATGGTGAGTAACTATGCCGACATCATCGTGATGCGTCACTACCTCGAGGGAGCAGCACGCTATGCCAGTGAGGTGACCAACGTACCGGTGGTAAATGCCGGTGATGGTGCACACCAGCATCCGTCACAGACCATGCTCGACCTGTATTCTATCTACAAGACACAGGGCTCGCTGGACAATCTGCAGATCTACTTGGTGGGCGATCTGAAGTATGGTCGTACGGTGCACTCGCTGATCCAGGCCATGCGCCACTTCAATCCTACATTCCACTTTATCGCTCCTGACGAACTGCGTATGCCTGAGGAGTATAAGATCTACTGCCGTGAGAACAATATCAAGTTCGTGGAGCATAAAGACTTTACCGCTGAGAGTATTGCGGATGCTGATATCCTGTACATGACGCGTGTGCAGCGTGAGCGTTTCACTGACCTGGATGAGTATGAGCGTGTGAAGAATGTATATATCCTGCGCAATGCCATGCTGGAGCATACGAAGCCTAACCTGCGCATCTTGCACCCTCTGCCTCGCGTGAACGAGATTGCTTACGATGTGGATGCCAACGAGAAGGCGTATTATTTCCAACAGGCTCAGAATGGTCTGTATGCTCGTGAGGCTATCCTTTGCGATGTGCTGGGCATCACACTGGAGGAGGTGAAGGCTGACTCCTTGAAGATTGAGGCTTCCGAGAAGGTGAGCGGGGCTGTGAAGAATATCACGGATGATCTGCCTGAAGCCATCAATAACTTCAAGGACAATATGGAGAAGTTTGTGAATTCTGTCAAGGATACATTTAAGAAATAAACAAGTATGAGGGAGAAGAAAGAAGAAATGCAGGTGGCCGCACTGAAGAACGGCACTGTGATAGACCATATACCGAGCGATAAGCTCTTTACCGTGGTTTCATTGTTGGGTCTGAGCCATCTGACCAACAATATTACCATTGGCAATAACCTCGACAGTAAACTGTTGGGGAAGAAGGGCATCATCAAGATTGCCGACAAGTTCTTTACGGATGATGAGATCAACCGTATTGCTGTGGTGGCTCCTAATGTGCGCATGAACATCATCCGTGACTATGAGGTGGTGGAGAAGCGCCAGCTACAGCTGCCTGATGAGCTGATTGGCATCGTGAAGTGCTCAAACCAGAAGTGCATCACGAACAATGAGCCGATGCCTACACGTTTCCATGTAATAGATAAGGATAATTGCGTCATCAAGTGCCACTACTGTGACAAGGAGCAGCATCGTGATGAAATTCATCTGGTATGAGAGAGGACTGGAAACCAGGAACGTTGATTTATCCATTGCCGGCAGTGATGGTGAGCTGTGGCAGTACGCCCGAAGAATATAATATCATCACTATTGGCTGGACAGGCACGCTCTGCACCAATCCCCCCATGTGCTATATCTCTGTACGCCCTGAACGCTACTCGTACGACATCATCAAACGTACTGGAGAGTTCGTCATCAACCTTACCAACGAGCGCCTGGCGCGTGCCACCGACTGGTGTGGTGTACGTTCGGGCAAGGACTACAACAAGTTTAAGGAGATGCACCTCACACCAGGCAAGTGCTCGGTGGTCAAAGCACCGCTTATTGAGGAGTCACCCGTATGCATTGAGTGCAAGGTGAAAGAGATTGTGCCGCTTGGTTCGCACGACATGTTCATCGCCGATGTGGTGAACGTAAGAATAGATACGCAATATCTTGACAATGAGACGGGCACATTCGACATGGCATCATATAATCCACTGGTCTATGTGCATGGGGGCTACTACAGTCTGGGGCACAAGATAGGAAAGTTTGGGTGGTCGGTAGAGAAAAAGAAAAAGTAATTTAGCTTCACCGAAAAACTATCATTCGGAAAACTTTAAAATTATTTGCCTATTCCCTCATTTAATCGTAAATTTGCAGCCAAATTAGAAAATAAGCTTATCATTTATTAATTAATAGCAAATCATGAAAAGAGACGATTTGATTTTCAATCTGATTGAGCAAGAGCACCAGCGTCAGCTGAAAGGCATGGAACTCATTGCTTCAGAGAACTTTGTGAGTGACCAGGTAATGCAGGCCATGGGTTCATGCATGACTAATAAGTATGCCGAGGGCTATCCTGGCAAGCGCTACTATGGCGGTTGCGAAGTGGTAGATCAGAGCGAGCAGATTGCTATCGACCGTGTGAAGGAACTGTTTGGTGCTGAATATGCCAATGTACAGCCTCACTCTGGTGCACAGGCTAATGCTGCTGTGCTGTTGGCTGTACTAAACCCTGGTGATAAGTTCATGGGTCTGAACCTCGACATGGGTGGTCACCTGTCACACGGTTCTGCAGTGAACACATCAGGTATCCTGTATCATCCTATCGCTTACAGTCTGAACAAGGAGACTGGTCGTGTTGACTATGACGAGATGGAACGTCTGGCACTCCAGGAGAAGCCAAAGCTGATTATCGGTGGTGGCTCGGCTTATTCTCGTGAGTGGGACTATGCTCGCATGCGCAAGATAGCTGATGAGGTAGGGGCTTTGCTGATGATTGACATGGCTCACCCAGCTGGTTTGATTGCTGCTGGCTTGCTCGACAACCCATTGAAATATGCTCATATCGTCACTTCTACTACTCATAAGACCTTACGTGGTCCTCGTGGTGGTATCATCCTCCTGGGTAAAGACTTCGAGAATCCTTGGGGCTTGGCTACCAAGAAGGGTGAGATCAAGATGATGTCAACACTGCTCAACTCAGCTGTGTTCCCTGGTCAGCAGGGTGGTCCTCTGGAGCATGTGATAGCTGCTAAGGCAGTTGCCTTTGGTGAGGCTCTGCAGCCTGAATTCAAAGAATACCAGAAGCAGGTGAAGAAGAATGCTGCCGTACTGGCACAGGCACTGGTTGACCGTGGCTTCCACATCGTTTCTGGTGGTACTGACAACCACTCTATGCTGGTGGATCTGCGTACCAAGTATCCTGACCTGACAGGTAAGGTGGCTGAGAAGGCACTGGTTGCTGCGGACATCACTGCCAACAAGAACATGGTACCATTCGACTCTCGCAGCGCATTCCAGACCTCTGGTATCCGTCTGGGTACTCCTGCCATCACTACTCGTGGTGCTAAGGAAGACCTGATGTTGGAGATTGCCGAACTGATAGAGACCGTGCTGAATGCTCCTGAGGATGAAGCAGTAATCGCTAAGGTTCGTGCTCATGTAAATGAAACTATGTTGAAATATCCTATGTTTGCTTACTAATAATCAACTGACAACCTAATATTAACTATTGCGGCTGCTCTTTTGGGCAGCCGTAATTTCATAGAAAAGTTGTAATTATGATGAGAAAATTATTTTTAATGTTGGTGGCTGTAATAGCACTTGGAGCTGTTATGGGATGTAACTCGAAAAAAGGAACGGAAAACGAAGTAGTTGGTGATAGTCTGCAGACCGAGTTAAAGAGGGCAGGTATAGATAGTGTTGAAGAATTGAATAATGATTTTGCAATATTCTTTACTTCCATTTATAATGATGAATTGTATAATGATTATGCTTTTATAGATAAATACTGTACCGATAAATTAAAAAAGAAACTGAAGGAAGCCTATGAATATGAAGGTGGTGGTTATGCTACATGGCTTTTCAGAAGTGAATTTCAAGATGGCCCAACTGATGAACATAAACTCACAAAGATAGTGCCAGAAGGTGATGGATGGTATAAGTATGACTTTATTGATATGGGTCATAAAGGATCTCATAGAATAAAGGTGTTGTCCCATGTAAATCCAAGAAATCAAATTGAGTATTATATTGACGAGTTGGAATAAGCTGAAAGTTCATTCTTGATTAGTTGTTGTATTTCAACTACAAAACCAAAGGCTGCTCGAAAGGGCAGCCTTTGGTTTTAGTCTGGGAAACGTTGTTTGAGCAAGTCTTCCATGCGAAGTGCTTCGTCACGGTATTGTGCTGCCTCGATGAAGTCGAGCTTCTTGGCAGCCTGTCGCATGCGTTTCTTGGTCTGCTCGATGCTCTTCTCCAACTGCTCACGTGACATGTATTGTACGATAGGATCGGCAGCTGCAGAGGTGGAGCCCACCTGTTCGATGTATGGACGAGGAGCCGACAGTTCGGCACTGCGGTGACTGATAGTGGCCTTGGCCTCTGTGGTAGCTTCGATGTTGGGTGCAAAGACATCGAGGTTCTTGCCCTTGACAATCTGACGGGGTGTGATGCCATGCTCCTGGTTGTAGCGTAACTGTTTCTCACGCCTGCGGTTGGTCTCGTCGATGGTCTGTTGCATGCTGTCGGTAATCTTGTCGGCATACATGATGACCAGTCCGTTGACATTACGGGCAGCACGACCTGCTGTCTGTGTTAGAGAACGGTGGGAGCGCAGGAAGCCTTCCTTGTCGGCATCGAGAATGGCTACAAGAGATACCTCTGGCAGGTCAAGTCCTTCACGCAACAGGTTGACACCAATCAGTACGTCGTAAATGCCTTCACGCAGGTCGGCCATGATCTTGACACGTTCCAAAGTATCTACATCGCTGTGGATATAGTTGCACCGCACACCGTTGTTGAGCAAGTATTCGGTAAGTTCCTCGGCCATACGTTTGGTGAGGGTGGTGACCAGCACTCGTTCCTCACGTTCAACTCGTTGCTGTATCTCTTCCATCAGGTCGTCAACAGGGTTCTGCATGGAGCGTACCTCGATCTTGGGATCCAGGAGGCCTGTAGGACGGATGACCTGCTCCACCACGATACCTTCACTCTGTTCCAGTTCGAAGTCTGCCGGTGTGGCACTGACATAGATAACCTGGCGGGCCATATCCATGAACTCGGGGAAGGTGAGGGGACGGTTGTCCTTGGCTGCCGGTAAACGGAAACCATATTCCACCAGGTTCTCCTTGCGTGCTCGGTCGCCACCATACATGGCCTGAATCTGTGGCACACTTACATGACTCTCGTCTATGACCATGAGGTAATCTTTCGGGAAGAAGTCGAGCAGGCAGTAAGGACGGGTACCGGCAGGGCGTCCGTCAAAGTAGCGGGAGTAGTTCTCAATGCCCGAACAATGTCCCAGTTCGCGCAACATCTCCATATCGTAGGTGACACGCTCATAGAGACGTTTTGCTTCGAGCATTTTCCCTTGTTCTTCAAAGAATTGCACTTGTTTGTGCAAGTCATCCTCTATCTCATGAATAGCTCGTAAAGTTGACTCTTTGGTGGTCATGAACAGGTTGGCAGGGTAGATTTTGTAGTCCTCGAACACACCTGTTGTACGCCCCGTGAGGGCATCAACTTCCTCGATGCTTTCAATCTCGTCGCCCCAGAAAATGATGCGGAGGATGTGGTCGGCATAGGCCAGGAAGATATCCACCGTGTCGCCCTTGACACGGAAATTGCCACGGTTCAAGTCTAAGTCGTTGCGGACATAGAGACTATCGACCAACTGCCGCAGGAAGACATTGCGACTGAACATGGTGCCACGCTTCACCTCAATGACGTTGTTGTAAAAGTCGGCTGGGTTACCCATACCATAGATGCACGATACTGATGACACCACAATGACGTCGTTACGCCCAGAAAGGAGGGAGGATGTCGCTGCCAAGCGAAGTTTGTCGATTTCATCGTTGATGGCCAGGTCTTTCTCTATGTATGTATCGGTGCTAGGCATGTAGGCCTCAGGCTGGTAATAGTCATAGTATGACACATAGTATTCTACTGCGTTGTTAGGGAAAAAACTCTTGAACTCGCTATAGAGCTGGGCAGCCAGTGTCTTGTTGTGGCTGAGCACCAGTGTGGGCTTGTTGACATTGGCTATGACATTGGCTACGGTAAATGTCTTGCCCGAGCCTGTTACACCCAACAAGGTCTGGGCAGGAACACCTGCTAAAACACCCTCTGTCAGTTGCTTGATGGCCTCGGGTTGGTCACCTGTCGGTTGATAGGCTGATGTTAGTTTGAACTTGTTCATTGAAGGTTTGATATTAAATTAACGAAGATAGGCAACATGAATGAATTATGCAAGGATTTGCGTCTTTTTGTTTTTTTAATAGGTAAGATTTTGCATTATTCATGGATTAATGCTAACTTTGCCAAGATTTTCGCCAAATAGGCATTTTTCAATTAGAAAATGAAGAGAAATATCATCATCATACTGCTCACTGCCCTCGTGATGTCGTCGTGCGGTAACTTTACCAACCTGTACAAGCACAAACTGAAAGACAAGGACTACGACTACATGTATGAGGCTGCTAAAGAGTACTATGTGGCAGGGCAATATACACAGGCCATTACGTTGCTCAACGACGTGATTACCATCTTGAAAGGTTCTGATAGAGGTGAGGAGTCTGTATTCATGCTGGCGATGAGCTATTTGAAGAACAAGGAATATGCCGTTGCGGCACAGTCGTTCCAGCAATACTATACTTCATATCCTCGTGGCAAATATACCGAAAGGGCCCGTTTCTATGCCGGCAAGGCATTGTGGATCTCTTCTCCAGAGTCACAACTGGACCAGACTGATACCTACACGGCTATCCAGGAGTTGCAGCTATTCTTGGAGTTCTTCCCCAACTCAATTTACAAGGATGAAGCGCAGACTATCATTTTTGAGGCTCAGGACAAACTGGTGGAGAAGGAGTTTGATGCTGCCAAGCTGTATTATAACTTAGGTTCATATCTTGGTAACAACTACCAGTCTTCAGTAATCTGTGCACAAAATGCGTTGAAGGATTATCCTTATACGAAGTATCGTGAGGACCTGTCTTTCCTGATTGTAAGGGCCAAGTATGCACAGGCTGTACACAGTGTGCTGTCAAAAAGAGGTGAGCGCTACCGTGATGCTGTGGACGAGTGCTATGCTTTCAAGAATGAGTTCCCTGAGAGTTCCAAGGTCAAGGATGTGGACGAGATGCTGGAAAAATCTGAGGAGATCCTGAAGGATTTGCCAGAAGATGATGAATATGCAGAAGAATAAACAACTTAACTAACATATAATTTATGGATTACAAAAAGACAAATGCTGCTAACACCACTGTTACAAGAGACGTTATGCAGTTGTGCGAAGATACTGGCAATATATATGAAACCGTTGCCATTATCGGTAAGCGTGCCAATCAGATTAGCATGGAAATCAAGAACGACCTGTCTAAGAAACTGGCAGAGTTTGCTTCTTACAGTGACAATCTGGAGGAAGTATTTGAAAACCGCGAGCAGATTGAGATTTCCCGTTACTACGAGAAGTTGCCAAAGGCTACACTGATTGCTACTCAGGAATACAAAGAGGGAAAGATTTATTATCGCAATCCTGCCAAGGATAAGCAAAATATGGACGATTTCCAATGATACAGCGTATTCAATCCGTTTATTGGCTGGTCATCACCATATTATTGGTGGTGACCATGTTGTCTCCAATCGGTTTCTTCACTGAAGCCGGTGGAGCGTTTGATAGTGTACTGAAGCCTTTGGGCCTGACATTGGCTGATGGTGGTACTCAAACAACCTGGGGACTGTTTGCTATCCTGTTGCTGAATGCTGTGGTGGCATTTGCTACCATCTTTTTGTACAAGAACCGCATGTTGCAGGTGCGTATGTGTGTGTTCAGTGCTTTGTTGCAGATTGGTTACTATGCGGCTGTGGCTGTTTTTGTCTATATGCTGAAGAGTGACTTGGAGGCTGCTTTCCGTCCAGGATGGGCTTTGGCATTGCCTTTTGTCTGCATCATCCTTAACTATCTTGCTTTCCGCGCTACCTATGCGGATGAGGTGATGGTAAGGGCATCAGAACGACTGAGATAATTATAATTTAGGAAAAGAAAAAGCTGCTCGATTGAGCAGCTTTTTTTGTTAGAGGTCACTGAAGTTTGGACTGAAGGTGTCGCCTCGGTTCAGGTCTCCAGTGCGGAGCCCTAAGGTCAACCACTTCTGACGCTGTTGTGAAGAACCATGGTTGAATGACTCAGGAACAGCATAGCCACGTGCTTTCTTCTGCAGGTAATCATCGCCGATTACTGCTGCACAGTTGATGGCTTCTTCCAAGTCACCAGCTTCGAGTGAACCAAACATCTGGTTGTCGTGATAAGCCCACACACCAGCATAGAAGTCAGCTTGTAACTCTATACGTACACTCATGCGGTTGCTCTCAGTCTCATTCATACGAGCCATCTGGCTATGTGCCTTGTCCAACGTACCCAGTAAATGCTGCACATGGTGTCCCACCTCATGGGCAATTACATATGCATAGGCGAAATCGCCATCGGCACCTAACGTCTGTTTCATCTCGCTAAAGAATGACAGGTCGATATACAGAGACTCGTCAGCTGAGCAGTAGAATGGACCTACCTGAGAGGTGGCACCACCACAACCCGTCTTTACGCTGCCTGTAAACAACACCATTTTTGGAGAACGATAGGTTCTGCCGTACTGCTGGAATACCTTGGTCCATACATCCTCGGTGCCTGCCAATATCTGGCGTGAGAACTTTGCCAGTTCCTCTTCCTCTGGCGTAAACTCACGATTATTTTCTGTCTGAGTGGAAACCATGCTACCCAAGTCAGCACCTGACAATACACTTAATGGGTTACCACCCATAAACCATGTGATTAGGGCAACAATAATCAGACCACCAATACCAAGTCCGGCCTTGCTACCACCACTCAATCTACGGCGATCGTCCACATTGGAACTCTCGCGTCTTCCATCCATTCTCATAATATATGCAATTTAAGGTTCAACATTTGGTGCAAAAATACACAAATATTCGTCACATCAATAAAAAATCTCCAAAAAAGAGAAAAATAGTTGCAGTAAAGCCATTAAAATTCCATTAATAATGTATATTTGCAATGTAATATTTTGCATAACTGTGTGTGCTTGACAAATAGATTCTCTTCATTTGCACTAGCCTAATCACAGTTTAAATATGATGAGAATAATAACTTTTTTAAAACTATTGTGATATGAAAAAGACAAAAATTACAGCTATTCTTTTGAGTGCAGCTCTGGTATTTGGCAGCTGCGGAACTATGAATAATACAGCTAAAGGTACTGCTATCGGTGGTGGCGGTGGTGCTGCTGTTGGTGCCGTTTTAGGCGGTTTAATTGGTGGTGGTAGCAAGGGTGCTTTAATTGGTGCTGCTATCGGTGGTGCCGTTGGCGCTGGTACTGGTGCTATCATTGGCAATAAGATGGATAAGAAAGCTGCTGCAGCTGCTCAGATTGAGGGCGCAGATGTAGAGAAGATACAGGATAGCAATGGTCTGGATGCCGTTAAGGTGACATTCGATTCTGGTATCCTGTTTGGTTTCAACTCTTCTGCTCTGAACAATGAGTCTAAGAACTCTCTGAAGGAGCTGGCTGGTATTCTGGCTGAGGACAAGACTACTGACATCGCTGTTATTGGCCATACTGACAAGGTGGGTACTTATGATGCTAACATCAAGGTATCTAATCAGCGTGCTCAGGCTGTTGAGAAGTATCTGAAGCAGTGTGGTGTGCCTAATTCTCAGTTCAAGACTGTTGAGGGTGTTGCTTACGATCAGTATGATGAGACCAAGACTGCAGCTGAGAACCGTCGCGTGGAAATCTACATGTATGCTAGTGAGAAGATGATTCAAGACGCTCAGGCTGAAGCTGCAAGACAGTAATCAGTTCTAGCATTTTTTAGGTTAATAGGATAGGGCTGCTCAAACGAGCAGCCTTTTTTTCTGTTCCTTTCTTCGACGCGATGCTTCTTCCTTTTCTTTAGCACAAAGAAAAGATCTAAAAGGTAACATTTCCCCTTTACCAAAGCATCACCCATCTTGTATCGCTTGGAAGCTTACGCCTAATTGACGAGCGATATATTAAAAACTACCGGCCTTGAAAAATAGCTCTTGATATAAGTTTGTGAAGCTATAATAATCAAGTTGCAAAAAGAAAAGAATATAAAAAAGGGCTGCAGGAATGCAGCCCTCAATTCTTAGTTGTTTAAGTGAAGATCCTTAAAGGTTCGAGGAGCAGGAACGCCAGGCAGAGGCTTCCAGTCTTTGAGTTGCTGGAGAGCTACCTCGATTGCCTTGTTCAACTGCTGGTCTTCACCTGCCTGCTCTTTGATAGGATCATTGTCGAGCAGGATGTCAGGGTCTACGCCATGGTTCTCTACAATCCACTGACCAGTTTTGGCATCGTAGTTTGTGAAGAATGGTACACGAACATCAGTGCCATCCATGTAAGGCAAAGAGCCACTGATACCGATAATACCACCCCATGTGCGAGTACCAATTACAGTACCCAAGTTGTTTGCCTTGAAACTCCATGGGAAGAGGTCACCATCAGATGCTGAGTACTTGTTGATGAGCAGTACCTTTGGACCGTGGTGAGCTCCATCAGGCACTGTATTGGTAGTGCTGGATGTACGGCTCATAGTCATACGATAAGGCTCACGCAACAGACGCTCGATAATCATAGGAGACACGTTGCCACCACCGTTGGCACGATCGTCGATGATCAACGCTTCCTTATCCAACTGAGGATAATAGTAGCGAACGAACTCATTCAGACCTTCAGCACCCATGTCAGGGATATAAATATAACCTACACGTCCGTTGGTTGCCTTCTCAACAGTCTTGATATTATTCTGTACCCATGCATAGTGGTAGAGTGGGTATTCGTCAGCAATAGGCTTGATCACAACCTTGCGACCACCAGCAGAAGCAGCACTATTTACTGTCAGTTCGGTCAGTACGTTAGCCTTGCCAATGAGCAGCTCGTAGATGTTGTTGACAGAAGTAACAGACACACCGTCGATAGCTGTGATGAACTCACCTTCCTTCACGTTGATGCCAGGCTCAGTAAGAGGTGAACGCAGTTCCTCACGATAAGGAGCACCCTCCAGAATCTTCGTAATCTTGAAGTAACCACTCTTGTCACGATTCAGTTCGGCACCCAGTAAGCCCATATCGATGCGTTCTGCCTCAGGCTTTTCGCCAGTAGAAATGTAAGCATGACCGCAAGCCAACTCAGAAATCATTTCACCAATGACATAGTTCAAATCCAGACGAGTCTTTACATATGGCAACAGAACGGAGTATTTCTGCTTGAGCGCTTTCCAGTCAACGCCATGCATATTCTCCAGATAGAAACCATCACGGAATGCACGCCAAACCTCATCGAAGATCTGCGGCCACTCCTCAGAGAAGTCTACAATAGCTTTCAGGTTGTCAGTATTGACAGCTTTATCAGCCTTGATACGATCAGATGGGAAGTCTACGATATAGTACTTGTTACGGTCAGAAAGGATAGCTTTCTTGCCACCTGCTGTGTAAGCACTGATACGACCATCAACTACCTTGTTGTCTTCCTGAGTGGCGAAATCAAACGCCATGAGACTGCGACCATTCTGGTACCACAACTTTTTGCCATCGCTGAAGAAATAGCTCATATAGCCCTCACCAGGACGTACAGGTAACTTGATAATGCGATTGAAGATACCGTCTGTATCAATCTTCACGTCTACGCTTTTGGCATCTTTAGCCTCACCAGGTTTGCCTGGGCCTTGAGGACCAGCTGGCTTGTCTTCGCTGATACTGATCTGGTCGTCCTTAGGCAACAAAGGAGAAGGTGTGTCCTTAGTCAAAGTAGCCAAGTATATGCCACCCATGCTGGTGTAGGCATAGTCCCATTCTACACGACTATAAATAGGGTTCAAATCACGGTTAGAATTGAAGATGAGGTACTTGCCATCAGTACTGAAAGTAGGAGATGAAGAGCTGTACCACTTCTCGGTGACAGGATATTCTTTGTTGGTCTTGAGGTTATAGACATACACTACACTCATGTCATTCTTCTCTGGACGGGTGTAAGTGATCCACTGACTGTCGGGTGAGAACTGCACACCACGGAACTCGCTCTCGGGGCAAGTAAGTACGGTGCGCTTGCTCTTGGCAGTAACATTAACTTCAACCAGACGGTTCTTACGGTCGGTATAGAGGATAGTCTTGCTATCTGGGCTCCATACCAGTGAACGGATATATGTGTCGTTGTTCTTGGTCAGTTGCACAGGTTCACCGCCTGCTTCTTCCTGCAACCATACTTCAGTCTCTCCAGTCTTGTCACTAATGTATGCAATGTACTTGCCATCAGGACTGATCTGTGCACCACGATCGTTGGCACCTGGGGTACGGGTAATGTTCTTTACTACACCCTGCTTAGCTGGGATGTCGAAAACCTCGCCACGAGCTGTTACGGCCAGACGATTACCATCGGCTGATACACTAGCAGCTGTGATGTTGTCAGATAAGTTACGATATTCCTTACGTCCGTAAATATTATCAGAGTTCAGCGTGATGCTGATCTTGGTGCTCTGACGTGTCTTAGGATCCAGCTTATAGAGGTAGCCGCCTTTCTCATAGACGATAATCTGCCCGTTGGTGCTAGGGAACTTCACATCGAAGTCTGTGTAATTGGTCACTTTCTCGGTCTGCTTGGTCTGTGTGTTGTACACAAAGATGTTCATCGTCATGTCACGGTCGGAGATGAAGAAGATCTCATCACCAATCCACATAGGCATGATATCCTGTGCATCATTTTTGGTAACATTCTCCACTGTCTTAGCTTGTGGGTCGTAGATCCAGATATCATCGGCCATACCACCACGGTAGTATTTCCAAGTACGGAACTCACGCATTACGCGATTGTAAGCCAGTTTCTTACCATCAGGAGAGTAACTGCAGAAGCCACCCTCTGGCAAAGGAATCTGCTCGCTCATACCACCATCCTTGGAGATAGTCCATAGCTTGCCATCGAAACTGTCGCTGATACGGTTACGATATACCACGCTCTTACCATCTTTGGTCCAGGTCAGTACCATGTTGTTAGGACCCATACGATCGCCAAGATCGTCACGTGAGTTTGTAGCGGTGAAGGTAAGTCGCTTGGGCTCGCCACCATCTTTTGAGATAAGATACACTTCACGATTGCCGTCATATTCACCAGTAAAAGCGATGGAGTTACCATCAGGTGAATAGCGAGCAAACATTTCGTAGCCAATGTGAGAAGTTAGGCGGGTGGCCTCACCACCATTGATAGATACCTTGAACAGATCGCCTCCGTAGGAGAACACCACTTCCTGGCCGTTAGTGGCAGGAAAACGAAGCAGTCGTGTCTCGTCGGCATAGCCGTTCAATCCTGCTCCTGCAATAAGCAGGGATAACAAAAATTCTTTCTTCATACTTTTATTTGGTTGATTTGTGAATTCGTGTCACAAATATACGAACTATAATTAAGAATAGGTATGTATGTGCATAAAAAAGTTACAAATGCAAATAAAAATCCCCCTCTATGAGGAGGGGGATGAATGTTTAATCACTGTTTTATATTCAATAATTATTATTCAATGGCATAAACGCCTTTTTTGCCAATATTTACTTTTTGTGGATTACCTTTGTAACCGATGCTGCCGCTGCCTGCTCTGGATGCCTCAATTGACTTACTAGCGTAACAGGTAATATCGCCACTGCCAGAGGTATTTGCTATAACATCCTCAGCTAGCAAGTCACTAGCAGCAATATTGCCACTACCAGCAATGAAATATTTGGCTTTAAAAGTCTTACCTTTCAATCTGATGTCCCCACTGCCGGAAATGTTGGCCTTAACATTATTGGCGGAGATATTGCCTAAACCAATGTCACCAGAACCAGCGATAGAAATCGACATGTCATTGCTTTGCAAGTTGTCACCATTGATATCGCCACTGCCAGAGATGCTTACTTCCATGTCACCAGCGCAATTGACATTGTTACAATCCAAATCGCCAGAACCTGTAATACTCAACTTCAGATTGTCGGTGGTCAGCCCGTTCATCAGCTTAAAATCACCAGAGCCTGTGATGTTCATTGCATTCAAAGCAGCTGCATTGACGGTATAGTCAAGTTTCTCGAGAAATCTTACGCTATAACCCTTCTTGATTCTGAGGCATAGGGTGTTGTTCTCAACATACACGTCTAGGATCTCAGCTACATTGTCGGAGGTAACTACAGATACAGCTGGTGCACCAGGTTGCTGGGTGAAATATACGTTACCACTACCAATTAAATTGATGTTGTTGAATTCTTTCACCTTAAATTCCTTGGTAACATAGTTCTTGCTGGCATTGATCTTCTGGGTATTCACACCATCTACTACCATACTACATGCTGTCAAGCTAATGCCCAGCATCATTGAAACAAAAAAAGTTGTCAGTTTTTTCATAATCTTAAGTCGTTTTATTGTTTATTTTATGTGTTAGACGGAACCTAGGTACAAAAAGTTGCAAAGACACATAAAAAAATAAACTGTTCTGTTTTTTTTATCATCAATAAAGTCAAGGGCTGGATGAACCGAGGCCCTTGTACTTTATTAATCTTCATCTATCATCTAATAACTTCTTTTGGATACTGCATCGTCACACAATGCAACGAACCATGTTGCTTGATTAATGCTCGGCAATCTATACCTATTATATTTTTATCTGGGAAAGCTGTTTGTAACACTTCCTTGGCTGTTGCGTCATTAGCTGGCTGGCTATAAGTTGGGTAGAGAACCTGTTGGTTAAGGATAAGGAAATTGGCGTAGGTCGCTGGAAGCCTTTCTCCCTCAAATATCACCTTGTCAGCCATTGGTAATGGCAACAGGCGATATGGCTGACCTGCAACGGTAACAAAGGTTTGTAGTTGTGTCTCCATCTTAGCCAATTCATCATAGTGCTCATCCGATGGGTCATTGCATTTTACATAGGCAATGGTATCGGGACTACAGAAGCGTGCCAAAGTGTCGATATGACTGTCGGTGTCGTCACCACAGAGGTAACCATGGTCGAGCCACAGAATACGGTTGATATGCAGGGATCGCTTGAGATAATCTTCTATATCTACCTTATTCATTCTGGGGTTTCTATTGGGGTTCAGTAAACAAGCAGAAGTTGTGAGCAGGGTACCTATGCCATCACTCTCGATAGAACCTCCTTCAAGAACGAAATCCAAATGATTCACATATTTGCCATGAAGGAATCCATTATCCACTGCTTGGCGTGTTACAGCATTGTCCTTCTCTGCAACAAATTTGTTGCCCCAGCCATTAAAACAGAAATCAAGCAGTTGTGGGCCCTGTGAGTCGGTTAGCGTGATGGCACCATGATCGCGTGCCCATGTATCATTGGTATCGCAACGCATGAAACGCACATTACGCATCATCACTTTGGCTTGCGTGAGCTGCATCTGCACCTTTTGAGGTTCTGGAGTAACAATCAGTAACAGCTCGTGACGAGCTATCTCTTTGGCTATCTGTATGAAGCAAGCGGATACCTCATCGAGCATCGGGGCCCAATCAGTACCAGCATGGGGCCAAGTGAGTTGAACACCGCTTTGTTCAGCCCATTCGCCAGGCAGGGTAGGGTTGCTCTGTTCCATCACTAACTCTGTGAAACGGGATGCATCGACCTGCAGTTCATCTTTCCTGCGGCCATAGAAGGGATTCTGTACTTGGATACTCATAAGCGTCAGTTTGCTGAAATAAAAAAAAGAGACTCATCATAGGATGAATCTCTCTTGAGCGGAAAACGAGACTCGGACTCGCGACCCCAACCTTGGCAAGGTTGTGCTCTACCAACTGAGCTATTTCCGCATTTTGCTATCTTCAGTGCCCAAGAAAGGACTCGAACCTTCACGCCTCTCAGCACACGCACCTGAAACGTGCGCGTCTACCAATTCCGCCACTTGGGCATGGGATTTAGATAGCAAATATCTTTTATGAACAGGTGAAGAGAAGGAGACTCGAACTCCCACGACATAATTGTCACTACCCCCTCAAAGTAGCGCGTCTACCAATTCCGCCACCTCTCCATTTGTTGTCATTATGAATCAAAGAACTCTCTTGAGCGGAAAACGAGACTCGGACTCGCGACCCCAACCTTGGCAAGGTTGTGCTCTACCAACTGAGCTATTTCCGCAAAAATGCTTGCATGAAAATTCCGCTAATTCTTAGCTTGCGGATGCAAAGGTAGGCATTTTCTTGAAACCTACAAACTATTTTTAGAAAAAAATACAAAAAATATCGCAAAATCATGCTTAACACATGCGGTCACGATAGTCCTCATATTTGAATTCCTTATAAATCATGGCTTTATTATCTGACGTCCATAAAGCCAAAGCTGGATGGTGAATGCCGTTGAACATGGTGGTCTTGACAGTGGTGTAGTGTATCATGTCTTCAAACACGATGCGTTCGCCCACCTGCAATTCATGATCGAAGCTCCAGTCTCCTAAGAAATCACCGCTCAGGCAAGAGTTTCCTCCTATTCTATATATATAAGGGCCTTCGTTACCCATTTTGGCTCCGCTAATAACGGGCTGATAAGGCATCTCCAGACAATCTGGCATGTGACAGGTAAAGCTCACGTTCACGATAGCAGTCTTTATTCCATGGTTCTCCACCACATCCACAACCTCAGAAGTTAGTACGCCTGTCTCCCAGGCAAAGGCAGAGCCTGGCTCAAGGATAATCTTTAGGTGGGGATATTGTGAATGCAGCTTTTGTAGTACACTAATCAAATGCTGCACATCATAGTCTTTGCGTGTCATCAAGTGTCCGCCACCCAGATTAAGCCATTTCAGTTGTTGCAACCACTTGTCGAACTTGGGAATGAGGTGCTCTAAGGTGTGCTCCAAGGCGTATGATGATGATTCGCAATGACAATGACAATGGAAACCATCGATACCGGCTGGCAGCTCTTCTGGCATCTGATCGGCAATGAGGCCAAATCGTGAACCTGGGGCACAGGGATTATACAGTTCTGTTTCTATCTCAGAATACTCTGGATTGATGCGCAAACCACAAGATACAGGTTCGTCATGAGCCTGTACCATAGGATAGAAACGTGCAAACTGCGTGAGTGAGTTGAAGGTAATATGACTGCTGCACCGCAGAATATCACCAAACTCTTGCTCAGTATAGGCTGGCGAATAGGTGTGTGCCTTACTGCCAAACTCCTCAAATGCCAGACGTGCTTCGTACAACGAACTGGCAGTGGTGTGATGTATATATTCACGGAAGATGGGAAATGACTTCCACAGAGCAAAGGCCTTGAAAGCCAGAATTATCTCTACATCAGCTTTTTCTGCCACTTGCTGGATAAGACGTAGGTTTCTTCTAAGCAAATCTTCCTCCATGATATAACAAGGAGAAGGGAAAAGGCTATAATCAATCATTGTTGTTCAAATATTTATGCTACAAAGGTAACAATTATTGAAAAATATGTCTATATTTGAAGCATGAAAAACCAATAAATCTTATATTATGAAAAAAATATTTGTTTTTTGTACCACTTTATTGATGGTAGGAATGGCACAGGCTCAGTTTCCTGCTAACTTGAACGAAGAATCTTGGCAGCAGTATCTGAATAAAGCCTATGTTACAGGAAATGTGATGGATGTAGAGCTTTGGCCTAATGGCGCTCCTAATAGTAATGGGGTGGTGTATGACCAGCCCGTCAAGGCAGGACAGGGTACTATTGACATGAAACCCGGTTTGAAGGTGGTGCTGCCTCGCAAGAGCGATAAGCCGTCAAAGGCTGTAGTGGTTTGTCCTGGTGGAGGCTATGCCATGTTGGCCACCATGCACGAAGGAATCATGTGGAACTTCTTCTTCGGTCGTGAAAATGTGGCTACCATTATGTTGACTTACCGCTTGCCACATGGAAATCATGAGGTGCCTGCCAGTGATGTCTATCAAGCCATCCGTATAGTGAAAGAACATGCCAAGGAGTGGAATATTGACCCTAACCAGATTGGGGTGATGGGCTCTTCGGCAGGTGGACATCTGGCTTCCACTGTAGCTACCCATGCAGCTGATGATGTTCGTCCTGCTTTCCAGATACTATTCTATCCCGTGATTACCATGGACAAGCGCTATACGCACATGGGTACACATGACAACCTGATAGGCAAAGATGCTACTCCTGAGATGGAAACACTCTATAGCAACGAGAAACAAGTGACAGAGAAAACTCCACGTGCCTTTATCGTACTGGCTGATGATGACGATGTAGTGCCATCTATCAATTCTGCCTGGTATTTTGCAGCCTTGAAGGATCATGGTGTACCTGCTAATATGCATGTGTATCCTACTGGTGGTCATGGCTTTGGCAACTCGCAAAGCTGGAAGTACAATGCCGATATGTTGCAGAACCTGTCTGATTGGCTCAATAGCTTTTAGTCGATAAAAAATTTTTTTTTCGATTTTCTAGGTGTATGTTTAAACCATTTGTATATTTTGGAGTCAAATAATAAACTATTAAGTTTAATATAATTATGAAAAAGGCATTACTATCATTGGCAGCCATGCTTTGCATGACATTGGGCATGGCGCAGAACCCTGGCGCTCAGGGTGGCCCTCAGGGAGGTCCTCAAGGCCAACGTCCACAACGTCTGACTGTAGATCAGGTGAATACCAAGATGCAGGATGAACTGAAGTTGGATGAAGCTCAGATGAAAGAAGTAGCTAAGTTGAATAAGAAGTACTCGTCACTCTACGAAGGCATGGCCATGAGCGGTGGCGGTGGATTCGGCGGTGGTCGTCCTATGGGCGGTGGTGCTCCTATGGGCGGTGGCGGCGGAGGTGACTTCGGCGGCGGAGGCGGCGCTGGAATGGGTGGTGGCATGGGCAATGCCAACAGCGTGCGTTTTACACCTTCACAGACTACCCCGGAACAGTTGGCCAAGAAACAACAGATTCAGCAAGAGGCCTATGAGAAGAAACTGAAGAAAATCCTATCTGAAGAGCAGTATGCTACCTATGAGAAGGTATTTCCAGCATTGATGCCGAAGCCCGGTCAGCGTCCATCAGGCGCTCCTGGTCAGGGACGTCCTAATGACAATTGATAAGGATTTGATTATCAATTTATTCACGCATTTTTTTACCATTTAATGGTTATGAGATAAGGCTGCAGAATTGCAGCCTTTATCATTCTATCTATTACCTTTGCAATGTCAATTCAAGTACTAGTGTCTGCCATGGTTGGCAGGAGACGTTTCCATAACTCGACGCAGTATCTGGAGCGAGTGAAAGGAGATATTCCTATAGGGGGATGGAAGATACTGCGATGACTCTTGGCGGATACTGCGACCACCAGAGGAAGACTTTTTTTCACTTCGTGGAAAGTTTTCCTACGGTAGATAGTCAGCTATGGAAAGACCAATAATAGGTATTGCATCGAATCGAAGCGATTTGAAACGGTCTTTGGCTATCCGTTCACCTTGTAGGGCATTCGATTGATAATGGAGCGACCAAGGGTTACCTCATCAGTATATTCCAGTTCGTCACCTACACTGACGCCACGAGCCAGGACGCTGAGCTTCACAGGGTAGTCTTTGAGACGGCGGGAGATGTAGAAGCAGGTAGTGTCGCCCTCCATGGTGGTGTTCAAGGCGAAGATTACTTCCTTGATGTCTCCTTGTGCCACACGTTCTATCAAACTGTCAATCTGCAGATTCTTGGGACCCATACCATCCATCGGACTGATAAGTCCGCCCAGCACATGGTACAGCCCTTGGTATTGCTGGGTGCTCTCGATGGCCATGACATCGCGTATGTTCTGCACCACACAGACGGTAGTGGCATCGCGTTTGGGGTTGCTGCAGATATTGCAGATATCAGTATCGCTGATATTGTGACACACTCGACAGTATTTCACCTCGCGCTTGAGCTGGATGATGGCATTGCCGAAAGCCTCGACAGTGGCTGTGTCTTGGTTGAGCAGGTGCAGTACCAGGCGCATGGCGGTCTTGTTGCCTACACCTGGTAGTTTGGCAAACTCGCTGACTGCTTTCTCTAATAACAATGAAGGGTATTGGTTGTTCATAACTAATCTTTTTTTATTTTACACAATTGAGCATAGTCGCACCAACGACAGGCATCGGGGCGATATTCGGCTTGCTTGAAAGGTATGTTCGTATCGAATATTTCGTAAAGCAACGCTTGCAAATGTTCACGAAAATCTCTGTCTAACAGACTGAAGTCACTTACGGGCTCCTTGTCGAAGATGATGTCGGTAGAGAAATCGTTAGATGCTGCACGATGGATGAGCAGCAATCCGGGAGATACCTTCAACGCTTGTCTGTGACACATCACAGAGGCATAGAGGAAAGTCTGGAAGATGCGGTGGTCACGACGTTTGCCTGTGAACACGGCATCCATGTCAGTAGCCTTGGGTGCTTGTCCGCCAGTCTTATAGTCGATGATGCGCAGCACACCGTCCTTGCTGTCCATGCGGTCGATGGTGCCACCTACCTTTACTTGTAGCGTTCTGTCAGGCATAGGCACATGAAAAGTCTCGGTTACCACTTTCTCTACCGCTACCAATGTAAACGGCACATGCTTCAGGTCAAATCGGATGAGATTCTCCAAGAAACGGATGATAACGCTGCGGTTGATTTGTTGCGTGCCGTTATAGGCTGCCCGTTCTTGTTCGGGAATCTGGAAGAACAAATGCTTGAAGGCATTATCGACGTATGTGTGCAGACGAGGCTTGTCCTTTAGCACTTTCTCTAAATCAGACGCATTGATGACATTTCCATGAGCTGTGAGATCTATGTACAGCTTTTCAGCTGCCTCATGGAAGATGCTGCCAAAGACTGCATTGTCAATTTCTGAAGACACCTCGTCGGGCTTGCGGATGCGTGCTACATATTTATAATAGAAGCTAAGCGGACAGTTGAGGTAGGTGTTGAGCGCCGATGGTGAGATGTACCACTCGTCTTGTTGTGGATTGGCATAATTATCTACCAGCTGTTGGATAATCTCTGGCGTCTTGATAACTGTAATCTCCCGTTCCCTGGCCGGTGATTGTCCGGCTTCGAGTTGCAGGCGGATGACAGGGTGGGGCGACTCAGTGAGCAGTTGCAACATAAAACGAGACATCTCACCACGATTGAGTCCTTCGGTCGAGGTGTTATACATCAATGTCACTGTTTCTGCTCGCTGTATGAGGCGGTAGAAATAGTAGGCATAGACAGAGTTCTTATGCTCGATGGTAGTCAGTCCAAAAGCTTTGCGCAGGTTGTAAGGGATAAAGGATGCGTTGCTTTCTGACTTGGGCAACTGCCCTTCGTTGACCGAAAGTAATAAAAGGTTCTTGAAGTCCAAGTTTCTGGTTTCCAGTACACCCATGATTTGCATACCAATGGCTGGCTCTCCATGGAATGGTATGGAGGCACCGCTAAAGATGCGGTTGAGCAACTTGCGCAAGGTGAGGGTGTTGACGTTGAGCTCGCCTTGTTGAATGAGTGTCAGCAACCTGTTGATGAGCGTGTAACTCTTAAACAGTGATTCCCGGTAGAGTTGTGAGAAGATGTCATGCTCTTCTTCCTCGTCACTACGGTACAAAGTGGTAGCTTCTAACAGCATGTTCACCAGATAGGTACACAGTGCCTGGTTGCCACTGACGGGTGTAAATGCCTTGTTGAGGAAATCATCCACCTTCAGTTCGGATGGCAGGGGGAAGAATCGGTTTTTGCGGGACAGCTCCTGCTCTATGTTACAGGAAGCAGAAGACAGTTGTCGAGTATATGGATGGCGCAGGAACGCCAGTACTGACTCGTAGATGTAGTGCCCATTGTTGGCATCATATCCTGTGGTTTGCAAGTCTGCGAGCACATTGATGAAACTGAACACTGGTGTTTGTGACAGGGGGAAGCCCATTGTGACATTCACATGTTTCACCTCTTCTGGTAGGGCGTGCAGCACAGGTTGCAGTAAGCTTTCGTTGCACAGCACCACAGCATTCTCTTTCTCTGCACCATCGTGAGTGAGCTGTGCATACCACTGTGGGATATAGCGTGCTTGTGCATTCTCGGTAGGCGAGGCAATATACTTGATTTGCTTGGGGTGTTGCATCTGTTGGAAATGCTCTTCGCTGAGTGCATTGGGAAACAGTTGCATGTTACGCATGATGAAATCGCCTGCCTCGTGGGTGAATGGAATGGTTGCTTTTCGAGGTTGTGTGGTGTAACTGCTGTCGTAATCCCAGTAGAACAAGGCTTTACCCGCTTCCTGTAAATGACTGAACAGGGTGGTTTCTACACGATTCAGGACATTGAAGCCCACGAATGCCAGTTGGTCGTAAGGGAGTTGGTTGATATCTAACTGTTCGATGATATCTCTGTAGAGCATGCCTTCGTAGGCAATGCCCAACAGACGCAGGTTTTGGCGAAGATGCTGATAAATAGCACCTAATTTATTCCATACACCGATGAATCGTTGCTTGAGTTCGGATGTTTTCTCTATGGAAAAATTGTTGAAGAACTGACGGATGGCTTCCTGTTGTTCCTCTGTGAGATAACTTAGGTCTTCGAGATCTTTCAGGTCTTGTAGGTTGCCAAATAGTTGAGAGGCATCAGCCATGTTCTTATCTACATCATCGAAATCACTGATCAATAGTTCGCCCCAATAGTAGAAATCATCCAGCGATTCATTGCTTTGTGTCTCTTCACGATATACCTTATATAATTCGCATACCAACCGTATGGGATCACCCGTTTTCAAAGACGAGAGTGAGGAAAACAGTTCCTGTATGGTGATATAGGCAGGTGACCAGATAGGGGTGGATGCTTGTCGCGCCAAATGTTCACTGAAGAACAGGCTGGCTCGTTTGTTGGGAAATACCACCGCCGTATGTGACAGGTCGGTTCCTATACGTTTGTAGAGGTCGTTAGCTACTATTTCTAAGAATGTCTTCATACTCTTTCTATTTGATTTTCATCTACGTACCACAGGTATCCTGTGATGTTTTGATAGTTCATGCGTGTGAGCAAGTCGATATAGGTTTGCACCTGACGACGGTGACTTTGTTTAGGCTTACCAAACTTGAAATCCACCACTACCATCTCGTTGCCACGTAACATCACACGGTCGGGCCTTCGTTGCAGCAGGCCATTATCTGTCATCCAAATAATCTCGCATTCATTGAATAGCTTCCAGGTTCCATCGTACCAAGGCTGAATGTCTGGGTGGGAGAAGGCACGGTTTACCTCATGGCGGATTTCCTGTTCGCTGATAACGCCACCCACAACCCCTTCAGCCATTAAACTGTTGATGGCTGGTTCTATGTCTTCTTTGGTGCGTATGGATGCAAACAAGGTGTGCAAGATGCTGCCACGGTTCATGAAACGACTGGCAGATTCAGCTTCGTCAATACCTGCTATAAAGTTGGCAGATCGGTTCGATTCACGGAACTCTATATCGGGATGACGGCTCACCATCTGTATTTTCAGTGGGCAAGGCTGTTGAGAGAGTAAGTTATGGGTTGTTTGCTGCTGTTTCTTATGGTATCCCATCAAGGTTCCATATTCAAAGATATGGTTTTCTTCATTCCAATTGGCAGCAAGGGATTCTGTCATATCAGGCATACAAGTACGCAGCAGTTCACTGATTTTTCCTTTCTTGGCATCTTGATTGCTAATGACAATCATATTCTTCTCTGCTCTGGTGAACGCCACATACAGGATGTTGAGGTTATCTACCCATAGTTGTAGGCGCTCACGCAGGAAATCGTCTTTGAACACCGATTTCAGCATTCTTTCAGAATATCTTACTGGCACCATGTCAAGGGCATTGTAAGGAGTCTCCTGAGGTGAGCACCATATCAGTTGTTCCATCTGAGGCTCCATTGTCATAGTCCAATCGCAGAAAGGTACCAGCACCGTATGAAACTCCAAACCTTTGGCTGCATGGACGGACATGATGCGAATTCCATCGGTTTCTCCGCTGGGGATGGTCTGGTAGCATAGTTTGTCATCCCAATACTTGAGGAAAGCGGTAAGCTCAGACGAGTGGTCATTTAGGTATTCGCTCACAGCATCGTAGAACTTAAAAAGATAAGCATCCTGTTGTTCGATTTGTTGCAGCGAGAAAATACTGAACAACTCTTCTACCAGCTCATATAAAGGCATCTCCTGCAATTCCTTCTTGCGTTCGAAAAAGGTGGTAGGCAACAGCTCAATAGTAGGGGTGGAGAGAATGACATCAATATTGGCTATGTCATGTTTCATTACTTGCTGTTGGTAATCGGTTATCAGTATCGCTTCGGCGATATGATCATCTGGATCAGAGAGGCATCGCAAGGCATTAATAATAATATGTATGGCAGTTGATGCATCTAACCTGAATGCTTCGTTAGAAACCACTGGGATGCTTAACTCTCTGTCGAACCAGGTGGCGATATTGCCCAACTGTCTTTTGCTGCGTAACAGAATAACCATCTGGTTGAGGGGAATACCTGCCTGTTGTAGTCGTGTCACCTCATCCCCCAATAATTGTATAGTTTTGTCTTCATAACTCTCTGAATCCTCCTCTTTGCTGATAAACGATACTTTAACATAGCCCTCTTCTGTTTCTTTTTTCGAAAATTGCTCTACATCGCTATAGGCATTTAACAGAGGCAGGCAATCTTCGTGCAGATCTTCGTAGTATTGCTTGTTCAGCACCTCAACCATTTTTTTGAATAAGAGGTTGTTGAAATCAATGATATGCTTTTCGCTGCGATAGTTGAAGGAGAGGGGCTGTATGCGTATCCTGCTGGGTTTATTTTGTTCACGCATGTTGTTGAGGATATTCCAGTCGCCGTTGCGCCAGCGATAGATGGATTGCTTTACATCACCCACAATCAGGCTGTCATCACCTTGGGAAAGACCTTCATCTATCAATGGCTTGAAATTGTTCCACTGCATACGGCTTGTATCCTGGAACTCATCGATCATGATGTGACTAATGTTGGTACCTATCTTTTCAAAGATAAAGGCCGAATCGCTGTCGCTGATGAGATTGGCTAATAGTTGGTTGGTATCGGCTAACAAGAAACGGTTTTTCTCATGGTTTTCTTGAGTGACAGCCTCTCTTATAGCGTTGATGAGTTGCAACTGATAGAGGTAGCGGGTACCCATGTCGCAACTGCGACTGATAGTTACTGCCTGGGTACGATAGTCCTCAGCCTCGTTGAGTAGGGGCCTGAGTTCTTGCTCAACTACAGAGGCAACAAGTTCTTTTTGCCTTGTTTTTGCATTGATCCAACTGTCAGCATTTTGCATTTTTTCTTCTATGCGTTTGCCTGGCAGCTTGTTGTTGTCAAATTCATCTTTGACTAATTTTTCGAAATAGCCAATGACGGAAGAACCATATTTTAGGTCGGTGTCGAAGATGCGATGTTTGTTCATAATATCGGCAAAACGCTGTCTGAACGTGTCTAATCCATCGATAGTCTCCTTCTTCAGCAAATTGAGCTGTTGTTGGTAATCCTTGATAATGTAGCTGTCTTTCAGTTGTTCATGCAGTCGTTTACTTTTCTCCACAAAACCTTCGTCAAAGATGTGCCGACCAAACGATTTCAGTTCGTCATCGACTTGCCAGCGGGTGGCGTCATTGATTTTTGCGTCAATATAACTGAGTATCCATGATAGCTCATGTGAATGTTCGTCAAGTCGTGCAATCATGTGATCTACTACCTCATCGAGAACAGCTGTGGTATCAAGTTCTATGTTCAGATTGGAGCCAATGCCTAATTCTCTGGCCAAGTTGCGGGTGATAGTCTGGAAGAAGGAGTCGATTGTAGTGACTTGAAAACGGTTATAATCGTGCAATATACGATGTAAAGCATCACCTGCTCGCTGTCTGATGTCGCTGGTGCTGAACAAATGACCTGACTCTTTCAGCCTTTTTCCCAAGACTTCTAAATAGGGAGTTGAACTCTCTTCGCCTTGCCAGATACCCAACAGCTGTTGCAGGATGCGTTCCTTCATCTCCGTGGTAGCTTTGTTGGTGAACGTTACGGCGAGAATATGTTGATAGGCGCGAGGATCGATGATAAGCAGTTTGATATACTCCACTGCTAAAGTGAAAGTCTTGCCAGAACCTGCTGATGCCTTGTATATGAGTAATTCCATGTAAAATACTTGCTTTATTGTTCGTTATGCTTTGTACAGCATGGTAAAGATAAAGAAAAAAAGCAGAAAAACCAAAAATAAATGTTATCTTTGCATCACGATATTAAAACTTTATGAAGATGAAAGAAAAGATTTTGGTAACTGGTGGAACCGGGTTTATAGGTTCACATACTGTAGTAGAATTACAGAATGCTGGGTATGAGGTGGTGATTATTGATAATCTTTCTAATTCGAAAGCTGAAGTAGTGGATAGCATTGAACAGATTACAGGTATTCGACCTGCTTTCTATAACATTGATTGTTTGGATGCTACAGCTCTCAGACTATTAGCACATAAGCAGCGTGGCATTAAAGCCATCATTCATTTTGCTGCTAGCAAGGCGGTGGGTGAATCGGTAGAGAAACCGTTGAAATACTATCGGAACAACATCAATTCATTAATAAACCTACTTGAATTAATGCCCCAGTTCAATATTGAGGGTATTGTATTTTCTTCTTCTTGTACTGTGTATGGACAGCCTGATATATTGCCTGTTACAGAAGAGGCTCCATTAAAGCAAGCTGAGTCTCCATATGGGCAGACTAAGCAGATTTGTGAACAGATTATTCGCGATACAGTGAAGTCTGGCTCACCCATTTCTTCCGTTCTTTTGCGCTATTTTAATCCCATTGGTGCTCATCCGAGTGGCTTGATAGGTGAATTGCCTAATGGGGTGCCACAGAACTTGGTGCCGTTTATCACACAGACTGCTATAGGCATACGTGAACAATTGAGTGTGTTTGGAGATGACTATGATACACCTGACGGTTCGTGTATTCGTGACTATATTAATGTTGTGGATTTGGCGAAAGCTCACGTCTATGCCATTGACCGTATCTTGCAACACAAACAGCAGGAAAAGGTGGAGGTATTTAATATAGGTACCGGTAAGGGACTCTCTGTATTGGAACTGGTTCATGCTTTTGAAAAGAGTACAGGCGTAAAACTAAATTATCGAATAACTGGCCGTAGGGCAGGGGATATTGTCAAAGTGTGGGCAGATCCCAAGAAAGCTAATGAGGTATTAGGTTGGAAAGCTCAAGAAACTATAGAGGACACTTTACGTTCTGCATGGAATTGGCAGGTAAAATTGAAAGAAAAGGGTATTCAATAATGTTTTTTGACATAAAACTTAAAAAAAGTTGATAAAAATTTTTTATTTTTAAATCTAATAATTACTTTTGTAGCATATTACCTGATTGGCTAGGAAAGTATGCGAATATAACCAAGTCATACTAATGCATTTATTATATTGCATTGACAGGATAATTGAATAGTAGTTTTGTCGTGTTTTATTTTGTGTTTGTGTTGTAGGCCAGGCTTTGTTGAGAAACAAGGCCTGGTTTTTTTATGTCTATTGGCAAACAGTGTTTTACTTGCATTGGTAGATAATCGGTGCCCCTTTACAAGAAATAATCGTTTCCTTTTTATATATAGGGGTATAATGTTATCGTAGAGCAATAGTTAAATATTGTGAATTCAAAGTGTTTTTATAGTACTATGTATTGCAAGGTACTAAAATTATTTCATATCTTTGCAAAACCAAGGTTAAGTGATATAATAACGTTTGGTGTGTATTCACTACATAAAACAACATAGATATGAGTAACGAAAATGCAAAATCACAGATGAGGAAGGGGATGCTAGAGTATTGCGTATTGCTGCTGTTGCATAGAGATGCAGCGTATGCATCGGATATCCTCTCACAGCTGAAAGATGCTGAACTGCTGGTTGTGGAAGGAACATTGTATCCTTTGCTTACCAGGTTGAAAAATGATGGACTGCTGAACTATGAATGGCGAGAATCGACGCAAGGACCGCCACGAAAGTACTACTGTCTTACAGAGTTGGGCATAGAGGCTCTGAAAGCGATGGATGAGGCATGGAATGGACTGACACACACAGTTGAGGTGTTAAAGTCGAACATAACAGATCCTAAATTCATGATTGTTTAACTGAAAATAAATCGTTAATATGAAAAAGAATATCAACATTAACATGTTTGGCGTTATCTACGCCATTGACGAGGATGCTTACGACTTACTGAAAAAGTATCTGGAGAATATGCGCAGCTATTATAGCCGTCGTAGTGGAGGTGAAGAGATTGCCAACGATGTGGAAAGCCGTGTGGCTGAACTCTTTGCTGAGCTTAAAGCTCAGGGCGTGGAAGCCATTACCATAGAACATGTAGAAGATATTATTAAACGCATTGGTGATCCACAGCAAATGGATGAAGAGGCTGATGTAAAAGGGGAGCATGTAATGGATGGAGGCTATGCAGAAACAGTGGAGAATAAGGGTATAAAAAAATTATACCGTGATCCAGACGACAAAATTTTGGGTGGTGTTATTTCTGGTTTTTGCCATTATATGGGCATTGATGACCCTGTGATTGTTCGACTCATTTTCTTACTGTTGGTATTTTTCTCTCATGCTATTTTGGTGGTTGTCTATGCTGTATGTTGGGCTTTGATTCCAGAAGCAAAGACTGCGGAAGAGCGTTTACAGATGAAAGGTAAGCGAGTAACTCCTAATTCTATTAATGAGGAACTGATGCAGGGCGTGAACCGTGCAAAGCAGTTTGTAAATGATCCTGAAAACCAACGCAAGGCAGGTGGATGCTTGACTACTTCCGTTAAGGTTTGCTTCTTCTCGTTCTTGGGATTCTTAGCTTTGATATTTGGTTCAATACTGCTTTGTGTGTTGTTTGCTTTGGGCATTTCATTGGGGGCTGCCGTATTTGGTATGGGTTCTGCATTTGTGGGATTAGGTCTTGATCCTGAGTTTGTGAGTATGCTAGGAACCGTGCCTGCATGGATACAGTGGACCTTTGCTGGAGCTACGATACTGGTGCTTGCAATACCACTTTATATGTTGTTGCACAAGTTGTTGAGCAAACCAGAAAAGTCAATGTCAACTGGAGCAGTGGTTACTTTGATTATCGTTTGGATACTTGCGTTAGGTGTTGCTATTTCAACGCTGATTCCTATGGCAGCAAACTTTGCAGATCATGAATTTAACTACTACCAAAAATTCCACACTGAAGCAATTTTAGAGCAACCAGCAACTGAAATAGATGCTGTATTTGCTTAATCTATCTCTTGCAGAGACGAGCTTTTGGGATGTTGTTATAATAAAACTCCTTTATAAATGAAGTAATCTTTGTTTAACTGTAGCTCAGGTAGCTTGATATCGGGGTTGAATAAGCCGAAAACAGATGAGCCAGAACCGCTCATAGAGGCATATTCAGCCCCTTTTTCGTATAGTTGTTGTTTAATGGTTCCTATCTCAGGATGCTGTGGAAAGATGCTTGCCTCGAAGTCGTTAACCAAGTGATTTCGCCACTCATGAATGGGGGCTTTTAATATATCTTTAATAGACACAGATGGTCGTTGTGGTTGAATCTTAGCAAAAGCCTCCTTCGTGGATATAAACACATTTGGTTTAACGATGATGATTTGATAACCCTTAAGCGATAAATTAATAGGGGAGAATACATCACCAATACCACTAGCTAAAGTTGGCTGATTCTGAATGAAGAAAGCACAGTCTGCACCCAATTGAGAAGCCAAATGTTCTAACTGTTTACAAGAGAGATGTAAAACAAACAAATCGTTGAGTAGCTTAAGCATATAGGCTGCATCGGCAGAACCTCCACCTAAACCTGCTCCAGAAGGGATATGCTTAATGAGGTGGATATCTATAGCCGGTAGGTTGTTAAATTGATTCTTTAACAAAAGATATGCCTTGACTACCAAATTCTTTTCAGGTTCACATTCGATATAGTTCCCATATTGCTTAAGTCTATATCCATTCGTGGATACATCACCATCACTGAAAATATAGCCATTGTTGGTTGAATCTGCAATAGCGGTTATTTCTAGGGCATCGTATAGTCCTTTCACAGGATAGAATGCAGTTTCCAAATCATGATATCCATCGGGACGACGGTTCACGATATTTAATCCTAAATTAATCTTACAGTTCGGAAAGGCTATCATAATTCGTTATTTCAAGTTATTGACCACAACATTTACACGTTTGCTATAGAATAGCGAAAATCACGTCTGAAATAGTTTTTAGTTATCAACCGCAAAGTTAATAACTTCTTGATAACTTCTCTTCATAAATGACGTGGAATTTCAAAATAAGATATTACCTTTGTCATCACAAAAAAGGAATTGAATTATGGCAGAACAGACACGAAGAGGCAGGGGACAACGTACAAGTAATGCCCAACCTGTCAATGATTATGGAAGGATTCCACCCCAAGCGACTGATTTAGAGGAAGCGGTATTGGGAGCGTTAATGATAGAAAAAGACGCTTATTCACTAGTAAGCGAGTTGTTGCGTCCTCAATCGTTTTACGAGCATCGGCACCAGTTGCTTTATACCGCAATTACCAACTTGGCCATCAGTCAGCAACCTATTGACTTGCTTACTGTAAAGAACGAGTTGGAAAAAGAGGGTACACTAGAGGAAGTGGGTGGACCTTTCTACATTACCCAACTTACCAGCAAGGTGGCATCTGCTGCCCATGTGGAGTTTCATGCCAGAATCATAGCACAGAAAGCACTTGCCAGAGAACTTATCACTTACTCAAATGCCATACAGAGTAAGGCTTTTGACGAGACCCAGGATGTGGATGACCTCATGCAGGAGGCTGAAGGCAAGCTGTTTGAAATCTCTCAGCAGAATCTCAAAAAAGACTATACACAAATCAATCCTATTGTTGAGGAGGCGTATAAACAGATTCAGTCTGCTGCTTCTCGTACCACAGGATTGAGTGGTCTCGAAACAGGTTATCATGATTTGGACAAAATTACATCTGGTTGGCAGAATTCCGATTTGGTGATTATTGCTGCTCGTCCTGCTATGGGTAAGACTGCATTCGTATTGTCGATGGCAAAGAATATGGCAGTTAATTACAAGTATCCTGTGGCTTTCTTTTCATTGGAAATGAGTAACCTGCAGTTGGTAAACCGCCTCATTGCCAATACTTGTGAAATTGAAAGTGATAAGATTAGGAGCGGACGATTGCAGCCTCATGAATGGGAACGTCTTGATCGTAAACTGAACGACTTGTTGGGTGCTCCATTGTATATTGATGACACTCCGTCGTTGTCAGTATTTGAATTGCGTACCAAAGCACGCAGACTAGTACGTGAGCATGAGGTAAAGATTATCTTTATTGACTATCTCCAATTGATGAATGCCAGTGGTATGAGTTACGGCAATCGACAAGAAGAGGTTAGTACCATTTCGCGCTCATTGAAAGGTCTTGCCAAAGAACTGAATATACCTATTATTGCCCTTTCACAGTTAAATCGTAGTGTAGAGAATCGAGGCAGTGCTGACCAAAAGAATGATCCGAATAGCCGTCGTCCACAGTTGAGTGACTTGCGTGAATCAGGTGCTATAGAACAGGACGCCGATATGGTATGCTTTATTCACCGTCCTGAGTATTATAAGATATATACTGATGAGAATGGTAACGATATTCGTGGACAAGCAGAAATCATCATTGCAAAGCATCGAAATGGTGCTGTAGGTGATATCCGTTTGAGGTTTATTGGTGAATATACACGCTTCCAAAATTTAGATGATGAACTGCTGGCAAATGTAGGTGTTCATAGACCACAAACTTTCAAGTCAAAGATGAATACTCCGATAGGGAACGATTCGCCACCTCCACCTCCTATGCCAGATGGAGATGTGCCGTTCTAATAAAAACACTCCCCTGAAAGCATTGGCTCTCAGGGGAGTGTCATTATTATATATTACTTTTTTATTTCACCACTCTCAACACGCGGATACCAGTCCATTTTTCATGATCGTGCAGCATTTTGTTGATGGTAACTTTTGAAACAACTACCTTGCCCTCAGTAGATGAAGCATGCATTAAAGTCAGTTTTCCACCTATCTTAAATGCCAAGCCCATGTGAGCTATGTCTAAACCTGGTTCACTTGTAGTAAACATGATGATGTCGCCGTCGTGAATCCAATCGTAACCATCATTAGGCAAGTTTGCTTTTGGGATATAGTGTACCTCTGTTCCATTGATTCGCTGCTCGATAGCACGCATCTGTTGCACATTCTGTGCATTGTTAGCCAACTGACGGTAAAGGTTAGGATGAGCAGTCATATAGCCAGCTTGTGCTTTTGTGGTATATTGGCTATGAGTAGCAGTAACATCTTCCAAAATACCAGATTTGATTGCATTCTCAGCCCATTCTGTCATATAATGAAGTCGAGATGCATATCCATCAATCTTACCGTCACGATAACGCAGTTTCTGAACGTAATTCGTAAACACTTCCTCGTCTTTATAGTTGTTTTCCTTCATAGGTGCCAATGTCAGAGCTATGGCATATTCAACAAAGGTGGTACAATCTAGTTCGTCAGTATTCAATACTAATTCCTCTGTATTATTTTGATCAAGTACACCAGCTACATATGGTACATCTAAATAAGACACAGCATTAGTGAGCACTTCATTGCTCAAAGTCTGAGCAAATGCCTGTGCAGACAACAAAACCGCACCTACGGCACTAAATAAAAGTCTTTTTAAGTTCATATAATTATTATTTTTCAGTTTTCATTGTATATTTGATGAAGAATACAATCAGTAGGATATAAGCTACTAACGATGCTGCTTCAGATAATGGATTAGCGAGCCATGCATCGTTAGTGAGATTGATGTCGGCAAAACGCATGCCAGCACTCACTACACCCATTAAAGCACCTCCAGCAATGAAGCCAGATGCTAACAAAGTACCTTTCTCGCCTCGTGCCTTGTTCACTTCTGCATTTTTACTACGTGTGGTGACATACCAGTTAATAGCTCCACCTACTACCAATGGCACATTCAACTGCAAAGGAATGAACATACCCAACGCAAATGCAAGGGCGGGAATCTTACACCAATTGAGAATGATGGCCAACAAAGCACCAATGCCGTAAAGTAACCAAGGAGCTCCTACGCCGCTCATCAAAGGCTCAATAACAGCTGCCATAGCGTTGGCTTGCGGAGCTGCTAACTGTCCTGTAGTGAAACCATATGCTTTATTAAGGATGATCATAACACCACCTACAGTAGCTGCCGAAACAATGGTTCCCAAAAACTTCCATGCTTCCTGCTTAGCAGGAGTGGTGCCTAACCAATAACCAATCTTCAAGTCTGTAACGAAACCTCCAGCCATTGACAACGCGGTACAAACTACGCCTCCCATTACAAGGGCAGCTACCATCCCTTCAGGACCACGCAGCCCAACAGCCACCATAACGACAGAAGCGAGTATCAGCGTCATCAGTGTCATGCCAGACACAGGGTTAGTTCCTACGATAGCAATGGCATTCGCAGCAACTGTGGTAAAAAGAAAAGCAATGATAGTTACCAGCAGCAATGCCACAATGGTAAAGAGTACATTACCTTTCATTACATCAAAGTAGAAGAATAGCAATACTAATATGATGGTGATGATAGAGCCGATGGCCACTACTTTCATAGGTAAATCGCGTTGCGTACGCTGGGATTCTGCACCAACTGCAGCCTTACCTCCCATCTCTTTTATTGCCAAACTTACAGCACTTTTAATAATGCCCCATGACTTGAGGATGCCAATGATACCTGCCATAGCAATACCACCAATACCAATGCTCTTGGCATAGTTGGTAAAGATATCTTCAGGAGACATATCGCCAACAGCAGTAGTGATGGCAGGATTCCACTGATTCAGAACACTGTCACCCCATATCAAAGACATGCCTGGAACAATGATCCACCATACTGCCAAAGAGCCGGCACAAATAATGGAAGCATATTTCAAACCAACAATATAGCCCAGACCCATTACTGCAGCTCCAGTATTTACCTTAAACACTAGCTTTGCCTTATCAGCCAGCATCTCGCCAAAGCTTACAACTCGTGTGGTAAAATTCTCATTCCACCAACCAAAAGTAGAGACAATGAAATCGTATAAACCACCTACAATACCTGCGAGTAGCAATGGTTTAGCCTGATTACCTCCCTGTTGCCCAGAAACCAAAACCTGCGTGGTAGCAGTAGCTTCAGGAAAAGGATATTTGCCGTGCATTTCGCTAACGAAATACTTTCTGAACGGGATAAGAAACAAAATACCCAAGAAACCTCCCAAAAGGCTACTGATAAACACTTGTGTGAAAGTAACTGTTATGTCTTCTGGATATGACTCTTGCAGGATGTACAAGGCAGGAAGGGTGAAAATGGCTCCAGCAACGATAACACCAGAACTGGCGCCAATGGACTGGATAATGACATTCTCTCCCAATGCATGCTTACGCTTAGCTGCGCTTGAAATACCTACGGCAATAATGGCAATAGGAATAGCGGCCTCGAACACCTGTCCTACACGCAATCCGAGGTAAGCAGCTGCGGCAGAGAATAGCACTGCCATTAGCAAACCCCACATTACAGACCATGCATTCACCTCAGGATAAGTCTTGTCGGGCCCCATTAAAGGGTTGTATACCTCGCCTGGCTTAAGTTCACGATAAGCATTGTCAGGTAGTGAGGTACGTATCTCTTCTTCTTTCATTTTATTAATATCTCTTATTTTGCACTAGCCAGTACTTCGCCCTCAATGAAAAGCCTTACGGTTTCAGTCTTTGCATTGGTGCGAATGGTTACTGATTTTTTGAAATGACCTGGATATTTGTCGCGTGCATCATAAGTAACCTTGATAGAACCAGTCTTTCCAGGCATCACAGCTTCCTGACTGTATTCAGGGACTGTGCAACCGCAAGAAGCTACAGCTTGGTGTATCACTAACGGAGCAGTACCTACATTAGTGAAGGTAAATACAGTACTTACCGTGCCCTTATCTTGAGAGAAGGCACCAAAATTATGTTCAGTCTTGTCAAACTTGATGTCAGCTTGATTTTGTGCAACTGCGTAACCGATGCAAAGTGACAGCATCGCTAATACTAACATGATTTTTTTCATTTCTATATTACTTTTAGTTTGTTTTTTTCTGTTTAACGAGTTTGTTTAACTATATAACGCTTTTTGATAGCTATTACTGTGGCAAAGGTACGAATATATTTTGTAAAAAAGAGAATATGTGAGAGAAAAGCCAAATTAATTTGAGTTTTTAAGAACAACAGTTAGTTCTGCGAAGCTAAAGTTATGAATAAATTTGTATATCTTACGTTTTTTAGCGAATTTTGTATGCTTAATTCAGAGCAAAACGTATGAAGGAAACAATCAAGATACAGAATTTATCCATAGGATACGTTGGAAAAAACGACGTGAAAGTGGTGGCGAAGAACATTACTGCCACTATTTTTAGTGGCGAGCTTACCTGTCTCTTGGGCGCAAATGGAGTAGGAAAGAGTACACTCTTGCGTACCTTGTCGGCTTTCCAACCTAAATTAGATGGAGAAATATTCATTGAAGGCAAGGAAATCAGCGAATTCAACGACAAACAATTGTCTCATGTCATCAGCGTGGTGCTGACGGAAAAGCCAGATATACGCAACATGACAGTTGACGAATTGGTTGGCCTGGGAAGAAGTCCTTATACCGGATTCTGGGGTACTCTCTCCAAGGAAGATAAAGAGGTAGTAAATCATGCTATTCATTTGGTAGGCATAGACAACTTGCAAGGAAGAATGATTCAGACACTTAGCGATGGTGAGCGCCAGAAGGTGATGATAGCTAAGGCATTAGCTCAAGAAACGCCTGTTATATACTTGGATGAACCAACTGCTTTTCTGGATTATCCAAGCAAGGTGGAAATGATGCAGTTGTTGTTTAAGCTAAGTAGGGAAACCGACAAGACTATCTTCCTGTCCACTCATGATTTGGAATTAGCGTTGCAAATAGCAGATAAGTTATGGTTGATGGACAAACAACAAGGGGTGAGGATAGGAGCTCCTGAAGACCTTTCGCTTGATGGCAGTTTGGGAAGTTATTTTGCCCGTAAAGGAATCGTATTTGACCTAGAAACAGGGTTGTTTAGAGTTGAAAATGATTACACGAGAAAGATACGTCTTAAAGGTGAGGGCGTGAGATTTATGATGGTATCTAAAGCGTTGAAAAGGATAGGAATACAAGGAAATGATAAAGTAGAAGATGAAGATTTTATAGAGATATGTTCAGACCGTTATATCTTACATCAATCAGACAAAACTACAGAATGTATGACAATAGCTGATTTGCTGAATGAGTTGAAATAAACACACGCCACAAATAATGAAATCACAAGACAGATACAAAATGCTGACCACAGGTAGTGTGCCTCGTGTTATTAGTACATTGGCAGTACCTACCATCATCAGTATGCTGGTAACCAGCTTTTATAACATTGCCGATACTTTCTTTGTTGGGCAGATTGACACCCAATCAACAGCAGCTGTTGGAGTTGTGTTCTCAGTAATGTTTATCATCCAGGCTGTTGGTTTCTTTTTTGGACATGGTTCTGGCAATTATATTTCACGTCAATTAGGTGCTAAGAATCGTGAGGCTGCTTCAAAAATGGCTGCAACAGGTTTTGTCTATTCTGTATTGTTTGCCTCTTTGCTTGCTGTCGTAGGGCTATTGTTCTTGGAACCAATATCGCTGGCATTAGGATCTACGCCTACTGTATTGCCTTATACCAAGCAGTATTTGTCTATCATCCTTTGCGGTGGTCCCTTTATGGCAGGACAGATAACGCTCAATAACCAAATGCGTTTGCAAGGCAATGCTTCCTATGCAATGGTAGGCATTGTTAGTGGCGCCGTTTTGAATGTATTGCTCGATCCTCTCTTTATCTTTGTGTTTGATATGGGTGTTAGCGGTGCTGCTTTGGCTACTGCTGTAGCTCAGATGATTGCTTTTATCATTCAGTTGATACAAACCCACAGGGGAGGCAATTTGAGGATTCATCTTAGCGAATTCACGCCCTCATGGTATTATGTGAATGAAATTATCAGTGGTGGTGCTCCGTCATTGACACGTCAGGCTTTAGGCAGCATTTCAACCATTTTGCTTAATTATGCCGCAGGTACATGGGGTGGAGATGCTGGTATTGCAGGTATGTCGATTGTTAATCGTATGTCTTTCTTTATCAATTCTGTGCTTATAGGATATGGACAAGGTCTTCAGCCTTTATGTGGGTTTAGCTATGGAGCAAAGCTTTATGCACGAGTAAAAGAGGGATTCTGGTTCTGCGTGAAGATTGGAACAGCTTTCCTTACTGTAGTGGCCGTATTTGGATATATTTATGCAGAAGAAGTTGTAGCACTGTTCCGTGATGATGCAGATGTGATTGTCGTAGGAGCTGCTGCTTTTAGATGGCAGTTACTTACTTATCCTTTGGGCGCTATAGTGATGTATAGTAATATGATGATGCAGACCATACGTAAACCCATAAGGGCTAGCATCTTGTCCGCAGCCCGTCAAGGGATCTTCTTCATACCTGCAATTCTTATTATGCCCCGATTGTTTGGCATTCAGGGAGTAGAAGCTACGCAGGCCGTTGCCGACCTGCTTTCATTCTTGTTAGCTATACCACTTTGTGGCAGTGTGTTACGGGAATTGAATTAGTCGTTGATCTCTCCGAATTTCTCTTTCAAAGTCTTGCAAACATTTGTCAACTCTTGCAGAGTGGATGGCTCGTAGTGGTCTCCATTGCAAAGAATGATGGCGTTTAGCTTGACTCTTGAATACTTTCCTTTTCTTCCTTTTACCCCCTCTGTTTCCTGCGCAGCCAACAATTCTGCTGGTGAAATATTCAGTGCGTTGGCAATCTTCTTGATAGTCTGGAGAGTGGGATTGCGGAGTCCTGCATATAAGTTAGCTTGCTTCAAACCAGCTTTCTTTGCCAATTGACTCTTGTTCATCCCGTTCTGCTTTAAAAATTTATCGACGTTGAGCATAACATATTAATTTTAAGTTTTTGATTTCACAAAAATAACAATATTAATCTATTATACAAAAAAAATATAATCTTTTTAACAGTGAAAACGTCAAAACATGTTGAATAACAACATATTTAAGAATTGATATCCTTTTTAGAGTGAAATTATGAACAATAATACTTATTTTGTAGAAAATAAGTCTATTAGCGATAGATGATGCAAGAATAAAACAGGGAATAAGTGTTTATTTTTTAAGAACCCATGCTGCGTCAAATTGTCCATTTGCCTTGAACTCTTGTATGGCACGATATGCTTCAGTCTCGCTTTCGAATGATTCTACACATACACGAGCTTTTCCATCACCAATGATAGGCTTTGCATGAGAATACCCCATTTGTATAAGGCGCTGAGCTTCTTTTTCTGCCAATTCCGCATTTCCCATACTGGCCACAATCACATTATACCGTTTCTCTACATTTGCCGTGCTTGTAGCTGATGCTGCAACTTCTTCCTGAGCATCTTTAGCAGCTAACGTGGTAGCAGGCTGATGGGTAACAATGGAACTGATGCCTAGTGATTCCTTAATTATTTCTCTTGGAAGAACACTTGCTTCAGCGTTATAGGTGTCAACTTTTTCAACAGGCTGATAAATGAAGAAAGAACCAATCAAAAGGATGATAATGGCTGCTGCAGCTGCCACATTGCGCCAATACTTGTTGAAATCCACCTCCTTAGGCTCTTGCTGTACTTTCGTTTCACCTTCTTCTTGAGTGTTAGCTTCCTGAATTGTAACAGGTTCTGGAATCTGTTCAGGAGTTGGTTGCTTCACAGGAGTATCTATCTGAATGTATTCGGCAACTTTTTCCTGTTCAGCTTGTAAATCCTTCAATTCTTTCATTTGGAAACTGTCCAGACCATATAAATCGGGTGTAGCTAAACGATAGTCAAAAGGAGTAAACTCATATTTGCCGTGAATGTTGAAACGCAGCTCGCCAACATCGTTCAACTCAATATATCCAGTCTCATGAATAGAAGAAATCATTTCTTCCGACTGCTGCTGTATCTTTTTTACGGCATCTGGGAATGAAGAACCATAAACAGACATATAGGATTGAGCCAACAATCCATCGTTAATGCGAAGCTGGGGATTAAAGCCTATTACACGCATTGGCGGCAAGAAAACGGAATCTTCATTTACTTGCTGTGCAGGATCGTAATGAGCGATGAAACCGCCAAAATCTGGAACGATTACACAATCATTCTCCAGTAATAACGATGCTATATGCCGAGCTAATTCATTCATATTTTGTTGCGAAGTTACGAAAAACATTTCATACTCTCAAAAAAAAAGATTAAATTTGTGGAGTTTATTTTAAGATATAGTTGAATGAGGTCGTTTAAATATATATGTCTCATTTGTTTTGTTGTGCTTGCTGCCTGTCAGGAAGGTAGCCGTTTACAACGAATGTCAGAAGACAAAGTTGCCAAGGAACTGCTACAAGGCATTTGGGTGGATGATGACTCTGAAATGCCTGTATTACTGGTTGTTGGCGATACATTGCATTATTCCGACCCTAATGCTACTCCTCTTTATTTTAAGATTATACTAGACTCAATCTATTTGATGGGTGTTGATACCATCTCATATAAGATTGAGCGACAGGGAGAAAACACGTTTTGGTTCACTACTGCTACTGATGAACTGATGAAGTTGCACCGTTCAGATTACGAAGAAGATCATTTGGCCTTTAATCACGAACAAGAACCTGCTCAGGACAATAGTGTTATTCAGCAATACGTCGAGAAAGACAGTATTATCGTGTATAATGATGTCCGTTATCGTGGTTATGTGTTCATCAATCCTACTCATTATAAGGTGGTTCGTACATTGTTTGATGAAAACGGCATAGGGGTAGAGAATGTTTACTATGACAATATCATCCATATCTGCGTATACAATGGAGCAAATGAATTGTATGGCAAGGATATTAATAAGCAGCTGTTCAACGACTATGTGGATGCAGGGGAGTTGTCTGCTTCTATATTGTCGGATATGGACTTTGTGGCTGTCGATGATGCTGGCTATCATTATCGTGCCATGCTGACGGTTCCTGAGAGTGCTGCTTCACAAGTTTTCGAGCTGGTTATTTCTCCTCAGGGTACCCTTCAGATTGTGACAGAATAGCATGATAATAAAAAAGTCAGATTGTTTGTAATCTGACTCTCAAAAGGTTATTCTTTATTACTTAAACTATTGCTTTTTTCTTGGATTTGTTTCTTGACGTGCCTGTTGGGTGCGTTTTTTTCTTCTTGGGATTGTAGGCAGGAGTCTCGCCTAATTCTGCAGGAACAGGAATCTTATAGATGGTTCTTCCGATGAAATCCTCAATTTTCCCGAATTCTGTCTGCTGATCGTCACTGACGAATGTAATGGCAAGACCGTCGTTGTTGGCACGAGCAGTACGTCCCACACGATGCACATAGTCCTCACAGTCGAAAGGCACGTCGTAGTTTACTACCAAGCGTATATCATCAACGTCAATACCCCTTGAAAGGATGTCTGTAGCCACCAGTATATCAATCTTTCCCGCCTTGAAACGGTACATCACATCATCACGTTGAGATTGCTCTAAATCCGAGTGCATGGCATCGGCATTCAGTCCCTTTTGTCTCAGTGCATTAGCCAGTTCTTTCACCTTCACTTTCTTGGAGGCGAAGATAATCACTCTTTCAGGCTTCGTATCATTGAACAGACTGCGTATGATGCCCAGTTTCTGAGGTTCATGACAGATATAGGCAGCTTGGATGATTTTCTCAGCAGGCTTAGATACGGCAATCTTTACTTCCACAGGGTCATTAAGGATTTTCTTTGCCAGCAACTGAATCTTTTCTGGCATCGTAGCCGAAAACATGATGGTTTGACGGTATTTGGGCAAGAAGCTCACAATCTGCATGATGTCATCATAGAAACCCATGTCGAGCATACGGTCTGCCTCGTCAAGGATAAAGAAACTCACTTTAGAGAGATCGACATATCCCAAGCTCAAGTGCGCCAGCAGTCTTCCTGGAGTGGCAATCACCACATCTGCACCCATTGTCAGACCACGTTTCTGCTGTTCGAAGGCCACACCGTCGCCACCGCCGTAAATAGGCACACTGCTCACATTATCTATATAATAGGAGAAGCCCTGCATCTGCTGGTCTATTTGCTGCGCCAATTCACGGGTAGGAGCCATGATGATGCAGTGTACGGCATCTTTAGGCAGGTTACCTGTAGCCAGTTTGTCTAGTACTGGCAACAAATATGCCGCAGTCTTTCCAGTACCTGTCTGCGCCACGCCAATCAAGTCACACCCTTCCAGCAATACGGGAATGGCTTGCTCCTGTATGGGAGTACAGTCCTCGAAGTGCATATCCCAAAGTGCGTCAAGCACATCATCATGTAAGTCTAGATCCTCGAATTTCATCTCTTTACCTATTTTTCGGCTGCAAAATTAGGTAAAATTTCAGCCCCATTCGCTAAATAAGATAAAAAAAACGGCTCAAATAACATGTTTTTTAGCATATTTTTTGGCAGTTGTAAGAATTATCCTTTACTTTGCACCTGATTTCGTGAGGAAATCATGATAAGAATGAACGGCTACGGTCGTTGAATCTTACTTCAGTATTAACTAAAACGGATTACATGAGGTATTATGTAAATTGGTTTTTTGTTGTAATATTGATTAGTTCCTTGACATCATTTATTGAGAAAGACAGACCAGTTGAAGGTCTCAGCATTGGAGAATATGCGCCTGATTTTGTGATGAGTGACGACGCCTCCGATGTAGCAGATTCGGTACATAGCCGCCTTTCTGCGTTGCATGGCAACTATGTACTGGTTAATTTCTGGGCTTCTTATGATGCAGCATCGCGCATGCGAAATATAGAATTGAACCGTGCATTGCTCGATGATGAGAATGCCCAGCATCGTGTAAAGTTCGTTTCCGTGTCTTTCGACGACTATGCGTCGATTTTCCGTGAAACAGTTCGTAAGGACGGTATAGTTGGTGCCGGCTGTTTTGTTGAAACAGAAGGTGTTAAGTCCAGCATCTTCAAGGACTATAACCTGAAGAAGGGCTTTACTAACTATCTACTGGATGAAAATGGTATGATTATTGCCAAAAACATCTCGGTTGCAGAGCTTTCATCTTATTTGAATGAACGTCATTCATGACTTTTCAGAGCAAGTAAGCTGAATGTTTACAAACAATTGAGGACTGATTACAACAAAAAAGAAGCAGGGCATATATGTCTTGCTTGAAGAAACAAGGCTCGTTTGGAAAAACTTCCATTCGGGCTTTTTTTGTTGTCAATAGGTAGCAAAAAAAGTGGCTGCCAATTTCCACGCTTGGACGACAGCCACTTCCAACTGAAGCAATTATTATATTGTTTAGAAACAATAGTGTTAAACCTTAATGCCTGAACCGACTTTCTTACATTATCTATTAATAATATCAGAACTTGATGTCGATACCCAAACCAACTACATGGTTGGTCCTTGAGAAGATTTCAGTGCCGAAGCTGGCAGCTTTCTCGTAATCTGAATAGATAGAGCAGAAATAGCCTGCATTCAGACGTAGTTTCTTGTTGATGTTCCAAGCACCGCCAAAGCCAACACTGTAGCTGTCGCAAGCGAATGAAGTATCCTGCTCATAACCATCGCTCAAACCATAGTCTGTGCGCTGACCACCACAGCTGATGGTAAACTTCTCGTTGATGTCATATTCGATACCTGCCAACACCTCATGAGTACCGTGTTTCAGTTCCTTCTGACGGTCATTGCCCATCTTGGCATTCTTATCGTCAAAGAAGTGATACTCCAGCGTTGCACGCAATTTAGGAGTGAACTCATAACCAGCAGCAAAAGTAAACAAAGCAGGCATGTCGTAGCGAGTGCGGGCACCGTCCTTGTAAGGAGCTACATAAGCGTCAAAACCTCCAGCCATCTTTTCCTGGATACCTTGTCCAATGGCTGCAGCCTGCTCTGGAGAAATTTTGCCACCAATTACCAGCTGCGTCAAAGGTTCAGTAACCATGGCAGTAGTATTCAGATTCGCATCCAGCACGTTGGTATCATTCTTGGTACTGATCTTGGTGCGGAATTCATAACGGGCAGCTAAAGTCAGAGGACCCTTGTGGAAGTTCAAACTGATGATAGGAGTCAAACCCCAACCTTTCTGGTCAACATCCAACTCTAACTTAGCAAGGGTACCCATGGAAGCATGATTGCCTGCAATCACATGACCACGATAGTAGCCGTCGTAGTAATTGGCACGCAAACCTACGGCACCAGCAATGTTGTCGGTAAACTTATAAGTGAAATTCACCTGTCCACCATATATATATTGTTTACCCTTCATGGATGAATCAAACTTGTACTGGTCTGGAGTGATAGCAGGAATAGCGCCTCCAACAGCTTGTGACAAACCACCTGTTAATTGGGTGATGGTGCTGCCAATAAGTGCATTGAACATCGGTACACCATTCTTATATTCCACGAAACCGCCAGAGCCCACGATACCAATCATGGTAGAGATTGCCCAACGGTCTTTCTTATAAGATGCGAAGACTGCAGGCACGATAGGAGCCGATGCCTTGCCTTCATACAATATTCCATTATGCTTGATGTCGCGATACTGCCAAGGTTTCTGGAAGTTGAAAGACAACTGCCAACCTTCGTGTCCCCATGCCAGACCTGCAGGGTTAGAGAAAATAGCGTCGATATCAAACGAAGTACCACGAGCCATCATACGGTCGAAAGTGATGTGATAATTCGTATTAGTCATTAAACCACCAGCTTGCGCCATGATGCACGTGCTGAGTAATAATCCTAAGAGAAAACTTTTCTTCATATAAGTTCTTGTTTTGATTAGTTTCGTTTGTAACTTTTGCAAAGTTAATAAATAAAGTTTCATGTGCAACTATGCACAAGGCATATATTTTCCCAAAAGTGCCATCTTTAATGTTTATTAACAGATAGTGGTCAATTAAGAGTGGTGTTTTCCTTAATTTTGCAAGCAATTAATAAGTGGCAATTTATGAAAGACATGAAATGGAAGGTGCTCTCTTCCGAATACCTGATAAAAAGACCTTGGCTTACAGCAAGGCGCGATGTGGTGGAACTGCCTAACGGTGCCATCAATAAGGAGTATTACGTATTGGAGTATCCTACTTGGATCAACGTTACTGCTATCACGAAAGACGGAGAAATGGTGATGGTGCGCCAGTATCGTCACGGTTTAGGGCAGACCAACTTTGAGATTGTGGCAGGTGTGATGGAGCAGGGGGAGGAACCCATCGATGCTGCAAAGCGCGAATTGATGGAAGAAGCTGGCTATGGTGGAGGCGAATGGCGTGAAGTAGCTGTCATTTCTGCCAATCCAAGTACCACTACCAACCTCACGCATTGTTTCTTGGCAACAGGTGTGGAGAAAGTTAGCGGACAGCATCTGGATGCTACTGAAGACATCGAGGTCTATCTTTTCAAGCCAGAAGAGGTGAAGGAAATGATACGCCGTGGCGAACTCGTACAGGCCCTTATGCTGGTACCATTGCTGAAATACTTCTCGGGATTATAAGCTCAGTTTTTTATTAATGAATAAAGGCGTAGTATTGTGTTTACGATAATAACCGCCTGTTCTTGCTCTTAGCTACAAGTATTTTATCCAGGAATACGGTTTCCGTTGTTGCAGGTAGTTGAGGTTGCCATCATTGGCATATGCCTCACGCTCAAAGCTGATGCTGCGATAGGCATTTTTGTTTTTAGGCAAACGGATAAGCCATTCAATGACATACCAAAGATAGAAACCCACAATGAGCATCTCCATCATCTGACGAGTATGGATACGCTCATGGTTTATCAGGTATTCGTCAAGCTCTGCATCCTTACGCGCAAACAGCACGCCCATCAGGTTGATGGCATTGAAACGCTTCAGGGGCAATATGTTGTTTCTGATAATCAGCATAGTCAGGTTTTCGTAGCAAGAATGTGCTGCCAACAGCTGGTAATTAACACCAAGGCAGCAATCAGCCCTTCTTCAAGCTCTTGTAATACTGCTTCAGCACCTCGGCATCTGAAGCCTTGTCCGTAAACACCTCCAGGAAGAGAGGCTGTCGCGTGATGTCAGGCTTCACGAAAGCAGGAAGGGCAGCTTGCAGTTCCTCCTCGTTATGTGCAGAGAGATAAGTAAAGCCCCTGTCTTCTGCCCAAGCCTTGGCAGAAGCCTGATGTGCTCCCGTAATCATGCGCAGGGCACGATCGTCAGGCGTGAAACCAGGCAGTGTCTGCTGTTGTGCATTGCCTCCGTTATTGATGACCATTAGACGGATGTTAGAGCCGTAGTTGCTGTTCCACAAGGCACTCATGCCGCAGAAGAAACTCAAGTCCCCCAATACGATGAAGTTGATTTTCTCGCTGGCAGTAGCATAGCCCAGTGCCGTAGCCAAAGCACCCTCAGCACCTTCCAGTCCCATGTTCGACTGCATTTCCACCTCTTCAGGCATGCCAAACAGTTGCGCCATTCTCACTACAGAACTGTTGCCAAGGTGCAACGAACAGCCCTTTGGCAAAGCCTCCATTAGCAGTCCTACCGCTTGCAACTCGGAATAGGGGAATTTAGGCGTTGGCAGCTTCTCCTCCAACTGGCTCCATTGACGAGGATAGAGAGGAGGCACATCCTCGATAAGAGGTGCGATTTTCTCGAAGAATTCAAACGGATCCATCTCGATGATGGCCGTCAAGGCACCGAAGGCATCATACGCCTCACCGTCTTTTGATACATGCCAATGTTCTAATGGCTTATGCTTGCGCAGGAAATACTTCAACCTGCGTGAAACCACAGCCCCTCCAAAGGTAATCAGCAGCTCTGGTGTAAGGTTGTCCAGCGTTTTCAAGTCCATAGGGTAAAGCAGCTCCTCCATTCTGCGAATAGGACGCCCAGGCGTGGTATGGTTGCTCAGGCTCTCCGTAAACCACACAAACTGTTTCGACAGTGTAGCCTCGTTCTTCTTGTCAAATTCATAGATGTTGTTCATCTGCCCTGCCACTACCATACGTTTCTTCAGTTTGTTCAGACGCTCCACCAAAGGCTGGTAGTCCTGCTCATACATGTTCAGTCCTTGATAGCGCACCATCACACGTTCCTCTTCCAGTTCCGTGGTGTTGCATCCAAAGGCAGGATCGCTCAATTGTATATTGATATGCACAGGTCCTTTGCCATGATGCCTGCTCTCCAGCAATGCCTCGTTAATCAGGCGGTTGCATGCCAGCGCATCCTCCTCGCTCTGCACCTCAGGCAGGTTCACGGCCTTCTTCACTACATTGCCAAACACCAAAGGCTCTTGCAGGCGTGCAGGCACTGTATCTGCTGATATTACCACTAATGGCACTTGCTGCTGATACGCCTCCGCCACAGCAGGCAGCATATTGGAAAGTCCGTTGCCGGCAGTGCACACCACAGCCACAGGAGCCGCCTCATGCAACGCCAAACCTATGGCAAAGAACCCCGCACTGCGATGGTCATTCACAGGGTAGCACGTAAAACTCGTTACCTGCAGGCAAGTCTGTATCAAGGGTGCCACTTGACTGCCTGGACATACCACCACCTTCGTCACACCATGCGCTTTGAGCAATGCAGTCAGCTGCCTTACGGATTTTTTATCGCTATACATATTTATATATGGCTATTTATTATTATCTTTGATGCGGTAAAGATACTTAATAATTCCGAAAAATTAAAACAATAACGATATGAACATGAAAAATCGAATGAAAGGATGGTTGGCAGTTGCCTTAATGACCCTCCTTCCTGGTATGTCATTTGCAGGAACGCAGATTACCAACCTGCGTGTGCAGGACAGTGTAGAGCCTTTGGCCATTGAAGACCGCCATCCGCTGTTCAGCTGGATGATGGAGAGCGATGCCACAGGCCAGTATCAGCAGGCTTACAGCCTTACCGTATGCCGTGAGAGCGACGGCAAGGTGATGTGGACAAGTGGCAAGGTAAATGGTGCCGCTTCCGTGAATGTGCCTTATAGAGGTGTGGCTTTGCAGCCAGAGACTGCCTACACCTGGCAAGTGGAAGTGTGGGATGCACAAGGCAACAAATACCAGCAGCAGAGCCGCTTTGAAACAGGTCTGATGAACACCAAGCAAGCCGCATGGAGTGGGGCACAATGGATTGGTTCCAAGGAGGTAACCCTCGATGCCGCTTCCCATTTCTATTTCCAGCTTGCTACCAAGTTGCACATCGTCAAGGGCGACAAGGCCAGCATCATCCTTGGTGCCAACGATTTCCGCCTGAATGATGCTTTCCAGAACATTGACAACCTGCAAGGCGACAACTACTTCCGCTTTGAGTTCGATTTCAGCGGCGTAGGCAGTAGCAAGGGAGCCGCCATCAACATCTACCGTGTAGGCTATGCCAAAGGCGACAAGGCCGATGTGCCTTTCCTCGCCATCAATCAGGAGAAGTTCCCCAAGAGCAATATCAACGAGCTGATTACCAACAAGACGGGTGTCTATGACATTACCATCGACATAGAGACCAGCAATGTCTATTTCACCATCAATGGCAAGGACCTGATTACAGAACCTGCCGATCCTAACCGCCGTCGCTTCGGAGGTTTTGCCGTAGGCAGCACCAACATGCGCGTAAGCAATGCCACACGCATCAACATTGGTCCTTGGGGACGCAGCCACGATTTCAACACTGCCCCCAACTTGGCAGAGATAGGCTTTGCCGCTATGCCAGGCTCAACAGTGGAATATACTGACTACCAGATAAAGAACCGTGGACAGGCTGTCAATGATGTGGCTTTCGATGCCCGTCACTACAGCATATTCAGCGAACTGCCAGGCGTCAAGGTAACTGGCAATACCATCACCGTCAGCAACGAAGGCAGCAAGATGCTCATCGGACATGCCGATCCTTCTCATGGCGCCATGACCATGCTGCGCACACAGTTTGCCACCACGCAAGGCAAGAAAATCAGCAAGGCCAAGCTCTATGCTACGGCTATGGGTGCTTACGAGCTCTTCATCAATGGTAAGCGCATGGGAGACAACTGGTTTACTCCTGGCGACAGTCAGTACCGTGAGACCATGGGCTACCACGCTTTCGATGTGACAAGCATGCTGCAAGACGGCAACAACGCCATTGGTGCCCAACTGAGTCCTGGATGGTTTACAGGCTACATGACCTTCACCACCAGCAACTACAATTTCTTTGGCGACCACGAGGCACTGCTCATGAAACTCGTCATTACCTACGACGATGGTACGAAGCAGACAGTGGTGTCCAATCCGCAGACATGGAAGACCTTCAAGGACGGTCCTATCCGCTTTGGCAGCTTCTTCCAGGGAGAGCGTTATGACGCCAACTACGAAGCAGCTGTGAATGGTTGGAAGAATGTCGGCTTCAATGACAACGCATGGCAACCAGCTGAGATTATCGCACAGCGTGATTGGGTGAACTTCGACTTCATGGCACGCTACGACGAACCTGTGAAGGTGCGTGAGACACTCACTGCACAACGCGTCATGCCTACGCACAGCGCCGATCAGCACACCTTTATCTATGATATGGGCATCAACATGGTGGGAGTGCCGCAGATTACCATCCCCGCAGGTTACTTGCAGAAAGGCGATGTGGTCATCATCCGTTATGCCGAGCAGCTCTATCCAGGCTTCAAGGGCGATGAGAAATACTATGTCGATACCTACGGCGCCAAGGGCAAGAACATTGCAGGACGCCCTCTGTATGAGACTTTCCGTGCCGCTTTGGCATCCGATTTCTACGTGGCAAAGGGCAGTGAAGAGGTGGTGATACAGCCTACCACCACCTATCGTGGCTATCAGTATATCCAGATTACCCTGCCTAACCATAAGGGCGCGTTGCCAACAGCCAATATCAAGGGTTTGGTGATGTCAAGCGACAACCTGCCTACAGGCACTTACGTGGCAACAACTGCCGACGGCAACAAGACAGCGAACCTGGTCAACCAGCTTATCAAGAACATCCAACGCAGTCAGTTGGGCAACTTCTTCACCATACCTACCGACTGTCCTCAGCGTAACGAGCGCATGGGATGGACAGGCGATGCTCAGGCCTATACCCGTACCGCTACCTACAACAGCGACGTGCAGAACTTTTTCCGTCAGTGGATGGTGGCCCTTCGTGCAGACCAAGGCGTGGGCAGCGACAAGGATGCTCCTGGCGGCATTGGCAGTACCGTACCTACCTATAACCAGCAGGACGACACCTCGTTTGCCGACGGTACCACATGGGCAGCAGCCGTGTGCATGGTGCCTTGGCAGCTCTATATCCAGTATGGCAACACGCAGGTGATTCGCGAGAACATGGAGGCGATGATGGCATGGCTTAACGGTATGGACTTCTACGATTTCAGCGAGCAATATCCACATCTCTCCGCAAAGGCAAGCGGTCTGGCAGACTGGCTGGCTATGGACAACAACACGCCATCCGATTTGGTAAACAATGCCATCTATATCTATATGATGGAGGTAACCGCTTATATGGCAGATGTGATAGGCGAGAGCGACTATGCGCAGACCTTGCGCGAGCGTCGTGAGGCAGCCCTGAAAGAATGGAACGAGGCGTATGTCGATCCTGCAACAGGCAAGACACGCAGTGCCGACGGCAAGAAGATCATCCACTCCCAGGCATCCTACGCCACACCTTTGAACTTCAACTGCTTCAACGATCAGAACAGGGCTAAGGCCATCGAATACCTCGCAGCTTTGGCCGCCAATCCTTCTGCCAGTGGCGACGGCTCTATGAAGTTCCCTGCCTATACCATCACCACAGGCTTCTCAGGCACGCCTAACATCCTGCCTGCATTAAGCCGTAACGGCAAGGCAGCAGAGGCCTTCCGCATGTTCACCTGCACCGACTTCACCTCATGGCTCTATCCTGTCACCAAGGGAGCCACCTCCGTATGGGAGCGTTGGAACGGTTTGGAAGTGGCGTTTGGCAAGAACAACCAGAACAACATGAACTCCTTCAACCACTTCGCTTTAGGGGCGGTAGGACAGTGGATGTATGAGTACCAGTTGGGCATCACCTCCGACCATGTGCATGGCAACGGAGGCTACCAGCACTTCATCCTGCAGCCCTCTGCAGGAGCCAACTACACCTCGCTTGAAGGCAGCTACCGCAGCAACTACGGCGATGTCAAGAGTGCTTGGAAGGCTGACGGCAAGGGCAAGATGACCGCCTACACCGCCACCGTTCCTGCCAATACATCAGCCACACTTTACCTGCCTGTAGCCGCTTCGTCATACGACAATGCGACAGGTGTGCGCTATGTAGGCAATACGCAGCACAATGGCGTTGAATGTGCCCAGTATGAGCTCACCTCTGGCACCTTCAGCTTTGAGTTGCAGGGCAACAAGGTAGTGGTGAAATAGTTTTAGTAATAATGATAAACACAAAGATTATGAAGAAGATTGTTTATTTGTTTTGCTTACTCGTAATGAGTATGAGCGCTATGGCACAGAGTGTATCGCCAAGTAGTGCCTGGAAAGAGATACCTCCAACAGAGATTAATACCAATGCAGTCAGTCTCTTTCAGGATTGGATAGTGCTGTCTGTTAACAATGGTGACAAGCCAAATGCTATGTTGCTGACTATGGGCAGTCTGGGTGTGTTCAGAGGCAAGCCCATTGTTTCTATCTTCGTGAACGAGAGTCGTTTCACCTATGAATTGTTACAGAAGAATCCATATTTCACCCTTGCCGTTTTTCCAGAGCAATACAAGGAAAGCGTTAATTATCTGGGACACCATTCAGGCAGGGACGGATCTGACAAGATCAAAGATGCGGGATTGGAGGTGAGCAAGACCGAGCTTGGCAACCCCTTCTTCGAGCAGGCTAACCTTGTGATTGAGTGCCGCATGATTTATACAGGCGTATGGGATGAGAGCAAGTTGGATGACAGCATTAAGTCCTCCTTCTATCGTGATGGCGAGCGTCGCCCTGCTCATCAGCAGTTCATTGCAGAAATCGTGCATGTCTGGAAGAAGTGAGCTTTACACCACCTAATGTAAAGTAGACAAATGCCCCCGCAATTTGCGAGGGCATTTGTCTACTTTATTGTTTAATATTATTCCATCACCTCCATCCTGAGTGCTGGCCAACTCGTAGCAGGCATATATTCAGCTACGGATTAACAAAATAATGTGGTAGTATGACTTGATGTCTTTCTTATTAGATCATCTTGGTGAATAGAATCAATGAGATAGTAACGAAGTGTCCAAGTAACTTATGGACAAGAAGCTCAAAACACTACATGAAATGAAATAATATTATATTTATAATAATTAATGATTAATAATATTATGGTATTATAATTAAAGTATTGGATCCTTCTTCCCTCATCTGTCCATTAATCATTCCTGTCCATAAGTTACTTAGACACTTCGTTACTTTCTTTCCATTGATCTAGCTGTAATTTACTTTTATTTATTATATTTGCGATTGATACAATTAAACATGGAAAGTTTATTGTCTGGCTATATTATGTATACATAATAAGTTGAAAAAAGTAGCTTTGAATTATTAATAGTCTAATAGAGTGATATAATAATATAATAATATGAAATGAGTATTATCAACATTAATCTTACCTAAGGATAATCACAGGGAGCGTGGATCTATTCATAGAAATCATATTAGACTCTTCGGAAGTAAGTAATTACCTTATTATTAATATTTAAATAATTCTTTGTATCTTAGTAATAGAAAAGATAGAAAATGATAATACTATGATTAATCTAACTATGCAAGAGGTAAAGATAACATCTGCTGATATCTATGACGAACAGGTGAAAAGGCTGGATGAGGGGGCGTTCCCTTAGAACGAGAAGATTCCTTGGAAGCACTTGATGAGACTGACGGAGGAGATGAACTTGGATTTTATGGCATATTATGAGGGGAGCACGCTAATAGACTTTACCATAGTGTATCCGCGAAAACCGTTTAACTGGCTCTGGTACTTCGCCGTGACGGAGGAACTGAGGGGAAGGGGATATGGACAGCGTATTCTGACGTAAATGGTGAAGAGGTACAGGGGGCAGAATCTTGTGCTGGACATGGAATCGCCTGAACAAAAGGATTGTGACAATATGAAGCAACGCAGGCAACAACGGGATTTCTACCTCCGCAACGGATTCCGTGAAACGCAGCTGTATCGCAGGTACGAGGATATAGAGATGACCATCATGATGATAGGGGACAGGGAGTTCTCCATGAAGGACTGGGATGACAATACCACTGATCAGCTGCAACACTGGAACTGGAACGAAGAATAAAGACGGTGTCAGTAGAGTCAGTAGTTTCAGTTATTTTGCATTTATATAAAAGAAGCACAGCCTTGAGGGTTGTGCTTCTTGTCTATTCGGGAGTTGGAGAGTTATTCGGTTTCGTAAACTACGCCTTGCTCTTCCTTGCACTCGTGCTTCTCGCGTACCACCTTCTCGCCTTCCTTCAGCTTGCGGGCCTCGTACTTGAAGTCCTGGAAGCTCTTGATGAGGTCGGCCTCGGATATCTTGTCGGCATCGTACTTCACGGTAACGGTCTGAGCTACCAGACTGGTGGTGATGCCTTCAACGCCTTTCACCTTGATGAGGTTGGTCTTTACGCGGTTCTCACAGTTGACGCAATGCATCTGGGGAGTAGTGGTTACAACTACGGTCTTGATGTCTTTTGCATAACCTACTGCAGCCAAAAGGCACAAACTAATCGCTAAAATGCTTTTCTTCATAATCCTTAATGTTTTAAATTAATAACACTCAGTAATCATTGTTACTGTAACCACTTTTTTCTTTTGCGGATGCAATTTTACAAATTCTTTGGCGATTATCCAAAAATGTTTACTTATTATTTTTTAAAATGTTGTATATTTGTGTCCGATATGAGAAAGTTTGCCTATATATTGATGTTACTGTGCGTGAGTGTTGGCATGCAGGCACAAGACAAAGTGGAGGTGGATCTGGGGGCTGATATTGTGAACCAGTTCATCTGGCGTGGTATGGACAGCGGCCATGCAAGCATACAGCCATTCATGGGAGTGAACTGGAAAGGACTGTCGGTGTCTGCATGGGGAAGCGTGGGCATTACGGACTCTGACGATGCCAAGGAACTTGACTTGAGCGTCTCATATACGGCAGGCCCTCTGACGGTGGGCATCACGGACTATTGGTTTGATACGCCTAATCCGAACTATTTCGTATATAAGGCTCATGAAACCAGTCATGTGTTCGAGGGTTCCCTGAGCTATGACTTCAACGTGCTGTCGCTGTCGTGGCAAACGGTGTTTGCAGGCAATGACGGTGTGAACAATAGCGGCAAACGGGCTTATTCGTCGTATGTGGAGGCTGCGGTGCCTTTCGTGCTTGGAGGACTTGATTGGGAGGGAAATGTAGGTCTGGTGCCTTATGCTACGTCGTTCTACGGAACGGACGGCATTGCCTTGACGAACCTCAGCCTGAAGGCTACGAAGGCGATTCCTATTACTGAGAAGTTTTCGTTGCCTATTTACGGACAACTGATTGCCAATCCCTATCATAAGAAGGCGTATTTTGTGTTTGGCCTGACACTGGGGATATAATTTATAAAACTACTATAACTGATGAAAGTGTTTGACTTGAGATATTGGAAATGGCTGGCCATGGTGGCTGTGGCTGCCGTAGCCGTTTCATGCTCGGATGATGTTGATTTGCCTCCAGCACCTGCTGACAAGACAATTCCAGACTTGAGACCTGACGATGTGCCTGTGGTGCATACGAAGGCCGTGAGGGAGCTGATGAAAATCTGCGACGAGAACCATGAGGTGAGGCATCTGCTGGAGAAGGCCATTGCGAAGGCTGCCAGCATCAATCCTGACAAGAGATATAACCCTGCGCAGACACTGGATGAGTTTTATGACTTTATAGACTGGAACATACGTGCGCTGCCTTGGGATGTGATGACGGGCGTGAAAGCCGATGGTGCCAGTCTGTATGCTTGTATCGATCAGGGCGTGGGCTATTTCTGGTTTATCGTGGACCAGCCTCTGGATGAACTGAAGGACCGTGGTTTCTTCTATCCTACAGTGGAGTTTGTGGAACCTTTTGCTTCATGGCTTGCTACTTACAATCAGGCGTGGGGAGACTGGCTGGATTCTCCATTGAGCTGGAACAGCACCTACTACAACATGGTGGCGAATGATCCTGACTTCGGCATTGACAAGGGATGGTATGAGGACGGGAGCAACTGGCACTCGTTCAATGATTTCTTCGCACGCGAACTGGCAAGTCCTGACAAGCGTCCTATTGATGCTGATGCCGAGTTGGTGGCTCCTGCTGATTCTTGGCCAAGGGCTACTTGGGAGATTGATGACGACAACCAACTGCTGTATCCTGATGACGTGAACATCAAGACGGCCAAGTTCTCTGACATAGCAGACCTGATAGGGCAAGACAGCAAGTACAAGGATGCTTTTGCTGGCGGTACGCTCACGCATACCATGCTGGATGTGAATGACTATCATCATTACCACAGTCCTGTGGCAGGGCGTCTGGTAGAGTTGCGCAACATCCCCGGGGTAGATGCAGGGGGCGGTTATACGCTATGGAACAATGAGACAAAGAGATATTATTATGTGAATGACATGGGTTTCCAGATGGTGGAGACGCGTGGTTGTGCTATTATCGAAACGGAGGACTATGGACTGGTGGCCATGCTGCCTGTGGGTATGTCGCAGATTTGCAGCGTGAACTGGCTTGACAGTCTGAAGGAAGGACAATGGCTGGAAAAGGGCGAAGATATGGGCTATTTCCTTTTCGGAGGTTCGGATGTTATCATGATATTCCAGAAAGGCGTGGAAGTGCAGCTGCTTACCACTCCTGACGGTGAGGGTGGCTACGAACATATCCTGATGGGGGAACCCTATGCTAAATTAGTTGTAAAATAAACAGGAGAATCATGAAATACTTTGGACAAATCTATAGGTCTGTAGCTCTCCGCACTACCGTGATGGTGGTCCTGATGGTACTGCTTATCATGGGCATTGGCAGCGTGTGGCAGATGCAGCACGTGAGGAGTGTTGTGGGTATTGAAGCGCAGAGGCAGGCCAGCAAGTCAATGGAGAGTGCCATCAAGGTGATTGACAACCGTGTGTCGAACGTGGAGACGGCTGTGAATACGGCAGCTGCGTATGCTGACATGCTGGCGCCTCATGAATCGCTGTATGGCACGCTGCTAGAAAGGCTGATTGCAGAGAACAATGACATTGCCGCAGTGACGTTGTTGTATAGGGAGAACTATTTTCCTGAATATGGCAGGTATTATGCGCCCACCATCACGCGCAACCCTTTGACGGGGGAACTGGAGGCGGATGAGATAGGAGGTCCTGAACATGACTTCGCCTATTTGGAGACTGACAGCAACTGGGTATATACCAACATACTGGATCGTGGTTACTGGTGCCTGCCGTATGTGGATTCCATGTCTACGAAGAGGGCGATGGTGACTTATTCTGTGCCGTTGCATGACAAGAATGACAAGATTTACGCCGTGCTTTGTGCCGATGTGGACTTGCGCTGGGTACAGCAGATTGTGGAGGAGGCGAAGCCTTTTGATTTCTCTAAGGTGAGCGTGTTGAGCCGCGATGGTCAGTTTATCTGCCACTCTGATTCTGCAAACATCCTTTCTGTCAATACTTTGACGATGGAGAAGAGTGCCACACACAACAAAGAGGAGGTGGAACTGCTGCAGCGTATGCTGAGAGGTGAAAAGGGTAGTGACTCGCTGATGTCGATGGCGCGTTTCCTGGATTCTTCTTCTAATGGGCATGATGACGGTGCGTCTATCATATTCTACGCTCCTGTTGACAGGGTACAGTGGTCAGTTAGTTTCAGTATCCCTGAAGATAAGATCATGGAGCAGGCTAACCAGCTGCGGAAGAACATGATCTTTATCCTGGTATTGCTGTTGCTGCTCATATCGTTTGGTCTGTTTTATGTCATTCGAGCGCAACTGTTGCCGTTGAAGGCGTTGGCAAAATCGACTGAGAACGTGGCTAACGGTAATTTCTTGACGGAGTTGCCTGCGCTGCGCCTGAAGGATGAGGTGGGCTCTTTGCGTGACTCTTTCGTGGAGATGCAACATTCGCTTGCCAATTATGTGTCTGAGCTGAAGAAGACAACTGCCAGCAAGGCGAGTCTGCTTAGCGAGCTGCGCATTGCCAGTGATATACAGATGGCCATGTTGCCTAAGAAAGCTGCTGCGTATGCAGAGCGTGAGGACATTGACGTGTATGGCTTCCTGAAGTCTGCCAAGGAGGTAGGCGGCGACCTTTACGATTACTTTATCCGTGATGAGAAGCTGTTCTTCTGCATTGGCGATGTAAGCGGCAAGGGTGTGCCTGCATCTTTGTTTATGGCAACGACAAAGGCACTGTTCCGCATGGCTTCTGCTCATGTTGATAAACCCGCAGAGATAGTGAACAGCATCAATGGTATCCTGGAAGGGCAGAATGAGTATAACATGTTTGTTACCATGTTTGTGGGCGTGCTGGATCTGGCTACTGGTGATTTGGACTACAGCAACGCAGGGCATGATGCTCCGATGCTGGTAAGCGATGAAGGTGTCAAGATGCTGGAAGCAGATGCCAACTTGCCTATTGGTGTAATGGGAGACATGGATTTTAGTGAGCAGCATACTGTCATACAACCTCATACAACTATCTTCATGTTCACTGACGGACTGACGGAAGCTGAGGATGTGGACTTTTGCCAGTTTGGCGACAAGCGCATGAGAAAGGTGGCGCAGCAAATGGTAGCTGAGGGCAATGAATGGCAACAGCCTGGCGCCTTAGTGAAGAAAATGGAAAATACTGTGACTGCTTTTGTTGGCAGGGCAGAGCAGAGTGATGACCTCACGATGCTGGCTGTCAGCTATTTGAAGAATTCATAATTCATAATTATAAGGTTGATATGTCTGGATTGAAAAGTCCAGATAATAAGAAAGGGGGATGATATCGTCCCCCCTTCTTTATTAAATAATGTATGTCATTGCTTGCTTCAAGCACGCCTATTGGCGTTCAATGCTTCAGCAACAGTGCTACAATTGATTATACTCTGTACAGCAAACCGTTCCTGAGGTCGTCAAGGGCTGTTTCTTTGATCTTTACATGCAGTTTCTTGCCTGTGGCATTGAAAGGTATCTGTGCCACAAAGCGATAGAAGCGTGGGCGTTTGAAGTTGGCGATGTTTGGACTTTCCTTGCAGTATTCATCCAACTCTTCTGGTGTAAGCGTCATGTCATCGCGTACGATATAGGCAGTAACCATCTGTCCGCGCATCTTGTCTGGCACTGAGGTAACGATGCAGTCCTTTACCTTTGGATGCATGTTCAATACGGCTTCGACTTCTGTAGGATAGATGTTCTCGCCAGAAGAAATTATCATATCATCCTTACGTCCTACAATAGTGATAAACTGATGCTTATCCCAAGTTGCTAAATCGTTGGTGTAAATGAAACCATTGGCATATTTGCGGTCGGTTTCTCCCACATTGTTGGCATATTTATAGGGTGACTTGGCAGGAGAGCAAATGATGACTTCGCCTACCTCGATGCCATCCATAGCTGCCAAATCATCAGGCATAGCACGATGGTCTTCGTAGATTTTCACTACGCGCACATCGTCATCAACGCAAGAGGCACCTGCAGTACCTGCATTCTCTGGCAAATCAAACGGACGCAGGAAGGTGTTCCAGAAGGTCTCAGTAGTGCCGTAGCCATTGAAGATGTTAGGCGTGAGCACGTGCTGATAGCGGATACATGCGGAACGCTCCAAGGGACTGCCCATGGTGACGATGCCCTTCAGGGTACTGATGTTGTAGCCCTTGCGTTCCTGGTTGTCTGCCAGTTCCTCCAATACGGTAGGCACACCGATAATGAATGAAATCTTATAGTGGTCAACGTATTTCAGCGTGAGTTCGGCATTGAACTTGCCCATTACCACAATGGTGGCGCCTGCATAGAAAGCAGGGCAGGGACCAGCGCAGTGCAAACCGCCACGATGGAACCAGGGAGTAGTGTTCATTGTCACATCCTTGTAGCTCATGGGGAAATGTATCATCACATCGTGAGCAGACAATACCTCATTGATGCTAGTCAATGGCACTGCCTTGGGAAATCCTGTGGTGCCAGAGGTGTAGAGGCGTGTGGTCTCATCGTAGATATTGTAGTCATAATCGAACACAGGCTCTGCATCAGAAGCATTGCGGGTATAGTCCTCGTAAGACACTACCTGGTTGTCGGATGCACCTCCCACCACAATCAGCTTCTTAGGCTGGTGTTTGGTAATCTTCAGCGCTTCAAGTACATCTGCCTTGTTAACCTCGTTGAAGATGATGGCCATTGGCTTTGAATCGTCAATGTTGAATGCCAATTCGCCAGGTTTGAGCCTGAAGTTCACAGGACAGCATATAGCATGGCTTTTATGGGCAGTTAAATAGCCGAAAGCAAACTCAGGACAGTTAATGAGCTGCAGCATGATAACATCGGCTTTCTGCAAACCGTCAGCAATCAGTGCATTGGAAAGTCTGTTGCATTCCTTATTCATTTCGGTGTAGGTCCATTGGCGGTTGTCTTCAGGGTTGATCATTGCCAATTTCTCTCCATAACGCCTGACATTACGCATGAATCCTTCAATCCATGTATAACGGCTTTCAAAAATGTTTCTAAAATCAGTCATTATTTATATAATTTTAGTATTTCGGTGCAAAGGTAGCAAAAAATGCTTATATTTGCATTATTATTCTAAAAATGTAGCATTAAGTATGGCTGTTAAGATTTTAAGTGTTGACGACGAGAACGATCTCGAGTTGCTGTTGACACAGTATTTCAGAAGGAAGATTCGCAAGGGCGAGTATGAGTTTTATTTCGCGCATAACGGCATTGAGGCACTTAGGATGTTGCTGGAACAACCAGACATCAACATCATACTGAGTGATATCAATATGCCTGAAATGGACGGACTTACCTTGCTGACAAAGATAAACGAGTTGCGAAACCCGGCATTGAAATGCATCATGGTATCGGCTTATGGCGATATGGGCAACATTCGTACTGCCATGAACAACGGTGCTTTCGACTTTGCGACGAAACCTATTGACTTGGATGACTTGAGCGTGACCATCGAGAAGGCCATCGAGCAGATTGAGTTTGTGAAGAAGTCGCAGATGGAGCATTCACAGCTGGAGATGATCAAGACGGATTTGGCTGTAGCTGCTGAAATTCAGCAAGCTATATTGCCTAAGAAACTGCCTGTGTTCAAGAATTTGGAGGCTAAATTCGACTTGGCACAGGTGATGATTCCTGCTAAGGACATTGGCGGTGATTTCTATGATTTCTTCGAGATAGATGACGAACGTCTGGGTATGGTGATGGCAGATGTCAGCGGCAAGGGCATTCCTGCTGCCATTTTCATGGCTGTTAGCCGTACGATGATACATATCAGTGGCTTGCAACGTGACTATACAGCAGCTGATTGTCTGAGAGTAAGCAATCAGATGCTCTGCAAGGAGAGTGCCGACAATATGTTCGTGACGGTGTTCTATGCCATCTATAACGTTAAGACTGGCGAAATCAACTATTGTAATGCAGGGCATAACCCTCCCTATATCTTGCGCAAGGACGGCAAGCTGGAAAAGTTGCCAAACAGCGACAGTGGCATGTTGGGCGTATTTGACTTCCTCGACTTTAGTGACGAATATGTGAAGTTGGAAGAAGGGGATATGCTGATGATGTACACGGATGGCGTTGACGAGGCTTGCAATGTCAATAATGAGGTGTTTGGCGATGAACGTCTGGAAAAAGTACTGCGTGAGAGTGCAGGACTGTCATGTCAGGTTTCCATTGACAAGATGCTTGAAAATGTCAGGGCATTCACGGCAGGAGTTCCTCAGAGCGATGACATTACGATGATGGCATTGAAGAGGGGATAATCCCTTAGAAGGCAATGAAAAAACTCAATAAACTCTGGCTGTTTTCGTTGCTGGCTATTTTTATAGCTGGAGGTTTGGCTTATTGGGCTGGATATGCTGTCAACAAGGCGCAAAAGGAAGAGTTGCAAGCACAACTGAAAGACTTGACGGAGAAAGAAAAACGCAGTGTCATAGAGCGAAGAATCAGTGCGCAGATGGAGGAAATAGCCGTTGAACAGAAGAAGATATCTGATCAGCAGCGTGAGGAGGCGGTGCAGCAGACTCGCATAGCTGATGAGATGCGACAGCGTGCTGAGGTGGAGCGTCGTAATGCTGTAGAGGCAGAGGAAAACGCCTTGGCGTCGGAAAGACGAGCTGTGGATGCCTCCAGATTGGCAGAAAGCCAGCGTATAGTGGCAGAGCAACAACGTGAAGAGGCGGAGCATTCTAAAAGTATAGCTGACACTTTGAGTTATCTGGCATTAGCCCGTTCTCTGGCTTCTGTCGCTACCGTGCAAGATAATACAGGCAACCATGAACTGGCACTGTTATTGGCTTATACTTCCTACCTTTTTACGAACCGTTATCAAGGCAATTTATACAATCCTGTATTCTATCAGGCGTTGTCACAAATCAGCAGAAAGAACCAATCATGGAAAGTCCACAATGGTTCTGTTATGAAACAAACATGGTTTAATGATAGTGATTCAAAGTTTGTTACCATAAGCACTTATGGAGAAGTATTAGAGCATGAGTTTAATAATAACAGACTCAATTCCCGTGTGCTTTTCAGTGACAATACCTACGATATGCGTGACGTGATACTGTTCCCTAATGGCATCATATATGCCATCAGCAGAACGGGGCATATTATCTTGATCAGGCCTAACGGCACTTCTGTTGTGCAACCTATTGCGGGGGCTGTTCATCCATTCCGTGTGTTTGAACTGGACAACATGAATTTGCTGGTGGTGGCGGAAAACGGACTCTTTGTCATTGCACAGGGTAATCTGCAACTTACGAAAACAGTGCTTTTGGAAAAGCCGGTAAGTATTGCAGGAGGTAGCATGAATGATAGGGTGTTATTGTTCAACGATACAAACACAATGACTGTAGTAAAGGGTGCAGAACTGAATATCAGCTATGAAACCTTGCCATTCAGGGAAAAAGTATTCTCGTTCGCTAATATGCCAGCAAAAAACATGCGTATATATGGTACTACTGACGGTGTAGTGATTGTTATTGACGGGGCTGGCAAAATAACCCGATTGATAGGGCATCGCTCCAGGGTGTCGAGGGTGTCGCTTTTCACGCGTCTGACGAGAAATATGAATAACGCTAGTAATTTGTTTTTCACTACCGGTTATGACGGTACGGTGAAAGTGTGGGATTTGAGCAATGACAAGATAGAGCCAATGGATGTGATACAATCTGACAGTTGGCTGATGAGCACTTCGTTAGACAGATCTGGCAATTATTTGTGGACTGGCAATCAGAACGGCTATTTGACACGCACGTTGATCACGGTGTCTGAAATGGCCAAGTACATCAAGGAGTCGTTAACAAGAGACCTTACTCAAGAGGAATGGGCCTATTATATTGGCAATAACATACCATACGAATCATTTATTGGCAAGTAAGACGATGAAAGGATTGAAATACATACTAATTTGCTGTGCGCTACTGTTTGGTGTTCTGCCTCTCAGGGCGCAAGGCTTGCCTTTCATGCGTAATTATCAGCCAAGTGAATATAATGCCCATAACCAGAATTTCGACATACTGGTGGATAGGGAAGAAGGGGTGATTTATGTGGCTAACTTTGAAGGTCTGCTGTATTTCGACAATGCAGAATGGGACATTGTGCATACGCCTGGCATTTCTCGTGTTACCACACTCTTCCAAGACAGTACGGGTAAGATATGGACAGGCGGCTATAACTTTATAGGATATCTGGAATACAACGAGATAAGTGATGCTAATTTGCATCCGTTGGAAAACCTGACGGATATCAGGGGAGAAGTGAGTGAGATATGGGAAGAGAATGGCACTATTTACTTCTACATGGTGGATGGTAACACCTATCGTGTGAATAACGACTCCTGGGAACTGATAGCGACTAATAACAGCAAGTTGCCTGTTTATTCTAAAACCAACGGACATTCCTATCCGGAAGGTGATGCGCAAGTGCTGCCCATTGCTGATAATTTTATAGTGACGTCTAAAGACGGACAGGGCGTTATCGTTACTGATGGTCAGGGGAATGAATATTTCTCGCTGAATGAGAGTAATGGCTTGATGAATAACGATGTGACGCGCATGTGTTACAACGGCAACGGCATTGTATGGGGAGCTACTCGAAATGGCGTATTCTCTTTGATGATGCCATCTACCTACAGACAATATACTACCACAGAAGGCATTGCGATGGTGTTGTCTATGTATGTATTGAACAACCAGTTCTACGTGGGAACAAGAGACGGTCTGCTAGTAAAGAATGGGAATGTCTTCGAGCGTGTTGAAGGCGTGGATTTCGCATGCTGGGATCTTGATAGAATAGGAGATTATTTGTTGGCAGCTACTGCTGACGGAGTGTTCCGTATAAGAAACGGGAAGGTGGAGCATCTTACTACTGCAGGAACTACTGCCATCTTGCCTATGGATAACGGTTTCTATAGTGGCGAGTTTGACGGTGTGTATTTCAATGCATCTGGCGGCAAGCATATTAAAATGCTGGACATGGAGAATGTTACCAACATGCAGATAGATAACGACGGGGTGTTCTGGTTGCGTAACTTGTATGGACAAGTGGGCAGCATCTCCATGAAAGAAATGAATGAAGGCAAGAAGGATTTGACCTTAAGTAAAGATCTTGCTACCTTTATCAATTACCAGGGCAAGGTGATTGTGATGAACGCTACAGACCTGGAGCCTTTCCCGTATTCTGATTTCTCATACGTTGACGATAATGGCGTTCTGTGGCTTACTGACAACGAGGGCAAGAACCTGTATGCATACAAGGATGACAAACGCATGGTTGAAATAGATCATATTCTGGCGCCATTGAAAAATTATGCCGTACGTAGCCTGACAATGAGCGATGGATTGTTGTGGATAGGCGGTACTTTTGGTATTGTGGCTGTAGACTTGAATCAGCCAGATCCATTGTTGACGGCAGAAAATGGTTTGGATATCTGTGCATTCAGATTAGGTAATGACAGCATTATCTATGGCGGATATGAGGATGCTCCAGATGCTTTGTTGAACCTGTCAAGCAATAACCGTCATTTGCGTATCAGCTATGCGCTCCATTTTGAATCATTAGTAGGGCAGACACTTTATAGATACCGTTTGAACAACAACAATTGGACTGCATGGTCCGAGAATCATATGACGGAGTTTGTAAACTTGTCGTATGGCAAATATAAGTTTGTAGTGCAAGGAATGGATGCCGCTGGTAAGATCTGGGAAGCAGAACCGCTGAATTTCCGTATCAAATATCCGTTCTATCTGTCTTGGTATATGTTCGTGCTGGATTGTTTGCTGTTTGTGGGATTGGCATTCCTCGTGGCACGATGGCGTACACACCGCCTGGAAAAAGAGAAACTGCACTTGGAGGGTGTTGTGCAAGAGCGTACTGCTGAATTGAGGCGAGCACAAAAACAGTTGATCCGTCAGGAAAAGATGGCTACAGCTGGTAAGTTGACGCAAGGCTTGATTGACCGTATACTCAACCCTATGAACTATATCAACAACTTCTCTAAGTTGTCAAGTGGCTTGATAAAGGATTTGAAAGCCAATATCAAGGACGAAGAAGAGAACATGGGCAAGGAGAATTATGAGGATACGATGGACGTGCTCGATATGTTGTCGCAGAACCTGGAGAAGGTAGAGAAACACGGTCTGAATGCCACGCATACGCTGAAAGCAATGGAGGAAATCCTGAGAGACCGTTCTGGCGGTATTCAGCCTATGAACCTGGTAGATCTGCTGCGTGCCAACAAAGAATCAGTAGATACCTATTATGCTAAGGACATAGCCGAATACCATATTGACGTGCAGTTGGATTGTCCTTATCAGTCGCTGATGATCAACGGTAACGTAGAACATCTGAGCAAATCATTTATGAGCATCATAGGAAACAGCATTTATGCGCTGGTAAAGAAAGTACAACGAGATACTGCTTTCCAGCCTGTGCTTCTCTTGAAGGCAAGAACAGAAGGGGATAAGGTGCTGGTGACGGTGCATGACAATGGCGTGGGTATCGAAAAGGCTATTATCGATAAGGTATTTGATCCATTCTTCACTACCAAGACTACTGGCGAAGCTGCTGGCGTGGGCTTGTATCTGTGCCATGAGATTATACAGAGTCATGGAGGCGAGATTTCTGTGGAATCTGAGAAATATGTATTTACTGAGTTTAAGATTGAACTTCCTTTGTTAAAAAACAATTGACGATATGGAAACACCGAACCTAGAAATGGAAACGCTGAAGCAGCTGTTAAAGCAGCAAGAGAAACTGGCTTCACTTGGATTGCTGAGTGCAGGAATTGCTCACGAGATACAGAATCCTCTGAATTTCGTCATCAATTTCAGCAAGATGTCATACAAACTGCTGAAAGACCTTTATGAAGTACTTGAAGAAAATAAAGATAAGATTGGCGAAGCTGATCGTGAGGAGATTGATGATATTGTGGCTGATCTTCGAGAGAACATGAACAAAATTGTGGAGCATGGTGAACGTGCCATTAATACCATTCAGGGCATCCTGCTTATTTCAAGAGGAAAGGAAGGAGAACTCATTCCTTCTGACATCTGCGCTATTGTCAAGGAATATGTAAGGCTTGCCTATCACGCCATGAGAGCCAAGCACAAGAACTTCAACATTAGCATTCATGAGGATTATCAGCTCAATATTCCACAGTTGATGATTGTTCCGCAGGATTTCAGCCGCGCCATACTGAATATCATGAACAATGCCTGCTATTCTGTTTGGGAAAAATCGCAAATTGTTAATTCCGAAAGCTATAGTCCGACAATAGAGATTAGCGTGAAGTATGATGGTCAGAGCATCACGGTAGCTATTAAAGATAATGGCATGGGAATGAGTGAGGAAGTGAAAAAACATATTTATGAGAATTTCTTTACAACGAAGCCAATAGGCGAAGGAACAGGATTAGGCATGGCCATTACGCATGATATTATCGTCAACAGGCTTCATGGTGAGATACAAATAGATTCTAAAGTAGGAGAATACGCATGTTTCACTCTTATCATACCTGCTAAACTGAAATGAAAAGACTGATTACATATATTTATGTGGTATGTCTGAGCCTGATGGCATGGTCGCAGGAGCAAGATAATGGACGTTCTTTCTATATAGAAGCAGAAACAGCTTATAGCATAGGACGTCTTGAAAGGGTGGTGGAGTTGCTCGATCCCAATATTGGCTCTATAAAGGGTACCTTGAAACAGAGTGCCTATCGCTTGCTTGCCCTTGCCAAACTGGGCCTTGATGAGGATGAAGCTGCTAAAAACTATGTGAATCTGTTGTTAATAGAGAACCCTTATTACAGTACGATACCTGAAGATCCTCAACGGTTTATCGATATGGTGGAGGATATCAGAGGAGGATTGGGAGGTACCATTACTACAGCGTCAAGTCAGGCAGAAAGTCTGGCAGAAGTACCAGTGCCTACTACTTTGATTACAGAGGAGATGATTCGCAACAGTGGGGCGCGCAATTTGCAGGAAGTGCTGGCAGCATATGTGCCTGGCATGAATCTCATAGATTGTGACGATGACATCAATATTGCCATGCGCGGCATCTATAGTAATACGCAAGAGAAAATACTGATAATGCTCAATGGCCACCGTCTGAACAGTTATACCACGAATACCGCTGCTCCAGATTTCAGTATGAGTTTGGAGAAGGTGAAACAGATAGAGGTGTTGCGAGGTCCTGCATCGTCGCTTTATGGCGGTGTGGCATTGACGGCGGTAGTAAACATCATCACATGGAACGGTGCAGATGTTGATGGCGTAAAGATGAAGGCGGGTGTAGGTAATTATGGTCAAGTGCGTGGAGATTTGCTGTTTGGCAAGCGCTATTTCGACCTTGATCTGTTGGTGTGGGGTAGTGTCTATACCAGTAAGGGTGAACGCATAAACGTTCCTGAGGACCGAATAAATAAGACCATTTATGGTATGCCATTTGACAAAATCAGCATAGGGCGTATCGGGAAACGTCCGTCGTACGATTTTGGCATTCAGTTGGGATGGAAAGGTTGGCAGTTCCTCTACGACAGTCATTCTTCACAAGTAGTAGCACCATATACCTTGAGCACGTTGGCTCTTTCTTACGACTACGACCGTTATCGTACCTTTAATGGTATAGGTCCCAGTTTCGCTACTATGTCGAACCATGCAGACTTAAGTTATTCGCACAACTTGGGCAATCTTCATTTGAGATATGCCGTTACTTACGACAAATCTGATCTTACGCGTTACCAAGTAATTAACGACGAACCGATGCCAGAATTGGCTAAAGTGTTGGGACTCCCAGAAGATGTGTCGATTTATTTTGAGAATAATGGAGGTATCTCACGTTATGTAAACGGACAAGAACAAGATTATGGTTTCCAACTGAAAGGTGACTACTCTTATAACATTGGAAAAGATCACAAAGGAACTATTGGTTTCGGAGCCGAATATAACCATTTCCAGTTGGATGACCTCCGCTATCAGATTGGCTATGATTTTGTTTATACAGTGCCTGAGAATTCTGTTTTACGTGAAGCAGGTAAAGGCAAGGAAAACAGTGCGGATGTATATTTGCAGCTGAAACATCAATGGAAGTCTTTCATTGTCAATGCGGGTTTGCGATATGACTACAAGTTGCGCTATAATCATTCAAAAGCCAACGAGTTGTCGCCTCGTATAGCATTGATTTGGTTACGTCCTAAATGGAATGTGAAATTCAGCTATTCAAAGTCGTTTGTAGACGCTCCTTATATCTATCGAAAGGCCAATGTATTGTCAACGTTAATGGGGGGAGGACGTGAAGAGGATGCTGAAGAGTTGTTGCCTGAACGTGTTCATTCCTTGCAACTTTCATTTGCGGGTACTAATTGGGCAAAAGGATTCAATTTTGAGATCAACGGTTTTTACAATAACAGTACCGACTTGGTAATGACGCATGTAATAGACTACATGAACGCAGGTAGGAACAAGACGATAGGTGTGGAACTGATGGGTAATTATAAGTCCCCTCGCTTTACGGCAGATGTAAACGTTACTTGGGTAAATACCTACAAAGCCAATTTGGTGGGGCTTGATGTAGTAGGATTGTTGGAATTCACTACTACGGATATCAATGCTAACAACAATACGCCAGCTATCATGTCGAATGCTGTATTGGCTTGGCAAGCTACCAAGAAACTGAAGTTGCATACCCATCTCTTGTTTGAAGGCAAGCAGTTTTCTTATAATACTGACCTCGTAAGGCTTTTGCAAATCAAGAACTACATGGATATTGCCGACCTTTATTATCAGGACGACGATCCGGAAGCAGCGAAAGAATGGGAAGACTTGGCTTATAGCATGTTGCCAGAATTGATTTCTAAAAGAGATATGTCAGCACGCGCTATCGTTAATGTAGGAGCTGAATATAAATTGGGGAAGCTGACACTAGGACTAAATGTTCATAATCTCTTTGGAACTCGCTATAATAGAAGTGGTATGAATACTAATCTTATTATTCAAAAGGGCCGTTGGTTCCTCTTTGATGTGGCGTATAAATTCTGAAAAACACCTATGCTGATGGATAGCGAAAAGAAACATATTACCTTTGTCGTAAACCCAATATCCGGTACTCAGGAGAAAGAGCAGATAATAGAGCTCATCAACGAATACCTGGATATTGATAAATACACTTTTCAAATCACTTATACGCAATATGCTGGTCATGCAGAGGAAATAGCTGCACAATGTGCAGAGGAAGGCCATTTTGCAGTAGTAGCAGTGGGAGGTGATGGAACGGTCAATGAGGTTGCACGTGCTTTGACACATTCACATACAGCATTGGGTATCATTCCTTGTGGTTCTGGTAATGGTTTGGCGCGTCATCTGCAAATAAGCATGCAGGCACGTAAGGCTATAGATACCATAAACGGCGGGGTTGTGGATTGTATCGATTATGGTACTATCAATCGTCGTAAATTCTTCTGTACCTGTGGCGTGGGATTCGACGCTTTTGTGAGTCTGAAGTTTGCCGAAGCGGGGAAAAGAGGCCTCAATACTTATATTGAACAGTCGCTTAATGCTTCTCTGAATTATAAGCCTGAAACCTATAAGGTGACCATTGATGGCAATGAAACAGAAATCTATCAGGCTTTTCTCATAGCTTGTGGCAATGCTGCCCAGTATGGCAATAATGCCTATATAGCACCCAAGGCTACACTGACAGATGGATTGCTGGACGTTACCATTCTCAATCCTTTTACACCATTAGATGTGCCTTCGTTGGCGTTGCAGTTGTTTACAAAGACAATTGACCAAAATAGCCATATTAAGACTTGCCGCTGTAAAACCATCAACATCCTTCGCAAAAAACCAGGAGTGGTACATTACGATGGCGATCCCGTGATGATGGGGGCTAATCTTAAAGTCAAGATTCATCATGCAGGACTGTTGGTTATTGTGCCTGCAGACGATAGCAAGGACCTTAATGTAATAGACCGTGCACAGGAGGTAATTAATGGCATTCGTCAGATGAATGAACAGTTTTTTGAAGGCATCCGTCAGCGTAACAATGAGTTACTAGATAAAGGGAAGGAACAGTTGAAGAAACTTACGAAACTGTAAATTCCATGCCTTTTCCCTACATGCTTTTTCTAATAGGCAAATAACCCTTAGAAAATAATGATACATGGGTGAGTTTTTTTGTGGATTATTTATTGCGGAATTAAAAAAAAGTATTACCTTTGCATCGCTTAACCAAATTGGTGCGTTAGTTCAGTTGGTTAGAATACGTGCCTGTCACGCACGGGGTCACGAGTTCGAGTCTCGTACGCACCGCAAAGAAAAAAACTCCTTCCATTATGGTGGGAGTTTTTTTATTGGAGTATATATAATAATAAAGGGAAGGTTTTTGCCTTCCCTTTATTATTAGTATGTCTTGAATTTGTCAGATTTGTTATCTATCAATCATTTAGTAAGTTCTAAAATCATCTGGATATTTCAAATCCTGAGTGATCTCTCCACCATATAATCTTACCCAAGAGCGGAAACTGGTGTCGTCTTGCGTCAATTCTATTATACGGGCACCATTAGGCTTCAAATTGTTGTAGACAGTATCGCAACCACTGAATCGACCATACATCAGGAAAATATCGTTCCATTTCATAGCATAGTCATTATCGTGGTCATGTCCACAAATAATAGCTTTTACATCACCCATCTCTTTCATGCTCACAAACATACCAGAATTCACAGGAGGAGAACAAGGCTCTTCTCCGAAGTTACCTTTCAAGATGCGATGGTTCTCGAGTCTAAAGGCATAGATAAACTCGGGTAGGGGAATGTGGAAGAATGATAATGATGGTACGGGCTTTCCGTCATTCTGTTTGGTGAATGCCGCACTATGCTGACGATACCAATTGATTTCAGGGAAATGGATGTAGCCCCAACCCTTTTCAATCTCACCAGGTAATCCGCATAGACTGTTAGAATCGAAAAGATAAAACACCCACTGAGGCTTTTCTTCATTGTCTCTTGACAAGGTGATAATGTCATTGCTCACACCATAAAGCCCAGTAACAGTAGAATTAATATTATATGGCAACGACTTAATCACATCGAAAACCTCTTCACGAGTTAGGTCGAAATCACTGTCATGATTACCCAATGCTACAGCAAACGGAATCTTACGCTCAGAAATAGGCGCAAAGAGCTCACGCAAACTCTTTTCTGCTGGTTTTCCAAAGATAATATCACCCGTATGAATCACCAAATCTGGCTTTTCTGCATCAAGCATTTCGCATACATTTTTCAATGCACGTTCAGAACGAGGATCATCGGCTATATAATGAGTGTCAGTTAACTGCAAGATCTTGAACTTTCCATTTGGCTTGAAGTTGAAGTTCATGAATTTCTCTCCTGTAGTAGTTGCAAGGCGTGTAGCTGCTATACCAGAGGCAGGAATAAAACCACTCATGCTCAGCAATGCTGAGTTCTTAATGAATTGCCTTCGATTAATTGACCTTTTTTCTGCCATATTCTTTAAAGATATTAACCAACTTCTATTATACCTCTATTATTTCTTACCACGCTGTCTCTGCAACTCTTCCTGTTGTTTTTGCATAGCCTCTAAGCGAGCCTGGAAACCACTTTTGCGCATTTCTTTCGGATCTTTCTTGTTAGCTTCCAATTGCGCCAGAAGTTTAGCATCATCAGTTGAATATCGCATCCATGCCATTGTTACCACACTGATAAGTGTACTTAGGAAGTAGTAATAGTTCAAACCAGCAGGATAGTCATTTAAAATAAACAGAAATACAACAGGCATGATGTAATTCATGTATTTCATAGCTGCCATTGAAGGATTAGCACCAGTGTCCTGCATTTTCATGTTATACATCATGTAGAGCAGGTTGGTGACACACATCAATACGCAGAACAAACTCAAATGATCACCTAAGAACGGAATGTTAAATGGGAAAGTCACAAATGAGTCGTATGTACTTAAGTCATCTGCCCACAGGAAACTTTGCTGACGAAGTTCGATAGCACTTGGAACAAACAAGAACAAAGCCATCAGGATAGGGAACTGTATCAACATTGGAAGACATCCGCCCATAGGACTTACCCTATACTGGCTATACATGGTCATAATCTCCTGCTGTTTCTTCATGGCATCTGCCTCATTCGGATATTTAGCATTGATTTCATCTACTTTTGGTTTCAAAGCTTTCATTTTGGCAGATGAAATGTAAGTCTTCCATGTTGTAGGGAATATTACAATCTTCACAATCAGTGTCATAAAGAGCAATACGAGACCCATGCCTAAGCCTAATTTAGTAAGCCAATCAAATACGTTAATAGTAAAGAATTGGTTGATCCATCGCAAGATAGGCCATCCTAGATATACCAGCCGCTGCAAATTCCAATCCTTCTCCCTATTGTCATCAAGTGCAGAGAGAATCTTGTAGTGGTTAGGACCAAAGTAGAAATGCATCTCAGTAGGTTGGTTGCCTGTAGGATCAAATGCAGTATTCATATCAGCAGCATAATCCTTTATATAACCGCTGTTTCGGTCCTCCATCTTTGAATCCAGTTTGGCATTGTTAAAGCCGGCATCGCTGATCATTACAGCAGAGAAGAATTGGTTTTTGAAAGCTACCCAAGTTACAGGCTCTGCCACTTCTTCATGATCTTCGCCACTAGCAGACATTTCTTCCACATCGTCAGCAGTCTTGTATGTGAGTTGCGCTAAACGATTCTCATAAGTATAACCTTTTTCAATCTGACGAGCCTTCTGCTTCCATTCAATATCGATATGGTTGTTAGAAGAAGCCAGTTTGCCGTTCATCCCTACTGCTTGAATGTTTAAATCCACAAGATAGGTGTCAGGATGCATGGTATATTTGAAATCCACATAGCTCTCTTCAGAAGCGTTTAGTCGCATAGTAACTGACTGCTCGCTCTTATTTACAGGGGTAAAATAGTAATCACTGGTTTCTATGGCACCTTGTGTGTTATACAACAAATAGTTAAGTGATACGTCTGTATCTTCAAACAAAGTAACAGGTGTCACTTTGTCTTGGCTCATATATTCCTTCAGCGTTACTGAATATAGACTTCCGCCCTTCGTGTTTAGTGTTAACTTGGCAAGGTTGTTTTCAATACTCACGTACTCAGCAGTTCCTTGTGTTGCTTCGAAAAAGAGTGAGGTAGAGTCTTTTGCAACTGTGGCACGTTCGTTGGCAAGTGCTGCTTCAGCTTTAGCCTGCAGTTCTGCGGCACGTTGTTGCACTTGAGCTATTGAATCATAATACTGCTGTTGAGCAGCGAGTTGTTCTTGTGATGGACGGCTTAGGTAGCTGAAAACAATCAATACGAGAAATATCAGCACCATTCCGGTAATGGTATTTTTGTCCATTTTCTTTATCCGATTTTAAAATTAATATAGGTATATCAATGATGTCTTTTATACAATTTAGCTGCAAAAGTAATAAATAATGACCGAAGTGCCTAAAGAAAGCTGATTTTTTTCGATATTCTTGCTTGATTAAGTTAATAACATTATCTTTGCATTAACAAATAACCATTTTTAATAGTAGTTGAACTATGAAAAAGAGAAACATGTCATTGATGCTTATGGGTGCTTTTTTATCGATTTCATCGGTATGGGCAAATAATACCACAAGCACTTTACCATATGATAGCCAAAAGGCTACACAACCTGTTAATATAAAAAGTTTGACAGGTATCTTGGGTAAATATTTTTATGTACGCCAAACTCCTACGGAAAAGAAGAATGTTTATCAAAATGACACAGTTTCGTATTTATACGATAAATATATTTCAGTTTTGGATTCGTTAAACAATCCTGATACTCCTGAACGTTATATAGAAATAGATCCAGACTATTATAAACTGTTTGTTCCTGCCACTTATTATAAATCTTCTATCGGACAGTTGTCAACTATTAAGAAAGACACATTGATGCCTGATAAGACTAAAACAACAATCCAGAAATATTTGCCAGTAGATAATAGTATTTTCACGACAAAAGAACGTGTGAATAAGGTTGTTGACAAAGCATTGTTGAACCTATACTTGAATAACCCTGAGGCTATTGTCTTTACAGAAGACGAGTTGGAAAAAGCTGGTGTTTTTGTGGATAATATAGAGTCGGAAGAAGATGCTAATGCTTCCAATGTAAAGAATAACATGATAGATGTGCTCACATCTAATTCTCCTTTAGAACTAGAGCAGCAAGCTGAGGTGGAAGTACACAAGCCTAAATTCTGGACAGTAGCAGGTAATGGTTCTTTGCAGTTTTCTCAACATTACTTGTCTGACAACTGGTATAAAGGCGGCGTGAGCAGTGTCTCTATGATAGGCACTGTGCAAGTGTCTGCCAACTATAACGATAAGGAGAAAGTGCAATGGGAAAACCTTTTAGATGCTAAATTAGGATTAGCATCAACACCATCAGACCAAGTTCATAAGTACCTTACCAATACTGACCAGTTGCGCATATTCAGTAAGTTGGGTATTCAAGCTGCCAAAAATTGGTACTACACTATCTCTGCCGAATTCAAGACTCAGTTTATAAATGGATACAAATCGAATGATCCTACGCTGATATCTACTTTCATGGCTCCTGCAGATCTTACAGTCGCTTTGGGTATGGACTATAAGAGAAAAACTGATAAATACGCGTTCTCTTTGTTATTAGCACCTCTCAATTGGACAATGCGCTATATTGGCAGCAGTGAGATAGATGAAACAACATATGGTTTGGATGAAGGTAAAAGTGTGAAACACAATTTCGGTTCTCAAATACAACCTTCTATTACATGGAACATTACCAAGAATATCACATTCGAGTCACGTCTTGACTATCTTACCAGTTATCAATGGATTCGTGTGGAGTGGGAAAACACTTTGAACCTGGCAGTCAACAGGTTCCTTTCTACTAAAGTATATGTACATGCTCGATACGATGATAGTACTGTGCCTTTGAATGGCAGTACGAGCTACTTCCAGTTAAGCGAGTTGCTGAGCTTTGGTTTGAGTTATAGCTGGTAACAAAGTTACCACTACAAAGGGGATGGTTGCAAAATCATCCCTTTTTTATTTTGTTCTTACTATATTATTCATTAATTTTGCAAGGTAAAATTGTCAATAAATTATACAACCCATGAAAGATGATGTTGTAAAGCATATTGGAGTCGTAAGCCGTATTAATGGCAATCATATGCAGGTGAAGATTACTCAGACAACTTCTTGTTCTTCCTGCAGTATTAAAAGTCACTGTACATCAGCAGAATCCAAGGAGCATCTTATTGATGTTTATGACAAAGAAGCTGCTCAATACCATGTGGGAGACGAGGTTTGGATTATTGGCTCCACCAGTATGAGTCGCAAGGCTGTCTGGTATGGTTATCTGTTCCCTTTACTTATCCTAATGGCATTAATTATTGGTCTCTCATCATGGTGGGGTAAAGATTATGAACTCTCAATAGCACTTTATTCGTTAGGGTGTGTGATTATCTACTATCTTTTACTATATTTCTTCGGGAGAGAAAAAATGAAGAAAACCTTTAACTTTACTATATCTAAAACTAACTGAATTTTTAATCAGAATTTAATCAACAACTTAATAACTAACTAATTTATGAATGTAATTCTGATAGCAGTAATTTCAATAGGAGTGATTGCATTGGTGGCTGCATTGGTGCTGTATTTGGCTTCTAAGAAATTTGCTGTGTATGAAGATCCGCGTATTGCTCAGGTAGCTGAGGTGTTACCTCAGGCAAACTGTGGCGGTTGCGGTTTTCCTGGTTGTAGCGGATTGGCTAGCGCCATCGTGAAGGCTGGCTCTTTGGAAGGAAAATCCTGCCCAGTTGGAGGTCAACCCGTGATGGAAAAAGTTGCCGCTGTGATGGGACTGGTGGCTGAAGCTAAAGAGCCTATGGTTGCTGTAGTGCGTTGCAATGGCACTTGCGCTAATCGTCCTCATACCAACCAGTACGACGGTGTCAAGAGTTGTGCTATTGCAGCAGCTCTATATGGCGGTGAAACGGGTTGTAGTTTCGGCTGTTTAGGCTGTGGTGATTGTACAAAAGCTTGTAAGTTTGATGCTATTCACATGAATCCTGAAACAGGATTGCCTGAAGTCGACGATGAAAAATGTACAGCTTGTGGTGCTTGTGTTAAGGCGTGTCCAAAGAACATCATTGAACTTCGTAAGAAAGGGCTGAAAAACCGTCGTGTTTACGTGCGTTGCGTAAATAAAGACAAGGGCGCCGTTACCCGTAAGGCCTGCACTGTAGGTTGTATAGGTTGCGGCAAGTGCGAAAAGACCTGTCCGTTTGGCGCTATTACAGTAGAAAATAATTTAGCATACATTGATTTCAATAAATGTAAGTCGTGTCGCAAGTGTGTTGAGGTTTGCCCAACTCATGCCATCATAGACTTGAATTTCCCTCCAAAACAAGTAAAGCCAGTCTCAGAAATAACTAAACCTGCCGTTTTAAATAAGCAAGCTGAAGCACCTGCAGAATCTGTTGCTATGCCAAGTGCTGCTTCCATAGCAGCTTTATTGCCTCAAGCTAATTGTAGCGCATGTGGTTTTGATGATTGTCCTGCATTTGCTGCTGCTATTGTGAAAGATGGTGGAATAGGCGATAAGTCTTGCTCTGTAGGAGGCGATGAGGTAATGTCAAAGATTGCAGACTTGTTGAAGAATGCTCCTGCTGAAACTCCTAAACCTGCTGAAAAAGTAGCTTTGGATAAAGAACCTGCTGTTTCCAAAATTGTGGCTCCTGCTTTTGAGCTCGTCAATATAGCTGCTCATCCAAAAGTAGATGTGGTAGCTAAGATTGCAGCTCAGGCTTTGGCTAATGCTGGAAAGAGTTCTTCAAAAGCTGATGCTTCAACAACAGTAGATGCTTCACCAATAGTGCCAGTCTTGACTACTGGTATAGTTGCTATAAAGCCCCCTTCCAAAACACAGGAAGAAGCTGTAGCTATTGTTGAGAAAATCGCATCTACATTATTATAAGTCAGAAAAATAAAAAGATAATAATACTATGTTGAAAACGTTTTCAATTGGAGGAGTTCATCCTCACGGAAATAAACTTTCAGCATGTCAGCCTATCGTCAAAGCTGCTATTCCTTCCAAGGTAGCCATATTGTTGGGACAGCACATTGGCGCACCCGCTAAACCCATTGTGGATAAGGGTGACACGGTGAAAGTGGGGCAGAAGATTGCGGAACCTGGTGGTTTCGTATCATCTGCAATCCATTCGTCCGTTAGCGGTAAGGTTTCAAAAATTGATACCATCATTGATGCTAGTGGCTATCCAAAACCAGCTATTTTTATAGATGTTGAGGGTGATGAATGGCTTGAAAGCATAGATCGTACTGACACGCTGATTAAGGAGTGCACACTTACTCCAGAAGAGATAAATAAGAAAGTGGCAGATATGGGTATCGTAGGTTTAGGTGGAGCTTGTTTTCCTACACAAGTTAAACTTTCTCCACCTCCTGCATTCAAACCAGAGTGTGTAGTAATTAATGGTGCAGAGTGCGAACCTTACCTTACGGCTGATCATCGTCTGATGCTGGAACATGCTCCAGAAATCATAGTAGGTGTGAGCATCTTGATGAAATCAATGCGTGTCAATAAGGCATACATTGGTGTGGAGAACAACAAACCAGATGCTATAGCTGCTTTGGAGAAAGCAGCTAAGGATTTTCAAGGTATCGAAATTGTTCCCCTGAAGATGAAATACCCACAAGGAGGTGAGAAACAGCTTATTCAGGCCATTACCAATAGATATGTAGGTAGTGGTGCTTTGCCAATATCTACAGGAGCTTTGGTACAAAATGTGGGTACGGCATTTGCTGTGTATGAAGCAGTTCAGAAGAACAAGCCGTTGTTTGAACGTGTAGTAACCGTTACAGGTAAGTCTGTCAAGAACCCAGGTAATTTCCTGACGCGTATTGGCACCCCAATCCAACAACTTATCGATGCTTGTGGTGGATTGCCTGAGGATACTGGCAAGGTGATTAGTGGTGGACCTATGATGGGTAAGGCATTGGTCAGTACAGAGGTACCAACAGCCAAGGGCACATCTGGTATTACTATCATGAACCAGAAAGATGCTAAGCGTGGTGATCCTCAGCCTTGTATCCGTTGTGCTAAGTGTGTGAGTGCTTGTCCAATGGGGCTTGAACCATACCTTATGGCACAGCTTGCTGAACATGCTGAGTTTGAGAGATTAGAGAAAGATGACATTATGGACTGCTTGAGTTGCGGCGCTTGCCAGTTCACCTGTCCCGCCAACCGTCCTTTGCTGGATTACATCAGTTTAGGCAAGGCGAAGGTAGGAGCTATTATTCGTGCCCGCAACGCTAAAAAATAATCTACAATGGATAATAAATTAATAGTATCACTTTCGCCTCACGATCATGCCAATGACAGCGTTCAGAGGAATATGTATGGTGTGCTTATAGCGCTAATACCTGCTTTCCTTGTATCACTTCTGGCTTTTGGCATAGGATCACTGGTGGTTACTGCTGTGTCAGTAGTATCCTGTGTCTTCTTCGAGTGGGCAATTAGCAAGTATATATTGAAACGTGAACGCCTCACCATTACTGATGGCTCTGCCATTATCACAGGTGTTTTGCTGGCGTTTAATCTGCCATCTAACTTACCAATATGGATTATAATCCTTGGCGCATTGTTTGCAATTGGTGTAGGTAAGATGTCATTTGGAGGATTGGGGTGTAATCCATTTAATCCAGCTTTGGCTGGCCGTATCTTCTTGTTGATTTCATTCCCTGTACAAATGACTTCGTGGCCAGTGGCTGGTCAGCTTACCTCGTATGTTGATGCGACTACTGCAGCTACGCCTTTATCGTTAATGAAGCAGGCTGTTAATGGTAATCCAGCTGCTTTGGGCGATTTACCAGATGCTTTAGGTATGTTGTTTGGCAATAATATAGGAGGTTCATTGGGTGAAGTAAGTGCTTTGGCATTGCTCCTTGGTGGTGCTTATATGCTGTGGAAGAAAATCATTACGTGGCATATCCCTGTGTCTATCTTGGCAACTGTGTTTGTGTTTGCTGGCATTATGTATTTGGTTGACCCTTCTGTATATCCATCACCTGAGTATCATTTGCTTAGTGGTGGTTTGATGTTGGGTGCAATCTTTATGGCTACAGATTATGTGACTTCTCCGATGAGCCATCGCGGGCAACTTATCTATGGCGTTTCCATTGGTATCATTACGATGATTATCCGTCTGTATGGCTCTTATCCTGAAGGAATGTCGTTCGCCATATTCATCATGAACGCGTTTGTTCCTCTAATTAATACGTATGTTAAACCTCAAAGATTCAGCAGCAGGGCTGTTAGTGTAAAGAAATGAAGAAATTAGAATCATCATTAAAGAACATGGTGTTGGTACTTACAGGTATCACCATCATCTGTGTAGGTCTGCTGGCAGCCATGAATGAGGTGACCAAAGAACCTATTGCTGCTGCTAATGCTAAAACACTGAGCGATGCAGTAAATGCCGTAGTTCCTGGTTTTGACAATAATCCTATACAGGAAATGAAGATACAAGATGTCGATGGCGTATCTTATAAAATTTATCCTGCAATGAAGGGTAGTGAGTATATTGGTGCTGCTGTAGAAAGTACTGTAATGGGGTTTGGCGGTGATCTCACAATCCTCGTTGGTTTTAACAAAGACGGCCAAATTAATGACTATTCTTTGTTGAATCATGCCGAGACGCCCGGTTTGGGTGCAAAGGCTGACAGCTGGTTTAAGAGTGGTGCTAAGGGTGACATAACAGGAAAGAGTCCAAAGGATGGCCCATTAACAGTAAGTAAGGATGGTGGTCAAATTGACGCTATTACGGCTTCTACTATTACGTCACGTGCATTCTTGAATGCAGTTAATGCTGCATACGCTGCTTTCTCTGGTCAGTCTGTTGATGGCGCATCAGGTGCTACAAAAAAGGCAACAAGCCAAGTAATTGTTTTATCAGACACCACAAAGGGTGCCGCTAATTAAAAGAGGAGGGTAAAAATAATGAGTAACCTGAAAGTATTGATCAACGGCATCGTTAACGAAAACCCTACTTTCGTACTGATGTTGGGTATGTGCCCTACATTGGGTACTACTTCTAGCGCCATTAATGGTATGTCGATGGGGTTGGCTACTGCTTTTGTGCTGATATGTTCTAACACTGTAATTGCTGCAGTTAAGAATGTCATCCCTAATATGGTGCGCATTCCTTCGTTCATTGTTATCATTGCATCATTTGTAACTTTGCTTCAAATGGTGATGCAAGCCTATGTGCCTGATTTGTATAAGACATTAGGCCTGTTTATTCCACTTATAGTGGTGAATTGTATTGTATTAGGTCGTGCCGAAGCATTTGCTTCTAAGAATGGTCCTATGTCATCGTTTTTCGATGGACTGGGAATTGGTTTGGGCTTCACATTAGCACTCACATTGTTAGGTGCTGTTCGTGAATTGTTAGGTACTGGTAAGATGTTTAATCTTTCTCTTGTCCCTGAAGACTATGGAATGTTGCTCTTTGTGTTGGCTCCCGGGGCTTTCATTGCTTTGGGCTACCTTTGCGCAATTGCTAATAAGATGAGAGAAGCTAAATAACGAATTATTATGGAACTATTATTGATATTCATAGCAGCGATATTTGTTAATAATATTGTTTTCTCGCAGTTTTTGGGCATCTGTCCATTCTTAGGAGTATCAAAGAAAATAGATACTGCCTTGGGTATGAGTGCTGCGGTGGCTTTTGTGCTTACTTTGGCAACTATTGTTACTTACCTCATACAGAAATTTGTGCTGGATGCATTCGAGTTGCAGTATTTGCAAACAATAACGTTCATTTTAGTAATTGCCTCATTGGTGCAGATGCTCGAGATTGTTCTTAAAAAGGTGTCTCCATCACTTTATCAGGCATTGGGCGTGTTCTTGCCGCTAATAACTACTAACTGTGCTGTATTGGGAGTAGCTATCTTAGTGATACAGAAAAACTATGATTTGTTAACGGGTGTAGTATATGCATTTGCGACAGCCATAGGTTTTGGTTTGGCTCTGATATTGTTTGCTGGTATACGTGAGCAAATGAGCCTTGTAAATATTCCAAAGGGCATGAAAGGCACACCTATAGCACTCATTGTAGCAGGCTTGTTGGCAATGGCTTTCATGGGTTTCAGTGGTGTAGTCAAAGTATAAAATAAAAGGCAACTATCTTCACAGACAGTTGCCTTTACACCGAAATTCAAATAAGTGATTTGATAAATCAAACCTTTGCAAAGATACATATAAACAAAGAAAAAAGCAAATCGTTTGTAATGTTTTTTTACAACAAATAAGAGCTATAATGAAAAAATATATGTTCATAATATGCTTTACGCTTATTTCTTTATTTATGCCTGCTAAAATAGCAGCTCAGCATCGCCATTCTTTATTGCAAAGGTTAGATAGCCTATTAGATGTAAGGGACATGCGCTCAAAGAGCGACACTAATTATGTATCGCGTCCTGATCAGCATTGGACATTGCGCATGATTAATAACGTTTCTGGTACCAACTTTAATCTTCGTGTTGTAGGTGTTGTTTATGATTCTAAAGAAGTTTACAATTTCCGATTTAAGAATCCCATACGTCACACTATGACATTGAGTGCTAACTATCGCGGTTTGGCAGTGGCTTTTGCTTTCAACCCTGCTAGTATGTTTGGCAAGAAAGCAAGTACTGAGATTAACGTTAATTCTTATGGAAACCGTTTTGGCTTTGACTTTATCTATGAGACCAATGGAGAATTCGATGGCGAAATAGAAGCGAATGGTGAAAATTTTGAGCTAGGATCATTAGTCCGTGAGAAGAGTCTTACTATCAATGCATACTATGCCTTCAATGGTAAAAAGTTCTCCTATCCTGCAGCATTCAGTCAGTCGTATGTACAGAAACGAAGTGCTGGCAGTTTGATGGCAGGTCTTTCTTACCATCGTGGGTCTGTAGGGATTACAGAAGTTGATAAATCAAAATATGAATTCTATGATTCCGAAGAAAAGTTTTCAGATTTAGATTTCTATGACCCTTATGATGTAGAAAAGATTAAAATGAGTTATGCCAGTGTAGGTCTTGGCTATGGTTATAACTTCGTACCTAATCGTAAATGGTTATTTCATATTTCTACTCTGCCATCTTTTGTGCTTTGGCGCGAGAACAAGATCATCAAAACTATAGGCGTTGAAATGATGAAATCCACTTTCCCAGAAGTTACCATCGTGGCACGTGGTTCCATAGTACATTATTTCAAACATTTTTTCATGGGGCTCACAATGGTTTATAATTACACATCTGCAGGTGATTATGACTTTATTCGCCTAGCGCATAACAAGTGGCGCACAAGGTTGATTATAGGGAAACGTTTTTAATAGAAGGACCTTTCAGAACAAGTCAAGTTGATGACTATTGTCATATACTTCTTTCTTGAATTTAAGCAATTCATTCTTTGTCAACTTTGATGCAGATAGCAGTTCTGAGTCATATTCTGGGTATGCTCCTGTTTGTCGCAGGTAGCGGTAAACGGTAGAGTAACTACGTATGTTTAATAATGTCATAATTCGGCTTACAGGTAAGCCATTTTCATATAGCTGACGACATTGTTGGGGCTTGTCTTTGTTACGTTTGTTTACACTGCCTTCTTTGCGACCGAACTTTACACCCTTTTTTTGGGCTTCTTCACGACCTTCGTGAATACGAGCAATGAACACGTTTTTTTTCAGAGACAATAGGGCTTGAGTAATATGGCTTAGCACCTGGCCTGCAAGACCCTTCGTGTTTAAATTATCATCAAGTGATATAAAAGTAACTCCCATGCCTACTAACTCATAGAGTAATAGCAAAACTTTCTCAATCTGAGTACCTATACAATCTAGGCGACAAACAATAAACGTATCGTCAGCACGTAGGCTATCAAGGCATTTTTTAAGTTTTGGCCTATCTGAACGAACACCAACTATCGTTTCTTGATAGATGCGATCGCATCCTAATTCTTGCAGCCGTTTTATCTGCATCTCAAGTGTGTGCTCAGTGTCGCTGCTGTAAGCATACCCAACCTTCATGGCTTTAATTATTTTGTAATATCAAACAGGTAAGTCAACTTTATGCTGATTGTGGTATTGGCAGAGCGTCCAAAATAATCTTTTTTCTCGTTCCCCAAAAAGTCAGACAACGCATAGAAATATCTACCTTCCAAAAGGAAATTGCCTGCCTTACGAGTCTTCATCTCAAACCCAATGCCACCGGCAATACCATAGTCAAATTTGTGCTTTACATCCAATGTGTGTTGTTCTACTACTACACCAGATACGCTGTCCCAGTCACCACTTATCTTACTTTTATCGTTAAGGTAAAAACCTATTTGTGGGCCACCATCTATGAAAAACTGAAACTTCTTACCAAAAGCTAGATGTGCCAAAAAGGGAATATCAATGTAATTCATCGTTCTTTGGAAGTGCAAATCATCAAAATCTTCTACAAATTCATTCCAACCATGTTGAGAAAAATTGACCTCCATTCGCACACCACAAATCATGCCAAAATATTTCTCTGAGACATAACGAGCAGAAACTCCAAGCACAGTACCTGTCAACTGGTTTTGTCTTACAGTAGGAGAAAATTGTGCACTTGTCAGGTTGACACCAGCATTGATACCTATAGAGAAATTGTTCAACAAGTCACCCACCTGCGCAGAAATACTTTCTGATAGGCATGTCATCAGCACGAAAAGCCCTATGCTATGGAGCCATTTCATTTGTCAAAATCCAGTTTTATCAGTTCATACTTTGGAGTGAATCTTACGAAGAACACTTTCTTATTTATAAATCCCCCCCAGTTGTTTACACGGTCAAACTTAAAGCCTGTTTGAATAGGAGTAAGATTCATCTTATCGAGGTTGTTTTCCAATCCAGAACCATATAGTGCCAGCCCTTTAAGGAAGAAGAAACCTGTGTCAAACCCCAACATACCATATTTTGGATAACGGTCTTCCATGTCTTTGCCATACCAATTACGGAAGTTAGCATTAAAACTTCTAGGAGCAGCCAATAAATTATTGGTGTAGAATGAAGCATAGAAATAGGTATCGAGGTCAAAGAACGCAGACAAATGATCCTTGGTATAAGTTTGCCATTCAGGATAACCAAATAGATGAACCTCGGCATTAATCTTTTCTTTATAAAGTGAATCACTTACCATCGTACTAAGCTGTGGTAAGGTTTTGATAAGCACTGTATTGCTTCCAGAAGTAGGAACAAACACATTTGATTTGTCTTGTCGAAGTGCTGCCTGCATCTCCTTGGAAGTAGCATCTTCACTCAAATCAGTGAATGACATCTGTTTATTGGTTAATTCCTCTCGCAAGCCCTTAATAAAATCTGCCTTTTCTTCAGTGCCGGATTTTGCGTTTAGGAAGATAACGTGGGCACGTGGGAATTGACGTACAAAATGCTCATACACTTCAGAATAAAGATATGACTGAGGAGTGTTAATCTGATAGATGTCCGGATTGCGATATACAGTGTTGTCGCGGCTTGTAAATGGTATCACAAGACGAACATGGTGTTTATTAGCGAAATCTGCCATCGGTTTTATCTGATCTGTATATAGAGGGCCAAAGATTATGTTCATTTGTTTCATCTCTGGTTCGGCTAAGATAGCTTCAATAGAAGCCACAGTAGTACCAGAATCATAAGTGTAGAGATCAATAGAGGTACCTAAACGTTTTAGGCTATCCACTGCCAATAAGAATCCTTGATAGTATTCTACCATACGTGAACTCTCGGCCTTTCCTTGTTCACCAGGAACCAGTGGCAATATCACAGCAGCCTTGATTACGTTAATCTTTTGGTCGGCTACTTTGTTTTGATTGAACAACTCTTCATCGGTAGGCTGCTTCTCTTCTTGAGGCTTAGTGCTTTGTTGTGCTTTTGGATAAGGTATACAAAGAAGTTTACCTTTTTTCAGCTTCTTGGCATCACTTATTTCCGGATTGGCATCAAGCAACTCTTGTTCTGTAATGCTATACATTCGTGCAATGCTGTAAACGGTTTCTTTACGAGCAACCTTATGCATCTCCTTGCATCTGCTCTGAACAGGGCCTTGAATGCCTTGTTGTGCCTTAGGTTCCTCTAGTTGAGTGGCCTGAACTTGTTTGTCAGACTCTTCTAATGCAACCGCTTTGCCTTGTGGAATGTTTACTACTTGTCCGAAACGGAAATTCTTTTCGTTCAAGCCTGGGTTGGCATCGAGAATAGACTTTACAGTTACCTTATACTTCTGTGACAAACCATAAAGAGTTTCACCTTGTTGGATGGTATGAAAGGTACCTTGATCTGTAATAGCATCAGGGCGAGGTACTTTCAATTGTTTCCCCTCAACAATTACCTGATCACTCCCAGGATTGAGTTTGACGATGGCATCAACAGTGGTGCCATACATATTAGAAATAGAGTATAGGCTCTGACCTTTCTGTATAGTATGGATAATGTATGTCTGGTTCTCCTGTGCATTGGCTAAAGCAAAAAATGTAAATGCGAATAATAAAGAGAGGCATACTTTATAAAATATCTTCATTTCTTTGTGTTTTAATACTAATTATACATGGGGGTATAATATACCTTGTTGCAAAAATACAATTATTAATTGAAATAATACATCGGTTGACATACTTTTTTATAAAGTGCTTTGTTTTTGACATAGTTTTCTTTTATTTTTGTGGTCCAAAATTGGAATTATGAGCGAAAAGACTGATTATATATACGTTTATGGTGCAAGAGTACATAATCTGAAGAATATCGACACCACAATACCTAGACAAAGTCTTACAGTGATGACTGGACTGAGTGGAAGTGGTAAGTCATCATTAGCTTTTGACACGATCTATGCTGAAGGACAACGTCGATATATTGAGACGTTCTCAGCCTATGCACGCAACTTCTTGGGCAACCTTAGTCGTCCTGATGTAGATAAAATTACAGGTTTAAGTCCTGTTATTTCTATAGAGCAAAAGACAACCAACAAAAATCCTCGTTCTACAGTAGGCACAACTACAGAAATATATGATTATCTTCGTTTGCTTTTTGCACGAGTAGGTGAAGCCTATTCTTACCTTTCAGGGGAAAAGATGGTAAAATATACCGAAGAGCAGATTCTTGACCTGATTCTCAAGGATTACAAAGGACGACGAATCTACATTTTGGCGCCTTTGGTAAAAAGCCGAAAAGGTCATTATCGAGAATTGTTTGAAACCATCCGAAGGAAAGGTTTCATCAACGTACGTGTAGATGGAGAAATTAAAGAAACGACTCCTGGCATGAAAGTGGATCGTTATAAGAACCACGACATAGAAGTGGTAATTGACAAACTGAAGGTGGCTGATAAAGACGATATAAGATTAAAGAATAGCGTAAACAATGCAATGCAACAAGGTAATGGTCTGATGCTTATATTGGATACAGATAATAATCAGATTAAGCATTATAGCAAACTGTTGATGGATCCCATAACAGGCTTGTCTTATCCAGAACCAGCACCTCATAGTTTTTCTTTCAACTCGCCCCAAGGAGCATGTCCCAAGTGTAAAGGTCTGGGTGTTGTAAGTCAAATAGACATTGATAAGGTAGTTCCTGATCGTAGTATTTCTGTCAGAGAAGGTGGAATTGTTCCTTTAGGTAAATACAAAAATAGTATGGTTTTTTGGCAGGTGGAAGCCGTACTGGAGAAATACGACTTTACCCTTGACACACCCATTAGTGAGCTAACAGACGAAGCTATTGATGAGATTCTCTATGGTTCACCAGATAGAATTAAGATAAAAAGTTCACTGATAGGAACTTCATCAGATTATTTCATGAATTTCGAGGGCGTTGTGAAATATATTCAGATGTTGAAGGATAATGATGTTTCAGCTACGGAACAAAAATGGGCAGAACAATTTGCCAAAACAACAGTATGTCCTGAATGTGGTGGTGCTAAATTGAACAAGATATCGCTTTCTTATCGTATACATGATAAAAACATCTATGAATTGTCTTGCATGGATATCAACGAGTTGTACGAATGGATGGAGCAAGTAACCCCTTTTCTATCCATCAAGCAAGGCATCATTGCCGCTGAGATACTAAAAGAAATTAGAACTCGACTGAAATTTCTGCTTGACGTTGGATTGGAATACTTGTCACTGAATCGCTCATCAGCTAGTCTTTCAGGCGGAGAGAGTCAACGCATACGTTTGGCCACGCAGATTGGTTCGCAATTAGTGAATGTGCTGTATATCCTTGATGAGCCCAGCATCGGTTTACATCAACGTGATAACAAACGTCTTATTAAATCGTTAAAAGAACTACGAGATCTAGGCAATACCGTGATTGTGGTTGAGCACGACAAAGAAATGATGATGGCTGCAGACTACGTAGTAGATCTAGGACCGAAAGCTGGAAGGTTAGGAGGTAAAGTGGTATTCCAAGGAACACCACAGGAAATGATGCAAACGCATACACTGACATCTCAATATTTGAATGGAGAGAAAAGTATCGAGGTGCCTCAAAAAAGACGTCCAGGCAATGGCAAGAAGCTTATCATCAGAGGGGCTTCTGGCAATAACCTGAAACACATCGATGTGGAGTTTCCTTTAGGCAAACTAATTTGTATTACAGGAGTTTCTGGTAGTGGAAAATCCACTCTTATAAACGAGACCTTGCAACCCATTTTATCACAGAAATTTTATCGTTCTTTGCAAGATCCTTTACCATACGACAGCATAGAAGGAATAGAGAATATTGATAAGGTGGTTAATGTTGATCAGTCACCTATAGGCAGAACCCCTCGCTCTAATCCGGCAACCTATACCAATGTGTTTACCGATATTCGCAACTTATTTGTTGACCTTCCTGAAGCCAAAATGAGAGGTTATAAACCAGGCCGATTCTCATTCAATGTGAAAGGAGGGCGTTGTGAGGCTTGTCAAGGCAACGGATATAAAACCATAGAGATGAATTTTTTGCCTGATGTGTATGTGCCTTGTGAAGTGTGTCACGGGAAACGCTACAATCATGAAACGTTGGAAGTGAGGTTCAAAGGAAAGAGTATATCAGATATATTGGATATGACTATCAACCAAGCTGTTGAGTTTTTTGAAAATGTACCTACTATTCTTAATAAAATCAAGGTGATTCAAGATGTAGGCTTAGGCTATATCAAGCTCGGACAATCATCCACGACTTTGTCTGGTGGTGAAAGTCAGCGTGTGAAATTAGCTACCGAACTGAGTAAGCGTGGCACAGGCAAAACTCTCTACATACTCGATGAGCCTACTACTGGTTTGCACTTTGAAGATATTCGTGTGTTGATGGGAGTGTTGAATCGTTTAGTAGACCAGGGAAATACTGTAGTAGTGATTGAGCATAATATGGATGTTATCAAGATGGCTGACTATATCATAGACATGGGGCCTGAAGGAGGACGGAATGGCGGTATGGTATTATCTACGGGTACTCCAGAAGAGGTTGCAACGAGCGAAAAAGGTTATACTCCACTTTTTTTACGTGAAGAATTGAAAAAATAACACTTGAAAATTACAGATTGTTGGCAAGATATTATATCTTTGTAGTCATAGAATCATATAATAATAACTAAATAACACTTATATCTATGTTTGAAGGACAACCGAAAGGCCTGTGGGCGTTAGCCTTGGCCAATACTGGTGAGCGTTTCGGCTACTACACTATGATAGCTGTTTTCGCACTTTTTTTGAGAGCTAACTTCGGTCTGAGTGCAGGAGTTGCAGGAACCATCTACAGCTCATTCTTAATGTTCGTTTATTTCTTCCCGTTGATTGGTGGTATGCTTGCCGATAAGTTCGGTTTCGGTAAGATGGTAACTACTGGCATTATCGTTATGTTCCTGGGTTACTTGCTGTTGTCAATTCCGTTGGGTGGCGTTACAGCTACAGGCCAGACTGATATGGTAGCTATGGGTGCCATGATTGTGGCTTTGTTGCTTATAGGCTTCGGTACAGGTTTGTTTAAGGGGAACTTGCAAGTGATGGTGGGTAATCTATACGATGATCCTGCTTATTCTTCTAAACGCGATGATGGCTTCTCTTTGTTCTACATGGCTATCAATATTGGTGCTTTGTTTGCACCAACTGCGGCTGTAGGTATTAAAGACTGGGCGGAAAATTCATTAGGTTACAGTGGAAACGATGCTTATCATTTTTCTTTTGCCGTAGCTTGTGCTTCTCTTATTGTATCTATACTGATTTATTATGTATTCCGCTTCACCTTCCGTCATGTTGAGGGTAAGAAAAATACCAATACTGCAGCTCAGCAAAATGTTCCAGAACTTAGTGCAAAGGAAACAAAAGAACGCATTGTAGCGCTTTGTCTAGTTTTTGCTGTGATTGTGTTCTTCTGGATGGCATTCCACCAAAATGGTTTGTCACTGACTTATTTTGCGAATGAGTTTACTGCTCAAAGCTCATCTGGTTTGGAGAGCATGGCTTTCGATGTGATAAATCTGGTGATGATTATTTTAATTGTCTATGCTGGTTTTTCAATATATGAGGCCAAGACTGCTAAAAGCAGAACCATTGCATTTGGTGTTATTATTTTGGCCTTGTTGGTATTGTTTTACAAATACACTAATCTTGAAGGAGAAGTTGCTGTAAGTGCTCCTATCTTCCAGCATTTCAATCCGTTCTATGTGGTGGCACTAACTCCATTTAGTATGGCTCTATTTGCTTATCTTGGCAAGAAGGGTAAATCACCTAGTGCACCTCGTAAAATTGCATATGGTATGATTGTTGCTGCTTTGGCTTACTGTTTTATGGCTGTTTTCTGCGTTGGTTTACCTAAACCACAGACAGAACTGGGCGCAGATGGTATCATGGTGGCTAAACATGTGGCAGATATGACGCCTAATTTGCTGATTGTTACATATTTGATTCTTACATTTGGTGAATTACTTTTAAGTCCAATGGGTATTTCATTCGTATCTAAAGTGGCTCCTCCTAAATATAAAGGTATGATGATGGGTGGCTGGTTTGTAGCTACTGCTATAGGCAACCAATTAGTGATGGTAGGTGGTTTGTTGTGGGGGCCTCTGCCTTTGTGGGCTGTTTGGAGTGTATTCATTGCTCTTTGTCTCATCGCAGCCCTGTTTATGTTCGCCATGATGAAACGACTCGAAAAAGTTGCAAGATAATTTTGAGTGATTTGTAAAGAGACGGGGTGTCAAAGCCCCGTCTCATCATTTTATAGATAATGTTGAGAATCCGTAAAGCAAATATCGATGATTGCCAACTCATTCACGAGTTAGCCGAACAGGTTTTTCCCTTGACCTACAAAGACATTATCACACCAGAACAATGTGACTTCATGATGGATTGGATGTACAGTATTCCTAACCTGCAGAAGCAAATGTTAGAGGAGGGTCACATCTACTTCTTGACTTTAGATGATGAAGGCAACTACATAGGTTATATTAGCGTGCAACCACAAGGCGATCACCTTTGGCACTTACAGAAAATTTATGTTCTGCCTCAGTATCAAGGTTTGAAGGTTGGCAAGTTCATGTTCCTGGAAGCACTAAAGTATATAAAGAAGATTCATCCAGAACCTTGTGTGGTAGAACTGAACGTAAATCGCAACAATAAAGCAGTAGCTTTTTATGAGCACATGGGCATGCACAAGGACCGTCAAGGAGATTTTCCTATAGGAAACGGTTTCTATATGAATGACTATATTATGGCTATAAACATTTAACCTTAATTAAATAAAGCAAAATGAAAAAACTGATACTCTTGGCTTTGCTTGCTGGAGCCCTTGTTTCCTGCGATAGCGGAAATGCAGAAAAAACAAGCGTTCAAGTAGATGAACAAGATAAGGCAGTCTTCCTTCCTCCTTTGATGGGATGGAGTTCTTGGAATACCTATCATGTAAATATCAATGAAGAACTGATTAAGCGTCAGGCAGATGCAATGGTGAGTCAGGGACTGAAAGATGTGGGCTATCTCTACATCAATACTGACGATGGTTTCTTTGGTTGGCGTGATGAAACAGGATTGATGCATGCTCATCCAGATCGTTTTCCTAATGGCATGAAGCCAGTTGCTGACCATATCCATTCATTAGGACTTAAAGCAGGTATCTATTCTGATGCAGGTACTAATACTTGTGGCTCAATGGGCGACAATGACGAGCGTGGTATTGGCTCAGGCCTTTATGGTCATGAGCAGCAAGACATGGATTTGTATTTAAAAGAGTGGGGGTTTGATTTCATCAAGATTGATTATTGTGGTGGCAGTGAACTTGGTTTGGATGAACATCAGCGTTATGCTGAGATTGTCGATGCCATTCACAAAACAGGTCGTGATGATGTGAGTATTAACATCTGTCGTTGGGCTTACCCAGGTGCTTGGGCTGCTGAGTTGGCACGCTCATGGCGCATGAGCGGTGATATCCAAGATGGTTGGAGCTTTGTAAAGAGCATCATAGGCGAGAGCCTCTATTTGTCAGCGTTTGCACACGACGGTCATTACAATGATATGGATATGCTGGAGATTGGTCGTAGTCTCACCCCTTCAGAAGAAGAGGTACACTTCGGCATCTGGTGCATCATGAGCTCACCGCTGCTCATTGGTTGTGATATGACCAACATACGTGAATCTTCATTGAACTTGCTGAAAAACAAAGAACTAATAGCCATCAATCAGGATAAGTTAGGCTTGCAGGCCTATGTGGCTCAGCGTTTTGGCGATAGCTATGCTTTTGTAAAGGATATTGAGACTCTTCATGGCAATAAACGTGCGATGGCCCTTTACAACCCCACAGAACAGCCATTTGAATTCAACGTCGATTGGAAAACTATGGAGTTAGCAGGAGAAGTTAAGGTTCGTGACTTGGTACATCAAAAAGATTTAGGCTCATTCAAAGATAATTTTACCTACACCGTTGAGCCTCATGGGGTACTGGTGGCCAGAATCGAAGGTCAGCGCATTGAAGCAGACATCTATGAGGCAGAGTGGGCTTACCTGCCTTTTTACAATGAGATTGGTACTCGTCGTCAGATGATCAATTTCCTGCCAGAGCCTACAGCTTCAGGTGGTATGATGGTCACTAATATAGGTGGACAGCCAGGCAACGATATAGTTTGGAATAATGTGTATAGCGAGCAGGGTGGTGATTACGAGATGACTGTCTATTGCAACAGCAAGTATAAGAGGAACGAGAAAACTCGTGACCTGCACGTATTGATAAACGATGCCGAGCAGGCTGTTGTCAACAATTTACACAGTGATGACATTGAGGGCATTAAGGTAAAAGTAACCTTGCAGCCTGGTTTTAATAAGGTGGCTATGAATAACACCATCTTTTGGGCACCTGACATCGATTGCTTCACTTTGAAGAAAATGTAATTCCTTTTTTTGCTTATTTCCTTTGATTGGAGTATCTTTGCACCCTCAAAATGTAAAATTAAAGTTTTAAATATGGCAGTAGAATTAAAGAACCTCACTAAGCGTAGCGAAAACTATTCGCAGTGGTATAATGAGCTGGTAGTGAAAGCCGATTTGGCAGAACAGTCGGCAGTACGTGGCTGTATGGTTATTAAACCTTATGGCTATGCAATATGGGAAAAGATGCAGCATGAACTAGATCGTATGTTCAAAGAAACAGGTCATCAAAACGCATATTTCCCTTTACTCATTCCCAAATCATTTTTTGGCCGTGAGGCAGAGCATGTGAAAGGTTTCGCTAAGGAGTGCGCTGTGGTGACACACTATCGTCTGCGAGAAGCAGAAGGTGGTGGGATAGAGGTAGATCCAGATGCAAAGTTGGAAGAAGAACTAATTGTTCGCCCAACCTCTGAAACTATCATTTGGAATACCTATAAGAATTGGATCAAGAGCTATCGCGACTTGCCAATTCTGTGCAACCAATGGGCAAACGTGATGCGTTGGGAGATGCGTACTCGCTTGTTTCTACGTACGGCTGAGTTCTTATGGCAGGAAGGTCATACAGCACATGCCACTGAGGCCGAGGCTGTGGCTGAAGCACAACGTATGTTGGGCGTATATGCAGACTTTGCTGAGAACTATATGGCAGTGCCTGTTATCAAGGGCGTGAAGAGTGAAACTGAGCGTTTCGCTGGAGCTAAAGATACCTATACCATCGAGGCTATGATGCAGGATGGCAAAGCTTTGCAAAGTGGCACCTCTCACTTCTTAGGTCAGAACTTCGCTAAGAGTTTCGATGTGCAGTTTATTGACCAAAACAACCAGTTGCAGTATGTGTGGGCTACTTCATGGGGTGTTTCTACTCGTCTTATGGGGGCTTTGATTATGACTCATAGCGATGACAACGGCTTGGTACTGCCTCCAAAATTGGCTCCTATTCAGGTGGTTATTGTACCTATCTATAAAGGTGACGACCAACTCAAGCTGATTGATGCTAAGGTGGAAGGTATAGTAGGCAAGTTACGTGGTATGGGAATCAGTGTGAAGTATGACAATGCAGACAATAAACGTCCTGGTTTCAAATTTGCTGACTATGAGGTGAAGGGGGTACCTGTTCGTTTGGTAATGGGTGGTCGTGACCTAGAAAATAATACCATCGAGGTAATGCGTCGTGATACTTTGGAAAAAGAAACTCGTAGTTGTGATGGTATTGAGGAGTATGTTCAGCATTTGCTTGATGAGATTCAGCAGAATGTTTATCAGAAGGCATTGGCATATCGCAATGCACGTATCACAAGCGTTGATACTTATGATGAGTTTAAGCAGAAGATCGAAGAAGGTGGATTCATTATGGCGCATTGGGATGGCACTCCAGAGACAGAAGCTCAGATCAAGGAGGAGACCAAGGCTACCATCCGTTGTGTGCCATTTGATACTTACGTAGAGGGTGATAAGGAGCCAGGCAAATGCATGGTGACGGGCAAACCTTCTAAATGTCGCGTTCTCTTCGCCAGAGCATACTAATTTCTTTGTCTACATATTTATATTTAAGGCTGCAGATTGTTGCAGCCTTTTTCTTTCATCCACTAACTCGATAAAAACTAGCGATATATTTGGTGATTTTACATAAAAGGTGTAATTTTGCCAACGAAATATGAAAATAAAGGATATTGTGTGCGCCCTTGGACAATTCGCGCCTCTGCCTTTGCAAGACAGCTATGACAATGCAGGCTTGCAAGTAGGACTGACAGAAGCGGAAGTTACAGGGGCTTTATTGTGCCTTGATGTCACTGAAGCTGTGGTAGATGAAGCCATAGCACTTGGCTATAACTTGATTATATCGCATCATCCACTTATCTTCCGTGGAGTCAAATCACTGACAGGTGCGAATTACATCGAGCGATGTATTATGAAAGCCATCAAGCACGATATTGTAGTTTATTCCGCACACACCAACCTCGACAACGCTATCAATGGCGTTAGTTTCAAGATGGCAGAAAAGATAGGTTTACAGGATATTACCTTCTTGGAACCAAAGATGGATGGCGATGTGCCTGCAGGGGCAGGAGTAGTGGGCTTGTTATCAAAGCCTAAGCAAGATGTCTCTTTCCTGCAATTCATCAAACAAATATTTCGGGTGGAATGTGTAAGGCATTCAGCCTTGAAAGGCAATATGATACAAAAAGTCGCTCTGTGTGGTGGAGCTGGAGCCTTTCTAATAGGAGAAGCTATCAAAGTTGGAGCAGATGTCTTTATTACAGGTGAAATCAAGTATCACGACTATTTTGGTTATGATAAAGACATCTTATTGGCAGAAATAGGACATTATGAAAGTGAGCAATATACTAAAGAAATATTTCAACAACTTATAAGGGAGCGTTTCCCTGAGGTACCTGTAAGAATGACCGAAGTGAATACAAACCCAATTAATTACTTGTAAACATTATGGCAAGAGAAACTAAGAAAGATCCACAGGAATATACTGTGGAAGAGAAACTGAAGACACTGTATCAGTTGCAAACAACCCTGTCGAAGATTGATGAGATCAAAACACTAAGAGGTGAACTTCCTTTGGAAGTAGAGGATTTGGAAGACGAAATCGTTGGTTTAAACACCCGTATCGACAACATCAAGAACAACATCAATGAACTGCGTCGCGAACTGGTGAGCCGTAAGGCAGATATTGAAAAAGCTAATACTGCTATAGCAAAATATAAAGAACAACTTGACAATGTGAGCAATAATCGTCAATTTGACTTGCTGACCAAGGAAATTGAATACCAGCAACTTGAAGTAGAATTGGCAGAGAAGAAGACAGTTGAAGCCAACGAAGCTTTAGAGGCCAGACAGATTGATTTGGCGCAAGCTATCAAGGACCTTGACGAAAGAAACAACGATCTGGTTGACAAAAAATCTGAATTGGAAGAGATCGTTGCAGAAACCAAGCAGGAAGAAGAAAAACTGCGTGAGAAATCTAAGGAACTGGAAACTAAGATTGAACCTCGCTTGCTGCAGTCATTCAAGCGCATCCGCAAGAATACCCGCAATGGTTTAGGTATTGTGTACGTACAGCGCGATGCTTGTGGTGGTTGCTTCAATCACATCCCTCCACAGCGTCAATTGGACATCAAGTCACACAAGAAGATTATTGTTTGTGAGTATTGTGGCCGTATCATGGTAGATCCTGAGTTGGCTGGTGTTGTAGTTACTCCAAAGGATGCTCCAAAGGAGAGAACAGGTAGGAGAAGGCGTTTAGCGAAGGAGAACGAAGAAGCATAGTATTACTGCTATATTTAAAAGGCTGTTCTATTTGAGCAGCCTTTTAAAATGAATTTCGAAATAAATGTATAACTGGGATGATGTAATGTTGCATCATTTTAGGTTAATATTACCATCGTTGATATATCCGCAAAACTACAAGGCGTTATAGTTCGGAATTACTGATAGAAACTCATAGTTGTTGTTGGTGTAGTCCATCTTGCAGCAATAATGGCTTATACCATTGCTCACAACAAGATAATCAACACGAAGCACCATATTATATCGCATAATCTGGTTGAAAATCTTTTGCGTGATAGGTATATCAGCAGCCTTGTACTCAACAATCATACGTGCCTTGAGCTCACGATCGTATAACACTGTATCACATCGCTTCGATGTACCATTCAGCGTTACTTCCACTTCGTTAGCTAGTAATTCCTGAGGATAACCCAACTGCTCAATCAAGTAATGCACAAAATGTTGGCGCACCCATTCTTCTGGTGTCAATGCCACATATTTTCGACGAATTACATCGAAAATCATTTTTTTTGTGCCATCTTCTTTCATTTTCACCTCGAAAGTAGGTAGGTTTAACGCTAACATTTGCTATCTTTGTAACATTATAGAGTTTCTTTACAAAGATACGTTTTTTTTATGAAAACCAAAGAAGAAATTGTTGCTAATTGGCTTCCGAGATACACGAAGCGCCCATTGGAAGAGTTTAATAAGTACATTCTGCTCACAAACTTTACTAATTATGTAGAGATTTTTGCAGATAAATTCAATGTACCTATTGTAGGCAGAGACGCCAACATGTGTTCAGCTTCAGCTAATGGCATTACTATCATCAATTTCGGCATGGGTAGTCCAAATGCTGCTATCATCATGGACTTGTTAAGTGCCGTTAAGCCTAAGGCCTGTCTTTTCTTGGGAAAATGTGGTGGAATCGATAAAAAAAATCAGTTAGGCGATTTCATCTTGCCCATAGCTGCCATTCGTGGCGAGGGTACCAGCAACGACTATTTCCCGCCTGAAGTGCCTGCTCTTCCTGCTTTTATGTTGCAGCGTGCCGTATCTACTGCAATACGTAACTTCGCGCATGACTATTGGACTGGTACTATCTATACTACCAACCGTCGTATTTGGGAACACGACGACAATTTCAAGGAATATCTCAAAAAGACGCATGCGATGGGCATAGATATGGAAACGGCAACGCTATTTACTTGCGGCTTTGCCAACCATATCCCTACAGGAGCTTTGTTGCTGGTATCTGACCAGCCCATGACACCAGAAGGTGTGAAAACAGAACAGAGCGATAGGAAGGTAACCTCTAATTTCGTACATGAGCATGTTGAAATTGGCATCGAAGCCCTACGTATGATCATTGAGGAGAAAAAGACTGTTAAACACTTGAAATTCGAGTGGTAAGCTATGGCTAAGCAAGAACTCACATATGATGACATCATGGCCAGCCTTAAGGCCAGACAATTTGCGCCAATCTATTTGCTGATGGGCGAAGAAGGATATTTCACTGACGAGATATCAAATTACATTATCGACCACATACTTACCAATGATGAAAAAGAGTTCAACCTTACTATAGCTTATGGTGCTGATGTAGATATAGCTACTATCATTAATGCTGCCAAACGTTATCCCATGATGGCTGAATACCAGGTAGTGGTTGTGAAAGAGGCACAGAATGTCAAGAATCTCGAAGAATTGGCTTTTTACATACAAAAGCCATTGAAGTCAACCATTCTTGTTATTTGTTACAAGAATGGAAATATTGATCGTCGTAAAAAGTGGGTTGCTGATGTAGCTAAAGAAGGTGTTGTGTTTGAGTCTAAGAAGCTGAAAGACTACCAGCTTCCGAATTTTATCAATAGCTACATGCGACTAAAAGGTTTGGAGATGGCCCCCAAAGCTACCCAAATGATGGCCGATTTTGTGGGGGCCGACTTAGGGCGCATGACGGGCGAGTTAGATAAACTTATTATTACCCAGCCCAAAGGAGAAAGGTATGTAACACCAGAACAAATTGAGCGTAACATTGGTATAAGTAAGGACTACAACGGCTTTGAACTACGTAATGCCATCATAGAAAAGGATATATTAAAGGCTAACCGTATCATCAAGTATTTTGCTGAGAATCCTAAGAGTAACCCCTTACAAATGAACTTAGCATTGTTATTCAGTTTCTTCTCCAATCTTTTCATGGCCTATTATGCCTCAGAAAAGAGTGAGGCTGGGGTAGCTTCATTTTTGGGGTTGAAATCTTCATGGGCAGCAAAAGACTATGTATCATCCATGCGCAAATACTCTGGCTCGAAGGTAATGTATATTCTTCATGAAATTCGTATGACAGACGCTCGTTCAAAGGGTATTGACAATAATTCGGTAGATGAAGCCGACCTGATGCGCGAACTTGTCTTCAAAATATTACATTGAATATTTTTGTTTCATTTACATACATAAATAGGATGGGGATAAAAATCGTTAGAATCGTGAATTTTAGAACTACTTAACCTCTCTCCAGAAAAATCGCAAGGATTTTCTTTTTCCTTTTTTAAACAATTCTATCCCATTTCACCGCGTTTTAAAGTTTACCAAAAGAGGAGAGTTGTATTTGTATAAATGTACTCTTTGAGGATACTTACAGGTGTAAGATTTGCCGTTTAACTTCCGTTTACAATTACTTTCGTACTCGTTACCATGATAATTTTATTATTATAACCCAGCACTCTAAGTATGGCGCTATTAATTGTACATATTTACAAACATTAGTCGTGCTGTAGTATTGTACAGGAATAAGTTTTTTCGCACATCAGTAATCTTGTTAAAATAAAGCATGTTATATAGTATACATCTTATTGTCAGTTATTTATGAGCGTTTATTAAACAAAATAATTGTAATATCAATAAATAAGAGCATATTATTGTATATAATGCAGCAAATAACATGCAAACCAATAAATAATTGTCTAAATATCAGTATTATATATTGATTTAATAAATTAAGTTATAGATATGTTTTATATGTTTTCCGCAGCTTTTATAGTTGCATCATTTATTGTTGTACCAAAGCTTACGTGTTGTTGTATACGATATTTTTGTAGACAAATATTTGCGTTTGTAAAACAAAAGTATTATTTTTGTAGCATTAATGTATGTGTTTACAATTATAGTTTCCCTAAATGATGACGATAATCGATCGACTGAGAATGATTTTGGAGCGTGTAAATCTCACGCCAGGCAACTTTGCTGACAAAATAGGTGTAGCACCTGCTACCATCTCTCACATATTAAGTGGAAGGAACAAATACCCTAGTGCAGAAGTTATGCTGCGCCTTCATGAAACTTATCCTGATATTGACCTCAACTGGTTGCTCACTGGCGAAGGAACATTGATAAAGGACGATCCCGATTCTATGTTTACTGGTTCTCTTTTTGGTGACAATCTAATAAATGCCACCAAGAGTGCGGCTGAAGCTGAAAATCGCAAGGAAAACACGTTGGAAACGGCAAATAATGTAGATAATCCCGTTGTAAAACAGGAAATTATCTATAAAGAAAAACCTACAAGGAAAATTGCTGAAATAAGAATTTTCTTTGACGACGGAACCTACGAGACATTTACTCCCAGCAAATAGTTGTCTAAACGCCAAAAAAGCCTTATCTTTGCTTTCATAATATAAACAAATATTATGAAGAAGTATCTGTTAGACCTCAAAGTGGTTGAGAATGTGCATCTGGCTCCCAACTTTGCCTTGTTAAAATTGCTGGCTGACGAACCATTGCCTGAAATGCAGCCTGGGCAATTTGCCGAGATCCGTGTTGATAATGCACACAATACTTTCCTGCGTCGCCCCATTTCCATCAATTTTGTTGATAGACAACAGAATACTGTTTGGTTCCTCATACAGATTGTAGGTGAAGGCACCAAGCATCTGTCGACCCTTAATGTGGGTGCAGTGGTGAATGTGTTATTGCCTTTAGGTAACGGTTTTTCAATGCCTCAGCATATTGGCGAGAAGCTCTTGTTGGTGGGTGGTGGTGCAGGTATTGCCCCAATGTTGTATTTTGGTGAGCAACTCGTGCTTAAAGGCATTCGCCCTGCTTTTCTCCTTGGGGCACGGACAGCCTCTATGTTGCTCCAACTCGATGAATTCACTAAATACGGTGACGTATATACCACAACCGAAGACGGTAGTCAAGGTGAGAAAGGTTTTGTTACACAGCATTCTGTCTTGGGCAATCGGCATTTCGACCGCATTTGTTGTTGTGGTCCCAAACCCATGATGCTTTCTGTGGCCAGGTATGCCAAAGCCAACGGCATCACTTGTGAAGTGTCGCTCGAGAACAAGATGGCGTGTGGTCTAGGAGTTTGCCTTTGTTGTGTGGAAAATACAACTGTGGGCAATATATGTGTATGTAAAGAGGGGCCAGTATTTAATATCAATGACTTGTTATGGCAGATCTAAGAGTTAATATAGGAGCGTTGAAGCTGAAGAACCCAGTGCTCACAGCTTCCGGTACATTCGGCTATGGAGAGGAGTTCGCTGATTTTATTGACCTTACCCGTTTGGGAGGCTTTATTGTGAAGGGCACTACCTTGCATCCTCGCGAAGGAAATCCTTATCCTCGTATGGCAGAAACCCCTATGGGCATGCTCAATGCTGTGGGCTTGCAAAATAAGGGTGTCCATTATTTCGTGGAGCAAATCTACCCACGCCTTAAAGATCTTAATACCAATGTAATTGTCAATGTATCTGGCTCGTCTGTAGATGATTATAGCGAGACTGCCGCCATAATTAATGAGCTCGACAATATCCCTGCTATCGAACTGAACATTTCATGTCCCAATGTCAAGCATGGTGGCATGACCTTTGGTGTACATCCTGATGCTGCTGCTGAAGTGGTATCAGCAGTGCGCATGGCATATCATAAGACCTTGATAGTTAAGCTCACGCCCAATGTAACAGACATTACCGAGATTGCAAAAGCTGTAGAAGATGCTGGAGCTGATAGTGTGTCGCTCATCAATACAATGTTGGGCATGGCCATCGATTCCGAGCGACGTAAGCCTTTGCTTTCTACTATAACAGGCGGATTGTCAGGACCTTGTGTCAAGCCTGTAGCCCTCCGCATGGTATGGCAGGTGGCCAAAGCTGTCAAAATCCCTGTAGTAGGTTTGGGAGGTATCATGAATGCCACCGATGCCATTGAGTTCATGCTGGCTGGTGCTACTGCTGTTGAGTTAGGAACTGCCAACTTTATCGACCCTGCCATTACCGTCAAAGTAGTGGATGGTATTAACGAATACATTGATAGACACGGGTTTAAGTCTGCGCATGAAATTATTGGTGCATTGGAAGTATACTAATGTTGCCTATGATTATACTGCCTATTGAACAAGATAATCGTACAACCATTGATGCTTTTATTGTACGTCAATGGTTTTCTTTACAGATGGTAGTACATGGAGAAGTTATAGACATGAGTGCTGTTGATGGGTGGTATGCATTTGATTATGATGATATTGTTGGCTTGATTACTTATCGCATTGTCCATCAAGAGATGGAAATTCTTTCGCTAGATAGTATGCAAGAGAATAAGGGTGTGGGCTCTGCATTGTTGGGTCAGGCAATAGCCAAGGCGAAGATATATGGCTGTTCAAGAATTTGGCTTATCACCACTAATGACAATCTGTCCGCCCTTCTTTTTTATCAGAAACGAGGTTTTGAAATCGTAAAAATTCATTATAATGCAGTCGATGAAGCCAAAAAACTCAAACCCTCCATTCCTCTTTTTGGCAACAATGGAATTCCCATTCATGATGAGATCGAGCTGGAAATGGTTATTTGAAAACAAATGCCCTGCTAATGCAGGGCATTTGTATGGTAGAGGATGTATTTAGCACAATTCTGTGATGTTTTTTATTTCTTTGATGAAGCATCGGGATTGAGGTAGGAGAAGGTATTTTGATAGGCTACCTCTAAATCTGAGAGCATTTGTTTAGAGCCAAATACCTCGATTGTGTACCATCCGTCATATCCCGAATCTTTCATTTTTTGCAGTACAGTTGATATCTTTGAGCATCCTGTTCCTGCAGGAACAGGCGTCATGTCATCAAGGCTGGCACGATCTTTTACGTGAACGTGGCGCACTTTGCCCTTTAGCGTTTCATATGCCTCTACAGGATCTTCCTTGGCGAAGGTAAAATTGCCAATGTCGAAGGCAACACCCAAGCTCTCAGACCTTTTCAGGAGAGTTTGCAAGCGTTCAGTGCCATAGCAAAGTGATCCCTCATTATCGTAGCTCTCCACTACAAGATCAATACCTTCGCTTACGCATCGGTCAGCAAAAGTTGCCACATGTTGGCATACCTTATCGGCATCTTCAGGTGTAGCATCATTAGGCAGTACGTTGGGCACAAGCATGAGGTGAGGATAGTTATGTTTCTTGACGAAATTTATAGCAGCATTCTCTAAATCGCCCCATCCACCTCGGAAGAATCCTCGTGGAGTATTGGCATCTACGCCGTCAACATGCTCCTCTGCAAGGTAATTGATGTGAACGATGGCGCATGAGTGACCAAAACCTAGACTGTCGAGTACATGGATGACGTCTTCCTGATAAGGATAAACATCGGCGCCTGCATAACCCATCTGTCTTACCTTCACGGCAGCCTCAGTAAAAGAGATATTCTCTTGTTGGGCGATAGTATTGATATGCACAGCAAATACAGAAATTTTTGGTTCCTCTTGGCTCCTCTGGCCTGTGCAAGAGAGCAGTGTAAATAATGTGGCTAATAATAATGTCATTGTTCTCATAACTTCGGTGGTTTTTATTTGTTTTAATTATCTTTAATAACTATGATTTCACAAAGATATTAAATATTCATAATAAACAATCATTTCGAATCTTTAAAAACAGAGATATATTTTTTAAAACGTATTTTGCCAATTAGCACATTGAAAGCCATTCAAATCATTTAGAGGAAGTAGAATGAGGTTTTAGCGGAACTAAACCGCCTGTTTACTAGAACTAATGATACAAGCTTGCTGGTAGGGTCATTTTTTGTGTTGGTATGATTACAGAATTACAGATTACAGTATTCTCATGAGCACCACTTTTCTGGGAATTGAAATAAGCACACATAGCTCACTAAATCAACTGTAATCTGTAATCTGTAATTCTGTAATTTAGTGCTGTCCTTTACTGATTATGGTTGACAGTTTTTTTCTTTTTCTAATTTAGTTGTTAGTCAATTTACAATTAGCGCTTATCATCACATTGTTGGCACCCAGTTAACTTTACGATTATGGCACTGCAGGGATCAAGGGTAATGATGTCGCCTTTGCCCTTTGGCTGGATCTTGTAAGCCCCTTTGCCTGTACTGTACACGACTGTAGCAGTAGATGCTCCCTGAGCATTAATAGTGGTCTTTACTTTTTTACCACTAGGGTTGAGTGTCACAATATAGTCTTCATAATCAGAACTGCGGCGATATACCATAGGGTAGGGCTGTTCTGTATTCCCTACATAATTCCACGTACCATCGTTGTTCAATGCTTCAGATTGACTACGGAGTTTTAACAAACCTTTTACGTAGTTGAGCAAGGAATTGGGGTCTTTCTCTTCGGCTTCAACTGTGATGGTGCCATTTTCTGTAGCTACAGGTAAATAGAGTTTATCAACACTTACTGTAGAAAAACCAGCAGTTTCATTATCAGCCCATTGCATAGGAGTACGACATCCAGAGCGGGCATTACTGCCTTCCTTGCTGGGTAATCCAAATTGTTGCTTCATGCCAATCTCATCGCCATAATATATGAATGGTGCTCCTGGCAGAGTGAGTAGGAAGGTCATCGCAACTTTGAGGTCTTGCATGGTGCGTGGCTCTTGACTTATGCGTTCGGAATCATGATTTCCTGTAGGCAATGACAAGTAACCAACTTCTCTGGTATTGGTGTAAGTCTTGTCGAATGCCGCAACAAAGCCCTTGACTTCTCCTTGCCCAGCTCTGTCAAAATAAGCCTTAGGCATGTTGCCACCACCATAGGTGTTGGTGGTGTTGAGCCTAAACAAGTTGATTGCACTGGCACCTCGGCCTCCAATACGATAGAAATCGATATCAAAGCCTGCAGGCAAGGATTGCTCGGGATTGAACCACTCGGCAATGAGGGCTCTGTCAGGGAAGTTTTGATCACGCCACTGACGCATTTCTTGCCACAGTTTGCTGACTTCTTTCTTGTCGGGATCATTCTTGACCAGTGATGATGCCAGATCCACACGGAAACCATCGACACCCTTGCTGAACCAAAACTCCATAATGTTTTTGAGCTCTTGCCGAGTGGCCTTTGGACCTGGAGCTGTCACGGGTTGTTCCCAAGGATGATTAGGATCTGGGTTGGCGTAGCCATAATTCAGTGCAGGCTGGCTCTCGTAGAAATTCTTCTCATAGTATTTTGCACGAGGAGCATTGGCCTCTACAAAACGTCCAATGGTGCTTGCAGATGGGTCTGGAGCCTCATAACGACGTTTGATTTGCTCTTTCTCGGCATCTGTAATTTCGTTTGTCCAGATATAGTAATCGCTGTAACGTAAGTCTTTACCACTCTTTGACTGCAAGAACCACTCGTTCTTATCGCTTGTGTGCCCTGCAACCAAGTCAAGACAAAGTTTCATACCACGTTGGTGCAGTGCTTCAGCAAGATTCACCAAGTCGGTATTGGTGCCAAATCGAGGATCAACCTTATAGAAATCAATTACATCGTAACCACCATCTTGCCAACCTGACACGTAGATGGGGTTGAGCCATAAGGCAGTAATGCCCAAGGATTGCAGGTAGTCAAGTTTGGAGGTAATACCAGGAAGGTCACCTATGCCATTAGCGTCACTATCCATGTAGCTAGACGGATAAATCTGGTAGAACACGGCTTTCTTGAGCCATTCTGGGCCTGCTTCAGCTTTTACTACGGTAGGCAACATGAGGAATGCTGCCATAACCAACAAAAACACTTTGTTTCTCATAATATTAAATAATTTAATTTCTGACAATTACACTACCACTTGCCTGATGGGTAGCCAAGATCAATACCTCGGCGATTTGGACATGGGCTGGGGCATTGGTAGCATATACTGCCACATCGGCGATGTCGTCACCAGTAAGTGGAGTAATGCCTTTGTAAACATTTGCTGCTCGCTCGTTGTCCCCGTGGAAACGGGTATTGCTAAAATTAGTTTCTACTAGGCCTGGCTTCAGGTTGGTCACTCGGATAGGGGTGTTTGCTACATCTATGCGCAGACCGTCGCTTAAAGCTTTGACGGCCGCCTTAGTAGCACAATAAACATTGCCACCAGCATAAGCTGCATCGCCTGCTACAGATCCGATATTGATGATGTGCCCTCTGTTGCGTGCCACCATGCCTGGAACAACTAATCTAGTCATATTGAGCAGACCTTTGATATTGGTATCAATCATGGTTTCCCAATCTTCGAATCTACCTTCATACTCAGGTTCAAGTCCTAGTGCCAGACCAGCATTGTTTACCAACACATCAATGTTTTGCCATTCTTTTGGCAACTCATTCAGACACAGTTGGGCTTTGTCGCGATCACGCACATCGAAGGTGAGCGTTAACACCTCAACACCTTTAGCTTTGAGCTCTTGGTGGATAGTGGACAGACGTTGCTCGTTTCTGCCAGTAAGAATCAACTTGTCGCCATTCTCAGCAAACTTCATTGCGCATGCATAGCCAATGCCACTCGTAGCTCCAGTTATTAAAACAATCTTTTTCATTTATATTAATTATTAAGTCAATTATACTGAAAATCAAATACTAATAAATACCAAAAAGAGGTATATGAGGTTAACGATTCCGGCCATAAGCAGGCAACGATTATAGGCAGTTCCTTGTGCATTCAGCACTTTATAATAGAGGAAACATGCAGGAACAATGACGGCTAATGTCCAATTCACACCAAAAGCAAGCCATGCGAATAGTGGCATGACTACTACAAGAATACCGAATAATACTAAGGCGAATGTCTTACCAAAGCGTACAGGAATGGTACGTTTGCCAACCAAACGGTCATCATCCATATCACGTATATTGTTGATTGCCAGTACGCACATAGATATCAATCCACAAACAGCTCCTGCATATACTGATGTCAATTGCTCGGAATAAAAAAGCCATCCAGCTGTTTTGAATTGCAACCACTCAGTCCCCCAGGAGGCAAAAACGCCATAATAGAAAAAAACGAACAAGTCGGCAATACCGAGGTAGGAAAGGGAGTAGGGAGTTGCTGTGTAGAGCCACGCAAATAGGATGGCAGTTAAACCAATTAAAATAATGGGCCATCCTCCTATTTGACAAAGTATTAGTCCTGAAATAATGGTAATGGATAAGGTAACGATGCATGCCATACGAATTTGTCTTTCATTAACCGTTCCTTCTGCTAATGCCCGTTTGAAACCAACCCTGCCTTTTTTGTCGGTTCCACGTTTGTAGTCATAATAATCATTGATGAGATTGCTCAGAATCTGTAATGATAGGGCACATAAGATGGTTAAAACGGCAGTAAGATGACCTCGCCAATTAAATGGGCCAAGATGCAAGCTTGCCACCAATAGACCTACCAACACTGGACATAACGATGCAAACAGTGTTTGCGGTCGGATAATACGGAACCAAAGTAAGAATTGTTTCATGATGGTTATAGTAGTTTATTCTATTTAGTTGCTGTATATATGGTAGTTATGCCAAATGTTATGGGTTTATAAGCTACCTGATGAAACCCGACATCAGCAAGGTGATCACACATCTTTTTGCCCCAAACAAAGTTTTTAACGCTACGATTCAGGTAGGTGTATGCGTTTTTATCCTTACTGAAGAATCTTCCCACAGCAGGCAGAATATACGAGAAATAAAGGTTATAAATCCATGCTATACACTTGTTGTCAGGCTGTGAGAATTCCAAAATCATGAGCTGTCCACCCGGTTTGAGCACGCGATGCATCTCTATAAGACCTTCGTCAAGATCAGAGAAATTTCGAACGCCGTAAGCACAAGTAACAATATCATAGGTATTTGAACCAAATGGGATGTCGAGTGCACTTGCTAGCATAAAGGAGATGTTTTGTTGAAGTTCCAACTTTTTTACTTTTTCCTCACCGATACGCATCATCTCAGCGGAGAGATCTATACCTGTTATGTTGTATGTAGCATGATTTTTATTTAACTGGCTGGCCAATTCAATGGCAAGATCACCTGTCCCAATTGCAACATCAAGACATTGATAATCAAAATCTTTATGCTTAACAATGGACTTAATGGCTTTCTTGCGCCATAGTTTGTCGATATTTAGTGAAAGCAGGTGATTCAGAAAGTCGTACTTGCTTGCAATACGGTCAAACAAAGATCCGATGTTGTGCTTATCATTCATTTTTTTAGTAAATCTGGGCGCAAACGTTTGGTTCGTTCGATAGATTGTTCCATTTCCCATTCCTTGATTTTGGCTTCGTTACCAGATAGCAGTATATCAGGCACTTTCCATCCGTTATAATCTGAAGGACGGGTATAAACGGGTGCTGCCAACAGGTTGTCTTGAAACGAATCGGATAGTGCAGATTGTTCATCGCTGATAACTCCTGGAATAATGCGCACAATGGCATCGGCCATTACTGCAGCTGCTAATTCGCCACCAGTTAGTACATAGTCACCAATACTTACTTCCTTGGTAATAAAATGCTCACGAATACGATAGTCGATGCCTTTGAAATGGCCACAGAGAATAATGATGTTCTCCATGAGTGACAGTGAGTTTGCCATTGGCTGACAAAACTGTTCTCCATCAGGTGTAACAAATATCACCTCGTCATAATTTCGTTCTGCTTTCAAGGCATTTATACAGCGTTCTACAGGTTCAATTTTCATTACCATACCTGCAAATCCTCCAAATGGATAGTCATCCACACGACGGTATTTATCGAGTGTATAGTCACGCAGGTTATGGATATGAATTTCTACCAAGCCTTTGTCTTGTGCACGTTTTAATATGGAACAACTGAAAAAACCTTCAATCATTTCTGGATATACTGTAATTACATCGATTCTCATGTTGGAGTTTTTTTATTATTGCAAAGATATGGATTGTAGAGAAAATATCCAAGTCATAAGACAAAAACGGACTACATGACTTTATTGAACTAAAATCATAATCACAATTATGTTTAATATGAATCGATAGAATAAACTACCCTTTAATTTAAGTAGATAAAAATAAGAAATTCACAAATCATAAATGTACACAAAAAAGTCTCCAATGGGAAAACCAAGGAGACTAAAATACAAAAAGTATAGTATGTCTTATTTACGTGCGCAGTCTTCAAGAATCTGCAGTGCTCTGTCAAGAACAGTTGTATCATCAATTACGACGATGCCACCATCAGGACCTGGTTCTACGTGTATACCAACAGCCTTGCCTTCTTTATAGTTGTCACCACCAAAAAAGTTTCTAACTGTTTCTACGTCCAGACCAAGTTCCTCGGCAATGCGATGCATGCTGCCATCAGGCAATGAATCCTTGATTCTACGAAGTTCATTAAATGTCATTTTCTTCATGATTGTATCCTTTTTATTATTAATTTTTGCGAAATTACTCAATTATATACTATCCACAAAACTTTCAGTGGTGTTTTTACTTTTTCTTAGATGATTTCTATCGCACTAACAGGAATCCAGCCCACTTTACCATCCTCTAATGTTATTTCTTTCCATTCTTTCATACTGTTATCCTTGATACTGACCTTACGGCCTTCGTGAATAACAAACAAACTAGTACCTTCATCGCTAGGTGTACTTCTCACAGTAACACTTGGCGACAGCACGATGGCATCGTTACGATGGTCTAATTTCCCTTTTTGCTCAAATGCAAATAGATTTGCTATAATACACAAAATCAGTGAGATAAGTGTTATAAAGAAGCCTGTTTTACGCCATTTAACCCCCTTTGTGAAGAAATAGACAGACAAAGCAGCTATAGCACACAAAAAGAGTGCAATACCCCATTTCCCCCATGTGTCTACAGGTAGCATATTGATGAGCGCACGTGTCCAAGCTACAAAAAAAACCTCTGGATTAGGATTTATTTTATCTACAGTCTTGGCACGAGCAATATCGAGATTAGCGTTCACATCATTGTTTCCTGGTTGCAAGAGTAAAGCACGCTCGTAATTAAGTATCGCCCTACCCAATTCGTCTTGCTTAAAATACGCATTACCTAAGTTGTAATAGATCTCGCCAGATTCACCTTGTTTCAGCAATGACTCGTAGATTTCGATGGCTTGTGCATAATCCTTATTAATATATGCACTGTCAGCTTGAGCCTTGGTTTGCGCCCATGACAAAGAAGTTACAAAAAAAAGTGCGAAAATTAAAGTAATATATTGTTTCATAATCCGTTTTATTAATGCTTGATGGTATTTTCCATTTTACCAATAGTGTCGAGTGCAGAAGCAAAAACCTTGTCCATGTTCTGATTTTTCTCCTCTCCTGGTGCAAAACGGGCAAACTCACAAGTGTTAAGAATGTCAATAAAATCGTTAATGACATCCTGTGGTACCTGATGCTCTAACAATTTTCCTTCGATATTGTCTTTCGAGAGCATAGATGAAGAAATGCTGAGCTTGTCACCGGTATACCCCCAAAGTGCTTTGAGTACCTCATCATAGAACTGATCGCAATTGCCATCAGCCAGCAACTTACCAGCTTCTTTCATACGCTTGAGCGCCACCTTGTTTGCCTTCTTGTTCTTCATCTTTGTAATATTTGCATTTTCAGCTATCTGACGGCGGTAGATAATAAAGAGGAAGATTAGAGTTGCCAATGGTATAATGTAGAACATCCAATAAGCTAATGAATTGAAAAAATAGCCACCTCTGGGTCGCAGTTTCACATCATTCTGCTTGATAAAACGAATATCCTCGTTCAGTATACGCAAATCCTCTTTATTGTTAAAGTTAGACACAGTTTGTGTAGCAGTGCCGTCACCCTTATCCACTTGCAAATCATAATACTCAGTGGTGAGTGTTTTGTAACTCTTCGTTTTGGTGTCGAAATAACTGAATTTCAGTGCAGGAATCCTATAATTGCCAGCATTACGAGGAATGGCCAAATATTCGATGGTTTGACTACCGGAAAGACCTGTACTTGTTAAGCGAAACTGATTATCCACTTTTGGGTCATAGATTTCGAAATCTTCAGGGAACTTCACCTCAGGGGCCTTGATAAGTTTGAGGTTGCCTACACCAGTGATGTTAAGTTTCAGGGTCACAGCATCGTTGGCCTTGACATGGTTACTGCTGAGGGATGAATTGATACTAAAATCCCCCACTCCGCCTGTAAAACCATCAGGTTTACCACTTGGTAAGGGGTTTACTGTGACAAGGATTTTAGGTGTGGTAAGAGTTTTCTTTATCTCTACGTAGGTATTGCCACGATTGAAGAATGCATCGAAAGGATCAATAGCTTCAGTGGCACGTGCCACAGAAGCGTCGAAGCGGGCACTCTCAATCTCGAGCTGGCCTGTTTGTTGGGGGAACAGCACAAATTGGCGATAGATGGTGGAGCGATAGTTGCGTCCACGATAATGCTCGAGTTCCCAATGACGATCGTTAGGGAGTTCTACCTCTTGTGACTGGAACCCTTTGAAATCGGGTAATTTCACATTGTCGAACCCACGCAGGTCAACAGCTGCATATATCTTATAGGTAAGTAATATAGCTTCTTGCTCATAAACGGTCGTCTTGCTGGTGGTACTAGTGACGAACAAGTCGGTTGCACTTAATGACGCATTGTTACGGCCTGTACTTTGTGTGTCGTTATTGCCTCCTACGCCTCCTATCCCATTAGCATCATCTTTGGGTAATACCTTTACCTTGAAGGGTGTTGATTCCACTTCTTTACCATCGGCAATAGCAGTTGCAGCAGGGATGGTAAAAGTACCTTCCTTGTTTGCCATTAGGATATAAGTAAAGGTTATGCTGCTAGTAGAAGTGGTTTTGCCGTTAATCATCTGCACACTGCTTTGTTGCGATCTGCTAGGTCCCATGAGGACATCAAAATCTTTGATTTCGCCTACACGAAAGTCACGCACATTCTGTGTATTGATAGTGAATGACAACCTGAATTGATCGCCAACGGCTACAGCATCTGGTGCATTAGCCGTTATACCTATCTGATTGGCAGCATGAATGCCTATCAGTACCCACAGATTTAGAATAATCCAAATATTGAAAGCTCTCTTCATAATTGTTTACCAATCTTTTTCCAGCTTACGGCCCTTGAGCACTTGCTGTTTCTTTACTTTGTCTTGTATGTCTTTTTCATCTTGCATGGCAGATCTAAGCAACTGTTCTGCATTTTCTTTCGACATCTGGTTTTCATCTTGTTGTTGATCCTGTTGCTGTTGTTGTTCCTGCTGCTGTTCTTGTTGCTGTTGTTGTTCCTGCTGCTGGTTATTGCCACTACCTTGTTGATCTTGGTCTTTCAATAATCTCTGACAGAGTGCTAGGTTATACCTTGTTTCATGGTCAGTAGGATTATTACGCAATGATTCCTTATACGCCTCGATGGCTTGTTGGTATTGTTTAGCGCCTTGCAGAATGACGCCTGCATTATGATATACTGATGCCAATTTGCCTTTGTCATGTTCCATTTTAGAAGCAGCTTCAAATTCCTTCATCGCTTCTTGAGGCTTGTTCTGAAAAAGCAGCGCGTTGCCTAAATTGTATCTCGACATAGCTGAAGTAGGTTTTGCCTCGAGAGCCTTTCGATAGCTTACTTCGGCATCCACAAACATACTATCGTGATATTGCCTATTACCTTTACGCAAATAGTCACGTTCAGCCTTCTGAGCTAAAACGTCGAGTGATGCCAGAGAGCAGGATAGAAAGAGTATAGAATATGTCAAAGTACGTATTGTCATTTCTCGAAAAGATGAATATTATTAAATAATGGGTTCTGACGTTCCAAAATGAGTAATTCGACCAAAAGAAACAATAGCAACAGCCATGCTACGGCTTGGAATTGCTCATTGTAGTCAGAATAAACTTGAGTTTCTATATCTGCTTTTGCCAATTTATCGATGGCCTGTTGAATGGCACGCTGAGCCGTATTTGTATTATCTACTCTTACGTATACACCATTACCAGCTTTCGCCAATTCTTGACACATGGTTTCGTTGAGTTTGGTCACCACTATGTTACCATCTTTGTCACGGCGAAAATCGCGAGAGTCAATCATCGGAATAGGAGAACCTTCAGGCGACCCTATGCCTAATACATTAATTTGTATATTCTTGTCAGTTAGTGCTTTAATGGCTTGTTCTACCCCACCCTCATGATTCTCACCATCTGTTATTAAGATAATCGTACGTCCCACCTCAGGTTGTGTAGTAAAACTACGATTAGCCAATGTGAGAGCTGCTCCTAAATCAGTACCTTGCTTGGTAATAAGTTCTGGCGAGATGGACTCAAGGAACATCTTGGCAGATATATAATCACTGGTAATAGGTAACTGAACAAATGCATCGCCTGCAAATACGATAAGTCCCACTTTATCCTGCTCCATCCTATCCACCAATTGTGAGATTAATCGTTTGGCTTTTTCTAAACGATTAGGTTCTATGTCTTGTGCCATCATGGAGTTAGAGATGTCGAGAGCTATCAACACTTCTACGCCTTGACGCTTCACTGTTTCAAGGCGTGAGCCAAACTGTGGACGAGCAAGCAGTACAGAAAACAACGCGACGCACACCAATATCAATGCAAACTTGATGTCTGGGCGACGCTTGGAAACCTCAGGCATGAGAGGCGCCATCAGTTCTGGATCCCCAAACTCTCGAATGGCTTTGCGGCGTTTATAATTTGAATATATGTATAAGGCAGTCAATACTGGCAGCAAAAGCAGCAAGTAAAGATAAGCCGGTTCTTCAAATCTGAACATATAATCACATTCTCCTTATTTTGTTACACATCATTTATTCCATTAAGGAATCTTCTTTAAAATGGAATTGCGCAGTAGTATTTCCAGCAAAACACATAGTAATGCTGCCAAAGCAAACCACTCGTACTTCTCATCACGTTTACTAAACTGACGAACATTGAGTTTGGTCTTTTCCAACTTATCGATTTCCTGATATACTTCCTCCAACTTTGAGTTGCTAGTGGCACGGAAATAGTTACCTTGTGTAATGCTAGCAATCTCACTCAGCATCTTCTCATCAATCTCTACAGGCAAGTTGACATACTGTACAGTGCCTCCTACCTGGTAAGGATATGGAGCCATACCATTGGTCCCCACACCGATAGTATAGACCCTGATACCGAAGCTCTTAGCAATTTCTGCAGCTGTAAGAGGCGAAATGTCGCCACTGTTGTTGGTTCCATCAGTCAGTGTAATAACTACCTTCGACTTTGCCTTACTCTCTTTCAAACGACTCACGGCATTAGCGATGCCCATTCCTATTGCAGTTCCGTCTTCGATAAATCCGCATTGTACGTCTTTGATAAGATTAAGCAGTACTGTATGATCTACGGTTAACGGGCATTGGGTGAAACTCTCCCCAGCAAACAATGTAATGCCTATATTGTCATTAGGACGACCGTTGATAAACTCAGCAGCCACCTGTTTTGCAGCTTCTAATCGATTAGGCTTTAGGTCCTCTGCCAACATACTGGTGGACACGTCTATCGCCAGCATAATATCAATACCCTCCATCTCGCTATTTTGCCAGCTATTGGTGGTTTGTGGGCGAGCCAAAACCATGATGAGCAAAGCCAACGCCAGCATCCTAAGAATGAATGGTACGTGTATTAGGTAGTTTTTGTAAGATTTTGGCGCATGGGCGTAGACTGAAGCGTCAGAGATCTGCAATGACGCATCTGCCTTCTTACGACTCAGCACATACCCCACAATAAGAGGAATGAGCAGGAGCAACAAAAACAAATATCCACTATCAGCAAAAACCATTATCTCACTTTATGCTAAATTATTATACAATTCCATACTAACATACACCAATGATCCAATCAAGAAGATAGAAATGAGTGCAATTCCTAAGCCCAAGAGTATCTTGGTACGGAGTGGTCGCTTCTCAACAATGGTGATTTCTGTGGGTTCGTGTTTGGCATTAGGATCTTCGGCCTCACGAGTCTCATTAATGAAATTAACAGCATTCAATAGGTTGGCATCGTTTTCATTCATCATAGGGATAAACTTTGCAAATTTCACGAGATCAGCCGTTTGCAGTAATGAACGTAATTCTCTCATAGCTTCGGCATCGTGAATGCTCTCGAGACGGTCGATTATCTGGTCAGTGGTCATCTCTAATGCCCTAAAACCGAATCGCCTTTCTATATAATTACGCAACGTGTCTGTAAGTTGGGTATAATACTCCTTTTGTAAACCGTGTTGCCATACTTTCTCGTTGCGAATTCGATCAATCTCCTGCATGGCTTCTTGATGAGGTGGTAACTTTGGTTCTATCTTCACCTTGCGGATGATAGGCTGATTGTCACGGAAGCGTTTAATAAGATAAAACAATAAGAATATGGCAGGCACCCATAGTACGACGCAAGCAATAATACCATACCAGTCCGCCCACACGAAATCAGGTTTCATCACATCTTTGGGGCCAAAGAATTGTTCAGGATGCAAAGTGTCAACAGGCATTGTCATCACCTTAAGAGCTAATGGATTGGATTTATATGTATCTTCCTCTACTTTAACCTCCATTGGGGGCAGGTAATACAATGCAGAATCGAACGAAGTAATCGTATACACTTCTTTAATGAGCATGCGCTTATTGTCGTTGATGTACTGCGTATCAGGCGTTGCTATATCCAACACTTCAACCCCCCTTACAAGTGTGTCTGGATAGATGGGTAGCTGCAAGTGTCTGTCAGCATCTAGCGATACCTGTAGAGTAATATGAGCCTGTTCACCTATCAGCAGCTCTAACGAGTCGATGGATGCCTCTACAGACACCTGTGCTGTTGCAGGCAACAGAAGGCAGGTTATATATATCAATACAACTAATAGTCTCTTTTTCATTTCTTACACTTAGTTTCGTTGTGCAAACAAACTCATTAGGGATTTAACATAGTCCTGATCAGTACGAATGGACACGCTATCTACATTACTTTTCTGGAACACATCGTCAAGTGCTGTCTTTTGTGCTATCCACCAGTCGTGGTGGGCTTTACGCACAGCTTTCGACGAGGTATCAATCCATTGTTCTATCCCTGTTTCTGCATCTTTTATCTTCATCAGTCCTACTGCTGGCAACTCTTCAAGGCGACGATCATATACTTGCAATGCCACCACGTCGTGTTTCTGGTTTGCTATGGTCATAGCATTCTTGAAGTCCTTGCGGTCAATGAAATCCGATAGCACAAAAGCTGTGCATCGGCGTTTCATTACATTGGTAAGGTATTGCAACCCCATTCCAATGTCAGTCTTTTTGCTTTCAGGATGAAAGTCAATCAGTTCCCTGATGATATATAGAATGTGTTTTCTGCCTTTCTTAGGTGGGATGAACTTTTCAATCTTATCTGAGAAGAAAATGACACCTATCTTATCGTTGTTCTGCATTGCAGAAAAAGCCAAGGTAGCAGCAATCTCAGTAACCATGTCACGCTTCATCTGCTTTACAGTGCCGAAATCCAGACTTCCGGAAACATCTACCAGCAACATCACCGTAAGCTCACGTTCTTCCTCAAACACCTTAACATAAGGCTTGTGGAAACGTGCAGTCACGTTCCAGTCGATATCACGAATGTCATCACCATACTGATACTCACGCACTTCGGAGAATGCCATACCCCTACCCTTAAAGGCTGAATGGTATTCGCCAGCAAAGATATTGTTAGACAATCCACGGGTCTTGATTTCAATACGGCGGACTCGCTTTAATAACTCGGTAGTTTCCATAAGCTGAAAAGCTTGTTCTTAAGGTACTTTTACCTCATCCAATATCATGCTTACAATCTCGTCAGCAGTTAGGTTGCTTGCCTCTGCCTCGTATGACAGTCCAATACGGTGGCGCATAACATCGTGAGCCACAGCACGAACATCTTCAGGAATGAGGTAGCCGCGATGCTTGATAAATGCATAACTGCGAGCTGCGAGAGCTAGGTTGATAGAAGCACGCGGCGAACCTCCAAAGCTAATCATGCCTTTCAGTTTGTCCAAACCATACTGCTCTGGATAACGAGATGCAAACACGATATCTAATATATACTGTTCTATCTTTTCGTCGACATATACTTCACGAACTAATTTGCGGGCTTCTATGATTTCTTGTGCAGAAAGCACAGGTAAAATATTGGTCCGTTCGCCATTGATATTTTGACGAATAATCAATCTTTCTTCGTCTAGCTTTGGATAGTCAATAACTACCTTCAGCATGAAACGATCCACCTGTGCCTCAGGCAGCTGATAAGTACCCTCCTGCTCGATAGGATTTTGAGTAGCTAATACAAGGAAAGGTTCTGGCAACTTAAATGTTTCACTTCCAATTGTTACTTGGCGTTCTTGCATGGCCTCCAACAAAGCACTCTGCACCTTAGCTGGAGCACGGTTGATTTCATCTGCCAGCACAAAGTTGGCAAATACAGGGCCTTGTTTTACCTGGAACACTTCATCTTTTTGGCTATATACCATAGTACCGATTACATCGGCAGGCAACAAGTCAGGTGTAAACTGAATACGGCTGTATTTTGCATCAATCAGCGATGCCAGAGTCTTGATGGCCAAAGTCTTTGCCAAACCAGGCACACCTTCCAACAACACGTGTCCATCAGAAAGCAAGCCAATCAATAAAGATTCTATTAAGTGTTTCTGCCCTACTATCGTCTGGTTCATGCCAGTAGTAAGATGCGTAATGAATGCGCTTTTGTTCTCAATCCGTTCGTTCAGTTCACGGATATTAATTGAATCTGCCATAGTTTTATATCAAAATTATACGTTTGTTTTAATTTGGGCTCAAAAATACTGCTTTAGGCCAAGCCTACCAACTATTTTGTATTAAAAAAACTAATAAAATGTTCAGTTTAATCTACTTTTATACTGTTTATCATTTCATAAAAAAGAAGTAACCCATAAAGGCTACTTCTTCACAACTCTTGGTATTTTAAGTTTGGTGCCCACGGGCACATTATCAGGATCTTTTATAACGTCTCTATTAAACTCTACGATAAAGATATACTTTGAGTTGGCATTATAGTATTTTCTTGAAAGAGCAAAAAGTGTTTCACCTTTTTGAAGGACATGCTCCTCTATCAAACCATTAACTACATATTCTGTATTACCCAGTTTAAATGTGGTCGTGTTAGATGTAGTTCTAGGGGTAGATACATGAGTAGCTGGCTTCGAAACAGTTTTAGGGGTTGAAACTGCTTGAGACTGTGTGTTTGCAGGAACTACTGCTTGCGTGGAAGAAATATCAGCTGGTTGCTCAGCAACCTTAGGGACATATTCTTCCCTCACCGTTATAGGTTCTGTCACCTCTTTTTTAGGTTGTTGCACCTGTTCTTCTGTTGTTAAGGTGGCATTTTCAGATGAAGGCTCTCCAAAAGGTGTTTCCTCAATTTCTTCTGTCGATTGTTTAAAAGAGCTGGTTTGAGAAGATGTACTTATTAAAGGACTATCTTCTTTTTTTACCAAATCAGGGTAATATACATATGCCAATATGCCTAAGCAGATCATAACAAGAAGAACTGCCAGAAACATCATATAAGGGGTTGATGAATTCTCGGCTTTTCTAGATATTTCCTTACGCTTTTCTTCAGTTAGCTTCAGGGCTATTACTTCTTGCTGATGACTTACAGGTTGGTCTTTTTTCTTGATAGCCTCGTCGTCGAATATTGGTAAAATTTGAATGTCAGCAGATTCTTCTGATGCAGGTTCTTCAGAAACAGGAACCACAACCACAGTCTCTACCTCTGCGAGTCTCTCTGCCACCGGACCAACTTCCACCTTCGTTTTATCTTGAATATCCATAGACGGTCCCTCAATGATAGACTCTTCAACTGGCTTCTCAACCTCTTCTATAGGAATTGTCTCAGGCTCTGGTGTCTCAGAAACTTCCCCATCAGTAACATGTCTTTCATCTACAACTTTAACTTTAGTGATACTATCTTCCTGATTGATATTCTCCTCATCGGGCATTTCATCAGAGAGAGCATCCACCAGATTTTCTTCAGGAGCATCAATAGTCACGCCTTCTTCAAGTACCACCGTTTGAAAAGCAGAGAAGGGTTTATTAACGGCTTCTTTAATAATGGAATCAGGAGTAAATGTAACTTTAGTATGCCCTTGTATCTCAATTCGTTCGCCTGTATTTACATTAATACTTTCACGACTGTCAACTTCTATTAGTTTGAAGGTACCAAAACCTTTAATCTTAACGTATTTGTCTTTTTCAAGCCCCTCTTCTATTACAGAGAAGAATTCTTTGACAAAAGTCTCGGCATCTTTTTTGTTAATGCCATAGTTCTCAGCTAATTCGTCTGTTAGATTCTGTATGTTTAGTTTTTCATTCATCGTATTTATTTGAATTTATCTTTCAAAATATTACTTGGTCTGAAAGTAAGTACTAATTTTGGGGGGACCAGCAAACGTTGCTTGGAAATAGGATTGACAGATATACGTTCTAATTTTTTCCTAACTTCGAAAGCGCCAAAGTTCTGAATGGCTATGCTATCGTTGTTTTGCCATTTTTCTGTCATAATCTGTGTTAAAGTGAATATTAAATCAGCCACATCTTTGGATGAATTTTCACTTCTGCGAGACAATTCTGCAATAAATTCCTTGTTATTCACGGTATACAGAAATAAAGAAATAACTTTTTCAGCTTGTAAAATAAGCGATTTCTTCGAAAATTTGAAAATGTTTTGTCAAAAAAATCACAGAATTTGACCAAATAGATCATAATCTTCGGCAGAAGTAATTCTAACTTGACAAAAAACTCCAATTTGAAGTTTTTTACCTGTTTTTGTAATGAGCACTTCAGGATCAACTTCTGGCGAATCAAATTCAGTACGCCCTACATAGTATTCACCTTCTTCTCTGTCGATTATCACCTTCAAAACCTGTCCTACCTTTGCATTATTCAACTCTGCAGATATTTCTTGTTGGATGGCCATCAATTCGTCTAGCCTTTGTTGCTTTACCTCTTGTGGAATAGCATCTTCGTAATATATAGCAGCATAAGTACCTTCTTCCTCTGAATATGCAAATGCCCCCATCCTATCGAACTTCATATCCCTAACGAACTGCTTGAGTTCTTCAAAGTCTGTTTCTGTTTCTCCTGGATGTCCCACCATCAGTGTCGTACGAATATGTATGCCTGGCACTTCCTTGCGCATAGTATCAATCAACTGATAGGTCTCTGACTTAGTAACATGGCGATGCATTAGGTCCAGCATATGATCACTTATATGTTGTAAGGCAATATCGAGATAACGACAGATATTGGGATACTTACGCATAACTTCTAATAGCTCCAAAGGGAAATGTGAAGGATAGGCATAATGAAGTCTTATCCATTCAACTCCAGGTACTTGTGCAATTTTTTCAATCAATTCTGCTATCATTTGTTTTTGATAGAGATCGATGCCATAATAGGTGAGTTCTTGGGCAATAATCTGAAACTCTTTTACACCTTGCGCAACCAAATTGCTCACTTCTGCCAGAATTTCCTCTATAGGACGTGAATGATGTGCACCTGTGATAATTGGAATGGCACAATAGGAACAATGCCTATCGCATCCTTCAGAAATTTTGAGGTAAGCATAGTGTTTAGGAGTAGTAAGCAAACGCTCTCCACAAAGATTTTTGCGCTCAGTGGCGCCCAAATCCGATATGAGTCCAGTCCAGTCGAATTTTCCATAGAATTTGTCAACTTCGGGTATTTCTTTTTGAAGTTCATTTCTATATCTTTGTGAAAGACAGCCCATCACATATAACTTCGATATTCTGCCCTCTTGTTTGGCCTGCACAAAATCCAATATCATGTTGACAGATTCTTCTTTAGCATCGCCAATAAAGCCACAGGTGTTTATAACGGCAATCTTAGCTTTTGGAGTTGTGGGATCATGAGTGGGGTTAAAACCTGCTGCTTTGAGCATTCCCATCAGCCTTTCTGAATCCACTAAATTCTTTGAACAGCCTAATGTAATGATATCTATGTCTTTTTTCCTCATTTTACTTCACCAAATAGAGAATCGACAAACTCGTCTCTACGGAATACTTGCAGGTCTTCCATACCTTCACCCAATCCAATATATTTTACTGGTATCTTAAACTGGTCGGAAATGCCAATTACTACACCACCTTTTGCCGTTCCATCCAACTTAGTAACTGCCATAGCAGTCACTTCAGTTGCTTTGGTGAATTGTCTAGCCTGCTCGAAAGCATTCTGCCCAGTAGAACCATCAAGCACTAACAGTACTTCTTGTGGAGCATCAGGCACAACCTTCTTCATAACATTCTTGATTTTGGTAAGCTCGTTCATCAGACCAATTTTATTATGTAATCGACCTGCTGTATCAATAATCACCACATCGGCATCATTAGAAACAGCAGAACTCAATGTATCAAATGCCACAGAGGCAGGATCCGAGCCCATCTGTTGCTTGATGACTGGCACACCAACACGATCGCCCCATATTTGTAGTTGCTCAATAGCTGCAGCTCTAAAAGTGTCAGCAGCACCCAGATAGACCTTCTTGCCAGCTTTCTTGAATTGATAAGCTATTTTGCCTATTGTAGTAGTCTTACCTACTCCATTGACGCCTACAACCATAATGACGTAAGGTTTATTACTAAGCGGAGCCTCAAAATCGTCAACGTCGTCAGTGTTATTTTCAATGAGTAACGCAGAGATTTCAGACCTGAGGATTTCATTGAGTTCAGATGTGTTCATGTATTTATCTTGTGCAGCACGTCGTTCAATGCGTTCAATAATCTTCAATGTAGTTTCCACGCCCACATCAGATGTGATAAGCACCTCCTCGAGGTTGTCGAGCACTTCGTCATCCACCTTAGATTTGCCAGCAACGGCACGAGCTAACTTACCAAAAACACTCTCTTTGGTTTTCTGCAAGCCCTTGTCCAAAGTTTCTTTCTTTTCTTTAGAGAATAATCCGAAAAATCCCATATATCAATTAACTATTATCTTGCTGCAAAGTTACTAAAAGTCATGAGTAGAAACAAAAATAGCTTGTTTTTTTTATGACTAGGGTTGAAACTTATTTACAGATATAAAAAGGCTTCCTTACTGTTTGTTAGTAAGGAAGCCTATATTGTTTATCAGTAAAAAGAAGTTCAGTTAATTATTTTTTGAAGAAATCCTGTACCTTCTCATTCTGTACCATCTGCTCATCAAAGATATATGCACCAGTCTTAGGTGACTTCACCATCTTGATAACCTTAGAATATGCGCGACCCTCTTTTGAGCCTGTCTGCAATGTAGCGACTGTTTTCTTTGCCATGGTAGTATACTAATTTATTTAATTTCCTTATGTACTGTCATTCTCTTGAGAATAGGATTGTACTTCTTCAGTTCCAGTCTCTCAGGAGTATTTTTCTTGTTCTTAGTAGTGATGTAGCGAGAAGTACCGGGCAGACCACTGTCCTTCATTTCAGTGCATTCAAGAATAACCTGCACTCTATCGCCTTTTGATTTCTTTGCCATAACTTCTTTTCTCCTTTAATTTTTAACCAACCACTTTAATAGACTTCCAATCGCAATAGCCTTTCTCTACAGCTTGCTTCAATGCTGCATCCAGACCCATCTTGTTGATTGTTCTCAAACCGTTAGCACTCAGCTTCAAGCTGATCCAGCAGTCCTGCTCTACATAGTAGAATTTCTTTGTAAACAAGTTCACATCAAATGTTCTTTTAGTTCTTCTCTTTGAGTGTGAAACATTGTTGCCAATCATGGCTTTCTTTCCCGTAATTTGACAAATCTTTGACATTTTATCTTATCTTTTTAATTAGCAAATTTTGATGGTTTCACCAAACAGGCTGCAAAGTAACTACTTTTTTTCTTATCCACCAAGTTTTTAAGCAAATAATTCACGTTTTTCTTTCTTTTTTTATGATTTCAAGAGTTCTGATAGCAAATTAATGGCTTTCTTGATAGCTTTTTCTATATTTTTCAGTCTTCCGTCGTCGCCTTCCTGTTTGAAGGTAACGATCTTTTCACTCCAAGCAGCAGCAATCCAGATGGTGCCAACAGGTTTTCCTGGTTCTTCGCCACCAGGACCAGCTATGCCAGTGGTAGCCATCGCACAATCGGTTTTAAGCGATTTCATCGCTCCTTTTACCATTTCTATAACCGTTTGCTCGCTAACTACACCATATTTATATATTGTATCAGGGTTAACACCCAACAACTCTTCTTTCACATCATTCTGGTAAGATATGATTCCTCCTCGCACATAGGCTGAGCTGCCAGCAATAGAGGTAAGTCGAGCAGCAATTCCCCCACCCGTACAGCTTTCAGCTGTTGAAACTGTAAGGCCTTTAGCCATTAACTGTTTGCCTAGTCTTTTTTGTATGCTTTCCATTTTATTATATCTCTTAATTTTTTGCTAAAACTGTGTCATTTTTTAGACGGCAATGCTTAGTTGGAGTAAATGCGTTTCTTAGAGGGAGTAAAAGGACGGTTTAGAGGAAGTAAGCTCACCTTCAGTTACCGCTAAACACTGAAATTCTCATAAGAATTTTCTAGTTTGCTGCTATTAAGCTCAGATGCTGACACGTGAATAGGCAGGTGCATCAATCGAACAAAACTCTTTGTCTTGATACTTATAATAGCCTGTGATGGCTATCATAGCTGCATTGTCAGTAGTATAGCTGAACTTTGGGATGAAGATCTTCCATCCAAAACGCTGAGCATGATCTCTGAATGCATTACGCAATCCGTTATTGGCAGAAACACCTCCAGCCAAAGCTACTTCCTTGATCTTGTATTGTTTAGCAGCCTTGCGCAACTTATCCATTAGGATATCAACAATAGTAGCTTCTAATGATGCAGCCAAATCGGTTTTATGGTGCTCAATAAAGTCAGGATCATCTTTCAACCATTCTTTCATTGAATATAGAAAAGAAGTCTTCAACCCACTAAAACTATAATCCAGTTCTGGAATATGTGGCTTACTGAAAGTGAATGCCTTAGGATTACCCTGACGAGCCAGCTTGTCGATGATAGGACCACCAGGATAGCCCAAGCCCATCACCTTAGAGCATTTGTCGATGGCCTCACCTGCCGCATCATCGATGGTCTGCCCCAGGATCTCCATATCGTTATATGCTTTCACCAAAACAATCTGTGAGTTTCCGCCAGAAACCAACAAGCATAAGAATGGAAACTTTGGTGGGTCATACTCCTCTCCTTCTACTTTAATGAAATTAGCTAACGCATGACCAGTCAGATGATTGACATCTATTAAAGGTATGCGCAAAGAACAAGCTAATCCTTTTGCAAAAGACACTCCAACGAGCAAAGAGCCCATTAATCCGGGACCTCTGGTAAAAGCTATAGCGCTCAGTTCTTCCTTGTTTACGCCTGCCCTCTTCAGAGCTTCATGTACCACAGGAACAATATTCTGCTGATGTGCCCTTGAAGCCAGTTCTGGTACTACACCTCCGTAAGCCTCATGAACAGCTTGACTGGCTATCACGTTTGAGAGCAAATAGCCGTCTTTTATTACAGCAGCTGACGTGTCGTCGCAGGATGATTCTATGCCTAAAATAATCGTACTCATAGCTTTTTTTTCGTTTTGCGGTACAAAAATAGTGATAATGTAGCAATCATTTCATTAAAATGAGTAATTTTGTTCAATAAAATAACAAAAAGCATCTGAAAGTACTGAAAAGAGCCATACAAACCCTTGTCGTTATCGTGCTGACAAGCTATATCGGCATCATCCTCGCGTTGAACATTCCGTTGGTACAACGTGCAGTATCGTCTATGGCAAGCAACGAGCTAACTAAACTCTTGGGTGCTGAAGTATCAATTGGTAACATCAATTTGGGCTTTCTTAATCGAGTTATTTTAGAGGATGTGCGCTTAAATGACGAGCAAGGCACTGAAATGCTGTCTGTTGCCAGAATATCAGCTGCGTATGACATTATCCCCCTGTTTGATGGTAAGATTGATATTAGTAGTGCCCAACTCTTCGGTTTTAATGCACACTTAAATAAGGAAACGCCTGATGCTAAAACCAACTTTCAGTTTATCATCGATGCTTTGTCATCTGAAAGTGAGGAGCCTTCGCGCATTGACCTGCGCATCAATTCTTTAATGATAAGAAGAGGTAATGTCACTTATGACGTTCTTTCAGAGGAGGTAAAAGAAGGTGTATTTAATATTAATCACCTACAGTTGAACAATATGCGTGCCAACTTATCGCTAAAGGCTTTGCGTAGCGATACGTTGAATGCATCCATCAAACAGCTGAGTTTAGAGGAAGCTAATTCGGGTTTCACACTGGATAAATTTGATTTTAGAATTGTCAGCAATGAACGGCTTACAGTGATTGACAACTTCAATATCCGATTGCCTAACACCACTATGCTGATTGATACCATTAACATTCACTATGACAGTATTGCTGCCCTTAATAATTTTGCTGATAATGCCCATTTCTCTGTTCATGTCAAACCTTCTGCTATCACTTTACTTGACATAGCTGCCTTTGTACCTAACTTAAAGTCTTTTAGAGATAAAATTCAGGTGGAATTATTGGCTGAAGGTACAGTCAACGATCTGCATCTTCCCATTCTCAGGATTGACGGCAATCATATTCGCATCAATGGCAATGCCCATCTACGAGATATTACCAATTCTTATAACGCCAACATCAGGGGTCAGTTAAGTGAAGCATTTGCAGACCCTGATGGTGTGGTTTTTTTAATGCGTAACCTGTCTGACAATTTTGAAGAATTGCCTGAACCTATCACAAATTTAGGAAGCATCCATTTCAATGGTAACGTTTCAGGTCCGCTTAGACATTTAATGACACACGGGAACCTGCAGACTGATTTAGGATCTTTCCAGGGGAACATGCAGTTAAGGTCGGACAGCATTAAAGGTATTATTGGTTATGAAGGTGATTTGCATACAGAAGGATTTGCTTTAGGCAGTTTACTGGGAAACAAAAATTTGGGCGACATATCATTTAGTCTCGACTTAAATGGAACACTTCCACGTGAAGGTCTTTCAAAGATTATAATCAAAGGTGTTATTGATTCTTTGTCATATAGTGGTTATACCTACCATAACATTTCCCTAGATGGAGAGCATGTAAATGGTGGATACAACGGGACTATCGAACTGGATGATAAAAACGCATACGTCAAAATGGTTGGATCCATGGAAATGCTCTCTTCTGTCCCTGCATTCAATTTCAATGCTGACATTGGCCATTTCCGCCCGACCCCACTCCATCTCACAGAAGATTACAAAGACAGCGAGTTTTCTCTCAATATAAAGGCTGATTTTGTGGGCAGGTCGATTGATGATATGATAGGAGAACTGAATATCAACGATATGAGATTTGTCACGCCCACCAGATCCTACCTCCTCGACAATTTCAAGGTGGCAGCTGTCAAGCAGGATAATGGTACTAAGAAACTGACTTTCACATCCAATTTCTTACAGGGAAATATTGAAGGAGATTATTCCTATCGTACCCTCCCAAATAGTGTAATGTCAGTCATTGATCGCTACGTTCCTTCTTTGTTTAAGAGTAGACGGAATGCCAAAAATTCCCAAAACAACTTCACTTTTGACTTAAAATTAGATAATACAGAGTTTATTTCCGCCATATTGAGAATACCACTTACTGTATACACGCCATCCACCCTGAAAGGCTTTTTTAACGACCAGGAACAAAAGATGCGTATTGAAGGATTCTTCCCCAGATTTATGTATGATGACAAGTTCTTGGAATCGGGTGTATTGTTGGCAGAGACTCCTGATGACCAATTCCACGTAACTGTTAGGGTTAGTGATCGTGATGTAGAGGATGACATGAATTATATGGCCGATATCTCTGCACGCAATGATAGTGTATTTGCAACGATGAACTGGGGCAACAAGAGTGAGCATACTTATAGCGGCAGACTTTCAACATTAGTAAGTTTCTTACAACCAGAGATTCGCGACGAGGCTCTTGCCCAAGACCTGTTGCCTCTGAAGGCCAAAATTGACATCAGTCCCTCTGAAGTTATCATTAATGACACTTTGTGGAATATCCATAAATCACAAGTTACAATAGAAGGGAAACGATTCCATGTCAATGATTTCTTAGTAACCCAAGCAAACGACAGATACCTTAAAATTAATGGAGACATTTCAGAATCTGTAGGAGATACAGTCTTTATCGACATGAATGACATGCAACTTACCTACATTTTTGAGATACTTGACGAAGGTGTATCGTTTGATGGCGATGCTACAGGGAAATCCTATGCCGTGGGCGTGTTAAAAGAGCCATTTCTCTATTCCGACCTTGCTGTGAAGGATTTTGGTACGGAAGGATATCGTATTGGTGATATGGTATTTCACGGAGAATGGCACCATGAAAAAGAAGGTCTTTGGATTAAGGCTGATATTCGTGAAGATTCTATTGCTTACACTCATGTAGATGGATATGTCTACCCTATAAAACCCACTTCTTCACTAGATATGAATGTAGAAGCCAAAGGCACCAATTTGCGTTTCCTGCAGCATTTCTTGGATGGAGTGACACCAGATTTTAATGGACGCGTGTGGGGTGATATCCATTTTTGGGGCAAATTTAAAGCTTTGAACGTGGAAGCCGACAAGAAAGTGGCTGCTATAGCGAGTATTAAAATAGATATGCTGAATACTGATTTTGTTCTTCAAGACAGCATTGTGGTGAAGCAAGAAGGCATTACATTCAGCAATAGTCACATGACTGATCATAGTGGAGATCATACAGGGCAACTAAATGGTTACATTCATTGGAAGAATTTCTCTGATGTACGCTATGATCTCAGGTTTGATATTGAGAACATGCTGGTCCTCAATACACAACAGTCCGTTGAATATCCTTTCTATGGGGTTGTATATGGTACAGGGAATGCACATATCTATGGCAACGATGATAATGGCATGCGTATCGATGCGGCTATTACCACTAACCGCAATACTGTTTTCAACTACATCAAAGATGGGGTCACCACAGCTACAGGCAATCAGTTTGTAACCTATCATGACAAGACACCACGTCGTGCTATCCTCGACTCTATTCCGCTATCCATTTTTGAGCAAACTAAGCGTATAGAGTTAGAAGAGGAAGAATCGCATACCATGGATACATATCTGAATATTTTGGCAGATGTGACACCTGATGCGACTTTCCGCATCATCATGGATCCAATAGTTGGCGATAATATCAGTTTCACAGGTTCAGGCAGTCTGCGTGCCAACTATTACAATAAGGGCGATTTCAATATGTTTGGCACCTATACTATGGATAAAGGTGTCTACAAACTTAGCATGCAAGAAATTATACGCAAAGACCTCCAACTCCAGGAAGGCAGCACGTTAACCTTCAACGGTGATCCACTTGATGCCCAACTTGACTGGCACGCTAAATATACAGTTAATTCGGCTTCTTTGAATGACCTGATCCCCAATGCCAGTTCGTTCGTCAATCAAACTTCTGTAAAAGTAAACTGTTTGCTTGATATAACGGGTAATATGACGCAGCCCGAACTTAAATTAGGCCTCGAGTTGCCACAGGAAAGTGATGAGGTGCAATCTCTTGTACAGAACTACATTCCTACCGAAGAACAGATGAATACGCAAATTCTATATTTACTTAGCATAGGAAAGTTCTATACGCCAGACTATGTCAACGTTTCTCAAAACTCCAATGTAATGAGTAGCGTTGTATCTTCCACCCTTTCAGGACAGTTGAACAATGCATTGTCAAATGTTATCAATAGCAATAATTGGAACTTTGGTACCAATCTGAGTACGGGACAAAATGGATGGAACGATTGGGAGGTGGAAGGCATCCTATCAGGGCAATTATTAAACAATCGCTTACTGATTAACGGCAACTTTGGCTATCGTGAGAATCGCATGTCAAACACTAACTTTGTGGGTGATTTCGATGCACAATTACTCCTTAATCAGTCGGGTGGTATCCGTCTAAAGGCCTATAATCAGACTAACGACCGTTATTTTGTACGTACTAACCCTACCACACAAGGATTTGGTATCATCTTCAAGAAAGATTTCAATAATTGGAATGAATTGCTCTTTTGGCGAAGCAAAGGAAAGAAAAAAATTGAAGAAAAGACTATTATAGATGATCATCCAAACAATACAGATACAGGATTTGTGAGATTTAGAGAAAAACAAGATAAATGATTAAATGTTTAAGTGTATGAAAAAGTTATTCTTTGCAGCTGCTATGCTGACTGCCTTGTTTGCCTCATGTGGTGAGCAGGGCAAAGAAGTTCTGTTCAATGGACAGAACTTAGATGGTTGGGTACTTTATACAGATCCCAATAGTGATGTGAAACCAGAAGAAGTGTTTACTGTTAAAAATGGTGTCATTAGTGTATCTGGTATGCCTTATGGATATATGCGTACTGTCAAGAAATATGCCGACTACGAAGTTCATGCAGATTTCCGTTGGGTTGACGGACAAGGTTCCAACAGTGGTTTCTTTCAACGCATTCAGGAAGGTGATAAGAATTGGCCTGACATGATTGAGGTGCAGTTGAAGGTAGATCATATCGGCGATCTGATGGGAAACGTCAAGAACAAGGTTGAAGCTTCTGGTGGACCTATGCGTGTGTTGCGTAACGATGAGTCCGCCGTAGAAAGTGCCCCTGGTGAATGGAATCAGATGGTTGTTAAATGTGTGGGAAATCACATCACTGTTACCCTGAATGGCAAGGTGGTCAATGAAGCAGAGACTGACTTGATAGAAGGCTTTATCGCGTTACAAAGCGAAGGTGGTCCACTGGAGTTCCGTGACGTTTGGGTTAAGGAAATCAAGCCAGCTACTGGAGTTCCTGCTCTTGAACTCATTCCTACTGAAATTGCTCTGTTCAATGGACGTGACCTCAATGGCTGGACGCTCTTTACTGATCCTACAAGCAATGTTAAAGCAGAAGAAGTGTTTACTGTACAGAATGGCGTTATTAACGTACTGGGTAATCCTTTTGGATACATGCGTACAAACCGTCAGTTTGGTAACTATCGCCTGCATGTTGAATGGCGCTGGGTAGATGATAAGGCAGCCAAGAATAGCGGATGCTTCCAGCGAGTACAACCAGGCGACAAGATTTGGCCTGTAGGTGCAGAATGCCAATTAGCCGAGGGTAACGCCGGAATGGTTGTGGGTCTAGGTGGCTATAAGATTGAAGGTGCTATGCAGCGTGGTGAATTCGGCATCAAGGCACGCATTGCTGAGAATCCATCTGAGAAACCTTTTGGAGAATGGAATGAGGCTGACATCGAGTGTGTTGGTAAACACATGACATTCAAGATAAACGGTGTGGTTCAGAATGAGGCAGATGGCGAGTACGATCATGGTTATATTGCCCTACAAAGTGAAGGCGGTCCTTTACAGTTCAGAAACGTTACTATTTTTGAATTTAAATAACAAAAATATTCAATATATTTTTTTATATTAAAAAAAAGATTTATATTTGAGGCGATTAAAGGGAATATTATCCTATTATTAACCTTAATAAAACATTTCCATTATGGCTTACAAGATTATCGACATTGAGGGCGTTGGTGATGTTTATGCAGAGAAGTTGATTGCTGCTGGTATTACTAAACCCGAAGAATTGTTACAAAAGTGTGCAGCTCCTGCTGGTCGCAAGGCTTTGGCAGAAGAAACAGGTATTTCAGATGGTTTGATTCTGAAATGGACTAATCACGCGGATCTTTTCCGTATTAAGGGTGTTGGTCCTCAGTTCTCAGAACTTTTAGAAGCTGCAGGCGTTGATACCGTAAAGGAATTGAGAAACCGCAACCCAGAGAATTTGGCTGCTAAAGTTCTCGAGATTAACGAACAGAAGCATCTTGTTCGTCGTGTTCCTGTATTAAAAGAAATCATTAAGATGGTCAACCAGGCAAAGGAACTGCCTCCAATGATGACTTATTAATCTGCTCTCTTCAAAGATATGAGAGGTCGGGAAACCCGACCTCTCTTTCTTTTTATTTAGCATTTGATGTTTAATTCGTTTAGAATCTTTCGCATCGCCTCGAATGTAGTAATCCTGGTTGGCACCAATGGCAAGCGAAGTTTATTCTCAATCATACCCATCGCATGTAGCATTGCCTTTACACCAGCAGGATTACCATCCACAAACAACAACTTGAATAGTTCAGTAAACTTATGATGAATTGTTAATGCGTTGGAATAATCGCCTTGTAGAGCCAAACGTGTCATGCGACCAAACTCACGGGGGAATGCATTACCAATAACAGAGATAACACCAACGGCGCCCATCGTGATTAGCGGATAGGTAATGCCGTCGTCGCCAGAGATAACATTAAACCCTTCAGGACGGTTTTTGATGATATCGTCAATCTGCGTCATGTTGCCTGAAGCCTCTTTCACTGCAATCACATTTTTGAAATCGTTAGCTATGCGAAGAGTAGTCTCAGCCGTCATATTCATACCTGTTCTGCCTGGTACATTATAGAGTACCAATGGCAACTCGGTTGACTCGGAAATAGCTTTATAATGCTGATATATGCCCTCCTGTGAAGGCTTATTATAATAAGGTACTACAGAAAGTATAGCATCCACACCCTTATAATTTCCATTCTTCAATGCATCCGTTACACCACGTGTATTATTACCGCCAACGCCTAACAGTACAGGCACCCTACCATTCACACGTTCTATCACGGTTTCTTTTACTTTTTCTTTCTCGTAGTCAGTTAGTGTGGGAGTTTCAGCCGTCGTGCCAAGCACACAGAGGAAATCAACATTGTTCAGAACCAAGTAGTCAACCATACGTAATAAAGCAGTATAGTCAACACTGTCGTCCTGCTTGAAAGGCGTTATCAACGCCACGCCCAATCCTCTTAATGTAGTTTGTATCATAAAATTCGAGTAATTCGTAATTCCGTTGCAAAGATAGTAATAGATTTGCAAATTATAACAACATTTGCAGAAAATCATCCTCATTTATAATCTTTATGCCCAGCTTTTGTGCTTTCTCTAACTTAGCTGGGCCCATGTTCTCTCCTGCCAGAATAAAGCTCGTTTTCGACGATATGCTCCCCACGTTCTTGCCTCCGTGTCTCTCAATCATATCCTTGTATTCTTCACGAGAATGACGACTGAACACACCACTGATAACAATAGAAAGGCCAGCCAACTTATCAGATCGCTCACTCTCGTTTTCTTCTTGTCTTTCCATCTGCAAACCAGCTTCTTTTAGTCGGTCTATTAATTCTCGGTTGGCAGGCAAAGCAAAGTATGTCAGTACACTCTGCGCTATTTTATCACCTATTTCTTCCACAGCCATCAGTTGTTCTTTGGTGGCCGCCTCCAGTGCTTCTATACTACCAAAAGCTTTTGCCAGTTTCTTGGCGGCAGTCTCACCTACGAAGCGGATGCCCAAGGCAAACAGTACACGCTCAAAAGGCACCTGCTTACTGTCGCCTATGCCATGAATAATTTTAACAGCTGATTTGTCGCCCATGCGGTCCAAACCTCTGATGTCAACAGCTCTCAAAGTATATAGATCAGCCACATTATGCACAAGACCAATCTGATAGAACAAATCTACAGTTTCTGGACCCAATCCATCTATGGCCATTGCCTTTCTACTGATAAAGTGTTCAATCTTTCCTTTAATCTGTGGCGGACATCCTACATCATTTGGACAATAATGAGCAGCTTCGCCTTCGAAACGCACCAATGGTGTGCCGCACTCCGGACAACGACTGATGAACTTCACCTTATCGCCCAGCATAAATCCACGGGAATCTGTATTCACACCCGTTATCTTTGGAATAATCTCCCCACCCTTTTCCACATACACCATATCACCGATATGCAAGTCCAGTCCCTCGATGATATCGGCATTGTGCAGAGAAGCACGTTTCACAATAGTACCCGATAACTGAACTGGGTCCAAGTTGGCCACAGGAGTAATCACTCCTGTTCTCCCTACTTGAAATGTTACCTGGTTTAGTCGTGTTAATGCCCTTTCTGCCTGAAACTTATATGCTATGGCCCATCGTGGTGACTTTGCTGTAAATCCTAAGTGACGTTGCTGGCGCATACTGTTCACTTTCAGTACAATGCCATCGGTAGCTACAGGCAGATTCTTGCGCTCAGTATCCCAGTAGTTAATGAAATCGAATACCTCCTGCAAAGTTTTTACCTTTCGCATGTGCTTTGATATTTTGAAGCCCCATGATGCCGCTTTCTGCATGTTTTCATAATGACCATCACATGGCACCTGCTCTCCTAATAAATAATAAAGGTAGGCATCCAGCTTGCGTGAAGCTACTATGGACGAATTCTGCAACTTTAGAGTGCCAGATGCAGCATTACGTGGATTAGCAAACAGGGGCTCCTCACGAGCTTCACGCTCACGGTTCAATTCTTCAAACACCACCCAAGGCATCAGGATCTCCCCCCTTATTTCAAAACGCTGTGGATAGTCACCGTGCAGTATCAACGGTATACTCCTGATCGTCTTCACATTGTCAGTTACATCATCACCTTTTTCTCCATCACCTCTCGTCACTGCCTGTATCAGCTTGCCGTTTTCATATGTCAGCGAAATCGATGTACCGTCAAATTTGAGCTCGCAGCAAATTTCAAAATCCTCATTACCCAACAGTTCCTTTATACGGTGGTAGAAATCAGTCACCTCACTTTCCGAATAAGTGTTACCTAAAGACAACATGGGATATTGATGATATACCTGCTTGAAATCCTTGCTCAGGTCACTGCCGACACGCATGGTTGGAGAATTAGTATCAGCCATCTCTGGATGCAGCTTTTCCAAATCCTGTAACTTTCGCATCTTGTCATCAAATTCCTTGTCGCTTATCTCGGGTGCATTCAGTACATAGTAATTATAATTATGTCTGTGCAGTTCTTCTCGCAGTGCTAATATTTGATCTTGTTCAGTCATCATTTCTTTATTTATTTTTGCAAATTTACTCTTTTTGGATGAAATAATAGAAAACATTTGCACATAAAAAACCTCTTTGCTAATTTTGGGACGAATTATACAACCTATTAAATGTTAAAGTCAAAGTAATGAAAAAGAAATTTTTAATGGCATCTGTAGCCACTCTTTTGCTGGCTGGATGTGCAAATGAGAAAACTACCAATCCGTTCTTTGCAGAGCAATATGGAACTGAGTATGAAATTCCTCCATTCAGTGAGATTACTACAGAGCATATGCGTGAGGCGTTGCTCAAGGGTTATGATGAGCAGAAAAAGGAAATTCAGGCTATTGCCGACAATGCTGATGAGCCCACATTCGAGAATACCATCTTGGCACTCGACAATGCTGGAGCTTTGCTCACTAAGGTAAGAAATGTATTTGGTCCGTTGTCAAGCAGCAACTCAACTCAGGAGTATCGCGACTTAGAAAAAGAAATAGCTCCTCTCAGCTCTGAGATGGGTACTCTTATTTATATGAATGACAAGCTGTTCCAGCGTGTCAAGAAGTTGTACGACGAACAGGCTTCTAAGAACTATACTAAAGAGCAACGTAAGCTCATTGAGAACAACTACAAGCGTTTCGTACGCAATGGTGCCCTGCTTAGCGAGGCTGACAAGCAGAAACTGGCACAGTTGAACAAGGATATTTCTTTGCTGCAGCTGCAGTTTGAACAGAACCTGCTGCACGAAACCAACAATACATTTGTAACAGTTGACAAGTTGGAAGACCTCGACGGTTTGCCACAGGAGAATATCGATCGTGCTGCCGAAATGGCTAAAAAGAACGGCCAGGAAGGCAAGTGGATGTTCAACATGCAACGTGCCAGCTGCAACCCAGTACTGCAGTTCTGCAACAACCGTGAGCTGCGCAAAAAGGTATATGACGCTTACTACAATCGTGGCAATCAGGGTAACGAGTGGGATAATAATGAGGTGTCAGTCAAGATTATACAGTTGCGTTTGGAAAAGGCTAAACTCATGGGATTCAAGGACTATGCTTCTTATGCTCTCGATGAGCGCATGGCCAAAACTAACGAAAACGTGTATAACCTGCTCGACCAGATTTGGGAGCCTGCTGTAAAGAAAGCTAACGAAGAGCTGGCTGATATCCGTGCTGAGATCAAGAAAGAAGGTAAAAGCTTTGAACCAGAAGGCTGGGATTATATGTACTATATGGACAAGGCTAAGAAAGCCAAGTTCGCTATTGATGACAATGAAGTACGTCCATATCTCGAGGTTTATAATGTGCAACAAGGTATCTTCTATGTAGCCAACAAGCTTTATGGCCTTACCTTTACAGAGCGCACCGACCTGCCTAAGTACCAAGACGACACCAAAGTGTTCGAGGTACGCGACAAGGATGGTTCTTTGCTAGCATTGTTTTATAGCGACTATTTCCCACGTGACGGCAAGGGCGCTGGTGCTTGGTGTACTAGTTTCCGTGGCGAGTATTACAAAGATGGTCAGCGCGTAGTGCCTATCGTAGTCAATTGCGCAAGTCTTACCCCTCCAAGTGGTGACACTCCTGCCCTCCAGAACATTACTAACATTACAACCGAGTTCCACGAGTTTGGTCACGCGCTCCATTCATTCATGCGTGACGTACAGTATCGTGGCACTGGTGGTGTTGAACGCGACTTCGTAGAAGTGCCTTCACAAATCAACGAACACTGGGCTTTGGAACCTGAGGTGCTGAACGTATACGCCAAGCATTATCAGACCGGTGAGGTCATTCCTATGGAATTGGTAAAAAAGATTCAGGACAGCGAGAAATATGGTCAAGGCTTCGCTACTGTTGAATTGGTAGCTGCTTCATTAGTGGATATGGACCTGCACACACTGACTGAGATTCCTGCCAACTTCAACGTAATGGAATTTGAGCAGCAAAAGCTCAAGGAGCGTGGCATCCCTCGTCAGATATTCCCTCGCTATCGTGTCACCAATTTCTCACACACAATGGGTGGCGGCTATACTGCTGGCTACTACAGCTATCTGTGGGCAGAAGTATATGAGTGTGACGCATTCCAGGCATACAAGGAGGCTGGCAATGTACTTGACAGCAGCATTGCACAACGTTTTCGTGAAACCATCTTTGCTCCTGGTGGCATTGATGATGGTATGACCATGTACCGCAATTTCCGCGGACGCGATCCTAAGATCGACGGTCTGCTCGAGAATCGTGGTTTGAAATAATACTCAACCTCAGGTATGGCGAAAGATTACGTCTATTATCTGTTTGACTTTGATCTTACATTAGCAGATTCGTCGAAAGGCATTGTAATGTGCTTTACACACGTGCTGCAGCGTCACGGCTATCACGATGTGACAGAACTTCAGATCAAGCGCACTATAGGTAAGACATTAGAAGAATCTTTCGCCATACTTACAGGTATCAGCGACCCTGCACAGCTATCTGCCTGGAAACAAGAGTATACCAAAGAGGCTGATATCTACATGAACGACAATACCGTACTGTTCCCGGAAACAGTAGAGGTATTGACAAAACTGAAAGGGCAAGGTGCCAAACTGGCCATTATCTCTACTAAATATCGCTACCGCATTCAAGCAGTCATCGACAAGTATTTCCCTCAGGGATTCATTGATGTCATTATTGGTGGCGAAGATGTAAAGCGGGCCAAACCACATCCACAAGGCGTTAAAGCCGCGCTCAAGAGACTGAAAGCCAAAAATGAGCTTGCTCTGTATGTAGGTGACAGTACGGTGGATGCAGAAACTGCCCATAATGCAGGCATCGATTTCTGCGGGGTGCTCAATGGTTTGACTACCTACGACGAGCTGGCTGCTTATCCCCATCGGCAGATACTCCCTAACCTCACTTTGTTGCCTTTATTACTAAAAGATGCAGTTGGTCCTGTCAAACGTAATCCTTTCGTTCCTGCTAAATGGGATGCCAGGCGCAGAGCTTTCAATATAAGGCAAATCAGGGGTAAGCAAAACAAACCTCTTATACAGGCAGAGCGACATGTGTGCCAAAACTGCGGTGACGTATATGAAGGTGATTATTGTCGTAGTTGCGGACAACCAGCCAAGACGACACGTATCACACTCAAGAACTCTTTCTCCAATTTCTTTTCGTCATTCTTCAGCATAGAGCACGGTTTTCTTCACACCATCTATGAACTGTGGTATCGGCCAGGCTATATGGTCATGGACTTCATCCGAGGTCATCGACAGCCCTACTACAAGCCTTTCTCCTTGCTCATCGTAATGGCAGCCATCTATATAATTGCAGCGCACATTTTCGATCCTGGTTCTGTAGCGATAAAAGATAATACAAATAGCGAAAGCGTATGGGAACATATCTCCAATGCATTTAACGAAGAAAAGAATGACACCACCCTGAGCGTCAGCGACATCATCGGTCCGTCAGACGAGGTGAACAGAGATAGCAAACACTATAAGGCAGGATATGAAGACGGCAAAATCATCTCTACTTGGGTCTTGACGCACACAGGTCCTGGTTCGTATTTTTATGCTATCAAGGATTTGCTGATGGGATGGATTGAAGGTAACCAAGCTTTCGTATTCATCATCACTATACCTTTATATATTATAGGCGCCCGCCGAGGATTCCGCCATAGTCGTGTAAACAACTTACTAAACACAGGCGAATACGCCTTTATCTTCGGTTATTTCGGTTCTCAGTTTATGATGAAAAACATGTTGTTGATACCGTTTTATGGCTCAGGTTTCCGCACCAGTATCGTTATGGGATCAACCATTACCATTAGCGCCATTATCGAGCTTTTGCTGATGACGCGCAACTTCAAGCAACTGTTCCAGCTTGATTGGAAGGCCACTATCAAGGGGACTATCAAGACCTATTTCTATATGATGGTCTCTTTCTTTGCTCTTCTCATTACGAGTGCCATCCTCCTCGGATTACTTGTCATTGGCATCATCGCCCTTGTCGATTTATTCAGATAATCTACTATGTCCCTTATCATTCGACAAGCTATACCATCAGATGCCCCCATCATTGCACAAGTCATAGGTATGGGCTTTGGCGAAGACTTGTTGCGCCAATATTGTGGGAGTAATGGATTGGCCATTATGGAATCATTGGCAAAGATGGAAGTTTCGCAATACAGCTATCATAATGCTTTGATAGCAGAGGCTGACGGCCAAGTAGCCGGTGGTCTTGTAGGTTACGACGGCTCATCGTTACAACAACTCCGACGCCCTACCCTTGCCTATATTGAGCAACAGACAGGCATTCTTCCACAGGTGGCAGAAGAGACTGAGCCTGGAGAGTTCTATCTTGATTCATTGGCAGTATTCCCTAAATACCAACACCAAGGCATTGGTAAAGCCCTGATACTTGCCCTTTGTGAAAAGGCCTTCAGCGAGGGCCATCAGTGTGTTGGTCTTTTGGTTGATACAACAAATCCCCATGCTGAGAGCCTCTATACCTCCTTAGGTTTCCAACGCGTCAACCAAAAGACGTTATTCAACCACCAAATGTGGCATATGCAGAAAAAGCGTAACAAAGATTTTTTCTACGAGTAAACACTTTAAAGAGATATCTGCCAAGCCTAAGAGTAAGACCTGCTATCTATTGAAGCATAGTTTTCTTACCAACATGCAAAAGCTTACTACCACTCGTCATAAGGTCTTCTATCGCCCGACGCAATATCTCCTATACCCTCATAAGAAATACTGCGATGATATATAACAGATATTGCGATGACTCATGGCAAAGCTTGCGACGACCTATAGAAATGCCTGGAATAAAACCAAACTAAAAAGAGACCCTTCTAAGCCGTTATTTGTTGTCTATCATAGCATCAATTTCATTGAACTGCTCGCCCATGCTGAGATTATAATATACGCGGTGCAGGCCATTGAGCCACAAGGTACGGTTGTCGGGTTTTAACTCACGGGCTTTCTCATAATACGGTAAGGCTTTTTCGTAGAACGACTTGAGATGTGCCTGATCAACGGGATACCGAGGGTCTTTTATATCTGTAACTGCTTGTTGAGAGAAATCCTGTGCTTGCAGGCAATAAACCAAGCCAATATTACTATAAGCTTCTGCATAGTCGGGATTTGCTTGGATAGAGCGTCTATAGTATGCCAAGGCGTCATTGTAGCGATCCATGCTTTGATAAAGAAAACCCTTGATGAAGAGGTAATAATAGTTGTTGGGAGCTTTTGCCAACATACCGTTAGCAAATTCAAGAGCTTCTTGATAGTTGTTTTGACTACCATAATAGTCGATGAGGTTGGCAAAGAAATAGTCATCCTGGGGATGTTTCTCTACGCCTCGTTTTAAGGTCTCAATCCACGATGAAGTGTTGCCTATTTGCTTGTGAGCCTGTGCCAAAAATTCCATTGCATACTGCCCTACTTTAGCATCATCTTCAGCATATGGAGCATATTTCATGACGCTCGCAAAGTCGCCAATCCTCATAGCTGCCAATGAGCCATAGTATGCCACCTGAGAAAATACAGAGTCTTTTGGCAACAAATTATCTTTGGCAAACATGTCGTTTAGGGTAATGTCAACGTATGTATTGAAAAAATCACGCGCACGAGCTAGATTCAAGGTATCGGCCTCGGTAGCATGGTTATAAAAATATATGCCACCATTGAGTAGGTTGCCCTTGTCAGCCAAGATGGCGCGTTGGTTGTCTTTACGATATTTGTTGATTTTGCCTGGTTTGGTTTCGAGTTGTGCCAACGAGTCACAACGAAGGAAATAATGACTCATATTAAGCACACTGTTGTAAATGGTGAGTGTGTCGTAAGATTTACGCAGATAAGCTTTTTCCATCTCCTGTTCGGCTATCCTCTGTTGTACCCTGCCAGCTACATACCAAGTATCGGCAAGGTCTTTGGTGGTAGAGTCAACAATGATTTTGTCCACCAACTTTTGCAGTTCCTTCACATCACCGCTCTTAAGTGAGGACTTCGCCTTCTGTAAAACGTCTTTCTGTGAGTAAGCATAACAAAATGGTAGTAATAATAGGAAGCAAACAGTAATTACCTTGCGCATAATATATAAATATGGTGTAGTTTCGTTTTCTTAAAATAGGAACCCCAAAAGTATGTGCTTCCGGGGTTCCCAAACATAAGACTTATCCGCTTTTCAACGGTGAAAAAATCATTAATTAGCCTGCATAACTTCATTATACTTGTCTTCCATCTGCAGATTGTAATATACACTACTCAGACCCTGCTTCCACAGACTGGTGTTGTCTGGTGCCAACTGGCGAGCTTTCTCATAGTAAGGCTGTGCCTTCTCGTACAAGCCACGCAATGTCTTAGCATCTTCCTGATACTTAGGATCATTTATGTTAGTAGTTGCAGTAGCAGAGAAATCCTGAGCCTTTAATACGTATGCACGACCCAGCTCACTGTATGCTTGTGCATATTCAGGATTACGCTGAATAGCTGCTTCGTACTGTTCGATGGCCTTATCATCATTCTTCATCAATGAGTAAAGATAGCCCTTTACATAATAGAAGAAGAAGTTGCCGCTATCCTTAGCAATCTGCTGATCTGCAAAAGCCAAAGCGTCATCGTACTTCTCGTTAGCGCTGTAATAGTCAATCATATTAGCGAAGAAAGCCTGATTGCTTGGGAACTTGTTAATAGCATCCTTTAGTACGCTCAGCATCTGGTCGGTCTTGTCCTGCTTCTTCAGTGCCTCAATGAGGAATTCTGTTGCATTCTGACCATTCTCCTTATCAGCCTGTGCCATAGGAGCATACTTCTCAACAGCAGGATAGTTCTCAGAGCGGAGACCAGCCAAAGCTGCATAGTAAGCAATAGTAGGCATCAAAGTGTCAGCAACTGCCAGGTTTTCTTTAGCAAACATAGGAGCATTTGCCAAGTCAACGTATGCGCCGAAGAAATCAAGAGCCTTAGCATCGGTACCTTCCTCGCTTGAGTTAAACATGTTGATACCACCATTAATCAGATTGCCCTTATCTGCCTTGATGGCGTTTGCCATCTTAGAGGTGAAAGCATTCATCTTACCCTTAGCGTCTGGCAATTCATCAGCTTTCAGGAAATATTTCACCATCTGAAGAGCTGCATCATACATTGCTGCCTCGTCAAAGTTCTGACGTTTTACCTGATTCTCTAACTGTTTAGCACTCTTCTTCTGTTGAATCTGACCTGCTGCAAACCAGGTGTCAGCCAAATTGGCAGTCTCTGGGTTGTTCAGAGCCTGTTGGATCAATGATTCTGCAGTAGCAAAATCACCTTTGTTACCAGCTTTGGTGGCATTCTTAACAGCATCCATCTGTGCGAAAGCACCGCCTGCTACCAAAACAAAAGCCATTGATAAAAATAACTTCTTCATAAGATTAAAAATAAATTAAATTAATTATTACTTTCATTCATCACTATTATTTATCTCTGTCTGAGCACCTTCCTGTAAAGGATTGTCAGACTGGATATCATTCATTTCATTAGCGTTGTTCTCAATCTCCTCTTCTTCTGACTCAGACATAACCTTACAAACAGAACCAATCTCGTCGTTACGTTTTTCAAGGTTGATGAGCTTCACTCCCTGAGTAGCACGTCCCATGATTCTCACATCGGCTACCTTCAGGCGGATAGTGATACCTGACTTATTAATAATCATCAGGTCGTTCTCTTCAGTAACTGTCTTAATAGTCACCAGCTTGCCTGTCTTTTCTGTGATATTGAGCGTTTTAACACCCTTAGCACCTCGGTTAGTCTTTCGATAATCCTCAATGTCAGAACGCTTGCCGTATCCTTGCTCGGAAACCACCATGATAGTTTCGTTTTCAGAATCTTTCACGCAAACCATACCAACCACTTCATCCTGCCCATCATCATCAAGCGTCATACCTCTTACGCCAGTAGCTGTACGGCCCATTGGGCGAACCAACGTTTCATTGAAGCGGATAGCGCGACCGTTCTTGTTGGCCAAGATGATCTCGTTATCGCCATCAGTAAGACGTACCTCAATCACCTTATCACCTTCCAGAATATTGATAGCATTTACGCCATTCTGTCGTGGACGTGAATATTCTGCCAGACTGGTCTTTTTAATGGTACCATTCTTAGTACAGAATACTATATAGTGTGAGTTGTTAAATTCAGCATCAGCCAAATTCTTCACACGCAAGTAAGCAGTCACCTTATCATCCGGTTCAATATTCAGCAGGTTCTGGATGGCACGACCTTTTGATGTTTTGCTCTCCATAGGAATCTGATATACCTTGAGCCAGTAGCAACGACCCTTTTGGGTAAAAAACATCATTGTATTGTGCATCGTTGCCGGGTAAATATGCTCAACGAAGTCTTCGTTACGTGTATTAGAGCCCTTTGAACCAACGCCACCCCTATTCTGGGTGCGGAACTCATGTAACGGTGTGCACTTGATGTAGCCCAGATGTGAAATGGTGATTACCACTTCGTCATCAGGATAATAATCCTCAGGATTGATATCACCATCCATCAGACTTATCTCGGTCTTACGCTCATCACCATATTTATCTTTAACTTCAATGAGCTCATCCTTGATGACCTTACGGCAAACCTCCTCATCAGAAAGAATCAATTCATAGAACTCTATCTTCTTTTCAATTTCTTCGTATTCAGCATGCAACTGATCTTGCATCAGCCCAGTTAGTTGGCGTAAGCGCATCTCTACAATAGCTTTTGCCTGAATCTCATCGAGCTCGAAGCGTTGCATCAGTCCTTCAATAGCATCAGCAGGAGACTTAGCTGCGCGGATGATGTGTACAACTTCGTCGATATTATCGCTGGCAATGATCAAACCTTCTAGGATGTGTGCCCTCTCCCTTGCTTTTGCCAAATCAAACTTGGTGCGTCGTATCACCACTTCGTGACGATGCTCGATGAAGTATTTGATCATGTCGCGCAAAGTCAGCAAACGTGGCCTTCCATGTACCAATGCTACATTGTTAACGCTGAAGGATGTCTGCAACTGCGTCAGCTTGTACAATTTATTCAACAAAACATTGGCATTGGCGTCTCTTTTAACATCTATTACGATACGCATGCCTTCGCGGTCGCTCTCGTCATTGGCATTGGCAATACCTTCTATCTTCTTTTCATTAGCCAGGTCGGCTATATATTTAATAAGTTCTGCCTTATTGACGCCGTATGGAATTTCGCTGATAACAATCTTGTCGTGGGTAGCGCCAGATTCTATGTCAGCTTTACCACGTACCACGATACGTCCTCTACCTGTTTCATATGACTCACGAATGCCCTGAGTGCCAAGAATAATACCGCCAGTTGGGAAGTCAGGACCCTTGACATACTGCATCAGTTCATCGATAGTAATATCATTATTGTCAACATAAGCAACACAGGCATCAATCACCTCGCTCAGATTATGGGTAGGCATGTTGGTTGCCATACCTACAGCAATACCTGATGCTCCGTTTACTAAAAGGTTAGGTATGCGGGTTGGCATGACAGTGGGTTCCAACTCCTCATTATCAAAGTTAGGCTGCATGTCAACTGTATCTTTGTCGAGATCTTGCATCATCTCCTCACCCAGACGGCGCAGACGACACTCTGTATATCGCATGGCAGCTGGTCCGTCACCATCAACAGAGCCGAAATTACCCTGGCCATCAACCAGCATGTAGCGCAATGCCCAAGGCTGGGCCATACGAACTAACGCTCCATACACAGATGAGTCACCATGAGGATGGTATTTACCAAGTACCTCACCTACCACACGGGCGCATTTTTTATATGCCTTATCGGAGGTGTTACCAACTTGTTTCATACCATACAAGATTCTACGATGCACAGGCTTAAATCCATCTCTTACATCAGGAAGAGCACGAGCAACAATCACAGACATGGAATAGTCTATGTATGAGGACTTCATCTCTTCCTCGATGTTAACTTTTATAATTCTGTCTTGATCAATCATTTTGTTTTTTCAAATAGTCAAATTTATGGTTTATACAAAAAACCGTGTAAAATTACTACTTTTTTGCGACATACAAAAGGGTTTTGGTCAAAAAAATATTTTGGCACATTATTTGTAACAATCATATGGGGATATGGAACAAATTCGTATCTTTGCAAAGCAACTATGTTTATAATTACAAACAACAAGATTACAGTAAATGGAGAGTAGATTATCAGAAAGAGTTACCCACATTATTAACTTCAGCAAGGAAGAAGCCAACCGGCTTAAGAATAGAAGTATAGCACCAGAGCATCTGTTGCTGGGCATCTTGCGTGAAGGTGAAGGGAAGGCGATAGAACTACTGAAAATTCAGAATATTGACCTGCTAGAACTAAAAATACACTTGGAAGATACTTTGAAACTTAGTTCTGTTGAGGAATTATCAGTCCTAGAAGATGTACCATTCAGTGCAGAGGCTGGACGCATCATGCGTATTAGCTTACTGGAGGCGCGATTGCTAAAAAACAATCTGGTGGATTCAGAGCATCTGCTTCTTGCCATACTCAAAGACAACAATACAGATGCTGCCAATACGTTAACCGATTGTGGTCTAGACTACAGGAAAACACTCAGTTTAATTGAGCAAAAGCAAACTGACGCCCAAGATGGTATGGGATATACCGAGGATGATGACTTGGAGGATGATGAAGAAGATGACAGTTTCAAGAGTTCTAGTCAGTCACATGGCGCCCAGCAGCATACGCAGCAGACTACTTCTACCCCACGCACACAGAAAGATACGCCTGCATTGAATAACTTCGGCACAGACATAACAAAGGCCGCCGCTGAGGGCAAATTGGACCCTGTCGTGGGTCGCGAGAAAGAAATTGAGCGTGTGGCACAAATTCTGAGTCGTCGCAAGAAGAATAACCCTATCCTGATAGGTGAACCAGGCGTAGGTAAGTCGGCTATCGTAGAAGGTTTGGCCATGCGTATTGTTCAACAGAAGGTGTCGCGTATGTTATTCAACAAGCGTGTAGTGATGCTCGATATGGCTGCTGTGGTGGCTGGTACTAAGTATCGTGGACAGTTCGAGGAGCGATTGCGCACCATTATGAAAGAATTGAAGGACAATCCTGACATCATCTTGTTTATCGATGAAATACATACAATTATCGGAGCTGGTGCTGCATCAGGATCTATGGATGCTGCAAATATGTTGAAACCTGCGTTGGCTAGAGGCGAGATTCAGTGCATAGGCGCTACTACAGTGGATGAATTTAAGAAAACCATTGAGAAAGATGGAGCGCTCGATCGACGATTCCAGAAAGTTATGGTGGAACCTACCACATCAGAGGAGACATTGGAGATACTGCAGAATATCAAGGTTAAATATGAGGATCATCATAATGTGACTTATTCTGATGATGCCTTAGTGGCTTGTGTTAAACTCACCGAAAGGTATATCACTGATCGTCAGTTCCCTGATAAGGCTATTGACGCATTGGACGAAGCTGGTTCTCGCATTCATCTTACCAGCATAAGTGTTCCTCATGAGATTGAGGAAAAGGAAAAAGAAATTGGTAAGGCCATTGAGCAGAAATCTGAGGCTGTAAAAGAGCAGAATTACGAGTTGGCAGCCAGCTATCGTGATAAGGTAAAAGACCTTTCTATAGAGCTGGAAGCCATGAAGGCTGAATGGGAAAAGAACATGAAGGGCAATCGTAAAGTAGTTGATGCAGAACAAATTGCAGACGTGGTATCAATGATGTCTGGTGTTCCCGTACAACGATTGGCTCAGTCTGAAGGCATCCGCCTTGCAGGTATGAAAGATGAGCTGAAGCGTCATGTCATTGCGCAGGATGATGCCATTAACAAAATAACGAAAGCTATTTTGCGCAGTCGCATCGGGCTAAAAGAACCTAACCACCCAATCGGCACATTCTTGTTCTTAGGTCCTACGGGGGTCGGTAAAACATATCTAGCACAACAACTTGCTCAGTTTATGTTCGGTTCTACAGACGCCCTGATACGAGTAGATATGAGTGAATATACTGACCAATTCAATGTTTCCAGACTGATTGGTGCCCCTCCGGGCTATGTTGGATATGAAGAAGGCGGCCAACTTACTGAAAGAGTGCGACGTAAGCCCTATTCTATTGTATTACTCGATGAAATAGAAAAGGCTCATCCGAAAGTATTCAACATCTTGCTGCAGTTGCTTGATGAAGGCAGACTGACTGACAGTTTTGGCAGAACGGTGGACTTTAAGAATACTGTAGTGATAATGACATCAAATATTGGTACACGTCAGCTTAAGGAGTTTGGTGGCGGCATCGGTTTTAATGCTAGTCAGCGAGCAACCGATAAAGAGTATTCCCGCAATGTGATCCAGAAGGCACTGAACAAACAGTTTGCTCCTGAATTTTTAAATCGAATTGACGAGATCATTACTTTTGACCAGCTATCGCAGGAAGCTATTCAGCAGATAGTTGATCTGGAAATAGAAGCTTTAAATAAGAGGATAAATGGCATTGGATATAAACTGGTTATAGATGATCAAGTGAAGCTATACTTAGGTAAACATGGATACGATGTACAGTTTGGTGCCAGACCTCTGAAACGTGCTATTCAGAATTATCTGGAAGATGAGTTGTCAGAACTGATCATCACCGAGAACCTTCCAGAAGGTGCAACAATCATTGTTAGCTATAATGGAGAGGATGACAAGTTGGTGTTTACTACAAAGAATGATTAAGTATAAAACAAGACTTCATTTTTTTAGATTATCTTATGAGATTATAAGAGTATTTACCTTCCCCGAGCTTTCCTCCTTTCAGAAAGGAAACGGGGCAGGTTCTTTTTATGACACTATGTCAGTCTGCAATGGCTGGCATTTTTTTTGTCTGATTATTGTGACAATTAAGCCCCCAATAATATGGGAAACTGCATGAAATGTCGTGCAAGTATTATTCATTTGAATAATTAAAAAATATATAAGTATGCAAAAAGGTAATATTGGTGTAACAACCGAGAACATTTTCCCCGTTATCAAGAAATTCTTGTATAGCGAGAATGAGATTTTTTTACGTGAATTGGTGTCTAATGCCGTTGATGCAACGCAGAAGATTAAGACCTTGGCATCAATGGGTGATTTCAAGGGTGAACTGGGTGACTTGACTATAGAGGTAAAGTTGGACAAGAAAACAATCACGGTATCTGACCGTGGTGTCGGTATGACTGCCGAAGAGATTGATAAGTATATCAATCAGATAGCATTTTCTGGTGCCAATGACTTCCTGGAGAAATATAAGAATGATGCAAACGCCATTATAGGTCACTTCGGTTTGGGATTCTATTCTGCCTTTATGGTAGCTAAGAAGGTTGAAATTATCACTAAGTCATGCAAGGAAGGTGCACAGGCAGTAAAATGGACTTGCGATGGTAGTCCTGAGTTTACATTGGAAGAAACCGACAAACCAGGTCGTGGTACTGACATAGTGCTGTATGTTGACGATGACTGTAAAGAATTCCTAGAAGAGAACCGCATTGAAGGTTTGTTGAAGAAATATTGCCGTTTCTTGCCAGTGCCTATAGCATTTGGTAAAAAGAAGGAATGGAAGGATGGCAAGCAAGTGGAGACCAATGAGAACAATATTATCAATGACACTACCCCGCTATGGACTCGTACACCATCGGAGTTAAAGGATGAGGATTACAAGAGATTCTACTCACAGCTCTACCCCATGTCAGACGAACCGCTATTCTGGATTCACCTGAATGTTGACTATCCGTTTAACCTGACAGGTATCTTGTATTTCCCAAAAGTGAAGAGCAATGTAGAGTTGAACAAGAATAAGATTCAGTTGTATTGCAATCAGGTTTATGTTACCGATTCTGTTGAAGGAATTGTGCCAGATTTCCTTACTTTGCTGCATGGTGTGCTGGATTCTCCCGACATACCATTGAACGTGTCCCGTTCCTATCTACAGAGTGACTCGAACGTGAAGAAGATATCAACTTATATCACCAAGAAGGTGTCAGATCGTCTGCAAGATATCTTCAAGAAAGACCGCAAACAGTTTGAGGACAAATGGAATGACCTGAAAATATTCATTGATTATGGTATGCTGACGCAAGAAGACTTCTACGAACGTGCGAAGGACTTTGCTCTCTTTACAGATACTGATGGTAAAAACTATACCTTCGATGAATACAAGACTTTAATCAAGGATAACCAAACTGACAAGGACGGCAATTTAATTTATTTGTATGCCAACAATAAGGATGAGCAGTTTAGTTTTATAGAAGGTGCAACCAACAAGGGTTACAATGTGTTGCTGATGGATGGTCAGTTGGATATTGCAATAGTGAGCTTGTTGGAGCAGAAACTGGAGAAGAGCCGCTTTACCCGTGTTGATAGTGATGTAATTGACAACTTGATTGTAAAGGAAGAGAAGAAGTACAACAATTTAAGTAGCAGCCAACTAGAAGCACTCAATAGCATCTTCAAGTTCCAGATGCCTAAGTTGCCAAAGACTGAATTTGAGGTTATAACACAGGCTATGGGTGAAAACAACATCCCAATCATCATTACCCAAAGTGAATATATGCGACGCATGAAGGAAATGGCCAATATACAAACGGGCATGAGTTTCTATGGTGAGATGCCGGATATGTATAATGTGGTTCTGAACAGCGACCATAAATTGGTGAAGAACATCATTAGCGATGAGGAAACTCAATGTTCAGCAAATGTGCAGCCTATTCAGCAGCAGATGGATGATGTGAACAAACAGCGCAACGAGCTGAAAGATCAACAGAAGGGCAAAAAGGATGAAGACATTTCTCAGGCAGACAAGGACAAAGTTAATGACCTTGACAAACAGTGGGATGAGCTAAAAAAACGGAAAGAAGCTTTGTATGCTGATTATGCAGGAAAGAACCAGCAAGTAAAGCAATTGATCGACTTAGCACTATTGCAAAACGGTTTACTGAAAGGCGAAGCGTTAAGCAATTTTATCAAGCGCAGTATTGAGCTGATGAAATAAAAGAATAAAAAAACTGCAAATAAGCATTGCCAATTCAAAAAAAGTATGTAAATTTGCAGCCGTTAAACAAAAAAAAACGGAATGGTTCCGTAGCTCAACTGAATAGAGCATTTGACTACGGATCAAAAGGTTGTGGGTTTGAATCCCGCCGGAATCACTCCTTGACGTGTTTAACTACGGCTTGGTTCCGTAGCTCAACTGAATAGAGCATCTGACTACGGATCAGAAGGTTGTGGGTTTGAATCCCGCCGGAATCACAAAAGTAATAGGAACCGTTGATAGTAATAATTATCAGCGGTTTTTTTTAATTTACAACCATAGTTACCCAATGAAAAAGAAGTTTTTATATTTGTTGATGGCAATTCTGATGGGTGGCACCATGAATGCACAACAAAATGATGCTCAAACAGCAAGAAAAAAAGTGGGTGTAGTACTCAGTGGAGGTGGCGCGAAAGGTATGGCGCACATCGGAGTGCTGAAAGTACTAGAGCGTGCCGGTATACCTATAGATGTAGTAACAGGTACTTCCATGGGTAGTATCGTAGGTGGTCTCTATTCCATAGGTTATAACGCCAACTCATTAGATTCAATCGTACGGGAACAGGATTGGAACTATGTTATTTCCGATAGAGAAAACCTGCGCAACCAAAGTCTGAGTGACCGTCAAAAGCAGAATACATATGTAATTTCCACCGGTTTGTCGTTAGGCAAACATGATACTACTGGTGGGGGCCTCATTAGGGGCAAGAATCTGGCAGAATTGTTCAATAAACTTTGTATTGGCTACACAGACTCATTGGATTTCAGCCGTGACCTGCCAATCCCCTTTTCTTGTGTAGCTACTAACATCATTGACAATAGCGAGGTGGATTTTCATAGTGGACATCTACCACAGGCCATGCGAGCTTCTATGTCCATCCCTGCAGCTTTTGCACCTGTCAGACTAGGAGATATGGTGCTGGTAGATGGTGGATTGCGCAACAACTTTCCTGTAGATGTCGCTCGTGAAATGGGCGCAGAAATTATAATAGGTGTTACTGTACAAGGTGATGCTAAGGAAGCCGATGAAATCGGTGGCACTATGAGCATACTCAGTCAGATCATTGACGTTAACTGCAAGAATAAATACGAAGAAAATATTGCCATAACCGATTTGCACATTCAAGTGGATACCAAAGGCTATGGTGCTGCAAGTTTTACCTCTGCTGCTATTGATACCTTGATACGACGTGGTCAGGAGGAAGCCTTGCGTCACTGGGATGAAATACGAGCCTTAAAAAAAATGATTGGCATAGATGACCTGTTTCAACCTACCATTTTACATCCGTTGCGTCCGGAAGTCATGACTGAGCAAAACCTTGTCGTTGGTTTTTCTTTTGAAAATATGACACCACAGGATGAGCGCTTTTTAAGGCAAAAGTTTAATTTATCTTCTAGAAAATATATTGATGTCAATTTGGAGCAGGAAATCACCACTTCCATGCGTATTGATCTTTTTTATCAGACTGCTGAATGTAGATTGGTACCTGAAGGTGAAGGGGTGCGTGTTGTCCTTTCAGCTGGGGATCGCAAATCATTGCAGTTTCATGCTGGTTTCCGTTTCGATATTGAAGAATATGCTGCTGTTCAATTAGGACTTGACATTCCGCTAAAGACTGCCATCCCTACAGACACAGAAATAACATTACGATTAGGCAAACGAACAATGGCACGGGGCGTTTTCACCGTACATCCACGCAGTTTCACCCGTCCTATGCTTAGTTATACCTTCCGTCGCAACGATTTAGATGTGTACTTAGAAGGTAAGATAGACCATAACATTCGATATAATCAATTTCAAGCTGAGTTTACCCCAATAAATTTCAATTTGAAAAACTTTAATTTTAAGTTAGGATTACGGTGGGACTTTATGCACTACCGCAACAAGTTGGGATCGGAAACATCAAAAGAATTAATGATGAACAACGAACATTTCTACAGCTATAGTGCACAAGTGAACTATAATAGTGAGGATAATTGGCATTTTCCTAGTCGTGGATCTCGTTTTAAGGCTGAGTACATTTATATGACAGATAACTTTACTGAGTTAGATGGTAAAGCTGGAATGAGCGACATCAATGCTAACTGGCGTACGTCATTCATGGTAGGCAGACAATTAACTATTCAGCCCATGTTCTACGGTCGTTTGCTTTTGGGGCCAACCACACCTCTGTTATTAGGTAATGCTATTGGTGGTGAATGGTTTGGGCACTACCTGCAGCAGCAAATGCCATTTGCAGGTTTGGGAAACATAGAATACGTAAAGAATCAATTCGTGGCTGCACAGCTACAATTGCAGCAACGCATTGGCACTTCAAGTCACTATTTGTTGTTACGCCTTGCAAGTGCCCAACAAGCTGATAAATTAGAGAATCTCTTAAATGAGAAGACGTTATTGGGAGGTCAACTAGCTTATTATTATAACACTATTTTTGGACCTGTTGGTGCATCAATAGGCTACAACAACAAAACCAAGAAAACCTATTTTTACCTGAATTTAGGATTTGAATTCTAATAAATATAAATGAAGCAAAAGAACAAATATTAGGTAGTAATGGATTATTATTTAGTATAATTGCCTATATTTGCAGGTAAAATGGTTAAACTGGGAAAGATAATTTTGATAATGAACAAAAAAATGAGAAAAACAACGAGGAAAGTGATTGTTTGGGCATTGCCCCTCTGTCTCCTACTCCTCTATCCGTCAGCCATGATGGGACAACATGTGTTATCGCTTGACAGTTGTAGGGCGATGGCATTACGTAACAACAAGCAGATGAGTATTGCTAAAACAAAATTAGACATTGCTGCCAACACACGCAAGTCGGCTCGTACTCAATACTTGCCAAAAGTGAATGCAATCGGTGGATATATGTTCACAAGCAAGGAGATATCTGTACTGGATGATGAAAAAAAAGCTGCACTAAGTAATTTGGGTACTAACACCGCAGCTGGATTACAAAAAAGCCTGAGTGTATTGAGTGCATTAGGCATTACGCTCGACCTTACTCCATTGGCAGGTATTCTAAACCAGACAGGTGCAGGCTTAGTTAATGCACTTCGCACTGATACTCGGAACATGTTTGCTGGCGCTGTAACAGTGACACAACCGCTGTTTATGGGTGGTGCCTTAGTGGCACTTAACAAGATGGCTGACATTAACGAGGATTTGGCAGCTAATTCATTGGAACTCCAACGGCAGAATACTTTATATAATATTGATCAGGCTTATTGGCAGGTGGTATCACTAAATCATAAACAGAAACTAGCTGAGAGCTATTTAGCTGTAGTGGAGAAATTGGATGGAGATGTGCAGAAGATGATTGAAGAGGGCGTTGCCACCCGTTCAGACGGCTTGAACGTAAAGGTTAAGGTCAACGATGCGGAAATGACTCTTACCAAGGTAAATGATGCTGTAACGCTTTCCAAAATGCTGCTCTGTCAACTTATTGGAATGCCTGTTGATAGCGAAATCACACTTATGGATGAGAATAATGAAAACCTGATAGTAAATGACGATACTCCTCAGATAGACATGGGAATGGTAACTGCCACACGCCCAGAACTGCGTATGTTGCAGAACTCCATAGACTTGAGCAAGCAGCAAACCAATATACTGAAGGCTGGCAATCTGCCTACTTTAGCACTAACAGGCGGATATGCAGTAACTAATCCTAATACGTTAAATGGTTTTCAGAAGAGGTTTGCTGGGTTGTGGAACGTAGGTGTAATGGTTCGTATTCCTATATGGAATTGGGGTGATGTAAAGTATAAGGTGCGAGCTGCAAAAGGAAGTACAACAATGGCTCGACTTGAAATGGAGGAAGTGCAAGAGAAGATTGAATTACAAGTGAAACAAAGTTCTTTCAAGGTGAATGAAGCAAGCAAAAGACTAGCAATGGCACAGGCTAACATTGCTCATGCAGAAGAGAATCTACGCACTGCAAATCTAGGTTTTGCAGAAGGTGTGATTACAACTACAACGGTGTTGGAAGCACAAACTGCTTGGTTGAAGGCACAATCAGAAAAGATTGATGCCGAAATTGATTTAAAGCTGAGCCAAGTAGAACTGCAGAAAGCACTTGGAACTCTTGAATAAGAATCATAATAAATTATAAGTTTTACAAAAAAAATAATTAACCAGAAGATTGCAGCAAAGATAGAGAAATGGTATAGCAATTCTTGTTCAATCTTCATAAATAATAAAATTATGGATCAAGCTAGACAACAACATAACAATATCCTGCTGGCGATTGCAGGATTAGTATCCGTTGTGATTATCGTTGCCCTCATTGGTTTTTTTGCTTTAGATCGTGACCCAGATGTAATACAGGGACAGATGGAGGTAGAAGAATACCGTGTATCAAGCAAGGTTCCTGGTCGTATTTTGGAATTACGCGCAAAAGAGGGTGATTTTGTTAAGAAAGGTGATACTCTCGCTATTTTGGAAGCTCCAGATGTACAGGCCAAGATGGAACAAGCACAAAGTGCTGTAGATGCTGCATCTGCTATGGAACTAAAGGCAAGATCTGGTGCCCGCAAAGAACAGATAGAAGGTGCTTACCAGCAGTTACAACAGGCTAAAGCTGGACTGGAGATATATGAGAAATCATATAACCGCGTGCAACGTCTTTATGATGAAGGCGTAATGTCAGCTCAGAAACGAGATGAAGCCTATGCACAATACAAGGCAGGTGAGGCGCAAATGTTGGCTGCCCAGAGTCAGTATGATATGGCAGTAAATGGAGCCCGTTTAGAGGACAAGCTGGCAGCTCAGGCTCAGGTAGATCGAGCAAAAGGTGCAGTAGCTGAAGTGAACAGTTACATCAATGAAACTGTACAAATAGCTCAAATGGCCGGCGAGGTAAGTGATGTATATCCTAAAGTAGGTGAATTGGTTGGGACTGGTTCGCCCATTATGACCATCTCTCTGATGAACAATATGTGGGGAACTTTCAATGTACGTGAAGACCAGCTGAAAGGCATAAAAACTGGCGACGAACTGACGGTGTATGTACCAGCCTTTGGTCAAACCATCAAAATGAAGGTATACTATATGAAAGACCAAGGATCGTATGCAGCATGGAAAGCCACAAAGGCTAGTGGTCAATATGACCTGAAAACATTTGAAGTAAGGGCACGCCCAATAGAAAACATAGATGGTTTGCGTGCAGGCATGTCATTGGTGCTCAAACAGTAATAATAGTCGCACTCGATGAATTATATTTCTCAAATAATTGATATCGCGCTAAGAGAAGTCCATATACTAACTAAGAACCATATATATGCGTTCTGTATGGTGGTGTTCCCATTGATGACAATGTTTTTCTTCACCACCTTTCTTAGTGAAGGAATGCCTCAAGACATGCCTATTGGAGTTGTAGATTTGGACAATAGTGCAACTTCGCGCAATCTAATGCGTAGGCTTGATGCCATGCAGAGCTCTAGGGTGGTTGCCCACTATCCTTCTATAACTGCTGCCCGTAATGCAGTGCAAGAAGGAGAGATATATGCGTTTCTCTATATCCCCGATGGATTGTCAGATAATATGGTAGCTGGCCGACAACCTTCGATGTCGTATTATTATACGATGACTTGTATGACAGCCGGTTCGATGGCAATGAAGGATATGAAAACCATCACCACCCTCGCCTCAGCTGGTTTGGGACAGGCTACAATGCGTGCTAAAGGTTATACTCCAAATCAGATACAAACCTTTTTGCAGCCTGTGGTGATTGATAGTCATCAAATAGCAAACCCATGGGGTAGTTACAATGTGTATCTCTCAACAGCCCTCGTGCCTGGTGTCTTCATGCTATTTATGATGCTTCTATCAGCCTATTCTTTGGGTATAGAAATAAAGTTTGATACAGGTAAGGAGTGGCTGAAGATGGCAGATGGTAATATTGTGGTAGCCGTTTTAGGTAAATACCTAATCCACTTTATTGTTTTTCTTATTATGGCGTTCATCTTTCAATTCTACATTTATGGAGTGCTTGATTTTCCTAAGGAGGGCAGTATTTTCAATATTGTAAGACTTTGCGTATTGCAAGTACTTGCCTCATTAGGATTTGGTATTTTCACTTTCGGTTTGATGCCATCACTCCGTATGTCAATGAGTATCTGCTCACTATGGGCTGTTTTAAGTTTTTCTATGGCGGGTTCGGCCTTCCCTATAATGGGAATGGATGCACCTTTACAGGCTCTCTCTTGGCTCTTTCCGTTACGCCATTATTTCATGCTCTATCAAATTACTGTATTTAACGGCTTTCCAGTCATTGATACTTGGTTCCATTTAGTGGCTATGATAGCCTTTACACTATTACCCTGGTTAGTATTAAGTAAAATTAAAAATGCAATGCTGACATATGTCTATATACCATAAAATAAGAGAATTTCTTGACGACACTGCATATTTCTGGTGGGAGGAGGTAAAACAAGTGATCCATGACGAAGGTGTCTTCTTGTTTGTTATCGTCGTACCTTTGGTTTATCCGCTTCTCTACTCTTGGATATACAATAATGAGGCGGTGCATGAGGTGCCTGTAGTAGTAGTAGACCAGTCAAAATCAGAATTATCGCGGCAGTTTATTCGCGATTGTAATGCATCACCTGATGTGAAGGTAGTTTTCTATGCTGAAGATCTGGACGAAGCGAAGTCTTTGGTAAGTCGCCAATTAGTGAAGGGCATATATTTCATCCCATCCGACTTTGCTACTCGTGTTACTCGTATGGAACAAGCTGCTATTAGTGTTTATTGCGACATGTCACTGATGCTTACTTATAAAGCTATCTATCAGACGGCTATGGTGGAATCACAGCGTATGGGGGCAGGTATCCGCATCAAATTGGCAGGGAATTATACTTCTCGTGAGGATGCTGTTAGCATACAGCCATTAAAAGTGGATGATGTGGCCATATTCAATCCATCTGGTGGATACGGGAGTTGCATATTACCAGGTGTACTAATGCTTATCTTACAACAAACACTTGCATTGGGTATAGGCATGTCTGCAGGTACAGCTCGAGAGCGCAACCGGAACGGACAATTGATTCCTACTGATAATGAACGTTATCGTGGTGTATATCGTGTAGTAAGCGGCAAAGCTTTGTGCTATACGATGATATATGCTGTGATGGGTGCTTACCTCTCTATGGTGGTGCCTCGCTTGTTCTCGTTCCCTTCATTAGCAGATGGTGTGGATCTATTTTTTATCATGCTACCTTATGTTTTAGCATGCGTATTCTTTGGCATAACGGTGTCATGCTTGGTACGCTACCGAGAAAACGTGATGTTAATTATGGTATTTGTTTCTGTACCACTACTATTCCTTAGTGGAGTATCGTGGCCACAATCGAGCATGCCTGGCTTTTGGCAAGGAGTATCATGGCTCTTCCCCAGTACTTTTGGCATACGTGCATATGTTAAGGTAAACTCGATGGGAGCAAATATTAACCAAGTAATACCCGAATTGCGTATTTTATGGTTACACGCTGCTCTTTATTTCGCTGCCGCATGCTTGGTATATCAACATCAATTCAGATTGGCAAAACGATATGGAAACAATGCATAAAACACAGCGATAATAATGAAAAGGTTGTGGCTAATACTTTTAAAACCGGAGCAAGCTTAATATGTCATCTTTATTTTACGATTGTTTCTCTAATATCATTTTACTTACTACTCACGCCTTAATCTTTCTTCTTCCATATCAATGCTACGGATAAAATGGTGAATTATTTCTTCGTTAATATCTGGACGCTCTTTGTTGAGCTTGAAAAGATAGTTACGTTGATCTACCAGGATATTCCTATAAATATTGGTCATAGATTTCAGCATAGAATCCTTAGAATCTATCATCAATCTTTTTTGCCAACGCACCTTAAAATAATCAAACACCTGCTCATCGTCCTTATTCTGAACGGGATGCTCCTCTAGATACTTCAGCCCACACTCAGCCAACCCTTTACGTATAAAACTAAAGGTCTCGTTATCACTTAAATGGTCTTGGTATTCAGGAAAATGAACACGTTTCAAGAATAAAGGAAGCGACAAACCTTGCAATACCAAGGTTCCAAAAATAACAATGAACGAGCAATAAAGCATCAGACTTCTATTAGGGAAAGGTTCTCCTCCATTTAATAAGTAAGGAATAGAAAGAGCTGCTGCCAAGGAAAGAACGCCACGCATTCCACACCATCCCACTATGATCGCCGTAGGTTTATCGACAATCAAATTATATCCCAAGTGCTCACTTTTTCTACGAATCCGACTAATAGGGATAGCCGAGTATGCACATAACATACGTATTGCTATAATTATCGCAAGCACAATCACACTAAAGATGGTGGCAGTAAATAGACTGATACCATCAGACTCTACACCAGCCATTATTTGTGGAAGGTTTAAACCTATTATTAAAAATGCAAGGCCATTCAATATAAAAATAAGGTTGTCCCACACGCTTCTGCCTAACAAGCGACTATTTGCATCAATTACATCTCTATGTTGACTCATATAAAAGCCACCACAGACAACACCCAGCACACCAGATGCACCAACAGACTCTGCTACAATATACATCAAGTATGGTGCTATTAAAGTGAAAATAATGGTAACATTAGGGTCCTTATCTGGCAATATTTTATGCAAATATATAAACATCATACCTATTAGTACGCCTGTTATTCCACCTCCAAAAACTACCCAAATGAAAGAAAGCAAAGCTTTTTCAATTACGAAGCTGCCTGTTTGTACTGCAATCAATGCAAAACTAAATGTTATCAGTGACGAAGCATCATTCAGCATACTCTCTCCTTCCAAAATAGTTGAAATCCTTGAAGGCACCTTAACTTGGTGCATAATGGTTGTAGCACTTACTGCATCAGTAGACGCCAAAATACCACCCAACATCATACCCATAGCCAATGTCATGCCAGGTACCAGCCAAGTTGCCAACAAGCCAATACAAGAAGCTGTAAGGAATACAACAAGGAAAGCAAAGCACAAAATGACTCGTTTCCAATTCAATGTTTCCTTTAGTGACAAAGACACAGCAGACATATAGAGCAAGGGAGGTAGAAAAATATAAAAAATCACCTCAGGATCAATCTTAATAATGGGTATAAAAGGCAGAAAGCTAATGACTAAACCAGCCAATACTAATAAAACAGGATATGCAATGTGAATACGATTGCCGAAGATTGTCAATAATGATGAGACAAATACCATTATTACTAAAAATAAAACCTGAAGCTCCATTTTCTTTAATTATGACTATAATACATTTTTAATGCAAAGATATAACTTTTTATATTAACACAGCGAACATATGCATAATTCTATTAATTGCAGTGCTTTGCCTGTAGTCGTCCTTACACAAACACAGTAAGAGGCAGGAAATCTGCCTCTTACTGTAGGGACGATCGGGCTCGAACCGATGACCTTTGCAATGTGACTGCAACGCTCTAAACCATCTGAGCTACGCCCCTAATAAATGTAGAACTTAAAAACGCTGCAAATGTACACCATTTTCTGAAACCGACAAAATAAAATGATGAATATTTTTAGTGTTTTCAAATATCACTCACAACAGTTCTGCCAAAGGGGGTTAATGCAATACCTGCAAACTTGAAATGCTGCATACCAAAAGGAATGCCTATAATGGTTATACACAACAGTATGCCAAAAAACAAATGTGTGAGGCAAATGGGCAATCCTGCAAAAAGCCAAAGAATATTCATGATGGTGCTCAAACACCCAGGTTGTCCTGGAAGTAAATCTACCCTACTCCCAAATGGCCACAACATCAGTACACCTAATTTGAAGGCTTGCAGACCAAATGGGATACCAATAATGGTAATGCACAGTACAACCCCTGCAGTAAAATACTCAAAAGCGGTCTCTAATCCACCCACCAAAAGCCAAATAATATTACCTATTAGTTTCATAATTATTTATGATTATCATCCATAAAAAAAATGGCAACTGTCTTCCCAGACTGCTGCCACCCTACATTTTCTTGCTTTACTATAATCAACTAAAAGTTAAATTAACCGCCTCTAATTTAGAGACAAATATAATAATATCCAAAAATATCGGCAATTAATTTTATAATTTTATCCTTTTAGCACACTTTTACTAAAGCAGCAAGTCGTTTGCATTTTTCTCGAAGTGGGTTTAAATCACTACCCAATGGAGCAGATGTAAGCATTACGCCCATTCTTCTGTGAAGTCTTGCTACAGGTTTGCCAAAAATACGCAAATCTGTATCGTCTTCCTTTAGAGCCTCTTCTATACCTGTATATTCAGGCTGAGATTGCTTTACAATGTCTGATAAGATAACAGCACTTGCTCCACAACGCAACTGTTTGATAGCAGGTATAGGTAATCCCAACACAGCACGAGCATGCAGTTCAAATTCACTAAAATTCTGACAACCACTTAAAGTAACCATACCAGTATCGTGTGGACGTGGAGATAGCTCAGAGAAATAAACGCCATCTTTTTCACTAATAAAAAACTCAACACCCCAAATGCCAGTTCCCGTCAATGCGCCTGTTACCTTAGCAGCCATGTCTTGAGCGGCTTTCAAATGTTCGGGTTTCATTGGCATAGGCTGGAAACTCTCACGATAATCACCACTAATCTGTACATGACCAATGGGGGCACAGAATAATGTTGGTGCATTTTTCTGTGTAACAGTAAGCAAAGTTATCTCATAATCAAAATGGATAAACTGTTCTACAATCACCTCCTTGATATCACCACGAGCCCCTTCACTTGCCTCTTTCCATGCTTGTTCTAGGTCTTCAGCTTTTTTCACCACCGATTGACCATGACCAGAAGAAGACATAAGCGGTTTTATTACACAAGGGAAACCAATTATTGCAGTTGCCTCCTTCAGTTCCTCTAGATTTTTGGCATAACGGTAATTAGCAGTCTTAACACCCAATTCTTTTGCTGCCAAATCTCTGATGGCTTTGCGGTTCATAGTATAGTTTACAGCACGAGCGCTGGGTACCACCTGTATACCTTTTTTCTCGAAGTCAAAAAGACGTTCGGTACGAATGGCCTCAATCTCAGGAACGATAATATCAGGCTGATGCTTTTCTACAACCTTTTGCAAAGCATCTCCATCGAGCATGTTGAATACTTCACACTCATCAGCTACCTGCATCGCAGGTGCGCCAGCATATGCATCACAGGCCACTACATGCTGGCCCAAACGCTGCATCGCTATGGTAAACTCTTTGCCGAGTTCACCAGAACCTAATAACAATATCTTTTTCATTGATGTGCTTCTCTTAATAAATCATTTACTACTTTAACGGGGTTGAAGGTAGATACTGGCACCTCTACAAAGACGGTATTCCAGTCACTCATGGCTCCATTCCACAAGCCAGGCAACTCAAGCGCTTTTAGTTCACGCCCGTTCTTAGATTTCTGTGAAATAAAGCCCGTCGCTTTATCTACATATTTTGGCAAATCAAACTTGTTGCCTTGGTAATCCTTGATAGCACAAACCAAATCTACTGGATTGAAATGAGTACCTTTCTCAAACAACGCCTTTTTTTCTGGATCGTTCATGTCAATCTGTGAACTCTCTAAGATTTGTGATGAGATAGTACCATCAGAGTTGTATGCCAGGAAAGGACCACCGCCAGGCTCACCCAAATTCTTCACCATACCACACACACGCATCGGACGGTTCAGTTTTTTCTTCAAATATACCACTAATTCTGAATCTTCTAGGTTTTTGATTTCTGGGTTCTTGCAGAACAGCTGTTTCTGAACAAACTGCATAATATTAAGCACCTGATCATGGGTGTATTTACCACTCTCTAACAGCTGTAAGTAACTAAATGCTTGCTGCTGTAAGGTAACCAATACACCAGCCAATATCTTCTTGTAAATTACAGTATCACCTTTCATGCGGTCGCTAGCCACATTGTCGATATTTTTGATAAATACAATGTCGGCATCTAAATCATTCAAGTTCTCGATTAAAGCGCCATGACCACCTGGGCGGAACAGTAGTTCACCATTCTCTTCGCGGAACGGCTGGTTGTTCATATCTACAGCTATGGTATCTGTACTAGCTTTTTGTTCTGAGAAAGTAATGTCATATTCCACGCCATATTTATTAGCATAGCCATTGGCTTTTTCAGCAACTTTAGCTTCAAAAAGTGCACGATGTTGCGGAGAAACAGTAAAATGCACATTTACCTTTCTACTCTTATTGGCAGCATATAGAGCACCTTCCACCAGATGTTCTTCCAATGGAGTACGATTGCCATAATCATAGCTATGGAATTTAAGTAAACCTTTTGGCAAATTACCGTAGTTCAAGCCTTCTTCTTTCAACAGAGCAGCAACTACTTTCTTGTAGCTACCTTCGGCGATCAAAGCCTCAATATCCTTACCATATAAATGCTGGCAAGCTGCATCAAGGTCATCATAGAAAGCAAACTTACGAATTTCTGCAAAGAATGTTTGTTCATATGCCTTGGTTGGCACATCATAGTCGGCATCAAGGAAAGCAAACAAATCTTTGAACATACGACTTGCAGCTCCAGAAGCAGGTACAAACTTCACCACTCGCTTGTCAGTCATGGTTGAGGTATAAACATCCCATGCTTTTAGATAAGCATCCTGATTAATAGGAGATAGCTCCATAATTCCATTTTCAACAGATGCTGCTGCATACAGCTTCAAAAAAGGGAAACCATGTTCGAAACAGGCCAATTCTTCGGCCAGTTTCTCTTCAGAAATGCCTTTTTTTGCAAGCAAATCCTTGTCTTGTTGAGTTAACATCATATTGGTTAGTTTAAATTGTTCTTCATAAGTAGCAAATATAAGGATAATTCTGTAGATAATGCACACAAAGAGATAAAAAATCTTGTTTGTGCCTTTATTTTTCGTGATGAAGATGAGAACAGTTGTTGAATATGGGGAAAAAGACTAACTTTACACACCATATTAATATAATAAGCTATCACGAAAAGCATGAGAATACAATTTTTGATATTTCCTATCATGGTGCTGTTGGTAGTCATATATATATACTACCGCATTTGGCATATACTACCATTCGGTCATCTAATGAAATGGTGCACCACCCTAGTGTTGCTCTTACCTGTAGGATTATTTTTTGGCTATATGACCACTAGAAGTGAGAATTCCTCTTTATGGGTCAACCAAATAGTATCCATTGTGGGTACATCATGGATGATTATATTGCTTTATCTTCTAATGACTTTCTTTGTGATTGATATTGTTCGTTTACTCATACCTGCAATACGACCTTGGTTCGTCAATAGCCTTTATGGTACCATTGGCATAACAACTTTCATCGTTATTACTTTTGTGGGGGGTAACTTGTGGTATCATCATAAAGTGCGAGTTCCGCTGAAAATCCAAATCGACAAACCATTAAAACCTATTAAGGTAATTGGAATAAGTGATTTGCATTTAGGTTATACCATCGGCAAAAAGGAGTTGAGCAAATGGGTGGACATGATTAACCAAGAAAAGCCTGATATCATACTGATAGCTGGTGACTTGATTGATAGCAACATCGTGCCCGTTGAGCAAGAAAAGATGTATGAAGAACTAAGTAAGCTGAACGCTCCATTGGGAGTATATGCTAGTTTGGGCAATCATGACTATTATGCAGACAACAACAAAAGCGAATCATTTATAAAAAAAGCAGGCATCCGTCTGCTGAAAGATGAAGCTGTGCTGGTGAACGATGCTTTCTATGTTGTGGGGCGTGACGATCGTACCAATGAAGTGAACCGTAAGTCTGTGGTAGAACTGACGAACGGCCTCGACCATAGTAAACCCATCTTATTAATGGATCATCAGCCTTATCATTTAGATAGAACAGAAGCAGCAGAAGTAGATTTTCAGTTATCGGGCCACACGCACAGAGGACAAATATTTCCCATCAACATAGTGACCGATTATGTGTATGAAAAGTCTCATGGATACTTAAAGAAAGGCAATACACATATATATGTCAGTTCTGGCATTGGACTCTGGGGCGGAAAGTTCCGCATAGGCACACAGAGCGAATACCTGGTGTTGGAAATTAGCGGTAAATAAAAAGGATGTGCCTTGAGCACATCCTTTTATTATTCAATACGCCAAAAAATATTGCTTGCCATTTTCTTCTATCATACCAATACGATCTTCTCGGGCAAGCCATCCAATAGCGTAAGCCAGATCGGTAGCATGAAGTTTTGTCTGCACTATCATGTCGATAAATGTCATTCGACTTGCTGCCTTTTTCAATACATTCCACACTAATCTAGCATTTTTCGCGATTCTATCAGCGTTCATGGTATTATCTCCTTTCAGTTAATATATCGTGTTTACTTGATTCTTTTCAAAGATAAAAAATCTTTTGGAAAGCACAAAATATTATAGAATAAAAATCGCATATTTTAATAAAAAAGTCGACAATTATGTATTTTTAAACAGTATAGTTGGTTTTTTTAAACTCTTTTCATTATCTTGCAATCGATTTTTTAAGCATCATGACAGAACAGACATTCTTTTCCCCAGATGAGTACAAACTCTTCTTGGCGTTATACCATAAACTACTTAGACTGACAGGAGGTTCTTTCTTGCCAGGAGATACACGCAAGCTTAAAGAGCAGTTGGTTAAAGCGATTGCATCAGGCAAGATGACTCGCGACATTTTCGGACTGAATCCCATACTCAAGAGTATACAAACAGCTATCATCGTAGCTGATGAAATTGGAATGAAACGCGCATCCATCATGGGTATCATGCTACATGAATGTGTCAGTTCGGAAACATGTACTATTGAAGATATTAATGAAAGTTTTGGGTCTGATGTTGCAGGTATTGTAAGAGGACTCAACAGGGTGCGAGAGTTATATGTAAAAAGCCCGTCAATAGAGTCTGAAAATTTCCGCAAACTTCTACTAACGTTTGCTGAAGATATGCGAGTTATCCTCATTATCATTGCTGATCGAGTGAACATCATGCGCCAGATACGTGATGTAAATAATGAAGAAGGTCGTTTGCAAGTAGCCAACGAGGCAGCTTACTTATACGCTCCCCTCGCCCACAAGCTTGGTCTCTATGCCTTGAAGTCTGAACTTGAAGACCTATCGCTAAAATATACTGAGCATGATATTTATTATCATATAAAAGACAAACTCAATGAAACCAAGAAGAGTCGCGATGCTTACATTGCCCGCTTCATTGGTCCGTTAAAACAACGTTTAGAAGAAGCTGGATTAGAATTCCATATCAAGGGGCGCACTAAAACCATCCACTCCATCTATCAAAAGATGAAGAAACAGAAATGCCCATTTGAAGGTGTATACGATCTGTTTGCCATTAGAGTTATTTTGGATTCTCCTTTAGAAAAAGAAAAGATGCAGTGCTGGCAAGTATATAGCATTGTTACAGATATGTATCAGCCTAATCCCAAGCGCTTGCGCGACTGGCTTTCTGTTCCCAAGAGCAATGGGTACGAGTCATTGCATATCACGGTTATGGGGCCAGAAGGCAAATGGGTGGAAGTACAGATTCGCACCGAACGTATGGATGAAGTGGCAGAAAGAGGTTTAGCAGCTCACTGGCGCTACAAGGGAATCAAGGGTGAAACAGGACTTGACGACTGGCTTTCTTCTGTTCGTGAAGCGCTTGAAAGTTCTGAAGGAACAGGCTTGGAGGCAATGGATCAGTTCAAGATGGACTTGTACGAAGATGAGGTGTTCGTATTCACGCCCAAAGGCGACTTATATAAACTTCCTAAAGGAGCCACCGTACTGGATTTCGCCTTTATGATACACACTAAGTTGGGCTGTAGCTGTACAGGTGCAAAGGTGAATGGGAAAAATGTGCCCATACGTCAGGAACTGAAGAGCGGCGATCAGGTAGAAATCATGTCGTCTTCTTCTCAAACGCCTAAACAAGGATGGCTCAAGATAGTGGTTACCTCTAAGGCCCGCACAAAGATCAAACAGGCCCTTAAAGAAACGGAAGCAAGACAAAGTGCATTCGCTAAAGAGGAGTTGGAACGCAAGCTCAAGAACCGCAAGATTGACTTTGATGAATCAGTGATGATGAAAGTCATCAAGCGTATGGGTTATAAAATCATCACCGATTTTTATCAGAATTTGGCTAATGGGACTCTTGACACCAACACTATTATTGAGGAATACCTCGAGCAACTGAGGCGAGAGACTGAAAATACTGAGTCTCAAACACATACAGCTGAAGGTTTCAGTTTGCAGAAAATAGAAGGTGAAGAAGAGAGCAGCAATGAGGATGTATTAGTGATAGACCAGAATCTCAAAGGAATCCAGTACCAACTGGCACAATGCTGTCATCCAATTTATGGCGATGATATCTTTGGGTTCGTAAGTATCAAGCGAGGCATCATGATACATCGCACCAATTGTCCCAATGCCCATGACATGCGGGAACGATATGGTTATCGCATCGTTAAAGCACGTTGGGCTGGAAAATCCATTGGTTCACAGTATCCTATCACTTTGATGGTAGTAGGCAATGATGATATTGGCATTGTGACCAACATCACCTCTATTATTAATAAAGAGGTAGGCATCAACTTGCGCAGCATAGGCATCGAGGCCAATGACGGTTTATTCAGTGGGCAACTGACTGTAATGGTGAGCGACACCTCTAAATTGAACGCCTTGATAAAGAAACTAAAAACAGTAAAAGGAGTAAAGAACGTTAGCAGATTATGAGTTATAACTTTAAGAAACAACTGAAGAGCTTTACCTTTGCTTGGAAAGGTATTCTTACGTGTGCTGGACACGAGCAGAATATTACGTTCCATCTTATTGCGGCTATTGCAGTCGTAGCTGCTGGTTTCTTTTTCAACATCACCCATACAGAATGGATGGTGGTGATGCTATGCATAGGCACAGTCATTTCCGCCGAATTATTCAACTCGGCCATTGAAAGGTTGGTTGATTTGGTATCCCCAGAATGGCAAAAGATAGCAGGAGAAGTTAAAGATATAGCTGCTGGTGCTGTTTTAGTAACAGCGATCGTAGCAGCTATTGTGGGTCTGATTGTATTTCTTCCTTACGTAATTGCTCTTTTCTGATTTATCAAGGTCTTACTCTCTTTTGTTTGAAATACGGCCATGTAGCTATTACAAACATCAGTGCAGAAAGCAGTATGGTAATACTACCAAGCAACAAATTGTTAGCTATTCTCTCTCCTTCTACCAATCCTAAAATGAGTCCAACCTGAGAGGCCAACTGTAAGGTGGTGTTGGCAGTGCCACGCTGACAATGATGCGACAGTTTAACGAATAATCGGGTCAACGGAGCGATTAAAGCTGTTAGAACTGCCACCATCAGTATTCCTATCCATACATAAGGAGGCAGTAAATTGAGCAACGTACCAATGCCAAACGACAGTATACACACATTTACTGCTGGCACCCAAGCCAAAGGCAAGAAGAAACGGTCGATATTGAATACCCCTACTCCCACAGGCGCTCTGAATGCCACATAGATGCTTGTTTCTATAATAAAACTAAGCAAGAATAGCAACAATGAAATGATTATCAGATTATTAAAACCTAACATCAAATATACTGTCGTAGAACAGCAAACACCTATAAATAAGCCTAAAGCTCCTGAAAAAGCATATATACGGTTACCCACTCCACGACGATTGGACTGAGTTATATCAATACCTATTGTGATACCTGCAGTAGTAGCTATACCAAATGATGCACCAGCTAGCAGCATCAAAAGCATCACCTGCCAAACCTCACTAGCCATAAGCCATCCGCTAAAGCAAAGAGCAACTGCCAATGTGAACAGTAGTAACACATATTTTCTTTTAAACACATCTCCCAGGAAAGCATGCAGGGGCCCCACCCCTATCATTCCTGCGACAAACATCAAAAATGATGTTGCCATTTCCTGTGTGTTCATTCCCATCAAATAACATTGCGCAGGTAAAATGGGCAACAGCATCCAAACTGCTGCATAAAGTAAAAAGTTAGAAATGCAAATACGCCAGAAATCTAGCGTCATTAGTTTATGAGTGCTTTCTTTCATTAATTTCAATCATTTTGTCAAAAGAGAAATCCTTGTAGTCATGCAACACATGATGACATAGCGGAGCTATATATTCTGCCTTATTGGTGGTTGCCAAACCTACAACGGTAGCCCCAGAAGCCAACCCGGATTTTAGCCCATTAAATGAATCCTCAAATACGAATGTGTGTGCAGCATCTGTGCCAAAGGTCCTCATCCCCAATAGATAGCAATCTGGATCTGGCTTTGATTTGGAGAACATTTCTGCAGTGAAGATGCGGTCAAACAGTTGGGGTATTTCAGGATGAGCAGCATATACAGCAGACATTTTCCCTTCATCAGAACTGGTCACCACAGCCGTCATCACGTCATGAGCTTTTAAATCATGCAGGAAATCCTCAAACCCGTCAATATATTCATACTTCATGTGCTGCTCAAAAAATTTTAATTGTTCGTCAATGGTTTCCCACTGGTCTTCAAATTCTGTGAAGTATGTATTGAAAATGGTAGTCAGGGTCTGTCCTTTGATAATCTGTTCCAAATTGTCGTGCTGCAAATACTCAACGCCTATCCGGTGCCAGAACACGCTGTATTGTGACTCTGTGTCCATCACCACACCATCGAAATCGAATAGTACTGATAATCTCTCTTTTTTATTCATAAAAAACAATAGTTATCAAAAACCGGTGCAAATTTACAAACTATTTTCCTTATCTTTGCAATATAATCATCAAAACCGTATCATTTATGGAAGAGAATTTCAGACAAGCTGTCGCTACATTAAAGCGAAATTTCGCCTATTTATGGTTCGCAGCCTTGTTTATCATCATATTAGGAGAAACTGGCGGATTCAATCTTACTGGTGCCTATGCTGACAATGTAAGAGCAGTTTATTTCACTGAGACAATAGTGATTCTACTCACAGCTTGCAGTATTCCTGCCGCATTGAAACTCTTTGCTTGGGTTAAAAAGAAAAAGATTGATACAGATGCCAGCACTGACGCCGCAATGAGTCAGTATGTGATGTGGAGCAGTGTAAGAATCTTGTTGCTTGCCATCCCTGTTATTACAGGCATTATTGGTTATTATCTCATGCAAAGCACCTCGTGCATTCTCTGTGCATGTATCGGACTTACGGCTTCATTATTCTGTGTCCCTTCAGAAAAGCAACTGAAAAAAGATTTAATGATTGATTGATTATTTTGCACACTAGCATTCTTTTTGTGCAGATTTTCAGCCTCTTATGTGCTATAATTTGTTAAATGTAGTATGTAAGGGGCAAGAATAGTTTTTTTCATTGTATCTTTGCATCCGAAATATAATTTTACAAAGAAGTTTATAACAACAAAGATAAAAAGATTATGAAAGCATTTGTGTTTCCTGGGCAAGGTGCTCAGTTTGTAGGAATGGGTAAAGACCTCTATGAAAACAATCCATTGGCAAAAGAACTTTTTGACAAAGCTAATGATATTTTGGGCTATCGCATCACTGATATTATGTTCGATGGTACCGACGAAGAATTGAAGCAGACAAAAGTAACGCAGCCTGCCGTATTCCTTCACTCAGTTATTTCTGCCCTCTGCATGGGCGATAGATTCCAACCAGAAATGACTGCAGGTCACTCACTGGGTGAGTTTTCTGCTTTAGTAGCAGCTGGAGCATTGAGTTTCGAGGATGGCTTGAAGTTGGTGTATGCTCGTGCAATGGCTATGCAGAAAGCTTGTGAGGCTCAGCCATCAACTATGGCGGCTATCATTAACCTGCCTGATGAGAAAGTGGAAGAAATTTGCCACCTTATTACTGAGGGAGGAAATATTGTTGTTGCAGCTAACTACAACTGTCCTGGACAGATTGTAATTTCTGGATCTATTGAAGGAATCAACAAGGCATGTGAACTCATGAAGGCTGCTGGTGCTAAGCGCGCATTGCCTCTGAAGGTGGGTGGTGCTTTCCATTCTCCATTGATGCAACCTGCAAAAGAAGAATTGGAAGCAGCTATCAACTCAACCAATTTCAACACTCCTAAGTGCCCTGTTTATCAGAATGTAGATGCTAAACCTCATACTGATCCAGCAGAAATCAAAGCTAACTTGGTAGCACAGCTTACAGCTCCAGTTCGCTGGACTCAGATTGTTGAGAATATGTTGGCCGATGGAGCAGACGACTTCACTGAATGTGGTCCTGGTGCCGTACTGCAGGGCTTGATACATCGCGTCAACAAAGATGTATCAGCTCACGGTGTTAACTAAAACAGTATTTGTTCGTCTTCCAACTCACACGTGGTGAAGCCCATCTCTCGGGCTTTATCTTGAGGAAAAGTGAAATAGGTGGCGTTTGCTTCAGTGCAAACCTCACCTTTTTCATTATATATAGTAGCCTCGATATTGGCCATACCCATACGCTTCCACACTAAGTGAGCCCGTAAAGTAAGCATCGATTCAGTAGTCATGATGGATTTGTGATAGCGCACCTCCAATTTGCTGGTCACCCCACTCGTCTGCAACTTACGGAAAACTACCCATCCGCAAATCTCATCTAGCAACGTACTTTGAATACCTCCGTGTAACGTATCGATCCATCCTTGATAATGCGTCGATGGTTTCCAGAAAGACACAATATCATCCCCATCTTCATAGAATTCCATCCTCACCCCTATAGGATTGTCAGGACAGCAACCAAAACAGTCGTAATGGTCTTTATGCAACCACGGATTCTTAATCTTGCGCATAGTCAGTCAATTTTGAATAGTTTTAGCAAATATAAGGAGAATTATTCTTAACTTCGCAGCATCTAACCTAAAAAAAAAGATTATGGATAAAAAAGTAAACGGACATGCAGCGGTGATTCTGGCCAACGTGATATTTGGTTTGGGCGTTCCTGTTACCAAATACTTGCTGGAAGACTGGACCACTCCAATGGTTTATATGGCCCTTCGTTGCATTGGTGCCGCATTGATTTTCTGGTTGATAGCTGCTTTCCTGCCTAAGGAGAAAGTTGAAAAGAAAGACCTGATAGTGATTATGCTGGGTGGTCTTACGGGATTTGTTATCTCGCAAACCCTCACAGCGTGGTCACTGAACTATACAAGTCCTGTTTATTACTCCCTCATTGCTACACTGGTGCCCATAGGAACCATGCTTTTGGCTGCTCTCTTCCTGAACGAAAAGATTACAGGCCTCAAACTATTGGGTGTTTGTTTGGGTATTGCTGGTGCCGCATTATTGGTATTGGTAAAATGGCAGACAGAAGCTGGCAGCAATGACCTGTTGGGTATTTTCTTCGCTTTGATGAGCTTGCTCACTTGGGTTATCTATCTTATCATCACCAGCAAGGTATCAGCGAAATATAGTGCTGTAACACAAATGAAATGGACGTTCCTCGTATCCACAATTGCTGTATTGCCTTTTGCTTGGAATGAGTTTGGACAGACTAAGTTGTTCAGTGGTGATTATGGATTTAGCGAAGGACTGATGGGTATTGGCGGTATGGCCTTCATTGTGGTATTTGCTACCGTAATGGGCTATTTCATGATTCCTTACGCTATGAAATACTTGCGAGCTACTACCGTTAGTATCTACACCAACCTGCAACCCATTGTTGCTTCTCTCATTGCGATTGCCATTGGTCAGGATATCCTTACCTGGGATAAACCTGTAGCAGCAGTGCTCGTATTGGTAGGCGCTTACTTGGTAACTCAGAAACAAGAATAAAAAGAGAAAAACATCCCCCTCTATCACAGAGGGGGATATTTGTATAGGCTCAACATTCACTACACTTTTCTAACAAGAGCCACTTAATTATAACTCATCAATTTACTGCATTTCTCTCAACCATACATCGATGCCTGATTTGTCAGCATCCAGACGCTCCTTGATAGGCTTGATGTCTGTCTGACCAAAGTGATAAGGAATCAACACTTTAGGCTGGATCATCCAAGCAGCACGGATAGCCTGCTCCACCGTCATTGTATAAGGCTGGTTCACAGGAATAAATGCTACATCAATCTGCTCGTCCTTCAGGTTAGACATTTCAGGGATATCTTCTGTATCACCAGCAATGTAAATCTTCAAGCCGTCGATATTCAACACATAGCCGTTACCCACACCTTTGGGGTGAAACTGCAGATGATCAGGGGTCGTGTTATAAGCAGGAACTACCTTCAGTAAAATTTCCTTCGTAATGTTGCGTGTATCACCATTACGTAACACCATACCCTTGTTCATTCGGTCGAAGCAACGCTGGTTCATAAACAGCAAGTTGTTGGGCTTGCTGATCAGCTCAATGGTTTCAGGATTGAAATGATCCCCATGTTCGTGGGTTACCAGAACCAAATCACCTTTCGGGAACTTTGAATAGTCGGTACCGTAATTGGGCACAGCATCCACATGAATCTCATAGCCTTGATAGTCAATGGCCAGTGTAGCATGCTTAATGAGCGTGATATTCACGTCCTTGCCACTCTTTGTCTTAAAGGTTTCCACCTTGTAATCCTGCGCAGATACCGTCATAGCGGCAGCTAATGTCAACGCCATCATAAATAAACTCTTCATCTTATTTTATTATTATTTTGTTTCGTCAGTTTTAATCATCAGTCTTCCGTTTTCTTCTTTCAGCTTACCGTCCTTGACAAGCACATCGATCGCTCTCTCTGCTGCCAGATCCACATTTGCACCCTTGCGACTGAATCCCAACAACGTAGCCACCACCTTCTTCAAATCCTCACGAGGAATAGATATCTGTTGCTCTACGGCATAAAGGGCAGCATTCATCAGCTCAATGATAGGCACATCGGCAATGTCTCGCTTCGACTCCACACGATAATAGGTATAGTCGAATGCCACCACCTTATCTATCCAATACACATTATTCTTTCCATCGCTCAACGGATCAAGATAGAAAGTCCTCAACATCGAGTCAACCAGACTCTGCAAACGTGGAGTCACACGCTGCATGTTCCACAAAGTGGCAATGCGCTTATACAGATAATTATTTGTAACAGGCTGTTCTACAGTGATAATCTGCGTCAGCTGATCTTTCACCTTTGAGGCATTCTTAATCACACGCTCAATATCTGGCTGTGCTGTCGATGCCCTGAGCGAAGCTGTCTTATATACTTTCTCGTGCAGGTTTACGGCCTTATATACAGGTTCGTCAGCCACACTGAACAGTTTCAGTTGCACAGGTTGACTGTCGTCATTCTTCTTCCCAGGTTCAGCATGCAGCAAGTCGTAGAGCTTGTCGATGATACTTGCCAATACCCTCTCGCGATCCTGGAACCAATCTACTGACCAAACACGCATATAGTTCCAGTTGAGCATACGCAGTACGTTAGGCTGACAAACCTCACGGTCACGTGTAGTCTTGGTGTTGTAATAACTCTTGCCGTCAGTAAGAATACCCAAAATGTATTTGTCGGTATCTCGAGGATCCACCACAGCCAAGTCGATACGGAAATTCGATTTACCCACCATCTTATCTACCTGATACCCACGACTCTCCAGAGCTTCCGCCAATTCGTTGATAATCTCGCTTGCCTGCATCTGGGCGCTACCCACGGTAGGCAATACCTGTGTGCCCATTGCTGCAAATTCGAGGAATTTCTTCAAACCTACTACACCTTTGGCATTCGAACGACGCAAGTCTATCTGTTCTGCCTTCAGGGTTGAGAACACCATCATCTCATAACGCGCACGAGACACAGCCACATTCAGTCGTCGCTCACCACCCTCGTTGTTCAATGGTCCAAAGTTCATCGACACATGACCGTTCTTGTCTGGCCCATAACCCACAGAGAACAGAATCACGTCACGCTCATCACCCTGCACATTCTCCAGATTCTTGATGAACACAGGCTCATCGCTTTGGCTGGATGCCAACTCCAGATCAGGATGCTTGGCCATCTCTTCGTCCAGAAAGTCTTCGATCAGGCTTTGCTGCACCTTGCTGAACGAAACGATACCAATACTGTATTTACTCAGTTCCTTATCAGACAAACGCCTGATTACCTCCTGCACAATCGCCTTAGCTTCAGCAGGATTGCAACGTGTACGTCCCTTATCATATGCACCTTCAATCTGTACCAGTGACACCTTCGACAACCTGTCGTCAACAGACGGGAAGGTAAACAACCTGCCATCATAATACTGTGAGTTGCTGAACGCAATCAGACTCTCATGCTTGCTGCGATAGTGCCAGGTAAGATAACGTGAAGGAATAGACAATGCGATACAGTCATCCAGGATGCTGTCCATATCGTCAATCTCCGCCTCTTCTTCGTCCACCGCAGAAGTAGCAAAGAAGCTCGTAGGCGGCATCTGCATAGGATCACCCACCACCACAAGAGCCCTACCTCGTGCTATGGCGCCCACTGCCTCGCTGGTAGGCATCTGTGATGCTTCATCGAACACCACGATATCAAATTTATCCCTATCGAGGTCGATATACTGTGCCACAGAAATCGGGCTCATCAGCATACACGGACAAAGTCTAGGCAACAACGTAGGAATCTGGTCTATAATCTTACGGATGGTGGTACCTCGTCCACCATTGGCGATATTACGCTTTAGGATACCCATCTCAGAGGTAGCAGCTGCCTCCATCGTCTGTGAAGGGACATTCGCTGCCAGTCGGCAATACAGTTCCTTCTTCGTCAGTTCCTGGAAAGTAACTGTTTCCTTGCGGTATTTATCAATCAGTTCACTGAATATCACGCCATTGAACATACGCAGATAATCATCGCTGTCCACCCTCATCAAGATGAGTTGATGATAGATACCCTTCATCAGTGCCTGAGCAGCTTCCGCACCGTCTTTGTGCTCATCCTCAATATATTGACATGCACACTGCAAGCGTTCAGCCTCCAGTTCACGTTTACGGGATACCCATTGGCACCAGTCTTTCACCTTATCGAAATTCAGCATCCAACGCTCAATCGTGTTAGGAATGCTGGTAGAGATCTGTTCGGTAGGCAACGTCATACGGGCAAAGGTCGCCATCATCGACTTCTGCTGCTTATGCATCAGATTCAGGTTCAGCAACTCCTTCATCACATCGCTGTATTGCTGCTTGAACAAAGGCAGGTCGCCACCCGTCTTTTCCAGGAAGAGATCCCTCACAGTCACATAACTCATATCGTGCCTGTTGGCAAAATCAATCAGGAACTGATTGGCTTGTGGCGCCGTATTGAACGATTGCTCAATCTTGGTCCAGTCCTGCTTGTTGGTGCCCACCAGCGAACCGAATGCATCCCTCAGCATATCGATGTTTTCATCCACCTTACGGGCATACATCTGATAGTTGCCCACATTCTCGAGCAATTGTTCAACGCCCTCTGGCTTCAGATTAGCGTCATACACCTGCATCTTCTTCATGAACGAGCGCTGTGCAAAGAACTTAGGTAAGAACCACTTCTTCTGAATAACGATCCACTCGTCCAATAACTGACGGGAATTGATATCGAAAATGCTGGCGTTATCGCCACACTGCCACAGAAGCTGTTGCTTCAGCATATCGCGTTTTCTGCCTGAGGCCACCACCTCGGCAAAGTCCTTCTTGAAGTCCTGATCAGCAGATAATCTCAGCAGATTACCATTCATGCTATAGGAATTCTCGATAGCCGTAACGAATTTAACCAATCCTTCAACTTCCTCCATGCTATCGTCTGTGCCAGAGTTAAATATCTTCTTGGCAAACGATTCGCATGCTATCTTCAATGCAGCAAAAGCATCATTGTATTTCTTCAGTGTTTCCTTCACCCTGCTGGTGGTTTCCAGTCGAGCATCATTAGGCTCTAAACCCCTCAACGGATGGCCTGCAGGATGACCCGTCAGTTGGAACACAGCATCCAGACTGCGCAGACTGCTCTCCCACTTGTTCAGTTTCTCCACATCCACTGTCTTCAGGTCAGGCAGGTTGTCCATCAACTCCTCGTCGTGCTTAATCGACAGATAGCGTATGATATAATCATAGAGCGACAATCCCGAAGGCAGCACCTTGTGCAGTGCCTCGATATTGTTGATCATCTTCAATCGGTGCTCGTACAGCTGGTTAGCTGCACTCTCAAACTCTTGCGGCGACTGTATATGTGCTGCTTCGAGCGCCATCTGCATCTGTTTGAGGAAATGCTGCTTCGTCATCTTGTTCGAGTGCATCTCCAGACAGAACGGATCCAGACCTATCTTCTTCAAGCGTTTCTGCACCACCTCCAATGCAGCCATCTTCTCGGCCACAAACAGCACTCGCTTGCCCTGATACAGCGCGTTGGCTATCATGTTGGTGATAGTCTGCGACTTACCTGTTCCAGGAGGGCCATGCAAGATGAAACTCTTTCCATCGCCCGAGTCAATCACTGCCTCCATCTGCGATGAGTCCACATCCAGTGGAATAGCATATCGCTGTGGTTTGATGGACTTGTCCAGCATCCTGGAGTCCACGCTTTCTATATTATCCTGCCACTTCAACTTGTTCTCCATCAAGGTGGCAATCACAGGATTTACCTTCAGTTTGGTAGCGTTGGTGTGAATATCGTTCCACATCACAAACTTGTTGAACGAGAACAGTCCCAACATTGTCTCCTCCAGCACGTTCCAACGTTTCATGGAGCTCAGGTATTGACGCAAAGTGGCAAATACCAGCTTTACGTCCACCCCATGCTGGTCAGTAGGCAACGGACTCAGTCCACTCAGGTTGATGTGGAATTGCTGCTTCAGCAACTCTATCAGCGTGATGTTCAATATCATGTCCTCGTCACGGGAGCGAATCACATAGCCGGTTTCTCCACCCTTGCGCACCAGGTCTACTGGCAACAACAAGATAGGCGCATAACGAGGTTGCACACTCTTCTCGCTCTCATACCACTTCAGCAGACCCAACGCCAGGAACAGCGAGTTGGCACCGTTCTCCTCCATCGCTGTGCGCGCCATACGATACAGGAACTTCACTCCGTTCTTCAGCTCCGTCTCACTCAGGAATGAAATCAAGCGCTTGTTCTTCAGCTCATCCTTCGTCAGCGCCTCCAAATCAGCAGCTTGGAGCGACGAGTCATACATACCGCTCTCCGTAGGTTCAATCTGAGTTTTGGGATAAGGCTGCATCGTGAAGCTCTTCCCATCCATCAGTTGATCTTCCACCTGGTCAATGCCAAACGACACAAACGGAATGATGCGCTTGCCCAGTTTAGCGTTCAGCAAGTTATTGCGCAGCGAGAAATCCAGCAACTTACGCTCCCAGATTGTCTGTTTGGTCACCTGTTGCTTGTCCTCTTCAATCTTCAGTGCATAGTGGTCCAGTCGCTCCACACTCTCCGTAGCGTTCTCGTGCTGCACGCCCTCGTTCTTCACCGTCACCTTGCCATTCAGCTCAATGCGTTGTGGCAACGGTTTCACGTTACTCAAACGGCAACGGTGCACATCCACAAACAGTTGGAAGCGTTCTTCGTCCTTCAGCTTCACTAAGGCTTGCTTCACCGCCTCGTCAAACGCCACAGGCGATGACGATGTCAGTGCGGTAGTCTCCACCACCACGATATCGTTCACTCCGTCAGCACATTTCTTCAACAGGAACGATGCATCATCGCCAATATTCTGTGCATAAATGTCTTCCGTAATCCACGCACCCACAAATGCATGCCCCTTCTGTAATACCAGTATAGGGAACAGACCCACTGCTTCCAGACACGAAGCAAAGAGCAACGTAGTATCCAGGCACGTACCCAGCTTCTCGCTCAGCACCTTATCGGCCAATCTGACGCGCTGGCCCATAGGCTCGAACGATGCAGGAGGAGCCACATACACCACTCCTTCGCCCCTCAGTGCCTCGTAGATAGCAGCTACCTGCAAACGAGCCCTGTGACGGTCCTGCGTCTGGTATTCATCCATCGCCGACGAGCCCGTCCATTTCTCCATAAACTTCGACGCCTTCACAATCACGCTCGAAATCAACGGATGATTAGGCACTACAAACGAAGCCAGCAATTCAGGACGCACCCCAGTGCCTGTCCATTGGTCAAAGGCCATCAGACTGATGGGGAAGTCGTGTTGCAGCAACACCTCACCACCAGTCTTGATAGTTATAGTAAAGATGGTTTCCACCATCTCGGTCATATTCAATAGCTTATCTATCAACGGTTCAATCTTCAGTTCAGGTATCAGCACACGCTGTCCTGCCTCTATGAAGTCCACATACTGAACGTCTGGCTTAATGAATTCACCACCCACACTCAGTTCTACGGCCTGCCAATTAGAGTGCTCATGATTCTCTACCTCACACATCGTACAGGTGTTCACCCTATTCAGCATCATAGAATAGTTCACGCAGGGCAGGTAGTCCAACCTCAAACCACCCTGATGACCGTTGTTAAATGATGATATATAGTCCATTTTCGCTTATAATCGATATAATTCCCCTCAAAATTAGGTATTCTTTTTAATTATATCAATAAAAATGCTTTATATTTGTAGGAAATTTAGAAAATTCATTAAAAATCTACTCTATTATTATGAAAAAACACATCATTTCTTTGGCAGTTATTGCATGTAGCATGAGCGTTTTTGCCCAACTGCCTTATCAGAATCCAGCCCTTTCTCCAGAAGAGCGCGCCGAAGACCTGTTGCTTCGCCTCAATCTGGAAGAAAAGGTGACGCTGATGCAGAATACCTCGAAAGGTATCGACCGTCTGGGCATCAAGCCCTACGACTGGTGGAACGAAGCTCTGCATGGTGTAGGCCGTAACGGCTTGGCCACCGTCTTCCCACAGACCATCGGTATGGCCGCATCATGGAACAACGAGTTGCTCGAACAGGTATTCACCGTTGTGAGCGACGAAATCCGTGTAAAGCACCGTTTGGCAAAGGAATCAGGCGATGTGAAACGCTATCAGGGACTTACCTTCTGGACCCCAAACATCAATATCTTCCGTGATCCACGTTGGGGACGTGGTCAGGAGACCTACGGCGAAGACCCCTACCTCACTGGTACGATGGGTTTGTCAGTAGTGCGTGGCTTGCAGGGACCTGCTGATTCTAAGTACGATAAGGCCCACGCTTGCGCCAAGCACTTTGCTGTGCACTCTGGTCCAGAATGGAACCGTCACGTGTACAATGCCGACCTCACCGATCCTCGCGACCTCTACGAGACCTACCTCCCTGCTTTCAAGGACCTGGTTACCAAAGGTGGCGTAAAAGAGGTGATGTGTGCCTACAACCGTTACGAGGGCAATCCTTGCTGCGGAAGCAACCGTTTACTGGTACAGATCCTGCGCAACGAGTGGGACTATCAGGGTATTGTGGTGAGCGACTGTGGTGCTATCGACGACTTCTATCGTCAGGGATACCACCAGACTGCAATGGATGCTGCTGAAGCTTCTGCTACTGCTGTGCTTACAGGTACTGACCTCGAGTGCGGTACTGCCTATCGCCAACTGGTACAGGCTGTTCAGCGTGGTGAGATCAAGGAGAGCGATATCGACGTGAGCGTAAAGCGCTTGCTCAAAGCACGTTTCGAACTCGGTGAGATGGACGAGCACACCCCTTGGGACGACCTGCCTACCTCACTGCTCAACAGCAAGGAGCACCAGCAACTCGCTCTGACAATGGCTCGCCAGTCAATGGTGCTGTTGCAGAACAAAAACGACATCCTGCCTCTGAAGAAGAACCTCACCGTAGCTGTGATCGGCGCCAACGCCAACGACTCAGTGATGCAGTGGGGCAACTACAACGGCACCCCAGCAGCTACCGTAACCCTGCTCAAGGGCCTGCAGGCACGCCTGCCTAAGTCCAAGCTCATCTACGTTCCTGCTTGCGACCTCACCTCCGACAGAGTGTTCAACAGCCTCTTCAATCAGTGCTACAACGCTTCTGGCAAGGGCTTCGAGGTAGAATACTGGGACAACAAGGACTTCAACGGCAAGTCCATCGTGAAAGGCCGTGAAACCACCCCTTGGTCAAAGTATACCGAAGGCAACACCGCCTTTGCAGCAGGTGTACCTCTCAACGATTTCTCTTGCGTGTACAAGAGCACCTTCCACGCTACACAAACGGCTGATGTAGAGCTCCGTATTGGTTCTCTGGGCACCACTACCCTCCTCATCAACGGCGAGCAGGTAGAGAAGAAAGCAGGTAACCTCAATGCCCTCAGCGCCTTCTATACCCTCAAGGCAGAAGCAGGTAAGAACTACGATATCGAAATTCGCTATCAGTACCTCACCTACGCAGGCAAGATGAGCTTCGACATTGGTCTGAACGAAAAGTTCGATGCACAGAAGGTCATCAACCAAGTGGCAAAGGCCGATGTAGTCATCTATGCAGGAGGTATTTCTCCACGTCTGGAAGGCGAGGAAATGCCTGTATCCATTGAAGGATTCAAGGGTGGCGACCGTACCGATATCGAGTTGCCAGCCATCCAGCGCAACTTCCTCAAGGCCCTCAAGGCAGCAGGCAAGAAAGTGGTTTACGTCAACTTCTCAGGTTCAGCCATTGGTATGGTACCAGAGACAGAGTCTTGCGACGCCATCATCCAGGCTTGGTACCCAGGTCAGGCAGGCGGTACAGCTATTGCTGATGTCATCTACGGCGACTACAACCCTGCAGGACGCCTCCCTGTTACGTTCTACAAGAACATCAAGCAGGTGCCTGATTTCGAGGACTACAGCATGAAGGGACGCACCTATCGCTACATGACCGAGAAGCCTCTGTTCCAGTTTGGTTACGGCTTGAGCTACACCACCTTCCAGTATGGTACCCCACGCATCGAAGGCAAGAACGTAGTCGTAGCAGTGACCAACACAGGCAAGCGTGCTGGCGACGAAGTGGTACAGCTCTATGTCAAGAAGAACGACGAGAAAGACGGTCCACAGAAGACCCTGCGTGGCTTCAAGCGCGTGAACATCGCTGCAGGTCAGACCGTGAATGTCAGCATTCCACTCACTGACGAGACCTTCAACTGGTGGGACAACAAGATCCACACCGTACATCCTATGAATGGCGACTACACCCTGCTCGTGGGCGCCAGTTCAGCAGATGAGGACCTCCAGTCAGTGGCCTACACCTTCTGACCTCAGGCCCTCGTTTCGAGGCAAACAATTAAAGGCTGCAAGATTTTGCAGCCTTTAATTTTAGTCGCCCTAGCCCTTCTCGCCCTGTTTTCTGTGTCCTTTTCCACTATAACAGTGTTTCAGTTTCAGCGCCTCCGCCTACCCCCGTTTTTCAACGTTTTCGTTCAGCTTTCTCGCCCTGTTTCCTGTGTCCTTTTCCACCAAAACAGTGTTTCCGTCAGCGTTTCAGCGCCTCCGCCTACCCCGTTTTTTCAACGTTTTTCGTTCAGCGTTCTCGCCCTGTTTTTGTCAGAGCTAGCGTTTCAGTCTACTTCTTCAATGAAGTTTCCTTGCGGGTCAAACCTCAGATCCATATCATCCGAGAGCTCAATCTTGTAGCCATACGACTTCTTGCTCAGCTTCGAGATGATATCTTGCGGATAGTTCGTCTTCACATACTCAGTAATCACAGGCGGCACCAGTCTCGAGGGCACCCCCGTCTTGTTCCTGCTCACGCGCTTCCACTCGCCCTGCAAGTCAAACTCCACCTTCGTGCCGTCATTCAGCCACGCGCAGTATTCCTTGCCCTCGTCATCCGCATCCATTTCCACCAGCACCACCGTCGATTTCGGGAAATACTCCTTGATAAACTCCTGTGCGGGCACAGGGATGTTCGACTCCTCGTTGCACCCCATGAAGAAAGGCAAAAAAGCAACAAGAACTAAAAGAGCCACACTCTTCCCCCATCCTTTCACTATACTACAATTTTTCATATTTAATATTCATATTATATTTTCCATTTTCACTTTCTGAAACAGCGATGGCAGAGCCAAGCTTGCTTGAGCTATGCCGAGTCGCGACAGAATAGGAAGTAGTCAATTATCCATTACCTCAGCAATCTTGTCGGCATTCATGCTGCGCGCACTCGCATCGAATATCTCCTTGTAAACGCCACCCTGCTGATACACCTCCGCAGGCTTGCCGCTCTGTACCACACGTCCTTCCTCCAACACATACAGCTGGTCAGCATCAATGATCTGCCCCAGGTTGTGCGAGATGATAATCACCGTACGCCCCTTCTTGATGGCGTCGATGCTCGCCTTGATCTGCTCCGTAGCAATCGCATCCAGACTCGCTGTAGGCTCGTCCAGGATAATCACCGCAGGATCCTTGATAAACAGTCGCGCGATGGCCACACGCTGTTGCTGACCACCACTCAGTCTCAGTGCACTGCTGTTGAAGCCCTCAGGCAACTGCATCACCTGATCATACAAAAACGCCTGCTTGGCAGCCCTCACCACATCCTCGTGTGTCGCCTTCGGATTGCCATACAGGATGTTCTCCTCAATGGTGCCGTCGAATATATGGTTCTTCTGCATCACCAACCCGATATGGTCACGCAGCCACTGCGTATCCCACTGATCTATAGGCACTCCGTCGAAACATATCTCACCACTGTCAGGATGATAGAACTTGTCCAGCAAGTTCACCACCGTACTCTTGCCAGCACCACTCATGCCCACCAGCGCCGTAATCTTGCCAGGCTCGATCACCATCGACACATCGTGCAGCGCCTTCACCCCGTTAGGATAAGTAAAGTCCACGTCCTTCACCTCGAAGCGTCCCGTCACCTCCTCAGGATGATAGTCGCCCGTCTGCTCCACCTCCTCAGTACCCTCCATCAGACCAAACAGATCCTCAGAATAGATCAGCGCATCGTTCAGGTCGTCATAGATACGGTGCAGCTGACGTATAGGCGCACTCACGTTGGCAAACAGCATCACGTGATACATAATCTTACCAATCGTCATCCCAGGATAGTCAATCAGCACCAGGTAAGCCGTAAGGATAATCACCAGCACCGTACCAATCTGCTCCAGGAAACCCTTCATGCCAGTAAAGAAATAGCTCTTCTTGCGCGTAGAGAGCTGCAGATTCGTCAGTCTGTCCTGCACCTCCTGCTGACGGTCATGCTCAATCTGCTCACGGTTGAACGACTTCACCACAGGAATGCTCTCGATGATGTTCAGGATATTCTGGCTCACTGCCTGCTGCCCCTCATAGATGCCACGACGTCCATCCCTCATGCGTTCCGCCTGGATATACGTCACATAGAAATAGACAGGCACGATGGCCAGCGCCACCAAGCCCACAAACACATTCGCCATGAACATCAGCACCAGCGCCAGCACCGCACTTGTGAACAGCGGCAAAATGTCGATGAAGAAGCTGTTTACCGCCATGCTCGTACTTGCCACCCCCTTGTCGATACGCGCCTGCAGACGTCCTGCCTCGTTGCCCGTTGACGTAAAGAACGCCATGCGGAACGTCAGCACATGCTTGATCACCTGCAGCGACAAGTCACGATTGACAAATATACGCATCCTCTCGCCGTAGTATCGACGGAAGAAGTTCACCACAGCCGCCAGCACCTCCTTGCCCAGCAAGATGGCGCTGATGATCGTCAGTATGCGCAGCGCGCTCGCCCACGACATCGACGGTTGCTGGTCCAGCACATTGATAGCATCCACCGCACGGTCCAGCACCACCGCATTCACCTGCGCCAGTACGGAGCCCAGCAGCGTGAGCAACAGCGTTGCCACCACCAGCCATCGATAAGGCATCACATACCTCAGTATGCGATTCAGCAATTTCCAAATACCCATATGTTTGTTCATAAAAAGAGACGATTCTAAGCCTACAAAGATACAGTTTTATTTGTTGCCACCAAACATTTCCTCACCTATTTCAGCACCCTAAAATATCTGTTGTCATGCAGGTACGCTGTCACTCAGGCAAGATAAAGTAAAAACATCCTACATCTTCATTTCTCCATTTTTTTTGGATATATTAAAAATTGATGTACATTTGTAGTTTGACAAGCAACAAATAATATCATTAAATACTTTGATTTATGAAAGAACTGTATGAGGCACCCGAGGTGCAAGTAATTGAATTGGAGGTACAAGGCATGATTGCCGCCAGCCGCGGCGACACCTATGGCGATCCTATAAATTTGAACAAAGATTAACGGTGGCTTTATCACCAAGTTTTATACATTAAAAAAGATGTTATGAAAACAGATAGACTTTACCAACTGACGAGCCACCTGCTGATGGCGGCTTGCGCCACTCTCTTTGCTGGTTCCCTCAGTTCTTGCTCCAACGAGGACCCCACCGACAAAATGCCTGTATCTGGCAAGTGGCAGATATCCATTCCCGCCACCATCGACATAAATGCCGATACCCGTGCCGTGAAGTACGAAGAAGGCAAGCTTAAGGCAGAATTCCGCACCTCGGATAACATATACGTAATCAAGAACGGAACTCTTGACAGCAACGCTTTGCATCCCGATCAAGATGGCACAACAGCCAACCTCGTGGGCAAGCTGAATGGCACCTATGCAGTAAACGACGAGCTTACCTTACTTTACAATACCAAAGACGATGGAACGTTCTCATTTGCTAAGCAAATAGGCGGCCATATAGAGAATAAGGAGCTGGACAACTTCGACTACGCCATAGCAAAGGTGAAGGTCATTAGTGCAACTGACGGCAACATCGAAACCAAGCCTGCCACATTCCAGAGCCTGCAGAGCATGTATAAGTTCACCTTTGTGGATAGCGCAGGTGAGTCAATAAAGGTGACAAAGCTCTTGGTGAGTACTGCGAATAACGACCTGATAACGTCAGGCAGTTTCTTAAGCACTCCTAATAAGACAAATGGTTCTGTGATTACAGACGTTGCCTCCGGAGTGGATGCTATTCCCAGCAATGAGGTATGGGTAGCCCTGAGCAAAGCCAGCAATAGTGCCGATACCTTTATCTTCGATGTCTTAGATATTGATAATAATGCCTATATGGGTACGCTCGACGTGAAAAGTGAAGTGATACAGAACGGCAAGTTCTACACTGCTACCATCACACTCACCAAGCAGAGCGACCCGCTGACCCTGAAGGCTATTGAAGCAGGTACCATCACCATCAAAAACCCATTGGGACTGGTGATAAGCTATATGAAGAATATGGAAACAAGGGTAACCAGCACCAAGGGCAATACCAGTGATATCACCATCTCTATAGCAGCAAATGACGTGGTGCGCTTCTATGGAAACAATGAGTTGTATTGCACAGTTGAGCCAGATATAAAAAATACAAACATCCAATGCTCTTCCAGCTGCTACATCTATGGCAATATCATGAGTCTGATAAACGCTAAAGATTATGAAACTGCCAAAACGCTGACAGGTAGTTTTACCTTCATGAAGCTATTTGAAGGCAATACGAATATCAAGAGCCATGACTCCAAGCCACTGACCTTGCCAGCCACTACATTGACGGAGTGTTGTTATTCTCAGATGTTCCGCAACTCTGGCCTGACCACTGCCCCTGAGCTGCCAGCCAAAACATTGACGGAGGGTTGCTATGAATACATGTTCTCAGACTGCACTGCCTTAACCACTGCCCCTGAGCTGCCAGCCAAAACATTGGCGGTGAGTTGCTATCAATACATGTTCGAAGGCTGCTCTGGCCTGACCGCAGCCCCTGCTCTGCCTGCCACTACATTGACAGAGAGTTGCTATAGTCACATGTTCGTAGACTGCAAGAGCTTAACCACTGCCCCTGCTCTGCCTGCCACTACATTGGTGGAGGGTTGCTATAAATACATGTTCTATGGATGCTCTGGCCTGAAGACTGCCCCTGCTCTGCCTGCCACTACATTGGCGGTGAGTTGCTATGAGAACATGTTCGAAAACTGCACGAGCTTAACCACTGCCCCTGCTCTGCCTGCCACTACATTGGCGGAGAGTTGCTATGAAGGCATGTTCATTGGCTGCGCCAACTTGACTACAGCCCCAGAATTGCCTGCCACCACTTTGGCATTGGGTTGCTATGAAGGCATGTTCTTTGGCTGCTCTGGCCTGAATTCTATAACCTGCCTCGCCACTGATATTTCTGCCGATTTATGCACCAATGATTGGCTCGAAGGTGTATCGGGAGGGGGCACCTTCTATAAGGCTGCCGATATGACGAAGTGGACTACTGGCTCCAGTGGAATCCCTGAAGGTTGGAGGGTAGAGGAATACGAAGAATAACCCTCACCATCCACTAGATCTCTATCTCATCATATACTACCTCTGAGCATCGAATCAGAGGTAGTTTTTTTCAATCCCATCCCTTCTCATCATCATTCTCCATATAGCGATCCATGCCATTCTCGCGAGCGTCATCCTCCGAAGCAGGGTCCCACCCCCGCATATTGTTGCTCCTCTTCCTGTCATTCTTGCCAGAGTTCACGATATCCCGCGCCATCTTACGAATATACTCCTCATGCGCCTTTTCCCGAGCCTCCTTGATAGAGTCCTGTTCCCTTCTGTAAGCATCACGGATAGAGTCCATCTGATGCCTCTCTTCAGGCGTCATCTCGTGCCTCTTCGTCTCACTCCTTTGCGAATAAACGACCCCAATTACTATTGCAATAATCAGCACGATAATAGCAATAAGCCATTTCAGGCAACCATTTGATTCATTATAATCAAGGCCCAGTTTCTTGATCTTCTTCTCAGCAGCATCAGATATATAGATAGTGTTCATCCAGTTCTCCTTGGGGAAAGGCACCTTCTTCTTGAAATCATCCCTGAAGAAATCCATGAAAGAGAACTTCTTGCGGAATCTGTTCTCGAAAGCCTGCTCCCCTTTCTCCCATACACCGCCATAATCATTATGCTCCACCTCAATGGATATCCCCTTCCAGATTTCCTTCTCCTCTTCAGGCAATTCATCCCACACCTTCTTGTACCTCTCATGGATATATTCTTTATACGCCTTATTGATAGATATACCTATTAGGCGCAAGAGGAACATGCCGACACATACCCCGATAATCCACCAAGCCTCAATAGACCCACCAAATGCAGCAAGCAATAGGAATACCACCACTACTAAGGACAGGAAATTCCATACCCCCATGGAAGCACCCAGTATCGCTATTAACCATTGCCACATAATCGTTTGACTTCGTTGTTATGATTTGATTATCAAATACTAATCCCACATAATATTATCATTTGTATGCTCTAAATTGGTAGACGAGCATTTAGGACATATCATTTTGCCACTCTTGTTTCTTTTTGGCTTCTCTGCTTTAATGCCCTGCATGCCAACGCCTTTCAGTTGTAACCACTCGTGGCCACAATCTTTACATCTATACATTTTTCCTGTTCCCATATTCTTCTCTGTTAATATTACTTTCCATCAATCATCTTTTGTATATCTTCCTTAATTTGTTTAAGTTGAGCCTCGGCCTCTTGCTGGCTTTTCTCACTTTGCTTTACAAGTTCTCTGATTTGTCGAATTTCTTCTTCTATATTATCTAATTCCTGATTACTTCGTTGCAGCTCTTCTTGTTGTTGTCTCAGAGCCTCTTCCTCAGCAGACTTTATAACACTTCTTGCTCCAAAGAGCCATAATATCTCATTAAAGAATCCCATGATACACTCCTTTCAACTATGATTCAATATTTACGAGTCTATTGACTACATCAGCATCAGCAGGCAACCACTTTACACTATAAAGCTCATCTTTTGATAACCATTTTGCAGCCTCATGCTCATTCAGATGTAATGCTTCCGTCTGCAATGAGCAGATATAACAATGCATCGTTAAGTGAAACTTTGGATAGTCATACTCTACTGTGCAAAGAAATTCATCCACATTTATTTCAGTTGATAGTTCCTCACGTATCTCTCGTTTCAATGCTTCCTCATGAGTTTCCCCTACCTCCATTTTTCCACCAGGAAACTCCCACCAATCTTTGAAATCACCATACCCTCTTTGGGTGGCAAATATCTTATCACCCTTACGAATAATCGCTGCAACAACTTCTATCTGCTTCATAATCAAATCTCTTCTAAACCTAAAGATTTTAAGTATTCGTAAGTTCCATCATAAAACTCAGGTTTGCGTGTATGATCACCTGCCTTTCCTTCTGGAACACAAATAATCATACCCTGACGTGCGCGAGTCATTAATACTCGATAAGCGTTCAGTTGATACGACTTGGCTGATGCTTTACGAATCTTCTGCCAATTGCTTCCACGAAAGGCATTATGGTCCCAGCCTTCAGAGGTATAACGAAAATCGCCATCCCAAACAAGACAAGTCCAATCAAGTTCCAATCCCTGAATATCAAATTCAGTCGCAGCATCCTCTAAGAATAATGATGAGCGCACATCCATTTTATCTGCCAAAAACCAACTTTCTATATCTGGTTGCAAACGCACATCAATAGCTAAAGGCTTCAAACGATACGCTTGTGATGATACAACTAATCCATATCTTTCAGAGCCACGAGCCTTTTCTTCTAACCACTGCTTTGCTTTTTCAAGATTTCTTGTCAGTAGTACAGGATACTTATCCTTAAAAGACTGATATAGTAACCTCGCTTGCTCAACATCCCGATCTAACACATAATGAACAAACTTAGACAAACTTTCAGCGCGGAAAGAGCGCATGGATACAGATAAATGTAACTGATCAACCTGCTTAGCATTGGGATTACTTCCTATTAATTCAGCTACATTACCTTCTGCATATTCTTTATCAGTCAAATGTTTAGAAAGATAAACTTTCCAATCAGGGAAGGTTTCATTGACAGCACGAATCCATTCTCCAATTCCTGCTTCTCCAGTATTTATTTCTTGACCTCCACCAACAAGACATATTATTACTGCCCAGTCTTTTCTAAGGTCAAGAGACCAAATCAGGAATTCTGCTTCAGACATGGGGAAATCTGGGACCTTCTTCATCCCTCCTCGACTTCCTCCTTTTGCTAGCCACCCAGCTAAATGTTCTAAATCCCAAGAACGTTGTGCTTCATCAAAAATCGCAACATGTTCAACTTCTCCATGTCCAGCCTTATGGTGAGCTACAGATTTGGTTTCGTCTATTTCTAATTTTCCATCAGTTATAGGCAACTTTATCTTTGCCAGCATATTGGCACGATAGCGATGTATTATTTGAATAAACTGAGACACCTCGCGTTTAGCATCGGTTATGTTACATCTATTACCTTTTTCTCGCTCTCGTCGTTGCTTATCTTTTGCCAATGCAGCAGTAAGCACTTTCACAAGTGGGCCGTTGCCAGAAAGATATACAGCCAGATTACGCTCGCTCTCAGGCTCGCTCTCAGCTTTCACTGACTGCTGAATAGCAACATTTAAGCCAACTAGTGTTTTGCCTGCTCCTGGTACACCTGTAACAAAACAAATACTTTTCTCGCCATGCTTTTTACTATGATCGATGACATCAATAACAAACTGAGTTGTTTCATCCAAAGCTGCTCCAGCTGCTTCGTGGCGCGTAATATCTTCAACAGAATGGTTTTGATACAAGGCACTCGCTGCTTCTATGATAGTGGGTGTAGGAGAATACCTGCTAATCGCCCAATTTGCAAATTCATCTGAAGATGATGGTTGGACTCCTTCATTATCTATCACTTCTTTAATAAGCCTTGAAAGATTTTCAGTATTAGTAAAGAGAGGATTATATACATGATCATCATAAACAGAAAAACGTAACTCATGGCTACTATTTTTTGCTTCAGTTGCTACCAGTATGGGCACAATAGTTCTTTGATGACTATCTAAATGGAAATTCTTTAAATCAAGTGCATAATCCATCACTTGTTCCATATCAGCACGCAAATAAGTATCTTCACCTGCTTTAAATTCAATAGCAAACACGATGCCTCGCACCAAAACTACTACATCAATTCGTTTCCCCAATCGAGGTATTGAATACTCAAATATGACTTCCCCATTTTCGTCCTTCCAAGGTTGCAATACCTGTTGCATAATATCTATTTCCTCAGCCCAGGCATATTTTTGTTCTTTCACGCTATCACCTTCGTCATAACGAGCAATCTTGCCAAATATCACATCTTTAGAATCTTTGACAAAACTATTTAATATAGAACGATAGAAAAAACGGTTTATCATAGTATAGACAATATATCAACAATGCAAATATAATACATTTCCTTAATACTTCATTCTTTTAAGGCATTTGTATTATCATCTAATAGACTTATTGCTGGATTCATGTATTGTTGTCAAGGGATGATTTAACCTCTTCAAAAACGAAATCCTTTAGATTATATAAACAAACCTCTTGATAATTTTCACATCTTTCAGCATCATCCATTTGGGGATAATAAATTATCCCATTTTTTTCTTTAAATAAACACGTTTTTTTATTTTCACTTTTCATCCTTGATGGATAATAGTAATTACACAGATTACATCTACGCAACCCTTTATATATTGCCATCCACTGAAGAACTTCCTCTATACTACAATTTCTATTACAATTTTCTTTGTTAATTATATTGAGTTCTACAAAAGAATCATTGTGTAATTTTATATGTGCTTTTCTACAACCTATTTCAGTTAAATAACCGTTAATATATTGTTGAGGGCTGAAAACATATCTCTGTAATTTTACTTGAAAAGGTTTCACCTGTTCTTTCACGAATGAGTGAAAAATAACTTTTCTTGGTTGACTACGTATAACATCATTCTTTTGCAAACAAAAGACATCTTCTTCCTCTCTTATTTTAATCTCAATTATTCGAAGATGTGAAGATATCTTGTCTTTTTCACATGGATGCGACACACATACTTCTATTAAAAGTTTTCTATCGGGATACTCACTATGAGTTAATAGAATATCCGCTATATATCTATCATTTTTAACTTCTACAAATGCTTCTTCCGTACATGTATCAAAATATTTTTTTAAATTAATTCTATATGGAATATGCCCTTCTATGCAACGTGGGTTACGATATTTGCAATCATTATTACTGCATACTTTTGTTGTTTCATATTCGACAAAGAAAGTAGGACCCTTATCAAACTTTTCCTTTATAACACGTTTTGTTAACTTATGCAAATAAGTTTCGCCAGAACAGTTTACTTGCTCTTTTTTGTGACAGAAATGAGGAGCTTTACATTTACTACTAATAGCTTTAGGTGATAACTCATGACCACAACCAATACAACGATACTTGTATTGCTCCCGGTTTTCATCTGTTATTTCATCGATAGAGATAACTTTATCTCTGTCATCATCTATATATGCATATTTATATTTAATCTCAGACATAAAAACTACTTTCGCTAAATCACGATATAATTAACAATCTCTTAAATGTATGCTAACCTACAAATATAACTATAGTTTCTATAAAACAAGGGATATTTTCCAAGTTTTTCAAAATAATACGAGTAAATGTTTGGAGATATAAATTATTGTCGTACATTTGCATCGACATTATGAAGGAAACACTCCTTCTAATGGCATGTTATGAATGAAATGCAAAGGCAGCTGTCGTGATGACAGCTGTCTTTCTTTTATTTCAAGATAAACCCTATCCTGTGCCTGTTACCTTCTGGTCTGGCTGCGAAGTGCAACCAATAGACACTGCCCAATCGTTGAAGAATGACTTCATCATACTCTTGTTTTTCAGACGAAAAAGTCAAGTTTTATTACCATACAACAAATGACTTTCAGACGAATGCTATGCGGTTCAATTCCTTGCCACTTTCATTTGTTTCAAAGCATGATAATTTAGCTATTTTAATTTGATTATCAGCCATATTACCCCATGCTAAGTTGGCTTTGCTTCCCTGTTGCTCTTGCCTGAGAGTGTGATATAGATGAACAGGATGCCTATCTTCTTGAGTTGCAAAGTTAGCATTAATTGGGGATAGCAAATATTTGCTCGTCTTTTTTGGTAGAGCCCAGAAAAAAATGTAATAGTAACATAGTAACATAGTAACATCTTAACATTTACTATTTTCATTTTAGCAACAAGCAACCAAGAATATACCTTTATATTTATATATATTATATATTATATATATAATATATATAAATATAAAAATTTAGTTCACTATTATAATTGCAAATTTAGAAAAACAAGATGTTACGATGTTACTATGTTACTATGTTACTATTGCACTAAAGATGCCCCCAGCAGCCCAACACTAACTAGTAGTAAACTGGCGGCTTAATTCTAGTAAAACCGCCTTTTTCTTCTTCTAAATGAAATGAGGGGTTTCTGGGGACTATAACGGCACCTGGCGCCACTGCATAATTATGCGGAGAATGGCTAAACGATATCATTTATAAAGGCAACAAAAAAGACAAGTAAATGCTAGGAGATGAAAATATTGTCGATACTTTTCTTTAGTGCTTGCAAAAACTGAAACTACTGATCCTACAGAGTACTATAAGTTCGGTTCTTATTCCCGCCATGGGCTTCCAGATAGCCAAATTCAGTAAGCTGTCGCAGGTAGCGTTTGGCTGTAGTTGGATTGAAGCCAAAGTGACTGACTATTTCATCTGTCGTGAAATGGTCTTTATCGGCCACAAAAGACAAAATATCGACCATTTTCTCTGCCAACGATGGCTTTATCGACCATTTATCGACCATTTCCTGCCTCAGAACTAGTTTATCGACCACTTTCCCTGACATTGAATTCATGAATTGGTCAATATCTGTCTGCAGATGCTGGCAATGCAGCTTAATCATGTAGTCGAAGAATACATTGATGTCATCACTCTCGCGGGTATCAATGAGTGCCTGGATGTATTCTGCCCTGTCTTCCTTCAGTACCTTAGTAGGCAGCACACCAAACTCCCATTGCAGCAGATTCATCAACAGACGGCATGTGCGCCCGTTTCCATCTGCCCAAGGATGAATGGTAACCAGCTCATAGTGCGCCCAAAAGCTGAGGTCGTAAACATCAGCTATGTTGGCAGGATCAATCATTTTACGCCGTTTGTTGAGCTCCTCGCAGAATGCAGCCAGCCGCGTCGGTACTTTCTGGTACGATAAATACGACCTACCACCTCTACCAGCAGACACATTCAGTTTACGGAGTTCACCCTTAGCAGCTGAGAAATCACCACTAATGGTATGATATTCATTGCCCGTACGAGCCATCACCTTCGATGCCAACAAGATGAGCCAATCTATGGTTATGGGTTCATGCTTACTAATCCACTCACGCCCATAGTCGTAGGCCACTTTCAGATCAAGATTCATCATCTGTTCCGCCATCGTGCGCTTACTGCTGGTGATACCTTCGTCAAACAGCAATTGGTTTTCAATCTCTGTCACTGTAGAACCTTCAATAGCTGTGGAGTGCGTAATGATGGAGTACAGATAGAACTTCTCGTAATCTATCTGGTCCAGTATGCCCAGTTCCTTGTGGCGCTGGAGCAATTGCAACAACATTGTCTTGTCTTCTTGTTTCATACCTCGCACAACTATTATTTCAAATCGCAAGAGCTATTATTACTGTGTGTAATTCACATCAACTTACAAAGATAATGCAAGTAGAATACAATTCCAAAAAAGTTTTTGAGAATTGTTAGCACAGCTTGTCTTACCTAACTATAACACACCCTTCCCCTACTCCTCATACAGGAGGAGAAAAAAACAAAAAAATATAAAATAATTTATTATATTATTTGGATATATAAAATATATTTCGTAATTTTGTATCGTGATTAAGAAACAAAGCCGACAACTCTGCTGGTGGCCAACGGTGGTGAAGAAGCGAAGGTTCTTAGTTGCAGGCTGAAGCAGTGGCCAGAGGTAGTTCGCTGCAAACAAAAACACATAATAAAACACACAAAACTATGGCAAAAGAAAAAATTGCAATGGGGATCAATCTCCGACAGAACAAAATCACTGGTAACGCCGGATACGGCAAGTATTATCCTGAGGTGGATGTGCAGAAGACTCTGTCTCTGCGTGGATTCGCCAAGCACATGACTGATCATGGCAGCGTCTATGGACGTGACCTCCTCGAGGGTGTGCTGATCAAAATCACTGAATGTCTTCCTGAACTGGTGTCACAGGGCATACCTGTACAGCTGGGTGGTCTGGGTACCTTCTACCCTACAGCGCAGGTGAAGAAGGACGCAGCAGTGTCGAGCATCGCTGACATGGATGGTCTGAATCCTAACGACATCGTGGAGGCTATCCACATCCGCTTCCTGCCTGACACATCGAAGCTGGACAACATCAGTGGCAGGGCCTTCAAGGAGGCATGTGCTCTGGAGCTCCGCAACATCGTGGACACCCAGGAGGTGACCGTAAATGGCAAGATCCGCAAGATGCAGACACTCACTCCTATCTCTACGGCAGTGGCTATCACTCGCTCTGGTAGTTCTCCTTCGACAGGCGGTAACACTGGCACTAACCCTGGTGGCTCAACTGGTGGTAACACTGGTGGCAACGACGGTGGCGATGGCGATGGATTGCAGATTTAAGGGAGGTTTCCCTTACCAACCCTCTTATACGTTCTTTTCTCTCTCTGGCAGCAGAGAGAGAAAGAACCAAAGAGAGACACTGCTAACAACAATTTAAACCATTTCGGAGCGAAGCGAGTAAAAATGTCATCGCTCGCCCGTAGGGCGCAAGCTTGCGAGCGATACAAGAAGACCTTGACGAAGGGCATTGCCCGAAGTCAATTAAGCCATCCCCCGGGGGATGGTTTGGTAAGGGGGATGCTTCTTTGGTTCTTTCTTCGCGCCGAAGAAAAGAACAGAAAAGTATTATGAAAAACAAAGAATTTTGGAAATCCGTTATTCAATTGGTAATATCGGTTCTTACGGCTGCACTGACAGCCATCAGCACAACATCGTGCATGGGACATGGTCCTATCTATATGTAAAAAGTTTAACCCGGTAAGATAGTCTTATCGGGTTTGCTTTTGAAAAAAGGCAAGTAAACATTTGGGATTAAAAGAAATAGTAGTATCTTCGCTGCCGAATATTAATTAATATCATTCTTGGCAATGGAAACAACTATGACTCAAAGTGCTCTCGACGGTGCAAAAGGCGAAATCGTGATGTATCAACCTGACGAGACCATCAGACTGGAAGTGAGGATGGAGGACGAAACGGTGTGGCTGACTCAACAGCAAATGGCGGAACTGTTCTCTGTTAAAGAAAACACAATAACCTATCACATCCAAGAGATTTTTAATACAGAAGAATTGACTAAAGAAGGAACTGCTCGAAAAATTCGAGTAGTTCGAAAAGAGGGCAAACGTCTTGTAAATCGCTGGTTGGATTATTATAACCTTGACATGATTATCTCTGTAGGATACAAAGTCAATTCTAAACGAGGTGTTTTATTCCGTCAATGGGCAACCAAACTTCTAAAAGAATACCTTATAAGAGGATATGCAATTAAAGAAAGCATCGCAGGGGTTAATAAACAACTTAATACTCATGATATTAGAATTAGTAAACTGGAAAAGCAAGTAGATTTCTTTGTTCGCACATCCTTGCCTCCAGTAGAGGGTATCTTCTATGACGGACAAATCTTTGACGCTTACCACTTCGTTGCAGACCTGATTCGCAAAGCGACACATTCAATCGTTCTGATTGACAACTATGTGGATGACTCAGTGCTGGCCATCTTGGACAAGAGACAAAGTGGTGTCTCGACAACTATCTACACGCAGAAAGTCAGTCAGCAACTGCAACTGGACATCACCAAACACAATGCACAGTACCCTCCTGTCAAGGTGGAATTATTCAACAAAGCCCACGACCGTTTCCTGTTGATTGATGACGAGGTATATCACATCGGAGCTTCCATCAAGGACTTGGGCAAGAAGTGGTTTGCCTTCACGCTAATGAAGGACATAACGGCAGAAGAACTGATGCAGAAGGTTCAATAAGTTACTATACAACTACCAGTCCTTGCCCGACTAACAGACTAACATTTGGTTCTTGCAATTACAAAGCGGAGAGCCATCAGCACAACTTCGTACATGGAGTACGGACCCCTGAATATCTAAGACAATGACATCCCCCCTTCTCGGGGGATTGTCTGTTTCATGGGACATGGTCCTATATTCATCTAACAGATGTTCTCTCTTTATGTTCAAGGTCGCAATTTGCGATCTTGAACTTAATTTTAACAAAATGGCAACAAATAATTCGCAAAATTGATAATTATTCAGAATTAATATTTATCTTTGCCACCGTATTATTTCATTCAAACAATGGAACAATGAATATTGAATTTGGGAATAAAGAACTGGAGGAGCTTTATACCACTGGTAAAACTAAAGACCAAAGGTATAAGAAACTGCCTAAGCACATCATAAGTCGATATGTCAAGGTGGTGAACTACATTAAAGGTGTACGTAGATTGGAAGACTTATTTTTAATTAAGTCGCTGCATTATGAGAAGAAAAAGGGTGATCTAAAAGGTGTTGATACAGTTTGGATTAACGACCAATATCGCCTTTTGTTCTATAGTAGTCCTGATAAAAAAGGGATTGTTGTTAACGCTTTAATTATTGAAATATCTAAACATTATGAATAAGAAAGACATTATTCCATATAATATTGATTCTGCCAACATTGCAAAGCGTGATAGTGAGCATCAAACCGTTACTGTGACCATCCCTGCACGTGATCATAACCTATTGCAAGAGCTAGTAAGAAGGTTTGGATGGGCTTGCGTATTTTAGTGCATGGGACATGGTCCTATATATATGTAAAAAGGCAAGTAAACATTTGGGATTACAAGAAATAGTAGTATCTTCGCTGCCAATATGATGAATTAGTTCAATCATAACAATTATTATCAATATGGATATCGTAAAAATTCAACAGTACAAGACAACATTTGACCAAATTGTAAAAGAGGTCAAAGATGACGAGGGCAACAATATTGAGGTATGGTATGCCCGCGAGTTACAGGAAGTATTAGGCTATACCCGTTGGGAAAATTTCATAGGGGTTATCGGCCGAGCTATTGAATCATGTAATACTTTGGGAATCAACGTAGATGATCATTTTCGTGAGGTCACGAAAATGATACAGTTGCCTAAAGGTAAGTAATACGGCCCTTCTTGCAAATATAAGCAGACTTCTTTATATTTGTGGGAGATAATAAAAAAACATCACTCATGAAAAAGATTTTAATCATTTCGGCAGTATTGCTTCTCTGCGCCTGCACAGGCAGGGAAATAGACCGCAGTAAAGTTGTGACCAACCCCATTGACTTGGATTATGAGTTTACTAAAGGGGATGGACAAGGGACTTCAACATCTGATGTTGACTTAAACGATCCCAACCTGATTAATTCAGTACCAGAAGAATACAAGGAGGTAGTGGCACAATTACTGAAAGTTCCCGGTGCCCTGCAATCGATGATCGAGCGATTGGCATCACCCAACAACTATCGCGAAGCTGCTGACCCTGTGGCTACCATCTATAACGACAGGTATTACTTGTTTGTCTCGAAATCGGATGGTTATTGGAGCTCTGATGACATGCAGCACTGGAAGCATATACGTACCAACGTATTGCCAATGGACCTCTATGCTCCCACCTGCATGGTGTATAAAAACGAACTGTATTGGATGACTTCAGACCTCAATTCGTTATGGAAGACCACTAACCCTGAAGACGGCAACACCTGGCAACTGGTGACTGACAAGCTGACGCCCTATCCTGATGACCCAAGCAGGACGGGACATGATCCTGACTTGCTGCTGGATGATGACGGAAGGGTGTATCTCTATTGGGGATGCAGCAATGTGGATGACATCATGGGCATAGAGCTCGACCCGAACAATCACTTCAAAGCCATTGGACAACCTGTTACCTTGATCACTCATCAGCAGAACGTGATTGGCTGGGAACGACCCAGCGACAAGAACGATGTGGAGAGACCTGGCTACAACGAGGGTGCCAGCATGTTGAAATACAAGGGAAGATATTATTTGCAGTATGCAGCCCCTGGCACTGAGTTCGACTCCTACGGCGATGGCCTATACATCGGCGACTCCCCTCTTGGTCCTTTCAAAAAGGCCGACTACCTGCCTATTTCCGTGAAGCCTGGAGGATGGATGACGGGCGCAGGGCATGGTGACACTTTCAAAGACAAATACGGCAACTACTGGCACGTGGCGAGTACCGTCATTGCCCAGCGTCATATGTTCGAGCGTCGCATAGGCTTTTTCCCTGTCGTCTTCACACAGAAAGACAATATGTATGCTCTCACAGACCTCTCCGATCGTCCATACGAACTGCCTAAGGGCAAGACTGACTTCCTGAAGAATCCGATATGGACCAACTGGATGGACCTGACCATCGGAAAGACGGCCACTGCCTCTTCGGAAATCGAAGGCAAGGAGGCTGGCAAAGCAGCAGACCGCACCATCAAGACGTGGTGGAGCGCCAAGACTGGCAATGCGGGTGAATGGCTGCAGATGGACTTGGGCAAAATATATCCAATAGAGGCGGTGCAAACCAACTTCGCTGACGAGGCATTTCCTTTGCAGTCTTTGGGCAATCCTTTCGTTCCGTACAAATATAAGATAGAAGCGTCTGAAAACGGAACAACATGGACACTTATTGCCGACAAGTCGGCCAACGACGTGACTAATCCTCATAGTCTTGTTGTACTGGACAAAGCTGTAGCTGCTCGTTATGTGAAGATTACCAACATGAGCGAGTTGCCTGGCAAGTTCTCACTGTTTGACTTGCGTGTATTTGGCACAGACAACGGCGACAGACCAGCAGCAATAAAAGAATTCCAAGTTGAACGTACGGCTGATCGTCGTACTGCCACCATATCTTGGAAACCTGTACCAGGTGCACAAGGCTATTTCGTGCATTGGGGTACTGATCCTGATGAGTTGTATGCAGCCTGTGAGGTGCTGGAGCCTTCTGTTACCTTAGGCCTCTTCTCTGCTGATGTGGATTATTACTTCCGCGTAGACAGCTTCAACGAGAGTGGCATTACCAGGGGAAACTGATATTTTTTTTCAGAAAACTATAACAGATTCCAATATTTTAGTTATATTTGCAACAATCAGAAACTTTAAATTTTACGGATATGGATGAAGAACAGAAAATCTATGCTGCACCTCAGTGCGAGGTGATTGAAATGGAACTGCAAGGCATGATTGCAGCCAGTAAGAAAGACTATGATAGCGATGTGTGGTAATCACTAAACATGGAGGAAAGAAACATGAAAAAAATTTATTTATTTTCATTAGCTGCTGTAGCAGTAGGCATGGCTTTTACGTCATGCACGAACAACGAAGAAGTGTTGGATCAAGCCTCTATGCGTAGTGGTTTGAAGGTAAGCATCCCCGCTACCTTTGCAGACAATGCCGACACACGCGTGCTGAAGTTGGACGGAAATACTCTCAAGTCCGAGTGGGCCAAGGATGACGAGGTATTTGTATATAAAAATAATACACTGGATTCATCTCCTCTTAAGGCAGATAAGAGTGGTGCTAATGCCAATCTGGTAGGAGAACTTAATAACAGTTATAGTGAAAATGACGAACTGACATTGGTATATGGTTATAGGTCTATCTCGGGTGGAATAGTTTCTCAATTTGATTATTCTTCTCAAAAGGGTACATTTGATGATGTGCAGAATTATGACTTTTCTACAGCTACGGTTACGGTCACTGCTGTTAATGGCAATAAGGTGGAAACTACAGAGGCTTCATTCAAACCTTCTCAGTCTATCTTCAAATTTTCGTTTACAGATAACGATGGCAACGCTGTAAATGTAAAGAGATTGACGATTAGCAGCGATAATAAAAAACTTATAGCTAAAATCTTGAATCTCACTAGCAACTCTTATTACTCAATCAATGTTTCTCTTGACGAACCCAATTCTGAGGTATGGGTAGCCTTGTGCATGGATGAGAGCATTGCAGAAGATGTGATTACCTTTGAAGTGGAAGATGACAATAGAAATCTTTACGAAGCTACTAAGGTTGCTGCCGAAAAACCTGTAAATGGAAAGTATTATCAATCAACTATCCAGCTAACGAAGAATGGCCAGAATACCCTGGAAATTACTCCAGAAGAAGCATATACTTTAGATGGAAAGTCTTATAATGTAACTGCTGCTGCTGAAGCAAAGGGTGCATCCAAAAAGTATAATATTTATGTGATTCAAGATGATGCAACTCTCACTCTCAAAGGAGTATATATCGAAGAAGGATGGGTCGGAGGAAATACTTTTACAATAAACATAGAAGGAAATAATGTAATTGATAAGTTAAACTACTCCAAGGGAATAATTACATTTACAGGCACTGGTAAATTGATTATTGCTGAGCAGGGCGAAGACTTGACTCAATATATAGGAAAAGATAAACCTGGAATAGTATTAGCTGGTAACCTTAAGCTCACTTTTGATGGGAAGATAAATACTATTGAGCCAAAAGGAGAAGAATAAATACTGCAGCTCTTTATACTCCGCAATTATAAAAGGGATGTACCAATTGGTGCATCCCTTTTTATTATATTATCGTGCCAAGTTTCCCCACTTCCCACTATCCCACCTACAAACTTACCCTCTTTCCAGCTTTTCCACAAATCTCTTCACCTTTTCCACACTTTTCCACTTCGGGCATTCTAATTGGTGACACTTGCATCCCTTTTTATTATGCTATTGTCAGATCCACGACTTGCGGCGTGCATACCACCAAAAGAGGACGGTAAGCACTATTGAGAAGATCAATGCGAGGGGGAAACCCAGGGGGAATGTCTCCATCCCATTGATGAGGTTCATGCCGAAGAAACTGGCAACCAACGTTGGCAACATCAAGTACATGGAGACAACGGTCAGCGTCTTCATCACGGTAGACATGTTGTTGTTGATGATGTTGGCGTAGGTGTCCATCGTCGACTCAAGGATGTTGGAGTAGATGCCTGTCATCTCACGCGCCTGGTTCATCTCGATGCTGACGTCCTCAATGAGGTCGGCGTCTAACTCGTCGATGGGCAGTTTGAACTTCAACTTCGAGAGCAGTGTTTCATCGCCTCGAATGGAAGTAGCAAAGTATGTAAGCGAGTCTTGAAGGCGTGAAAGCGCAATGAGGTCTACGTTGTCGACTTTGCGGTCGAGGTGAAGCTTTGCTGCCTCGATGCGGGCGTTGATTTGTTTCAGACGCTTGAGGTACCATACTGCTGTCGAGAGGAAGAGGCGGAATACCATATCGACTGAATCGGTAAAGCCTACTCCTCGACGTTGCTGATAGGTGACAAAGTCGGTCATCATATCTGTCTCAAAATTGCAGACAGTGATGCAGACGTCATCTTTAAGAATAATACCCATAGGAATGGTTCTGTAGGGTGTGCGCGACTTGACTTCTTTGACATAAGGGATGCGCAGGATGATTAGAATCCATCCTTCGTCATAGTCGTAACGTGCGCGCTCTTCAGTGTCGGCAATGTCATCGAGAAAGTAATCAGGAATGTGCAGTTGCTCTTGTAGGTACTGAGCATCGTCCTTCGTAGGACAAGTAACTTCCACCCAGCAGTTGGGGGCCCATTGGTCCAACGTGTGCAGACCATGATTAGTGTTCCAGAATTTTCGCATAATCACATAAAAAATTGCAGGCCTTGAAGCCCGCTATGCGATGCGAACCTCAGGAGCCTAAGTTCATGATACGTTGGTGATAATCGTCCATTTTTGATTGATGGATTGGTTTAACGGCTACTAAGGTACAAATTCTTTTCGATTCCTTGCTTGTATTCTTCATAATTTTCACCCTTGTGGTTCGTTTTTTCGCAAAAAGATAAGTAAACATTTGGTTATGAACCTGAATAAGGCAAAAAAGAATCCCCCCGATTTGGGGGGATTATCTTATATGTGGAAGGATTGTCCTACTCGACTATCGCTACAACGAAGGTGTTTGCGGGAATATAACCTGAGACGACGTTGCCAGATACCTGTAAGGCAATCTCAAACGGTTTGATGAGGTCTGGACGAGCGATGCTGTTCTCTGCCTCCAGATTGTCGCTCTGTAGTACGATGGCCTTTGCTTTGCTGAAGGTCTGGCCCTTCTTCATGCCCTCAAACTTGACGCTGACGAACTGACTGCTGGAAGATGTGTTCGCTACCTTAACATAAACCTCATTGGTCTTAGTGTTGATCACAGAAGAAGCAAACAGATCATCCTGACCAGCAGCACCAGTGACAGGCTTGCCATTCATGGTCAACGGTAACACGTTGGTACCTTTATAGGTGCTATAAAGTTGCTGCACATAATAGGATGATGTACGCACCACATCGAGGTTGTCGAACCAGATAAGGTCAGGACGCCACTGCCAACCTTCCACATGCGCAAATAAAGGAGCATAGGTGGCCATGTGGACAATATCAGCATTACGCTCCAAACCTGTCATGAAGGCTGCCTCGAGCAAGGCTGGATAGAAATGGTTGTATTTCTTGCCTGAAATATGACAAGCATACTCACCTGCAAACACCTTAGGACCCTTACGGTCGTAGTTGTCATAACGGGCTCCTTGAGAGAGGAACCAGTCTGCTGGACGATAGAAATGCTCATCTACTAAGTCTGCGCCCAGACGCTTCATCTCAGGCCACAGATAATCAAACTGTTCGCCTTCAGAATTTGGACCAGCGCTACCTACAATCTTGATGTTAGGATAAGCTTTACGAATGGCTTTCACAAATGGTTCAAGGTGCTCTGGATAAGTCTCGCCCCACTGCTCGTTGCCAATAGCGATATACTTGAGGTTAAAAGGTGCTGGATGGCCCATCTCAGCACGCAACTTACCCCACTCTGTGGTTGTTGCTCCGTTGGCAAACTCAATCAAATCAAGTGCGTCTTGCACAAAGCAGTCAAGCTCTTCTACAGGTTGGTGTGCACTTGGATCGTTGTTCTGGAACTGACAAGCCAGACCACAGCTCAATACGGGCAATGCCTCTGCGCCAAAGTCCTCACAGAGTTGGAAGAACTCAAAGAAGCCCAGTCCGTAACTCTGGTAATAATCAGGAAGATGACGATAAGTGAACGTATATTGCCAACGATTCTCATTCAAAGGACGGTTTTCTACTGGTCCTACCGAATTCTTCCAGTTATAACGTGTATCGAGGTCAGTACCTTCTACGATACAGCCACCAGGAAAACGGAAGATGCCTGGCTTCAAGTCAGCCAACGCTTGTGCCAAATCCTTGCGCATTCCATTCTCTCGACCCATCCAAGTGTCTGTTGGGAACAGTGAGATATGCTCCAGATCTACGGCATTCTTCCCTTCCAGGAAGATACGCAAGGCAGCCTTCTGGATGGTTTTGGTAGATTTCATCTCTATCTGGTATTTCTTCCATTCTTTGGAGTTGACAATAATTGACTTCAAGGCGAAGAACTGCATCTCTTCATTGTTGTAAGGATCACACAACTCCACACGAATCTTCGCAGACTCTCCTTCAGGAACTCTCGCCCACACAGAGAAACGATAAGTCTCACCTTTCTTTAATCCGATGCCGAAGGTTCCGTTGTTTTCAAGTTCGGTAAACTTCGACTGATGGCCTGTATAGCCCAAGCGCACATAATGGGGATTCTTGTCGAAAGGTCCGTCATCGCGCACTTGCACGTTGCCTACTGCCTTCCAGCCTTCCAGAGGTTGTGGAAACTCGAACGAACGGTTGAGCACCTTTTCTGCATACAAGCCACCATCGGCAGCAAAGTTGATGTCCTCGAAAAACAAGCCGTACATCGTGTTCTGGATGGGTGCACCCACCTTATTCAACTGTACGGTCATCTCGTGTGTCTGCGCCTGCAACTGCATAGTTGCCAACAAACCACACGCCAAAGTTAGGGTCAAAAGTTTTTTCATAAAACGTCTGTTTTGTTAATTCAATGAACAAATATAAGTATTAATAGCGATATTTTCATTATCTTCGCATCATAAAAACTAAAATCATCTTTTTAACAATGAAGAAAACCAATCTATTGATTATGTCAGCAGTATTGACATTAGCCGCATGTAACGGTGGCACACAGCCTGCAGGTGAGACAAATGAGGAGATCATTGGTCGCACAACAGAGCTGAATATCAGCAATAAGCGCATGACTCCCGAGGCGCTGTGGGCAATGGGACGTATTGGCGGAATGGCTGTATCTCCAGATGGTACGAAGGTGGCTTATACAGTGAGCTACTACAGCGTGCCACAGAACAAGAGCAACTCTGAGGTGTTCGTTATGAATGCCGACGGCAGTGATAACCAGCAGATTACCCACACACCTAAGGGCGAGAGCAACGTGGTGTGGACCAAAGACGGTAAGTTGCGTTTCCTGAGTAGCGAAAGTGGAAGCAGTCAAATCTGGGAGATGAATGCCGATGGGTCTGGCCGCAAGCAGCTCACCAACTATGACGGCGACATCGAGGGCTTTGCCTTCTCGCCAGACGAAAGCAAGGTGCTTTTCGTGAGTCAGGTAAAGACGGTGGCCAGCACAGTCGACAAATATCCTGATCTGCCTAAAGCCTCTGGTCGCATCATTACTGACTTGATGTACAAGCATTGGGATGAATGGGTGACTACTGCTCCCCATCCCTTTGTGGCCGACTTCAACAACGGTCTTGAGAATGTTACAGATATTCTGGAGGGCGAACCTTACGAGAGTCCGATGAAGCCTTTTGGAGGTATGGAGCAGTTGGCGTGGAGTCCTGACGGCAAGCAGATTGCATATACCTGTCGCAAGAAGACGGGCTTGGAGTATGCTATCTCTACCAACTCTGATATCTTTATCTATGACCTCGCAACCAAGCAGACCCAAAATATCTGTCCTGAGATCATGGGTTATGACACCAATCCACAGTACTCACCTGATGGTCAGTACATCGCTTGGCAGAGTATGGAACATGATGGATACGAGAGCGACCAGAACCGTTTGTTTATCATGAACCTGCAGACGGGTGAGAAACGTTTCGTGAGCAAGGCTTTCGAGAGCAATGTGGATGAGTTTATCTGGGACAACAACTCGAAGGGTTTCTACTTTACGGGCGTTTGGCACGGACAGACTCATATATATAATATAGATATCGCTAATGGCGACAAGTTGACGAAGTTGACTGAGGGCGACTACGATTTCGGCACGTTGGCTCTTTGTGGTGACAAGTTGTTGACCAAGCGTCATAGCATGATGATGGGCGATGAGATTTATCAGTTAGATAAGGTACGTCCAGGAGAAGCTTTTGCTGAAGTGAAACAGATAACTTTCGAGAACCAGGCTATCTACGACCAGTTGGAGATGGGTAAGGTGGAAGGCCGTTGGGTAAAGACCACCGACAACAAGGATATGCTGGTGTGGGTAATCTATCCTCCTCAGTTCGATCCTAACAAGAAGTATCCTACCCTGCTGTTCTGCGAGGGTGGTCCACAAAGTCCTGTAAGCCAGTTCTGGAGCTACCGTTGGAATTTCCAGATGATGGCTGCCAACGACTATATCATCGTAGCACCTAACCGTCGTGGTTTGCCTGGATTCGGCAACGAGTGGAACGAGGCTATCAGTGGTGACTATATGGGTCAGTGCATGAAGGACTACCTGACTGCTATCGATGAAGTGGCTAAAGAACCTTATGTTGATGCTGACCGTCTGGGTTGTGTGGGTGCATCGTTTGGTGGTTTCTCTGTATATTGGCTGGCTGGTAATCACAACAAGCGTTTCAAGGCATTCATTGCCCACGATGGTATCTTCAACGTAGATATGCAGTATCTCGAGACAGAAGAGAAATGGTTTGTGAACTGGGATCTGGGTGGTCCGTACTGGGATAAGCAGAACAAGGTGGCACAGAAGACTTATGCAAGCTCACCTCACCTCTTCATCGACAAGTGGGACACTCCTATCCTCTGCATTCATGGTGAACGCGACTACCGCATTCTGGCCAACCAGGCTATGTCGGCTTTCGATGCTGCCATCATGCGTGGCGTACCTGCTGAGCTGTTGATCTATCCAGACGAGAATCACTGGGTATTGAAACCTCAGAATGGTATCTTGTGGCAACGTACCTTCTTCGAATGGCTCGACAAGTGGTTGAAGAAATAAACAAGTGCTGAAGATTGATGACGCTGAAGCAAAATCAGGTGCTGTATATTTGGCACTAGAACACAAATAGTGCTGCTATTGAAACAAAAGTAGACGCTGAATTATTTGGCACAGAATCAATAAATAAAGGCTGCTCTTTCGAAGCAGCCTTTATTGTTTATCAAATCGTTGTTATTTTGCAGGCGGAGTTGTAATCTTCCGATATCCCATCCCTGTAATATGGCAAATGAGTCGCCCATCTTGATTGGTCACTCTTGCCTCTGCGGAAGGTATTTTCGGATGGTCAGTCACCCATACTGCTTCAGCCCTCAGATGGTCGCCCAATTGAGCACTCGAAGCAAAGATGACAGTGTTGCTGATGCCAAAGGTAAGCTTACCACCACTGTTCACCAAAGCAGCAATCGCCAAATCAGCCAACGTGAAGAGCGCACCACCTTGACACACTCCACCGCCATTCAGATGATCAGTAGTAACGGTCATCTCAGCTACCGCATGGTTGGCATCCACCTCAGTGATCTTACAACCCGCATTTGCTGCAAACTTATCACGATTCATTAATTCTATTACATCCATTGTTTTCTCTTTTATTTCGCAAAAGATGATTATTCTTGTGACCTGCGCCAAGCAAAGTAGTCATTCAATACCCACATAGCAGCTTCAGAAGCTACGGGAGCAGGATGTGGACCTTCTCCTGTAAGAACCATCACTTCAGAGTTTTCGTTCTTGAAAAGTGGCCATACAGGGAGTGCAGGATCGTTCTGCTCACCATTAGGATTGCAATACTTGGCAAAATTGGTCCAGTACTTCAACATATACTTAGCCAACGCCTGATCGGTAGGATTGTTGCCTGGCTGTAAGTTCTGGAATACAAAGTTGACATCCTGTCCGTGTGGTGAACGATGACCATAACGGCGATCTCCTTCTGGATACATTGGGTCTTGATCGAAATAGTACATATAAACGGGTTGCTTACCAGTTTGGTTCTGCAAGCGTCCCCATACCCATGTGCCCCAACCAAAAGCAGAGTCACGTCCTAAATCACGGGTAGCTTTTTCTACTTTACCATCTACTAACGGATAGACAGCCAGCAATTTGTCAGCAAAGTCTTCGTAACGCTCGCGTGTAGCAGCAACATGTTCTTTAGGATCTTCAGTAAATCCGAAGCTGTCGCCCTCGTCAGCATTATAGCCGATGAGCAAAGCCACATCATTATAATTGCCTGCCTCATACGTCTTATACTGATCGTCAGGAATGACATAACCATCTACACAAGGCCAAGCGCCACCTGTTACTACTGTCTGACGGCTCAGCTCAGAAGGCTCCAAAGCACGGAGGGCTTCAGCTGTTGTAGCACCTACAGACTCACCATACTCGACACCTTCCTTTTCGACCTGCTGCAACGACTTCATATTCTCACCCGGATATGACTTAGGTCTGATAGGACCAAATGAGCTACCACTCTGAGAGATAGCACCGCGGAAGAGTCCTTTTGCTAAAGGTGAAGCACATAGCATGCTGACAGATATACCTCCTGCTGACTCACCAAAGATGGTCACCTTGGCTGGGTCACCACCAAAAGAAGCGATATTATCCTTTACCCATTGCAGTGCAGCGATCTGATCCAAGATACCATAGTTTCCTGATACATGCTGAGGATTCTCAGCACTCAGTGCAGGATGTGCAAAATAACCCAACTTGCCTACGCGGTAGTTGATAGTAACCAGTACTACTCCCTCACGAGCAATAGGTGCACCATCATAGAATGAGGAGGTACCCATAGAGAAACCACCTCCATAAATCCACACCATCACAGGCAACTTCTCTTTCATTGTCTTAGCTGGCGTCCAAACATTGAGGTAAAGACAGTCTTCGCTAGCATCTTTTGGGAAACCCATGCTGGACAAAGGACTAGGGCCAAACTCGCTGGCATCGCGAACACCTTCCCAAGGAATAACGGGCTGAGGAGCTTTCCAACGCAAGTCGCCCACAGGTGGAGCAGCAAAAGGAATACCTTTGAAGATCATCATATCATCTTCAACAACACCTTGCACTAAACCACCAGTCACTTCTACCAAGCCTGGCGTCTTAGGCTGAGAATTGCAGGCCACCATGGCCAAAGCAACCATACAGAACAACAAAACTTTTTTCATAATCAAATATTTATGTTTTAATCTTCTTTTACTATCGGATAAAGCTCTATGAACTCTCCTTGATGACTACAACCATCGTTGATGAGTTCAGCAAACTTGATACCTACAGTATCGATGTCGTGGAATCCAGGAAGCGCCATGTTGCCATTGAGGTCGGTAGTGGTGGGCCCTGGATGCACTGAGAAAATCTCAAGTGGCTTATTATTTTGCTTGAATTCCATAGCCAGTACTCCCATCATAGCATTCTGTGCAGCCTTACTTGCCACATAAGCTAACGGATGCCAGTAAGGACTGATTTCGGAAGGAACAGTAATATTGACAATCCTCCCGTGATTCTTCGTCAACAGAGGTATCAACAGTTTGGTAAAGTAAAACGTACCAATAAAATTGACATCGACTGTTTTCTTGATATCGTCCATTTCGGTATGTAAGCTATCAACACTCATGTCACCAGGAATACCTGCATTATTAACCAAAAGTGACAAATCAGGATAGTTGTCAATAATCTTTTGGGCTGCTTCTGCAAGATTTGTCTGATCGGACAATTCAATATTAATCCATCCTAACGCTTTGATTCCTAACAATGTTAATTGCTCAATAGCAGCATCTGCTCGGGTTTTGTCACGTGCACCAATAATAATTTGCCAACCTGATAGTCCAAGGTGTTTAGCCACACCAAAACCGATGCCTTTGTTGGCACCCGTAATCAATACTGTCTTCATTTTTAATAATTTTATTTCGTGAATGATTTCGCTGCAAATATACTAAAAAAGAAAAATATCTATTATCTTTGTACCATAAATATTAACTAGTCGCGGAGGAACTATGATCAACGAAAATGTGAACCGCATAAAGGATATGGAGAAGCGCATGCGCAGAGCTAAAAAAGTACTGAAATCTATGGAGTATGCGCTCGATGAATGGGACTTGGTGAACTCTGACGTAAAAGTGCTGAACAAGTATCTGGGCAGTGATGAGTGGAAAGCCGACTTAAAAGCTGAAGAAGAAGGTTTGCTGCCTACTAAACTGCGTCGTGGTGTATTGAGCGAAGATGGCATCTGGGACTTGTTGGTGGATCACCGCGTTATGATGCAACGATTATTTGAACTCATCAAAAATGAACAAAAATAACATACTCACTTCCTCTTTTGTTTTGGGAAGATGGAGTATGATTTTAGTAAACGATGAACGAAGAACTCAAACAATTATATATTACCTATACTGGACATGAGCCTGAAGCTATAGAAGAAATGCCATCTTCTGGCTCTAACCGTCTGTATTTCCGCTTGAAAGGGCAGCCTACACTGATTGGCGTTAAAGGCGAATCATTTGAAGAGAACCATGCTTTTCTCAGTATGGCTAAACATTTCAAGAAAAAGGGACTGCCTGTGCCTGAGGTGGTGGGCGTAAGCAAAGACCAGATGTACTATATTCAAGAAGATCTAGGCGACTTGCTATTGTTCAAGGCCATTGAGAAAGGGCGATTAACGCATCAGTTTAGCGACGATGAAAAGACACTACTGAAGAAAACAATGCGACTACTGGCAAAGGTGCAATTCAGAGGTGCCGAAGGACTAGACTTCAGTGTGTGCTATCCACAGGCAGAGTTTAATGAGCGTAGCATTTTGTGGGATTTGAACTACTTTAAATATTGTTTTCTGAAAGCCACCGGACTGGTTTTTCAGGAAAACCTGCTGGAGGATGATTTCCAACGCATGGCTCAGGTATTATTGAAGAGTTCTTCAGACACATTCATGTATCGGGACTTCCAAAGCAGAAACGTGATGATAAAGGATGGTGAACCATGGCTGATTGATTTTCAAGGAGGCAGGAAAGGGCCATTCTATTATGATGTTGCTTCGTTCTTATGGCAAGCTAAGGCCAACTATCCAGAAAGTCTTCGTCAAGAATTATTGCAGGAATACTTAGATGCTTTAAGAGTATATCGAGAAATTGACGAAGCGGAGTTCTATTCACAGTTGCGCCACTTCGTACTGTTCCGCACAATGCAGGTATTAGGAGCATACGGTTTCAGGGGCTATTTCGAGAAGAAGCCTCACTTTATGCAAAGCATTCCATTTGCGATGGAGAACCTTAGACAACTGCTCCAACACCCCTACCCTGAATATCCTTACTTGTGCGAAGTGCTGCAACAGCTTACTGAACTAAAACAGTTTAAGGACCAGCAAAAGAAACCGTTGGTAGTAAAGGTAATGAGCTTTGCATATAAAAAAGGAATTCCCGATGATACTACTGGTAATGGTGGTGGTTATGTGTTTGACTGTCGTGCCATCAATAACCCAGGCAAGTATGATCGTTATAAACCGTTTATCGGTTTGGACAAGCCTGTGATACTTTTTTTGGAAGAAGATGGAGAAATTCTTACTTTCTTGAAGCATGTTTATGCACTGGTGGATTCATCAGTAAAACGATATATGGAGCGTGGATTCACCAACTTGTCTGTGTGTTTCGGATGTACTGGCGGACAACACCGTTCTGTGTATGCAGCCCAACATTTGGCGGAACACCTGAACGAGAAATTTGGGGTGGAAATCAACCTCATACACAGAGAGCAAAACATCCAACAAACATTGCCAGCAAAAAATTAAAGTAATGACTAAAAAGGCGATGATATTTGCTGCTGGGATTGGGTCAAGGTTAAGACCTATCACTGACAGAATGCCCAAGGCACTGGTGCCCGTAGGTGGTGTTCCCATGTTGCAACGCACATTGTTACGACTGAAAGAGGCAGGCTTTAATGATGTGACGATCAACATTCATCATTTCGGGCAGCAGATCATCGATTTCTTGCGACAAAACGACAACTTTGGAATGGATATTCACATCAGTGACGAGCGTGACGAGTTATTAGATACTGGTGGAGGTATTTTGAAAGCAAAACAATTACTAGAAGGTGACGAGCCGTTTTTGGTGCACAACGTGGATATTTTGAGCGACATAGACCTGAAACAGGTGTATGATACACATGCGCAGAGTGGAGCCGATGCCACCTTGCTGGTAAGCGACCGCATCACTACCCGCAAGTTGTTATTCGGCAAAGACATGCGTTTGCACGGATGGATGAACCACACAACAGGTGAGGTAAAACCCGAGGGGTTCATTGTGAATCCACAACTGCACAGAGAATTGGCTTTCGAGGGTATTCACGTCATATCGCCCACCATTTTTAAGTATATGGGTGAAAGTACTGAGTGGCAAGGCAAGTTCTCAATCATACCGTTCTACTTGTCAGTATGTCAAGAATTGCACTTGCAGGGATATGAGTTGAAAGACATTACTTGGTTTGATATAGGCAAACCAGAGACATTGCAAAAAGCAAATGAGTATTATGAATTAAATAATTAATGTTACTATGGAAAAAGGAAACAAAATTATTGAGGCTGCGATTATTGCATTAGGCCTCGTAGTATTGGGTTACTGCCTGAAAGCAGGCATTGACAATTTCGTAAACAAGGATAGACAGGTAACAGTGAAGGGGCTCTCTGAGAATGAGGTGCCTGCCAATACCGTAACTTGGCCACTGAGCTTCTCACAACAGGGCAACGATCTGCCTACACTTTACCAGAGTGTGAACAGAACACGTGACATCATCGTTCGTTTCATCAAAGAAAATGGTTTGAGTGAAGACGAAATTACGATGAACTCTCCTACTGTGTATGACAGAAACAGCAACATGTGGAGCGAGAACAAATCACCTTACCGTTATCAGATGACTGCCAGCATTACAGTGAAAACCAAGAAAGTGGATGAGGTTAGAAAGGCTTCTGGCAAAATAGGAGAATTACTGAATCAAGGCATAGCCATTGATGAGGGTTACATCAATTATGACTTCACTGAGTTCCAGGAGATGAAACTGAAAATGATGCAGGAAGCAATCAAGAACGCTGAACAAGCTGCTTTGCAATTTGCAGAGAACAGCAACAGCCGTCTTGGTGGCATCATGCAGGCAACACAGGGTACCTTCTCCATTGAGGACCGTGATGAGACAACACCTTACATCAAGAAACTGAGAGTGGTAACAACCGTTACTTACTCACTTAAGGACTAAGTTAGTATGCATCCCTCCACACTATGTGGGGGGGGATGATAGTTTTTGTCTTGATATCATTTCAAGTTTGCTGAACTAACATGATTTTTTATTTCTCAGGGACAGGAAATACACGATGGGCTGCACAGCAATTGGCGCAAGCAACTGGTGAACGCTTGCTATTCATTCCAGAAGAAATGAAAGGTAATTGCCATTATGTGCTGGAGGAGAACGAACGCTTGGGCTTTTGTTTCCCCACACATGGATGGATGCCCCCAAAGATTGTGCGTAACTTTATCAGCCGTATGGTAATCAATGCTGAGGGACACTACTGCTATGCACTCACTACATGTGGCGACGACATAGGGCAATGCATGAGGGAGTTTCAGAAGAAGTTGCACAGCAAAGGAATGCATGCCGACAGTGTATTCTCACTCACCATGCCTGAGAGTTATGTGTGTTTGCCTGGGTTCAAAACTGACTCTAAAGAAATGGTAAAACGAAAGTTATCAAAGGCGAGTGAGGATTTGAAGAGTTTTATCGAACTTATCAAAGAACGACATACTGGCAAGGAGCTGATTTTTAAAGGTACACTACCCTACATCAAAACTTATATATTGGGTATGCCTTTTAATCGCTGGCTGATAACTGATAAACCTTTTAAAGTGGATGCAGAGCTGTGTATTCATTGTATGAAATGTGCCAATGCCTGTCCTGTAGGCAACATAAGCATGGATAGAGAATCAGTACTGCCTTATTGGCATCATGACGGGAGTTGTACCAATTGTCTGGCTTGCTATCATGTGTGTCCCAAACATGCGATAAACTATTGGGATACTCGCAAGAAAGGACAATACTATTACATAAAAAAGAAAGAGAAATACTCACGTATTCCCCAATCTTTTTCTTGAGATAGAAACTTTCATTCTCTCAAATTTGAATCAACTTTAACCTAATAAAACTAACCTATTATTTTTTACCTAAAAACTAACAGTTGAATTTAAAAAAATAGCACTTAGAGTTATTTCTTTAATGCAACGATGCAAAGATATGAAGAATTATTTAAACTTGCAAGCAAAATTGATTATTTTTCTGCATTTTGTTGCAAACTGATGATAAAAATAGTAATTTTGTCAAAAGCCTAATAGAAGAAACTATATAAAATGAATTCGAAAGACCTTCAAACAAAAATGAGTAATGTGCGATGGGTAATCTGCATTATGTTGTTCCTGGCTACTACAGTGAATTACCTAGACCGCCAAGTACTATCTTTAACTTGGAAAGACTTTATCGCCCCAGAGTTTCATTGGAGCGACTCTGACTATGGAAATGTGGCAGCTGTCTTCTCAATCGTTTATGCTATAGCCAATATCTTTTCAGGTCGAATTATCGACTGGTTGGGCACCAAGCGAGGCTACCTTTGGGCCATCGGCGTATGGTCAGCCGGTGCCTGCCTCCATGCTCTTTGTGGATGGGCTACAGAGCAAGTAGTAGGACTTGACAATGCAGCTGGTCTGGTGGGTGCCGTTGGTGAAACAGCTTCACTGATTTCGATAGTAAGTGTGTATTTCTTTATCGCTGCTCGAATTGTACTAGCATGCGGTGAAGCAGGTAACTTTCCTTCTGCTGTTAAAGTAACTGCGGAATATTTTCCTCAGAAAGACCGCGCATTCGCCACCTCTATATTTAATGCAGGATCTACGATAGGCGCTTTGATAGCGCCGTTAAGCATTCCTGTGCTGGCTCGCTATTTTAAGAATATCGGTGTTGGTAATGGTTGGGAAATGGCATTCATCATTATAGGTGCATTAGGTTTTATCTGGATGGCATTCTGGGTGTTTATCTATGATAAGCCTACTGAGCATAAGGGAGTAAATGCTGCTGAGTTGGCTTACATTCAACAAGACCAGAATAATGTTCAGACTGAGACAAATGAAGAGGAAGAGGATAATAAGTTACCAAAATACACTGTGATGCAATGCTTGAAACTACGCCAGACTTGGGCGATTTTGTTGGGTAAGTTTGTCACTGACTGTGTATGGTGGTTCTTCCTGTTCTGGACACCCGCATATCTGTCGGACGTCTATGGATTGACATCTGATAATCCTACAGCACAAATGCTGATTTTCGTATTATACGCCATCACCATGTTGTCACTTTATGGTGGAAAATTGCCTACCATTATCATCAATCGAACAGGGTGGAATGCCTATAAGTCACGCATGAGAGCCATGCTGATATTTGCATTGTTCCCTCTATTAGGATTGTTTGCACAACCATTGGGTAACTATTCATACTGGTTTCCTATCATATTGATTGGTCTAGTGGGAGCAGCACATCAATCTTGGTCAGCTAACCTTTATTCAGTGGGTAGCGATTTATTTCCACATCGTGCTATTGCGACGATTACGAGCTTGAACAGTGCTGCTGGTGGCTTGAGTTCATTCCTTATTAATTACGGTTCTGGAAAGTTATTTGATTATGCTGATACCACACAAATGGTATTCTTAGGATTCCAAGGAAAGCCTGCCGGCTACTTCATCATCTTCTGCTATTGCTCTGTAGCATACATGATAGGATGGATTTGCATGAAGGTACTTGTTCCTAAATACAAACCAGTAGAATAATGATTGATCGTGTACTTTTCTGCTGCAACATGGTCTAATCGATGCATTCATCTTTTGCACACGCTGCTCTAAAAGTGAGTATTTGATAACTAAAGGCTGCAGATTTGCAGCCTTTATGTTTTTCGTATAGAACTCTTTTATATTAGAAAGGATAGCCTACTGCAAAGTGGAAGGCAAAATCGCGACTAAAACGAGGATGGATAATAGGATAACGTTCGCGACCACTTGAAAAAGCAGGATTAATGGCCTTCATACCGCCATCGAATCGTAAAATAAAGAAGCCTAAGTCGATACGGAAACCTATGCCGTAGGCTACGGCAATCTGTTTATAGAACTTATTAATTCTGAACTGACCTCCAGGCTGACTATCATAATTACGTAAGGTCCATACATTACCCGCATCAATAAACGCTGCGCCAGCTAATTTCCAAAATAGATTGGAACGATATTCAATGCTACCTTCGAGTTTTAAGTCGCCTGTCTGATTCATGAAGTTCCCATCACCAGGAAAAGAGCCTGGTCCAAGGTTACGCACAGACCACCCTCTTACACTATTGGCACCACCTGCAAAATAACGTTTCTCAAACGGAATCATCTTGGCATTACCATAAGGTACGGCAATACCAAATGCCATATGATAGGCTATTGAGTTGCGATTATCAATAGCTATATTCTTGGCGAAGTCAAAGTCAGCCTTAATATATTGAGCAAATGGGATATTCAAGATGGCATATTCACCTTCTTTGTTCTTTCTCATATGTGTGAGTTTAGCCAAAGCATAGAGCCAATTACCTGCAGCCTCAATATTGGCACGCAAAGTATATGATGTACCATTGAATATATTTGACGCCATACTTGTTCCTCGACTGTTATAAATAAAAGAGTATCCTGTGCGAACAATCAGGCGATCCTCGTAATTGTATTTTACAATGAAGTTATCTTCCTGGTTAATATATCTTTCATAGAAATCAGGATGAATCCAAGGCATATAGAGGTAGTTGATATCCATGAGATCAATTCGATGGCGTAAACGTTGCTGCTTGAAAGACCACTGGTAGCTCCATCCCGTGGAGGCAATGATACGCGTAAATTCAGGACGTAGTTGATAGTCGTAACGCATCTCGAAGAGAGTATTAGCTCGAATGCGGTTGACGAAACTATGACTCAAGAAAGGAAATAAGATTCGAGGGAAATTAATAGATGCCTCGGCACTTAATTCTGTATAGCTTTCATTACGATAATCTCCCTGTAAACCCGAAACAGCTTCATATGCACCCCTTAGGCGAAAAGTGAGCGTCTCTGAACCTCGAAACAAATTACGATTACTAAGTGATACTGCTGCTGCTGCGCCCAAGTCACCTGCGGAATTGGTACCTTCCACTTCGAAAGAGATGGAGCGCAGTTTATTCTTGGTTAGCTGAATATAGGCATCAACAAATGAAGAGTCGTTGCGTTGCATTTCTTCAAAACGTATATTGGTATATCGCATTACAGACAAACGATTGAAGTTCTGATAGGTTCGCTGAACATCATTACCATTATATAGTTCCCCTTTCTGAAGACGTTGATTGCCTAGCAACACACGAGGACGGATAAAAGGCTTGCCACGAAAGTAAATAGGATACCCTTTGTAAAGCATAGTATCTTCCGGCTGCACATCCCCATTACCACTTTCCAATGCATTATAATCAGTAAGAAAATGTACCTGATTTAAATAATACTGAGGATGATTAACCAGCACACTATCAGCATTCACTCTATAAGGTTCAAGGTGCATCGTGAGGTCAATAAGAAAAGTATTTCGTGTAGTATCAGCTGAGTACGTGATATATTCCTTGTTGAAATGATAGTAACCTTTTTGCTGTAGTAAGGTAGTAATACGAGAACGTTCATTATCAAGCACATTGATATCCATATTCATGCCTTCTTTCAACAAGGTGGTGGCAGCAGAATCTTGTCGCATATAATTCCAGATAGTCGTATCAGGAATGTCATATTGGATGGAACGCACCTTGTATGCCTTACCAGTCTTAACGTCATAAGTAAGTTTGATTTTCTTATTACCGTCTAACTTTGTACCAGCATCCACTGTAGCACCCATATAGCCAAGGTTGCGAACAGCTTTTTCAACCTCTTGTCGCGAACGCTCCGTCTCAAAGGAATCGAAAATCACAGGAGCATCACCAACTCTTCTCAGAACCTTATTTATCCACTGAGTAGTATCGCGTCCTGACATGTTGTAGATATAGAGTTGGGTCTTTATCAAGTTGAACCACTTGGTATTAGGCTGTTGACGGATGAACATATTAAGGTCAGCAGGTTTCACCTCTTTATTATCACTTTGAACATTGACTTCGTCTAGCAAATAGGCTCCTTCAGGCACATATTTAGTAGAAGAACAACCTGCCATAATGAGCAAGGTTATTGCCCATAACCAAGACATAGTTCTATGTTTTATCCGTTTATTCATATATTGCTCTGAATCGTGAGCCTTTATAATAAAGTATTTTCGGTTGTAAATTTAGCGGTTTTTTCTCAGAAAAGCAGTATATTTGCATAGAAAAAAAGCTACAAATGCCGATATCAAAGAACAGAATCAAGTTTATCCGTTCGTTGGAACAGAAGAAAGTTCGACGAGAAGAACGTGTTTTCGTGGCAGAAGGTCCTAAACTGACAGGCGATCTGTTGGACCATTTTCATTGCCGATATCTGGCAGCTACAGCCGATTGGCTAGAAGTTCACCAACTCTTCCAAGCCGATGAGATAGAATCTGCAACAACAGACGAGATAGCCCGTGCCAGTTTATTGAAAACGCCACAGAATGTTATCGCTATTTTCGACCAGCGAGAGGAGAAAACTGATGTTTCTGTGATAGAGAGCCAATTGTGTCTTGCTCTTGACGATGTGCAAGATCCAGGTAATCTAGGAACCATCATCCGCATAGCAGATTGGTTTGGTATCGAGCACATTTTCTGCTCTCAAGGTACTGTGGATGTGTATAGCCCTAAAGTTGTACAAGCTACAATGGGAGCTTTGTCTCGTGTTCACATACACTATGTATCGCTGCCAGAATTAATTAGTAAACTGAACAAAAGAGTGCCTGTTTTTGCCACCTTGCTTGAAGGCAACGATATCTATACTCAAGAGCTCAGTACTACTGGTTTAATTGTGATGGGCAACGAAGGAAACGGCATTTCTGCAGAAGTACGAAAACTGATTAACAGGAAATTATTTATTCCAAATTATCCTGAAGGGCGAGACACATCGGAATCGCTGAATGTAGCAGTAGCCACAGCCATTACTTGTGCTGAATTTCGCAGAAGGAATTGAAAAATTAACGCTCCTTAGCGTGCATACGAATCAGCGAAACGCTATCAACTAATAATATACGATTTTCGCTTTGCTTAGGAAGGTAAATAAAGCCATAGACTTTTCGTATCCTGCCATTGTCATCGCTGTGTAAAGTCAAAGTATGCTTCCCGTCGTTATAAATATGATGTATCTCATTGATGATACTATCGTTACGATAACGAATGGATAGTGCCATCACTGCTGCTTCATCAGAGTTAATTTGCTGATTCTTTACATGGAAATAACGAAAACGAGCATTAAAATGTAAAGTATCACTTTCTTCATAGTTTGCATCGTTTTCATAATCGAAAGATATTCTGTTATCGTAGGGATGATTGGTAAGACTAAACATCGGCATTCCCGACCAAATGTTTACACTATCACCACTTTGTGTTACACTGCTACCCTGTCCGCTAATAGCAATAGAACGCTCCAGTACAGCCTTCTCATCCTGTATGCGTTTAATAACTTTCTGATAAACTTTGTCGAATGCTTCTGGATGACTAGAGTACCATGACAAAGTAGAATCAAATTGTTCTTCATTGGTATGGTGCTTTTCAAAAACATTCAAATAATACAGTGTAGCTTTATACTTATCTGAAGGTGAAACTACTTCCCCTAAAGCCTTAGCAGCATGGTAGTCGTACAATACCTCCTCCATCTGGCTATCGCTCAATATGTCACTGGGTCTTTCTGGACCACAAGCCACAATGCAAGTCAACAAGAACAATACATTCAGGCATAACGGTATAGAGCGCATAAGTCTCATGACTTCTTAGTTTTCAGCACATCAAAGGCATAGTTTACATATCTTCCATAAAAGATGAGCAATGCCACGATGCCAACAGAGATACACGAGTCGGCAAAATTAAAGATAGGACTGAAAAAAACGAAATGTTGCCCACCTACAAAAGGCATCCAGGTGGGCCATTCGGTTTCAATAAGAGGGAAATAGAACATATCTACGACTTTGCCATAAAGCAGGGGGGCATATCCCCCGTCCTGAGGCATAAAAGTCGCTATATGCGAAAAAGTGCTCTCACTGAACACAACACCATAGAGTACACTGTCAAAAATATTACCTAAAGCTCCCGTGAGAATAAGACTCACGCACACCAGGAAACCTGTCTTAAGGTGAGCTTTCACAAACTTATACAAGCACCATATAATGACAGCTACTGCCAGGATTCGGAACGAAGTGAGAAACAACTTTCCAAAGATTTGCATGCCGAACGCCATACCGTTGTTTTCGGTAAAGAAGATGTAAAACCAGTCTGTCACACGTATGCTTTCATGCAAATACATGTGTGTCTTAATATAGATCTTTATACACTGATCTATCAATAGCAACAGTAATATCAAAATAACTGATATACTGCCTTTTTTAAAGGTTTTGCTCATCATCTACTTAAAGCGTTCAGCACCGTCTTATTATCTATTTCTTTTCGCTTCAATGCTCAACGTTGCATGAGGAACTGCACGCAGACGTTCGGCAGGGATTAATTTACCTGTCTCACGGCAAATACCATAAGTCTTGTTCTGGATACGCACCAAAGCAGCCTGCAGACTCTGAATGAACTTCTGCTGGCGCTGTGCCAGGCGGATCGTCTCATCCTTACTCAACGCATAGGCATCATCTTCGATCACCTTGTATGTAGGTGATGTATCTTCAATGCCATTGCTATCAGAACCATTCAAGCTGGCCATCATCTGGTTGTAATCCCTTTGAGCCACTTCTAACTTTTCCAGAATAATCTGCTTAAACTCCTCTAATTCGGCGTCGGAGTATCTTGTTTTCTCTTTCTCTGCCATATCGCAAAAGTATAAAGATTAAGGTAATTAAATTTTATCTATTCTCAATTCCAGTTCATAATCGTCCAAATCGAGCTTTACGCCATCCTGCACTTTGTCAGCTAACACAAGGCTAGCGCCCAATACTTGGTTGCAGATATAATCCTTGAATGCCTCAACTGCATCATCGGTCTGCTCATTCTTCGACAAGATGATATTGATCTTGTCAGTAATTTCCAAACCGCTTTGCTTACGCAAGTTCTGAATACGGTTCACCAATTCACGGGCAATACCTTCCTGACGTAATTCCTCAGTAATGGTTACCTCAAGGGCTACCGTAAGCTTGCCTTCGTTAGCTACCAGCCATCCAGGAATATCTTCGCTGAAGATTTCCACATCAGCAGCATCTACAACAGCTTCAACACCATCCAACACGAAAGTAAACTTACCCTCTTGTTCCATACGGTTGATATCTTCCTGGCTCATAGCTGTTACAGCAGCAGCTACGGCTTTCATCTGCTTGCCAAATTTAGGACCTAACTTCTTAAAGTCACACTTCACCTTCTTCACCAGAATACCTGTGGCATTATCTACGAAGTTGAGTTCCTTGACGTTCACCTCATTCTTGATAAGGTCTTTCACTGCCTCAATATGAGCTCGCTGTGCCTCGTCATTCACAGGTATCATCACACTCTGCAGTGGCTGACGTACCTTAATATTCACTTTACGGCGTAAAGCTAACACCATAGAAGTGATTTGCTGAGCCATTTCCATACGGGCCTCCAGCTCTTTGTCAATCAGGTTCTCATCGCACTCAGGGAACTTAGACAGATGCACAGATTCTACATTATCTCTACCCGTAACAGCAATGAGATCCATATACAGCTTGTCGGCATAGAAAGGTGAGAATGGAGCCATCAGTTTAGCTACTGTCTCCAAACATACATAAAGCGTTTGGTAAGCAGCCAACTTGTCTTGTGTCATACCACCACCCCAGAAGCGCTTGCGATTCAGACGCACATACCAGTTGCTCAAGTTGTCATTCACAAAGTCCTGAATCAATCGACCTGCCTTCGTAGGCTCGTAATCGTTAAGGTTGGCATCCACATTCTTAATCAGCGTATTCAGTTCTGAAAGAATCCAGCGGTCAATCTCAGGACGTTCCTGCATAGGCACATCTTCCTCTGCATACTTGAATCCATCCACGTTAGCATAGAGAGCTAGGAATGAATAGGTATTATACAAAGTACCGAAGAATTTACGACGAACTTCTTCTACGCCGTCCACATCAAATTTCAGGTTATCCCAAGGAGATGAGTTAGTAAGCATGTACCAACGCACAGGGTCAGAGCCATACTGTTCAATCACACCAAATGGATCTACAGCATTGCCCAAGCGTTTCGACATTTTCTCACCGTTCTTGTCAAGTACCAAACCATTAGAGATAACGTTCTTAAACGATACATTATCGAACACCATTGTGGCAATAGCATGCAGCGTAAAGAACCAACCACGAGTCTGGTCAACACCCTCTGCAATAAAATCAGCTGGGAATACCTTACCGCAATCCAACTGATCCTTGTTCTCAAAGGGATAGTGTATCTGGGCATAAGGCATAGAGCCTGAATCAAACCATACATCAATCAAATCTGTCTCACGCTTCATAGGTTTGCCAGAAGCAGAAACCAAAATGATATCATCCACAAACGGACGATGCAAGTCAATCTTGTCGTAGTTTTCTGTAGTATAAACACCTGGTACGAAACCTGCGTCTTTGTATGGATTAGAGTTCATCACACCAGCGGCCACAGCTTTCTCTACCTCATTGTAAAGTTGCTCAACACTCTCGATGCAAATCTCCTCACTATTATCTTCCGTACGCCAGATAGGTAGTGGAGTACCCCAATAACGTGAACGACTCAGGTTCCAATCGTTCAGATTCTCCAGCCATTTACCAAAGCGCCCTGTACCAGTACTTTCCGGCTTCCAGTTAATGTTTTTATTTAACTCTATCATACGCTCCTTGCAAGCGGTAGAACGGATAAACCAGCTATCCAATGGATAGTAAAGCACAGGTTTGTCGGTACGCCAGCAATGAGGATAATTGTGTACATGCTTCTCAATCTTGAATGCCAGATTGTCGGCCTTCATCTTCATGCAGATATAGATATCCAAGCTCTCAGCGGCAGCAGCAGCCTTATCGTCATACTTACCATTAACAGTAAACTGAGGATCGTATGCATTCTTCACCCAACGGGCTTCATATTCTTTATAGATGTCGTAATTAACGCACTGCTTCACAAAGTCTTCGTCCAAATCGACAGTATCAAAGAACTTACCTGTCAGATCTACCATAGGACGATACTCACCCTTCTTGGTGTACATGAAGATAGGTGGAATACCAGCGTTGCGAGCCACAAAAGCATCATCTGCACCAAATGTAGGTGCAATATGTACGATACCCGTACCATCTTCGGTAGTAACATAATCACCAGGAATCACACGGAACGCCTTGCCGGCAGCCTCGTGCCACTTACCCTCAGCATCCACCTCTATAGGTTTCACAAACTTCAGCAACTGCTCGTACTTCATACCTACCAGGTCAGTACCCTTATACTCGCCCACTACCTTGAAAGGCACTACTTTATCACCCTTCTTGTAGTCTTCTAACGGCATATTCTCGCCTTTCTGGTTAAAGTGAGTATAGAGCAATGCTTTTGCCAATACAGCAGTAATAGGTTCACCTGTGTAGCTATTATAGCTCTGCACAGCTACATAGTCAATCTTCGGACCAACGCAGAGTGCTGTATTAGAAGGCAAAGTCCAAGGGGTGGTAGTCCATGCGATGAACACAGGAGTACCCCACTCTGCCATCTCTGGCTTTGGATCCAGCATCTTGAACTGTGCCACTACAGTAGTATCCTTTACATCGCGATAGCAGCCTGGCAGGTTCAGTTCATGTGAACTCAATCCCGTACCTGCAGCAGGAGAATAAGGCTGAATGGTATAGCCTTTATATAACAGACCCTTTTTGTGCAACTGCGCTAACAGCCACCACAAAGTTTCGATATAACGATTATCGTATGTGATATAAGGATTGTCAGTATCTACCCAGTAGCCCATCTTGTGAGTCAGGTCTGTCCACTCTTTAGTGAACTTCATCACATCTTTCCTACAAGCGGCATTATATTCCTTAACAGTAATGGTTTTGCCTATATCTTCCTTAGTAATACCAAGCGCCTTCTCTACACCCAGTTCCACTGGCAGTCCATGTGTATCCCATCCTGCCTTACGTTTCACCTGATAACCTTTCATGGTCTTGAAACGGCAGAACACGTCCTTGATAGAACGAGCCATCACGTGGTGGATGCCTGGCATGCCGTTAGCTGAAGGAGGACCTTCGTAGAACACGAATGAAGGACAGCCTTCACGTTCAGTCATGCTCTTCTCGAAGATGTGGTTTTTCTCCCACTGAGCCTGTACTTCCTTGTTGATTTGTGACAGGTTGAAGCCTGCATATTCAGCAAAATTCTTACTCATTATATCTTTGTTTTATCTGTTTACTTATTAACAAGGCGCAAAGATACACCTTATTTCTTTAATAACAAAAAATAGAGGTTGAAAAGTTACCGACCTTTCCTATTTAGAAAATATGTTGCCAATATTCTTTTTAATCCGAAAAGGGTTTTGTATTTTTGCAGTTCTGAATAAATACTAATCTGAAAAATATGGCAACAGTAAAACCATTTAAGGGCATACGCCCACCCCAAGCTCTTGTTGAGCAGGTTGCTTCAAGACCTTACGACGTACTGAACTCTGAGGAAGCTCGTCAAGAGGCAGAAGGCAATGAGAAATCACTATATCACATCATCAAGCCTGAGATTGATTTTGAGCCTGGCACAGATGAACACGACCCTCGTGTTTATCAGAAAGCAGCAGAAAACTTCCAAATGTTCCAAGACAAGGGTTGGCTGGTGCAGGATGAGCAAGAGAATTATTATATCTATGCACAGACTATGAATGGCAAGACACAATATGGCCTCGTTGTGGGTGCATATGTGCCTGACTACATGAACGGCATCATCAAGAAGCATGAGTTGACACGCCGAGACAAAGAGGAAGACCGCATGAAACATGTTCGTGTGAACAATGCCAACATCGAGCCCGTGTTCTTTGCCTATCCCGACAATGCCCAGTTGGATGCTATTGTAGCCAAATATACGAAAGAGAAACCTGTATATGATTTCATTGCTCCTGGCGACGGGTTCGGACACAAGTTCTGGATTATCGACCAACGCGCTGACATCGATGCCATCACTAAGGAGTTCGCAAAGATTCCTTATCTCTACATAGCAGATGGTCATCACCGTAGTGCTGCAGCTGCCCTTGTTGGCGCAGAGAAGGCAAAGCAGAACCCACATCATAAGGGCGATGAGGAATACAATTACTTCATGGCTGTAGCTTTCCCTGCTTCACAGTTGACGATTATCGACTACAACCGTGTAGTGAAAGACCTCAATGGTTTGACAGAAGCTGAATTCCTGAATGCCTTGAAGGAAAACTTCGATATTCAGGAGGTAGGAACAGAGATTTACAAGCCTGCTCGCTTGCACAATTTCTCACTTTACTTAGGTGGCAAATGGTACAGCCTTACAGCCAAGCCAGGAACCTATAACGACAGTGATCCAATCGGAGTATTGGATGTTACCATCTCTTCTAATTTGATTCTGGACAAAATACTAGGAATCAAAGACCTGCGTTCTGACAAACGAATCGACTTTGTGGGCGGTATTCGTGGCCTTGGCGAACTGAAACGTCGTGTTGACAGTGGTGAGATGAAGGTGGCTCTGGCCCTCTACCCTGTAAGCATGAAACAGTTAATGGACATTGCCGACAGTGGTAACATCATGCCTCCCAAGACTACCTGGTTTGAACCTAAGCTGCGTTCTGGTCTCGTCATCCACAAACTGGTATGAGCGAACAGGTAAAGTTGGAGATGTTCACTGCAGATCTGGACTCTGAGCTGGAACTGCAGTATTCACAAGAAGGAGTAAGAGCGGGATTTCCAAGTCCCGCTCAAGACTATACTACCGAGGCCATCGACTTGAACAAAGAACTGGTACACCACCCTTCTTCTACATTCTATGCCCGTTGTGTAGGCGACTCAATGAAAGATAGTGGTATTGACGATGGCGACCTGCTTATCATCGATAAGAGTCTGGAACCTGGTGAGGGTGATATAGTGGTAGCATTCATTGACGGTGAATTCACCCTGAAGCGCATTCATCTCGACCAGACACACAACTGTCTGATGCTAATGCCCTCAAATCCAGACTATCAACCCATCAAGGTTACAGAAGAAAACCATTTCATCATCTGGGGCATCGTCACCTACAATATTAAAAGACAAAAGTTTTAAGAGTTTACCTTTTACTTTGTATTGTAAACTGTAAACCATGTATGCTATCGTTGACTGTAACAACTTCTACGCTTCTTGCGAAAGGGTTTTCAATCCCGACCTCCGCAACAAGCCCATCGTCATTCTGAGCAATAACGATGGTTGCATCATTGCCCGCAGCAACGAAGCGAAAGCATTAGGCATCAAGATGGGTGGTCCTTTCTATCAAGTGAAGGATGTGCTCGAACAAAACAAAGTTGCAGTATTCAGCAGCAACTATAACCTCTACGGCGATATGAGCCGAAGAGTGATGCGTATGCTTTACGAATTCTGCCCAGATGGTTTCACGCAATACAGCATAGACGAAGCATTTCTCGACCTTAACGGTATGGGTACTCCCGAACAACTGCACCAGCCTTGTATTCAATTAGCCAAAAACATTGAGCGAAGCACAGGGATACCCGTCACCATAGGTTTGGCGCCCACCAAGACATTAGCTAAGATGGCAAGCAAGTTTGGCAAGAAACACAAAGGCTACCAAAGCTGTTGCATGATTGATACTGAAGAGAAACGCGAGAAAGCCTTGCAGCTATTCCCTATTGAAGACGTGTGGGGCGTTGGCTGGCATAATCGTGATAAATTGGCATATCATGGAATAAAGACCGCCTGGGATTTCACTCAGAAGAGCGAAGGATGGGTACGTAACCTCATGCATGTCACAGGCGTTCGTACATGGAAAGAATTACGTGGCATTGATTGCATCAATGTAGAGGAACTGCCACACAAGAAAAGCATCTGCACCAGTCGTAGCTTTCAAGGAGAAGGATTATCGTCGCTGCACGATGTTGAGGAAGCAGTAGCCAACTTTGCCGCAGCCTGTGTACGAAAGCTCAGGGAACAGCATACTTGTTGCACTTCCCTTACGGTATTTGCTCACACCAGCCGTTTTCGCACCGATGTGCCTTCCAGCTATATCTACCGCAGTGCTAGCTTGCAGGTACCCACCAATAACCTGCAAGAGATTGTGTCTTATGCCGTTAAAATGTTACGTGCTGAATGGAAACAAGGCACCTATTTCTATAAGAAAGCAGGTGTGATAGTGTGGGATATTTGTCGTGACAATGCCATTCAGACATCCCTCTTCGATCCTATCGACCGCACCAAACAAGCGGCTCTGTCAAAAGCCATCGAAGAAATCAATCGTAAGAATGGGCATAATATGGTGCGTACGGCTGTACAAGGTTACAGCAAAAAATGGCACCTAAAGAGTGAACATCTCACCAAACAATACACCACCAACATCAAAGATGTCATTCAGGTAAAAAGCTGAGTGTCACCACCCCATCAATTCACGTAAGAAAGGAGTCAGTTCATTCGCCATTTTCTCTTGTTGTTGCATCGAAGGGTGATAGCTTGCGCCATAGCCCAGACTGCCGTCCTGTGGTGTAAACGTAAAGCGAAATACCTGCTTGTCACCTCGTCTGTTAGCTGCTGCTACCACAGCATCCTGAGCATCTGCCACATCCTTCATGCGCTGGCCTGACAGCATACAACCACTCATCATCACAATCTTAGCCTCAGGATAGCGGTTCCTCAACTTTTGCAGGAAAGAAGCATATGCTTCGCGCAACTTGGTCTTGTTATACCTGCCTGCAGAAGTATCGTTGGTACCCAAATTGACACATACCACATCAGGCTTGAAACGATTAGAGTCCCACACCTCAGTAGTATCATCATAATTGGTATAGTCATACAAGGCAGGCATTGCGGTCTCTGACTTCCCATCATACGGACCATTATAGTTGCGAAAGATGCCTATGCCACTTCTTGCCACCACCAAGTATTGAGCCTCCAAAGCCCTTGCTGAGAGTGATGCAAAGCTATAGTAATGATTCTCTGTTTCATAGGTAAACGGGGCAGTTTCCACCGTTGCTTCCACACCAAAGCCACAAGTGATAGAGTTACCAATAAACTCAATCTTGCGCTGCGATAAAGCCGGCGCCTCTGTCAAATCTTTCTCTGGATCAAGAATGAAGCCATAAAACTCAGGACGCAGTTCATAGCCCTCCGTCACATGCATCAGTTTCACCGTATGCTTACCTTCTGGCAAGCCTTCAGCCAACAGCAGCACAGTGTCCTCTTGCTGGTAAAAATCCACCTTAAACGGCTCCTGATTGTCTATCTGTACCATATAGAAAGCACTCTTGGGTTTCGCCTTCATGCGAATGGAAGTTCCTTCGAAGCCTGCAATAATCTGCACGCCAGGATAAGTAAACAACGGCGCCTCTGGGTTTGTAAAGTTAACCCTACCCACATATTGTATCCTTGCATCCGATGCAGGCACATCCGTTTCTGTAGCTGGTTTCCCTGCAGAGCATCCCAGCATTGCCAGCATACAAATTCCTATTGTAATCATCAGCTTTCTCATGTTACCTTACATTTATTTCCACAAAGATACAACATAAAAACAATAATCCCTCCCAAAAAGGGAAGGATTATTAAACTGTAAACGAAAACTCTTTGAAATCGCCACGCAACAGCCAAACTGTTACAGGATTATAACATTTCGCAAAGCAACATCAACTACAATATCTCTTCAATCTTCTTCGCTACTTCCTCCATACTGTCAGTAGGTTCGAAGCGAGCCTTCACCAAGCCCTTCTTGTCAATAAGAAACTTCGTGAAATTCCACTTGATATCTGGCGAGTCTTTATAGTTTGGATCAGCCTTCGAAAGCATCTCGTCCAAAATCTTAGCAATCGGATGATTCATGTCAAATCCAGCAAAAGGCTTCTGACTCTTCAGGAAAGTGAAAAGTGGAGAAGCTTTATCGCCATTCACATCAATCTTCTTAAACTGCGGAAACTTGGTAGCATAGTTCAGTTGGCAGAACTCATGAATCTCTTCTGCAGTTCCAGGAGCCTGCTGACCAAACTGGTTGCAGGGGAAGTCGAGGATATTGAAGCCCTGGCTGCGATATTTCTCGTAAATCTGCTCCAACTCGGTATATTGAGGTGTAAACCCACAACGAGTAGCAGTATTCACAATCAGGATTACCTCACCGGCATATTCTTTGAGAGAAACATCACGGCCTTTCCTGTCCTTCACGGTGTAATCATAAATAGTTTTCATTCTTTAGTATTAAATTTTATAAGTTTCTTCTAATAGCAGTTTCCACCTTCATCATGCTGTCCATTGGCTCGAAGCGTGCAATAACCTCACCTTTCTTGTTAACCAGGAACTTGGTGAAATTCCACTTGATATCAGCATTGTTCTTGTAATTGGGATCCCTACGGCTCAGCATCTGATCCATCATCTTACCTGTTTCATTTTCAGGGTCAAAACCTTTAAAAGCTTGTTTCTCTTTCAAGAACTTGAAGATAGGTGCCTCATTCTCGCCATTCACATCAATCTTACCAAACTGAGTGAAGGTAGTGTTATAAGTACCAGTGCAGAAATCATGAATCTCGGCATTTGAGCCTGGAGCCTGCTCACCAAACTGGTTGCAAGGGAAATCCAACACTTCAAAGCCTCTTGCCTGATACTTTTCATACAGTGCCTGCAGTTCTTTGTACTGTGGTGTAAAGCCACACTTGGTGGCAGTGTTCACAATCAGCAATACTTTGCCTGAATAGTCTTTCATAGACACATCCTCGTCATTCAGACCCTTGACAGTAAAATCATAAACGCTCTCCTGAGCACAAATGCCAAGTGTAACGAATGACATCAGGATAAATAAAAACTTTCTCATTTCTACAATTTAAACTAAAACTTCGTGTTTCTATACTTTTTTCGAGTTACAAAAATAGTGATAATACCCCACTGCTACAAATCATTTTTCTTAAATATACTTAATCATTACGCCAAAACGAAACGAAACCGACAAATTGTCTTGCAATAGTGGTGAAACTCAGTCATTTTGGCTGACCTTGTCAGTTGGCAAAGATTTTGCGTCCCAAATGGTGAAAACTAACACAAAACAAATGAAGAAAGGAGCATCAAGATTATGAATTTCAAGAATTATACTATCAAGGCACAGGAGGCTGTGCAAGAAGCTGTGAACCTGGTAGAACGCCAGGGCCAGCAATCCATCGAGCCAGTGCATCTGCTCAAGAGTGTGATGCAGACTGGTGAGAACATCATGAAATTTATCTTCCAGAAACTGGGCATGAACGAACAGCAGGTTTCCCAAAGATTGGATCAGGAAATCAGCAAACTGCCCAAGGTTCAGGGAGGTGAGCCCTACCTTAGCCGTGAAGCCAATAGTGTGCTGCAACAGGCAGAGGACATTTCCAAGAAAATGGGTGATGAATTTGTTTCCATCGAACCCATTGTTATGGCATTACTCAAAGTAAACAGTACCGCTTCCACTATACTGAAAGATTCAGGCATGACAGAGAAAGAGCTGGCCAGCGCCATCGACGAACTGCGAAAGGGACAGAAAGTCAACTCACAGTCATCGGAGGACACTTATCAAGCACTTGACAAATATGCCATCAATCTGAACGAAGCAGCACGAAGCGGCAAGCTCGATCCTGTGATTGGACGTGACGACGAGATTCGTCGTGTGCTGCAGATTTTGAGCCGACGTACCAAGAACAACCCTATCCTGATTGGTGAACCAGGTACTGGTAAGACCGCCATCGTAGAGGGGCTGGCACATCGTATCCTGCGTGGTGATGTACCAGAGAACCTGAAAAACAAGCAGGTCTATTCACTCGATATGGGTGCCCTGATTGCTGGTGCCAAATACAAAGGTGAGTTTGAGGAACGACTGAAAGCCGTCATCAACGAGGTGACCAAATCAGATGGTAACATCATATTGTTCATCGATGAGATACACACTTTGGTTGGTGCGGGTAAGAGCGAAGGCGCTATGGATGCTGCCAATATCCTGAAGCCTGCGTTGGCACGAGGTGAGTTGCGTAGCATCGGTGCCACCACCCTCGACGAATACCAGAAGTATTTCGAGAAGGATAAGGCATTGGAACGACGTTTCCAGGTAGTGATGGTAGATGAGCCAAGCACCCTCGACACCATATCTATATTAAGAGGTCTAAAGGAACGCTACGAGAACCACCATCATGTGCGTATCAAGGATGATGCCATCATTGCTGCCGTAGAGCTGAGCAACCGTTATATTACCGACCGTTTCTTGCCTGATAAGGCCATCGACCTGATGGACGAGGCTGCAGCCAAATTGCGTATGGAGATTGACTCCGTGCCTGAGGAGCTGGATGAAATCACCCGCAAGATCAAGCAGTTGGAAATTGAGCGTGAGGCCATCAAACGAGAGAACGACGAGCCCAAGCTGCAACAGATTGGCAAAGAACTGGCTGAGCTCAAGGAGCAGGAAAGTCAGTACAAGGCCAAATGGCAGAACGAGAAGACGCTGGTCAACAAGATACAGCAGAACAAGGTGGAAATCGAGAACCTGAAGTTTGAGGCTGAGCGTGCTGAGCGAGAAGGCGACTATGGCAAAGTGGCCGAGATTCGCTATGGCAAACTCCAGCAACTTAACCAGGAGATTGAAGATACCCAGCGCAAGCTGCACGAGTTGCAGGGCGACAAGGCGATGATCAAGGAGGAAGTTGATGATGAGGATATCGCTGAGGTGGTAGCTCGTTGGACAGGCATACCTGTGAGCAAGATGATGCAGAGCGAGCGCGAGAAACTGTTGCATCTGGAAGACGAACTGCACAAGCGTGTCATTGGTCAGGATGAAGCCATCAAGGCCATTTCTGATGCTGTGCGCCGTAGCCGTGCAGGTCTGCAAGATCCTAAGCGACCTATTGGTTCGTTCCTGTTCTTGGGTACCACAGGTGTTGGTAAGACCGAGTTGGCAAAGGCGTTGGCAGAGTTCCTGTTCGATGATGAGAGCATGATGACGCGTATCGATATGAGTGAGTATCAGGAGAAATTCACCGTTTCTCGTCTTGTCGGAGCGCCTCCGGGCTACGTGGGCTATGAAGAAGGTGGTCAGCTGACTGAGGCAGTACGCCACAAGCCCTACTCTGTTGTGTTGTTCGACGAGATCGAGAAGGCGCACCCAGATGTGTTCAACATCTTGCTGCAAGTGCTCGATGATGGTCGCTTGACAGACAACAAGGGACGTACTGTAAACTTCAAGAACACTATCATCATCATGACATCCAACATGGGTAGCAGTTATATCCAGAGCCAGATGGCGCAACTGAACGACAGCAACAAGCAACAGTTGTTGGCTGAGACCAAGCGCAATGTCATGGAGATGCTGAAGAAGCAGATTCGTCCTGAGTTCCTCAACCGTATTGACGACACTATCATGTTCACTCCGCTGAACGAAAGCGAGATTCGACAGATTGTCAACCTGCAGTTGAACAACGTCAAGCGTATGCTGCACGACAATGGTGTGGAACTCGAGGTTACTGACGATGCACTCAACTACCTTGCCGAGGTGGGCTACGACCCAGAGTTTGGTGCCCGTCCTGTGAAGCGTGCTATCCAGGACTACATGCTCAACGAACTTTCTCGCAAGCTCCTTGGCGAAGAGATTGACCGCACTAAGCCTATCATTGTCGATAGCTTTGGCGAAGGCCTCGTCTTCCGCAATTAAAAGTCAATAACATTAAATATAAAGGCTGCTCTTCGGGCAGCCTTTATTATTATAAAGTATTTTGTTTCAGCTTCTCAACAAAGTCATCAATGCTTTCATGCCACCTTTCCCCGCAATGCGGGGGAAGTATTGGCACTTATAAAGTATTTTGTTTCAGCTTTTCAACAAAATCATCAATGCGATTCATCCAGTCAGGAATGTTGATCATCTGCGGACAATGAGGCGAGCACTGGTTACAGTTCGTGCAATGCGAAGCCTGTCGCATTCTTGGCACCGTACGGTCATAGCCCACGAGGAATGCCTGACGCGCCTCACGATAGTTGGGGTCCTGCTGACTCTCAGGCAAGTAACCCTGGTTCACACACTTGTTGTAGTGCGTCAGGATGCCAGGAATATCCAAGCCATAAGGACAAGGCATACAGTAGTTACACTGGTTGCAAGGCACCGTAGGATACTCCTGCATCAAGTCAGCCGTCACAAAGAGGAATTCCTTCTCCTCGTCCGTCAGTTCCTTCAACGGACCAAAGCTGCGGATATTGTCCTGCAGGTTCTCCATATACGTCATACCACTCAGGGCGCAGAACACATTAGGGAACGAGCCACAGAAGCGGAATGCCCATGAAGCCACACTGTTCTCAGGCTCAGCCTGCTTCAGTCTTGCCACCAAGTGATTAGGAATATTCGCCAAACGTCCACCCAACAGAGGTTCCATAATCACCACAGGAATGTTGCGCTTCGTCAGTTCGTTGTACATATACTCAGCCGTCATCGATGCACCAACGGCATGATGCCAGTCGAGGTAGTTCATCTGAATCTGCACGAAGTCCCAAGGATAATTGCCAGCGTCATGCTGCTGCATACACCAGTCGAACGTCTCCTGGTCACCGTGGAATGAGAAACCCAAGTGACGGATTCTGCCAGCCTCCTTCTCTTTCCTCAGGAAGTCATACATGCCATTCTCAAAGAAACGACGCTTAGATGGCTCCAATCCACCCTGCCCCATCACGTGCATCAGGTAATAGTCAATATAGTCAGTAGAAAGCTCCTTGAAAGAGTTCTCATACATCGCCTTCGAGCCCTCGAAAGTCTGCGATTGTGGAGCAAAGTTAGAAAGCTTGGTAGCAATATAATAAGATTCGCGCGGATACCTCTTCAAAGCATCACCCGTAGCCTTTTCAGAAAGACCCATACCATAGGCAGGAGATGTGTCGAAATAGTTCACTCCATGAGCAATAGCATAATCCACCAGTTCATTCACACGCTCCTGGTCAATGCCTTGAGGCCTGCCGTTAGCATCCATGATCATAGGCCAGCGCATGCATCCGTAGCCCAAGAGAGATATACGGTCGTTGTCCAGATTAGGCCATGAACGATACGTCATCTGGTCAGCTTCAGGCACAGGACTGGTGTGATGACCTGCAGGGTCATACATCGCATCCTTCTTGGGTGCACACCCCGTCATCGTCATAGCGCCAGCTGCAGCTCCTGCTCCCATCAAGCCTAAGAAGTGGCGACGGCTGATAGCTCTTTTTTCATTCTCATTCATACGTAACACTTTTTATTGATTATTTCTAATGGCAAATGTAATAAAAAATTAAATAAAAACACCTCTTTTCCACTCAAAAACGAAAAAGAGGTGCTAATAACGAAGAATTGGGACCTTCAGCATAGGTCAGAAATAAGCCACAAAAAAAAGTGCACCCCTTTTCACAAAGAAGCGCACCAGGTATTTTTCTTGGAAAATCCCTATTGGGATTTTCGAGCGGCAAACGGGGTTCGAACCCGCGACCTTCGGCTTGGGAAGCCAACGCTCTGCCAGCTGAGCTACTGCCGCAATCTCGTTTAGCGGTTGCAAAGATAGTGCAAACAGAAGACAAAAGCAAATAAATTGTGCTTTTATTATTCGCTAAACGAAGTCCCTATGCCAATTAAAAACGTCTAAGTCTAACATCTATCCCCTCCTCTTTCAGCTGAGCAGGAATAACGCTGACATCCGTCTGACTGAAATGATAAGGGAAGAGCACTTTAGGTTTGATAAGCTTAGCGGCACGCACCAGCTGGTCAACAGTCATTGTAGGACCATTGCATGGGAAATAAGCCACATCAATATCCTTGATGTTCTCCATTTCAGGAACGTCCTCGGTATCACCGGCGAAGTAAATACGCAGTCCGTCGATGGTCAGTATAAAACCATTGTCACGTCCCTTAGGATGTTTGGTCAGGTTAGCCTCCGAGTAGTTATATGCAGGCACAGCCTCTACAGTAAAGTCATCGGCAATTTGCAACTTGTCCCCATTAGCCATCACCTGTCCTGCGCCAAACATATCTGCACAGCGTTTGTTCGTAATCAGCTGCGTTTCATCCTTTGAAAGCAGTTTGATAGCCTCTGCATCATAATGATCGCCATGCTCGTGCGTCACAAAGATATAATCAGCCTTAGGCATAGCCGAATAATCCACTGTCCTGTCACGCAGTTTCAACACAGGGTCAATCTCAATCTCCTTACCGTCCACCACCACGCGCACACTGGCATGCATCAGCGCATAAACCGTTACCTTCTTTCCACTCTTTGTCGTGAACGCATCCGTTTCATAATTACTCTGCACCTCAGCAACCTCGGTGTCAGTTGCCTCTTCATTAGTTTTCTTGTTGCCATTACATGCCACCAACACAGCAGCACCAGCCACAGCCAATACAAATAATAACTTTTTCATATCACTTATTTATTAATAAATATTCATAGCATCCTTTCCAATTGTTCAACGGCCTTGGTTATATCATCCTTGAACCTTTTATGATCACGCAGGAAGTCAGCCCTTCCGTCAGAAATAACGTCATACAGTTCCTGGCTCATATCATCCACATACGAGCCAATCGACCACTCTATATCATCCTTCTGCCATTGCATTGTAGAATGTATATACACATTCCTTTTCTGATGCAGAAAGCTATAGGCCGTCTCTATGCTGTCCTTCGTAATCATCTTGTCACAATAAGTTTAGTCCCCTCCCTCATCATCATTCTCCATTTTGCAGTACATACCACAATGTTTGAGGGTACAAATATAAGCAAAGAAAACGATTATTTAAAATTAGATAGTGAATTTACATTTAGGATAATTTGAGCAACCATAGAAAGAGCCATACCTCCCTTTACGCTTTATGAGATGTCCGCCACATTTTGGGCAGATACCAGAACGTGTTTTTGCGTTTGTTTCCTTCTCTACTTTGCGTAGGTTTTTGACATGTTGATTGTCGCTTACCTCCTCGCGTATATTATTAGCTTCAAGAGTTTCTACTACCCTATTCACATCCTCATCCGACAAATATACAGTTTTATATTCGCTTATTGTTGACAATAGTTTTTTTTCATAAATTACATGATACTGACTTTCTACATTGTTCAATACTGCATCGCCAGTAAAAACGACTATTGGTACTATTGGAAGATGTCTATATTCCGATAACAGTTTTTTAATTCTGAATGCATGCCCCCTTGACTGCTTAACAGGGTTAAAAAGATGATTCTTAGTCACATAAGTATAGGTCTTCCAACGCTTCTTAGCATACTTTACTTTCGTTATAATCAACTGTGTCCATTCTTGACGGTTATCGTCACCATATATCTCACCACGATAGTTCTTGGTTTCAATAGCAAACACTCCATATTTCGACACTACAATATGGTCAATTTGCGTAGTACCTTTTTCTGTGCGAAATACCACATCATTCAGAACAGTATACTCTTCTGGCAGTTCCGACAAAATGGAAATAATTCGTTTCTCTCCTCTCTTTCCTTTACGCTTTGCAGAATTACGTTTTACAAGGTAGATAAGGAAGATAAAAAAAACGGCAATTAATATAATTATGAAAAATGGATCAATCTTCATATGATATTATCTATACTATTGTTTTTGGGAAAAAATCTTTCATCCAACCTTTTTTTCTCAAAGTATTATATAGGCTTTCATCATTTGCAAGTAGTTCACTAACACTACTATATTTAGATGCAAGTTCCTTACATGTTTCATAGTCAAGCACTCTCCGAAGAGGAATAGGATAAAACTGGTTTAGCCATCCTTTCAACCTAGCTTGAGTGTATGCACCATATGAGTGTTTGCCAAACTCATTCCTATTAGGATATTTCATAGCTTCTTCTTTGCAACTATTATAATCCCATTCCGAATGAGCTCTATGATGTGTTAACCATGTGTAACTTTTCAACCATCCCATCTCCTGTGCTTTATCGTAAGCACCTTTACACTTATTCCTGAAGTCTTTCCTAGACGTATATTTGAGAGCCTCTTCACGACAAACCTCTTCTGTCCATTTTGTCTGTTTTTCAAGTTTTATTTCGCTACCCCTAAACCAATCAAACTTTTCTAACCAGCCTCTTGCTTTTGATATTTTATAAAGATATTCATATTCTTCACACATTTCATTGACGGTTTGAAATGCTTGTGCTATCTTATATGCTTTTTCAAAAGTCCATTTTCCTCGTCCTATAGCTCCTAACGACCCACTCTTTGCGCCTGTGGCTGCTTTATTTAGTATTAAAGAGCCTTGGGCTTCATAATATTTTCTCCAATAATCTTCACGTTCTCTGCCCTGAAGAATATTAAGATTATCTTCTATTATTTGCATTGGTGGTATCTCGCAATTATTCTTCTTAGCATATTTGTAAACGGTATCGTTATCCATATTTCGATGTTCAATATCTCTAATATGTTGGCGATACATTAAAGTCCTTCCAACATAAACAGCATTTTGTTCTTTAAACAAGTATATATACACGCTATCTACTTTGGAATCTTCAGCTGTTATGTCTGGCATCCACGTGTAATCATTAAGCCATCCATTTCGTCTAGCAACATCATATGCTCCAGACCGTTTCTTGTTAAATTCACTTCGCGTCTTATATTTCTTTGCTTCAGCAAAGCATGTGTCATAATTCCATTTTTTGTTATATGGCTCTATAGGCTCCTTTATAAGCCAATCGAATTTCTTTAACCATCCACGCGAACGTGCAACTAAATAGGCGCGATGGGAATAAGAACGAAAGTCATTAAAATCCAATCATATTCTTCAAGCCAGCCATTGTCTCTAGCTTTTGTATAGGCAGTAATTGACTTTTGTCTAAATTCCTGTCTAGAGGTGTATTTTTGTGCTTCATCAAAACATGTATTATAATTCCATCTTTTTGCATTTTTCGGTTTGACGAACCAAGTGCATTCTTTTATCCAGCCATACTTACAGGCCGCACCATAAGCAGAAGGGCAATCATTTTTAAACGCTCCTGATGTTGAGTATTTCCGAGCTTCTTCCATTACAAGCTCATATGTCCAATAGCCATTGGCTTGCTTCTTTTTTGAAAGCCATGTATAGTCTGCAAGCCATCCGTTTCTGTGTGCTATTATATATGCGACTTGACATTCTTTACTGAATGTTCCAATGTCTTTATATTGAAGAGCTGTTTCATAGCATTTCTCCCTTGTCCAAATTCTCTGCTTAGAGCTACTTTTAATAAAGCCACACTTAGGACATCCTGCTCCTTTCAAATGGCTACTAGCTTGTTGCCAAAACTCCCCATGTTCTGGACAAATGATACATACCTTTTCAGTATTACCTTTATATTCAGACTTAGAGTAATCATACTTTTCACCATGAACAGAACGAGCCTTCTTGATGAAATCTGATGTCCTCATTTTCTTACGACCAGAACAAATAGGGCAACCATATCCACTAAGGTGATTTTTAGGTTTTTGCCAAAATTCCCCATGTTCTGGACAAATAATACAAACCTCCGTTTTATTATAGACATACTGCACCTTTGAATAATCATATCTATCTCCATGAACAGCTTTGGCCTTATTAATAAAGTCTTCATTGGTCATCCGCAAAGCAGTTCTGTCGTTACCACACTTGGGACAACCGTTGCCTTGTAAATGAGAAGTAGGAGATTGATAGAACTCACCGTGCACAGGACAGATTATGGCAACCCTTGTTTGGTAGTTTACAAATTTTACTATAGAATAGTCATACTTAGTTCCATGAACTTTCTTTGCTTTTTGTAAGAACTGCTCTAAGGATTTGCTGCTGGCTTTTGCGATTCTTTCTCTACCACACTTGGTACAACCTTTTCTCTGTAGATGAATATCGGGCCTTTGCCAAAACTCCCCATGCTCCTTGCAGATTATGCAGACTTTTGTTTTATTATCTACATACTGCACCTTGGAATAGTCATACCTATCCCCATGCACTGCTCGGGCCTTCTTGATGAATTCTTCTGTGGTAAGCTTAGCCATAATTCTTATTTAAACACTACAAAAATAAAAGTTTCAAAAATATAAATCAATAAATAATGGAGAGAAAATACAATTAAAGCCGTGCTATCTTCAAAGACCGCACGGCTCGAAACAATTAGTATGGAAAACACTTTTTACAACTTTTATTATTTCAGGATAAACCCTATCTTCCTGCGATTGTCCTTTGGTCTTGCTGCAAAGTGCAGCCAATAGACGGTGCCTCGGCGTTCAAGGATGAGTTCATCAAACTCCTGCTTTTTCTGGTCGGCAATGTCCATCAGGATAGTCATGTAACGGAGAGCTTGCTCCACCCCTGCACAGCGGATATCTACGGCACAACCTCGCATGTGGTTGGAGGTCTTGCTGGGGTTCAGCCCTGCCCTCTCCATCGCCAACATGACTTGATACGACCTGAAACCTTGGTTGATGACTAAGGGCTCTACTTCCTTAGAGGTGTAATAGTCCTCGATACTGTTCAACACATAGATGGTGTTATAGTTGAAACGAAGCTCTTCTAACCAGTCCTCACAAAGGTGAATCAGGTTTTCTACAGCCTCCAATGGAGGATCATTATTATCGTCAGTCTTGAAACTGGTCTTGGTCAACTCTCCGAGCAAAAAGTGCTCGGAGAGGTTCTTGGTTCTGTCTAACATAATTACAAATGTTATGCTGTTATGTTGTTATGCCTAATACAGCAAAGAGCTGGTTTTTGTGTAAACTGTTTGACAATGACTGTCTAAAAGTATCTCACCAGTTTTTTTAGCTAAGCCGTCCTTGACAAGCCTGTTAGCTCGCACACGTGCAACGGGTGTCGATTTTAGCTCAAAACATCTCATTACATCATATACGGTAAAATCTTCAGGTAAACGATTGAAAGCATCGATGGTCTTTTGCTGACGCTGACGATTCGCGGTCGCATCCCTTGTCTTGTCGTCAAAATACTTCTCTGCCATTGCACCAAAGTAATGCTTCTGACAAGCAAACTGGATGTTGACAATCAGCTCAGCCAAACGCTGATCTATCTCGTCAGTGCCAAATGCTCCACACCAGAACTCGCCATCTTTCTTCAGCTCGTCCCAATGTCGCATGATGATGAATGGGGCTGCAAAGTTCACACCATGATAAGCACATCTCTTCAATAGCATCTCGTCTGCCTTCGACTCATTATAGGCTGCATCGGCCATTCTACGCTCTGTCCAATCAAACAACGCATCGATGATTTTTCGCAAACTCAATTCACCTTTGGTTCTGTCCAACTTATAAGCCCATTCTTTCAGGCGTTCATCACTTTCATAATCGACAGCTATTTCCCGAGTCAGCATCTCAAAGTTGGTTGATGGTAATGGAATACAAGTCAAGCGTGTTGCCAAACCAGAGCCAAAGTTGCGTTCATTGACTTTCTTCTTCAATGCCAATGGTGTACCTGTATAGATGTAGTTCCAGGTGACAATAAAGTCTTGCAATACGGAATCTACATTGCTATAAGCCTGACCATCTTCCTCGTTGTGGAAGGCTTTGAGTTCGAGGCTGATTTTATCAATCCACGAGCCTCCCTTCTGGAGGCACAGGGTATTGTCCAACTCGGTGTCAAAGGTCAGCATGTGGAGTTGCATTTCCTCACCATCCACCACCTCTACGGAGTTCACCATATCCTGTATAAATTGGGCATTGGATGTTCGTGCAGGGTGAATCCTCACCACCACCTTGGGCTTGTTGGGTTTCTCCTTGTTGGCACCTTTGGTTTTCATCAGTTCTCGGTAGGCATTGATGGCTTTCTTGCCTTCCTTGTCTTTTTCGGCAATGGGCTTTGACAACAACTTGAACAATCTGGTGGCAAAGCTCTTGCCACAGGCTGGATCACCTTCGACAATCACTGAGGAGTTGAGTCGCCTCAATTCCTCTGGGCGATGATAGAACCTGTAGGTGCAGCGAGTCATCAAGGTCATCAGCAAGGAGCCTGAAACGAACAATGCTGCCGTAAACTGGTTTTGCTTGCATCTTGCAGTCTCTTTGGCAAGGTCTTATACATCTTATAGCCCAAAGCACTACGCACAGTGCATGCCACATCTTCGTTGCGCTCTTGCACGATTTCAGCCACAAAAGGTGTCTGTCGGAGAATCTTCTCGATAAGCACAGGGTTGTTGTCAGTGATATAACGCAGATGGTCAGCTAACAGCAATGATGTGCGATGCCTGTCACCTTGTTTCACTTTTTCCTCACCCAACCACGCATCAACAATCTGCGAATAAGGGATATCATGGTAGGTCAACTCTCCCACTTCAGTTGCAGCCAACGCTCCGCCCTCATTAGCCACTTGCCCACTTGTTGTAGTGGAAACATTATGATTTTCATCATACTTACTAGTGCCATCATCAGTATGGTTAACAGGATTACTATGGCCATCGCGATACTGAGCATTGTATTTCTCAGCAAATTCTTTGTTCTCATAAGTAAATAATTCTTGGTCAATAAACTGGATATCTTCTTCCTTGCAG
>CACYZY010000002.1 GCA_902779085.1 uncultured Bacteroidales bacterium | reverse complement strand
GTCCATCATCCTGTCATAGATCAATGCTTGCCCTTTCGGAAAGCGGATGCAAAGGTAAGCACTATTTCTCGAACACGCAAATATTTTACAAACTTTTTTTGAAAAAAATCAACTTATATCATTATTAATATGGTATATGTACAGACAAGAGCCGTTCTCTTCGCCCTTGAGAGTAGTTTTAGTTGATGCTAAGAATAGCTCACGTTTTATTAATTCATCATGAAGATTTCTTGTAAGAGACTCACGAGGTAGAGGAGAGGATTTCACGTGGCGGCAAAAGAAGTGCTAAGTGGCCATATGATGATGAAATATACAGAAGCAGGCCATAAGTTTACTTGTAGTAAGCTCAGTGTTTAAAAGAAGTAAGCTCTAATATTCTCATGAGAATTTCAAGACAAACTAGTAGCTGACACACCGTCACAGTTCGATAGTAATGAGCTTATTTTCCAAAACTACCACCAAGATTTATTCGCAAGGTCAAAACTTGATGCCAATTCAGACCGGCTTTAGTGATATTAAAAACAGCGCCAGCATAGGCTGATACCCAGTCATTTACAACAAACTGATATTTTACATCAGTACGATTATAGGCAGAAGCCTGGTAATAAGTATCACCCCAATAATAGGCACCATAGAACTGCTTTCCAAAGGGTTGCTGATGTCCACCTGTATAGAAAATGTCTTCAAAGAAGAAACGCTTATAATGAGCATTCACTTCACCCAAGAAACCTATAGGAGTATGTTTGCCATCATCCATACCTCTTTCACGATCGAAGCTCGCCAAAGCGCCTACTCTGACATCAACGCCAGCATCAACCACACGGCTTTCCAATTGATAACCAACAAAAGGATGAGCCACCAAATTGTCGTGAATATGCTGTTCCACATCAGCATCCCAAGTAAGTGCATGATGATAATAATAGCCTTCTAAACCAACATATAAGCGTTTGCTGAACTTGCTGAACAACTCGTCATCAACCTTGCCAATAGTGTGCTTTACACTTAAGCCTGCCATGAATTGCTCACGGTCTTTGTTAGTACGAAAACCTGTCCAATCTATGAAAGCCTCAAAATAGCCACGCTTATGCTGGTGTTGGAAAGCAAAACCTTGCATAGTGGGGCGATAATAGCGAATGGTATCGCTAATCAAGAACGATGGATAATCACCTAAAAGCTGATCACGCTGGAAACTACCAAAAGTGAAAGTCAAAGGCTTTGTGCTATACTTATAATATAAGATGGGGAAACCATCAGTATAGCCATGCTTCTTGCCAAACTCTATCTGGCCACTATAACCACCCATCAAGCGATGTTTGCCTTCATCCCAACTGACGCCCAACTCAGGAGTAGTACGTAAACCGCTGTAAGTCATTGTAGTACGATAAGTTGCATCACCCTCCCCGTTGTCGAAGAAACCATCAGCACCTAACTTCCACTCCAACTTCTGTCCATTGACCATTGACCATTGGCCACTGAACATAATTATGGCCAAAGCAAGAAAAGTTTTAAAAAGAGTTGTTTTTCTCATCTCTTTAAATATCCAAAACTCAGTGATTTAATTAAATATTCAATGATTCAAGCATTCGTTTAATCACTACCGTAGCAGAGATTTCACGATTGGCTGCTTCAGGGATGACAATTGAACGAGGGCTCTCAATTACATCATCACTCACAATCATATTACGTCGAACAGGCAAGCAGTGCATAAAATGAGCATCGTTGGTCCAACTCATGTGCTCAGTGTCAATAGTCCAACTCATGTCTTTACTCAGTACCTGACCATAATCGGAAGGATTAGTCACACCTGGGCAACTCCAGTTCTTTGCATATACGAAGTCGGCACCTTCCAAAGCTTTTCTTTGGTCGTATTCTACTATAGCATCACCCACAAAAGTAGAATCCAGTTCATAACCCTTAGGATGAGTAATCACAAATTCTACATCAGCCGCATTCATCCACTCGGCAAATGAGTTGGGCACTGCTTGTGGCAAAGCCTTTGGGTGAGGAGCCCAAGTGAGTACTACCTTAGGGCGCTTCACCTCTTTATATTCCTCGATGGTTATCAAATCAGCAAAAGCCTGCAAAGGATGCACCGTAGCTGTTTCCATAGCAAAAACAGGACGCCCACTATATTGCACAAACTGATTGAAAACAGTTTCTGCATAGTCGTAATCACGATCTTTCAACCCTGCAAACGAGCGTACGCCAATGATGTCACAATAGCATCCCATAACGGGAATAGCTTCCAACAAGTGTTCGCTTTTGTCGCCATCCATCACTACACCACGCTCTGTTTCCAATTTCCATGCTCCTTGGTTCACATCCAAAACTATCACATTCATACCCAAGTTCATAGCAGCCTTTTGGGTGCTCAATCGAGTACGCAAACTAGAATTAAAGAACACCATCAAGAGGGTTTTGTTCTTGCCCAGTTCTACATACTTGAACCTGTCATTCTTTATCTCCTTGGCCTCCTGCATTGCCTGACGCAAGTTGCCTAAATCTTTTACTCTGCTAAAATATCTCATAGCTACATCATTTTCTTATTTGTCCTTCGCCTTCAATTACCCATTTATATGTAGTTATGGCCTCTAAAGCCATAGGGCCTCGTGCATGCATTTTCTGCGTGCTAATACCTATCTCAGCACCCAAGCCGAACTGGGCGCCATCACTAAAAGATGTGGGCGCATTCCAATACACACAAGCAGCATCTACCTCGCTACAGAACCTATCTGCAGTTTTTTTGTCTTCAGTGACGATACATTCACTATGCCCAGAAGCAACAGTGTTGATGCAGCCAATAGCCTCATCGAGTGACGCTACCGTCTTGATGGCCATCTTATAATCCAAAAACTCTGTTCCAAAACTATCTGGTTGAGCATGTTGTAGCAAGTTATCAGGGTAATGCCCTTGCAATGAAGCATAAGCTTCATCATCTGCATAAATAATCACGTTACTATCAGCTAAAGGACTACATAACTCAGGCAAACAGGCCAAACGACTTCGATGCAACAAAACGCAATCCAAAGCATTGCACACTGACACGCGGCGAGTCTTGGCATTATTTATAATAGGTCTCCCTTTAGTAACATCGCCTAATGCATCAAAATATGTGTGGCAAATGCCAGCACCCGTTTCAATCACTGGTACAGTGGCATTATCGCGAACAAATCTAATCAAGCTACTACTGCCACGAGGGATTATCAGATCAACTAATCCGCGTGCGTGAAGCATCTCTGCTGTTGATTCGCGGTCGCCAGGTAGTAGTTCCACCACATGTATATCTATGCCAAAGCGCTCTAAAACGCTATGAACGACCTCAATAATAGCTTCATTGGTGACTTGTGCATCACTTCCACCTTTCAGAACACAGGCATTGTGACTACGCAAACATAGAGAGAATACATCGAAACTAACATTAGGACGAGCTTCATAAATGATGCCAATAACGCCAAATGGCACACTCACCTGCTTTATCTTCAATCCATTAGGACGAATAGTATCTTTTAATACTCTCCCTACAGGAGAAGGCAATTGAGCCACATTACGCATGTCTGCTGCTATACCCTGAATACGTTCGAATGTTAGTTTCAGACGGTCATATTTAGGATTGGCAGGATCCATTCGATTTAAATCCTGTTGATTGGCCAACAATATAGTATCCATCTGTGCCACAGCTTCATCGGCCACAGCACACAGTATCTTAGCAATAGTCTCATCGCTTACATGTAGCAAAAGTCTTGAAGCATCGCGTACATTCTGTAATTGACTTTTAATATCCATATATTCTACTCCAAATATAAATAATCATAATGAACTACTGCACGACCAGCATGTTTCCCCATAGCAGCCAAAGCTTGTGCAGACGTACAATTTGCCTTGCCCACTCCTATTAGATTGCCCTCTATATCCATAATACGGATGAGGTCATCTTTTACAAAATCACCTGATACTTTGATAATACCAACAGGTAAAATACTTACTGCTTTATCACCCCTTAAAGCCTCCGAGGCTTTATCATTTACAGTTATCTCTCCTTTTGCAAAGCCCTCACTATGGGCAATCCACTTTTTAACCCCACTTATAGGCTTTGACTTTGGAATAAAACGTGTACAAAGTGTATCGGGGTTGTGCACGAGCTGTAACAGAATATCTTCACGCTTACCATTGGCAATGATCACCTCAATACCTTCATCGGCCACCTTACGGGCAATGCTCGTTTTTGTAAGCATGCCACCTCTACCAAAACTAGACTTGGCCATTTGGATATAGCCAGATAAATCCACGCGCTGTCCTATTTCGCGAATCACATGTGAGGTGGACTCAGAAGGAGAGCCATTGAATATGCCATCAATATTGCTAAGGATAATAAGCACATCGGCATCCATCATAGAAGCAATCAATCCACTGAGTTCATCATTATCAGTAAACATCAGTTCAGTCACACTGATGGTGTCATTCTCATTCACGATAGGAATTACTCCATTTTCCAGCATCACCGTCATACAATTTTTCTGATTAAGATAATGCCTGCGGGTGCCAAAATTTTCTTTCATGGTAAGCACCTGACCAACCTTCATGCCGTGATCTCGAAACAGTTCATAATAACGGTTAATAAGCTTAGCCTGACCAACAGCAGAAAATAGTTGACGTTGAGAGGTAGTATCGAGGTGATGTGAAGGCAGTTTCAACTCACTTCTCCCGGAAGCGACAGCTCCTGATGATACCAAAATAACTTCTAAACCTTCCAAACGGAGTTGAGCAATTTGGTCAACCAATGCCGACATACGGGTAACGTCCAATGTGCCGTCTTTTCTAGTCAGCACATTGCTACCTACCTTAATCACTATTCTTTTCATAACTCTATGTGCTTTACATTTACCGATTCATTGAGGAAAATGGAAGCTGATTCCGAGAATTTCTCTTCTGATTCAGTTGTATAGTATATGCATGTGTTCCCACGTGTGCACTTGGCATCCATTTCAGGATGACGGTGCAGGTAATCTTTTAAGCTTTCTGCCACTAACTCGCCTTGTGTAACGATGTTAATATGAGCAGGCACATATTTCTTAATCTTGGGCAACAACAAGGGATAATGGGTACAACCCAGTATAATTGTGTCAATTCTGCTATCCTTCGACAACAAGTCATCAAGGTATTTCTTTACGAAAAAGTCGGCGCCTTCAGCATCAGCCTCATTATTTTCAACCAAAGGCACCCACATAGGACACGCCTGACTACTAACAACCACATCAGGGAAAAGCTTCTTTATCTCCAATGGATAGGACTCACTCTTAACAGTACCAGGAGTAGCCACTAAACCGATATGTCGCGTATTTGTCAAATTGCCTATGCATTCAACCGTAGGACGAATCACGCCCAGTACCCTGCGTTGAGGGTCTAATCGATGAAGGTCATTCATCTGAATACTACGCAACGCCTTGGCAGATGCTGTATTACATCCCACAACTACCAAATGGCAACCCAGTTCGAATAGTTTAGTCACTGCCTGCAAAGTAAACTCATATACAATTTCGAAAGAGCGAGTACCATAAGGGGTACGAGCATTATCGCCAAGATAGATATAGTCATAAGCAGGCAAGGCCTCACGGATCTTGCTTAAGATCGTGAGGCCTCCATAACCTGAATCAAACACCCCGATAGGGCCAGGTATGCTTGACAACTTATGATTCATAACTTTACTTTACGCCAACCTTAGCCTTAACTTTGTCTGTGATATCCACACTCTGAGCACCAACAGCAACGATACCATTAATATCGAAAACGTATGCATATCCTTCAGCATTAGCAACTTCCTGAACTGCTTTCAACACTTTCTCTTGGATAGGGTTCATTGCCTCTTGCTGAGCCTGCTGCAAAGATTGACCTGCCTCCTGCTGGAACTGATCCTGACGCTGTGCCATATCCTGCAGTTCTTTCTGACGGCGCTCTGCAATGTTGCGTGGCAATGAGTCAGCCTGAGCTACATACTCTTGATACTTCTTGTTAAACTCTTCCTGTGTACGCTGAAGTTCATCCTGATAGTTCTTTTGCATTGCCTCAATGTCAGAAACAGCCTTTTTATACTCTGCCATCTCGACGATTACAGCTTGTGCATTCACATGAGCGAACTTCTGCTGAGCCATTGCACCCAATGCTGGCAGGGCAATCAAAGCAACGGCTAATACAATTTTCTTTAACATCTTAATTCTTAATTTTATTGTTTATATTTATTATCTTTTTCTTTATCGGCTGCAAATGTAGGAATTATTTTTGAATTATTCACCTAATTCAGCCAATACATCATCACTTATGTCGATATTTGGTGATGCAAAGATGATACTAGATGCTGAAGCACGGTCGATTACCATGCTATATCCTTTGTTTTGAGCTATAGCTTTGACCACCTCATAAATATCATCCATGATAGGCTGCATCAACTCTTGTTGTTTCTTAGCCAACTCACCTTCTTGACCAAAATACTTACGGCGCAATTCTGCTGCAGATTTTTCCTTTTCTACAATAGCATTTTCACGTTGGGTGCGTTGAGCCTCAGTCAAGTTTTTAGCCGACTGATAGCTTTCATATAATGATTTTGCCTCATCAGATACTTTTTGCACTTCTGCCTGCCACTGCTTTGACAATTGTTCTATTTCGCTGTTTGCACTCTCATATGCAGGAACATTCTGTAAAATGTACTCCATGTCAATCAATGCAAAACGCTGTGCACTGGCACCCAAGCTCATGGCACACAATGCTAACATCAATAACACAAACTTTTTCATAATTCCATCTCCTTTTAAGTAACACAATCATTAAAACTCTTGACCTAGAACGAAGTGGAAGTTACTACCACCATAAGTTTTCGAGCCATTAATTTTATCAAATCCATAACCCCAGTCGATACCCATCATGCCAATCATTGGCAGATAGATACGCACACCTAAACCAGCAGAGCGTTTCATATCGAATGGGTTGAATTTGGAAACGTCATGCCAAGCGTTTCCTCCTTCTAAAAACGCTAAAGCATAGATAGTACTGCTTGTCTCAAGCAAAATAGGATATCTTAATTCTAATCCGAAACGTGTGTAAGCGTATCCAGCTTGGCTTCTCGACATAGTAAGAGAACTGTTCTCGTAGCCGCGAAGTGCCACACTTTCAGTTGCATAGGTCGTATAACCTGTCATACCATCACCTCCTACGTCAAAAGTCTGGAAAGGTGACTTTTTATATTTATTATAGTGCCCCAGCAAACCAAACTCTGCGCGAACCATCAACACTGGCGTACGTTTTACTGTATATGGATCGGCCAATGGAATAAACACCTTTGATTTAAACTTCCACTTATGGTACTCAATCCAACGATACATCTTGTTATAATCATCCTGATTGGACTGGTCATACTTGCTATAGTCCTTACCATCGATAGCACTCCAAGGAGGTGTAAGTTGCACAGAGAAGCTAAACTCAGAACCTTGTCGAGTATAAATAGGATTATCTGTTGACCTGCGCGCTAATGTAAAGTTCAAAGCAACTTCATTTGAGCTACCGTCAGTTACAGGGAAATACATCCATTGACTCAGCATATATCGGTTGAAAGACAGCTCGGCAGAAATTTGGAAATAATTGTCCGGCCAACTCAGACGTTTACCAAACATCACCGATGCACCAATCATCTTCATGTACTTATCGGGGTCATAATAGTTTTCATAGTTTGAGTAACCATACCCACCATAACCATAGCCACCGTAGCCATAGCCACCATAACCACCATACATACCACCCATACCATATGCACTATTATACATATTCATCATGGCAGTATTGTAATAGCGGCTACTTATATCAGTCTGCACATAATAATAGGCAGAAACCTGGAATGCATTCGGACGTTTGCCACCAAACCAAGGGTCCATGAATGATATACTATAACTCTGATAATAGCTTCCATTGGTCTGACCACTCAATGTCAAGGTTTGTCCTTCACCTTGTGGGAGCAGTCCACGATGTTTACGACTCGGATGTAACAAGTTCTTCATGGAGAAATTGGTAAATTTCAAACTCAACTTACCAATGACACCTGTCTGTCCCCAGCCTGCAGATAGCTCCACCTGATCATTGGGCTTAGATACCAAAGGGAAACCAATATCTACCGTGCCGTCTTCTGGACGAGGCTGAATATCCGGTTGTAATTGTTCAGGGTCAAAATGTCCCATCTGCTGTATTTCACGCATAGATGTCATGATGTCATCCTTGCTGAATAATTTACCAGGCTTAACATACAGCTCACGACGCACCACTTCTTCATAAAGACGATCGTTACCACTAATAGTTACCTTGTTGACAGTAGCTTGTTGTCCCTCATAAATGCGCATTTCCAAGTCAACGGAGTCACCGACAATGTTTACTTCCACAGGATCCAAGCTATAGAACAGATAACCATTATTATAATAAAGGTTACCAACAGACTCGTCATCTGTAACAGTACGTTCCTCTAACTTCTTCTGGTTATATACATCACCAGACTTCATTTGCAACACATTAGCCAGCACTTCTGATGGGTATACAGTGTTACCTACCCAGGAAATATTACGTATATAATATTTTTCACCTTCCTCCACTTTGATGTAAACGTCCACTGTCTTGTCATCAAAATTAGAGATACTGTCTACCAAAATCACAGCATCACGATAACCCAACTCATTATACTTATCAATAATCAGTTGCTTATCTTCTTCATATTTTTCAGGGACGAACTTCTTAGCTCGGAAAATATTAACTAATTTGTTCTTTTCATTGGTCTTTTTCATAACACGCTTAATCTTGCTAGCTTTAAGCGCGTTATTTCCTTCGATGGTAATCTGGTGAACCTTTACCTTTTCTTTCTTATCAACATTTACATCCACAATGATCTCATTAGATCGGTCTGGATCATCTCGCTGTACCAATTTTACTTCTGCATTCTTAAAGCCTTTCCCGTCCAGATATCGCTTGATAATTGTTTCAGCGCGACTCACAGCATTAGGTGTTATCTGACTACCTTTAATCATGCCTATACGAGCCTGTAAGTCTTCCTGCTCTGATTTTTTCAAGCCATGATAATTAACCTCACTTACACGTGGACGCATGCTCACTTTAATTCTTAACCAAATACGGTCACCTACAATCTTATCAGCTTGTATGCTGACATCCGAAAATAATCCGTGTTTCCAGTATCGCTTAGCAGCATCAGTAATATCATCACCTGGCACTTCAATCGTTTCACCTACTTGTAAACCAGAAATATTAATAATAACATTATCTTCGTAATTTTCTGCTCCTTCAACAGCAATATCAGCAATAACATATTTCTTAGGCTCACCAGAATAAAGAATAACAGGAGTCCCGTCATTTAACGCATCAATAGCAACTTCTTCTTGAGCCGTTGCCCACTGACAGTTAAGCATCGTCAACGTTGCTACTAACAACAATATGTAGTTAAAACGATTATGCATCTTCTTTTTCAACTTTAAACTATCAACACTAATCATCGGATCTTAATTGTTCACTTGTCTTTCCGTATCGCCTCTCGCGATTCTGGTAATCAGCTATCGCTTTCCTCAATTCCTGTTCCTTGAAGTCTGGCCAATATGTATCGCAGAAATATAATTCAGCATAAGCACATTGCCAAAGCAAATAATTGCTCAAGCGCTGTTCTCCACCCGTACGAATCAGCAAGTCTACATCTGGCATATCCTTAGTAGCCAAATGCTGTTGTATTGTGTCACTATCTATATTAGACAATTGTAATTTACCATCCTTCACCTCAGTAGCAATCTGTCGTGCAGCCTCTGTTAGTTCCCACTTTGAAGAATAGCTCAAAGCAAGAACCAGCGACATTCCTGTATTACGTGAGGTATGCTCTATACACTTTTTCAACTTTCCCAGCACATAGTTAGGTAATTTATCAATATCTCCAATCACCTTAAAACTAACATTATTTTTCATAAAGGTCTCCTCTTCTATATGTTCAAAGAGCAACCCCATCAACGCAGTAATCTCCTCAGTAGGACGATTCCAATTCTCCGTCGAAAAAGTATATAAAGTAAGGTATTTAATACCCAATCTAGCAGCTTCTTCTACTATCTGATGTACCGTCTCAGCCCCAGCCTGGTGTCCAAAAGTGCGCTCCATCCCACGCTGTTTAGCCCATCGGCCATTACCATCCATGATAATCGCCACATGAGACGGCATACATTTCATATCCAATTGTATATGTTCCTCCATACACCAGCAATCATTAATAGTTCAATTTATTAAGACGTCCACGCCATAGCTGTGTATCTTCATCACCGTCACCTATAACAAGTAACCAAATAAAGTTGGAGGTGTCAACTGTCATCGCATATTGTTTATGTCCGCTCACCTCTAACGGCAATTGGAATTTGCCAACAGATTTTCCCCAGACCAAGCCACCCATAGACTCATACATTTCATCCAGCTCATTACCCCAAATATAGAAAAACTTATTGTAATATATCACAACTGGATTTTCAAATGGTGGACAATAATACTCTGTGTCCGTAGTCATTGCGCCCCAATCATCACCATCAATAGTCATCCAAGGCACAATTCTATCATCAGTTTTTAAGGGCGTACCTACCAAAATAGCTCTTTCCACACCTGTGCTTGATAGATAAACATCTGAACTTACTTTCTTTGTTGGGAAACCCGATTGAACGTGCTCACCATCTGTCCATCCTTTTGTAGATGCAGATGTTAGACAATAATATTGTTCTCCATCCACTTTCCTGATGGCAGTCAATTTATCAGAGAAAGCTGCTAACAATGATATAACGCCTCCACTCAAAGTTTCATTTTTCTGCCAAACTTCACCATTCTCGCTGTTATAGACATCGCCCGATGCGGATATCAAATAAAGAGTATCAGCATAGCTAAGTGTGGAATGTAACATGGCATCAGCAGGCAGACCTGCCATATTATGAATTCCCCATGAATAATTCGACTCATCGCTGATATCAGCTTTCAGCAACAAATCACCACGCAGCAGCACAAATAGTTCATCACCCTTAATCAGCACCTTCTGGTCTGTACTCCGGGCAGCCAGGAATTCAGTAGGCAGCTTAGCAATACGCATCCATGAAGCAGCCTCTGGATCTTCTTTATGAACGTTTATTTGTAAACTATACTCCTGTGACCTACTAGCATCACTGGATATAATTTTAAATGTAAGTCCTGGTTTATTAATAGCAGGAGTAAGATCAGCCTTGTTGCCGACGATTACTATAGAATCAAGTAATCCAGAAGTGATATAGCCTGATGCCGAGAAAGTATCTATGGCAATATTGTTCAGCAATGTATCTGCACCAATGGGCAGAGAATCTGCGTTGAAAATAACATGGTTCAGCTGGTCAATGCTGAACTTATAATATTTCCCATATATAGTATCAATACCAAAAGCCGTCACATAAGTACTGATATTCACTTCGGTTTTCCCTTCGTCATTTCCTTTTACGCAAGCACCGAATCCGATACAAACACCCATCAAACAGGCTATGGCTATTAAGAGTTTTGTTCTCATCAAAGTCTTCTTTTCTTATTTACAACCTGCAAAATTAAAAAACAATTTTCTTATGTGCAGATTTCTGACGAAGTTTTATACAAAATTATAAAATATATGGTAGTTTCGGCCCATAATTAGGCTTTTTTTGAATGATTTTTTAGGATTAATAAGACTTGGTGACAAAATTCCATGCCCCAAAACCTGTGGACAATGTTCTACATAAGCTTCGTCCCATAACCCCTCATCGATGAAAGATTGTAACAATTTAGATCCGCCTTCCACCAACAAAGATTGAATGTTCCTCCTCTGCAACTCTTCCATCAGCTGGGGCAGAATACTCTGGTTAAAATCTACTTGAAGAGTCATAGCACCTGCTATTTTTTCATTCTTTTCAGTAACCACTAAGGTAGGCTGGCTACCATCAAAAAGATGAAGATGACGAGGTAATGTAAGATCCTTATCAATCACGATACGCAATGGTTGCGGCCCACACCAATCTCTTACATTCAATGAAGGGTTGTCAAGCCTAGCTGTCTGCGTACCCACTATTATTGCTTGGTGCTCTGCACGACGCTTGTGAGCGATCAACTGAGTTAAAGGTGAGGAAAGTTTTACAGGTTCACCGTCATTTCTTTCAACATCCATGAAGCCATCAGCCGATTGTGCCCACTTCAGCGTGATAAAAGGTCTATGTTTTAATTGCACTGTAAAGAAAGCTTTGTTTAAATCTTGACATTCCTTTTCCAATACCCCTACAACGACCTCACACCCAGCTTGTTTTAATATCTCAATGCCTTTACCAGCCACTTTACTGAATGGATCTTGGCACCCAATCACCACTTTAGGGATTCCTTTGCTAACAATCAGCTTAGCACATGGTGGTGTTTTGCCATAATGAGCACAAGGTTCAAGACTCACATATAAAGTGCTTCGACGCAACAAAGACTCATCTTTCACACTATTTATGGCATTTACCTCAGCATGGGCTTCACCACATTTCGCATGATAGCCCTCACCGATAATGCGTCCGTCACAAACCACCACAGCACCTACCATAGGATTAGGAGCTGCTCCCAACTTGCCGTTTTGGGCCAGTTGGATGCAACGCATCATATATTTTTCATCATTTGTCATCGTCTTTTCTCAAATTATCTGTACTTTTGGCGAGAATTATGCCAAACGTCATCACAGAAATACGTCAGGCCCTGCTCCCCCTTTACGGCAAGCAAGAAGCCAATGCCCTGACCCGCATCATTTGCCAGGAGATGCTGGGACAATCACCTGTTGACTATTTCCTTGGCAAAGATATAGCTTTATCGGCAAACCAGAAAATTTTTCTGCAGGCTATCCTTTCAAGATTGAAAGAATTCGAACCTATACAATACATACAACAGCAAGCCCCTTTTTGCGGAAGAAGGTTTTATGTGACGCCCGACGTACTGATTCCTCGCCCTGAAACTGAAGAACTTGTACAACTTTTAGCAGACCAGCTATCCCCGGAATCATTGATACTCGACATAGGAACAGGAAGTGGATGCATAGCGATTTCTTTGTCATTGGCCCTGCCAAATGCTAAAGTCTTCGCTTGCGACATTTCAGAGGAAGCACTCTCAATTGCCAAATTGAATAATGAAAAATTGAAGGGCGGCGTTACATTCTTTCTGGCCGATATCCTTTCCTTCCAGCCATCTATTGAGCAAACAAGGTTTTACGACACCATCGTGAGCAACCCTCCGTATATAACTGTAAAAGAAGCTGATAAGATGTCACCCAACGTTTTACGGTATGAGCCACACAAAGCATTGTTCGTACCAAATGATGACCCTTTGCTTTTCTATCGAAAGATAGGTCAATTAGGACTTACGATGTTAAAAGAAGGTGGGATGCTTGCCTTTGAAATCAACTATGCTTTCGGAAAGGAAGTAAAAGCATTATTGGAGGATTTAGGATATCAAGATGTAAAAGTCATGCAAGACATAAGTCACAATGACCGCTTCGTTTTTGCCAGATTTACAATTAGTCATTAATGAAAGTAATCAATATACTACATGAAACCATTAACACCATCAGAAGCCCTATCCAAGGCTGCCAGCTATTGTTCAAAGGGAGAACATTGCATTGCTGACGTTTGCGAAAAGCTTCATCAATGGGGATTTGAAGGAGAAGAAGTCCAACACATTGTCAGCCAATTGTGCCAACAGGGTTTTATCAACGAGCAACGCTACGCCAAAGCCTATATCAACGACAAATACCGATTTGCCAAGTGGGGGCGCATCAAGATTGAACAAGGCCTTCGCCAAAAACAGATTCCCCCAGCAGTATTCAAGCCACTGATGGACGAGGTAATCGACCGAGAGGAATACATGCAGATACTGTGTGACTTACTGAATCAGAAGCGCAAATCGTTGAAAGAGGAAGACGAATACCAGATGCGAGCCAAGCTCACACGCTTCGCCCTGCAGCGAGGCTTCACTTATGAAGAAGTGTTATGCAACATAGATGATTGAAAAAAGAGCCAATCATTTCGGGATTACCATTCTTTTATTTACTTTTGCATTGTTTTTTGAAAAATGATAGTGCTATGAAAACGTTAGAGAGACTGTTTGCTGAAAAGCTTTTAAAGATTAAAGCCATTAAATTACAGCCAGCCAACCCTTTCACCTGGGCTTCAGGCTGGAAATCACCATTCTATTGTGACAACCGCAAGACCCTTTCATATCCCTCCTTGCGCAGTTTTGTAAAATATGAAATCACTCGTATCATCTTAGAACACTTCCCACAAGTTGATGCAGTGGCAGGAGTTGCCACAGGTGCCATACCTCAAGGAGCATTGGTAGCTGATGCCCTGAACTTACCTTTCGTATATGTTCGCTCCAAACCAAAAGATCATGGCTTGGAAAATCTGATTGAAGGAGAATTGCGCCCAGGCATGAAAGTTGTGGTAGTGGAAGACCTTATCTCAACAGGTGGCAGTAGCTTAAAAGCTGTGGAAGCTATCCGCAGAGACGGTTGCGAGGTAATTGGCATGGTGGCCAGCTATACTTACGGCTTCCCTGTAGCTGAGAAAGCTTTCAAAGAAGCGAAAGTGCCTTTGGTAACCCTCACCGACTACGATGCCGTTATTGAAACAGCCCTTAAGACTGGTTATATCGAAGAGAAAGATATCCCAACGCTGAACGAATGGCGCAAGGACCCAGCTCATTGGGGTGACGACTTAAAATAATAAATACAGTAATGGGTCATTCCCATTTTGTTAAATAAACAAACTATGAGTACTACGAGTTTTGAGAGCGATACCAAACGTATTGAGGCTCCTCAGCGCAGTGTATTTGAGAAGTTGTCAAATGCAGACAACCTGGAAAAACTGAAAGAGCGCATTCCTGCTGACAAGTTAGATAATATAAGCCTCGACAACGGTATGCTCACTTTCAAGACACCAATGGGTGCTGTATCAATGCAGATTAAGGACACTGAACCCTTCCATAGTGTGACCTATGGCACTGTTCAATCACCCATCCCATTCGATATCCGTATGGAACTGATACCTAAAGGTGCTGAAGCATGTGAGATGAAACTGATAGCTGGTCTGCAGCTCAACCCTTTCATGTTAGGCATGGTGCAGAAGCCTATTAAAGATGGTTTGAACCGCATCGTGGAAGCTTTGGCACAAGTTCCGTACTAAATACAAATACAGAGTTACAAACAGAGACGGGGCATGCTCCGTCTCAATTTTCATTTACTTATGAAGCTTTGGGAAAAATCCACACAGATAGATAAAGAAATAGAACGTTTCACCATAGGTCGGGATCGCGAAATGGATCTCTATCTGGCACCATACGACGTAATGGGCAGTATGGCACATATCACCATGCTTGAAAGCATAGGACTTCTAACCTCAGACGAGCTAAAAGTGCTGCTTCAGGAGTTGAGAAAGATATATGAGGTGGCTATCAAGGGTGAGTTTGTAATTGAAGAAGGCATAGAAGATGTCCATTCACAAGTGGAACTGATGCTCACCCGCACTTTGGGAGACATCGGCAAGAAGATACACAGCGGTCGCTCTCGTAACGACCAAGTACTGGTTGACCTTAAACTGTTTACCCGTGCTCAGTTACAGGAAATAGCAGAACTATCCAAGCAATTGTTCGACACTTTGATAGAGCAGAGTGAGCGTTATAAAGACGTACTGATGCCAGGTTATACCCACTTGCAGATTGCGATGCCTTCGTCTTTCGGTCTGTGGCTGGGTGCCTATGCCGAAAGTCTGGTTGATGACATGACTTTGCTCCAAGCTGCCTATCGCATGGTTAACCGCAACCCTTTAGGCTCTGCTGCTGGTTATGGCTCATCATTCCCATTAAATCGCACCATGACCACCGAGCTGTTGGGTTTTGACTCAATGGACTACAACGTGGTGTATGCCCAGATGGGACGTGGCAAGATGGAACGTAATGTATCTTTTGCTATGGCCAGTATCGCCGGTACCATTGCCAAGTTAGCTTTCGATGCCTGCATGTTCAATAGCCAGAACTTTGGCTTTGTGAAACTGCCAGATGAGTGCACAACAGGTTCCAGCATCATGCCCCACAAGAAGAATCCAGATGTGTTTGAGTTGACTCGTGCCAAGTGCAACAAAATACAAGCTTTACCACAGCAGATCATGCTTATCAGCAATAATCTGCCAAGTGGCTATTTCCGCGACTATCAAATACTGAAGGAAGTATTCCTCCCTGCATTCGAGGAGCTGAAAGACTGTCTGAAGATGACTACCTACATCATCAGTCGTTTAACGGTAAATACACATATTCTCGACGACCCTCGCTACCAGCCAATCTTTACAGTTGAGCGAGTTAACGAACTGGTGTTGCAGGGCGTACCCTTCCGTGATGCCTATAAACAAGTGGGATTGGAGTTCGAAGCAGGCAAGTTCCATCATACGCAAGAGGTTCACCACACCCATGAAGGCAGCATAGGCAATCTATGTAATGCTGAGATTGGCAATTTAATGTGTCAAGAACTTGCAAAATTTGGCTTTGAGAAAGTGGAGAAAGCCGTTCAACAACTGCTACAGGTATAAAAAGTTGCTGATATTTTTTGCAGAATAAAAAATAGCAATTATCTTTGCACCGCAAAACCAAGGCTGCCCGGATGGTGGAATCGGTAGACACGAGGGACTTAAAATCCCTTGGCTATTGCAGCTGTGTGGGTTCAAGTCCCACTCCGGGTACTAAATATAATAGCACTGCCTACTACAGGGCAGTGTTTCTTTTATAATGACAACATCATGTCAGTGCGTTTTTTCAGTTCTTTCTTTTTACTCACTGCCCTGTACCAAATATATACCCCTTGATTTAATGGAATCACTCAAAAAATAATTCGTTCCATTATGCCTTAAATACATCACAGATTCCCAACCTTGTTCATCAGAAAGGCTTATCTTAATACCTTCTTTTCTGTATTTCCCTGTATATATTAACTCTTGTGATGTTGTTGATGTAGGGAAGGAATAAGTGTGATATACAAAAGAGCTATCTTGGTTAAACACAATATTATGGCTTGCCCCATGAGGCTCAAACCAAGTTCCAGTAATCTCAACATCCTGTCCATCTATTACTTTATCTTCCCATGGGAACATATCACTAATTGTAGATTCTTTAATGGTTTCTTTAGTGAGAGCTTGACTGTTATCGTATCTATTAGTTGTTAGAATAAATACTATTACTAAAACCAGCACTACACCAATTATCAAAATAAGAGACGACAGTCTTCTACCCCCATTTTTATAGGACAAGAAGTTTAATATCTTGCTTAAAATGCCATTCATATTCTCCTCTTTTTCCCCCATACATTCACATTAGGTAAGCCTCTTCTCAAAATATTTCCGTAACCCTGAAAGGAAATATTGAAGACAAATTCAATGACCTATCTGTTTCCAATTGTCAGTAATAAGTCTTAATCCTAATAAAGGCGTATCTATATAGTCATTCTTAAAACGGAATATATCATCAATAACATTATCACCCCAGAAAACATAATCCAATATTTTCTGGGTCTGGTCATCTTCAAATCTTACAAATATAGGAGTTCCATTACTATTTTTTGATAGGTCTGACATGTTCTTAGCAGCTAAAGGAGAGATAATGACATCCTTTACAAGAGAGTTGTCAATGATAACAGATGCTATGGCATACTTTATATTATGCTCATTTGTATAAGCTTCTTTATAATCAAAAATATTTGTACTATTTATGGGGACATGTGTTATTCTGCTTGCCAGAATTTCAATTAGTGTGTTACGCTTAGCTTGTATATTGATTTGAATATTATCAAAATAATTAAAATATAAAATATCATAATGCACCTCATTTAAAGCATCAAAGTAAATGGGCTTTACTAAAATGTCATATTCTAATTGTTCTTTAACCATGAGACCTCGTTCTGCATCATAAATGATACTATTAAAAATATAATCAAGTGGATAAGGTTCTTTACTATCAATACTCTCGACTGTTTTATTATCAATATTATCCTGCTGATTACTTGTACATGCAACAAAATAGAGAGGAATCAATACGATTAATAAACTTACGTTATTAAAATGTTTCATAGTTCCCTTTCAAATGTTAAAATTAGTAATACTTGTTATTAAAGTTTATTATCTACCGCTTCTTCCTTCTTCAAAACCATCTGTATATGCTAAATTAGAGGGTGTTTCTTTGTTTTTATAAAACTTACTTGGAAACTTTGCACAATAATAAAAAGTATCTGGATAGCGTCCGCTTGCTCCATCTTTATAACCTCGTATAAACAGCCTTTTATAATCGTCATTTACTGAATACTTGAGAAAATTAACATTGGATGCTGCATTTCTCCTCAATATTCGCAAAGCTTCTTCCTCATACCGTTTACTTGCAGGAGTAAATAACTCTTTTAAAAAAGCATAACATGCTAATCCTAAAAAAACTATTACAGCTATTATTATCAAACCTAATAAACTATCAAAAAAGGAGACATCATCGTCTCCATGAAAACGTTCAGTAGTTTCTCTCCAATAAGCTGCTTGCGAGAAAACCTTTTCCGTGACCAACATTACCGAAAGAAATAATTTAAATTTCATTGCATCTCCTCCATTATTTAATATTATATCCGGTTCTAAAGACTATTCAATCTATAAACGATTGATATTTAACGAGTTCATTATTTAAGCCACCTTGCAACACCACCATGATGGGAACAAGTTCCTCGCCTGCTTTGACTAAAACTATATGTTCCATCACGACATAACGCCGTAGCACCCGCAGGTGGAGAACTGTAATATGTTGGTGATTGAACTCGATTTCCAAATGAATTAGTATAATACTTTATTGGCTGTTTGGGAATACTAACCTCATTCCTTACTCGTTGATTCCGTGAAAGATACTTAGTGGAAATGTAGCCAACATAACCATTATATATTATTGGTATCCATTGGCAATCACAATCTTCATTAATTTGAACGAGTGTACCTTTTGGGATAGTCAATAATACTCTGGATGAAGTATTGGGTTCCATCCTCATATTAAGATTCGCAGTTACATATCTGAAATTATTCTGCGCAAACAAAGTAATTACAACTGAAAAAGTAAGAGTAAGAGCAATAGAAATAAACTTTTTCATAGTTATATAATTTAAAATCGATCAATTATTGAGGCTGAATTTATTCTAACATATTGGTTCCCAACATTATTTAACACAGGAGTATATTCATTGAAAAAAGCGCCATACTCTCCGCTTATTTGTGAATTACCTGAAGACCCATAATATTTTATTCTTATTCCTGATGCCGCTTTCCTTGATATATTATGAAAATAGCAAATCTTCAATTTTCCAAGGTTCACTTCTACAAACTCAACTTCTTCTTTAGGGCAATTAACGTTTATCATTACTTGTGTAAAAAGCTGTCCAAATATATTCTGCAAACGTGTAAAATGATTCTTTTTAAGATGAATATTTATACCACCTGAAACTGGAGACATAAAATCTTTTACCACATTAATATCTGCATTTAACGAATTTAATTTATATCTTTCTTCACGTGTTACATGAACTTTATTTATAAGATCTTGTAACTCTATTAATTTATTTAATATTATCTTATTTTGCTCAGCATTTGTTGGTTGCTGAATAAAGTATTCCATCAGTGTAGAAAAATCAGACAAAGCTGCATTAAAAACTTCATCTATAGTTTGGGAAGATAACTTAATACTATTGAGCAATAAATATATAATTATCAAACATTTACTCACCTTTGATTGTGTATGATGTTTTTTACAATTTCCTTCCATTACTTTTACTCGCATTAACAACCTCAGGCTTCATTTCGGCCCAATTAACATCAATATCATTACATTCTTTCTCCATATCTATCAATTCAAACATTGTTGTCTTTTTCAATAATCATGCGAAAAAAATATAAATTCATGATATTATTTAGAATCTCCATATTTATTTAAACGACCTTAGCTTTATAAGCATTTCACCAGCCCAATTATTCTCTTTCATAGCATAATCATATAGATTAGACCAAGAATCATCCGGCAAATTATTCTCTGCATTTATTATAGCCCCTAATTTATTCTTATAATCTTTCAACAGAGATAATGCGTTACTATAGTTATTTTTCCTCAAATAGGCTAAAATCTCAGCTTTATATATGTTTATATTGTTAGGATCAAGTTCCTTAGCTTCTGTTAATAGGTTCATAATCTCATCTGATGATCCGATGTCATTCTTCAAATACAAAAGACAATATGCCTTTAAAATATAGTCATCAGCTGTTGCCACCATGTTATTAATATTCTGACTTACTAAAGGTAAAACTTGTCTGAATCTTTTGTTTTGCATTTTCATTATGGCAGCATCAGAGACCGCAAATGAAATAATCTTCTCGAAGTCCCTATTTACATTTTCGCTTGGTGTGCCATATTTTTTAATTCTATCAATTAAAGCGGGATGATCAGAAGCAAAATACATCTGAATACTGCGCTCTTGTCTCATGGTTTCTTCTATCCTAGACAACGCAGTTGATAATGCATTTGTATCATATTTAAGGACTTTCAATAACTGCACAGCTGCTTCGTCAGCTTCTGTCTCTTGCGCCCGACTATATTTCATACCTAATCTTTCACATAATTCAGCTGCAATGCTGGTTGAAATCGTTGCAACCGCAATGGTTGCAACTCCTGGCACATAATAAGGGTCTTTTTCCGCTATAGCAGTTTCTGCAGCTGCCGTTAATGCGGTAGCAAAGCTAGCCCAAAATTCAGCTCTTTTTTGTCTTGAAATCGACTTATTAAAATTTTGAACACTATGATCTAATACAAAGTGAGCTATTTCATGTGCTAAAATTGCAGCAAGCTCATCTTCTGAATGTAAGATTGAAAGAAGTCCTGTATTAATAACCAAAGTTCCATTAGGATACATACTTGCATTGGCAGTTGGATTTCTTTCTATTACAAGATTAATATTCCCTGGACGACCATCAATTAGAACAGACGGAGCTAATTTTGAGATAATTCCATATAGATAAGTTTCCAAAAAAGGATCATTAAAAGCAAGCCCACTACTATAAACTCTATTTATGTATTCAAGTGCTTCATCTTCCATTTCTCCCCTGATTTCAGATTGTGCTCCCTTTTTGCTCAATTGTTCCAAAACATTAAAAACTATTTGAGAATCCCAAAACGATTGTGCATCGCTATAATTCAAATCAAACACAGAGCCAAGTTTCTCTGTAACGAACACTTTCCCTTGGTTTGTTTCTAGTTTATATGTATCTGTAACTTTCCCATTATCTGAATAATATTGATCATGTGTCATTGAGATAAGATGAATATTCTGCCCTTTCTTAAAAACATCAAAGTTTTTTATGACCACCCCATCAATATTAAGATCATAAACTTGAGCATTTACGATGTAACAAATAGAAAAGAGCAAAGCTAATGATGTTATTAATTTCCTCATTCTTTTAATATTTACGTTGCTGTTCCCAAAGCAGATGAAAAGTAAGAAGTGATTACATAAAAGGAGAAGCGTGGGAATCTTACCTGTTACTCGTCCCATATTAGGAGGCCTTCGCATTGCCCAACCAGTCAGAACGAGCAACGCAGAAGCCCACGCATGTATGAATATAACCAGAATGGTATATACCACACCCGTAAACATCTACTGTTGCCTTGCTCCTTGACTGGTTAAAGAAAGTTGCGAAGCTTCCTAATGTCAAGCACAAAGCGTCAAGTAAACGCCTTTCCAAATATATAATGTTCCTATGCCCGCAAGCTCACTCGGGCATCCTCATGGCGAACAATGCAAATATATGAAATGGCGTTTAATATATCAATAGAAAAGGAGGGAAAAAATTGCAATTTTTATTTCACAAGGCTTGTGAAAGGGGGAGAAACTCTGACATGGTGCTAAAACTATAGTAGATGTAGATATAAAGACAACACAATGGAGGCATTAGTATTATGCGATATAAGACATTAGCAATGTGTATGATTTGACATTAGTAATGTGTAAGGCAAGACATTGGTAATGTGATTGAGGGCTGAAGCTACATGAATGCAGGGCACAAAGCATAGGGTTGCAGGCTGAAAACCATAGGGATGGAGGGCGCAAACTTATGAGTTAGAGGCTCATAAAACTAAGAAAATTGCAAAAAAGTCTTCACTCTTCACAGAGATGGTTCAACGCTTTGTAATACAACAACTTATCAGTGTGAAGACCTTCTTTAGGTCTTCACAAGTCTTCACAGGTCTTCACGGCAAAGTAAACTTTTTCAGTTAGAGGAAAACCTAAATCAGAAAATGATAAAGATGTGATGAGGGGTGAAGAGATGTGAAGAGGTAAGTTGCCTCTTCACACCAATAACACCTTATTAGTCAGTGCGATATGGCATGCCCGTGAAGAGTGAAGACTTTTTTTGAGCATAGTATTATATCTACAGTTGACTATCCTTTATCTCCTCTTATTTTGCTGGAGCGTTAGAGAAAATTTTTTCCTCACGAGGGAAAAATAAAAACCTCACGAGGAAAAATAGAAATGGTCGTTTAGAGGAAGTAAGCATCCCGTTTAGCGGTAGTAAACCCACCTTCAGCTAATGCCTCGCATTATACAAGCTATAGGAGGACAATCCTTCAGCTACCGACAGAGAACGATTTTTTCATGAGAATTTTCAGGCTTGCTACTATCAAGCTCCCAGTTGGATAGTAGCAAACTCTGAGTTTGCTTGCTTTAAACGAGATTCAAACTGAAGGAAGCAGAAGTACAAAAAAAACTCTACTACGGGAGGAACACCGTTCTACTACGGGAGGAACACCGTTCTACTACGGGAGGAACACCGTTCTACTACGGGAGGAACACCGTTCTACTACGGGAGGACCGTCGTTCTACTACAGGAGGGCAAAAAATATTCGATTTGTTGTAACAATTAGAGAATATTGATTATTTTTGCAAGCGCAAGACACGATGCTTGCAACGCATTATTAACAACTAAACATTAAATGAACATGAGAAAAACTGTATTGGTGACTGGTGCCAACAAAGGCATCGGATTCGGAATCGCAAAACACCTTGGACTTAATGGCTGGAACGTAATCATCGGTGCACGAAATCAGAAACGTGCTGAGAAAGCTATCAACGAGTTGACGGCATTGGGCATCAGTGTAGCAGGATGGGTGAACATCGAGCTATCTGACCTGAACGGCATCGAGCAAGCAGCCAAAGAAGTGAATGACAATTTCCCAGATTTGAGCCTCTTAGTGAACAATGCCGGCATTCCTGGCGACATGGGTGTGGACGGGCTGCATACTGAAATCAGTGACATCAAACGCACTATAGACGTAAACTTTATCGGCACTTTCGCACTGACAAAGGCTTTAATGCCTTTGCTCACAAATAACGGGGGCAGGATTGTCAACATCACTGTGCCGTCTGAGATAAGCCCTTACTGGCATCCGTTGGCTTACGTAACAAGCAAAGCTGCCCAAAACGCCATGATGGGTGTATTGGCTATGGAGGCTAAGCAGCAAGGGAAGTCTTTGGAAATCTTCTCAGTACACCCAGGTCCCACCACCACCGACCTCAACGGCAACATGAGCCTACCTGGTTTTCATGACATTGACACCGTTGGACAGAAAATGGCGGAGCTCATCAATGACGGGAAGATCCACCAAGGGGAATTTATCGAGCTATATCCTATCGTAAAGGAGGATTAACGTTGATACACAGTCTCTTGTTGCTCGGGAATAATGCTCCGAAAGGCCAGGAAGGCAGGGCAACAAGGCAAGTGACAGAAGTGGGCATATATACAAAAAACGCTGGTAATCTTCACAGATTATCAGCGTTTTTAGGTTGGACTACCGAGATTCGAACTCAGTCAAACAGAACCAAAACCTGTTGTGCTACCATTACACCATAGTCCAAACTATCAATTCTGCTATGGAATGCGGTTGCAAAGATACACTTTTCTCACGATTTTCACCAATATTTTCGAAATATTTTTCAAAAACCGTCAAAATGCGCTAACTTTACACCACTAATTATTCAACTCATTTGTAATTTATGAAGAAATTATTTACTCTGATGGCTTCGGCCATACTTTCGCTGAGCAGCATGGCCGTCACTCCGATGTGGCTGCGTGATGTTCAGATTTCACCAGACGGCCAGCAAATACTGTTCTGCTACAAAGGTGATGTTTATAAAGTTAATTCACAAGGAGGCACAGCTATTCAGCTCACCACTCAGGATTCTTATGAATGTAACCCTATTTGGTCGCCTGATGGAAAGCAGGTGGCTTTTGCCAGCGACCGCAACGGCAATTTCGATATCTTCGTGATGCCAGCAGAAGGTGGATCTGCCAAATGCCTGACCACCAACTCTGCTGCTGAGACGCCTTGGACTTTCAGCCCTGACGGCAAATATGTATTGTTCTCTGCCACTATTCAGGACCCTGCATCAAGTGCCATGTTCCCTCGCGCTCAGATGACAGAGCTTTATCAAGTGCCTGCAGCTGGTGGCAGAACCACCCAAGTGTTGGGTACGCCTGCCGAGATGGTGAACTTCAGCAAAGATGACAATATGTTCCTCTACCAAGACCAGAAAGGTTTTGAGGACCAGTGGCGCAAGCATCAGATTTCATCAGTGTCAAGAGATATTTGGCAGTATGATGTAAAAACAGGCAAGCACACCAATCTTACTAATCGCACAGGCGAAGACCGCAATCCTATCATTGCTCCTGACGGCAAGACCGTATATTTCCTGAGCGAGCGTAATCGTGGTTCGTTCAATGTATATTCTTTCACCCTCGGCAATGCGCAGGATGCCAAGCAAGTGACCTCATTCAAAGATCACCCAGTGCGTTTCTTATCGGTTGCCAACAACGGTCAGCTATGCTACGCTTATGACGGCGAGATATACACCCAGCCAGCTAACGGCAGTGCCAAGAAAGTGGCTATCACACTGACTCGCGATGACGAAAACCTGCCTGTTGACCTGAAATTCAGCAACGGAGCCCGTTCTGCTTCAGTATCTCCTGATGGAAAAGAGGTGGCTTTTGCAGTCAGAGGCGAGATATTCGTGACATCTGTGGAATATAATACTACAAAACAGATTACCCATACTGCTGCCAATGAGATGAGTCCTGTGTTTGGCAGCGACAACCGTACACTGGTGTATGTCAGTGAGCGTGACGGACATTGGAACTTGTATGAGGCCAAGATTGCACGCAAGGAAGACCCTAATTTTGCCAATGCCACAGTGATAGAAGAAAAGGCTCTCTTCCCTGGCAATGATGGCATTGAGCGTACCTACCCAACCTTCTCACCAGACGGCAAGGAACTGGCCTTTATAGAGAATCGTAAACAGCTGAAGGTAATGAATCTGGATAGCAAGAGGGTACGCACCATTACCGATGGTTCTAAATGGCCAGAAACATCTGGCGGATTCAGCTACGACTGGTCACCTGACGGCAAATGGTTCGCTATCGAATTCATTGGCAACAAGCGTGATCCATACGCTGACATAGGTTTGGTAAGTGCCAACGGTGGTACAATCACAAACCTCACCAACAGCGGCTATATTGATGGCAGCCCAATGTGGGTGATGGATGGCAATGCCATTCTTTATGAAAGCAATCGCTACGGAATGCGCAGCCATGCTTCATGGGGCTCTCAGAACGATGCCATGATGGTGTTCGTGAATCAAGATGCCTACGACAAGTATCGCCTCAGCAAGGAGGACTATGAATTGCAGAAGGAATTAGAAAAAGAGCAGAAGAAAGCTGAAGGCAAAGACGAGTCAAAAGACAAGAAAGAAGGCGATAAGAAAGATGAGAAGAAAGAAGAGGTAAAACCTATCGTGGTTGAGCTCGACGGCATCGAAGACCGCATCGTGCGCGTCACCCCTAACTCTTCGAGCATGAGTGGTATGATGATCGACAAAGATGGCGAGAACCTCTATTACTTCGCAGCATTTGAGAGTGGCTATGATCTCTGGAAAATGGACATGCGCAAACATGAAACCAAGTTGGTGAGCAAGGGAGCCGGTCCTGGTTCTATGATGATGGACAAGGATGGGAAGAACATCTTTATCTTAGGTAGTCGTATGCAGAAGCTCGATCCTAAGGGAGACAAACTTACGCCTATCAGCTACAACGCAGAGATGAAGATGGACCTCGCTGCTGAGCGTGAGTATATGTTTAACCGTGTTTATCAGCAAGTGAAGGTAAGACTTTTCGATCCAAAAATCGCTTTTGCTGATTGGGAGAAAATGACCACCGCCTATCGCAAGTTCCTGCCTCACATCAGCAACAACTACGACTTCCAGGAGTTGCTGAGCGAATGGTTAGGCGAGCTGAATGTCTCTCATAGTGGTGGACGCTACTCACCCAATCTGAATGGTGACCAAACAGCAACACTTGGTTTGCTTTACGACTGGACCTACACAGGCAAAGGTCTGAAGGTGGATGAGGTGGTGGAGAACGGACCGTTCGATCATGCCAGTTCAAAGGTAAAAGCGGGTACTATTGTCGAAAAGATTGACGGCATCGAAATTAACGAGAGCACCAATTATAATAACCTGCTCAACGGCAAAGCCCGCAAGAAGACATTGGTATCTCTCTACAACCCGCAAAGCAAAGAGCGCTGGGACGAAGTGGTATTGCCAATCCAGCAGTCAGCTCTTACTGCCCTTCTCTACAAGCGTTGGGTAAAGCAACGTGCTGCTGATGTAGAAAAATGGTCGAACGGACGACTGGGTTATGTGCACATTGAGTCAATGAATGACGGTAGCTACCGTACCATTTATTCTGACATCTTGGGCAAATATAACCAGAAAGAAGGCATCGTGATCGACACCCGTTTCAATGGTGGCGGTCGTCTGCATGAAGACATTCAGATTTTGTTCAGTGGCAGCAAATATCTTACCCAAGTAATACGTGGTGAAGAAGCTTGCGATATGCCAAGTCGCCGTTGGAATAAGCCAAGCATCATGATACAATGCGAGGCCAACTACAGTAATGCGCATGGCACACCTTGGGTGTATAAGCACGAAAAGATTGGCAAACTGGTGGGTATGCCTGTACCTGGCACTATGAGTAGTGTGATGTGGGAAACCCTGCAAGACCCGACTCTGGTGTTTGGTGTGCCTGTCATCGGTTATCGCACAGAGGAAGGCAACTGGCTGGAGAATACTCAACTGGAGCCAGATATCTTAGTGGCTAACGCTCCTGACACCATCGTCAAAGGTATGGATACACAGCTAAAAGCTGCTGTTGACGAACTGCTGAAAGAAATTGACGGTAAATAATAAACTCATCCCCTCTCTCTATGGAGAGGGGAATTGAGCAATCCCCACAAAACAAGAGGGCTACTTTTCAGTAGCCCTCTATTTCTTTACGCTTTTCACAAAGAATAAAGACTCAAAATATTTACCTAGTCTGTCATACACTTTTCTTCATTACAATCATACCATCTGTGATATGATATTGCAAATATAGGGTAAAAAATACACTTTTACAATAGAAAAGATTCAAATTCTTATACTTTTAACTATTTTTAATGTAAAGTGTACACTTATTTGGCTAACAGAAGGAAGTAATTCTTTTTACCCCTCTGAACCAATAAGTATTTCCCGTTCAGCAAATCCTTCTCTGTAACTAATTGATCAAAAGCAGCAAGCTTTTCCTTATTCATTGAAACGCCACCGCCTTGTACCAGTTTGCGCATCTCACCTTTAGAGGCAAACACCTTGCTATGCTCAGCAAACAAATCGACAGCCTTCACACCTTCAGCAAACAAGCTACGTTCTACCTCAAACTGAGGAACGCCCTCAAAGACCGCAAGCAATGTATCTTCATCCAACTTCATCAAAGCGTCGTGGGTATTGTTGCCAAACAAGATACCCGAAGCCTCAACGGCAGCATTATAGTCGGCTTCTGAGTGCACCATGATGGTTACTTCCTTGGCCAAACGCTTCTGCAAAATACGCTGTCCTGGATCTTGCTTGTGCTCAGCTACCAAAGCATCGATGGTATCTTTCTCCAAACTGGTGAAAATCTTTATATACTTCTCTGCATCATCATCACTGACGTTCAACCAGAATTGATAGAACTTATAAGGAGTTGTACGCTTAGGATCAAGCCAAATATTGCCACTCTCAGTCTTGCCAAACTTCTTGCCATCGGACTTGGTGATCAATGGGCAAGTTAATGCAAAAGCTTCATTCTCAATTCCCAATGTACGGCGAATCAGCTCTGTACCAGTAGTAATATTGCCCCATTGGTCGTTACCACCCAACTGCAACTTACAACCTTTCGTCTGATAGAGATGCAAGAAATCATAGCCTTGTAGCAACTGATAGGTAAATTCCGTAAATGACAAACCATCACGGGCCTCGCCGTTCAAACGTTTCTGCACAGAATCCTTCGCCATCATATAGTTGACAGTGATATGTTTACCTACTTCACGAGCGAAGTCAAGGAAAGTAAAGTCCTTCATCCAGTCGTAGTTATTCACCATCTCAGCAGCATTGGGCTCTTTGCTTTCGAAATCAAGGAACTTGGCTACCTGCTTCTTGATGCACTCCTGGTTGTGATAAAGCGTTTCAGCATCCAACAAGTTTCTTTCCTGACTTTTACCAGATGGGTCACCTATCATGCCAGTAGCACCACCCACCAGGATGATGGGCTTATGCCCACAACGCTGAAAATGTCTGAGCATCATGATACCACACAAATGGCCTATGTGCAATGAGTCAGCAGTAGGGTCAGTACCCAAATAGGCCGTCACCATTTCTTTCTGAAGCAGTTCTTCAGTTCCAGGCATGATCTGAGCCAGCATACCACGCCATTTCAATTCTTCTACAAAGTTTTTCTTCATCAGATGATAAAATCTTTTATTGTTTTCTGTTTTTTGTGCCTGCAAAATTACTACATTTGGCCAAACTATCAACCTTATTTCTTGAAAAAGATACGGTCAATATTCTTTTTCACCTGCTTTTTCAGCTCGTCGACATCTATTTTAAGGTCTGCAGCCACTTTATTGTAAATAGCTTGAATACCACAAGTAGCTTCGTCTGTTTCCAAGAAAAGACGGTCAAGAGGAGTAGCTCGCAAAGCATCTACGTTATAACGCGCACCAAATGACAGATACAAGCCCGCATCCAGCAACTGATTTGCCAACTTCTCCTTTCCTCTGAAACCATGAATAATCCAAGGCTCATGTTTTCTGAGCTTATTCGCCCACAACACCTTGTCAGCAGCACCAACCATGTGAATAATCAGTGGTTTTTCAACATAAGACGATAAAGCACTTTGGGTAACGAAAAAAGGGACTTGGGCATCACGGTCATAGTTTTCCTTATTATCGAAACCTGCCTCTCCGATGGCAAGCACTTGTGGATGTTCTGCCAATTTACACAGCAAATCTAAATCTTCTTCCTCAAGCCCATCCAGATACCAAGGATGAATGCCTACTGAATACCATTTCCCTGGTTCAATTACTAACTCACGGGGCATCTTGCTGATGATCGCCTCACCTGGTTTTCCATCCTCATGATGGGTGTGGATGTCTAATAATAAGTTGCTCATGGCACAGGGTCATAACCAGAGCCACCCCACGGATGGCATCTGAGTATTCTCTTAACAGCTAAATAAAGACCCTTGAAAGGACCATATTTTTTGATGGCCTCTACCGCATATTGCGAGCAGGTAGGCGTAAAGCGGCAAGAAGGTCCCAGCATTGGGGAGATGAACCTTTGATAGAAATAGATGGGTAACAGCAATATTTCACTCAGCACTTTTTTCATGGTTATCTGCTACATGATGCTCACGATTAACCTGGTCTACCAACTTTTCCAGAGCTGTCTTGATGCGTTTTTCCACAAACCCAGAAGGCATCAGTTCTTCACATAAGTAAATAAAGGCGATAGCAATCTTCACGTCCTTTATTTCCAGTGTTTGCAGAAGATGTGCTTTATTCAGTCTATACGCTTCTCTCACCTGTCTTTTCACCCTGTTTCGATCGACAGCATGCTTGAAATATTTCTTTGATACAGATATAAGCACAGAAGCCTGAGACTTAAGCTCAGGCTCCGTAAGGTACACCACACGAAAGGGGAAGACGGTAAACGTACGGGCACCACTCCCACTAGTAAACATCTTCCCAATCACCTTTTTGCGGTCAAGTCTTTCGACCTTCTTCAGCGTGTGGGCATACATATTTTATCACGAATGTGTCTTCAAGAAGTTTTCCAAGGCAGCTGTCATAGATGGCGCTTCAGGCGTAGGAGCCTGGAAATCCAAGCGCAAACCAGCGTCTTTTACAGCCTGTGCCGTAGTAACACCCAATGCTCCAATCTTCACATCACCCTGCACAAAATTAGGATCATTCTTTTTCAAAGAAGCAATACCTGCTGGGCTAAAGAATATCAGACCATCATACTGGGCAATCTCCTCAGGAGAAAATTCATTGCTCACCGTACGATACATCACGCCCTCGGTATGTTGTATCTTTGCTGCGTCCAGCATGTTCTTAATGTCATCGTTATGTACATCAGACATAGGCACAAAATATTTCTCGTTCTTGTGCTTTACGATGGCAGGAAGCAAATCCTCAAACTTGCCAGTAGCGCCATAAAAGATTTTACGTTTACGATACTGCACATACTTCTGTATGTAAAGAGCAATCTTTTCTGCCACACAGAAATACTTCATAGTATCAGGAATAGCAATACGCATATCTTCACACAAGTGGAAGAAATGATCAATACCATGACGAGAAGTAAAGATTATGGCAGTATGATCCAGGATATTGATTTTCTGAGCCCTGAACTCTTTTGCGGGCAACCTTTCAACCTTGATAAACGGTCTGAATTCCACCTCAAAACCATATTTTGCCGCGATATCATAATACGGTGACTTGTCCGTAGCTGGCTTGGGTTGAGAAACTAACAACTTCTTCATTTCCAACGCTTAAAAAACTAATAATTAAATAGTAAATATCGGTTCAACTGCCTCGTTCCAATAGCTATTAACACTACAGGAAATATTTCGAGCGCACAAAAGTACAAAAATATTAGCAAACTGCCATAGAAATTCAAGGAAAAAAGTTTTTTCTGCCAATAAAATAGCCAAATACGTGGGATAATAGATACTACAAATAGCACAATGACGAACAAAACAAATTGTACATTGTAATATATATCAATCACCAGCAGAGGGAGCAGAAACATGCCTTCCACACAAACGGAGTTGGTCCATGCCTCCATGATGAATGGTATATGAGCAGGGGGAACAAACATCCAAAGAACAAACCGATAAAGCAACCAACGAAAAAGAAGAAAAAGAATAGCCAATACCATGTAGATAGCCAACATTGAACTCGATGGCAGAGGCAATTCGACCAATGGTTGGTTCATGCGAATAGTTATATCAAGCAAAAGTAGGCAGACAGACAGCCCCATCTGTATCAGCAAAAATGGTTGAATACCACCTGGCGTTTCTGTAACCGTCAAGTCATTCTGTCGAAAGTTGAACAAAGGCAACTGTGCTAACTTGCGTCCCCAAGGCTTACCTATCATCGTCAAAGCAATAGTCGCTAACAACATGCAGAATAATAAGACTATCGTGACAATATCATCAGTCTTCATCTGATATGGTATTGGCTCACCTATCATAATGCAGCATTCTCTATAACATCCTTTGTCCAATAAGGTTCAGAAAAAATAAGGTCCACAACCTCTTCAGGTGTATCAGCCATCTTCCACACATGACGAAATTTCTCGTCTTGGAAATGCTCAACTACCGACCTTTCTAACAACGTGGCTAAAGGTTGATAGTAGTCTTTAGTATTCATAATCACTACAGGCTTCAGATACAGTCCCAATTTCTTCAAAGCCACAATATCCATCAGTTCATCAAAAGTTCCCACTCCACCTGGCAACGCAATGGCAGCATCTGATATTTCCGCCATAATATGCTTACGCTCAGCCATCGTGTCCACCTCTATCACTTCGTCCAATCCAGGACGCAACCACCCTTTCTCTACCATAAAATGAGGTATCACTCCAATGGCCTTACCACCATGCGCCTTTACTGCATCGCAGATAGCGCCCATCAATCCTACAGCGCCACCGCCATACACCAATGTCACGTCGTGTTCTGCCAGCAACTCACCCAATCTGGTAGCTGCTTCCACATATTCTTTGCTTACCTGTGTACTGGAAGCACAATACACACTCACTTTTTTGATATCGTTGATGAACTTCCATTTGCCATCTACCTTGACTTTTACATTATCCATCATTTATGACAACTACTTTTTATACAATCAAACAGGCTTTCGTTAAATTTCTCATTTATCTGTGCATCATTGCTATAACAGCAATGTGTCAGCATTTTAGGTTCCTCGCCACAGATATCTATACCCAATACCCTATGTTGCATCAAGTATTCCAGTAAGGCTGCAAGCTGCTTCCAAGTAACACTGCCTTGATCCCAATTAGTAGAACACTCGTTAGGAGTCATGACGTCTTTGTCTATCGAGATAAAAACGGGGTAGTCTAACTGCAACCTTGACATGATTCCGTCCAATGGTTGGGAAAGGAGTTCGTTTTCACTCACAACCTTAACCCTGCCGTTAAAGCCTCTCGACTCATCTATCAACTTGTCGTCCACACCCACCAGATAGACCTGCTTAAGCATATCATTCTGCTCCAATGCAGCCCTAACCCAACTGCCACATGACAATAGTTCACCAAACATAGGCCGCTGCATATCAGGATGATGATCAAGCACCACCAGCGTAAAAGGCTCTTCTATCCTGTCTGTCCACAATTTCGAGAGATAGTGATAATCACCAGAATCCAACCAATGAATACCGTGTAAAGGCAAGTCATTCATCATCTCCTTCAACTGCTTTTCAGCTTCAGTGTCGCAATAGCAGTCGGTACCCTCCAGCTCAGTGCAATCCACCCAGTTGAAAGCCTTGCTCTGCATAAAAGAGTAGGCTTCATAAACATGGGTAAAATTAAAGACGGAAGATGGATTATTGAACATTGATTTTCAGTTTAAACCAAACGCAGCCTTTACCTGAGCTACATAGTCCAACTTCTCCCAAGTAAATAGTTCCACCGTCACATCCTTGTCGCCCTCATACATTGAACGGAAGTGTTTAGTGACGAATTGCGGTTCCCTGCCCATATGGCCGTAGGCAGCAGTCTCTTCATAGATAGGGTTGCGCAACTTCAGACGGTCTTCTATAGCCTTTGGCCTAAGATCAAACAACTGCCCCACCATCTTAGCAATGTCTCCATCACTCATGTTCACATGACTACGCCCATAAGTATTCACATAGATACTCACTGGTTCAGCCACACCAATAGCATACGAAACCTGTACCAATACCTCATCGCTCACACCTGCTGCCACCAGGTTCTTAGCAATGTGGCGAGCTGCGTATGCCGCACTTCTATCCACCTTGCTAGGGTCCTTGCCAGAGAAAGCGCCACCACCATGAGCACCCTTGCCACCATAGGTATCGACAATGATCTTGCGTCCTGTTAGTCCAGTATCGCCGTGTGGTCCACCAATCACGAACTTGCCAGTGGGGTTCACATGATATTTTATGTTATCGTTAAACAGTTTCAGCACATGCTCTGCCTTGATAGTTTCCATTACACGAGGCATCAGCACCATCTTCACATCGTTTCGAATGGTAGCCAGCATTTGTTCATCAGCCTTCAATTGTGCTTCCCTTGTGTTGTCAGCAGGCATCACAAACTCATCGTGCTGCGTTGACACAACAATAGTATCAATACGAATTGGTTGTCCGTTATCATCATATTCAATCGTAACCTGACTCTTGGCATCAGGTCTGAGATAGGTCATCACTTTCCCCTCTCGTCGAATCTCCGCCAGCACCCGCAGGATGCGATGCGCCAGATCTAGTGACAACGGCATATAGTTTTCTGTCTCATTGGTAGCATATCCAAACATCATGCCCTGATCGCCAGCACCTTGGTTCATGGGGTCCTCACGCTCCACACCTCGATTGATATCAGGACTTTGCTCATGTATAGCGCTCAGCACACCACATGAGTTGCTTTCAAACATATACTCTCCCTTGGTATAGCCAATGCGCTTGATTACCTGACGCGCCACCAACGGCATGTCAATATACGCTTTTGTCTTTACCTCGCCTGCCAGTACCACTTGTCCAGTAGTTACCAACGTTTCACAAGCCACTTTTGATTCAGGATCGTAAGCTAGAAGTTTGTCAAGGATGGCGTCAGATATCTGATCCGCCACTTTGTCGGGGTGTCCTTCAGACACCGATTCAGATGTAAATAAATATCCCATATTATTTTAGCATTTTTTAGTGTGGTTGCAAGCAATGCAAATCCATCCACCATATTAATAATATATATGTTATTCGGGTGCAAAGTTAGTGCAAGTTGGAGACAAAACCAAATAAGCTGCATTTTTTGTTTTTGTTGGCACGATTCTTGTTTTATGCCATAATATAAGAGCAACTAATGATTATATGACGTTATGGCATTTGGCAAATGGATAGGAGGCTTCTTTGGCTTCATAAATACGGGCAGCATTTTGGGCGCAATAGCAGGATTTGTGCTGGGATCGCTGTTTGATGCTTTTACAGACAAGGCACAGCAGGGGTATGTGGAGGAAGACATGGACGACCAAGGGAGCTGGCAAGGCGACCAAGGAAGTTATGACAATCGTAACGGGGGCTATGGACATCGTACGAATATGGGGGCCAGGAATGATTTCCTCTTCTCGCTGATGGTACTTGCAGCCCATATGATTCATGCTGACGGCAAGATAATGCACTCGGAAATGGAGTTGGTGAGAAAATTCCTACGAGACTCTTTTGGTTTGGTTGCAATGACTGAAGGCAACAACATTTTGCTACGGCTGTTTGATTACAAAAAACAGCAGGGTGAACTGTCGTGGCAACAGCAGATGCGTCAGGCATGCTCGGAAATGGCAATTGCCATGCCTGAAGAACAACGCATACAACTGGTGGCATTCTTGGCTCAGATAGCCAAAGCCGACGGCAAGGTACACCAGAAGGAGGTGGAAGCACTGCGTGACATCACCATCCAACTGCGACTGAATGCATCGCTGGTTGACCAGATGTTGTCGTTAGGTGGCACTACACTGGATGATGCCTACAAAGTATTGGGCATCAGCCCTGATGCAACCGACGAAGAGGTGCGCAAGGCTTATCGCAAAATGGTTATTCAGCACCATCCCGACAAAGTGGCTCATCTGGGTGATGATGTAAAAGAGGCAGCTACCAAAAAACTGCAGGAAATAAACAAAGCGAAGGAGATGATTTTCCAAGCCAGAGGACTTGATTGACCAAAGAGATGCATCTTTATACATCAATCATCATCAAACACCTCTTTTAATATAGCGAGAGAGTTGAGCTCAGGAAAGTCTGGCAGGTGCAGGCGGTAGTAATCGTTAATAAGAGTGAGTAGCCGCATGCGCTCCGTGCGATTCATCTTGAAAAGATGCATGGTAGCAAATTTGAGACGCATAAGGTTGACCAGATGGATACATTCGTCGGGGCTTACAAAATAGACATGTGCTTGTGGTTGCGAAGGAACAAACGTAGCGTTAAGCATGTCAAACCAACAACCAGGACGATAGTTATCAATGTTTGGGAGTAGCCCTAAGAAACGCGAAACACGCAAAAGGAACACTATATGGAAATTAGCAAAGTTGTTTTCAGACAAGTCAAGCCAATGCACCGAATGAGAGAGATAGGCGTAGAAAGCCTCACTTGATTGTCCCTCCTCACGAATGGCATGATAAAGGAACTCTTGCAAGAACAAAGCGATGGATGACTTGACAGGATGATAGGGAATGCTTACCAAAGGCTGTACGGGCAGCAATGATTTGATACGGTAGAGCGAGGTACGAGGTTTCATATCAGCCTCCAGTTCCACTTCAGCCAACGGCTGCAGTAGTAAATGCTTACCGCCAGCCTTATGGGACTTAGGGATAGTAGTGATATAGGACATCCTCCCCCATTGCTGGGTGTAAACAACAGCTATGAGTTGGTTGTCTTTTATCTTAAATGTGTGCAATACAATGCCTCGAGTACGCTGCAACATACTATCTTTGATTTAGTCTGTATTGCAAAGATAAAACATATAAAAACAGCAGAAAAGCAAAAAATGATATTTTTTTTGGGAGATTGTTTTGTCAATTCAAAAATAGTACCTACCTTTGCATCCGCTTAACGGCAATAATAACGGAGGCCCATTCGTCTATCGGCTAGGACGAGAGATTTTCATTCTCTAAAGAGCAGTTCGACTCTGCTATGGGCTACATAATAAGAAAATAATAAATAACAATTTAAAAGATTAGTCGAGATGGCAAATCATAAATCAGCACTGAAAAGAATCAGACAAGCAGAGACTAGAAGACTGCACAACAGATATTATGGCAAGACCATGAGAAATGCTGTTCGCAAACTTCGTGCAACCACCAACAAGGATGAGGCAGCTGCCATGTTACCCGGTGTAACAAAGTTGCTTGACAAGTTGGCTAAGACAAACGTTATACACAAGAACAAGGCTAGTAACCTGAAATCAAAACTTGCTAAATACATTAACAAACTGGCGTAAATAACGCTTGTTTTAAGTTTTGTTTTCATACCTTATAAACAGGTTGAGTAATCTTCACTCAGCCTGTATTTTTATTGCCTAAAAAGAGGGGCAAAAACACACTGAAATTTTTGGTTTTTCAGGCGAAAATTCCTAACTTTGCACACATTAATGCTGAAAGCATTAAAATAGACTTTCAGCAACACAAAACGAATCATTCTCTATTATGACAGAAGAAGAAAAAATCTTAGGCGAGAACGAGTATTCAGCCCAAAACATTCAGGTACTAGAAGGTTTGGAGGCTGTACGCAAACGTCCCGCCATGTACATTGGCGACATTAGTTTCAACGGACTGCATCATTTGATCAATGAGGTGGTGGACAACTCAATTGACGAAGCCCTGGCAGGCTTCTGCGACAAGATTGAGGTGATCATCAATGAAGATAACTCAGTTACCGTCCAAGACAATGGTCGAGGTATCCCTGTAGATATGCATGAGAAGGAGCACAAGTCAGCTTTAGAGGTGGTTATGACAGTGCTACATGCCGGCGGTAAATTCGACAAAGGCTCCTACAAGGTATCTGGCGGTTTACATGGTGTAGGTGTATCATGTGTGAACGCCCTCTCAAAAAAGATGATATCTCAAGTATATCGCAATGGTAAGGTATATCAGCAGGAGTATGCTTACGGCAAGCCACTGTATGATGTAAAAGAGATTGGTGTGACCGACAAAACAGGTACCCGCCAGCAGTTCTGGCCAGACGATAGCATATTCACGGAAACAGTTTATAACTATGATCGTGTAGCGAACCGTATGCGTGAACTGGCATTTCTGAATGCTGGTATCACCATTGAATTGACTGATATGCGCAAGGATGCTGAGGGCAATAATCGCCACGATGTATTCCACTCTGTTGAGGGACTGAAGGAGTTTGTTCGCTATATCGACTCTTCTCGTGTGCATCTGTTTAACGACGTAATCTATATCAACACAGAGAAGCAAGGCATTCCTATCGAGGTTGCCGTGATGTACAACACTGGCTTCAGCGAAAACCTTCACTCATATGTTAACAATATCAACACCATAGAAGGCGGTACACACCTGACAGGTTTTCGCCGTGCACTGACTCGTACTTTAAAGAAATATGCCGAGGACAACAAGATGTTGGAAAAGGCAAAAGTTGAAATAGACGGCGAGGACTTCCGCGAAGGCTTGACGGCAGTTATTTCTATCAAGGTTGCTGAGCCACAGTTTGAGGGGCAGACTAAGACCAAGTTGGGCAATAGTGAAGTGGCAGGTGCCGTTGACCAAGCTGTGGGTGAGGCATTCTCCATTTATCTGGAGGAGCACCCAAAGGAGTCAAAGATTATTGTTGATAAGGTAATTTTGGCGGCTCAAGCTCGTGTAGCAGCCCGCAAGGCACGTGAGACTGTGCAACGTAAATCACCCATGAGTGGCGGCGGCATGCCGGGTAAGTTGGCCGATTGCTCCAGCAAAGACCCTGATGAATCAGAGTTATTCCTGGTGGAGGGTGACTCAGCAGGTGGTTCTGCCAAGCAAGGACGCAACCGTACGTTCCAGGCTATCTTGCCTTTGCGCGGTAAAATTTTAAATGTAGAGAAGGCACAGTGGCACAAGGCTTTTGAAAGTGATGAGGTAAACAACATTATTCAGGCACTGGGCATCCGCTTCGGTGTAGATGGTGAGGATAGCAAGGTGGCCAACCTCGATAAGATTCGATATAAGAAAGTTATTATCATGACCGATGCTGATGTCGATGGTTCTCACATCGACACCCTAGTAATGACTTTCTTCTACCGCTATATGCCAGAAGTGATTGAGCGTGGCTATCTTTATATCGCGACCCCACCACTCTACCTCTGTACTAAAGGTAAGGTAAAGGAATATTGCTGGACCGACCAACAGCGTCAGCGCTTCATTGACACCTATGGTGGTGGACAGGAAGGTGCCATCCACACTCAGCGTTACAAAGGTTTGGGTGAGATGAACCCCGAGCAATTATGGGAGACTACCATGAACCCTGAAAACCGTATGTTGAAGCAGGTGGATCTGACAAATGCTACTGAGGCTGACTATATCTTCTCCATGCTAATGGGTGAGGACGTGGGACCACGTCGTGAGTTCATCGAGAAGAACGCTACCTATGCGAATATTGATGCGTAAAGGCTTTCCACACCTTACATAAAAGAAAAGCAAAACGCTCTGGCTGAAACAGGATAGTCCTCGTTTGCCAGAGCGTTAATTTTTTGGATTATTTTAGGGTTTTAGTCAATCAATATAACCACGTCGTTTCAGTTCTGCTACAGCATCGAGTAGCTCTTCGTACCAAGCATCACCAAACATGCGAATTAAGGGCTCCCTCAAGAACTCATACACTCGCACATTCTCCTTTTGTCCTAAAACCACAGCAGCTTTGCACACCTCCCACTGGTGATAGTTCAAGGCATCTAAATCGCCAACTTTCTTATGACGGATAGGATAGAGATGGCACGACAAGGGCTTGTAGAACTTAGTCTTTCCCTCACGGTAGGCCTTCTCAAGAGCGCAATAGCAACAGCCTTTCTCATCGTAACAAGTGAAGACGCAGTCTTTACCATTGACTATGGAGGTGACAAGCTGCCCTTCAGGGTCAGTATAGGCCACCCCCTGCTTGTTGATAACCTTGCGTGCAGGAATGGAGAGTTGGTCCCAAACGACGGGCAACACCTCCTCGATTTGCATGATTTCATCCAAATCAACAGGTGCCCCTGCATCGCCTTCGATGCAGCAGGCACCCATACATTTTTCCAAGTCACAGACAAAGTGCTCTGTAAGCACCTCGTCGCTTATTAGCACGTCACCGATTTGATACATTATTTAATCAAGTCGTTGCCAGTCATTTCTGCAGGTTGTGGCATACCCATGATGTGGAGGATAGAAGGAGCCACATCAGCCAGTACGCCATTCTCCACCTTTGCATCTTTGTTAGTGGTAACATAAACAAAAGGCACAGGGTTCAGTGAGTGAGCCGTGTTAGGTGTACCATCCTCATTGAGGGCATGGTCAGCATTGCCGTGATCGGCAATGATAATCACCTCATAATCGTTAGCCTTAGCAGCCTCAACAGTATCCTTCACACAATTATCAATGGCCACAACAGCTTTCTCGATAGCTGGATAGATGCCTGTATGACCTACCATGTCACCATTGGCATAGTTTACTACGATGAAGTCGTATTGTTGGGTGTTGATAGCAGCCACAAGTTTGTCCTTCACTTCGTAAGCACTCATCTCAGGCTTCAGGTCATATGTAGCCACCTTTGGTGATGGCACGAGAATACGGTCTTCGCCCTCATAAGGGGCCTCACGTCCGCCATTAAAGAAGAAAGTTACATGAGCATACTTCTCTGTCTCGGCAATATGCAACTGTTTCTTGCCATTGTTAGACAAATAATCGCCAAGTGTATTCTCCACATTCTCTTTATCAAACAGGATGTGAACACCTTTGAAGGATGCATCATAAGGCGTCATGCAATAGTACTGCAGGTCCTTAATTGTATGCATACCCTGCTCAGGCATATCTTGCTGAGTCAAAACGGTGGTGATCTCCTTGGCACGATCATTTCTATAGTTGAAGAAAATGAACACATCGCCTTCTTTGACACGACCATCGACGGTACTGTTGACAATTGGTTTGATGAACTCATCGGTAACACCCTCGTCGTATGATTCCTGCATAGCACGAACCATATCGTCACTTTGCTTGCCTTCGCCATGAACCAATTGGTCATAGCCAACTTTCACACGTTCCCAACGTTTATCACGATCCATAGTGTAGAAGCGACCAATAATAGATGCTACTACACCGGCACTCTGTTTGCAATGAGCCTCTACCTCTTCGATAAAGCCCTTACCGCTTCGTGGGTCGGTATCACGACCATCCATAAGACAGTGAATGAAAGTACGGCCTTCTAAACCATATTCCTTAGCGATGTCGCACAACTTGAACAGATGATCCAAAGAACTGTGTACACCACCGTTGCTGGTCAGACCCATAATGTGCAAACCAACGCCTTTTTCCTTTGCATGGCTGTAAGCAGCAATAATTTCCTTGTTTTTCAAGATGCTGCCATCTTTGCAGGCACGATTAATCTTTACCAAATCCTGATATACGATACGACCAGCACCGATATTCAAGTGGCCTACCTCAGAGTTACCCATCTGTCCGTCAGGCAAACCTACATTCTCGCCAGATGCCTGGAGCTGAGAGTTGGGATAGTTAGCCAACAGATAGTCCCAGTAAGGAGTTGGTGTGCAAGAAATCACATCGTCTTTCTGGCGGTCGCCAATACCCCAACCATCCAAAATCATTAAAAGAGCTTTTTTAGCCATATGTCTATATGTATTAATTTGTACTTCCTGTTATCAAACTGCAAAAATACAAATATTATGCATAACATGCAAAAAAATAAGGCATAACCCTATGGGGCTATGCCTTATAATTTTGAGTTATGTTAGATTACTTAACAAAATCAGACATGTTCAAGAATCTTGCAGACTCCTCCAGACGCTCAAATTGCTTACCGCTATTGGTATCTTCAATCTCAATGAAGAAGTACTTGTTGCCATTAGCATAGAACTTATCGAAGATATTCTTGAAATTCATTGCACCAGAAGCACCCAGTACCATGAAATCCTTGATGTGCAACATCTTGATACGATCAGCACGACGAGTCAGCCAAGCCACAGGATCCTGCTGTCCCATAACGGTCCAGTAGCAGTCAAGCTCGAAGATTACATTAGCAGGATCGGTATTATCCATATAGAGATCTTCGATGATCTGTGCGTCGCGCATGCCCATGCCAGAGAACAAGTCGCCAAGTACAGCAGCCTGACTGTCGGCAGAAACCTTAGCCATCTCCATATTGTGGTTATGGTAACCAAACTGGATACCACCAGCCTTTACTACCTCACCTGATACGTTCAACAAGTTTGCAAAGTCCTTTGCGTCGTCAATATTATTAACAGTTCTAGGAGGCATCATAGGCTGTACCAGATACTCGACACCTAACTTGGCGTGATCCTCAACTACTGGTTTCCAGAACTCCTTAACGTCGTTCACCATTTCTTTCAAGGTCTTTGGCTTAGCAGCAGGAGCTCCAGGACGCTGGAACAAACCACCCATCAGAACACCAGGAGTAACGTGTGAGCTAACAATCTTCAGGTCGTTGTCTTCTGCAGCCTTCTTGAAGTCAAGCAGTTCTACCTCACCAATCTTATGAGAATCTGCATTATAACCAGCGAGTTCGAGGTTCTTGATACCCATCTCGCGGATACTCTTCATGTTAGCGTTTAAATCGCCAGCAAACATTTCCGGGCCCAGTGTGTAAATCTGCAAGCCCAAACCCTTATTCTTGTTCTCTACTGGAGCAGCTGGTGTAGCTTCTTTTGAGTTACATGCTGCCAAAGCGCCTAATGACAGGAGAGAAGCGCTCTTTAAGAAATCTCTTCTATTGATCATTTTTGTTTGTTAATATAAATATGGTGTATAAAAAAAAATAGAAGGCACAGCTTTCACAAAGCCGTGCCCTCAGAGTTATTGCTATTTTACTTAACCCAAGGCTGAGCGTTAATAAACTTCATAGAAGCTTCAACACGCTCCATCTGCTTGCCACTATCGATATCCTCGATTTCGCAGAACAGATACTGGTTACCGTTAGCATAGAACTGCTCGAAGATGTTCTTGAAGTTCATGGCACCAGACTCACCCAGTACCACGAAGTCCTTCACATGCATCAACTTAATGCGGTCTGCACGCTTCTTCAGCCAAACCACAGGATCCTGCTGACCCATAACGGTCCAATAAGTATCCATTTCATAGCATACATTTGCAGGATCGGTGTTGTCCATCAGCAGATCCATAATCATAGGACCATCAGCGGCTGTCAGCGGAGTCAGAACGGTAGGCAGACGGAAACCCTTAACGTCTTTGACCATACGGGCAAATTCCATATTGTGGTGGTGGTAACCAAACTTGATACCAGCAGCCTTGAATATCTCACCACTCTTATTCAACATTTCAGCGAAAGCCTTTACGTCATCCTCTGTATTCAGGTAAGCCATCATAGGGTGAACAACGTATTCAATACCTTGAGCAGCATGATCTTCAGCTACCTTCTTAAATGACTCAGCCACCTTGTCAATCATAGAACGATTGAACTGACCGTCACTACCATCACGGCTCTCACGGCCAGCAACGCCTGAGAACAGACCAGGAGCATTAACATGTGAGCTAGGGATAGCCAAACCTGCATCGTTAGCCATCTTCTTGAATTCGCTGAAATCAACGCCACCCACCTTATTGGTGTTTACGTCGTAACCAGCCAACTCAATGTACTTGAAGCCCATGCCATTCAGACGCTTGAAGTTGTCAGCCAAATTGCCAGCATACAACTCGTTGCCTAAAGTGTAAATTTGCAAACCAAAGTTTTTGTCTGGGTTGTTAACCTCAGCAGCAGGAGCAGCTGCAGTCTCTTTAGAGTTACAAGCAGCCAAAGCGCCCAGTGATAACATGGAAGCGCTCTTCAGAAAATCTCTTCTATTAACCATAATTTTTACTAATATTAGTGTAATTTGGCTGTAAAGTTAGGTTTTTTTATTGAGATTACACCTATTATAAGTAATAAAATTATTAAAAAGCATTGATTTTTACCTATAAAAGGGCATAAAAAAGCAGAGCCAGCTTCACAGCCAGCTCTGATTATAGTTTTAACCCAAATAATAATCTTTATTTTACGAAGCCCTTTTCCTTCAGCCACTGGGCACTTGCCCAAGCACGGTCAAGCTGCTTGCCACTGTTGATATCCTCGATTTCTACGAACCAGTTTCGATGACCGTTAGCATAGAAATTACGGAAGATATTCTCGAAGTTCATAGCACCAGAAGCACCTATCACCACGAAGTCCTTAATGTGCAACAGCTGGATACGGTCAGCGTACTTGTTAATCCAAGTGATAGGATCCTGCTGACCCATAACGGTCCAGTAGCAGTCAAGCTCAAACAGTACATTCTGTGCCTCAGTACCCTCAATGAATACTTCCTCGATTGTCTTAGGAGCAGGTTCACCCGGACGAGCAAAACCACGCTGATAGTAAGGAGTTACTTCCTTAGCACCTGCAACAACCTTGTTGAACTCATTGCTGTGGTTGTGGTAACCAAACTTAATACCATTTTCTTTCAGCAAAGCGCCCACCTTATTGAAGATATCCGCAACCGCCTGTGCATCTTCCAAGTTGTTGATAGAAGGTAGACTTGGCTGTACGATGTACTCAACACCAAACATCTTGTGGTCTGGAATGATTTTCTTCCAGAAATCCAAAATCTTGGTCTCAGTACTCTTGTCATACTTTGCACCACGCTCCAAATTAGGAGTCATGTGTGAGCTCACGATCTTGATACCTGCGTCATCAGCCATTTTCTTGAAATCAGCAGCTGATGTAGGCTTGCCACCGCCCCAGCTTGCGAACTGACCGTGACCTGCCTTGTCGTCGAAGCCGTAGAAGGCCAACTCACACTGATCATAGCCATAGCTCTTCATCTTCTTCAAAGCCTCAGCTGGATTGTTCAGCAACTCGTTACCGAGAGAGTAAGCCTGGAAACCGAGGTTGGTTCCAGTCTTAGGAGCCTGTGCTGTTGCAGCTGTAACGCCGTCAACACTCTTCACGCCATTAGCAGCACTTACCTGGGTAGCTGCCAATGCGCCCAGCGTCATAAAAGACGCGCTCTTGAGAAATTCTCTTCTGTTTGCCATAATAAATGAAATAATAAGATTATAAAACACTATTTGGGTTCAAAGTTATAACAAATTAGCGAGACTTCAAAGTGTTTCAAAATAAAAAGTTATCAACAGCCTTTTGCAATTCAGCAATTATTCCTATTTTTGAGCAAAAATAGTATAGAAGATGTTATTACCTTACTTGAAAGATACTATTGAAGCCGGATGTGACGAAGCAGGCAGGGGCTGTCTTGCAGGAGCAGTGTATGCTGCAGCAGTGATTTTGCCACCCGACTATAAGAATGAGTTGTTAAATGACTCGAAACAGCTAACCGAACGGCAACGTTACCAATTGCGCCCCATCATTGAGCACGACGCCGTTGCATGGGCGGTAGGCGTAGTAACACCACAGGAGATTGACAAGATCAATATCCTCAACGCCTCCATATTAGCTATGCATCGCGCCTTACAGCAGCTCAACCCACAACCATTGCACATAATTGTTGACGGCAACCGTTTCAAACCATACGGCGATATCCCTTACCAAACTGTGGTGAAAGGTGACGGAAAATACCTCAGCATTGCAGCTGCGTCTATTCTTGCTAAGACCTACCGCGATGATTATATGAATGAGCTAGATGTTCAATATCCGGGGTACGACTGGAATCGCAATAAAGGCTATCCCACCAAAGCTCATCGGGCTGCCATACAACGGTTGGGCACTACCCCCTACCATCGCATGAGTTACAACCTGCTAGGTGACGGACAACTTTCACTGGATTTTTAGCAAAAATGAAGCATGAAATTTTGTTCTGTCTATAGTTTGCATTACCTTTGCAATCAAAGAATTTAATAACAATATAGTATGAGGTTTACCAAATTTTTGATGATGGCAGTGACTATTGCTGCCACTTTACCTGTTGCGGCACAATTCCGTCGCACCCCAACTCCAAATGACACTTTACAGTCTGTCAGAGTTTCTCCTAAGGGAGATGTTACTTTCAGCATCTATGCTCCTAACGCCAAGAATGTGCAGATCAACGCTGAGTGTACACCTTGGGGCCAGCAAGTGAATGTGGTAAAAAATGATGTGGGCGTTTGGTCGGCTACCATTCCCGGCGTAAAGGATGGTGTTTATCGTTACAACTTTGTGGTGGATGGCGTTACCGTTCAAGATTCCAAGGACGCTGGTGTAGCCAATGCCAGAGCCTTGGCTGTAGTAACCACTGATAAAGATGCATTCTTTGCCAATAAGGACGTGCCCCATGGTGCAGTGGCTCAGCGCTGGTATTACTCTAAGCCTCTGAAAGAGATGCGTCGTATGCACGTATGGACACCTGCTGGCTATGAAAAGAATGCCGACAAATTGCCTGTTCTCTACTTAGTACATGGTGGTGGCGATAACGATACCTCTTGGCCTGGTGTTGGTCATGCAGGTTTCATTCTAGACAACCTTTTGGCTGAAGGCAAGATGGTACCAATGATTGTGGTTATGCCTAACGGTAGCATTGACATGCCTGATGGCAACATCCAAGGTGAAGTACCTGTTTTTGCAGAGGATATGATTCAGAGCATTATTCCTTATATCGAGGACAACTACCGTGTGCTGACAGACAAGGACCATCGCGCCATGGCAGGTTTGTCAATGGGTGGCATGGAGACCATGGAAACAGCACTCTATCATCCAGAGATGTTTAGCTACGTATGGGTATTGAGTTCTTCGTTCGCTCCTGGCGACAAGAATAAGTATGAAGCTGAGCGTATCCATTTGAAAAATGATGCTGCCAAAATCAATGCTAATGTGAAGCAGTTGGTATTTACCCAAGGTGGTCCTGAGGACATTGCCTATAATAACTGCAAGGAAACCCTCAAACTGTTTGACGAGGCAGGTATCAAATATGAGTTCAGTGAAATGCCTGGTGGCCATAGCTGGCATGTTTGGCGCCACAACCTCCGCGACCTAGCTCCAAGAATTTTCAAATAATCAATCATTAAATAATTCAATTGTATGAAAAAAGCATTATTTACCATTGCATTGGCATTATTTGCCGTTACAGGCTTTGCACAGCAAGCACTGTTCAGCCGCAATGTCGTTAAGTCTCCTGAGATTAACGCAGACAACTCCGTTACTTTCCGTCTGCATGCGCCAAAGGCTATCACCGTTCAACTGACAGGTGATTGCGTGGATGGTGTTGTAAGCATGAAAGAAGATTCTTTAGGCGTTTGGAGCTACACAACCGGTAAGTTGGAGCCAGAGCTCTATTCTTACAGCTTTATCGTAAACGGCATGCGTATGCTGGACCCTTCAAACATCTATCAGAACCGTGATGTGGCTACATGGACCAGCATCTTCATCATCAGCGACCAGAAAGGCGACAAGGGCGACCTCTACAGCGTTAACAAGGTACCTCATGGCAACGTTTCAAAAGTATGGTATGAAAGCCCTACACTGAAACTCACACGCCGTATGACCGTTTATACTCCTGCTGGTTATGACAAAGGCAAGAACTATCCTGTCCTTTACCTGTTGCATGGTGCCGGTGGCGATGAGAACGCATGGTCAGAGTTGGGTCGTGCCGCTCAGATTCTCGACAACCTGATTGCTGCAGGCAAGGCTAAGCCTATGCTTGTTGTAATGACTAATGGTAATCCTAACACTGCTGCCGCTCCTGGTGAGTGGGACTTCGGTATGTATCAGCCAGCTATGGGTGGTGGTGGCGTTCAGCTGCCTCAGGCTGCCGCTTCTATGGATGAGAGCTTCATGGATGTAGTGAACTTCATCGAGAAGAATTACAAGGTGGCTAAGAACAAGGCTAATCGCGCTATCTGCGGTCTGTCAATGGGTGGAGGTCACTCATTCCAGATTAGCAAGCGTTTCCCCAACACCTTCGATTATGTAGGTCTGTTCTCTGCAGCTGTTTCTGTAGGCCAGTGGGGTGATCGTACTCCTCTGCTCGAGCGTATGAACACCAACGAAGAATACAACAAGCAGATGGCTGCCCTCTTCGGTGCTAAGCCAAAGCTTTACTGGATTGCAATAGGTAAGACTGACTTCTTGTATCAGCAGAACGCTGACCTCCGCAAATGGTTGGACAGCAAAGGCTATCCTTACACCTATCGTGAGACCGACGGTGGCCACATCTGGCGTAATTGGCGTATCTATCTGACTGAGTTCTCTCAGATGATATTCAAATAATGAACATGAAACTTCAATTATTATCAATAGCACTGCTGGCTTTGGCTTCTTGCTCAAGCCAGCAGTCTGCTAATAACCCAGTGCTTAGCATTGAGGGTGGACAGATTCAGGGTGTAATGTCCAACGACCCTGCAGTTTTGGTTTATAAAGGAGTACCTTATGCAGCAGCCCCTGTGGGCGACCTGCGTTGGAAAGCGCCACAAGCAGTCTCTCCTTGGGAAGGCGTCAAAATAGCCGACAAATGGGGAGCAGCGGCCATGCAGAACAGCGGGAAGGCCACAGGCGATTTCTACTTCAAGGAGTTTTATGCAGATGGTGACCCTGAGTTCAGTGAAGATTGTCTTTACCTGAACGTTTGGGCACCAGCCGATGCAGTTGGCCAACCCGATAAGAAACTGCCGGTAGCCATGTGGATTCATGGAGGTGCTTATGACCACGGTTATGGCTATGAAATAACAATGGACGGCGATGCTTGGGCCAAACGTGGTGTTATCCTGGTCACCATCAACTACAGGGTAGGTATCTTTGGCTTCTTGGCTCACCCCGATTTGATTGCCGAAGACGCCAAGAACGCTCCTGGTAACTATGGTACACTTGACCAGATTGCAGCCCTGAAATGGATTAAAAACAACATTGCTCAGTTTGGTGGCGACCCATCCAATATTACCATTCTTGGACAGAGTGCTGGTGCTGCCAGCATTAAGAACTTGGTGATGTCACCTTTATCGAAGAAACTCATCAGTCATGCCATCATCCAGAGTGGTGGTGGTATCGACGAGCAAGTATTGCCAGAGCAATCACTGACTGAATTTGCCGTTGATTGCAAAGCTTTCATGGATGAGAACGATCTGACTGATGTAGCTAAAATGCGTGCAGCCAGTGCTGATGATTTGTTGAAGATTTTCAACAACAAGCCTCAGCAACTTCGTTTCCGCCCACATTATGACAGCGTGAACATCCCGTACGGCTTTACAGCTGCCACGTTCGATGGAACCATTGCCAATGTACCTTACATGATTGGCTATTGTGCCAATGACAACCCCACTATGGGAGCTGGTATCCAACGCTTTGCCACTGAACGTAAAAAACAGCATGCAAAACCTGTCTATACCTATTTGTTTGCCCGCCCGTTGCCTGGCGACAATGCTGGTTCTTTCCACTCATCAGAGCTGTGGTTCATGTTCCACACCCTTGACCGCGCATGGCGTCCTTTCACCGAAGCTGACTATGTATTGGCAGATAAGATGACGGATGCTTGGACAAACTTCGCCAAGACGGGTGACCCCAACAATCCAAGCACTGCCGATTGGAAACCATACGATCCCGAAAACGACTTCACATACGTGTTCGATATTGAGTAAAAGAAAAGAGGGTGCTTCGGCACCCTCTTACTATTTATCATCATTGATTATTTGGATTGTGAAATTATCTGTCACTCCCATTAAGTGTACGAATAATCACCACCCCATTGGCGCCACGGGCACCATATGCACTACCATCGCGATCAACAGAAAGTTCTGCAATATCCTCCACTGCTACAACGTCATTAGGATTTGCTACATTGTAAGGGACACCATCCACCACATAGAGCGGAGGCTCTGGGCCACGCATGGAGTTTCTACCTCTTGTGATAGAAAGGATTTTCACACCATCTGACATTACCTCTTGAGCACCAGGCACAAAGCGCCTGATTACATCGGCGACGCTCTTCATGCCACTACGCATTATGTAATCATGGGTAATAGCAGAGCCTTTCTTCATCTGCGGCACAGGGAAATAAGGCACAGTCACTTCATCCAGATTACCACTCACAGTAAAAGTCTCTTTGCCCAAGTTGATGGTAATATCTTTCAGCTCGCCCACCACAATCTTGGCATCATACTTACTATTCACTGATACTTGCAACGTATCATCTGGCGTGACATTGGATAATACAAAGCGTCCAGTCTTGTCTGTAACGGCTGACGAATGTCCTATCTTGAGCCAAACGCTTACATTCTTTTGTGGTTTCCCTTCTTTTAAAATGGTGCCCGTAAGGTCTTGGGCCTGCATGGTTTGTCCAAGCAGCAAGGCCATCATTCCAACTAATGTAGCTATCTTCTTCATGGTAACAATGTGTTTAGTGTTATCGTTTTTGCAAAAGTAACAAAAAAAATCAAAAGTAGCTACATTAGAGTGTAAATTCACCTATCACTACCTTTCATTGTACGTATAATCACCACACCATTGGCACCACGTGCACCATAGCCACTGCCATCACGATCAACAGTAAGCTCTGCTACATCATCCATAGATAGGAGATTGTCGACCTCTACCCATGACTCGTAAGGAATGCCATCAATGATAAACAAGGGGGGACTCAAATGATCACGCATCGAGTTAGGCCCTCGTAAGATAGAAAGAATTCTTTCATTTGTTATTGGATCCTCGATATACTGCGCGCCAGGAACAATACGCCTAATGGCATCAAGGACCGTCTTTACATGCTCACGCATAATAACGTCATGAGTAACTACTTGCATCTTCTTTAGTGTGATTACGGAGGTATAATAGTTTTTCATTGATGAAGGGGCAGTAACTGTCACTTCCTCCAAACCACCAGAAACTGTAAAACCGTCATCCTCCAAGTTCACGATGATATCTTTGTGTTCACCTACCAATAGCTGAGCATCGTACTTGGTACTTACCCCCATGACCAAAGTATCTGTAGGCAACACTCTCGGTAACCAAAAGTGTCCTTCTTTATCTGTCTTGGCAGTCCCGCGATTATGCTTTAACCATACCCTTACGTTTTTCTGAGGTTTCCCATTTTTCAAGATAGTACCCGTCAATTCTTGTGCTTGTATAGCTTGGCACAATAGCAGTGCTAATAATCCTAAAAGTCCAATCACCTTTTTCATAGCTTTAGTATTTTATATTAACCAAAACAAAATTATAGTATGGTAACATAATAAATATAATCTAATTGTAATATTAGTTCTGTGTTAATGCTTTTTTAACTTCAAAGAGCAAACGAATATGATTTGAATTGCTTACCTTCGTAACATAGATGATAAGATATGAAGATTCTGATAATAGATGACGATATAGCCTTGTGTGCTCTTGTGAAGAGGCATCTAGAGAAAAACGGTGACGATTGCGAATGCCTGTATGAATTGGAGAATGTCAGTACGCGAGTCAAAGAGATACAGCCTGACATCATCTTGTTAGACATCGGCTTTGAAGGTGCTGATGGCGTTTGGTCACTGCCAACCATCGAAAATGCTGCTCCATTTGCCTCCATCATTTTTATTACCTCCCATACCGAGAGCGCTGAAATGGTACGAGCGCTCAAAGCTGGTGGCAACTATTATGTAAAGAAGCCCTTGCAGATGGATGAGTTATCGGCTATCATCAACAGTCAAAAACGCAATTTAATCGCAGGTAATCCTACTCTCAAAATAGGCACCTTCGAATTTAATCGTAAAAATCAGACGTTGAGCGATGGTAAGCAGACATTGCAGCTTACTGCCCTTGAGAGCCGATTGCTCAATCTCTTGGCTATGAACCGAGACAATGCGGTGACGAGAACAGAGATATATCAACACCTATGGAGAGGTGATGATAGTACAGCAGCCAGTCTTAACAATTTGGTATGTCATATAAGGGAGTTCTTTACATCTAAGAGTGGTGTAGAGATTGAGACTATTTGGGGTATAGGATATAAACTGACAGTAAAAGAATGAAGAAGTATTATATCATAGCATTGGTGGCGATGGCTGCAATCCTGATATTGCTGATAAGCAACATCAAGGGGAGGTATGATGGTTATGTACAGGAGGTATCTGAGGCCATCGATAAAGCCTATGGTTATGCAGAGCTTATAGAAAGACAAATTAGGGGGAGGATTCCCAACCCTGATAGTGGGAGGCCTGTGATTTCTTACGATGTGGAAACTACTCCAAAGCAGTGGGTTGACAGTATGCTTAGTTTACCCAAAGTAAAGAATGGCAACTATGTCATTTATGCGGTTGATGGCAGGGAAGCGAAGGCAAAAGGGATAGCCAAATCCGACAGTGAGGTTTCTGCTCTCTATTGGCACGACAGGTATATTGACCTAGGATTCTTTATCAACTTGCCAATACTGGATAGCATCTTTAGTTCACACATGAATATGGATGTGCCCCACCGATATATCTTATCGGATAAAGAAAAGCAGGTGATTGATTCCTGTGGGGATTTCTCTTTCAAACAAGCAAACTATCAGCGCAATTATCAGATAGGTTTGAAGGGCAGGCAGTTCTTGCAGATGGAAGCCCTAATATCTTTCAAAAAGTTTGCTAAAAAAGAGGTATTCCCTCTGTTGATGAGCTTTATGCTGATGTTGCTGGCTCTGGGATGCGTTTTAATGCAACTCACTGTCATCCGCAAGAAAGAGCAGGCATTGATGCAAAGAGAAGCAGCAACTGGTGGTATTATCCACGATTTAAAAGGACCTGTCACTACTGCTATCTCAATTATGGAGAGCCTAAAAGATACGGAGAAAGATGGGGTCATGAAAGATATCGAAAGTCATAATGCTATAATGCTTAAGCATGTGCAACATGAGATTGAAACACTGGGTAACACTATTCGTGAGGAACGAATGCACATCATCGTAAACCGAAAGCCTACTGATATAGCCTTATTGGCAGAAACGGTGAAACAGGAGGTAGATATGGTGTATCAAGCCAAGCAACATATCATCAGCATTGATAACCAATTGCCTCAAGACTTGAAACCAGAGGTAGATGCAGATAAGGTGGAACGTATTCTTCGCAACTTAGTAGAAAATGCTGTAAAATATGCTGATGCAGGGGTTGAGGTGCAGATACGACTAGCATTACAAAACAATGTACCTGTAGTAATGGTGCAGGATAATGGCTGGGGCATTGCTCCAAAACATATCAAAAAGATTTTCAAACCCTATTATAGAATTGAGCAACCAGTAGGTCGTCATCGAAATGGACACGGAATGGGACTCACGAATTCCATGCACCTTGTTCGCGCCCATGGTGGTAAAATGTGGGTACAAAGCGAACTGGGCAAAGGTAGTACCTTTAGCTTTTCATTGCCCCAAACATGAGAAGCTGTTCACCTATCACTTCCTCTCATCGTACGGATAATCACCACGCCATTGGCACCACGTGCACCATAGCCACTGCCATCACGGTCAACAGAGACCTCAGCCACATCTTCTATGGCAAGAAAGTCTTCAATATTATCTCCATTATTGTATGGTATTCCGTCAATAATGAATAAAGGAGGTCCTGGAACTCTAAACGAATTACGCCCTCTAACGATAGTGAAATGTTTTTTAAAAGTTATAGGGTCCGTTTCAATTTTAGCTCCAGGCACAATTCTTCTGACTGCTTCAAATACCGACTTGATACTCTCTCGCATAATCATGTCGTGGTTCACTACCTGCATCTTCTTCAAAGTAATCACAGAAGTATATTCTGTTCTCTTGCTTGAAGGGGCAGTAACTGTCACTTCCTCCAAACCACCAGAAACTGTAAAACCGTCATCCTCTAGGTTCACGATGATGTCTTTGTGTTCGCCTACCAATAGCTGAGCATCATACTTGGTACTTACCCCCATGACCAAAGTATCTGTAGGCAACACTCTCGGTAACCAAAAGTGTCCTTCTTTATCTGTCTTGGCAGTTCCGCGATTATGCTTTAACCATACCCTTACGTTTTTCTGTGGCTTTCCATCTTTCAAGATAGTACCCGTCAACTCTTGTGCTTGTATAGCTTGGCACAATAGCAGTGCTAATAATCCTAAAAGTCCAATCACCTTTTTCATAACTCTAGTGTTTTATATTAACCAAAACAAAAGTATAGTATGGTAACATAATAAATATAATCTAATTGTAATATTTGTTCTGCGATAATGTTTTTTAATGTTATTGTTTTAGCAAAAGTAACAAAAAAATAAACACCAACAAAATGGCTCTATCAATCATTTTTTAAAGGAGGCATTTCTACGGGTTGTCGCAGTATCTGCTATGGGTCGTCGGAGAGCCTCCTATGAGTCATCGCAGTATCTCCTATGGGGGTATAGCAGATACTGCGGTGGGTGATAGGAAATACTACGACCAGTTATGGGAAATATTACCCTATGAGATAGCGAGCTTTAATCATAGGGTAAGGAGGCATTACCCATAGGGTTAGGAAACGTTAAGCATAGGGTTAGGAAGTATTATGCTCGGATTGCCTCTACACTATAAGCATAAAGAGTCATCGCCTATTGATCCTAAACAGAATAGATAATCCGCCATTTAACATTATTTAATGCATTAATATTTTGATTAATTACGAAATATTCGTACGTTTGCATCGTAGATAATCAAAACAGAAGAAATATGGTAGGAATTATCACCTTATTGATCAAAACTAACGTTATGCTGGCAGCTCTCTGTCTGCTTTATCTGGCATTGTTCCGCAGAGATACATTTTTCAGTTGGCGCAGAGCCTCCTTATTATTTATATATGTGTTCGTCGCAACTTACGCTATAGCAAGTAACATGCAGTGGTCTATAGCCTCTCCAATAGCAGGCAGTGTTGATCAGGGCATAACGGCTGTTTGGTTGCAAGCAGTTGAAGTGGGCGCTACAGTCGAAGATACCACCATGAACATAAAACCTATTGTCATTAATATATGGCTGGCGGTGACAGCTTTACTGGCACTCCGTCTGCTGTGGCAACTTGGCACCATCTTTTGGTTAGCATGGAAGTCGGAAGCAGGAGTTGTAGAGGGTGTCAAAGTAAGGTTTACCGAAGAAAAAGGCAGTCCGTTCTCTTTCTTTCATTGGATATTTATAAACAAAAACATGTTGAATGACCCTTGCCTGCATGAGGTGCTGCTGCATGAGCGCACCCATGTGAGGCAGTGGCACTCGGTGGATGTAATGCTCAGTGAAGTGTGCACCATCCTCTGTTGGTTCAACCCATTCGCCTGGATATTGCGCCGAGAGGTACGTGTCAATCTGGAATACCTGGCAGATCAGAGCGTGGTGGACAAGGGTAATGATGCCCGTACCTACCAGTATCATCTGCTGGCTCTTACTTATCAAGGAAGTGTAGCTACTCTCAGTAATAATTTTAATGTTTTACCTCTTAAACAAAGAATCAAGATGATGAACAAAGAACGTAGCAAAAGTATCGGCAGACTCAAGTATCTCTTGTTGCTGCCCGTGTGCGCCCTGCTGTTTATGATGAGCAGTACACCAGTTAGCGCACAGTCAACAAAATCAACCACCCATCCTGATGGCTCTGTCACCATTAAATATGGTGGCAAGGATATGGTTATCAAAGCAGCTGGTGAAGATTTTTATCAAGTAGTGGAAGAAATGCCACAGTTCCCAGGCGGTGTGAAGGCGCTGATGGACTACCTAAAGACAAATGTCAAGTACCCCGAAGCTGCTAAAGCAGCGAAGATTGAGGGGCGTGTTACTACCTCGTTTATAGTGGGAGAAGATGGCGTTATACGTGATGTCAAGGTACTGCGTAGCGTATCTCCTGAACTGGATGCCGAAGCAATTCGTGTCATGAGTTCCATGCCTAAATGGGAACCGGGGAAGCAAGATGGCAAACCTGTGCCTGTAAGGTACACAGTACCTATTAACTTTAAGGGGCAATAATTTTATTATCAGGAGGGCGTGTATTGTCAACATGCCCTCTACTAAACATAATAGATGATGGAGAAACTAACCAAACAAGAAGAAGAGGTGATGATGCTCTTCTGGCAATTAGGCAAGGCATGTTACATACGTGAGGTTATGGAGATCTTTCCTGAGCCCAAGCCACCTTATACCTCTGTGGCATCAACGGTGAAGAACCTGGAGCGTAAAGGATATCTAAAATCCACTGCCAAGGGGGTGTCTTATCTCTACAGCATCAAAATTACTAAAGATAAATATCGCAGCACGTTCATGCAGACTTGGGTGAAAGACTACTTCCACGATTCCTATCGCCAGATGGTGTCTTTCTTTGCCAAAGAGCAAGCCATATCTGCCGATGACCTGCGTGAGATACTGAAAGAAATTGAGAAAGGGAAATAAGGCATTACTTGCGTCCGAAGTCAGCAGGAGTCTCACCCCATAAATTCTTATCCCATTTAATAATGGGAACAGATAGCGTATTGTCATGCAACCACTTTTCAGCTCGTTCTATGAGTTGAAACAAGGGTTCTGTCTTGGCATTGCGTTCCAGTTTGGTGCGACATTTCTTCTGTTTTACCCAACTCATAGCATTACGGCTATCACTATAAATAGGCATATTGATATTGTTCTTTTTCATATAGGCAAGTGCATGCACGATAGCCAAGAACTCACCAATGTTATTGGTGCCAAAAACAGGGCCGAAATGGAAGATGCGTTGGCCAGTTGCCACATACACCCCTTGGTATTCCATCATACCTGGATTACCACTACAAGCAGCATCTACGGCTAGGGCATTGAGTTGCAAGCCGTTTTTTATCGCCTGGTCTATAAGTTGCTCCTTCCCCTCTTTGATGGCCTTCATCACTTCAATCTTCGTCTGTTTGGGTTCATGGGGGGTATCTTTTGGTTTCCCTAATTCATAATCAGGGTTGGCATAAGCAGCCATCGCCTCAGCCTCAGTATCAAAAGCCTTGTACTTGGGATTAGGGAACCCTTTTACTTGGTGCTCACATTCCTCCCATGTATGATAGATGCCAGGTTGAACGCCTCTCCACACCACATAATATTTCTGCCGTTTGCCCATCTTTTTTGCCACAGAGTGATAACTTTTCGCTGCGAAGATACACAAAACAAAAATATATCGCTAACTTTACCGCCAAATAATTACCGATGAATTTAGGATGATAAGAATATTCCTCATAGGATACATGTGTTCGGGGAAAACCACTTTGGGCAGAGCTTTCGCCTTAAAGATGGGTCTGCAGTTCATTGATATGGACTGGTATATCGAGGGCCGTTTCCATAAGACGGTAAAGCAGATATTTGCCGAATTGGGTGAAGATGCCTTTCGAGAGATGGAACGCAAGATGCTGCATGAGGTTGGTGATTTCGAGAATGTGATGATATCTACAGGAGGTGGGACAGCCTGTTTCTTCGACAATGTGCAGTACATGAACCAGCAAGGGCAGACAGTATATATGAAGGCGGATGTCGAAACCCTCTTTAATCGCTTGCAAATAGGCAAGGCCAAACGGCCACTGTTGATGAATAAGACAGACGAGGAGATGAAGCAGTATATTACAGAACAACTTGCCCATCGTGAGCAGTTCTATAGTCAAGCCACTTACGTGTTTGACAGCAACCGGTTGGAAAGCCGCAAACAGATAGATAAATCAATAGAAGAGTTGCGCCAACTCTTGGGACTCTAAGCCATTAACCTACCATATATTATGAAAAGACTAATTGCATATTGCATGCTGTGTTACCTTCCATTATGGACAATGGCACAGATACAATGGCCTGCAGGTAAGGAAGCGGCCATCATGCTCACCTACGACGATGGATTGCAATCGCAACTGGAAAATGTGGTGCCCGCATTGAACGAGCACAATTTCAAGGGCACTTTCTTTCTTATGGGTTACTATTTAGATGCTAAAGACATACCCCAGTGGAGAGAGGTGAGCCATCAGGGGCATGAACTGGGCAACCACTCCATCTATCACCCTTGCAACGAAGCCCAAGCTGACACCCTGTCAAGTCATTGTCGGGCGTTGAATTGCTACACTGTGGAGGAAATGCTCAACGAGATTAAAATCATGAATACTTTCCTGAGTGCCATAGATGGCAAGAGTCAGCATAGCTATGCCTATCCTTGTGGGCAATACAAGGCTGGCGGACAGGACTATGGCACACCAATGATAGCACAGGGCATCTGCAATTTTGCCCGTATGAGCGACTCAGAAGAAGTTATTACCTCCCCATCTCAGCTTATACCCAATAATGTACCGTCTTTTACTGCCTTTCCTGGCTATAAGGCCGAGCAACTAACTTCTTTTATAGAAAAAGTACTGGCAAATGGCGGAGCAGGTGTCATCCTGTTTCATGGCATTGGGGGCGACTGGATCAGTGTAGATGTGGAGGAGCACCAGAAAATGATTGATTTCCTGGCTTCTCATCCTGAAATATGGGTAGGCACTTTCTCTGATGTATTGTCATATATCCAACAACAAAAATGAAGAAGAGCATCATACTTTGCCTTTGTGGTTTATTGTGCTGTACCATATCAGCACAAGTAGATTCCACACAGGTCAGGATAGACCGAAGTGGAGAATTCATCACTTTTGTATCTCCCTATTATGCCGTGGCTTGGGCAAAAGCTTTTCCTATGATGTCCTATTTGGGTGTGGAGGCTGGTGCCAGAAGTACGCGATATACCGACCGCTCGTTGTTGCGACCAGGCAAAGGTGGTGTGCTGACAGGTAATCAGGAGGACTCTTTTGGCAAAGAAGAGACCAAGGCCACCTATCAAGATGGAATCATCAGCTATGAGCACTTGGATTTTGGCAATGGAGAAGTCCGTAATTGTTCTATCTATCCTATAGGTGCCCATACTTTTGCGATGGATATCAAGGGTGAGGACAAAATGAAGGGAGAACTTTTCCGTATTCATACTGCCCCTGACGTATCACCAGTATCGGTATGGTCAAAGAAGAAAGACACCCCACCCTCGTCACAATACGACACTCCTGAGACCTTTTATACTCCACGTATTGTGAAAGCTTCGTTTCAGTTGCCTGCCATACTGCATTTCCCGGACTATGGGCTGGTAAAGATTGAGGCCAGCGAACCAGATGTTTATTTGCAAGAGCATTTCTTGCCTGACTACGATAACACTGGGCTTTCCTTAGGACCGTTCAACAGAGGTGGCCACACCTATAGAAAATCAGTACACTTAGGTTCTGTGGTTTTATCATTCCATGTACAAAAACCCATTACAGGGACCACCATTAAATTCACCGTACTGGAAGACAACTATCCACATCTGCCAGGTGTTGACTTGAGTGATGCCAAATTCGATGGCTTGCGCCGTTGTTGGCAAAACGCTTTCACCCTAAATCCTGAGACCATGACAATGGGCGATAATATTATGCTTTCAGGTATTGGCCATCTTGCCTTAGCTTTCCGAGCCGACCTCCTACCATTCACCCCAGCATTAGATGCTTCGTTTTCAATGATTGATGGTTTGAAGAATTCTATCGAAATAGCACTAAAAGAGCGCATAGACCCGCAAACCAATCGAATAGCTGACTTTGGTTATGAGTGCACGGAAATAACGCTTATTGCTCTATATGACTACCTGATAACTACTCATGATTGGCCCTTTATCCGACAATATCTGTCCGAAATTAAACGCTTGGTGAAGGGGGTATTAGATAGGGATATTGATCATGATGGTATCTTTGAGGCTCCTTTCCATGGCAACAGGTTGGAGGATGGGAGAACCAGTTTCAACTGGTGGGACGATTTTGCTTTCGGACATAAAGATGCCTACTTGAATTTACAAGCTTACAGGGCACTGGAGGGAATGAAGAAGATTTTTGAAAAGTTGCATGAAGAAACACATGCTATCGAACAAGCGCTATCGATGTTTAAGCAGGCTTTTCATAGCACATTCTATAATCCTGAAACGGGTGTTTATGCAGGATGGGTAAGCCAGGACGGCAGAATGCACGACTATATGTTTACCTTCATCACTTCAATGGCCATTAATGAGGGATTGGTGCCACAAGAATTGGGAATCAAAATGATGCGTATCATGCTTGCCAAGATGCAAGAGCAGGGGTATGACGGGGTGTATGGTGTGCCTGGTCCTTTACTGCCTGTGGCTAAAGAAGACAAGGGTACCTGGGATGAGATGACACGCTGGGGACGATATGAAAATGGCGGACTCTGTGGACAGGCTGCTTGTCATTTTCTCAATGCGCTCTATCATATGGGTTTAAGAAAAGAAGCAGACGACATACTGTTCAAGATGCTCGCTACATTTGAAAGGGAATACACCCATTCAGGCGTATTCCCCGGATATGTGCAGAGTGTGGATTGGCGCACTAAAGGTGGTGCTCCCTCTGGCTATAACTACTTAGCTGACAATTATTACTTCTTATTGGCGGCCATCACAGGACACTTCGGTGTAAAGTATCCTGAACTTACTGATCCCAATCGTCCGTACGGAAAGGAATAAGTGGTAAGCCTGCCATATTCGCCACATTGCCCAGTTGGAAGTTACGGAAACAGTAGCGCACGGCCACAGGGTTAGGCACCTCGTCAGAAGAGATGGTAATACTTAGTTCTCCTGTGAACCATGAATATTGGGATTGAGACTGGTTAGCCTTATGGAACACTTTGTCAGCACCAGCAATCTCGAAACCCTCAAAACCATACTGACGGGTAAAGCCCGAATAGGTGTCATTGAATAGCAGTCTTACTTGATTATCTTTCACCTCCATACTCTTGAATGATGGGCTCTTGCAACGGAAAGCCTCCATGCCATAGGCCTCGTTCAGTGCGACAAAAGCTAAGCGCTCACCCACCTTCTGTTTTTGGGCAGGATGGATATTGTGTGTCTCACTGGGATATACAGCATCATTAGTGCACACCATATCACTGTTGGGTATCAGACTCAACGCCTTGTACTGCTGTTCGCGCAATAAGGCAGAGTTTATCTTATTAACATAACCTTGGAAGTATGGCGCAATCTCTACATAATAGAACGGTATTTCACCCAAGTCAAACTGCTCACGCCATTGTTTTACCAAAAGTGCCAAGCGCTCTGCATACTGTGCACGATGGTCATCTACATTTGAGCAGCCCTGATAGAACAGGATGCCTTTCACCGTATAGTTTAAGATGGGATGGAATGTAGCATTGCCCCACACCAAGGGACGCATATAATCCATTGGGTACTTCTTGACATTCTCCAAAGAGTCGAGCGCCTCATCTGTGTATTTGCGCAAGTTTTCTTCACTGAGCCAACTCTCTACACGGCTACCACCTTTGTTGGCCTCAATCAGTCCTACAGGAATGTTCAAGGTATGGCTTACCATGCGAGCAAAGAAATAGCCAGTAGCACTGAATTCAGAAACAGTATTGGGATTACAATCAATCCACTCTGTCTCAGCATCCTCTTGAGGTTTCGTACGCATAATGCTTGGTATCTTGGCATGACGAATACCAGAAGAGTTGATTGCATCTGCCACTACATGGTTATAATCCTCCACAGGACAGTCATTAAATCCTTTGATAGGCATCTCCATATTACTCTGGCCTGCACATACCCATACCTCACCACTAAGTACATTGCTTATGGTGGTCTTGTCACCATCGTCAAAGGTAATACTCAATGGTGCAAATGATGCTTTAGGCGTTTTAACTTTTACCAGCCACTTGCCTTGTGCATCTGCTTTAGCAGTATAGGTGTCGTTATTCCACGAAACGGTCACTTTCACTGTTTTGCCAGCATCTGTCCATCCCCACAAACGGGCATCTGTCTGCTGTTGCAATACCATATTATCACCAACCAAGTGTGGTAATCTCACTTTTGCTTCGGTACCGGTTCCCATCATCAAAGCCAGTGCCATTAGTCCTATAAACTTTTTCATAGTATATATTTTTATCAAACAATCAATAGGTCAAAAACTCTTTAACGAATCTATCGCTGCCTTTACTACCTCCGGATCTGTTACGAATCGTGAATACTCATCAATACACAACGTTCCACCCATCGACACCATTGGGTTACGATACATCATTGGGCTCTCTACCGATTTGCGCCCTGAAAAATGAAACTCGGTGGCACCCGTCTCTTCAGCTATCTTACGGATATTTTGTGGCACAATACCACTCCCTGGCATGATAATGATGCGGCCAGCTGCCTGTTCTATCAATTTCTTGATAAGTGATACTCCCCTCTCTGCAACATTCTGCTGACCAGAAGTGAGGATACGGTCACAGCCCAGACTAATGATGTCTTCCAATGCTTTGAATGGGTCACGACACATATCGAAGGCACGATGGAAAGTGACGCTTTTTCCCTTAGCTGCTTTTATTAGTTTCTTCATAGCTTTCGTATCCACATCACCCTCAGGAGTAAGACAGCCAAACACGAAACCATCAACATCTAATGAATTAGCCATATTTATATCTACAGCCATGATTTTTATCTCTGCAGGCGAATAGTAAAAATCACCTCCACGAGGACGGATAATGACATGCAACTTGGTCTTCTTTAGTTTGTCTCTGGCTGCTGAAATCTCCCCAAAAGATGGAGTGGTGCCACCCTCTGGCATACCTGCACATAGCTCCACCCTATCAGCTCCCCCATGCTGAGCCATAATAGCACTTTCAGCCGAGTTGGCGCATATTTCAATCCTATAATCCTCCATATCGGTTGTTTTTCTGGCAAATATAATAGTTTTATTCTTATTTTTATTACTTTTGCCATCCAAACCTATTTATAACCTAATTAGTGAAATAACAGAGAAATGAGAAAATGGCGTATTGAAGATTCTGAAGAACTCTACAATATTAAAGGGTGGGGAGCTTCGTACTTTGGTATCAATGACAAGGGTCATGTGGTAGTTACTCCGTTGAAAGACGGCGTTGAGGTCGATTTAAGAGAGTTGGTGGATGAACTGGCTTTGCGCGACGTAACGGCTCCCATGCTGGTGCGTTTCCCTGATATCCTCGACAACCGCATTGAGAAGATTTCACATTGTTTTAAACGGGCATCGGAGGAATACAACTATAAAGCCCAGAACTTTATCATTTATCCTATCAAGGTAAACCAGATGAAACCTGTGGTGGAAGAGGTTGTAAGCCATGGCAAGAAATACAATTTAGGACTAGAAGCTGGTTCCAAGCCTGAATTGCATGCAGTGATTGCCACCAATATGGATTCTGACTCACTGATTATCTGCAACGGTTATAAGGACGAGAGCTACATTGAACTAGCCCTGTTGGCGCAGAAGATGGGCAAACGCATCTTCCTTGTTGTGGAGAAAATGAATGAGTTGCGACTGATAGCCAAGATTGCCAAGAAACTGGATATGCGCCCCAACATAGGCATACGTATCAAATTAGCTTCTTCTGGTAGTGGAAAGTGGGAACAGAGCGGTGGCGATGCCAGCAAGTTTGGCTTGACTTCAAGTGAACTACTTGAAGCTCTAGATTTTCTTAGAGAGAAAAAGATGGAAGACTGCCTCAAACTGATTCATTTCCATATTGGCAGCCAGGTAACGAAAATTCGTCATATTCAGACGGCTCTCGTGGAGTCATCACAATTCTATGTGCAACTACATCGCCTAGGCTTTAACATCGAGTTTGTGGATATTGGTGGAGGCTTGGGTGTTGACTACGATGGTACACGCTCTGGTACCAACGAGGGCAGTGTAAACTACTCCATCCAGGAATATGTAAACGATGCCATCTCTACTTTAGTAGACATCAGCGACAAAAACAACATTCCACATCCAAACATTATTACTGAGAGTGGTCGAGCCTTATCGGCTTATCACTCCGTACTGATATTCGATGTATTGGAAACAGCGCATTTACCAGAATGGGATGATGATATAGATATAAAACCTGAAGACCATGAGCTGGTACGTGAGCTTTATACCATTTGGGACAAGCTTAACCAAAATACCATGTTAGAAGCATTCCACGATGCCGAGCAGATTCGTGATGAGTCACTGAATCTGTTCAGTCATGGGCTGGTTGATTTGCAAACCCGCGCACAGATAGAATGCCTTTACTGGAGTGTAATGCGTGAAGTGAACCATATAGCTCAGAACCTGAAGCATACACCTGATGAATTGCGTGGATTACCAAAACTGTTGGCAGATAAATATTTCTGCAACTTCTCATTATTCCAGTCGCTGCCCGATTCTTGGTCTATCGACCAAATATTCCCCATTATGCCACTGCAACGTCTGGATGAGAAACCCGACAAAGAGGCTACATTGCAGGACATCACCTGTGACTCTGATGGAAAAATTGCCAGCTTTATCACTACCCGCAGTGTATCCAACTACCTGCCTGTGCATTCTCTGAAACAAAAGGAGCACTATTATTTAGGGGTATTCCTCGTGGGTGCATACCAAGAAATTTTGGGCGATATGCACAATCTGTTTGGTGATACCAATGCTGTTCATATTTCTGTGGATGAGAAAGGCTATAGCATCGATCAGGTAATTGATGGTGAAACGGTGGCTGAGGTGCTCGACTATGTGCAGTTCAACCCTAAGAAACTGGTTCGCACACTGGAAACATGGGTAAGTAAGTCGGTAAAAGAAGGCAAAATTACAGTAGATGAGGGTAAGGAATTCCTGTCCAACTATCGTTCTGGTCTCTATGGCTACACTTATTTGGAATAATAGTAAGATAAGATAAGGAAGGTGGCTTGATATGAAAGCAAAGTTGACAGTTATTAAAGTAGGTGGCAAAATTGTAGAAGAAGAAACCAGTCTGCAAAAGTTGCTTAACGACTTTGCCGCTATTGAAGGTCCTAAGGTCTTAGTCCACGGTGGAGGCCGCTCTGCCACTAAAATAGCTGCACGACTTGGTATAGAGAGCAAGATGGTGAATGGCCGCCGCATCACTGATGCCGACATGTTAAAGGTAGTGACAATGGTCTATGGTGGTTTAGTTAACAAAAACATTGTGGCAGGATTACAGGCCAGGGGCATTAATGCAATAGGTCTTACTGGAGCCGACATGAACATGATTCTCTCTAATAAGCGCCCTATAAAAGATATCGATTATGGCTTTGTGGGAGATGTAAAACAGGTGAATGGTGAACGATTGGCTGCTTTGATTCAATCTGGCATCATTCCTGTGATGGCTCCCCTCACCCACGATGGCAAAGGCAACATACTCAACACCAATGCTGATACCATTGCAGGCGAGACCGCCAAAGGCCTTGCCCCCTATTTCGATGTTACCCTCATCTATTGCTTCGAGAAGAAAGGCGTTCTGCGCAATGAAGCTGACGACAACAGTGTGATAGCCGACATCAACCGCCAACAATTTGCCGAACTGGTAGAACAAGGTGTGATTCAAGGGGGCATGATTCCCAAACTGGAAAATGCCTTTCAGGCCATTGAAGCAGGTGTAAAAGAGGTGATTATCACCGCAGCCGATGCCATTGATGGAAGTCAAGGAACAAAAATCAGATAATTTTTTTTGAGAGAACGTGTAACTTTTCACAGGTTCATCCGTCTATATTAATGAAGAGATGAAAGAAATCAGCTTTCGTGACGACATTCTTCCGCTTAAGGACAAACTCTTTCGTGTTGCGCTACGCATTACGTTAGACAGAGCCGAGGCAGAGGATATCGTTCAGGAAACGCTCATCAAGGTCTGGAACAAGAGAGAGGAATGGAACTCGCTGGATTCTGTTGAGGCTTATTGCCTGACACTGACCAAGAATCTCGCTATTGATTTGCGCGAGAAGATGGACGCCAGAACAGAGGAACTGACCGACGAACATGACCGGGCGCTAGATGATGCCAACCCTTACGAAAAGCTGGAGCAAAAAGAACGCCTCATGTGGGTGCATAAGCTGATGGAAGAGTTGCCTGATAAGCAACGAATAATCATGCAAATGCGAGACATCGAGGAGAAAAGCTATAAGGAGATTGCCCAAGCGCTGGACATCACCGAAGAACAAGTGAAGATTAACCTGTTCAGGGCTAGGCAAAAAGTGAAGCAAGGTTTTTTAAGATTGGATGCTTATGAACGCTCAACAAATTGAACAACTTTTGCAACGTTATTGGGATGCTGAGACCACTGTCGAAGAAGAAGGCCAATTACGCCAGTTCTTCAATGGCAATGATGTGCCCCAGCACTTGATGCGCTATAAAGACCTTTTCGTGTATGAGAAGTTCATGCAAGACGAACATCTGAGCGAAGATTTCAATGAGCGACTACTGAAGCAAATTGAAACGCCTGTAGTGAAAGCCAAGAGCATATCCATCTATAGCCGTTTAGCCCCCATCGCAAAGGCAGCAGCTGCTGTTGCTATGTTGCTGGCTTTGGGTAACCTTGCTGAACGCTCCCTGATGCAAGACTATGGTCAAATGGCGGTAAATGACACCATCGGTCAACAAATCACCTCGCCCTCTGTGGCACTAGGAGATGAGACAGAAAGTGCTGGTCTACAGACAAAAGACAGTTTGTCACGCCAATTAAAAGCCATTGAGCAGCAAGAGAGAATAAAAAAATAGAAGTTTTTTCATTTGCTTTATTAATATAACATTTTCATTTGCTTTAAACATTATATTGTTAGTGATCTTAGAAGCTGTGAAGTTTCATTCTCTCAAAATCAAATAGCACTAACTAACAGAAAAGGACACTGCGTGATGCAGCGTCCTTTTCTGCTTATTCATTCAACGTAGCCTATTTCCAATATAAATATCCTTCGAGGTATGCCCGATTTTTTCTGTTCTACTGTTCGTTGTTCGCCAATAGTGACTTTGAGGGCAACTGCTAAAACGACATTTAGTACACTTCACTTTACAGGCAACGAGGTATATTTTTCTCCCTCGTTAGATTTGTATTTTTCCCTCGTGGGATAATAATAAAAAACTTATAAAGAGAGGCAACGCTGGAAAATAGAACATTTTGCAGCATCATCTATGAAGCTTATTTTCACTTAGCAGAATTTTGTCGCGACTAAACATCAAAAACAAGTATTTGTGTATTCGCTGCTCCAAAATTTGTTTCTGCGCTTGATTTTCCGTAACTTTGCAACCGTTAATAGCTATAAAACAAAACCATATATGGAAAAACAATTTAAGAGAACAACCATCACGGCTGCACTGCCCTATGCCAACGGGCCTGTCCATATAGGCCACATGGCTGGCGTGTATGTACCTGCTGACATCTATGCCCGCTACTTGCGACTGAAGAAACAAGAGGTTATCTTTATAGGTGGATCTGACGAACATGGAGTGCCCGTGACACAACGTGCCCGTAAAGAAGGCATCACCCCACAAGATGTAGTGGATCGTTATCACAAGATTATTAAAGACTCGTTCAAGGAGTTTGGCATATCATTTGACATCTATAGCCGCACGACTTCGGAGATACACCATAAGTTTGCTGCAGATTTTTTCCGAAAGCTCTATGATGATGGGAAGTTGGTCGAGAAGACCAGCCAACAGTTCTATGACGAGAAAAACCAAAAGTTCCTAACCGACCGTGACGTAGTTGGAGAATGCCCCTACTGCCACAAGCAAGCATATGGCAACCAGTGTGAAGAAGGTTGCGGACGTGCTTTGGAACCTACAGAACTAATAAACCCACGCTCGAAAGAGACAGGTGAGGTGCCTGTGCTTCGTGAGACGAAAAACTGGTACTTACCACTGAACCAATACCAAGACTGGCTAAAGCAGTGGATATTGGAAGGTCACAAAGAGTGGAGACCTAATGTTTATGGCCAATGTAAATCATGGTTAGACATGGACTTGGAGCCACGTGCTATGACCCGCGACTTAGACTGGGGAATTCCCGTGCCTGTGGAAGGTGCTGAGGGAAAAGTTCTCTATGTGTGGTTTGACGCCCCTATTGGTTATATCAGCAACACCAAGGAACTGTGCGACCATGAGCCTGAGAAGTGGGGCTCTTGGGAGAAGTGGTGGCAGGATGAAGATACCAGACTGGTACACTTCATCGGCAAGGACAACATTGTGTTCCACTGTATCATCTTCCCAACCATGATGAAAGCTCATGGTAAATACATCATGCCCGACAACGTGCCAGCCAATGAGTTCCTAAACTTGGAGAACGACAAGATCTCTACATCAAAGAACTGGGCAGTATGGCTCAACGAATATTTAGTTGATTTCCCTGGCAAGCAAGATGTGTTGCGTTATGTGCTGACTGCCAACGCCCCTGAGACTAAGGACAACAACTTCACTTGGAAAGATTATCAGGATCGTAATAACAACGAGTTAGTAGCCATTTATGGCAACTTCGTGAACCGTGCCCTGCAACTGACGAAGAAATATTGGCATGGTGTGGTACCTGCCTGTGGTGAAATGACCGACTATGACAAGCAAACCCTGCAGGAGTTTGCAGATGTAAAGGCCAAAGTGGAAGAGTTGCTGGATGGATTCAAATTCCGTGACGCACAGAAGGAAGCCATGAACCTGGCACGAATTGGTAACAAATATATTACTGACTGCGAACCTTGGAAGGTGTGGAAGACTAATCCAAAGCGGGTGGAAACCATCTTGAACATCTCTCTCCAACTGACTGCCAACCTAGCTATTGCCTTCGAGCCGTTCCTGCCTTTCAGCAGCGCAAAGTTGCGCCAGATGCTGAACATGGAAATTTTCGACTGGGAACAACTGGGACGTACTGATTTGCTACAAGCAGGGCATCAGTTGGCCGAGCCGGAATTACTGTTCGAGAAGATAGACGACAGTGTAATAGAAGCACAAGTTCAGAAACTGCTCGACACAAAGAAAGCTAATGAACAAGCCCAGTGGAAACCTGCTGCCTTCAAAGATACGGTAAGCTTTGAGACTTTTGAAAAACTCGACATCCGTGTGGGTTTGGTAAAAGCATGTCATCCAGTGCCTAAATCAAAGAAACTGTTGCAATTTACCATTGATGACGGAACGGGTACCGACCGTACCATCTGCTCTGGCATCGCTGCTTTTTACGAGCATCCAGAAGAACTTGTGGGTCGTCGCATCCTCTTTGTTGCCAATTTCGCACCTCGTAAGATGATGGGGGTTGAAAGTCAAGGCATGATTCTCTCAGCCGTTGATAGTGACGAGAGCCTGAGTGTAGTGACTACCTCCAAAGAGGTAAAACCTGGATGCCAAGTGAGTTGATAGTTTCATGTTTACCACTTAGGTGCACGGTTAATGCTATAAAATAGTGGAAAGTCTGAAGGAAAAGACCGCTAAAGGACTGCTATGGGGCGGGGTGAGCAACGGCATACAGCAATTGCTGAATCTCGCCTTCGGCATTTTCTTAGCCCGCCTGCTCACACAAGCCGACTATGGTATGGTGGGCCTGCTAGCAGTCTTCTCCAGCATCGCCAGTGCCTTGCAGGAGGGGGGCTTCATCTCTGCCCTCAACCGCAAGAAAGAGGTGAACCAGCAGGACTATAATGCCGTATTCTGGTTCAGCACTTCATGCAGTATTATCATTTATTTGCTTTTATTCATGGCGGCCCCACTGATAGCCCGTTTCTATAACGAGCCACAGCTCACGCCATTGGCACGCTATCTGTTTTTGGGTTTTGTGATTTCCAGCCTAAACATCACTCCACGAGCAATAATGTTCCGTAACCTGATGGTAAAAGAGACCAACCTTATCACCATCATAGCTCTAATTGTTTCAGGTGTCGTAGGCGTGACTATGGCAGCTAATGGCTTTGCCTACTGGGGCATTGCCACCCAGACCATCGTCTATGTGAGTATGATGACCTTACTTTCATTTGCTTATACCCGTTGGCATCCTTCTCTGAGTTTTAACCTTAGACCCATACAATCCATGATAGGTTTCAGCAGCAAACTCGTCATAACGAATGTATTTACCATCATCAACCAAAACCTATTTGCTAACCTGATTGGAAAGTTCTACAGCGTGCATGAGGTGGGCAATTTCACTCAAGCTAACAAATGGAACCAAATGGGACATACTTTTGTGAACAATATGCTGAATGGCGTGGCACAACCCGTACTGGCAAAAGTAGAAGACGACAAGGGAAGGCAGTTGCATATATTCCGCAAACTATTGCGGTTTACTGCATTTGCCAGTTTCCCTGCCATGTTTGGTCTGAGTTTGGTATCGGAAGAGGTGATTGTAATTGCCATCACTGAGAAATGGCTGACTAGCGCTCATATTCTGAGCATGCTCTGCATCTGGGGGGCCTTTGTGCCGTTGAACAATCTGTTTGCCAACCTGATTATAACACGGGGGCATTCCAATATATATATGTGGTGCACCATCACTCTGTGCATCACTCTATTGGCTGCCGTAATAGGGGCTTATCCTTTTGGATTTGAATGGATGTTGCGTGTCTTTGTAGGCATCAATGTGGGATGGCTGTTAGTATGGTGGTGGTTTGTACACCGAGAAGTGGGATTGCGACTTGTTGACATGGCACATGATATCTCACCTTATATGCTGTTAGCAGCAGCATTGGCCATTGGATGCCATTATCTGCTAGTGGATGTCAGCAACATTTATGAGAGTCTTGTTCTGAAAATAATCCTGGTTGGCGTGACGTATGTAGCTGTTCTTTGGGCTGCAGGCTCTGTCATCTTGAAAGAAAGCTTGAGTTACCTCTTTGGCAAAGGAGAAAGGAGCAATCATGAAAAAGAATAATGACCAAAAGCCCATTCTCTCCATCATTGTTTCCTACAATTTCATGCCGTGGATTGACCATTGCCTACCCTCATTGTTAGATAGTTCGCAATTAACCGACATTCTGGTGATAGATAATGCCTCAGCCGACAAAACTGTCTCCGTAATACAAGAGCGTTACCCGCAAGTGCGGCTTATTGCCAACGACAGCAATCTTGGTTTTGGAGCTGCCAATAATATCGGTATTCAGATAGCCTTGAATGAGGGATATGACGGTGTGTTGCTTATTAATCAAGATGCCTGGCTTGCGCCTGATGCACTACAGCAATTGATGAAAGTCAGTCTGCAGCATCCAAAATTTGGCATCATCTCACCTAAACACATGACAGGAGATGGCAGCAAACTGGATCCAGGCTTCGCTACTTACATCAGTAATGAAGACGTAAAAATGGATTATTCTCAATCCTCCATTCTCAATTGTCAATTTATCAATGCAGCTCTCTGGTACGTACCGACTGCCGTTATAAAAAAGGTGGGAGTATTCTCTCCCTTGTTCTACCATTATGGAGAAGATAAAGACTATGTGAACAGACTACATTTTCATGGCTATCAGATAGGCTATGTCCCTACAGCCATAGGTTATCACGACAGGGGAGAACGACCATTTAACCGTGCTTTATACCTGCGCACAGAACAAGTATATCATTTGTCGGAATATGCCAATATCAACTATCATTTTGCCAAAGCATTTGCTATGGGTGTATTGGCCCCTGTGAAAAAAGCCTTTCAATCTTTGACAAAGGGCAAATGGAGAGACTTCATAGCCTTTTTGGGCATTAGCCTCTGTCTTTTGTTTAAGACGCCCCTAGTCGTCAATGCTCGCAAAAGGGCAAAGTATTCATCTCTCATTTTATAATATATGCCAGCTCCTATCCTTGTTTTCGCATACAACCGCTTAGAACACCTGAAGCGTTGCCTTGACAGCCTTCAACGTAACACACTTGCCAAAGAAAGCGACATATTTATTATTTCTGATGGTGCCAAGAACCCTGCAGCCGAAGAAAGTGTACAGAAAGTAAGAGTTTTCCTTACAAGCTATGAACAACAACACGACCGAAAGTCATTCAACAGCGTCACCATCATTGAACGAGGCAAGAACTGGGGCCTTGCCGATAACATCATAGAGGCAGTGACTCGTTTCGTGGAAGATTTTGACAGGGTGATTGTAGTGGAAGATGACCTGGTGGTATCACCATATTTCTTGCAGTTTATGAACGACGCCTTAGAGGTATATAAAGACGAAACACGCGTAGGACACATACAAGCATGCGACTTCATTAACAACCCAGACATGCCCAAGACCTTTCTCATCAAATGGACGGGCAGTTGGGGATGGGGCACATGGAAGCGTGCATGGCAACATTTTAACCCCAATGGTCAACAGTTACTGCAACAGTTAGAAGAGAAGCGGTTAACAAAGCAATTTGATTTCAATGGCAAATATGGTTTTACGCGAATGTTACGTCGTCAAATAGCCGGTTTGAACAACTCTTGGGCCATACGATGGAACGCTTCATTGTTCTTAGCAGATATACTCTCACTAAATGTAGGGCGTTCATTGGTGCAAAATGAAGGTTTTGACAACAGCGGCACCAACTGCGGAGGTGGCAACCTTTACAATAGTAATCTTTGGATGCAACCGATACCAGTGACCAAGGAACCTATAATAGAAGAGAACAGCTTTGCTCGTCATCAGTTTGAGCGCTATTATGGTCATACTAATTCTTTCTGGGCAAAAGCATGGAGACGTATCAAACGTACCTTAAAGGGTGATTTCAGATCTTAATCTTAAAAAAAATCTATCTTTATAAGATAGGAATATACCTTATTAAAAAAAAGCTTAATTAATTTTGCTGGTTTTCAGCTTTACACTATCTTTGCAGCCAAAATTATTGGAAGCATGAAGATCGAAGAGAAACTGACTAGCTCGATTGCGGAAGCAATCCAATCTTTGTACGGGGAAACTGCTCCCGCTCATCTTATTCAACTACAGAAAACAAAAAAAGAATTTGAAGGCCACCTTACCTTGGTGGTGTTCCCCTTTCTTAAAATATCAAAGAAAAAGCCAGAACAGACGGCACAAGAAATTGGCGAGTACATCGTTTCCCATCAACCAGCAGTGGCTGCTTTTAACGTCATTAAAGGTTTTTTGAACCTTACCATTGCTTCTTCTGAATGGATTGACATGCTGGCCGATATCAATAGCCAAACACAATATGGTTTCCAGCCCGTGACCGACAAGTCACCATTGGTGATGATAGAGTATTCTTCTCCTAACACCAACAAACCTCTACATCTTGGGCATGTTCGCAATAACCTGCTTGGAGCATCTCTTGCCAATATCATGCAGGCCAATGGCAATAAAGTAGTGAAGACCAATATAGTCAATGATCGCGGCATACATATCTGCAAATCCATGTTAGCATGGCTAAAGTGGGGTAATGGAGAGACACCCGAAACGGCAGGCAAAAAAGGCGACCATCTGATTGGCGATTACTATGTGGCTTTTGATAAACACTACAAGGCTGAAATAGAAGAGCTCATGCAACAAGGCATGAGCAAAGAAGAGGCAGAAGCAAATGCTCCACTCATTAAGGAGGCTCATGAGATGCTAGTGAAATGGGAAGCTGGCGACCCGGAGGTGCGTGCATTGTGGGAGAAGATGAACAATTGGGTATATGCAGGTTTCGATGAGACCTATAAGCGCATGGGCGTTTCTTTCGACAAGATCTACTACGAATCGAACACCTATATTGATGGCAAGAAGAAAGTACTAGAAGGACTAGACAAAGGCTTATTTTATCGTAAAGAGGACGGTTCTGTGTGGGCCGACCTAACAGCTGAAGGCCTTGATCACAAGTTGCTGTTGCGTTCAGACGGCACATCAGTATATATGACCCAGGATATTGGTACTGCACAACAGCGATTCAACGATTACCCTATTGATCAGATGATTTATGTGGTAGGTAATGAGCAGAATTACCACTTCCAGGTATTGAGTATTTTGCTTGACAAACTGGGATTCAAGTGGGGCAAAGACCTAATTCATTTCTCATACGGAATGGTGGAACTGCCTAACGGCAAGATGAAGAGTCGTGAAGGTACAGTAGTGGATGCCGATGACTTGATGGATGAGATGGTGTCCACCGCACAAGAAACATCGCAAGAACTTGGTAAACTGGACGGACTGACAGAGGCTGAGGCAGCAGAAATAGCCCGCATTGTAGGCATGGGTGCACTGAAGTATTTTATTTTGAAAGTGGATGCTCGTAAGAACATGACATTCAATCCGCAGGAATCTATCGACTTCAACGGCAATACAGGGCCTTTCATCCAATATACCTATGCTCGCATTCAGTCGGTACTGCGCAAAGCGACAGAAGCAGGGCTTGCTATTCCTGCGGCTTTGAACTTTGACATTCAATTGAATGAGAAAGAAGAAAGTTTGATACAGCACTTGGCAGATTTCCCTGCTACAATAGCTGAGGCAGCCAAGGACTACAGCCCATCAGACATTGCCAACTATACATATGATTTGGTAAAGGAATTCAACCAATTCTATCATGACTTCAGTATTCTACGCGAGGAGAACGAGCAAGTGAAACTGTTCCGTTTAGTTCTATCTGCTAATGTAGCAAAAGTTATAAAACTGGCCATGAGCTTGCTAGGAATAGAGGTACCTGAGAGAATGTAAAAAGATCTTATTTAATTAGAAACAGAGTTATGCAAAACTTAGTCATAGTTGAGTCACCAGCAAAAGCCAAGACAATAGAAAAGTTCCTTGGAAAGGATTACAAGGTTATGCCTAGCTATGGTCATATCAGGGACCTGAAAAAAAAGACATTCAGTATTGACACAGATACTTTCACCCCTGTATATGAAATCCCAGAGGACAAAAAAGAGGTAGTGAACAAGTTGATGTCTCAAACAGAGAAAGCTGATATAGTATGGCTCGCCTCTGATGAGGACCGTGAAGGAGAGGCAATCTCTTGGCATTTGCAAGAAGTGCTGAAACTGAAACCCGAGAATACCAGACGCATCGTGTTTCATGAAATTACCAAAAATGCAATCTTAAAGGCTATTGAGGAACCTCGTGACATCGACATCAATTTAGTGAATGCCCAGCAAGCACGTCGTGTACTTGATCGCATAGTAGGCTTCGAACTTTCTCCTGTACTCTGGAAAAAAGTGAAACCTGCTCTTTCTGCTGGTCGTGTTCAGAGTGTGACTGTAAAATTAATTGTGGAGCGAGAGCGTGAGATACAGGCATTCCAACCTAAGGCAGCTTTCCGCGTGACAGCAGATTTTAACTGGGAAGAGAAAGACGGCAAGAAATGTGAGTTGAAAGCCGAGCTAAGCAAACGATTCTCTTCAGAAAAGGAGACTATGCAGTTTTTGGAAAACTGCAAGAATGCTCAGTTCACCATCACTGGGGTGGAAAAGCATCCTGTAAAGAAGTATCCTGCACCACCATTTACTACCAGTACACTACAACAGGAAGCTAGTCGAAAATTAGGTTTGTCTGTGGCGCAGACTATGCGCTTAGCGCAGGGACTGTATGAATCTGGTAAGATTACCTACATGCGTACTGACTCTGTGAACCTTAGTAGTCTTGCTATCAATACTAGCCGCAAAGTTATTGCAGAACAAATGGGTGATAAGTACGTTCACAACCGCCAGTTTACTACTAAAGCAAAAGGTGCTCAAGAAGCACATGAGGCAATCCGACCTACCTATATAGATAACGTTACCATAGAAGGTACAGGAGCTGAGAAACGCTTATATGATCTAATATGGAAACGCACCATTGCATCACAGATGGCTGAAGCAGAGTTAGAAAAGACTATAGTAACAATCAGTATGGACAATAATACCGAGCAGTTTGTAGCTACCGGCGAAGTTGTGAAGTTTGATGGCTTCTTAAAAGTTTATCACGAATCAACCGATGATGATGCCAATGAAGACGAAATTCGTCAATTGCCTACTGTAGTTATAGGACAAGTTGTAAACCGAAAAATAATTTGCGCTACTGAGCGCTTCAGCCAGCAACCTACCCGGTATACAGAAGCTGGTTTAGTACATAAATTGGAAGAGTTGGGCATTGGCCGTCCATCAACCTACGCTCCTACTATCTCAACCATCCAACAACGTGAATATGTAATAAAAGGAGACAAGCCAGGCTTTAAACGTAACTACCAAACCCTCACTCTAACTGGCAACAAGATTACTGCAAAAACTGCTTCAGAAATGGCAGGTGTGGAAAAGGGCAAGTTGCTACCTACCGATATCGGTACCGTAGTAAATGATTTCCTAAATGACTATTTCCCGAGGATTCTGGATTACAATTTTACTGCTAATGTAGAGAAAGAATTTGATGACATAGCAGAAGGGAAGGAAGAATGGACCAACGCTATGCGTACTTTCTACCATGAGTTCCACCCTATGGTAGAAAAGGCTACTACCCAAAAAAGTGAGCACAAGGTGGGTGAAAGGGTTTTGGGTAAAGACCCAAAAACAGGTAAACCTGTAAGTGTTAAGATTGGGCGCTTTGGTCCGATGGCACAAATAGGTTCTGCAGAAGACTCTGTAAAACCACGTTTTGCCCAACTAAAGAAAAACATGTCGTTAGAAACAATTACATTGGAAGAAGCACTAGACTTATTTAAGTTACCTCGTACACTAGGCGAGTATGAAGGAAAGACGGTTACGATAGGTGCCGGTAGATTTGGTCCTTACATACATTACGATACGTCTTATGTTTCAATACCCAAGACTCTTGACCCTTTGGAGATCACATTAGAAGAGGTAATAGAGTTATTGAAAGACAAAAAAGACAACGACGCCAAGAGGCACCTCAAGAAATTTGAGGAAGAGCCCGATATGGAAATCATGAATGGACGCTATGGCCCATACATTGCTTACAAAGGTTTCAACTATAAGATACCTAAGACGGTGAAAGATCCTACTACTCTTTCTTTGGAAGCTTGCAAAGATATTGTATCAAAGGAGGAGCAACGCAAGGGAATAAAAGAGGCAGTTGATGTCGCAGGAAGAGTGACACAGAAAACTACCCGTAAGCGGAAATAAAAGAAGGAGGCGGATGTTAATTAAACCATCCGCCTCTCTTCATTTCCTCCAGAATCTTTCGGTAATATCATCAAACGTGCCTGTGTTATTCTGCCTATACATTCTTTGATTAGTTGTTGGGTTACCTAAAGGCCCTAGATGGCGAATATATGGCCCCACTTTGATGTAATCAAAATCCGTTTTGTTTACAACTGAAGGTATACGCAATCTACCACTGTACCACCCAACTTTATATTGTGGATACTCCTCATGGATATATTGTGCCAAAAGGTTAATGCCTTTAGGATCGCTATCACCACCCATAAAAGCGAGACAAGTGATATTTTTCCCATATTTAGTTATAAAGGCATCTATTGCTTCAGTATCCAATGACAACCCGATGTCCTCCCAAAGATAGTGGCTATGACAACCCGGACAATGACAAGGGCAGTTCGAGATATTTATGGCAAGAGTTACCTCATCGGGGATTTCCTGAAACACTACATCTGTATTAACATATTTCAGCATGACATTCTCCTCTTATTTATTAGCAGAAGCATAATATCTACGAGCAGCCTCTTCCTGGCGCTGCTGTGAGAAGTTGCTCACCCTCTTCAGATAGCCAATAATACGAGTCATGTAGTCAATGTTTTTGGAATGGCAATGAGGACATTCATGCAGATAACGTTTGTCAATGGTTCCGCAATCGTTGCAAATAGTATTTGGGATGTTAAAAGTAAAATAGTTACAACCCTCTTTTGCAGCCACTTTCAATAATTGTTTGTATTGATTCTTGCTAAGGTGTTCCTCAAGATTCATGTGTAATGCTGAGCCGCCCGTAAGGTGCTCAATATAAGGTGCACCATGTAATTTAAACTTATCCAAGATTGTCAAAGAGTCATCTTCCACAACGTAGAAGTAAGAGTTGTAGCAATCGCGAGGCACAAAGTAACCGTCTTCACGATCCCATTTTGCATGCTTTACACCCACATTTTCAGCAGGTATCATCTCACAGTTGAACATTACCTCCTTAGTACGATACTGCTTGTTATATTTCTCTATCAAACCCAAGATACCCTGAACGAAGTGCAGGTAATCATCATTAGGCGTAATCTTTAGGCCCATGAATTCAGCCGCTTCAACCAATCCATTGATACCTATTGTGAGATACTGGCGAGATATATTGATATAGCCAGCATCGAACAATGGCAACATACCATGTGCCTGTAACTCCTTAAGGTTTTCATTATACGCCAGCTGTACCTTGTGACAAAGGTCGATAATAGTTCCTAGGTATTCCAGATAATCCAACCTATGGTTTACTGCATACTGCACACAACGGTTAAGGTTAATGGTCAGCACACTCTTAGAACCTGTAGACACTCCACCAGCACCTAAAGTATAGCTAAATCCATTATCGGTAATCTCATTACGAAGTCGGCAGCAAGAGCTCAAAGAATCAGCATTGTCACTCATATAAGTAAAGAATGAATGACCTTCAGCATACATCTCTGCTGTAAAATCTCCCCACTCAGGATCAAGACATTCTCCATCCTTATTGGTAAGCAAAGCCATGGTTTCTACAGGGAAAGTGAGCAATGTCTTGGTACGTTCTTTATTGAACCACTTCATGAAGCGCTTCTGTAGCCATGATAGGCCTTCCCAATCGGGTCTTGAACCATCTGGGAAATAGAACTCACCAAAGATGCTATCGAAATAATACTTATCATAGTATGCAATATTCCAGAATACAGCTTGATAATTACGAGCACCTGTAGGTTGATTCAATGTATAAACAATCTGCTCAAAACAATCTGTGATAACCTTGTCGATAGTACGTTTTTTTAAGCTAAGATCAGCCTGATCATTCGGACGTTTGTAGTAGTCTTCTCCGTATTCCTTGCCAATAAAATAATTCATATACATCAGGAACTCGGGAGTAGCACATGCTCCACTCAACATACTTGAAACCATGAACACCATATTGACGAAACTGCCACAAAAACTCTTGAGGTTTGTAGGTGCCGTACTATTACCGCCGATAGAGATGGTACCACCAATCAGCCAAGGATACATAGTGATGGATGCACAATAGTTGGCCAAACTTGTCTCGTCATTCTTATATATAAAATGGTGTGTCAGCTTGTCGATATACTCGTCTGCCAACTGCTTGCCATACATCTTTTTGATGCGATCAGTAAGCAAGCGACGATTTAGACGGATGAAATTCGATTTAGGTAACTCTCCAATTAAAGTTGCTATATTTTTATGCTCTACGTTTGCATTTGCGTCATACTTTGAACCAGATGCAGCATTCACTGATTCACAATAATCAGCCAAGAACTGCAACTTGGCAAGCGTCTCTCTGTCTTCAGAGTGCTGTTGGCGATACAGCATAAATGACTTAGCCACTTTATAGAATCCTTCACGCATCAATGCCTCTTCCACTTGGTTCTGGATATCTTCCACCTTGATATCATCATGCATATCCAAATGGCTCAGGATCTTTGAGATAGTACCTAAATCTGCAGGTTGTTCCACACTCTCGAATGCCTTGACTATTGCATTCATAATCTTGTCTAAAGAGAAGCGATCTTTAGACCCATCGCGTTTAGTAATTGTAAAGTTTTTAATCTCCATCATATTTGAAATTGTATAATTTTTCATGGTAATCTATCTTCAAAAGTTTTCCTTTTTGGGAAACTTCTGAGAAAAAAAATTATAAAAAGTTTCCCGTTTTGTAAAACCGAACACGGTTACAAAGATACAACTTTTCTCTAACATTGTTCTCCCATGATGCTTTTTTTTGGATTATTTTTTTATAATTCTGAATGTCATTTAAAAACAATGTCGTATCTTCGCGACTAAATTCCTTAACAATGCTTGTATGAAATTAATAGATAATTGGTGGAACCCTTTGATAGGATTATTATTCCCCCGCTATTGCGTCACATGTGGTAAAAGACTTTATGAAAGCGAACGGATTTTCTGCAAATCCTGTTTAAAAAAAATGCCCCGTACCATGTACCACACATGGGATGAAAACCCAATGATAAAACAGTTTTGGGGAAAATTCCCAACAGTTAAGGCTACAGCTTGGTTCTTTTATACGCATGATTCTCCTTATGCCCACATGATTCATCTATTTAAGTATCATGGGCGCAAGAGACTTGCTTTTGAGTTGGGCAAAATGATGGCTTCGGAAATAATGGCTTCTGGCTTCTTTGATGACATCGATTATATTATTCCTGTCCCTCTTCATATAGACAGAGAAAGGCAACGCACATATAATCAGAGCGAATGGATTGCTCGTGGAATCGCTGAAAAAAGCAGTCTAGCTGTAATCACCAATGCCGTGGAGAGGACAAGTTACACTATGACACAAACAAAGAAATCAGCAAATGAAAGATTAGAGAACATGAATGGTGTATTTAAAGCAAAGCATAATGATGTCCTTACGGGCAAACATGTTTTGCTAGTAGACGACGTTATGACCACATCAGCCACATTAACAGCTTGCGCCGATGCCCTTCGTGAAATAGAAGGCATACGGTTTAGTTTGCTTACCCTAGCAATAAGCAATCAGTTATAGAAGGCTTACCTAATAAAAATAAAAAAGAGAGTCTATTTATTTGGCGTTCTCAGTTTTTCTTTATTATTTTGTAAATTTTAGGGGAAAAAGAACTGTTATGCATCGAACAATTTTACTTAACAACAATATTGCTGAAATACCACTGCTTTCTGAGTTTATTGACAACTTTGCCGAAGAAGTAGGGTTGGATTATTCATTAACCATGAGCCTTAATCTTGCTATGGAAGAGGCTGTTGTCAACGTTATGAAGTATGCCTATCCACAAGGAGAACAGGGGAAAATTTATATTTCTGCAGACGTTGATGGTGATGACGTAGTTTTTGTTATCAGCGATTCTGGTGTTGCTTTTGATCCTACTACCAAAGCAGAAGTCGATGTTGAACAAAAGGCTGAGGACCGTCCTATCGGAGGCTTAGGTATTCATCTGGTGCGCCAGATTATGGATAGCATAGTTTATGAACGCGTTGATGGTAAAAACATATTGACCTTATATAAGAATAAAAAAGGTAGATGCTGATTATTTTTGGTAAATGGGTGAAGTAACTACATTTTTAGGATTATCATTTCAGATTTGGCTAGTTATTGTAATGGTGATTGGCCTTTTCTATATGTTGACACGCACACGTGTGCCAGCTGAGGTTACTTTTCTCGGCGCTGTAACTTTCCTTCTCGCCACAGGCGTAATTACAGAACACGATTTAATGGAGGCATTTGGCTCAGAAGCTATTTTGGTTACAGGTACTTTCTATATTATTTTGGCTGGCCTGTTAACTACTGGTGTTCTTTATTGGTTAAGCAAGTATTTGCTGGGGGAACCTTCAACATTTAAAAAGGCAATCATCCATGTTATGGCGCCATCAGCCATTTTGAGTGCTATGTTGGGATGCTTGGAAGTGACACATTTGTTTACTGACATGGTAAAGATTTGGGCACGCAAGTTAGCCATTGCTCCGTCTAAATTACTTATGCCATTAAGTTATGCCGCTACATTAGGTGGAATGTGTACTCTCTTGGGGCATTCATCAAACTTGGTTGTAGCTGGTCTTTATATTGAGCAAACTGGTCGGGCGCTCAACCTATTTGCCCCATTAATACCTGGATTGGTATGCACCATAGTAGGCATCGTCTTGATTACTTTTTTACGCGACAAGATTCCTCCAAGGGAATCGCCAGAAGTGTCGTTTGAGGAAACGAGCGACTATACCGTAGAGTTGCTGGTTCCAACTGACAATGAAGCTGTCATGAAAACCGTCGACGAAGCAGGATTGAGAAACGTACGCGGTGGTTCACTGATAGAGATTGTGCGTTTTGATAAGGAAGTAATTTCTCCTGTTCCATCCGACGAATATATCTTTGGTGGCGATCGTCTGATATACTCTGGCCAAATAAATGAAATCATAGAGCTGAAGAACAGCCATGGACTAGTGGCAGCCGATCATCATGTATATAACATCAACGAAATAGACAGTAATCGCAAGATGCGTACAGCTTACGTGAACTTCGGCAGTGAGCTAATTGGTTCACGCATGTGTGAAAACGATTTTGAGAAACGCAGTGATATGGTGTTGGTAGCAGTAGCGAGACAAGGTAGACGTGTAGATGAACAGCCACGTCAAGTGGTGCTGCAAGCAGGTGATACCCTACTCTTGGAATGCCCTTCAAAAAGAGACACAAACCTGGAGAGCACTTTTAAACGGGCACTCACATTCTTTGACTCGCAATTCGTACCGCAGTTGGGAATCCGTACAATAATATCAGCTAGCATCCTGATACTGATGTTCATGCTTTCATCTTTCCAGGTAGTCCCTTTAATTACTTCTACAATGATAGCAGCGGGTGCCATGCTTGTATTCGGATGTTGCCGTATGGATAGTGTAACCAAATATATAGACTGGAACTTCCTACTTACACTTGGTGCCATGATGGTATTCTCGACTGCTATCACTAAAACAGGTTTGGTAACGGTTATATCCAACCCCATCTTGGAACTATGTGCTCAAAATCCATATATCATTATGATAGTTATGTGCCTTTTGGCATCTGTCGTTAGCGAACTTTTCAGCAATGTATCGGCGGCAGCAGTGTTCTTCCCCATTATTTACCATCAGGCCATTTCGCTGGGATGCGACCCTATGCCGTTTACAATTGCTTTGATGACATCTGTAACAATTAGTTATGCCACCCCTGTGGGTTCTGTAACTCACATGCAAATCTATGGCCCTGGTGGTTTCAAGTTCACAGATTTTCTTCACTTGGGAACATGGATGCATTTTGTTCTATTAGCGGTAAACCTGACAACTATAATTTTGATATATCCATTGAAATAAATAACATTAAAATATCAAGAAATGAACACTACGATTAAAGAAGAAGAAGGCAAGATGATTGCATTATTTAGTGGAAGATTTGACACTCTGGCAGCCGTTCAAGCTGCTAAGGATGTACAGTGCGTGATTGATTCTGATTGCAAGGAAGTAGAGCTTGACTGCCAGGACTTGGAATACATTAGCAGTTCCGGCTTGCGTATTTTCATCAGCATCTTAAAGAGCGTGAAAGCAAGAAAAGGTACTGTTATCGTTAAAAATATTAACGACGAGATCAAGAAAGTATTTGAGATGACTGGCTTCAACAAATTGTTCATCATTAAATGATGAAAACCTTTGAGTTTTGGTTAAACATAAGAGAGGGGACACTAAATTGCGTCCCCTCTCTTGCTCTTCCTCTTGGACTTGAACCAAGGACCCTCTGATTAACAGTCAGATGCTCTAACCGACTGAGCTAAGGAAGAATAATAAAACTTGGATTCTTGCTCTTCCTCTTGGACTTGAACCAAGGACCCTCTGATTAACAGTCAGATGCTCTAACCGACTGAGCTAAGGAAGAATTTTGTTTTATTTTCTTAAATGCGGTGCAAAATTAATAGGATATTTTGAAATATGCAATATCTTTGCAAAAAAAAATCTATGCATGGATAAAATTTTAGGTATTGGCAATGCATTGACAGACGTTTCAGTAATTCTAAAAAGTGACGACATACTGACAGAGTTAGGATTACCTAAAGGCGGAATGGTACATATAGACGATGTACTGTTTAAGAAGATACAGCAAATGATAGGTCAGCATCATGTCACCATTACTCCTGGTGGTTCTATAGCCAACTCATGCAGGGCGATGGGACATCTAGGTGTTCCCGCTGGTTTTGTTGGCAAAGTGGGACACGACAAGATAGGCCAACTTTACGCCAGAAGTCTTACTGAAGTGGGCGTTGAAGATCTGTTAGTAGTTTCACCCAACCTGAGTTCAGGAGTATGCACCTCTTTCATTTCACAAGGAGGAGAACGCACCTTTGCTGATCACATGGAAGCATCAATCGACTTGAAAGCAGAAGACTTAAACCCGGGGATATTCAATGAATACAATTATCTTTTTCTGGAAGGTTATCTAGTTCAGAACCATGAGTTAATAGAACAAGGAGCCAAAATGGCCAAAGAAGCAGGCATGAAGGTGGCAATGGATTTGGCCAGCTATAATATCATTCTTGAAGATCATGAATTTTGTACTTATTTGGTAAATAAATACGTCGACATTATTTTCGCCAATGAAAATGAAGCTAAAGCTCTAACAGGTCATGAACCTTATGAAGCAGTCAGGAAGTTGACACAATGTTGTGACATTGCCATTATAAAAATGGGTGTTAAGGGTTCAATTATTGCTACAAAAGAGGAACTATCTGAAGTTCATGCCCAGAAAGCCAACTGCATTGACAGTACAGGGGCAGGAGACTGTTTCGCTGGTGGATTCTTGTACGGCCTTGTTAATGGCCATAATCTAAAACAATGCGCCGAGATTGGTTCGATTATTGCTGCTGAGATAGTGCAAGTTGTAGGCACAGAACTTCCACAAGAAAAATGGATTGATATCAAACATAAAATTGCAGAAATATGAAAAGAATGAAAAGTTGGCATGCCGTTGCCTTACTGGCTTTTACAATCAGTGCGGCTGCTTTCTGGAGTTTTGAAAAAGGCGAAAGTCGTGATTTCCAGATTGCCAAAAACCTCGATATTTTCAATTCAATCATCAAAGAACTCGATATGTTCTATGTTGACACCTTGAATCCAGACAAAACTATCAGAGATGGCATCGACAACATGCTCTATTCACTCGATCCATATACCGCATATTACCCTGAAGATGATCGCGACGAACTGGAACAGATGCTCCGTAACAAATATGGTGGCATTGGCTCCATCATCACTTGGAACGATCAACTGAAACGCTCTGTCATCTCTGAACCATACGAAGGAATGCCTGCTGCTGAAGTAGGTCTTAAAGTAGGTGACATTCTGATGGAGCTTGATGGGATGGATTTGTTAGGCAAAGACAACCAACAAGTAAGCGAGATGCTGCGTGGTGATGCAGGCACCTCATTTACATTGAAGGTTCAACGCCCAGGTGAAAAGGACCTCCTGACCTTCAATATTGTAAGAAAATATATAGAGTTACCTTTAATTCCGTATTATGCCAAACTAGATGATGGCATTGGCTATATTAATCTCACTACCTTTTCTGGCAATCCATCAAAAGAATTCAAACGTGTATTCCAAGAATTGAAGGCACAAGGCATCAATAGTTTAGTTATCGATTTACGAGGTAATGGCGGTGGGCTTCTAGACGAAGCTATTGAAATAGCTAACTTTTTTTTACCCAAAGGGCAGACACTGGTAACCACACGAGGCAAGACTCGACAGGCTAGCGAAACTTATAAGACACTTAGAGATCCCCTTGACCTTGATATGCCAATCGCTGTTCTAGTGAATAGCGGGACAGCCTCTTCATCAGAAATCCTGGCAGGTTCCCTGCAAGACCTTGACCGTGCAGTGATTATTGGCACTCGTACCTATGGTAAGGGGTTAGTACAGACAACCCGTCCTTTGCCCTATGGAGGTACCATCAAGCTTACTACTTCCAAATATTATATACCAAGTGGACGATGTGTACAGGCCATCGACTACTCTCATCGCAATACTGATGGAAGTGTAGGACGAATACCTGATAGCCTGACTACAGTATTCCACACAGCAGCAGGCCGTGAAGTTCGCGATGGTGGTGGAGTGAATCCTGATATTGTGGTGGAACAAAAACAAACACCAAATATTATTTATTACTTGTCGCGCGACAACCTGATTTTTGACTATGCAACTGACTTTTGCATCAAGCATAAAAAGGTGGCACCGGCTAATGACTTTGTACTAAGCGACAAAGATTACGAGGATTTCAAAGAGAAAGTGAAAATTGCTGACTTCAAATACGACCAGCAAAGTGAAAAGCTACTGAAAGATCTAAAGACAATGGCTGAATTTGAGGGCTACAAACAAGATGCAGAAGCCGAATTTGAGGCACTGGAAAAGAAATTACAGCATAACCTCGACCGCGACCTTGATTTCTTTGCCGCTGATATCAAGCCCTTGATTTCTATTGAAATCATGAAACGATTCTACTACCAAAAAGGTGGCATCATCGAGCAGTTGAAAGATGACCCCGACTTGAAAAAGGCAAAAGAGATTCTTTCTAATACAGGCAAGTATCACGAGATTCTGTCAGTTCATCAACAATAATCATACGAGAAGAATAAACACCCCCTCTATTAAAATAGGAGGGGGCCTTCATGGGAGGCAAAAGAGCCTCCCATCTTTTCTTTATAGAATATGTTTGTCAACTAATTTCTTCGCCCAGCAAGGTAGCAGAGGTAGAAGAGATAATTTTCACCTTCACTAAATCACCTACATGATGGTTGCCTCGATTAAACACCACCACCCTATTTTGCTCAGTGCGCCCAAACAACTGCTCACGAGAACGCTTAGAAACGCCCTCGACTAACACTTCAAATTCTTTGCCAACCGCACGCGCATTGGCCTCTGCTGATAAACGATTCTGCAAGGCGATAATCTCATTCAAGCGACGAATCTTTACCTCTTCTGGAATATCATCCGCCAAATGTTTGGAAGCATAAGTGCCCTCACGTTCAGAATACTTAAACATAAAAGCGGAATCATAAGCACATTCTTCCATCAATGATAAAGACAACTGGTGGTCTTCTTCCGTCTCAGAATGGAAACCACAGAAAATATCCGTCGATAATCCACAATCAGGGATGATGCGACGAATAGCAGACACCCGATCCATATACCACTGGCGGTCATAATGACGGTTCATCAACTTAAGGATACGATCACTACCACTTTGCACGGGCAGATGGATATGCTTGCAGACATTTGGCACTTCTGCAATCACATACAAGGTTTCATCACTCATGTCTTTCGGATGAGAAGTAGTGAAACGAATTCGCATTTTTGGGAAAGACTCCCCTACCAAACGAAGCAGCATAGGGAATGATATTACGCCGTTTGCTCCATCGAATCTATATGAATTGACATTCTGGCCCAACAAAGTCACCTCTTTATAGCCTTTCGCCTGCAAGTCTGCCACTTCATTCAAAATGCTCTCTACATCTCGGCTACGTTCTCGTCCACGAGTATAAGGTACAATACAATAGGTGCAGAAGTTATTACATCCACGCATGATAGACACGAAACCTGAAATATGATTGCCACAAATACGTGAAGGAATAATATCACGATAGGTTTCTGCTGTAGAAAGATCTACATTGATGGCTTTATGACCAGCCTCTACAGAAGCGATTAGATCTGGCAGGCTCAAATAGGCATCAGGCCCCACCACTAAATCGGTATGATGATTATCAATCAAATCGTCTTTAACATGCTCAGCCATACATCCCATTACACCTAGAATGAGAGGATGTCGTTTCCTCATAGCATGTAAAGTTTCCAAACGATTATATATTTTTTGTTCGGCATTGTCACGTACCGAACAAGTATTCAAAAAAACAGCATCAGCTTCATCAAGCTGTTCGGTAATATCGTAGCCAGCCATCTTCATGATAGAAGCTATTACTTCGCTGTCAGCTACGTTCATCTGACAACCATAGGTCTCAATAAATAGTTTCTTTGTCCCTGTAGCAGCAGATTTTAAGTCTGCCCCAGTTTTTTCTCCCATAATGTTAAGTTTTAAAACAGCCGCAAAGTTACTAACAAATCTGGACATATGCAAACTGCTTTCATTTCGTAATTAAAAGTGTAATAATTACACGAAAAAGGCGTTATTTATTAAAAATATTTAATTGATTAAAGAAAATTTTCATCATCACTTGCACAATATCTAAAAAAAAAAGATATTTGCACACATCAAAATTAAAAATTAGATTTTTTCATAGTTAAGGTTTAGGTTAAAAAGGAAGAGGGGGAGTTGTGAAACTGCCCTTTTTTCATGCCCGTATGTTTGATGTCAAGAAAAATATAATTATCTTTGCAAAAAATTTAGAGTAGGGGCTATATCATGGACGGACTAATAGATTTTTTAATATTCGTAGGTTTCATAGGCTTCTGCATTTTCTTCGATAAGTTGAACGATATTACGAAGAAAGCCCAGAAACAATCGCCCCAGAAACCCGTGGTGGTAGCTACCCCATCCCAACAAAAGCCGTATCAACCATCACACCAAAAGAACCCTGTCAAAAAGGCAAAGAAAGTAAACGACAGCGTTAGTTCTTTTAAGCAGTCAAGTGAAAGTAACCAACGCATGGAATTCCAAAACGAAGGAATTAGAAGTACAGAAAACGTCATGCAGCCAATAGAGACTCAGCAACATTCCGAATTTGAAATGAATTCAGCTGAAGACATCAGAAAGGCAATTGTATGGTCAGAGGTATTGAAAAGAAAATATTAAAATAATTAAGTTTATGGCATTAAAGTACATTTCAGCCCTAGAGGCAGCTTCGCTGATTAAGAATGGCGATCAAATTGGTCTTAGCGGTTTTACACCTGCTGGTGCAGCTAAGGCAACAACAAAGGAGTTGGCAAAGTTGGCCGTAGCAGAACATGAGGCAGGCCGACCTTTCCAAGTTAGTGTGTTTACTGGTGCATCTACCGGTCAAAGTACCGATGGCGACTTGGCTTTGGCTCAAGCTATCAAATTCCGTGCTCCTTACACCACTAATCCTGACTTCCGTAAACATGTTAACATGAATGAGATCGCTTACAATGATCTCCACTTGAGTCACATGGCACAGGAATTACGCTATGGCTTCTATGGCAAGCTGAACTGGGGTATTCTGGAAGTATGCGATATTGAGGAGAAAGACGGTAAGGTTCGTGCTTACCTAACAGCAGCTGGTGGTATCAGCCCTACAGTGGCTATGTTGGCAGAGCACATCATCTTAGAGTTGAACGCATTCCACTCAAAGGGTGCTAAGTTACTGCACGACGTTTATCAGCCTCTTGACCCACCTTGCCGTCAGCCAATTCCTATCACTAAGGTTAGCGACCGCATCGGTAAGCCTTATGTAGAGATAGACCCAGCCAAGATTGTGGGTGTGGTAGAATGCAACATCCCTGACGAGGCACGTGGTTTCAAGGGTGAGGATCCTATCACTACTCAGATTGGCCACAACACTGCTGAGTTCTTGGTAAATGATATGAAGCGTGGCATCATTCCAAGTACTTTCCTGCCTTTGCAGAGCGGTGTGGGTACTACTGCTAACGCTATCCTCGGTGCGTTGGGTAAGGACAAGAACGTTCCTGACTTCAACATCTACACAGAGGTATTGCAGGATTCTGTAGTTGCCATGATGCTGGAAGGTCGTGTAAAGGATGCTTCTGCTTGCTCACTGACAGTTACCAACGACTGTCTGATGCAGGTATATGACAATATCGATTACTTCAAGGATCACCTGACCCTGCGCCAGAGCGAAATTTCTAATTCTCCTGAAGTAATTCGCCGCTTAGGTGTTATCGCTATTAATACTGCTATTGAGGTTGACATTTATGGCAACGCCAACTCAACTCAGGTAAGTGGTACGAAAATGATGAACGGTATTGGTGGATCCGGCGACTTTGAACGCAATGCATACATCAGTATTTTCACATGTCCATCTACAGCTAAAGGTGGCCTCATCAGCTCTATTGTTCCTTTCGTAAGTCATCAAGATCACTCTGAGCATGATGTTAATGTAATTGTTACAGAGCAAGGTGTAGCTGATTTACGTCACAAGTCACCATTGGAACGTGCTAAATGCATTATTGAAAACTGCGCACATCCTGACTACAAGCAATTACTGTGGGACTACCTGAAGATTGCCAAGGGTGGTCAGACACACCACTATCTGCCTGCAGCTTTTGCATTCCACGACACGTTAGCTCGCAAGGGCGACATGCATCTCACCGATTTTGCTGAATATGTAAAATAAGGGTACCTTATTTATATGTGTAAAGAACACCGCAAGTTTTAAACTTTGCGGTGTTCTTTTTTGTTATTTCTTATCATATGCATGTAACGGATAGTCTGTGGTATAATGCAACCCACGACATTCCTTACGTTCCAAAGCCTGGCGAGTAATTAGGTAACCAACATTAATCATGTTTCGAAGTTCACATATATCCTTGCTTGCCTTACTCTTCTTAAACAGTTTCTCAGTCTCTTCGTAGAGCAAGTCAAGGCGGTCCCAAGCACGCCACAGACGCAAATCGCTACGAACAATGCCCACATAATTGCTCATGATTTCTCCCACCTCACGGACACTTTGGGTAATCAGCACCTTCTCCTCATTGGTGAGTGTGCCCTCGTCATTCCACTCAGGTACGGCATCGTTGAAATAGTACTCATCAACATGTGCCAAAGAGTGCTTTGCTGCTGCATCAGCATACACAACAGCCTCAATCAGAGAATTGGATGCCAAACGGTTACCTCCATGCAAACCTGTACATGAACATTCACCAATAGCATAGAGCCGTTTTATTGAAGAACAACCATCCAAATCAACTTTGATACCACCACACATATAGTGAGCCGCAGGACGCACAGGGATATACTCTTTGGTGATATCGATGCCGATTGACAGACATTTCTTGTAAATATTGGGGAAATGGTGCTTGGTCTCTTCGGGATCTTTGTGCGTTACATCTAAGCACACATGGTCGATGCCGTGTATCTTCATTTCTTTATCAATGGCACGCGCTACTATGTCACGAGGTGCCAAAGAAAGGCGCTCGTCATATTTCTCCATAAATGTTTCGCCTGTAGGTAAGCGCAAGATGCCTCCATAACCACGCATCGCCTCAGTGATGAGATAAGCAGGATGTGTTTCTCCTACATGATAAAGTGATGTGGGGTGGAACTGTACGAATTCCATATCTTGTACTGTACCTTTAGCACGATATACCATCGCCTCACCATCACCTGTAGCAATAACAGGATTGGTGGTGGTCTGATAAACAGCACCGCAACCTCCAGTACACATCAGAGTCACTTTGCTGAGATATGTATCGACTTTTTGCGTATCGGGATTAAGGATATAAGCACCATAACATTCGATATTAGGAGTGCGGCGAGTTACCACACGCCCCAAATGATGCTGGGTGATGATCTCAACAGCAAAATGGTTTTCCTTCACCTCTATATCTGGATTGTTACGAACTGCTTCCATCAAGCCACGTTGAATCTCAGCGCCAGTGTCGTCAGCATGGTGCAGGATACGGAACTCAGAATGACCACCTTCACGATGTAAGTCAAATTCGCCATTCTCCTTTCGGTCGAAGTTAACGCCCCATTGTACCAGTTCCTTGATTTGCTCTGGAGCATTGCGTACCACCTGTTCTACAGCCTTGCGGTCACTGATATAGTCACCGGCTATCATGGTATCCTCTATATGTTTCTCGAAATTGTCTAACTCGAGGTTAGTCACACTGGCAACTCCACCTTGTGCATACTTGGTGTTGGCCTCATCCAACGTGGTTTTGCAAATGATGCATACCTTGCCTTTTTTAGCTCGTGCAATCTTGAGGGCATAGCTCATACCAGCCACACCCGCACCGATAATCAGGAAATCGTACTTATAAATCATATTGGTTTATATTTCTTTGTTTGCACAAAAATACGTAACTTCGCAGCAAAATCAAACAAAGATGAATAGAATTTTTCATGCTCGCATTGCATTAGGACAATATTTATTCCTTTTTCTGGTTGCAGGAATGACTATCTGGGCATTGTGGGACAGACATATTCTTTTGGCTTTACTGATGGTGGCCATACTAATAGTGAGCATCGAGAAGTTGATTCACACTACCTATACCATTACGTCTGATGGTAATCTGGTACTTTATCATGGCAGGTTTATGTCAGGTAAGACCATCCCGTTACTAGAAGTAACGAAGGTTGAACGTGTTTATCAGATAAGGTTGTTTGGTGTAGGACTCATGCGTTGTGTATTGGTACACTACAACAACAAGACAGAAGCTCTGATGCCAGTGAAAGAGGAAGAATTTATAGAAGTGATCAATAAAAAGAGGATGATATGATATATAATGTAGCAATTATAGGCGGTGGCCCTGCTGGTTATACGGCAGCAGAAGCTGCGGGAAAGGCAGGACTGAGCGTGGTGCTGTTTGAGAAAAACAATCTGGGTGGTGTTTGCTTAAACGAGGGCTGCATCCCTACTAAGACACTGCTCTATTCTGCCAAGACTTATGACAATGCAGTTCACGCATCCAAATATGCTGTAAGTGCAGGAGAAGTAAATTTCGATTTACCTAAAATTATCTCCAGGAAACAGAAAGTAGTGCGCAAACTAGTACTGGGCGTGAAGGCAAAGCTAACGCAACATCAAGTACAGATAGTTAGTGGCGAAGCTTTTATAGAAGATGCACACCATGTGCGTTGCGGAGAAGAAGTATATGAGTGTGAGCACCTCATTATTTGCACAGGGTCTGAGACATTTGTGCCCCCTATCCCTGGAGTTGACAAAACCCCTTATTGGACACACCGTGATGCCCTTGACAACAAAGAACTTCCTCAGTCATTGGCTATTATTGGCGGTGGTGTGATAGGCATGGAATTTGCTTCCTTCTTCAATAGTCTAGGCGTGAAAGTGACAGTGATAGAAATGATGGATGAGATATTAGGTGGCATAGACAAAGAGATAGCGTCACTACTCCGAGCAGAATATTCCAAGAAAGGGGTTACCTTCCATCTAAGTTCAAAAGTAACGTCAGTTTCCTACGAGCCAGGTCTTGCTACAAAGGTGTTCTTTGAGAAAGACGGCGTTGTGGAAATCATTGAAGCCGATAAACTATTGATGAGTGTGGGCAGAAGGCCTGTTACTAAAGGTTTCGGTTTAGAGAATCTGGGATTGCAGACTGATGAGCGTGGCCGTGTAGTGGTAAACGACAAGATGCAGACTTCAGAGCCTGACGTTTATGTTTGTGGCGATCTTACAGGCTTCTCACTCCTTGCACATACGGCTGTCAGAGAAGCAGAAGTAGCTGTGAACACTATACTTGGTAAAACTGATTCAATGAGTTATCAAGCTATTCCTGGTGTAGTATATACCAACCCTGAGGTTGCTGGTGTGGGCATGACTGAAGAAGCCCTACAACAAAGTGGGAAGTCATATCAAGTGGTGAAATTGCCTATGGCCTATTCAGGCCGTTTCGTAGCAGAGAACGAAGGTGTGAATGGCGTATGCAAACTGCTCTTTGGTGATGATGAAAAGATGCTTGGAGCTCATGTATTGGGCAATCCCGCTTCTGAGATTATTACCTTGGCAGGTATGGCAATCGAACTCAAACTGAAACGCGATGATTGGAAAAAAATAGTTTTCCCTCATCCAACAGTAGGTGAGATATTCCGTGAAGCACTATAAATATTGCCGGCCCATGCTGACTTATAGAAAGAATTATTGTATTTTTGCACCGATTTATAATAAAATGTTAGAAAAGCAATGAAAAGTAACTTGTTGAAAACAATTTCATGTATGGCTATCGTTTCACTTGTAGTCATGACATCATGTACTAAGAAACAGGAGCCGATTGACCCCATTCTCTCTCATATCGATAATTCCGTTCGTCCTCAAGACGATTTCTTCGAGTATGCCAACGGTACTTGGTTTAAGCAACACCCTATTCCAGCATCTGAGCAAAGTACAGGTATCTTTACTGCAGTTGACGATACCGTGCAGGCACAGGTTTATCAGATTTGTTTAGAGGCAGCTGCTTCAGAGAACCCAAAGGGTAGCAACAAGCAGAAGATTGGTGACCTCTATGCAGCAGGTATGGACAGTGTGGCACTTAATGCTAATGGCATCAACGAGTTGAAACCAGAGTTTGAGAAGATTGATGCGATGAAGACATTAGCCGACCTTCCTGCAACTTTGGCTTATCTGCGTACAGTAGGTGGTGGTGGCTTCTTCTATTTCGGCGTTTCTCAGGATGACAAGAACAGTAACGAGAACTCAGTAGGCTTAAGCCAAGGAGGACTGAGTTTACCTGATCGCCGTTTCTATGTAGATGAAGATGAGAAATCTGCAGATATCCGTGCTAAGTTTGTGGAATATATGCAAGGGCTGTTCAAGACCATGGGTTATGCTGATGCTGAGGCAAAGACTTCCGCTGATAAGGTAATGGCATTGGAGATGGCTTTGGCCAAGAGTTCCCGCAAGACAGAAGATACTCGTGACCCATTCAAGAACTACAATAAGATGTCAGTGGCTCAAGTGAGCAAGTTGATGCCTGCATTTAACTGGAACACTTATCTGAATGCTATAGGTTTGAACAAGGTTGATAGTATCGTGGTAGGACAGCCTGAGTTCTTCACTGCCCTTAATGGTCACTTGAAGCAATTTGATGTCAATGTTCTGAAAGATTATCTTAAGGTGGGCTTGTTGGATAACTATGCTAGCTATCTGGATGATGATACCTTTATGCAGTATTTCAACTTCTATTCAAAGACCTTGCGTGGTGTGCAGGAACCTCGTCCTCGCTGGAAGCGTGTTGTAGATGTAACCAACCGTGTGTTGGGTGACTTGGTAGGTCAGGTGTATGTGGCTGAGTATTTGCCTAAGGGCACTAAGGAGAAATTTGTGGAAATTGGCAACGCCATTAAGGCGGAGTTTGAGAACCATATTAAGAACCTTGATTGGATGAGTGAACCTACTAAAGAGAAGGCGCTCAAGAAGTTGGCAGCTGTAAATATGAAATTGGCATATCCTGATAAGTGGAAGGATATGAGTGAATTGGAAATCACTCGTGATTCATACGTACGTAATATGATGAATTATGCAGGTTGGAACTTCAAACGCATGATTAGCCGTTATGGTCAGCCTGTAGATCGTACAGAGTGGCACATGCAGCCTCAAACTTACAATGCTTATTATAGCCCATCAAATAACGAGATTTGTATTCCAGGTTGCAACATCATAGTACCTGGGTTCGACGGACGTATGCCTGATGATGCTATTTTGTATGCCATTATTGGTGGCAGTACATTTGGCCACGAGGTGACTCATGGTTTCGACGACACTGGTTGCAACTATGATGCCGAAGGCAATCTTACTAATTGGTGGACGGACGAGGATAAGGCTAAGTTCCAAGCTAAAACGAAGATGATTGTTGAGCAATTCGACAATTACGAAGTGGTAGATGGTTTGCACATCAATGGCGAGAACACTCAAGGTGAGAACATTGCCGACTTAGGTGGACTGATTATGGGCTTTGAGGCATTCAAGAAGACTGACCAGTATAAGAATAATGAAATCATAGGTGGCTTTACACCTGCACAACGTTACTTCTTAGGGCACGCACAGGCTTGGATGATGCAGTTCCGCCCAGAGGCGTTAGCTACTCGCGTTAAGAGTGACGAACATGCTCCAGCTAAATGGCGTGTATTGGGACCTTTGTCTAACACTGTTGAATTCTATGAGGCATTCGACGTGAAAGAAGGCGACCAGATGTGGCGCCCAGAAGATAAACGAGTAAAGATTTGGTAATTATTAAAACCTCTCAGAGCGAAAGAACTTAAATTTTGTTCCAATTGTGACGAGACTGACACATAAGAATAATTGAGAATTAAAGCGATAATAATATGGCTTATGATGGTTATCCCTCTCTTAGCAAATGCACAAGAGAGGGGTACCAATATTCTTGCTTATAGCCTTGATTCTCTTATTCAAGCCAAGTTACCTCAAGGAGGGATGGTGGGAGTATCAGTATTTGATTTGAACGAGAATCAACCACTCTATGCTTATCAAGCTGATAAACTCTGCCGTCCTGCCTCAACTCAGAAGCTTATCACAGCTATCACTGCCTTGAGCCTACCAAGGGCCCAAGAACCTTTCCGCACAGAGGTATGGTATAAGGGCGAGATAGCCAATGATACACTTCGTGGCGATATATATATAATAGGTGGCATGGATCCTGAGCTGATGGAAACGGCTCTCGATACATTAGTTGATCTTACTGCTGCATTCCCTTTCCATGTGATAGCTGGTCAAATCTATGGTGATGTTTCGATGCGCGACTCACTCTATTGGGGCAAAGGTTGGATTTGGGATGATAATCCTGAAAGTTTCCAGCCTTATCTTTCGCCTTTGATGCTCAACAAAGGCTTTGTAAAAGTTACAGCTATCCCTACCAATCCTGGCGAACCTGCACGTTTAGAGGTAAAACCTGTTTCTTCTTATTTCAATATCATCAACGAAACGAAGACCAAAACGTCTTCTGCCGGGAAGTTCACGGTGATGCGCGATTGGATGAACAATGCCAATGATATCACTGTTAGTGGCAACATTACGGCTCGGAGGGTGGAGGAAATCAATGTCTATTCGTCGCAAGATTTCTTCATGCACACTTTTTTGGAACGCCTAGGAACAAAGTTCACTTTAATGCAACCTTGGTATAGTTTTGCCGAACTGCAGAAAGACTCAACTTGTCAGTTGATAGCTGTTTATGAGACCTCCGTTCAGAAAGTATTGAAGCAGATGATGAAAGAGAGTGACAACCTCAATGCAGAGGCTATGTTTACTCGCATGGGCGTACAGGCTTCAGGCAATACACATGTCTCGTCAGAGGAAAGTCTAAAGGCAATACAAACACTTGTCAGATCAATGGGCCTGAACCCAGATGACTATCGCTTTGCCGATGGGTGCGGTTTATCGATGTACGATTACGTGTCGCCCGAGTTGTTAGTGGCTTTCCTGCGTTATGCCTACAACCACGACAATATCTTCCCTCACTTGTTTCGCTCTTTGCCTGTAGCAGGAGTGGATGGCACACTGAAGAACCGTATGCGAAAAGGCAGTCCTGCCTACCAGCAAGTACATGCGAAGACAGGTTCTTATACAGGTATCAATACCCTAGCTGGCTATCTGGAGACAAAGTCAAAGCGTTATCTTACCTTTGCCATCATGTGCCAGAACCATATAAAGGCCAGTGAAGCTCGCGCCATACAAGATGCCATTTGTGAGTTACTGGCGAAAGAATAAACTCTACTACGGGAGGACCGCCTCTCTACTACGGGTAGACGGACGCTCTACTACGGGAGGGCCGTTTACCTACTAGACGCCATCATTAGAACAAAGCTTTTCCTTTAAGAAGATCCATCCAGTAGGTATTACCTATAATGGTAGCTATAAACCATATTAATGTGGCTATCGCCAGAACTTTGAAATTTCTATGCTTATACCAATGATATGACAACATGATTACAAATGGTGTCATAATCAGGTGTAGCATAGTGAAGTTGGTATTTGCGCCCCCATCATTAAACAAGATTTCAATAATCCTATAAGGTAACTCAAGCCAAAATAATCCAAATAATAACGGGAACAAAATACGAATTGGAGGTTCATTGTCCAACTCGTATTTCTTAAACAACCACCAGGTGAGTAAAAAAACAACCAATCCTTCCACCAAAATAGATGAAGTGATGGAAACATAGCCTCGAAACAAAGCTGCTATCCAATACGCGACATTTGATAACAAAAAAATAAAGAAAAACTTTTTCATGACACAAATGATTAAGAACTATTATGTTGCAAAGATATAGTTATAATTCATAATCTCAGTGGATAGGTTATAGACAGGATAAGAAATAGAAGGAACTAATTATTAGCCATTTGTACATTAAATAAGGTTAAAGTATAGACAACGGCAAGCATCAGAACTCACGAAGCCACTGGTCAATGGTTCTTTTAGCATCAAAGGTACCTGCCACCATAGCCACTTTATCCTTAATCCTCAGTTTACGTCGTGACACGGATGTTGATTCAATACAAATGACAGTAGCAATATCTTTCACACTAAGCCCAATCTTTATGAGGGAGCAAAGAGCCAGTTCACTATCAGTCAAAGTAGGTACAAATGTAGCCAAGCGCTTTTCATAGCCGTCAAATGTATGATTAACTTCACGCTCTATTTCCAGTAAGTTATCATGTGAAAGTTTTTGAGGATTAATCTTAAGCTGACGCAATATTTCTGTTTTAAGAATTAGTTGGTCCACCAATTTCGTCTTATCTCCATGCAACAACTGACTGGTCAATCCAGAAATCTCATGTTGCTTGATGGCAATCATACTTTGTGCTTCTTGCATCTGGGTAACATAGGTTTCGACAGCTAATTCCTTTATCTGTATCTCACGTTGCTTATCCTGCACATTGATGTGGTAAAAATACAATACCACAATCCCTACTTCTATTAGGAATAAGAATCCAAAACCATAGGCATTTTTCATTACCTTATATTTGAAACTAAGTTGGTTATGGTTATAAACAAGTTGCTCCAACTGCTCAGGATCCTGCAACTGAGAATTATAAGAATTAACAAAGTCTTCTTTGCCCCAGTTTTCATTGCATGCACAGAGAAATAGGGTAAAAACTAAGATTATTATATTGTTAAGCTTGCCCAATGTTTAGGTTTTTCTGTCAGAATATTAATCTATTACTAAGGGCAAATATACTTCTTTTTCTCCACTTTTAGAATAAAACAAAGAGAAAACGATTTGTTTTTGCAAAGAAGATAAGTATATTTGTGCGTGCAAAGAAAAAGAGGAAATGAAGATATTTACAGAAAGACAGCTACCAACAAGAACCTATGGTGTCATAAGGGTATCAATAATGATAGTCTGGTTACTGTTTTTGTCTTTCATTGAGATACATGCCCAACAAAAAAGTGCAACAGCTACTTATCTCGACTCGTTAGGCTATGTAAACGTAGCAGAAAAAGATAGCAGCATATTGGTGAGCCTAATGTATGCACGTGACGACAATTTTATGGGAAGATGTCTTTATGATGACCTGCGAGAGGCCTACCTGCACAAAGATGCCATAGATCCCCTGCTAAAGGCACAACAAATCTTAAGAGCCAAGCATCCCGATTATCGCTTAATAATTTTTGATGCGGCCCGACCCATGCATATCCAACAACAGATGTGGAATGCTGTAAAGGGTACCAGACAACAGAACTATGTTTCAAACCCTGCTCATGGAGGCGGTTTGCACAACTACGGACTGGCTGTTGATATCAGCATCGTCAATGCGAAAGGCGATACTATCCCCATGGGTACTAAAGTGGACCATTTAGGGCGTGAAGCTCATACCGACTATACAGCAATAAGCTCAGAAGCTTTGCAGAACAGGCGGTTACTTATCAGTGTTATGCGAGAAGCCGGCTTCCGTTCATTACCTTCCGAGTGGTGGCATTTCAATCTCGTAAGTCGCAATGTAGCAAGAGTGAGATATAAGGTAATACCTTAACGATGGAAGATATATTAAAGCAGTTCATAAAGGAGCATCGGGAAGATGACACTCGCCAGCTTGCTTTACAAGCAGGCCGTTATCCTGATGTAGATATGCCCACTGCACTGACACAAATAGCCGGTTGGCAGAGCATTCGCTATAAGGTACCTACATGGGCTACTTGTGATGAAATCATCTATCCGTCCCACCTGCCTTTAGAGCAATGCTCATCTGAGGCTACTGCTATATATAAATATGGTGTAGTTGGAAAACTGGGTAATCATGCATCCCTCGCTGACCTGACCGGAGGCTTCGGCATCGACTGCTGGTTTATGTCACATGCCTTCCTGCATACTACTTATATTGAGAGGCAAGAAGAATTGGTCAATATTGCCAAACAAAACTTTTTAACCTTGAATGCCAAACAATCTACCTTCTTCGAGAACTCAGTCACTAACTTAGGCTTATCAAAAAAGGAGAATTTTCATAGTAATGTAGAGTGGCACGAAACGACAGATTCAAGCTTTGCCTTCATCCTCAAAGATAGTATTATTTGGCTAACTGAAAACAAAGAAAAATTCAGCTGGCTTTTTATCGACCCCGCACGGCGTGATGGTCATGGCGGCAAGACTGTAGCCATTAGTGATTGCGAACCAGATGTAAGCAAGTTGGAAGAGATGCTTGTCAACAAAGCCAGTCATGTCATGATAAAGCTATCACCCATGCTCGACCTTGATCTGGCTTTGAGTCAGTTGAAGCATGTGGAAGAGGCACACATCGTTGCTGTTGACAACGAATGCAAAGAGTTACTGCTCATCTTATCAAAAGATGTTATAACTGACATTGACAAGACACCCATCCATTGTGCCAATATCAAGAAAGACGAGGTGCAGACATTTTCATTCAATAAGGCAGAAGAACAACAAACCGCCTACGTATTTGCCGATGAAATGGGCCATTATTTGTATGAGCCTAATGCCTCCATCCTAAAGGCCGGTGCCTATCGTTGCTTGACAAAGCACTATGGTGTGAAGAAACTCCATGCAAACAGTCATCTATACACCTCAGACATAATCATACCTGATTTCCCTGGGCGTATCTTCAAAGTTGAAAAATCCTGTGGCTTTGGTAAAAAAGAGCTGAAAGCTTTGCTGGCTGACACCACAAAAGCCAACATAACCATCCGCAACTTTCCCGCCTCAGTAGCCGAACTACGCAAACGCCTCCATCTACAGGAAGGCGGCGATACCTATCTCTTTGCTACTACCCTGCATTCACATGATAAAGTGCTTATAAAGTGTAAACACCTTTAATAAAGAAGAGGGCCCCACATCACGTGGAGCCCCCTAACAATCATATTTTGCAAAAAGCTCTAAAACTATTTAGGCATTACATTTGGCCACTCGTCATTCTGAGCTACACCAAAGCCAGCATTAATTTCATCAACAGGAATTGGGAATACCAGTTCAGAGATATCATAGTTCTTATATGAGTAATTAATAGCAGGAGCAGCGTATGCACTTACACTCACCTTGTCACCCCAACGGCGCAAGTCCCACAAGCGATGACCTTCCTGGAACAGCTCACGAGCACGCTCTTCCTTGATGAACTGCATTACGTCACCTTTGATATCATCAACAGAAGTGATGGCAGGGTTACGCTTAGCAACCACCAGCAGAGCTTCCTTAGCAGCAGCAGTATTGCCTTGCTTAGCATTAGCCTCGGCAATAATCAGGTGCATCTCAGGAGCATTAATCAAATAATTGGTCTGGTATGCAGAGTTATTTGATTCATAGTGATGGAATTTACCAGCATTATAAACTGGCACTGCATCAGTATTGTTTTCACCCATCTCCATAACAGCAGTACGAGCATCACCTTCAGCAAAAAGTGACTTCAGGTATGGGTTCGGACTGAAGTTATAGGTGCTCCACAATGTACCAGCTGAGTTAGCTGACCAGTTTGTAGTAGCGTTGATGGCATTCTGGAAGAAGCTCTCAGAGTTGCTGGTGCTGTTAGCATACAGAGCCTTGAAAGCATCTGCTGTATAAGCCAATGCTGGGTTGCCACCATCGTTCAAAGCATCCTGTGCATACTTGGCAGCATCTGCCCAGTTCTCCATATAGAGAGATACGCGAGCCAGCAAACCTTCTGCACCAGCCAGATTCATATAGATTTTCTGACCACGGTCACCCACCTGTTTGAACAGACTGATAGCCTGATTCAAATCACTTACAATTGAGCTATAAGCCTCGCCTACAGTAGAACGAGATACTTCAGTCAATGCTTCAATAGGCTCGTTCACCAATACGATACCAGGCTTAGAGCTGAAGTCTGTACCATTTACTTTTACCTGATGTGCATATATGTTCACCAGATAGAAGTTAGCATATGCACGCAGTGCCAAAGCCTCAGCCTTAGCCAAATTCAGTTCTTCCTTCTCAGAGTCAGAAGCCTCGCCATAAATCTCATCAACAGCTTTGATAACACGAGCTGTGTTATCTGCAACCTTGTAACCATAGGTCCAGATATTGTTGAGATAAGTGTCGGTATCGTTGTAAGAGAACTCATAGAGGTTGTTCCAGTGACCAGTATTGCCATTCCAATATGAAATATCTGACACCACATCGCCAATTGCAACAGCATAAGTACCAGTGAAGTAGTAACGCTGGAACTGGTAGTACGCACCATTCAATGCGATAGATACATTGTTAGCATTCACCAGACCCGTCTCCAGATCAATACCTTTATAAATATTGGTATCCAGATAGTCCTTGCAGCTGGACAAACTACCTGCCAGTGCCACAGCTGCCAATGCACTAAGAATATATTTTTTCATTGTCTTTCCTTAATTTAAGTGAAACTTAGAATGTAACCTGAATACCGCCGGTGAAAGTGAAGATAGCAGGGTACTGCCATGCAATCTGACCACTTGCGTATGTCTCAGGATTGTAACCAGTAAAGTCCTTAGCTGTCCAAGTATATACATTGTCGAATGTAGTGTACAGACGAACTTTATCCATCAGTGCCTTACGAGTGAACTTCTTTGGTAATGTATAACCAAAGGTGATGTTGCTCAGACGCAAGAAATTACCACTCATCAACCAGCGAGTTGAGTTCTGCCAAGCCTGTGTAGCACCATATACCCACTGAGGATATGCAGCATCCTTGTTCTCAGGAGTCCAAGAGTTCTCAGCCACCTTTTCCAGAGGAGTACGGAATGCAGTACCCCAGCCTGTGAACTTAGCACCAGAGTCATATACTTTGCCACCCAACTTGTAAGTAAAGTTCACGCTCAGGTCGAAGCCCTTCCATGTAGCATTAGCACCGAAACCACCATATACCTTTGGATCTGCGCTGCCTACATAACGCTTAGAAGCCTCGTTCCAGTTAGTAGTAGTTTCGTCACCAGTCTCATTCTTATAATACAGAGCCAAACCAGTCTCACGATCTACACCTGCATATTCTACCATCTTGAACTGACGGTATGGATAACCCTCCTCAATAATGGTGTATGTGCTCTCGATAGGCTCACCGTTCATCTTGATAACCTTGTTCTTGTTCCAAGTTAAAGTACCAAATACATTAACGGTCCAGTCTTTGTTGTTAACAACAGCATAGTTTGCGCTGAACTCCAGACCACGGTTACGAATCTTACCGATGTTCTGGTAAGTAGTGCTCAAACCAGTAGTTCTTGACAATGGCACCTCAAACAAAGCATCAGAAGTAACCTCATTATAGTAGTCAACACTGAAGTTCAACTTATGGAACAGGCTCACGTCGATACCCACATCAAACTTGTTAGATTTCTCCCAAGTCAAGTTAGGGTTACTGATACGGCTTGGCACCATACCAGGAGCGCTATTATAGTTGTAACCAGTCTCATATACACCACGAGCTGCATACCAGCTTGGCAGATCTTGGTTACCTACAGTACCGTCAGACAGACGAACAGCCAGATTGGTAATAGTGTTGTTGTCCTTCAGGAAAGCTTCCTCAGACACACGCCATTTCAAACCGAATGACCAGAAAGTACCCCAACGGTGGTTAGCACCGAAGAGTGAAGAACCATCACGACGGATAGAACCGCTCACATAGTATCTGTTAGCATAGTCATAGTGCAAATCAGCAAAGAAAGAAGCCAAAGTACGCTCCTGCTTGAAGTACTCAGCACCCATATCCATCTGACCAGCAGTTGACATGTCACGCATACCAGACTTAGCAAATGGGAAATCAGCACCTTCGTAGTACTCATAGTAGTAAGTACGCTTCTGAGTTTCCTGACCCAACAGGATAGAGATGTTGTGCACATCGTTGAAAGTATGGTTCCAACCCAATGTGTTGTTCCAAGTCAAAGTAGTGTAACGAGAGTTATACTGCTGACCCAAACCATTGTAGTTCATACCCTGGTTGTTATATACAGCACTCCAGTAGTTATACTCACGCTGATCCATCACGTTCACACCCAAGTTACTCTTAGCCCAGATGCCATAACCGAAGTCAATCTGCAGATATGGGTTCATGTTGATGGTCAAGTTGTTTACCTCATACTGGTCACCCAGGTCAGGATCAGTTACTGCCAATGGGTTGTAGTTTGCGTCATAAGTATTGTAGTCACCATCTCTGTGAGTTGGATACATAGGCAACCATGCAGACATGGCACTTACTTGAGGAGAAGACATTGAGCCAGCAGTACTCTGTGAGAATGACTGCTTCTCAGTATAGCTAACGCTGGCGTTCATACCAACGGTCAAGAACTTATACTTGCTGTCGAGGTTAACACGGCCAGAATAACGCTTCATGTCAGAACCAACAACCACACCCTTAGTATCGAGGTATTCACCACTTATATAATAATGAGTATCGTTGGAACCACCCTGAATGCTCAAGTTGTAATCCTGATAGTGTGCATTGCGGAAAATCTGGTCAGGCCAGTTAACATCCGTCACGCCATCCCACTCGAAGTAGTCGTTCTTCAAATAGTTGTATGCTTCATCATAAGAAGAGAAATTATCTGGATAACGAGCCATATAACCTCTTGCAAACAGGTCCATGGTCTGCTTAGCATTGGCAAACTTCATGTTGTTGTTAGCCACGCTTGAGAAACCTTGCTTTACATCCAGATTGAGGCTCAACTTACCCTGCGCACCCTTCTTGGTAGTAATCACAATCACACCATTAGCAGCACGAGAACCATAGATAGCGGTAGCAGCAGCATCTTTCAATACGGTAACGCTCTCAATATCGTTAGGATTTATACTGGCCATTGGGTCCAGAGAGTTGTTTGAGCTTGAACTCATTGTATCACTGTCAGAATTGACAGGCATACCATCAATCACATACAAAGGCTGGTCGTTTGATGACAAAGAACCTAAACCACGGATGTTGACAGAAGCCCAAGTACCAGGCATGCTGGTTGAGTTACTCATGGTCAAACCTGTAACGGTACCTTCCAATGACTTCACGAAGTTAGCGTCAGTCTTGCGGCTAATAGCTTCCTGACCTACCACAGTAGCAGCACCAGTAAAAGATGCCTTGCGCTGTGAGCCGTAACCAGTAACCACAACTTCTTCCAACATCTCAGCATCGTTAGCCATCACCACCTGTACGTTGTTAGCAATAGCCACTTCCTGGGTTTTCATACCTACATATGAAATAACCAGGGTAGATGCATTTGAAGGAACGTTAGACAGAACGAAAGCACCGTCAATGTCAGTGATAGTACCGGTATTCGTTCCTTTTACCAATACGGAAGCACCAATGATGGGGTCTCCCGCTTCATCAGCAACGGTACCACGTACAGTACGTGACTGTGCCATTGCCAATGTGAAGCTTGCAAATAAGCAAGCCAAAAGCACTAATACTCTTTCTTTCATAAAATTAATATTTGATAATAAAAACTCCAAAATATCTGCTTGCAATTTATTACCGGGAGATGATAAGGAAAATTTACATTTATGCATAATTTCCTAATATTCCATTTGCTTAATAAACGTAAAGCATATAATTGGGTGCAAAATTACCCAAAATATAATACTCTGCAAATTTTTTGCCTATTTTTTTTAAATTTAACATTAAAAATGCTTCGCTTTTGATAAGAAATAATAGAAATGTGCAACAAAAACGTGAACAAACCTTCTATTTTGCTAATATAATATTCACTTTTTCATAAATGTAAATTTTTTAGACACTATTTTGTAGAATCGACAACAAGCAAGTATTAGTTATTATTAAGTAAAGAGTTTTTATGAAAAAGAAATTCATGCTGTTCTTGACCTGCCTGTTCATAGGAATAGGGTTGGCAACCGCTCAGGTCACAAGAGTGACAGGTAATGTCACTTCTTCTGAAGACGGTGAACCAGTAGTTGGTGCCTCCGTCTTAGTTAAGGGCACAAACGTGGGTACGATTACCGACATCGACGGTAACTTCACCATCTCCAACGTGCCAAGTAACGCAACTACATTGGTGGTTTCATTCGTAGGTATGCAGACACAGGAAGTCGCTATCAGGGAAACCGTACGAGTGATGCTGCGTCCGGATGCAGAGCTTCTGGATGAAGTAGTTGTTACAGCTATGGGTATTACAAAGAGCAGGAAAGCTTTGGGTTATGCCGCACAGGACTTGAAGTCCGAGCAGCTGAACACAGCTGGTACAAACTCGCTGGCAAGTGCCATTCAGGGTAAGCTCACAGGTGTGGACATCCGCCAGTCATCTGGTGCCCCTGGTGCTTCTTCACAGATCGTAATCCGTGGTGCACGCTCATTCTCTGGCAACAACCAGCCTCTGTACGTCGTTGATGGTATGCCTATCAATACAACTGCCGACTTCTCTACCGGTAGTTCTGTAAAAGGTGCTAACATCTCTGACCGTACACTGGATATCAACCCTGACGACATCGAGACCATCAACGTCCTCAAGGGCCAGGCAGCCTCTGCATTGTATGGTATCCGCGCATCTAACGGTGTGATCGTTATCACGACAAAGCGTGGTTCCAAGACTTCAAGCAAGCCGCAGATTACCATATCTACTGATATCTCTGCACAGAGAGTTTCCAAGAAATTCCAGCGTCAGACTACTTATGCCCAGGGTAACGGAATCAACGCCTACAACCCTTCATCAAGCATGAGCTGGGGTCCTAAGATTGCAGACCTGGCTAACGATCCTAACTATGGCGGCAATGTGGATAATGCATACACACAGGCAGAGGGCTTGCATCAAGGTATGTACTACAACCCTAAGCGTGTGGCTGCTGGTCTGGATGGATGGACCACTCCCGAGATCTATGACAACGTGGGTGACTATCTGACAACCGGTTTCACAGAGAACACCAACGTGAACATCTCACAGAACATCAACGGTCTGAACTACTCTTTCGGTGTAAGCAACTCGCACCAGGATGGTATCATCCCTTCAACTGGCATGCGCCGTTGGAGCGCCCGCGGTTTGGTGGACTGGAAGATCAACGACAAGTGGACCGCAGGCTTCTCTGCCAACTACTCTTCTAACAAGGTGACTGCGGCTCCTGGTGCCAACTCAGGTATCATGAACGTGGTTTACTCAGCTCCTGCTGAATACGACCTGAAGGGTATTCCTTTCCACGCGCCGAATGATCCTACTAAACAGATCTCATTCCGCTCAACCTCCTTCAACAACCCATACTGGTTCTCTGAAGGCTACGAGGAATACCGCCAGCACACCAACCGTGTGTTTGGTAACACCTATGTGGAGTTCCAGCCGACTATCGGATACCGTGACTTCACGCTGAAGATTCGCGAGCAGGCTGGTATCGATATCTGGACTTCTGACTATGCAGACATGGGTGAAATCGGTTCTGCCATGAATACCAAGGGCGAGATTGACAACTACGGTACTCAGCACAATGTGTTCAACAACCTGTTTACCGTCAACTTCGACGGTCACTTCGGCGCTGACAACCAGTGGGGTCTGAACGTCATCCTGGGTAATGAGTTCAATCAGGAGCATATGCGTAACTGGAGCTACTATGGCACCAACTTCAACTTCTTCGGCATGCCTATTATTGACAATGCTACTAATCTGGGCGCAAGTGAATACAAGCGTCAGGAAAGGAATGTCGGTTTCTTCGGAAGCGCATCTCTGGACTACAAGAACCAGCTGTTCCTGACCGTGACCGGCCGTAACGACTATGTATCTACCATGCCTCGCGGCAGCCGCAGCTTCTTCTACCCATCAGTATCTCTGGGCTGGGAGTTCACTCAGCTGCCTTTCTTCCAGAAGCAGAAAGTGCTGACCTATGGTAAGCTGCGTGCTTCATTCGCACAGGTTGGTCAGGCTGGTACTTACTACAATACGTATTATACTACACCTGAATATGGCGGTGGTTTCTACACGTACACGCCTGTCAGCTATCCTTTGCCAAGCGGCGTGTCTGCATACGTGCCAAGTTCAACGCTGTATGACCCGAACTTGAAGCCGCAGAATACCGTTAACTGGGAAGTAGGTGCAGACCTGGCGTTCTTCAATGGCCGCCTGCGTATGGAATATACCTATTCTCTGCAGAACATCAAGGATCAGATTTTCTCTGTGCCTATGGATCCGTCAACAGGCTATAGCTCGATGGTTACCAACGCAGGTAAGATGCGCACGCACGCTCACGAGTTCTCCATCAACGCTGCAATCGTCCAGACCAAGGACTGGGATGTGAACCTGGGCGTGAACTTCACCAAGCTCAACAACAAGGTGGTTGAGCTGGCTCCGGGCGTTGAGTCAATCATGCTGGGTGGTTTCGTTGAGCCGCAGGTACGTGCACAGGCAGGCAACACATATCCTAATATCTATGGTGTGGCCATCAAGCGTGACGATGCAGGCAACATGCTGCTCCTCAATGGTCTGCCACAGGCAACCGGTGACAGCCAGGATCTGGGCAACGCTTCTCCTGACTGGACTGCAGGTATCAACTTCAGCGCCCGTTGGAAGAGACTGAGCCTGAATACAACTTGGAGCTACCAGAAGGGAGGTAGGATGTATCACGGTACCAACCTTGTGATGAACTATTTCGGTGTTACCGAGGAATCTCTGCCATATCATGAGGGGACAATGGTTGTCGAGGGTATTGACGAGGCAACCGGCGCACCTAATACCATTGAGGTAAGCAAGCAGGACTACTGGCAGACTTTGAATGACATCACAGAGGCTGGTGTATATGACACAAGCTTCTTCAAGCTGCGTGACGTAACGCTGAACTACGACCTGCCGAAGTTCGCAGGTATCAACCTCTCTGTATTCGCTTTCGCCCGCAACATACTCGTTTGGTCAAAGCTGAAGGCATTCGATCCTGAGGCATCACAGGGTAACAACAACATGGGTGGTTACTTCGAGCGATTCTCAGTGCCTAACACCTCAAGTTTCGGTGGTGGTCTGAAGATTCAATTCTAAAGCATATTTCGACACTAAAAAAAGAAATGAATATGAAAAAATATATATTATTAACATTGTCCACTGCAATGCTGGCGTTATCTTCTTGCGGCGATGACACAATGGACAAGATCAACAAGGATACACACCACCCGACTGCTGAAATCGTTGCTGCGAGACTGCAGATGAGTGAGGCTATCATGAGCACCGCTTTCAGCACCGTTTCCGGTGACTACGCATTCTATACCAGCTCCATCACTGAGCAGCTGGTAGGCTCCGGCAACAACCAGCTGATGAAGGCAGAGCTTCGCCAGTCAGTGGAGTTGGCTGCATCAACTACTTTCAACAACGTATGGGGTTCTACTTATTCTAATTTGATGAACCTGCAGCAGGTAATTGACAAAGTAGAGAATGGAGAGGCTTCAAGTGGCGGACAGCTCGACGTACTGGGCGCTGCTCAGGTCCTGAAGGCTCTAAACGCTGGCTATCTGACTGACATGCACGGTGACATACCATATAGCGAGGCACTCAAGGGAAATGAAAATATGCAACCGGCACTGGATTCACAGCAGTCTATCTATACTGATATCATTGCCACACTGGATAAGGCAATCGACAACCTGGGAAATGCAGCAGGTATGAGAAACCTCAGTGACCAGGATCTGGTGTATGGCGGTAACGTGAATTCTTGGCTTGCTGCAGCGTACGCCGTTAAGGCACGCTACCTGATTCACCAGTCTAAGGTAAACAGCAGTGCCGTAGCTCAGGCGAAGGAAGCTGCCAAGAAGGCTCTTGAGCTGGGCTTCTCTGGAATGCAGGTGACAGAGTTCAATGGTGTGACGTGCGACAATCCATGGAGCGCTTTCATCTGGAGCCGCCATTATACTGCACCGAGCACACATGTTGCCAACCTGATGGCCGCTAACGACGACCCACGTTACGAATTCTACAACGGTGACGCTGCCGTGGATCCAGGTGATGCAGAGGCTGCAAAGGTAAGTACGTGGTATGACTACCCTCTCTACTATGACCTGGGATCACAGCCTGTTACCATCATTGGACTGCCAGAGCTTTACTTCATCCTGGCAGAGGCACAGCTACGTTCTGGGGAGGATGCTACAGATGCTTTCCAAGCTGGTGTGGCAGCTTCTGTAAACGAGCAGGCTGAATGGTTAGGTGAAGATGCTGACGGAGAGGAATTCGCAGCTTCCCTTGGCACTCCTACACTGAAGACTGTCTTTGAACAGAAGTATCTGGCACTGGCTGTCGACGGTCAGGCTGAGACTTATACTGACATCAGACGTATGCAGGCTATGGGCGAGAATTTCATCGTTCTTACTAACCCGTACAACAACCAGTCTGGAATAAACCGCTGGCCGGAAGTACTGCCTTATGGCAACAGCTCTGTGCTGTCTAACCCTAATGTGGCTGCAGCCTATGGTGATGGTACTTACATCTACAGCACAAAGGCTTGGCTGTTCAAATAATAGGAAACTTATAAATGGTTAATTGTGTTTCCTTAAACACAATGTAACTCTTTTTTAAAATTACTAATTCGGGAGGGGGTGTCCGTGAGGATACCTCCTCTTATTATATTCTCATAAAAATATGATTAAGGCTTACTTACACTATGGTTAAAGCCTCAAAAGCCTATGAATAAAGCCCCTAAAAGCTATAATTAAAGCCTCTAAGCAATATAAATAGAGCGTGCAAAGTTCTAAACTGTTTTTATCCTTAAGCGACTAAGCGGAAGTAAGAGGGCCGTTTAGTTCTAGTAACCACTAGTTTTACTTCCGCTAAACGGAGTGCTTACTCCAAGCAAGCCACCATTTCAATTTATCCCTCGTGAGTCTTTTTTATCCCTCGTGAGGAAGAAAAAATTTTCTAGTTAGAAAAAATTTTTTTCGGGTAAACACCCCAACACTTCATATTTTATGATTATCTAACTGTGTTTCTGTTCATTAAATACATGAAGTGTTGCACCAACACTTCATATCTCTTCATATCATGTCATTTCCTAATTTATTTAATCCAGTCAGAAATTGTCTCTAGTTAGCATGAAGTCTTTATGAAGTGTTATGAAGTGTTGAGGCATCTCTTCATAGATATAAACGACTGTATTTATGAAACTTATGAATAGAATATGAAGTGTTGGGGTGTTAATTCATTTTTCATTTCACAAATTCTTAAAAAAAGTCTTCACTCTTCACAGGCATGACATATCACACTGATTAATAATAGGTTATTAGCGTGAAGAGGCAACTTACCTCTTCACATCTATTCACGCCTCATCACATCTTGTCACTCTCTGATTTAGGTTGTCACAAACAAAAAAAAGTATACTTAGCCGTGAAGGCTTGTGAAGACTTGTGAAGACCTGAGACAAGTCTTCACGATGATAAATCATTGTACTACAATGCGTTGAACCATCATTGTGAAGAGTGAAGAGTTTTTTGCAATTTTTAAGGTCGACTTATAATTACTTAGCAGAGTCTTGTTGGATGAAAAGGTAAATAACCTTGACTTTTTAAACCCTTTGTTCCACGTTTTTGTTCCATAGTAATTTATATAAACAATTCAGATAATTCCATTTTAAAAATCAAGTAACTATTTTTTACACTTATAGTCAATAAGTTAACAGATATACCATAATCTTCATTGTAAAAATGCAAGGCATTAATAAACTAACATAAGTTAGTCAAATACAAATACAAGATAAATAAGCGTAAAACGAACACTAATAAAGCATGTGGTTACACTTTAAAACCCTACACTCTGAAAGATTAGTAATGAATGTGCTGCGATACTTGAAATAAATAGCTCGAGACATTGGTAATGTATAGGCCGAGAGATTAGTAATATGCAGCCCCGGAGATTAGTAATGTGCAGCCCCGGAGATTAGTAATGCGTATATAGCTGCTGAAAGAGGCGGGGCATTATTGCTCCGCCTCTTTCAGCAGCTATATATATAAAAGAGGTTAGTCTTTCAATTTAGCCTTGATGAAGTCACGGTTGAGGTGTGCGATGTTGATGATGGTCTCATTCTTCGGGCACTCAGCCTCACAAGCGCGAGTGTTGGTACAGTTACCAAAGCCCAGCTCATCCATCTTGCTCAGCATGGCCTTAGCACGGCGCAAAGCCTCTGGCTTGCCTTGTGGCAACAAATTGAGCTGCGTAACCTTAGATGAAACGAACAGCATGGCAGAACCATTCTTGCAAGCTGCTACACAAGCACCGCAACCGATACAAGCTGCTGCATCCATAGCCTCGTCAGCCACCTCCTTAGGAATAGGCAGGGCATTGGCATCCTGAGGAGCACCTGTGCGAACGGTAATGAAACCACCAGCCTGCATAATCTTATCAAAAGCAGAACGATCAACCATCAAATCCTTGATAACAGGGAAACCTGCTGAACGCCAAGGCTCAACGGTGATGGTGTCGCCATCCTTGAAACGACGCATATAGATCTGGCAAGTGGTAGCACCTGTAGCAGGACCATGAGGATGGCCATTGATATAGAGTGAGCACATACCGCAGATACCTTCACGACAGTCGTGGTCGAACACCACAGGTTCATTGCCTGAGCTAACGATCTGCTCATTCAGGATGTCGAGCATTTCGAGGAATGAGGTGTCACCTGGTATATCGTTCATCTGGAACTCGTCAAAATGTCCTTTCTCCTTAGGACCGTTCTGACGCCATATTCTCAATTTAAATGATATATTCTTATCCATAGTTTTTCTTTGTTCTTTAAAATGTTCAACTTCCCTTATTAGCTCTTGTAGTTACGGGTCTGTACCTTGATAGCCTCATATTCCAGAGGTTCTTTCATCATTACAGGTTCCTTGTCGTCAGAGCCCTGGTATTCCCAGCAACCTACGTAGAAGTAGTTCTTGTCATCACGTAGTGCCTCACCTTCCTCAGTCTGGTACTCCTCACGGAAGTGACCACCACAACTCTCGTTGCGGCTCAAAGCATCGTGTGCCATCAACTCACCCATAGTGATGAAGTCGTTAAGACGGAATGCTTTCTCCAACTCTACGTTCACACCATCCTGCTTACCAGGAATGAACAAATCTGTTTCGAACACCTTACGGATTTCCTTCAGCTTCTCCAAGCCTGTCTTCAAGCCTTCAGCTGTGCGGCCCATACCAACATATTCCCACATGATATGACCCAACTCTTTGTGGATAGAATCAACAGAGCGCTTGCCCTTGATGTTCATCAGGTGGTCAATCTTTGCCTGAACAGCCTTTTCTGCCTCATCAAACTCAGGAGTATCGGTCTTGAAACGAGGAACAGTAATCTGATCGCTCAAGTAGTTCTGGATGGTATAAGGCAATACAAAGTAACCATCAGCCAAACCCTGCATCAGTGCAGAAGCACCCAGTCGGTTAGCTCCATGGTCAGAGAAGTTAGCCTCACCAATAGCAAACAGACCCTTTACGCTGGTTTGCAGCTCGTAGTCAACCCAGATACCACCCATAGTATAGTGGATAGCAGGATAAATCATCATTGGGTAGTAATACTTCACGCCATTGATTTCATTAGCCACCTTGCCAGGATTAACGTCGGTAATTTCCTCATACATATCAAACAGGTTGCCATAGCGCTGACGAATCACGTCAATACCCAGACGACCAATAGCCTCAGAGAAGTCAAGGAACACAGCCAAGCCGGTATTGTTGACACCATAGCCCTTGTCGCAACGCTCTTTTGCAGCACGTGAAGCCACATCACGAGGTACGAGGTTACCGAAGGCTGGATAACGACGCTCCAGATAGTAGTCACGATCCTCTTCAGGAATGTCGGCACCTTGCAATGTACCTTCCTGCAATTTCTTTGCATCTTCCAACTTCTTTGGCACCCAAATACGACCATCATTACGCAGAGACTCTGACATCAGCGTCAGCTTAGACTGCTTGTCGCCGTGAACTGGGATACAAGTTGGATGAATCTGTACGAAAGCTGGGTTTGCAAACCAAGCACCCTTGCGGTAGCAAGCCATAGCAGCTGAAACGTTGCAAGCCATAGCATTGGTTGACAGGAAGTAGGTATTACCATAACCACCAGTAGCAATTACCACAGCGTGAGCAGCAAAACGTTCCAGCTTACCAGTTACCAGGTTGCGAGCAATGATACCACGAGCACGGCCGTCGATAAGCACTACATCCAGCATCTCATAGCGGGTATAAAGCTTCACGGTACCTGCAGCTACCTGGCAGCTCAGTGCAGAGTAAGCGCCCAGCAACAACTGCTGACCCGTTTGACCACGGGCATAGAATGTACGACTTACCTGTGCACCACCGAATGAACGGTTAGCCAGCAAGCCACCATATTCACGTGCAAAAGGTACACCCTGTGCCACGCATTGGTCAATGATGTTGTTTGACACCTCAGCCAAACGATATACATTGGCCTCACGAGCACGGTAGTCACCACCCTTCACTGTATCATAGAACAGACGATAAACTGAGTCACCGTCGTTTTGGTAATTCTTAGCTGCGTTGATACCACCCTGCGCTGCAATAGAATGCGCACGGCGTGGACTGTCCTGAATACAGAAATTCAGTACGCGGAAACCCATCTCACCGAGGGAAGCTGCAGCAGAAGCACCTGCCAAGCCAGTTCCTACCACGATGATGTCAAGACGACGCTTGTTAGCTGGGTTTACCAATTTTTGATGAGCCTTGTAGTTAGTCCATTTCTCAGCTACTGGCCCTTCAGGAATCTTAGAATCTATCTTAACCATAATTTTAGTTTTAAGTTTTAATTGTTCAGGCTTTAGGTCAAATTATACCTCAGAGCAACGATTTAACATAGAATACGATAACTACCAGGGCAAAGCAACCACAAATGATGGTGGTGTAAATATTGCCAATGCATTTCCAACGATCTAACCAGATACGGTTGTTCCAGCCAAGGGTCTGCAAAGCGCTCCAGAAGCCATGAGTGAGGTGGAACCACAGGGCGCAAATCCAAATCAGATAAAGTACCACATAAATCACATTGCTGAAAGTCTGCTTGATGTGATAGATACCATTGGTAGCGTTGCTCAGCACTTGCAAATCGGTAGTGCCATTCAACTCAGGCAACATCATCTTTGCCCAAAAGTTGAAGAGATGAAGACACAAGCCCAGCACCACGATAATGCCCAGCACCAACATGTTCTGTGATGCCCACTCTACTGTCTTAGGTTTGTCAGTCACAGCATAACGCTCGTTACCGCGTGCTTTTCTGTTTTGCCAAGTAAGCCAGAAAGCATAAACCAAATGGATGACGAACAAGCAAGCCAGGACCATGGTAGCAGCTACAGCATACCAGTTAGCACCCAGCATCTCGCAAATCCAGTTGTAGCCGGAAGGCGAAATCAAGGCAACTACGTTCATCGCACAGTGAAATGTCAGAAACAGGATAAGGGCGATACCAGTAACGCTCATCACCACTTTCCTTCCTACTGATGAATTACTTAACCACATAAATAATTGAATTTTAATATTTTTAATTGTTAATTATTTCGTATTTTTATACAAGGATTCTCATAAGTAGCTACAAAAATAGGTTAAAAACAATTATTTAGCAAATGATTGTTAAATTATTTGATACAGTACAGGCATGTTTTTCAACATTCGCGAAACTTCAGCATAGCCCAAGTTACTCTGTCTCGGGATAAAAATTTGCGGGCATATTTGGTTCTGCGCTCAACTTATCGTAACTTTGCAAACAGGAAAACAAGAAGAAAGATATGAGCAAAAGATTTTATATAAGTTTAGTATTGATGATGGTATGTGTATGCGTATTTGCCCAAAATTGGGAGGTGAACATGCTACACGACATCAACGGATGGAATGGACAGTTTATTCACGACTACAGTAAATTTATCTCAACAACAGAGCCATATGTGGCTTTAGGAGTACCCACAGTGATGGGCATTGTAGGACTGATAAAAAAAGACAAACAGTTGCAGCAGGACGCTATATATATAGGTGCAAGCGTGGCAAGTGCTTTTATCATAGGTTTTGGCACGAAGTATATCTTTAACCGCACACGTCCTTATGAGAAATGGCCCGACTTGATTTTTCCACGCAGCACAGAACCCGACCCATCATTCCCTTCTGGACATACGGCATCGGCTTTTGCCCTCTGCACATCGTTGTGCATAAAATATCCTAAATGGTATGTCATAGCTCCTTCTGCAGTTTACGCTGTATCAGTAGGTATCTCACGCATGCACGAAGGTGTACATTATCCTACGGATGTGATGGCAGGGGCAGCCATAGGCGTTGGTTGTGCCGTTGGCAGCATCTACGTCAGCAAATGGTTGAACAAAGTACTATTCGGTACTTGACAGATATCGCTGATAGTCATCATTGAGGATTCGAAGCGCTTGAATTACACTTTCATTAGTAGTATTGATGACTTGATAGTATTCACTAATATCCCATAAATCTCGTGCCATGAGTGCTTTTAGCTGGGTACGGATAAGTGGCAATGAGAGTTTATATTCCTCTTCTGTCAACTCTTCTTTCACCTTATCCGCCTCTTCTTTAAGAATATCCAGTACATCATCCCCCACTTGATAGCCTGCATTAAAGGTATTGAATTCTTTGTAACGACGCTGTAAATCTTTGCGGTGCTTGTCGATATATACCGATACCGTCTTATTGACCACCCCCTTCGCCACTAAGTTACGATGCAACTTGGTATATGAAGTAGTGTCCATCGGCACGAAATAGTCGGGCATAATGCCGCCGCCGCCATAGACTGTACGTTTTAAACGTTTGGTAGTATACTTCAAAGAATCTGGAAAGTGGATACTGTCAGCATGCATCAGTTCACCATTGTTGTAGCGAGCAATAAGGTCGGAACGATACTGTTCAAAATCTACCTCTACAGCCTTACCGCCATCTTTAGCTGATTTGGTGTAAGGTTTCTGTATGCTACGACCAGAAGGGGTGTAATAACGAGCCACAGTAAGACGAATCATTGAACCATCAGGCAGGTCAACGGGGCGTTGTACCAACCCCTTGCCAAACGATCGGCGACCAACGAGTACTGCCCTATCCCAATCTTGCATAGCACCAGCCACAATTTCTGACGCAGAGGCAGAATATTCATCCACCAGAAGCACCAATCTGCCTTGTTGGAAATGACCATTGCCCTTGGCAAAGAAATTACTGCGCTTTTCTGAACGTCCCTCAGTATATACTATTAGTTCACGGGGGCCTAGAAACTCATTAGCCAGGTCGATAGCGGCATTCAAATAGCCACCCCCGTTGCCTTGCAAGTCAAGTATCAAATCAACCATGCCTTTAGCTTGCAGTTTTTTCATAGCTTCAAGAAACTCATCACCTGTGGTCATGGCGAAACGACTCACTCGGATATAGCCAATGCCTGGTTCTATCATATAGGAAGCATCGAGACTGTAAAGAGGTATTTTGTCACGCTTGACTGTAAAGTGCAGCAAATCTTTTACATCGCGACGTAGTACGGTAAGGTCAACTTTGGTACCTTTAGGCCCACGCAATCTCTTCATGATATCCTCAGTACTGAGCTTTACGCCAGCTATAGTAGAGTCGTTGACTGCAATGATACGATCGCCAGCCAGAATACCCACCTTCTCTGAAGGCCCACCACTTACGGGCTGAATTACCAACAGGGTGTCTTCCATCATCTGGAACTGCACACCGATACCGTCAAAGTTACCCTGCAAAGGCTCATTCATCTCCTTCACCTCGTCAGGATTGCTATAAGTAGAATGAGGGTCAAGTTGCGAGAGCATTTTAATAATGGCACTTTCGACTAAGCTATTTTCGTTAACGCTATCAACATATAGCTGACTGATAGCATATTCTGCCAAATTGAGCTTGCGCATTGCCATTCGGGATGTGGTTTGCGAGCAAATGGGCAAAGACAGAGTACCCAACAATACTATGAATAGTAGTTTCTTCATGTTTATCTCATTTTTACTATGTACCTTATGTTGCCAACTCGGCTTAATTCAAGCAAACTTGGTTCGGCACTCGCAGCTCCAGAAAGTATCATTTCTTTATTTTTAAAGGAAAGGGGACAAATTCGCCTGGGTCCTTACCAAACTTTATCATCTCCCTAACAATTGAAGAACTGACACAAGCCAGTTCAGGATCAGTATAAAGCAAGATGGTTTCGATGCCACACATCTTCTTATATATGAAAGCCAGGTTCTCTTCGTATTCGAAATCCTTCACACTGCGCACGCCTCGCACAATAGCGTTTGCCCCCACCGCCAAAGCGACGTCGGGGGTAGCACCTTCGAAGGCAATGACCTGCACACGTGGATCATTCTCATACAAGTCGCTAATCATGCGCACCCTTTCTTCAACAGAAAACAAGGCGTGTTTATCGGGGTTGTTGACAATGGCAATTACCACCTCATCCATAAAGGTGAGTGTGCGCTTCACGATGTCCTCGTGGCCAATAGTAAAGGGGTCGAATGTGCCAGGGAATAATGCTTTGCTCATAACATGAAATCTTCGGTTACCAAATCTTCTTCTATCACCAGATTATTGATGATGAACGTCTGGCGCTCCATGGTATTCTTACCCATGTAGAACGCCAACAACTCTTTCACCAAGTCTGTCTTATGCAAGTTTACTTGCTCCAGCCGCATGTCCTCGCCTATGAAGTTCTTGAATTCATCGGGATCAATCTCACCCAGGCCTTTGAATCGGGTTATCTCTGGCTTGGGGCCTAACTTCTTAATAGCTTTCACACGCTCGTCCTCAGTATAGCAATAGGTCGTCTTTTTCTTATTGCGCACACGGAACAGTGGCGTTTGCAGGATATATACATGTCCCTTCTTGATCAAATCAGGGAAGAACTGCAGGAAGAAAGTAATCATCAGTAAACGGATATGCATACCATCAACATCGGCATCTGTAGCCACAATCACCTTGTTGTAACGCAGTCCATCCAAGCCGTCCTCGATATTAAGAGCAGCTTGCAGAAGGTTAAACTCCTCGTTTTCATACACCACCTTCTTGGTCAGACCATATGAGTTGAGGGGTTTACCTCGCAGACTGAACACCGCCTGAGTGTTGACGTCACGACTCTTGGTAATAGAGCCGCTTGCCGACAAACCCTCGGTAATGAAGATGCACGACTGTTCTTCCTGAGGTTTGCCCTTTCCATCGTTGAGGTGGAAGCGGCAATCACGCAGTTTGCTGTTATGCAGGTTGGCTTTCTTGGCACGCTCACGCGCCAGTTTGGTCACACCGGCTATTGCCTTGCGCTCTTTTTCTGAAGCCTGTATCTTTTGCAGCATGGCCTCAGTCATAATAGGATGCTTGTGCAAATAGTTATCTACTTCCTGCTTTACGAAGTCGGCTATATACTTATTGATGGTCACGCCATCGGGTTCCATCAGCGTAGAACCTAGCTTGGTTTTGGTCTGTCCTTCAAACTGCGGTTCCTCAACATTGATAGCTATGGCAGCCACCAACCCGTTACGTATATCACTGTACTCAAAGTTTTTATTGTAAAACTCCTTGATGGTACGTGCCAAATGCTCTTTCAATGCGCTCTGATGCGTACCACCCTGGGTGGTATGCTGACCATTGACGAACGAGTAGTATTCCTCGCCATACTGGTTGGTATGAGTGAAAGCCAGTTCTATGTCTGTGCCTTTCAGATGGACGATATCATACAATCCATCCATTGTCATGTTGTCCTTTAGGAGGTCTTCCAAGCCATGGCGTGACAAAATCTTCTGTCCGTTATAAAGAATGGAGAGCCCTGTATTCAGGTATGTATAATTTTTGAGCAGGTTCTCTACTGTGTCATTGTGATAAGAATATCCCGTAAAGAGCGTGTTATCAGGTTCAAAATAGATATAGGTACCTGTTGGTTCGGAAGTAGGCTCTGTGATGTCGCTCACCAACTTGCCACACTCAAACTGTGCGATACGTACCATGCCTTCGCGAAAACTGCGTACCTCAAAATGGGTACTGAGTGCATTAACAGCTTTCAAGCCTACGCCATTCAGACCAACACTTTTCTTGAACGCTTTGCTGTCGTACTTGCCACCTGTGTTCAGTTTGCTCACAGCATCCACCATCTTGCCTTGTGGAATGCCTCGCCCATAATCGCGTACACTCACTCGAAGGTTGTCCTCAATGGTCACCTCAATACGGTTTCCAGCACCCATCTTGAACTCGTCGATACTGTTATCAACAGTTTCCTTCAGCAATACATAGATGCCATCGTCAGCTTGCGAGCCATCACCCAAGCGGCCAATATACATACCTGAACGCATGCGGATATGATCCATGTCGTCCAGGTGACGTATGTTTTCATCGGTATAATCTACAGGTTGTTGAGAATTGAGAATTGAGAATTGAGAATTAGACGAAGCCAACTGTCCATTTTCATTCTCATTATTTTCCAGCTCTTTATTCATATTAAAATATCAATTGTCAGCTATATTCTTCGCATCAATTTCCTTGATAAATGATCTTCTACGCTTGTGTACCTCGTGCTCGAAATAATCCCACTGAGCCTGCACCTTGTCATTTAATTCCAGTTCGGGATTGCTTTCTGCATACGTGAAGCCCAGTTTTGCATATGAAGGAATCAGGTCATAAAACAGCAACGCATTGACGCCCTTGTTCTGATATTCTGGCTTTACAGCCACTAAAAGCAAATCCAGGCATTTGCCATAGTGTTTCAGATAAAGCACCTTTGCCAAATGATACCATCCAAATGGGAAGAGTTTGCCTTTTGCCTTCTGTAGCGCCTTTGCCAACGACGGCATGGAAATACCCACACCTACCAACTTGTCTTCTGCATCTATAATCAAGGTGATCATGTTCAAGTCGATGATAGGCAGGTACATATCAATGTATTGCTTAATTTGGCGATCAGACAATGCTGAAAAGCCATACAAAGGAGCATATGCTTCGTTCATCAGTTCAAAGATAGCCTGTCCATAATCATCTTTCAGCTGCTTGCGGGAGGAATATTTCTTGATGCGCAGATTATAGCGCTTCATAATCATTTCTGAGATGCGACGATGTTTTTCGGGCACCTGGCCGTCTTCTGGCATGTATAGCTTCATCTCAACCCAGTCTGCATCTTTCTTGAACCCCAAGCGTTCCATGTGTTGAGGATAATAAGGATAATTATAGATGGTGGCCATAGTACTGAGTTGGTCGAATCCCTCAATCAGCATACCCTCGGCATCAAAATCTGTAAAGCCCAACGGGCCTTGTATGTTTGTCATGCCACGCTCTTTACCCCAATCCTCTACCGTTTTGATCAAGGCTTCAGAGACTTCTGCATCATCAATGAAATCAATCCACCCAAAACGAACTGTCTTGGTGTTCCATGTCTCATTGGCTTTATTGTTGATAAATGCAGCTACGCGTCCTACTAACTTCTCATCCTTGTATGCTAGGAAAAAGTCGGCCTCGCAGAATTCGAATGCCCCATTCTTCTTTCTATCGAAAGTATTGAGCATATCCTCATAAAGGTCAGGAACTGAATAAGGGTTGTCTTTATACATTTCGTAGTTGAAACGTATGAACTTCTTCAACTCACTCTTATTCTCAACTTTTTTAATCTTTATCATGTTCTTAATAATAAATACTAACTCATATAAATAAGGGTTGCCAAATAAGCTACATAGCACACTACCAAGACAGTGCCCTCAACACGGGTGATGGTGCGCTTTTTGTAGAAAACGCCAAATAGCCACAACTGCACACATGCCACCACTAATGAACAAAGGTCAAAATTGGTGATGCCTATGATGTGTAAAGGTGTGATGGAAGCCGAAGCGCCCAACACCAGGAAGATATTAAACAGGTTACTACCCACCACATTACCAATAGCCATTTCTGGATTTTTTTTCAAAGCAGCTACTACAGAAGTAGCCAATTCAGGCAGTGATGTGCCACCTGCCACCAGTGTCAAACCGATGATCGACTCGCTCACACCTAAACTACGGGCTATGCCAGTGGCTCCATCAACAAAGATATTTCCACCAAACACCAAAGCAGCCAGTCCACCTATTATATATATAAGAGACAACCACAATGGTATCTGCTTCACTTCTTCTACCTCCTCGTTGCCGCTTTGTTTAGCTATGGAAAAAGTATAAACCATAAAGATGATGAAAAACAGCAACAGAAGGAAACCATCAGTACGGCTCACCATATCCATAGGATGTTGATCAAGCAACATGTCATTACAAATTACCAGCAATGCAAAAGCTGACAGGATGCAAAGCGGGATTTCTTTCAATAAAGTGTTTCTAGTAACTATGATGGGAGCAAAGAAAGCGGTACAACCCACAATCATCAGGGTGTTGAACATGTTACTACCCACAACATTACCTATGGCGATGTCGGCACTATCCTTCAAAGCAGAAGAGATAGAAACCGCTAACTCTGGAGCAGAGGTGCCAAAAGCAACTACTGTCAGACCTATTACTAAATCTGAAACTTTAAGTTTTTTAGCAAGAGATGATGCACCATCTGTCAGATAATTTGCCCCCAACAAAATTAGCACCAAACCGCCAAGCAAGCACAAGATATTCATCATCTGTAAAGTCACATTTGGGAGCAAATATAGCTTTTTTTTTATTCTTGTCCAAGTTTTTGCGGTACAAAGTGCAAGGTACAAGATCTGAGATACATCAATAGCAGGAAAAAGAGAAGGGACTATACATAATAATTTTTCATTTACGCTAATCAATAGAATTAAAAAGGCATTTGCCATAATTTTTGAATGTATTTGTTGCATATTCTCTTTAACTTTATACAATGAATAAAAACAAATAGCGATAATTTTTAAAAAAAATTTACTTAATATTTGCAATTAATAAGAAAAGCGGTATATTTGCACCCAATTATGTGCTTAATGTTTGTTTAGCAAATGAAAATGTAAAGGAAGTTATTTCATCCTTTTTGTTACAAAAAACTGGATAAATGAGAATTTTCGTTACATGATCAACAAATCGACTGAAAGCAAGTATTAGTAATTTTAAGTAAAGAGTTTTTTATGAAAAAGAAATTCATGCTGTTCTTGACCTGCCTGTTCATAGGAATAGGATTGGCAACCGCTCAGGTCACGAGAGTGACAGGTAATGTCACTTCTTCTGAAGACGGCGAGCCAGTTGTCGGCGCCTCCGTCTTAGTAAAGGGCACAAACGTAGGTACGATTACCGACATCGACGGTAATTTTACAATCGGCAACGTGCCAAGAAATGCAACTACATTGGTGATTTCATTCATCGGTATGCAGACTCAGGAAATTCCTATTAGGGAAACCGTGAGAGTAATGCTGCGTCCTGACAGTGAGCTGCTGGACGAGGTGGTGGTAACTGCCATGGGTATCTCTAAGGAAAAGAAAGCCTTGGGTTATGCCGTACAGGACGTTAAGTCAGAGAAGCTGATGCAGGGTATGAGCACTGATTTGGCTGGCGCTATCTCAGGTAAGGTATCTGGTCTGAACATCACATCATCTTCTGGTATGCCTGGTGCATCATCACACATCACAATCCGTGGTGCCCGCTCATTCGATGGAGACAATACTCCTCTGTATGTGGTGGATGGTATGCCTGTAGCATCTGGCGCTCCAAGTACTGGTAGTTCTGTAACTGGTGCCGACTATGCAAGCCGTTCTTTGGATATCGACCCTAACGATATCGAAAGTGTGAACATTTTGAAAGGTCAGGCTGCTTCTGCATTGTATGGTATGCGCGCTTCTAACGGTGTGATCATCATTACTACTAAGAGTGGTAAGGGCTTGCAGCAGGGTAAGCCACAGATAACCTTCAACACGAACTTTACTTTCTCTAAGGTTTCTACTTATCCTGATATGCAAAAGGAATATGCTCAGGGTTCTGGCGGCAAGTTCGCACAGAACGCTTCTACCGCATGGGGTCCTAAGATTTCTGAACTGCCTAATGACCCGGGTGTTGGTGGTAACACTGACAACCGCTATACTCAGGCTGAGGGTATGCACCAGGGTCAGTACTATAGCCCTAAGCATGCTGCTGCAGGCCTCGACCCATGGGTAACTCCTGGATCTTACGATAATGTTCGCGATTTCTTCAATACAGGTACCGCTTGGACTAACAACGTTACTGTTTCACAGAACTTCGGTAAAGGTGACTATTCATTCTCTTTGGGTAACACCAACCAGAAAGGTATTGTTAAGAATACCGGCATGGAGCGTTACAATGCCAAGTTGAATGGTAACCTGAAATTAAACAGCTATTTGTCAACAGGCTTTAGTGGCAACTTCGTGGCTTCTAAGATCAAGAAGCAGTCTGGTGCCAACGACGGTTTGATGGCTACTCTCTGGGGTGCTCCTCCATCATATGACATGAAGGGTATTCCTAGCCATGCTGCTGGCGATCCTTATACTCAGGTTCACTTCCGCTCTCTGACATTCGATAACCCTTACTGGGCTGTTGAGAACAATGAGTTCTCTGAGCGTTCACAGCGTTTCTTCGGTAATGCATACCTGCGTTTTGAATATCCTATCAAGGATAACATGAAGGTAGATGTGAAGTATCAGTTAGGTGTGGATGCTTATACCACTTCATATAAGGACCTGTTCGGTTACGGCCATAAGGGCAGTGACGGTGAAGTCAGCAATGACACACGTACAGTCAACGAGCTAAACTCTCTGCTCACCGCTACGTTCGACTGGAACATCACCGATAATCTGCACTTCAATTTCATCTATGGTAATGAAATCGTACAGAACAAGTATCATAACGAAAGTTCATACGGTAACCACTTCAACTTTGCCGGTTGGAATCACATGAACAACATTTCTACTTACAATGCAAGTGAGACAATCCGTAAGACCCGCACCATCGGTAATTTTGCGAACTTGTCACTTGACTGGAAGAACATGCTGTTCTTGAATGCTACTGGCCGTCAGGACATCGCTTCTACGATGCCACGCAATAACCGTACATTCTTCTACCCGTCAGTTTCTCTGGGTTTCATCTTCACAGAGTTAGAGCCTCTGAAGAACAACATCCTTACTTATGGTAAGTTGCGTGCATCTTACGCTGAGGTAGGTCAGGCTGGAACTTACTATCCTTCATACTATAGCACTCCTGGCTACGGTGGCGGTTTCTCTTCAGGTACCCCGTTCCAGTATCCGACCAATGGTGTGGTATCATTTGTTCCTTCGGGCACTATTTATGATCCCGACTTGAAGCCGCAGAACACTAAGTCTTATGAATTTGGTGTTGATTTAGGTTTCCTGAATGGTCTTGTTACCTTCGAATATACTTATTCTCGTCAGAATGTGAAGGATCAGATCTTCGGTGTGCCTTTGGCAGGCTCAACCGGTTATGGTGAATTTGTAACTAATGGTGGTAAGATCCATACCAATTCTCATGAATTCACCCTAGGTCTGAAGCCTATCCAGACTAAGAACTTCAAGTGGGATTTGTCTGTTAACTTCACCAAGATCGACAACTATGTTGACGAACTGGCAGAAGGTGTGAACAGCATCTTCCTCGGTGGTTTCACCGAGCCACAGGTTCGCGCCGGTATTGGCGACAAGTTCCCTGTACTCTATGGTACAAGCTTCCTGCGAAACGAGAAGGGCGAGATCGTAGTTGACGCTAACGGTCTGCCACAGGTCGGCGAGGAGAAGGTGATCGGTTCTGTAGCTCCTGACTTCCAGATGGGCTTCAACACCAGCTTCGAAATCTACAAGCTGAAACTGAGTGCTACCCTCGATTGGAAGAGCGGTGGTGAAATGTACTACGGTTCATACACCATGATGGACTACTACGGCTCAAGCCAGCGTTCTGCTGACTTCCGCAACATGGACAAGTTCCTGTGTGAATGGCCTGCAGTGAAGGAAGATGGCACACCTAACGACATCTACATTTCAGGTAGTAACGCATTCTCTTATTTCAATGTATTGAGTGATATCTCTGAGGCATTTATCCACAAGTCTTCATATGTGAAGTTGCGTGAGATCGCCTTGAGCTATCCTATTGTTGAGACTCCTAAATTGGGCATCACTCTGAGTGCTTTTGCACGTAACCTCCTGCTCTGGTCAAGTGTCAAGGGATTCGATCCTGACGCTTCACAGGGCAACAATAACATGGCCGGTGGTTTCGAGCGTTTCTCATTACCTGGATCTTCACAGTTCGGTATGGGTCTTACATTTAAATTCTAAAAGGAGATTACAGATATGAAAAAATTATATACAATCGTTTTAAGCTTTGCTGCTCTTTCATTGAGTCTGGTTTCTTGCTCTGAGGACGTAATGGACGCCATCAACAAGGACTGGAATCATGCACAAGATGTTGATGCTAAGTTTATTGTGACCGACCTGATTACCCGTACGGCAATCAGTATTACCGGTGGTGACCTCAACACATACGCCGCTGTGGCTGTAGAGCATGAAGGTGGTGTGTTCAACCAGCTTTACAATGCGGAGACACGTACCAGTGAGTGGAACACTTCCACCTGCTTCAACAACTCCTGGGGTACTATCTACAGCAACATGAAGAATGCCCTGAAGGTGATTGAGAAGACTCAGGATGGTGCTGAAGGTCCAGATGCAGGAAATGCTGCTATCAGAGGCGTGGCGGAAGTCATCTATGCACATAACTCTGCTGTCCTGACCGACTTGTTCGGTGACGCTCCTTATTCTGAGGCTTGCAAGGGTATTGAAATCATGACTCCAGCGCTTGACTCTCAGCAGAGTATTTATCAGAGCCTGATGGCTACTTTGGACAAAGCTATTGCCGACCTTCAGGCAGGTGGTGCCAACTCAGGCTTGGGCGCATTCGACTACCTCTATGGTGGAGACAACTCTAAGTGGCTGAAATTCGCTTATGGTCTGAAGGCACGTTTGCTGATGCACACTATCTTCCGCGCTTCTGACAAGGATGCTGTCTACAACCAGATTATCCAGCTGGCAGACCAGTCATTTGCTGATCCAAGTGAGCAGGCAGAATTCAATGTATATGACAGCTCTAACTGGAACCCGACGTTCGACTTCCAGTACAGCCGCGACTACTTCGGCTTCAGCCAGAGTATGTATAACAAGATGATGACCCGCGACGACAAGCGTATCACACGTATCCTGTTCGAGCCTTACGGATATCACCTGACTCCGGACAGCGAGGATCTGATTCTGGTTCCTAACGGTGAGGATTTCGCTCCTGTTCAGTGGGTATACAGTTTCGATGCATACTGCATGGCTATGACAGCTTCTACCTATCTGATGAGTTTCTATGAACTGCAGTTCCTGAAGGCTGAGGCACTGGCTCGTCTGGGCCGTGATGCAGAGGCTAAGGCATGTGTAAAGCTTGCTTTGGAACAGGCATTCGAGAATACAGAGGCTTCAGTTCAGGCAGCTCTTGCTTCTGGCAACTTGGGTATGCCTGACGACGACGAGAGCACTCCTCTGACAGCTGATGATGCTGATGAGTATTACGAAAGAATCATTGAGCCTTTGAGTGGCAACGCTCTGCTGGCTGAAATCATGGTTCAGAAGTACCTGGCTATGTACGGTGCTAACGGTGAATCACTGGAAACCTACAACGACATCCGTCGTATGATGGCTTTGGGTGAGAACTTCGTGGAATTGGAAAATCCAAAGAACGCTTCTAAGTTCCCATTGCGTTATAGCTATGGTGCAGATGATACAACTACCAATCCTAACGTTCAGGCTGCATTTGGCAATGGCCAATATGTATTCTCTGAGCCAGTATGGTGGGCTGGTGGTAGTCGTTAACGAAAAGACACGGCAAACGCATTAATACTCTTTTTGAATTTGAGGAGGGGATATCCGTTGAGGACGTCCCCTCTTCTTTTGTTATGGCAATAATATAGCAGTTGGCCATTTTTTGTGTCTGTAAACAGAGTTCTTAATGAAAATAGTTTATGAATCATTATAAACCTACAACCTTACACCCTTTCTAAAAAGATTATGATATAAAAGCATTTTATGGTTGTAAGTAAGGTTGTAAGGTTGTAGGTTCTTTAACTTATTTATTGCTGCATTTGAAAAGGAGAGCTTAGCGGAACTAAAAGGCCTGCTTAGCGGAAGTAAGCCACCCATTTAGCAGTAGCTGGTGCCAGAATTCTCCAGAGAATCTAGAATTGAGATGTACTTACAACCATACATCTCTACTTACAACCAGATAACCCATTAGTATCAACATGTATCTTGAAAGGGTGTAAGGTTGTAAGTTGTTTTCTTTCTATAATTAAAAAAGCAATAACATCGCAGACTTTTTGTGCCAACTGCTATATCATTGCCATTATTTATTACTTTGCTGAAGTTAATGGGTGGAGATTCCCCTTAACTTCTTTGAGATAAGCTTTAGCAGAGCCTATCTTGAGATAGAAATCAATGCGGATAGGAAGGCGATTAGCATCGTCAGTAATATAAAATCGAAGGATCTCCTTTTTGTCACCATCCTTATCGAAAGCATAGAGCGAGAAACCCTTGCATGCATACTTTTTACCATCCTTAGCTTTGATAGTATTATCACCTAAGCAAATAAGCGTTTCTTCTTCCACCTTTCGTCCAGTAGCCAAAGGCAAGGTCGTTTGATGTCCCTGCATAAAATGCTCTGCAGAGAAATTGCGGGCACGAGCAATAATACTTAGCATGTCGTAGATACAACGGCTATCCTCAGTATCACTTTCCAGAGGAGTAAAGTCCTCAACACCAGGGCGAGTGCGCAACTGGTGTACCTTGCTCACGCCGTTCTCACGTTTATACCAAGCTTCATCCACACTATAGTGACTCCCCTCCTCCGCAGCTTTCTTATAGTAGAGAGGCTCTAGACGCTCAGTCATGTATACCTGTAAGGAGTCTCGTAACTTGAACAACATATCTGCCTCCTTACTACCTACTGCCATCAAGCGAATATCATAGGCAGATTGTCCCTCATATACGGTTTTCTCGGTTGTGAATGTAGCATAGCCAACCTTCTTCCAAATGATACCCCAATCGAAATAAAGGTCATAGCGTACACTCTCGCCTTCTTTGAATGCAGTGTTCTCCACTTCACATTGCTGCGCTAGCAAGTTGACTGGCTGCAATGCCATTGCCACAAGAATAGTAGTAACCAGTTTCTTCATCATCGTCTATTGATATTACGGTTGTTATTCCTATTATTATTTCGGTCTCTAGTTCTATCCCTCTTCTGCTCTGGTTTTTGTTTCTTAATATCATCAGGTTTCTGCATGTCGGGTTCCTTAGCATTGAGGTCCCAATCCTGCAACACGTCAAAATTTGCCTTAAACTCTATCATCTGTGGATAGTAGAACACTTCTTCTGGTTGCAGGTGCCGTTCATAATCACCTGTATCCCATATCCCATTACGATTAGCATCCCTGATCAAACGGGCAGCATACTTGCCTGGAGCAAGATAGTAAAAGTCGGCTCTTCCATTTACCACATTCACCGTACGTACTACCTCATCTTTTGTATCGAGTAACTCTACAAAGTCATTCTCCTTAGCGCCACTAATATTAAAGAACACTTGACCATAGCTGTCAAGGGTCTTCACCTTGAAGTCCTTCTTCTGTTTATCAATAAAACGTCCATAAATGCCAAATACTGCAGCACTGTCAACTTGTAACGAATAACTTTCACCTGCTTTCCAGTCAGCATAGACATTGAAAACCCTGATGTCAATGCTATCTGGTTGTAGCTCGAAATGAACATCGTGCCACAGCGTATCCACCTTCTGCAGCAGGTGAAAAGCAGTAGAATCAAGACTCGCAACAGGCTCTGGGAATGTAAGGGTTAGGTAGTCATATACATCAACACTTGCTGGTGCATAAATATCTACTGACAGGAACTCTATCTTTGGCTCAACTTTGAGGGTATCACCTCGCTCACGACGCCTTTTACTCTCTTTCTCCTTCTCTTCTTGTTCCTTTTGCAGATCCTTTTGGCTCTTTGGCTTTTCCTTTGATGCCAGACGCAGAGTATCTGTACGAGGTACCAATTCTTTTAGGGAATCGGTGTAGAGATAAGTCACTTCCATCAGGAGAGTATCAAGCTGATAGATGAGCGAATCTTTAATCCAATATTTAAGGGTGTCAATACGTTCAGTAAGCCTTTCAATGACAAAAGCATCGGTTTCATCGAAATTCAGTCCTCTAATCGTTGGAAAAGTATCGGCAGGAGCAGTGAAAAACAGCGTAAAATCTTTGTTGGTCGTACGCTCTGATTTTGCCAATCGCTGGTCTTTCTTGTTATTAATAAATGCCTTCAAAACCAGTTTGTCAGGCAAATAATGTGTATATTGCCTTTCTACAATAGTATCAATCACCAAAGAGTCTATCCAGGTGGTATCCTGTCGCATACGCAACTCGAAAGTTGGTATTACCAACGAATCGTCAAACGCCACCATCTCGGTGGGTTGTGAATAAAAGTAGTTCTGGTCGTTCTCCTGCAATCCAAAGATATGATATTCGCCAGGAGCAACGCCCTTGATGGTGAAACGGCCTCTGCTATCAGTACGTCCTACACGGTCAAAAGGCTTGGAGATAAAAGCCGAGTCACTCAAATCTGCATGCAAACCAACCATCATACCCTTAATGGGTTCCAAGTTCATGGCATTAAGTACGGTGCCAGCCACTTCCATAGTGTCAAGACGTTCACCTGTTGAGAAAGTATAGACGAAATTCTCCAAAGGGTTGCCCTCGTTATTGTCTTGAATGGCATCGCCAAAGTCAACAGTATATGTAGTATTAGGGATAAGGGTGTCTTGCAAATCTATCAGCACCTTTTTTCCACTAGCACGCACATTAGCCTGCTGTACCTGGGGCGGTGATATAACAATCTTCTCTTGAGGCTTATCTAATTTCAGATATTCGTCAAACTCAATGGTAATTCGCTTTCTGGAAGCATTCAACTCATTTGGAGCAGGAGTGCCTTTCAAAAACTTAGGGGGTGTTTCATCATAGTCACCACCTCCCAACGTTCCCACACTGGCACAAGAATAGAGAAACGCCGCAACTGCCGTCATAGGCAAAAAGCTACGCTTCAACAAACGGTTTAAATATTTATAGTTAAAATATAACATGCTGCAAAAATAAAGGTTCTTGCCGAAATAATATTCCATTTGGAACAAAAAATACTCTAAAAGGTGGAAAATTAAGTAAAATATGATTAAAGTCATTGTAGCATGTGAGATTTTGACTAATTTTGCAAATTGCAAAACTGGCGAATACAAAATAGTATACCTGTTCGTTTGATAATAATAACAAAAATATTTATACATTTTTATGAAGAGTAGATTGATTTTACTGGCTGCTAGCTGTGTTGCTTTGCTGAGCAGCTGCGGAGGTGGAGGCAGTGCCCAGATGGGTGGTAATGCACCAAAAATCACTGTGATGTCATTAAGCACTACCACTTCTCATTTGACAAACTCTTATCCAGCTACCATCAAAGGTAAGCAAGATGTTGATATCCGCCCTATGGTAAGCGGATTTATTACTCGTCTCCATGTAGATGAGGGCTCTTTTGTTAGACGTGGACAAGTGCTGTTCACCATTGACCAAACACAGTATATTGCAGCTGTTAACCAAGCAAAAGCAGCTGTGGAAAGTGCGAAGGCTACAGTAGCAACGCAGCAACTGACAGTTGACAACCGCAGACGACTGAATGAGAAAAAAATCACTAGTGATTACGACCTGCAGATGCAGGAAAACCAACTGGCTAGTGCGAAAGCAGGTTTGGCACAAGCCGAAGCAGCGTTGACAAATGCACAGAAAAACTTACAATATACTACTGTAACAAGTCCTACAGACGGTGTGGTAGGTCAAATCCCTTACCGTTTGGGGAGCTTGGTTAGCCCATCATCAGCTCAACCATTGACTACCGTTAGCGACCTGAGCAATATGTATGCTTATTTCAGCATGACAGAGCGTGAATTACTGCAGATGACAGAGAGTAATGGTGCGGAAGATATTCTGAAAAGTTTCCCTGAAGTACGCCTCCAACTGATTGATGGTTCTATCTATAGCGAAACTGGCCATGTAGAAACTATCAGTGGTGATATTGACATGACGACTGGTTCTGTAAACCTGCGCGCGCTCTTCCCTAATCCCAATAAAGTACTGCGCCGCGGTTCTACAGTCAACGTTGTATTCCCTAACGATTTAGAGAATATCATCCTAGTGCCACAAAGCGCTACTTTTGAAGTGCAGGACAAACGTTTCGTCTATTTGCTGCAGTCTGACAATACAGTGAAGACTACCGAAATTACTGTTCACCCTGTTACTGACGGCAAAAACTTTGTAGTTTTAGGAGGTTTGAAGGCTGGCGACAAGATTGCTGTCGAAGGCATCCAGACCCTGCGTGACGGTGCAATGATTAATCCTATCACATCTGCTGAAAAAGAAGAAATCTATCAGCAGAATTTGAAGGACCAGAAAGAAGGCAACATGCAGAGTGCAATGCAGTAACAATTGATAATTGACGACAATTAACAATTGACCATTAAACATTCACTAAATTAATTGAAATATAAATGTTAGATAGATTTATAAATAGGCCGGTACTCAGTACGGTTATCTCCATCCTGATTGTGATATTAGGTTTTATTGGACTGACTCAGTTGCCAATTACCCAATATCCTAACATCGCGCCTCCTACCATCATGGTATATACTACCTACCCAGGTGCTAATGCCCAGACGGTGTTGAATGCAGTGGTGGCCCCGTTGGAAAACCAAATCAACGGTGTGGAGAACATGATGTACATGAGTTCATCCGCCTCCAATAGCGGAACGGCATCAATTACCATTACTTTCAAGCAAGGTACTGACCCCGATATGGCTGCTATCCACGTGCAGAACCGCGTATCTATGGCACAGGGTTTGATGCCTGCCGAGGTAACACGTGTAGGTATCATGACCATGAAGCGACAGACCTCTATGCTGTTGATCTTCTCTCTCTACGATGAAAGCGACACTCATACCACCGAGTTTATCGAGAACTATGCAGCCATCAACATTTTGCCAGAGATTCAGCGTATCAAGGGTGTAGGTGACTCTCAAGTGATGGGTGTAGATTACTCCATGCGTATATGGCTGAAGCCGGATATCATGGCACAATATGGTCTTATGCCTACAGACATTACCAATGCATTGGCAGAACAGAATGTGGAAGCTGCTCCTGGTCAGTTTGGTGTACAAGGCAACCAGACCTACCAATATACCATTCGCTACAAAGGTCGCTTGCAGACTCCTGAGGAGTTTGAAGATATCGTACTCAAATCAATGGATGATGGTAGTCTGCTGCGTATAAAAGATGTGGCACGTGTAGAGATGGGCCGTATGACTTACTCATTCTTTAACCGTGTGAATGGACATAAGGCCGTTACTGCTATAGCCATGCAGTTGCCTGGTTCTAATGCTACCGAAGCTGTTCAAGAAATAGAAAAGACTTTGGCCAGTTACGAAGGACGCTTGCCAGCAGGTTTGAAAATAAACATTGCTCAGAGTGTGAACGAATTCTTATTCGCTTCAATCTACGAGGTAATCAAGACTTTGATTGAAGCGTTTATTCTGGTGTTCATTGTAGTATATATCTTCTTGCAGGATTTCCGCTCTACACTGATTCCTGCTATCGCCATCCCTGTCGCACTGATTGGTACATTCTTCTTGCTATATGTCATCGGTTTCAGTTTGAACCTGCTGACGCTCTCGGCACTGGTGCTTGCCATCGCGATTGTGGTCGATGATGCGATTGTGGTGGTGGAGGGTGTACATGCCAAGCTCGACCAAGGCTATACTTCTGCCAAGCAGGCAAGTATCGACGCCATGCGTGAGTTGGCAAGTGCCATCGTTTCCATCACCTTGGTCATGATGTCAGTGTTCATCCCTGTGAGCTTCATGAGTGGCACAGCAGGTGCCTTCTATCAGCAGTTTGGTCTGACTATGGCCATTGCCATCGGTTTCTCTGCTATCAACGCGTTGACACTGAGTCCTGCACTTTGTGCTATCTTCCTAAAGCCTCATAATAAAAAGGAGGAAGGCGAGGAGGAAAAGGTTAGTCGTGTTGAAAAGTTCCACCGTGGTTTTAACCGTTGGTATGACAATATTTTGGAGAAATACAAGAAGCATGTGGCTTACTTCATTGAGCACAAGAAACTCTCTTGGGGCATTGTGATAGCTTCTGTCATTGCTTTGATTTTGCTGATGCAGACCACACCTTCGGGTATGGTGCCAAATGAAGATACCGGTACTTTGATGGGTACAGTAACCCTTCCTGCCGGTACTTCACAAGAACGTGCTATCGAGGTAATGCTGCGTGTTGATAGTCTTATCGCCGCTGAGCCAGCGGTTCAGAGCCGTACCATGATTTCAGGTTTCAGCCTCACTGGTGGTAGTGGTCCTTCTTATGGTACTTTCATCATCAAGTTGAAGGATTTTGAGGAACGTGGATTGATGGAGAACTCACAGATAGTATTCATCACCTTGTACATGCGTGCACAGAAGATTATCCCTGAAGCTCAGGTATTGTTCTTCCAACCGCCTATGATTCAGGGTTACTCTATGTCGAGTGACATCCAATTATACATGCAGGATAAGACAGGTGGTACATTGGACAACTTCTTCGATGTGGTCAACCAGTATGACGCAGCTTTGGAGGCTCGTCCTGAAATCAATTCTGCGCGTACAACATTCAGCCCTAACTTCCCACAGTATGAGATGGATATCGATGCTGCCGCTTGTAAGCGTGCAGGTGTAAGTCCTTCAACCATTTTGAGCGCTATGCAGGGCTACTATGGTGGTATGTACGCTTCCAACTTCAACCGTTTCGGCCGTATGTACCGTGTCATGGTGCAAGCCGATCCTGAGGCTACCAAGGACTTGGAATCATTAAAGAACATTAAGATTAAGAACAGCAAGGGTGAGATGGCACCTATCACTCAGTTCTTCACCATGAAGAAGGTATATGGCCCTGACGTTATCAACCGTTTCAATATGTACACGGCAATGACCGTCATGGTTTCACCTGCTGCTGGTTATACTTCTGGTGAGGCTCTGAATGCAATAGCAGAAGTTGCAGAGACTCTGCCTGCTGGCTTTGGTTATGAGTTGGGTGGTCTGGCACGTGAGGAGGCCGAGACCAGTGGTAGCACTACTGCCATCATCTTCCTACTCTGCTTCGTTTTCGTATATCTGTTGTTGAGTGCACAGTACGAGAGCTACATCCTGCCATTGGCAGTGTTATTGTCAGTACCTTTCGGCTTGATGGGTAGCTTCATTTTCGTTAACATCATGAGTGCCATCGGTTCATTCTCTATCTTGCAGATGATCATGGGCTCTATGTCTAATGATATTTACATGCAGATTGCATTAATTATGTTGATGGGTCTATTAGCTAAGAATGCCATCCTGATTGTTGAATTCGCACTTGACCGTCGTAAGCAGGGCATGAGCCTTACCAAGGCTGCCGTTTTGGGTGCTGCTGCTCGTTTGCGTCCTATTTTGATGACTTCATTGGCCATGATCGTTGGTCTGCTGCCACTGATGTTTGCTTTTGGCGTAGGTGCTCATGGTAACCGTACTTTGGGTACCGCAGCTGTAGGCGGTATGTTAATCGGTATGATTCTGCAGATTTTCTTCGTGCCGATGTTGTTTGTGGCATTCCAGCACTTACAGGAGAAGGTAAAGCCTATCGAATGGTCAGATGTTGATAACTCTGACGCTACTCCTGAAATTGCTCAATATACTAAATAAGGACTATCTATGAAGAAAAGTATTATTATATGTTTGGTAGGCGCGACAGTTTTGATGAGTAGCTGCCGCATCTACAAGTCTTATGAAAGACCTGAAGACTTAGTAACGGAGGGATTGTATCGTGACCCTGTTTCTGATTCTGATACACTCAGTGCCGCTGCAGGAGAAACCTTTGGTGACTTGCCTTGGCGCGAAGTATTTACTGATCCTCAGCTTCAGGCACTCATAGAGCAGGCTTTAGAAAATAATGCAGATATACGTAGCGCACAACTGACTGTTGAGCAGGCTCAGGCATCACTGACGTCTGCACGCTTGTCCTATCTGCCAAGTTTGACGCTTACTCCGCAGGGTAACTTTAACCATGCGATGGGCAACGACGTATGGACCTATTCCGTTCCTGTTGCCGCATCTTGGCAGATTGACCTATTTGGTCAGTTGCTGAACCCTCACCGCAAGGCGAAGGTTACCTACCAGCAAGCTCAATATTACCAGCAGGCAGTACAAACTAACATCATCTCTGCCGTAGCAAACTTATATTACACCCTGTTGATGCTCGATCGTCAATACCAGATTTCAGAGGAAACGGCAGGGCTAATGCTGCGCACTCTGGAAACCATGGAAGCTATGCAAGAAGCTGGCATGACCACCAGTGCTGCCGTAGAGCAGAGCCGTACGGGTCATGCACAGGTAGTAGCTTCTCTCTCTGGTATTAAGCAGAGCATCCGCGAGATGGAAAATTCATTGTGTGTGATTTTAAACGTACCTGGTCAGCAGATTCCTCGCAACAAGTTTGATGAGCAACAGCTACCAACCAATTTCTTGACTGGTGTGCCAGTACAGATGCTTGCCAATCGTCCGGATGTCAAGGCTGCAGAGATGTCATTGGCAGCTTGCTATTACGATACCAACAGTGCACGTGCCGCATTCTTCCCACAGCTTACTATCAATGGCCAAGAGTCATGGACCAACAATCTTGGACAGGTAGTTAATCCTGGCAAATTCATGACTACCCTTATGGCCGGCATCACACAACCTCTGTTTGCTAGAGGACGTCTGATAGCAGGTTTGAAAGTTGCGAAAGCTAATGAAGAAAAGGCTAAACTAACTTTCCAGACAACTTTGTTGAAGGCTGGTAACGAAGTGAGCAACGCACTTTACCAGTACCAAATGAACACTGAGAAATCGGAATCACGCAAGGTACAGGTAGCTTCTGCCAAGAAAGCAGCAGATGACACGGCCGACCTGTTCCAATTGGGTAACTCTTCATATTTGGAAGTTCTAAGTGCACAGCAGTCATACCTCAATGCTCAACTGTCTGAAGTAACTGATACATACGACCGCATGCAGGCTGTAATCAATCTCTATGCAGCATTGGGTGGTGGAAAAGAATAACCTTAAATATCAATATCATGATTAGTGAATTAGCATATATAGGAAAAGGTGCGAAATTAGGTAAGAACGTAACAGTAGAGCCCTTCGCATACATAGCTGATGACGTAGTGATTGGTGACGATTGCTACATCTACGCTCACGCAACGATATTAGATGGTGTCCGCATTGGCAACCGCAACAAAATTCACCATGGTGCCGTAATAGGTACCGAGCCCCAGGACTTGAAATATAAAGGAGACAAGACCGAGGTGATTATCGGTGATGACAACGATATTCGTGAGAACGTGGTCATTGCACGTGCTACTAACTTAGGACATGCCACCCGTATTGGTAACAACTGTCACCTGATGGATGGTGTACACATCTGCCATGGAGCCGTGTTGAAAGACTACGTAATGGTGGGATTGAAGACCATCATAGGCGGCAATTGTGTGATTGACAGTTACAACGTACTGAGTAATGCTGTTATTCTTTATGAAGATGTGCATATTGGCAACTGGACACTCATCCTCTCCGGTACACGTCTGCGTAAGGATGTACCTCCATATATTATGGTGAAGGGTAATCCTGCTGCTTACCACGGAGTGAACTCTGTCATCTTGCAGAAGAACACGTTCCAGCCTATGGATGATAATACGTTGCGTCATGTGATGAACGCTTACCTCATCCTCTACCACGCCAACATTAGTACGCAGGATGCGGCCATTCGTATCAAAAGTGAGATTGAGAGTTGTCCTGAAGTGGAAAACATTATCCAGTTCATTACAAAATCAAAACTGATAGTATAATAATTTAGCTGAGATAATAAATAAAGCCGACCCTACAAAGAGTCGGCTTTATTATTTGGATATGTTTCAAAAAGAATTGTCTATTGCCTTTTCACCTCATCTACAATCATGTCAAAGCATAGCATGGAATAGCCTAATATAGTTCCATTACCATTTTTACCATAGGCACTTTGGTAAGGGATATACACCATCCATCGTTCACCTTCACGCATATACTGCAGAGCTGTTTTCCAACCCGTAATGATGTTGCCATTAACAGCAAACTCTGTTGGTGAATCAAACTCCGTAGGCATGTTTTCATTGCCATCAAGGGTACTTTTGTCATTAGCGTTATAACCATTGAAATTGCCATCGAAACGAGAACCATTGATAAGAGTGCCATAATAGAATACAGAAGCTTTGTCTGTATAGTAGGCTCTATCCCCAATAGTATTAGCCAACAGTTTCTTCACATATATATACTGATATTGTCGATTGGTGCTGGCACTGGTTTCAATGGCATAATAGGAACCCACCTGCATGGCATCAGCATCAGCAGCTGTAACCACTATATTACCTGATGTCAAAAAGCTGATGGAATCAACGAAAAGCTGGTTTCGTTCCTTCCAGTTGTCATACTCTTCCGCTTCCTTGACTTCCTTGCACCCCACAATAGCTAATGACATCATAAAAGATACCATTAACCAACTGCCTAATGCTTTATGAAACTTAAATAATTTCATGTTGTTATTGTAATTTCTTCAACAAACTTGTGATGCTCACACGGTCAGCAATGATGCCATTCAAGTCGCTGATGGCCACACGCTCCTGCTGCATAGTATCACGGTTACGCAAGGTCACACAATTGTCATTCAGCGTATCGTGATCAACGGTCACGCAGTAAGGTGTACCCACTGCATCCTGGCGACGATAGCGCTTGCCAATACTGTCTTTTTCGTCGTAGATAGTGTTGAAGTGGAACTTCAAATCGTTCACAATCTCACGAGCCTTCTCTGGCAGACCATCTTTCTTCACCAATGGTAATACGGCCAGTTTCACAGGAGCCAACGCTGCAGGCAACTTCAATACCACGCGAGTCTCACCATTCTCCAACTGCTCTTCTGTATAAGCTGCACTCATTACGCTCAAGAACATACGATCCACACCAATACTGGTCTCAATCACATACGGAGTATAGCTCTCGTTAGTCTCTGGATCGAAATATTTGATGCTCTTGCCAGAATACTTCTCATGCTGGCTCAAATCGAAGTTCGTGCGGCTATGGATACCTTCCACCTCCTTAAAGCCAAATGGCATCAGGAACTCAACGTCGGTAGCTGCATTAGCATAGTGAGCCAGCTTCTCGTGGTCATGGAAACGATAGTGGTCAGCTCCAAAGCCCAGTGCCTGGTGCCACTTCATACGGGTTTCCTTCCACTTGCTAAACCATTCCATTTCAGTGCCAGGACGAACGAAGAATTGCATCTCCATCTGCTCAAACTCTCTCATGCGGAAGATAAACTGACGAGCTACAATTTCGTTACGGAAAGCCTTACCTATCTGTGCAATACCGAAAGGCACCTTCATACGGCCTGTCTTCTGAACATTCAGGTAGTTCACGAAAATACCCTGAGCCGTTTCAGGACGCAGATATACTTTCATAGCACCATCAGCTGTTGAACCCATTTCAGTAGAGAACATCAGATTGAACTGACGAACCTCTGTCCAGTTTCTTGTACCGCTGATAGGACAAACAATCTCTTCGTCGAGGATAATCTGACGCAATTCGTTCAGATCCATTGCATTCATAGCAGCGCTATAACGAGTATGCAAAGCGTCACGTTTTTCCTGCAATTCCAGCACCTTAGGACTGGTAGCACGATACTTAGCCTCATCGAAGTTTTCCTTGAAACGCTTAGCAGCCTTAGCTACTTCCTTTTCAATCTTATCGTCATATTTGGCAATCTCATCCTCAATCAGCACATCGGCACGGTAGCGCTTCTTGGAGTCACGGTTGTCAATTAGAGGATCATTGAAAGCATCAACGTGTCCGCTGGCTTTCCATATAGTTGGATGCATGAAGATAGCAGAATCAATACCCACGATATTATCGTGCAACAGTACCATGCTCTGCCACCAATATTGTTTAATGTTGTTTTTCAGTTCTACACCATTCTGGCCATAGTCATACACAGCAGCCAGTCCGTCATAAATATCACTGCTTGGAAAAACAAAGCCGTATTCCTTGCAATGTGCAACAATCTTTTTGAAAACATCTTCTTGCGCCATATCTATCAAATTTTACACATTATTCATAAAATTGGCACAAAGATACTGCTTTCTACTCAAAAATTTCTATAAAAAATCGTATATTTGCAAAAGAAAGACAGATTGCGATGCCAAAATCGCCTTTTTTTGACCTTTTTTATGAGTAAAGACACTGATAAACCTATAGATGACTTCGCTGCAGATGAAGCTACTGGTCATTCCGATTACAAGCCTACCGACACCCATGATGCCAATGCCAAGCATCAACTTAGCGGTATGTATGAAAACTGGTTTTTGGATTATGCCTCTTATGTAATCCTTGAGAGAGCTGTTCCCCACATCATAGATGGTCTTAAGCCTGTTCAACGTCGTATCCTGCACACCATGTGGCGCATGGAAGATGGACGCTACAATAAAGTGGCTGGCATCGTGGGGGAGACCATGAAGTTTCACCCTCATGGTGATGCATCTATCGGCGACGCACTGGTACAGTTAGGGCAGAAGGAAATGCTGATTGACACCCAGGGTAACTGGGGCAACATCCTTACAGGCGATGGCGCTGCAGCTCCACGATATATAGAGGCACGCCTAACCAACTTTGCGAAGGAAGTGGTATTCAATCCCAAGACAACAGAATGGCAGTTCTCTTACGATGGACGCAACGAGGAGCCTGTGAACCTGCCAGTTAAGTTCCCGCTGCTGCTGGCGCAAGGTGTGGAAGGTATTGCTGTAGGTTTGTCATCCAAGATATTACCTCACAATTTCAATGAGATATGCGATGCTGCAGTGAGCTACCTACATGGTGAGGATTTCAAACTCTACCCTGATTTCCAGACGGGTGGTGCTATAGAGGTATCTAAATACAATGATGGCGAACGTGGTGGTAGTGTACGTGTTCGTGCCAAGATTGAGAAAGTGGATAACCACACATTGGCAATCCGCGAACTACCATTTGGCCGTACAGTAGCAAATGTATGTGACTCAATCGTAAAAGCTAACGACAAAGGTAAGATCAAAGTTAAGCAAGTGGAAGACCTCACTTCTGCCAATGTAGAGATATTGGTACACTTGCAGAGTGGTGTATCTTCAGACAAAACCATCGATGCCCTATATGCTTTTACTGATTGCGAAATCAACATATCACCCAATTGCTGTGTCATCGACGAGCGTAAGCCTCAATTCCTCACTGTTAGCGATGTGCTGCGACGCTCGGTGGACAACACCAAGGAGTTGTTGAAGAGGGAACTGGAAATCAAGAAGGGCGAGATACTGGAACAGCTTCACTTTGCCTCATTGGAGAAAATATTCATCGAGGAGCGCATCTACAAAGACAAGAAATTTGAAGAGGCTGCGAGCATCGATGCTGCATGCGAACATATTGACGATCGCCTCACTCCTTTCTATCCATACATGGTACGTGAAGTAACCAAGGAGGATATTTTGAAACTCTTGGAGATCAAGATGGGACGCATTCTGAAATTCAACTCCGACAAGGCGGAAGAGGCCATTCTGAAAATGAAGGCCGATATTGAGGAAATCGATAAGTTATTGGCCGACTTGATAGAATATACAGCTAACTGGTTCCGCAAACTGAAGAAAAAATATGGTGCTCAATTTCCTCGCCGCACAGAAGTGCGCAACTTCGACGTCATCGATTCTGCACGTGTCATTGAGGCTACAGAAAAGTTGTATGTTAACCGTGAAGAAGGTTTCGTTGGCTATGGCTCTCAGATGAAGAAGGACGAGTTTGTGTGCAACTGCTCTAACCTCGACGACGTGATTGTGTTCTTCCGCGATGGACATTATGTAGTGACCTCGGTGGCTGACAAGAAGTTCGTCGGCAAGGATATCTACTATATCAACATCTTCAACAAGAACGACAAACGCACCATCTACAACGTGGTATATCGCGATGGCAAGGATGGCTGGAACTATATCAAGCGCTTTGCAGTAACGGCGGTTGTACACGATCGTGAATACACCATCACCCAAGGCAAAGAGGGCTCACGCATGCTGTATTTCACTGCTAACCCAAACGGCGAGGCAGAGGTCATCAAGGTAACGCTAAAGCCTAACCCACGCCTGAAGAACCTAACTCTTGACCAAGATTTCAGCAACATTCTTATCAAGGGACGCCAGGCTATGGGCAACATCCTGACCAAATTCCCTATACACCGCATCACGCTCAAGGCGCATGGTGGTTCTACGCTGGGAGGCCGCGAAGTGTGGTTCGATGAAGATGTGAAACGCCTCAACTACGACGGTCATGGCAAGCATCTGGGAGAATTCCAGAATGATGATTTAATACTTGTGGTACTTGAGAACGGAGATTTCTATACTACCGACTTCGACACCAACAACCATTATGACGATAATATCCGAGTGATTGAGAAGTTTGACCCGCATAAGGTATGGACGGCTGTGCTATATGATGAGTCTCAGAAGGGCTATCCATATGTAAAACGTTTCTTCTTTGAGGCAACCAACCGCAAGCAGAACTACTTGGGTGACAATCCAGAGAATCGTCTGTTATTGCTCACCGACCAGTATTACGCTCGTTTCGAGGTGACGATGGGTGGTGACGATTCCTTCCGTGGGAAGATAGAGGTGGATGCCGACGAGTTTATTGCCATCAAGGGCTACAAGGCAAAGGGCAAACGACTCACTACTTATACCATCAAGAAAGTCAAGGAACTGGAACCTACTCGCTTCCCAGAGCCTCCTGCAGAACCAGCTCCAACTGATGAGCCAGTAGAGGTAGAAGACCCTGATAATGGCAAGAGCAACGGTGATATCTTAGATGAGTTGACGGGACAAATGAAACTATTCGACAATTAATCTTCACTCCAAAAAGTGACCTTTAAACATTAAGAATTGAAGATTGGGAAATATATATTGACCATTGCTTTTTTGCTGTTGGTTGTAACGGCAAAAGCACAAGAGAGCCAAGGGCCTATTTACACTCGTGCTACCTCCTACGGGTTGGGCTTCACGTCACTGCAGGATACCTACCTTTCTCCAGAAACCTACAAGGGTTGGGAAGCTCGTTTCTCTCGCGAAACACTGCACCAGACAAAACTGATGCAGGGTAAGATATGGCAGCAGACCTACTTCCAAGGAAACTTTGGCTATACCGACAATCGTGCCGAGAATAACAAGACAGCTACAGCCTTGGCCAATTGGAACTATGGCTGGTATTATCGTCAAGCATTGACGCATAACTTCGATGTACTAATGGGTGGTGCTGCCGATCTGAATGGGGGCTTCACCTACAACATGCGCAACGGCAATAACCCTGTATCGCTCAGGGCTCATGCCTCTATCGATGCTTCCGTCGTGGCCTTGTGGAACTTACATGTCAAGAACCGTCCGCTCACGCTACGCTATCAAGCCAACTTACCCTTGTTGGGAATGATGTTCATGCCACACTATGGGCAGTCCTATTACGAGATGTTCTCCATCGGCGAACGTGGTGGTACGCTGAAAGTAACAACCCCATTCAGTGCTCCATCGCTGCGTCAGATGTTGTCTGCTGACTACCCCATTGGCAAGGTCACCCTACGCTTCACCTATGTGTGGGATGCTCAGCAAGCGCACATCAATCAGATTAAGTCACACATCTACAGCCACATCTTCATGATTGGCGTAGTTAAACGCTTTCAGAAACTATGAAACGCCTGTTACTGTTCATAGTATCACTGGTTCTGCTCACTGGCTGTGTGCGAGAGGAGAACAACGAGAACTCCCCTATGGGTAATTTCGAGGCGTTGTGGCGCATCATCGACGAGCACTACTGTTTCCTCGACTACAAACAAGTGGATTGGAATGCTGTTAAAGCACATTATCTGCCCTATATCACCGATGACCTGTCGAACGACCACCTCTTCCAGATCTTAGGTAACATGCTGGCAGAGCTCAAGGACGGACATGTGAACCTCTATGCTTACCATAACACGGCACGCTACTGGAATTGGTATGAGGACTACCCTCGCAACTACAGCGAAGAACTGGTGGAAAAATATTTAGGTCATGAGTACCGCATCGGTGGAGGCCTGCGCTATCGCATCCTGGATGATAATATCGGTTATGTGACCTGCACCAGCTTCTCGAACGCTATCGGCAACAACTCGCTGAGTGAGATGTTTCGCTACCTCGATATTTGCAATGGTATTATTATCGATGTTCGCAACAACGGAGGTGGTGAGCTCACGAATGCCCAGCGCTTAGCAGGACGGTTCACCAACGAGAAAATGTTAGTGGGCTATATGTGTCACAAGACGGGCAAGGGTCATAGCGATTTCTCTGAGCCTGAGGCTATCTATATTGAACCAGCAGATGGCGTGCGTTGGCAAAAGTCTGTAGTGGTGCTGACCAATCGCCATAGCTACAGCGCCACTAACGACTTTGTGAACTCTATGCGCTACATGCCGAAAGTCACTATCATAGGTGACCAGACAGGAGGCGGGTCAGGCATGCCATTCAATTCGGAATTGCCCAATGGCTGGGGTGTACGCTTCAGTGCCTGTCCAACGTTTGACGCAGAGATGCAGCAGATTGAATTTGGCATCGAGCCCGACATAAAGGTTGACCTCTCACCTGCCGACCAGGCACAGGGTATCGACACCATTATCGAGGCCGCCCGAGCCTTTTTGAATAAAAAACCATAAGAAATTTGCAAATCCACGCAATAAGCGTTAATTTTGCATCGCATTTAAGCAATACATTGCGGGTATGGCGTAATTGGCAGCCGCGCCAGACTTAGGATCTGGTGGAGAAATCCGTGAAGGTTCGAGTCCTTTTACCCGCACAAAAAAGTCCTCTCCAATAGCTGGAGAGGATTTTTCTATTTAAGATGTTTTGATGGCTGGTGCACCACAGAACGATGCGCCGAGCTTTTGGTAAGGATACAGAATAACTTATTCCCTTTGCGTTACCTCACCATTATTCATCTCAAAATTATACACCCCACCCTGCTCGCTCAGTTCAAATACTGCCATTTTCTCGGTAGCATTATCCACAATGATCACCGAACTGTTTTCAGCAAATCGTGTGATGCTGAAAGTCAGCGGTTCACTCTGCACAGGGGCGTTATATAGCACACTGTCATTCACCAGCACCTGCATGTCGTTGCCCACAAATCCTTTCACCAAGGAAATGGCATACGACTCTGCATAACGATGCTCCTGTTTCTTGCTCTGTTCACGGAAACTGAGGTAGAAAAAAATGGCCACTATAATGAATACAGCAAATGCCAGCAGTCCGTTGCCCAGCATAAACTGCTTATTTGTCTTCAGATGTTCAGTATCATGATTAATCATATCTTCGTATTTTTAATTACTGCTTGCAATATTAAGCAAAAAAGGCGGAAGTAACAAGCAGCAACAAAAAAAACTGTATGATAGCGAAGTTGAACAACCATCAAGGTTGAGACCATGAACACATTAAAAAAGTTGTATGAATCGAAAAATAATTGCATATTTGCATCTTAGATTTGTATTAAAAACCATATCGAAATGAAAAAAGTGATTATGATGATGGCAGTAGCTATGATGACAGCTTGTAGCAACAAGGTAGATAATGCCTTGAATAACGAAAGTGCGGCATCGCCTATTGATGAAACAAAACCTTTGCGATTGGCGGTGGCAGGTGTGACCCATGGACATGTTGGTGAAGTTGCTGGCAGAGTAGGTAGAGGAGATTTTGAAGTTGTAGGTGTAAGTGAAGAAAATGACACCTACCGCGCAGACAATCCTTTGAGCAAGAAGGTAGCATCAGAGGTGTTCTACAAAAGCCTTACAGAAATGCTTGATCAGACAAAGCCAGAGGTGGTAGCAGCCTACGGCTCTATCAAGGACCACCTCGCTGTAGTCAAAGCTGCGGCTCCCAGAGGCATAGATGTGATGGTGGAAAAGCCACTTGCTGCTACATTTGAAGATGCTTTGCGCATTCAGCAACTGGCACAGCAGTATGGCATCAAGGTGGTGACCAACTACGAGACTACCTGGTACAGTACCAACCATTATGCCAAGCAGTTGATAGATGAAGGAAAGATAGGAGAAGTAAGGCGCATCAATGTGCAAGACGGTCATCAGGGACCATTCGAAATTAATTGTGAGCCACGATTCACTGATTGGCTCTGCGACCCTATACTGAACGGCGGCGGTGCAGTGATGGACTTTGGATGCTATGGCGCTGACATCGTGACCTGGCTCCGCAAAGGCGAGCGTCCTCAAAGCGTGTATGCCGTGCTGCAACAAAACAAACCCGACAAATATCCCAAGGTAGATGATGATGCGACCATCGTGCTCCAATATCCGGGTATGACTGCCCAGATCATGGCATCATGGTGCTGGCCCTGGAACCACAAGGACATGACAATCTATGGCGATAACGGCTATATCTATCAACGCACAGGCACCCGTATGGATACCCTTATTGGTGAAGAGTTTTCTACCGATGTGGACGTTCCTAAACTGGAGCAGCCATACAATGATGCTTTCCGTTACCTGAAAGCAGTGGTAAGGGGAGATATTAAAATGCAACCCTATGACCTCGGTGGATTAGAGAATAACGTACTGGTGGTGGAGATTCTGGAAGCTGCCAAAAAGAGTGCATCAACAGGAAAGAGTATTGAATTATGAAACATTTTCTACTATTATTAATATGCCTGGTTAGCTCTACCGCATTCGGTATTGGGGTGGAAAGAGTGGAACCTGCAAACTGGTGGGTAGGTATGAAGAACCACGAACTGCAGTTGATGGTACATGGTGAAGGTATTGCTAACGCCGACGTTTCTATCCAGTATCCAGGCGTTTATCTGAAAGAATCTGTAAAGACAGACAATCCTAATTATCTTTTCTTGTATTTGGACATTTCTGATGCTGCCCAAGCTGGCAAGATGGATATTGTGTTCGCAGAAGGCAAAAACAAACTATCCGTGCCTTATGAGCTTAGAGCCAGAGAAAAAAGGAAAATGGCACAAGGCGTTTCGACGGCAGATGCCATCTACCTCATCACTCCCGACAGATTTGCCAATGCTGACCCTTCGAATGACGAACTCGATGATGTCAAGGTGAATAGAGCCCGCAGTGGGGCACGTCACGGAGGCGATATGAGAGGCATCATCAATCATTTGGACTATATTCAGGATTTGGGATTCACGGCCGTATGGCTCAATCCTGTACTTGAAAACCGACAGCCTGGTGGCTCTTATCATGGCTACTCCACTACTGACTATTACAAGGTTGACCCCAGATTCGGCTCGAATGAGGAATACCGTGAACTGGTGGATAAGGCGCATGGTATGGGCATGAAAGTGGTGATGGACATGATTTTCAACCATTGTGGCAGTGGGCATTGGTGGTTGAAGGATATGCCTGCAAAAGACTGGCTCAACTATAATGGAGAATTCAAGCCTACCAGTCATCTGAAATGGACGGTGATGGATCCTCATGCACCCCAGACAGAAAAGGAGGCGTTCCTTGACGGATGGTTTAGTCGTGGCATGCCTGATCTGAATCAAAAGAACAGGCATATGGCGAGATATCTGATTCAGAACTGCATTTGGTGGATTGAATATGCCGGCATTGACGCAGTGCGCCAGGACACACACTCCTATGTTGATTATGACTTCATGGCGCAGTGGTGCAAGGACGTGGAAGAGGAATACCCCGAATTCAATATCATGGGTGAAGTATGGTATCCAAGGGGCACTAACTCAGCATGGTGGCAGCGTGGCAGCAAACTCAGCGACCGCAACTCTCATCTTAAGACAGTGATGGACTTCGAGCTTGCATTTGCTTCACAGCATGTATTTGATGAGGTAAGCGATGGTAATGATCTGCATGAGGCTGGTCTATTCAAGATCTATGAGATACTGGCTCAGGATTATCAGTTTGCAGACCTGAGCAATGTGCTGATATTCCTGGACAATCATGACACCTCCCGTTTCATGCGCAAAGACGAGACTGACCTTAGGCGATACAGGCAAGGCATAGCTTTCTTGCTTACTACGAGAGGCATTCCGCAACTTTATTACGGCACTGAGATTCTGATGCATGGCACCAAGGAACAGGGAGATGGTGTGATACGAACAGATTTCCCTGGCGGATGGGAAGGAGATCCTGTGAATGCTTTCACAGCACAAGGCAGGACTGATTTGCAGAATGAAGCGTGGAACTATATGCAGAAGTTGCTGCAATGGCGTAAGAACAATGAAGCCATTATCCATGGTAAACTGCTGCATTATGCGCCTATGTCAGAAGGCTGCTACGTTTATGCCAGAATAAAGGATAACAGAACCGTGCTGGTAATAATGAACGGAACGGATGATGACCAAAATCTGGACATGAACCGTTACAGGGAGGTCACCAAGGGATTCTCTCAGGGAACGGATGTATGGACAGGAAAGACTATCCCAGTAACAGGAACTTTGTCTATACCTGCTAGAGAGACATTCGTGCTTGATTTGAAATAGAGTCATTAATTATTAGAATACGATTATGAAAAGATATTTTGTATTTCTGCTGATGGCAGCTGTACAACTTGCATGTTTTGCACAGCAGACAGTTACATACCCTGCTGTTCCAGGTATGCGCACCAGCACCGATTTCAAGGCTACAGTCAATGGTCAGGAAGTATGGACAGAAGTAGTGGGTGCAGGTGGCATGGAAGACTTGAATATGGTGAATTTCTCCTGCCAAGGCGAGCAGAAAGTAGTGATTACCGTCGGCGAAGACATCACCAGTTACCAGATCCTGCCAAAGAGCGCAGGAATCAAGGGCGAGGCCAATGGACGTGAACTGACTTTCACCATCGATGGTCCGCAGAAACTGTACATTGAAGTAAACAAGTTGCCACATCTGGCAGTGTTCGCCAATCCTTTGGAGAAAGATGCGCCCAAACCTAATGACAAGAAGATTACTTACTATGGTCCCGGCAACCATGAGGTAGGTAACATTGAACTGCAGAGTGGTCAGCAAATCTATATTGCTGGTGGCGCTAACGTAACGGCCAATATTACAGGCAGGAACGCCGATAATGTACGTATCTTTGGCAGAGGTTCACTGTCTGGCAATGTGAGGGTGAACAGCAGCGACAACTTCCAAGTGGACGGCATCACCGTGAGACATACCCGTGGATGGGCTAATACGCTCACCAATTGCACAAATTCTGGCTATAACAACGTAAAGGTGTTCACTTATCAAGGTGTGTGGGGACTAGATGGCATCGACCCTGTGTCATGCAAGGGTTTCACCATCAACGACTGCTTCATCCGCACGCGCGACGACTGTATCGCCATCAAGAGCAACGGTCGCAGGGGTACTGCCGATTATGACCTCAGCACACGCGACATCACCATCACTAAGTCTGTCTTTGTAGGATGGGACCATGCTGACGGTGTGACCTTAGGTTTTGAGCTCAACGGCGGAGAAGTAAAGAACGTGCTGGTAAAGGATTGCGATATCCTGCGTGCATGGGGCAGTGGAAGGTCAGGAGGTCACTCGGCTTTCAGCATCGTGTGCGATGGTCCTTCACAGGTTTCCGACATCAGGTTTGAAGATGTACGCGTAGAAGGCGACATCGAATACAAGAACATGGAGATCATCCTCACCGAAGGCGAACGATATGGTAATGGCGAGATGGGTACTATCAATGGGGTACACATGAAGAATGTCACTTGGGAGAACCCTCTGAAGCCGTTTACCATCGTAGGCCATCCCAAACAGTCGGTTGAAAACATCACCTTCACCAACTGCTATGTGGGCGGCAAGCTCATGACGGGTCTTGACGATGCTCAGTTCCAGATTGAGTTCGCACGCAACATCGTGTTTGTGCCAGGAGGGAAAGCTGTGCGTAACCGTTACCCTGAGCAGCCTGAGTAACTGATGATTATAAAACCATAACCCACCCATATAATGAGAAGACTATTAATGCTTATCTGTTGCCTGTTGGCGTTGGCTTCCTGCCAGCAGCCAGCAGAGCAAACAACAGTGAACTTGACAACTGCCGATGGTCAGTATGACTGGCAAGCCATAGCCGACGGCATGTCGCATGCCTTGATTGACCATTTCTGGGGAGCCAACTTTGAGGGGTACGAGCAACGATATTATTTCAACTACGGCAGTGACCTGACTGATATGACCACCATCCACTATTGGCCACAGGCACACGCTATGGATGTATTGGTGGATGGCTACCTGCGCACAGGGCGAAAGGAGTATGTCGATTTGTTCCCCCTTTGGTGGCAGGGTGCCCCTACCTTTAATACGGGCGACAACGACAATGATCCGTGGTGGAATGTCTATGTAGATGATATGGAGTGGATTACGCTGGCGCAAATCCGCATGTTCGAGAGCACGGGCAATGACCTGTATTTCAAGAAAGCGCGCCAGCTATATGACTGTTGGATATGGCCCACATGGGGACCAGAGAACGAAGCCCCTTGGTATGGTGGCATCACTTGGAAGACTGACGTGAGCAAGTCGAAGAACGCCTGCTCCAATGGTCCTGCTGCCATCATCGCAGCCCGTCTGTATCAGTTCTATGACAAGGCCAACCTGCATGGAGGCAAGGAGAAAGCTGCCTATCTGGAAGAGGCCAAGAAGATCTTCGCTTGGGAACGAAAGACACTCTTTGATGCCGAGACGGGTGCCGTTTATGACAATATCAATCAGGAAGGACGCATCAGCCGTTCGGTTTATACTTACAACCCAGGCACTTTCATAGGAGCTGCCTATGAGCTTTTCCGCATCACTGGTGACAAGCAGTATTTAGATGACGCCATCAAAGCAGCCGACTATGTGATTGACCGCATGACGCAGAACAACGGCGTCTTGAAGGATGACTCGCATGGCGATGGCGGACTCTTTCATGGCATCTTCTTCCGTTACTTTGTAAAGGTGGTGAATGACGCAGCATTAGATGAGGCGCATCATGCCAAGTTCAAGGAGTTTATCACCCGTTGTGCCACCACATTGGTGGAGCACGGCCTCAACCATCATACCATGCTGTATGGCGGTACATGGTGGGAAGCACCTGCCGACGATGCTTCTGTTTGCCTCACTGCCCACCTCACTGGCTGTATGCTGATAGAAGCGATGTGCACAGTGAAATGACGCAGATGATGGTCTTCTGGGTTATTCCTCTTTTTGAGCCAGCATATTCAGCGAGATATGAAGATTCACCGCTGCACATCCAAGTGCGCCCAAAGCGAGCCATAGAACCAGGAGGTCTTTGATAACAGCCTTTTTTTTCATAGGGAATTACTTTTAATCGTTAGTTTATACTGATTTGACATAATTATCAATCCCAACCCTTGGTGGATGCCACGACAAGGACGGGGCGGTGGTCCGAAGCCTCCGGCTCGTTCAATACTTCACTGCTCCTCTTAACAACATTCTGCCCGAACCCTGCCACATAATCGAGGCACCTGTTGGGCTCATCTGCAGGAAACGATAAAAACGTTGGATATAATACATCGTCACCGTTGGTATTGCTCAGAATGGTAAACCACTCTTTCATCCTTTCCATGAACTGACTATCCGGCTCATCGTTCCAGTCGCCGCAGAGGAAGAACTGCTTGTCCCATGTCATCGCCTCGTTCACTATGATTTCCACTGAAGCCAGACGATTCACCTCCTCCAGGTCGAGGTGTGTGCAGGCAAAGACAAACTGCTCGAACTCGCACACCAGCAGGGTACGCGGCTCAGCGCCCGGCAGTGGGATATTCTTTACACTCAGAGGCTTCTCCTTGCTCAGTACGGCTACGCCATATTTGCCCCCATCGAAATCAATGGCACGTCCGAAAGTGCCCACCATCTCGTTCTCCTGCGCCAGATAGGCAGCCTCATCAATCATCCCCGAACGGTTGGTCACACTATCCACTTCCTGTAGAGCCACCACATCTGCCTCACAAGCTTTGATGATGGCCGCCTGTCGCTCGAGGTTCATCGCATTATCCATCCCTGCCCCATGACGAATGTTGTAGGTCAGCATCGTGATGGTCTCAGGAGCCTTGGTTTGCGCCAGCATAGACAGCGAGCCCAGTAAGGCCATATGTAGAAGGATAAGATGGAAGACAATACGCTTCATCAGTAGGATTGTTTTATGTTTCTATCAGCAAAGATAGTCATCTTTTAAAAATAGCCATCATTAAGTGCTTATTTTTTATGCTGCTGAAATTAACACAGATGGTACGATAGGATAACAGAAAAACAACTGTTCTACTGTTCGTTGTTCATACGAGCCTCAATATGCCTGTTCATGTACCCCTTTGACGGCACGACCTGAAGGATCATTCATATTTCTAAAAGCAGCATCCCACTCAAGAGCGATAGCTGTTGAGCAAGCAACAGAGGCTTCACTTGGAACACTGCGTGCTGCAGAATCGCTAGGAAAATGCTCGGCGAAGATGCTACGATAATAATACTCCTCCTTATTTTGGGGCGGATTAATGGGGAAACGTTTAGCTGCGTTCGCCATTTGCTCATCTGATACTGCTTCAGCAGTCACTTGCTTTAAAGTGTCAATCCATGAGTAGCCTACTCCATCACTGAACTGTTCTTTCTGTCGCCAAACAATTGCTGTAGGTAGCATGTCAGCAAATACTTCACGGACAATCTTCTTCTCAATAGTAGAGCCAGGGCACATCTTAGCCATAGGATTGGTTCGCATAGCAACATCAAGAAACTCTTTGTCAAGGAAAGGAACTCGCCCTTCCACTCCCCATGCACTCAGACTTTTGTTGGCTCGCAGACAATCATAGAGGTACAATTTACTGAGTTTACGAACGGTTTCTTCATGAAAAGCTTTGGCATCAGGCGCTTTATGGAAATAAAGATAGCCACCAAATATTTCATCTGCACCTTCGCCTGAAAGCACCATCTTAATACCCATCGACTTAATGACACGAGCCAACAGGTACATAGGCGTTGAAGCTCTAACAGTAGTCACATCATAAGTTTCAATGAAATAAATAACATCGCGTATAGCATCAAGTCCCTCTTGTATAGTATAGTTGATTTCATGGTGAACAGTACCGATATAGTCTGCCACTAATCTTGCCTTTGCCAAGTCGGGAGCCCCTTTGAGGCCAACGGCAAAGGAATGCAGACGAGGCCAGTATGCTTTTGTGCGAGAATCATCCTCGATACGCATTTCTGCATATTTCTCTGCTATGGCAGAAATAACCGATGAATCAAGCCCTCCAGATAATAACACACCATAAGGCACATCGCTCATCAACTGACGCTTCACCGCCTCATCAAGAGCATCATGAATAGCTGTTACATCTGCATCATTATTTTTTACTGCTGCATATTCAAACCAATCACGCTGATAATAACGTTTCATACCTGGTTCACGGCTCCAATAATAATGACCAGGAAGAAATGGTTCATAGCGTTCACACTGGCCCTCCAGTGCTTTCAGTTCAGATGCAACATATACCTTGCCATCGCTATCAAAACCAATGTAAAGTGGAATAACACCAATGGGGTCTCGGGCTATTAGGAACTCATCGGTAGCCTCATCATACAAGACAAAGGCAAAGATGCCACTCAAATCTTCAAGGAAACCAATACCTTTCTCTCGATATAGAGCCAATATCACCTCACAGTCACTCCCTGTCTGAAATTCGTATTGGCCGGCAAAGCGACGACGTATTTCTTGGTGATTATAAATCTCGCCATTCACAGCCAGCACCTGATGGCGATCAGGTGAAAACAATGGCTGTCCGCCACTTTCTGGATCTACAATGCTCAATCGCTCGTGAGCAAGAATGGCACTGCCTCCACAATATATACCACTCCAGTCTGGTCCGCGATGGCGGATTTTCTGACTCATCTTCAACGCTTTCTGTCTAAGGTCAACACTTTGTTGTTGTACGTTTAATATGGCTACTATTCCACACATAATTTTGTCATTTATTCTACTGTTACACTTTTTGCTAGATTTCGTGGACGATCTACATCTTTGCCCTTGCAAACGGCTATATGGTAGGCCAATAATTGTAAAGGGATAGATGCAATAAGTGGCTGAAAACATTCCAACGTGTCTGGTAACTCAATTACATGGTCAGCATACTGTTTTATCTGCTCATCACCTTCAGTTATTAAAGCAGTTACCCTGCCACCACGTGCCCTAACTTCTTGAATATTTGAGATTACTTTCTCATATAGTCTGTCGCGGGTAGCTATGACAAACACTGGCATTTCTGAGTCAATCAGAGCAATGGGACCGTGTTTCATCTCTGCAGCAGGATAGCCTTCGGCATGGATATAACTGATTTCCTTTAACTTCAAAGCACCTTCCAACGCCACTGGATAGTTGTAGCCTCTACCTAGATAAAGGCAATTCTTGGCATATGTAAAAATCCTTGCCAAATGCTTTATCTCCTCGTTAGCTTGTAGCGCCTGTTCCATCTTCTTCGGTATGCATGTCAACTCAGACACCATTTGCCGATACCTTTCAATAGAGATAGTCCCCAGTTTGTTGGCCATGCAAAGAGCCAACATAGACAATACCGTAACCTGCCCTGTAAAAGCCTTAGTAGAAGCGACACCAATTTCTGGTCCTACGTGAATATAAGTTCCTGTGTCGGTAGCACGGGGGATACTAGATCCGATGGCATTACAGATGCCATATATAAAAGCGCCCTGCTCTTTTGCTAGTTGTATGGCAGCCAACGTATCAGCAGTCTCACCGCTCTGTGAAATGGCAATCACCACATCATCTTTTGAAACCACCGGATTACGATAGCGGAATTCAGAAGCATACTCCACCTCACAAGGAATTCGACATAGACTCTCAATAAGCTGTTTACCTATAAGACCTGCATGCCAGGAGGTACCACAAGCCACTATGACAATTCGCTTGGCTCCAAGCAGTTGCTGGTGATGGTCAATCAAGGCCGAAAGCGTCACTTGATTGCCCTCTACATTGATACGTCCACGCATACAGTTGGTCAAACACTCCGGTTGCTCAAATATTTCTTTCAACATGAAATGTTCATAGCCACCTTTCTCTATCTGCCCTAGATTTAAATCCACTTTCTTTACCTTCAATTCTTGCTCCTCGCCATGTATGCCCATCACCTTCAGCTCCTCTCCTAGACGGATAACGGCAATGTTGCCATCCTCGAGATAAACAACCTTGTCTGTATAATCTATAATCGGGCTGGCATCAGATGCTATGAAAAACTCACTTTCACCAATGCCAACTACCAGCGGACTTTGTTTGCGGGCAACTATAATCTGGGTGGGTTCTCGTTTATCTATAATAGCTATAGCATAGGCTCCTATCACTTGAAAGAGAGCAGTTTGCACAGCTTCAAGTAGGGTCAAGCTCCTATTCGACATAATATACTCCACCAACTGCACCAATACTTCCGTATCTGTATCACTCGCGAATGCCACGCCTTTTTCCTGTAGTTTGGCCTTGATATCGGCATAGTTCTCTATAATACCATTGTGAATGATGGCCAAATTGTGACTTTGAGAGTAATGAGGATGGGCATTTCGAGCAGAAGGTTCACCATGCGTAGCCCATCTTGTATGAGCAATACCGATACTGCCTGATACATCCTTGTCTGTACAATAGTCAGTCAGGTTATCCACCTTCCCTTTAGTTTTGTAAACATTTAGTGCACCCCGTTGGCTTATCATAGCTACCCCTGCGCTATCATAACCACGGTACTCCAAACGTCTCAGTCCTTTTATCAAGATTGGATAAGCTTGTTTGGCACCAATATAACCTACAATTCCACACATTATTATAATCTTTATAGATAAGACAAATACAAATAATTAGTTTGCGCAGGGTACTCTGCCGCAAGGGTGTCAATCTGATTGACAATAGGCATAATGCCTAATTCCTTGCGCCAAGAACGAACCTGCAGACCAGCTTTTTCCATTGACATGACGGATTCTAGCCCCAAAGCACGGCCTATCTGAAAATCGGAGAACCCATATTTTTTAGCTTCATGCAGGGTATTGACAAAATCTGGTTCCTCAAGAAACTCCAGCAATTCCATCTTGTCCATCGTAATGATAAGCTCAGAAATAATGGAAAATCCTTTCAGTTTTTGGTCAATGCTAACAATGTGGCTGAACTTCTGCAAAAACCAACGGTCAATCATGGTCAACTGATGAATTTGGTCGATACTATAACCTATCTTCAAGGCTTTCGAAACTACGAAAACGCGCATGTCAGTTGGTTCATGTAGTGCAGTGGCAATGTTCTTAATCTGTATTTCATGATTCTCTACAAAGCCATGCATCCCCTGACCAATCATTCGCAAACCTTTTTGTAGAGCCTCCTCAAACGTACGGCCGATAGCCATTACCTCTCCTACACTCTTCATCGACGACCCCAGTTCTCGTTTAACACCATGGAATTTAGTAAGGTCCCACCTAGGGATTTTTACCACCACATAATCGAGAGCTGGTTCAAAAAAGGCACTGGTGGTTTTCGTAACAGCGTTCTTCAATTCGAATAATCCGTAACCTAAACCCAGTTTGGCAGCCACAAAAGCTAGCGGATAGCCTGTAGCCTTAGATGCTAAAGCAGACGAACGGGATAGGCGTGCATTGACTTCGATAACACGATAGTCCTCCGATTGAGGATCGAGGGCATACTGTACGTTACATTCACCAACGATACCTATATGCCGGATTATCTTGATGGCCAAGGCACGTAGTTTATGATACTCACTATTGGTAAGTGTTTGTGAGGGCGCCACCACAATTGACTCGCCGGTATGGATGCCCAATGGATCGAGATTCTCCATGTTGCACACGGTGATACAATTGTCATAACAGTCACGCACTACTTCATACTCTATCTCTTTCCATCCTTTCAACGACTTCTCCACCAACACCTGCGGTGAGAAGGAAAACGCTTCCTCAGCTTGTATAATCAACTCTTCCTCGTTATCGCAGAAACCCGAACCAAGTCCGCCCAGAGCGTATGCTGCGCGCAGAATTACAGGGAAGCCCAATTCAGAAGCAGCAGCCTTCACTTCCTCAACAGTGCTGCAAGCATGACTTTTAATGGTCTTTACCCCAATTTCATCGAGCCGTTTCACAAACAAATCGCGATCTTCTGTATCGATAATGGCTTGTACTGGCGTTCCCAACACCTCAACACCATATTTCTCCAGTACACCCTTCTCATATAACTCCACACCACAATTCAAGGCTGTTTGCCCACCAAACGACAACAAAATGCCATCTGGACGTTCTTTCTCTATAACACGCTCCACAAAATCTGAACGCACGGGCTGAAAATAAACCGTATCAGCCACCCCTTGGGAGGTCTGCACGGTAGCAATATTAGGATTGATAAGCACCGAGTGTATGCCTTCTTCTTTCAAGGCTTTCAAAGCTTGGGCACCGCTATAGTCAAATTCTCCTGCCTGACCAATCTTCAAGGCACCACTGCCCAGTAGCAATACTTTTTTTATCTTCTTTTTCATCGCCCTAACATTTTTACGAATTCATCGAACAAGAACTCAGTATCCACTGGTCCTGAGCAAGCTTCAGGGTGGAATTGTGCAGACATCCAAGGCCTCTTTTTATGACGGATTCCCTCGTTAGAACCATCATTCATATTCACAAATAAAGATTCCCAGTCTGATGGTAATGTCTGTGCATCCACTGCATAACCATGGTTTTGTGAGGTGATGAAGCATTGTGTTGTTCCTACACGTTGCACTGGCTGGTTGTGAGACCGATGTCCATATTTCAGTTTATAGGTCTTGGCTCCTGCTGCCTTTGCTAACAACTGGTTACCCAAGCAAATGCCCATGCATGGTCTCACATTCTCACTGTTTAAGAATGTACGAATATGCTCCACCGTCTTTACACATTGTTCTGGGTCACCAGGACCATTTGCCAAAAACAAGCCATCAAACTCCAAATTGTTAAAGTCATAGTCCCAAGGCACACGCACAACTTCAATTCCTCTTCTTATCAAACAACGAATGATATTTGCCTTCACACCACAATCAACGAGTACAACCTTCTTTATTGACTGTTGATTATTGAGAATTGACCTATCAGGCTTGTAAGATATCACCTCTTTGCAACTTACCTGCTCTACCCAGTTCACGCTCTCATAGTTATCACTCTTATTTTGGGTGTCATCCATCTTATAACCGTCAATAATGATCCTTCCCATCATCACGCCTCTTTCTCTGAGCAACATGGTAAGCCGTCTGGTATCAATCCCTGTAAGTGCCGGTATGTTTTCACGTCTTAGCCAAGTTGCTAATGACTCTTTCGCATTCCAATGCGAAAAAGACTCACTATAATCTGCCACCACCAGTGCCTTGACATGTATTCTTTCGCTTTCCATAAATAAAGGCAACTCGTTGCTACCCTTCCCTGTATCAGGTACACCATAGTTGCCAATCAAAGGATAGGTCGTCACCAATATCTGTCCTGCATAGCTAGGATCAGTCAGACTCTCTGGATAACCTGTCATGGCGGTATTGAATACTACCTCCCCATTCACATTTTTCAATGCACCAAACGACCAACCATAAAACTCAGTGCCGTTATCAAGTACTATCTTTGCTTCTCTCCTTACCATCATAGTTGCAACTTTAATGTCTGCTCTACATAATTTACAAATGCTTGATTTACCATACGAATGCCGCCTGGCGTAGGGTAATGCCCAGTAAAATACCAATCGCCAGGATGGTACTGACAAGCTTCGTGTAGCCCTTCGATGCTTTGGTATACTAATTCAATGGGCGACTGCATCCCTTCAGGTCGAAGCATCTCAACTATTTTCTTGTTTATCTCTTCTACCGTAAATGAGGCATATATGTCGCGAACATGGTTTTCTGCCATAGGATTATCTTTGCATTTCCTATAAACATCAGCAATTAGTCTCTGTACACCCCTCTCCTGAATAAGGGCAATGGCAGCACGAAAAGCACATAACTCTTCAAGTCGCGACATATCGATGCCATAATAGTCAGGATAGCGTATCTGCGGCGAGCTCGAAACCATAACTATTTTCTTTGGATGCAGACGATCAAGTATCTTAAAAATACTTTCTCTCAAGGTGGTACCTCGTACAATACTGTCGTCTATGACCACCAGGTTATCCTTAAAGGGTACGAGTGAACCGTAAGTAATGTCATATACATGGGCAGCCAGGTCGTTACGCTCTGCTCCGTCACTGATAAAAGTGCGCAATTTGATGTCTTTCCACACCACTTTCTCAATTCTTACATCGTGATCTAACCGCCTCAAACCATCGGTCATACCATGAAAGGCCACTTCTGCAGTATTTGGAATATATGAAAAGACCGTGTGAGCTATATCACCTCCAACAGCATCGATAATGGCTGGTGTAAGTTGTTCACCTAACCGTTTACGTTCCTTATAGATATCACGATCAGACCCACGACTGAAATAGATACGCTCAAACGAGCATGCCGAAAACTTTTGTTTTGGAAGTATCTGCTCTAAAAGACACTCACCACTTTTGCGGACAATAAGGGACTGTCCTGGCAACAACTCATGGATATCCTCCGTCTGTAGGTCAAAGGTCGTCTGAATTACAGGACGCTCACTAGCCAGCACTACCACTTCATCATTCTGATAATAAAAAGCAGTGCGGATACCCCAAGGGTCACGTACGGCAAATGACTCACCAGAACCCGTCAATCCACACATCACATATCCCCCGTCAAAATGAGGCATCGTGGTTTTCAGCACGTTGGTAATGTCTACATGATTGTCAATATAGCGTGTTATGTCAACACCTTCCAAACCTTTTGCCTTAGCTTCACCAAACAATCTTTCCACTTCACGATCTAGGCGGTGTCCCATCAGTTCCAACGTGATATATGAATCGCCATAGATACGTGGCGACTGCCCTTGTGCTGTAATATAAGAAAAAACCTCGTCAATGTTGGTCATATTGAAATTACCACACAAACAGAGGTTCTTTGCACGCCAATTGTTTCTACGCAAAAATGGATGCACATATTGCAGACCGCTTTTACCTGTGGTTGAATACCGCAAATGGCCCATCAACAATTGAGAATTGAGAATTGAGAATTGAGAATTAGGCAAAGCTGCATCGTCTGAAGCAAGGCCATTATCCGTTGTCATTTCCCCTTTGTCTATTCTTTTGAACACCTCTGTAATGGCATCTTTTCCTTCTGCTCGCTCACGGAACATATATTCCTCACCTGCGGGCGCATCAAGATTCACGCACGCCACACCAGCTCCCTCCTGACCTCTGTTGTGCTGTTTCTCCATCAGCAGGTAGAGCTTGTCAAGTCCATAGCGCCAGGTGCCGTACTTTTGCACGTAATAGTTCAATGGCTTCAGCAGGCGAATCAACGCCACGCCACACTCATGCTTCAGTTGTTCCATCGATGCAAGCTTTTATAAAGGACATAAACAAAGGATGCGGATGCAACACTGTCGAAGAATATTCTGGATGGAACTGCGTACCAATATACCACTTCAGTGCCGGTATCTCAACTATCTCTACAAGGTTAGTTGTTGGATTGATGCCTACGCATTTCATCCCATGACTTTCAAAAACACTTTGGTATAGGTTATTGAATTCGTAACGATGACGATGACGTTCACGAATGAGTTCTTGTTTGCCATAAGCAGTCCAAGTCTTACTCTCTTCCAACAATCTGCAGTCATAAGTTCCTAGCCTCATGGTGCCTCCTTTCTGGGTTATTTTCTTCTGTTCCTCCATAAGATCAATTACCTTGTGCCGTGCATTATTATCCATTTCGGCACTATTTGCGTCCCTATAACCCAATTCGTTTCTGGCAAACTCTATCACCATCATCTGCATACCCAAACAAATACCAAATGTAGGAATGTCATGACTACGCGTGTATTCAGCAGCTATAATCTTTCCTTCAATGCCACGAGATCCGAAGCCTGGACAAATGACAATACCTGCCATTCCCTGCAATTGTATTTCCACATTCTCACGGGTGATACCCTCACTATTCACAAATACAGCCTTCACCTTGCGGTCGTTATACGTTCCCGCATGTGCAAGGCTTTCAATAATGCTTTTGTAGGCATCTTGCAAATCATATTTTCCTACTAACGCTATCTTAATTTCTTTTTGTGCTTTGCTCCTTCTCTCTAAGAAATCACGCCATGAACCTAAATCTGGCGTTTTTTCGGGCTTTACTCCCATCTTCTGAAGTATTACCGCATCGAGACCTTGGCGAAGCATATTTACAGGCACTTCATAGATAGATGGTAAATCCTGACTTTGAATGACTGCCGCCACATCTACATTACAGAAGTGTGCCACTTTCTCCCTGATATGGTCGTTCAATTCATGTTCCGTACGTAAGACCAACACTTCTGGTTGTATACCTAATCCTTGCAACTGTTTCACACTGGTCTGTGTGGGTTTTGTTTTCAGTTCACCTGCAGCTGCCAGAAAAGGGACATAAGTTAGATGCACATTCAGAGCTCTCTGCGGTCCTAATTCCCAACGGAGCTGACGAATGGCTTCCAAGAACGGCTGACTTTCAATGTCGCCTATAGTACCACCAATCTCTGTAATCACAAAATCGAGCGGCTGCTTGGTAGCGTTCAGCAAGATACGACGCTTAATCTCATCTGTAATATGAGGCACTACTTGAATAGTCTTCCCTAAATAGTCGCCACGACGCTCGCGTTCAATCACACTCAAATAAATACGCCCTGTCGTCACGCTGTTATCACGAGTTGTCTCTATGCCTGTAAAGCGTTCGTAATGACCTAAATCCAAGTCGGTTTCCATTCCGTCAGCCGTTACATAGCACTCACCATGTTCATAAGGATTCAGAGTTCCTGGATCAATGTTTATATAAGGATCGAACTTCTGAATGGTAATGTTGTACCCACGTGCTTGCAGCAGTTTTCCAAGCGAAGCTGAGATTATGCCTTTGCCCAGTGATGAAGCAACACCTCCAGTAATAAAAATATACTTAGGTTCCATTCTTTATATTGTTTGATAGTTTGCATATCATTATTTAGATTTTATTCTTTTCTCGAAGGTGCTCTTCGTACTCTGCCAGTTCGCGTTCGCCGATGTGTGCCAGTCCATAGTGCTCGTCATGCTGTGAAAAGTCAAGCCCTACTTTCTCACTAAAAGCAGATACTCGCATAGGGATGAGGCTGTCAATAAGCTTGTAACCTAACCAACTCATGGCAAAGGTGTAGACGAATACGATGACGATAGCCAGCAGATGGTAGAGGAAAATAACAAAACCATCCCATGTACCAGCAATAAGACCTTCTTGAATGAATATACCAGTCAATACCGTTCCGAAAATACCACCTGTTCCATGTGTTGGGAATACATCAAGGGCATCATCGATACTTGAACGTGAACGCCAATATACGGCGATGTTACAAATTAAAGTAATGACAAACGCAATAAAGATGCTTTGGCCCACAGTAACATAGCCAGCCGATGGTGTGATGGCTACCAGACCTACCACACAGCCTACGGCTGCACCCATGGCCGATGGTTTGCGACCACGCAAACAGTCGAAGAATATCCACGTCATCATGGCCGTAGCAGAAGCTGTATTTGTGTTCAGGAATGCTTTGATGGCTTGTCCATCAGCATGAAGTGAAGAACCTGCATTGAAACCAAACCAACCTAACCACAATAAAGCGGCCCCCAGCAATACAAAGGGGATATTGGCAGGTTCGCTCTTACGGGTCTCTGCTTTACGACTTCCTAAAAAGATGGCACCCGCCAATGCAGCAACACCAGAAGAAGCATGCACTACGATACCACCAGCAAAATCTACTACCCCCCATTTCATGAACAAACCTTCGGGATGCCATGTCATATGAGCCAATGGGCAGTAAATAAAAAAGAAGAAAAACATCATAAAAAACATATAAGCAGAGAACCTGACACGCTCAGCAAATGAGCCAGTAATTAGTGATGGTGTAATAATGGCAAACTTCATCTGAAAAAGAGCGAACAGTGCTAAAGGAATAGAGGCTCCACCTAATATATTTCCAGCAGGTGTTGTATAGACAGCTCCACCTACATTGTTGAACATCGCAAACGAAAGTGGGTTACCTATGATACCGCCGATATCATCTCCGAAACACAAAGAAAAACCAACAACCACCCACAACACAGAAATCAGCCCCATGGCTATAAATGACTGCAACATGGTCGAGATAACATTCTTTGCTCCTACCATACCACCATAGAAGAACGATAAGCCAGGAGTCATCATCAGCACAAAAATAGTGGCGGTAATCAACCAGGCTACATCAGCCGCGGAGATTACCGACCAGTCACACTCAAACGTAGGCTCGCCTACGCAAAGTCCTGTAATGGCTATCAATGTCATTGCTGCCATCAGGATTATCCAACGTCTTTTTACCTTCATAGTATTTTGTCTTTACCTATATTAATAAGTTACTGCATTATTCTCTCGTCCGCAAAGTTATTTTGTATTGTCAGCAGCACAAAATAGATGCTTTTATTTTGATTGTTAAAAACCAATCATAGTAACAGTTTGTAAGACACAAATCAAAATTTGATAATATTATATTAGCAAAATGTCTATAGTTTGTTACAAATTGTAAGAATGATAAAAATTGAAGATGTAAAAAGGTCACCTAATCATTTAAGTTTATTTCTTTTTGATATAACTTTGCAACAAAACTCAAACAGATTGAATAGTATTTTCCGGATATTATGACAAAATGTAAAAATCAAAATCAAGAAAAAGGGCTCTACCAACAGGCATATGAGCACGATGCTTGTGGCGTAGGTATGGTGGTAAATATCCATGGGAACAAGAGCCACGAACTAGTAGATAATGCATTGAAGGTACTTGAGAATATGGAGCACCGTGGTGCAGAAACACGCGACAAGACTGGCGATGGTGCAGGCATTATGGTGCAGATTCCCCACGAGTTTATTCTTTTACAAGGTATTCCTGTGCCAGAAAAAGGGAAGTATGGTACAGGCCTAGTATTTCTTCCAAAAGAAGAAAAAACCCAACAGGCAATCCTAAGTGTCATGATTGAGGAAATAGAACGCGAAGGCTTACAGTTGATGCATCTTCGGTCTGTTCCTACTAACCCTGAGGTACTTGGGGCTGCCGCTCGTGAAGTAGAACCAGATATCAAACAAATATTCGTAACTGGTGTCAGCGATGAAGATGTCCCTGTATTTGAACGCATCTTATATAAGGTCCGTAAAAAGATTGAAAACCACATTCATCATATAGATTTTTACATCTGCTCACTGTCAAATAAGAACATTATCTATAAAGGTATGCTCACCAGTGGGCAGCTACGGAGGTACTTCCCAGACTTGTCAAATCCTTACTTTACAAGTGGATTGGCACTGGTGCACTCCCGTTTCAGTACTAACACATTTCCTACTTGGTCGTTAGCCCAGCCTTTCCGCTTGCTGGCACACAACGGAGAGATTAATACCATTCGCGGCAATCGCGGTTGGATGAAAGCCAGAGAGAGCGTGCTAAGCAGCGAAGCGCTGGGCAACATCAAGGAGCTGCGCCCTATTGTACAGGAAGGCATGAGTGATTCTGCAAGCCTTGACAATGTGTTTGAATTCTTGATAATGAGTGGTTTGACACTGCCTCAAGCAATGGCAATACTGGTACCTGAGAGTTTCAACGACAAGAACCCCATCAGCGAAGACTTGAAAGCTTTCTATGAATACCATTCAATATTAATGGAACCATGGGATGGTCCTGCTGCTCTTTTATTCTCGGATGGGCGGTATGCTGGAGGTATGCTTGACAGAAACGGTCTGCGTCCCAGTCGCTACACCATTACTAAACAAGGAATGATGGTAGTTGCATCAGAAGTAGGTGTGATGGATTTCGAACCTGGCGACGTGGTAAGCAAAGGTCGCCTACAACCAGGGAAGATTCTGCTCATTGACACGCAGGAGGGTAAGATTTACTATGATGGTGAAATCAAGGAACAATTGGCCAAGGCACATCCTTATCAGAAGTGGTTGAATGAGAACCGTGTACAACTAGAGAAGTTAAAAAGCGGTCGCCATGTGGACAATGGTGTAAAAGACCTAGAATGTAAGTTGGTGAATTTCGGCTACGGGCAAGAGGATATCGATCGTATTATTGTGCCGATGGCCACAGTTGCTCAGGAACCCGTTTCAGCAATGGGTAACGACACACCACTGGCTGTTATAAGTGACCGTCCTCAATTATTCTTCAATTATTTCCGGCAACAGTTTGCTCAGGTAACAAACCCTGCCATCGACCCCATCCGCGAGGAATTGGTAATGAGCTTAACGGAATATATTGGAGCTGTGGGAACAAACATACTGACGCCAGACGCTAGTAACTGCAAGATGGTGCGTTTGCCACAACCCGTACTAACTAACACTCAACTTGACATCTTATGCAACATCCGCTATAAGGGGTTCAAAACGAAGAAACTTTCTATTCTATTTAATGCAAATCGTGGAGAGAATGGACTACACCAAGCCCTCGACGATCTATGTAAGGAGGCAGAATCATGCGTTGATGAAGGAGTTAACTACATCATTCTTTCTGATCGCGACATTGACGAACAACATGCTGCCATCCCATCACTGCTGGCCGTATCTGCAGTCCACCACTACCTAATCAGTGTGGGTAAGCGTGTACAGACTGCCCTCATTGTAGAAAGTGGCGAGATACGAGAGACGATGCATGCTGCGTTGTTGCTTGGCTATGGTGCTTCAGCTTTGTGCCCATATATGACCTTTGCCATCTTGGATGATCTGGTGAAAAAAGGGAAGATCCAAGAAGAATATTCCACTGCAGAAAAGAACTACATCAAAGCAGTAGACAAAGGATTGAAGAAAATTATGTCAAAAATGGGCATATCCACCATTCGCTCGTACCGAGGAGCGAAGATTTTCGAAAGTATCGGACTTAGCGAAGATTTACTCAGGAGATACTTTGGTACAAAAGTAAGTACCATTGGTGGTATAGGTTTGAAAGAGATTGCACGTGATGCAAAACGTATGCATGATGCAGCCATGAAACAAACTTTCTTGCAAAACCAAGGTCAATTCTCATGGCGTAAGGACGGTATCTTGCATGCTTGGAATCCAGAGACTATAGCTAACCTGCAATTAGCCACAAGATTGGGTAGCTATAAGAAGTTTAAAGAGTGGGCTGCTATGGTCGATAAAAAAGAGAGCCCTATCTTCATTCGCGACTTCTTAGGTTGGAAAAAAGCAGCCAAGCCTACGCCTCTCGAAGAAGTGGAACCTGTTGAAAGCATTGTAAAGCACTTTGTAACTGGTGCCATGAGCTTTGGAGCACTGAGCATAGAGGCCCACGAGGCACTGGCCATTGCTATGAATAAGCTAGGCACCAGAAGTAACACAGGTGAAGGTGGAGAAGACAATGTACGTTACCATACCGAGGTAGATGGTGTCTCACTATCAAGTAAGACAAAACAGATAGCCAGTGGACGTTTTGGCGTGACAGCCGAATATTTAGTAAATGCTGAGGAGATACAAATCAAAGTGGCACAAGGTGCTAAACCTGGAGAAGGTGGACAGTTGCCAGGTTTCAAGGTGAATGATATCATTGCGAAAACACGCAACGCCATCCCTGGCATTTCGCTTATCTCTCCTCCTCCCCATCATGATATATACAGCATTGAGGATTTGGCTCAGCTGATATTTGATCTAAAAAATATCAACCCTACTGCTGCAGTAAGCGTGAAACTCGTAGCCGAAAGTGGTGTAGGAACCATTGCTGCCGGCGTGGCAAAAGCCAAAGCCGACCTCATCGTCATCAGTGGAGCCGAGGGTGGCACAGGTGCTTCACCAGCCAGTTCCATAAGGTTTGCCGGCATTTCACCTGAAATCGGTTTGGCTGAAACTCAGCAAACACTTGTCATAAACAGTCTTCGCAATCAAGTACGCCTTCAGACAGATGGACAATTGAAAACAGCCAAAGACGTCATTATCATGGCGATGCTTGGAGCTGATGAGTTTTCATTTGGCACCTTGCCGCTGATAGTATTGGGTTGTGTAATGATGCGCAAATGCAATACCAATACTTGCCCCATGGGTGTAGCGACACAGAACCCTGTATTGCGCAAACATTTTCAAGGACATGCCGATTATGTAGTAAACTTCTTTACTTTTTTGGCAGAGCATGTACGTGAGTATCTATCAGAAATAGGAGTTCATAGCCTAAAGGAAATCATTGGTCACACGGAACTCATTGAGGTAAACACCATCAATTCAACAGAGAAGCAGAAAACCATTGACTTCGAACGTTTGTTGCATCAGCCAGCAACTGACAAACCTTTATATTGGGACAGGGGGCAGTTTACTAAAGTAAATGGCGTGAAAGACGAAGAGATAATAAAAGCTGCCAAGAACGCCATCGACACACAAGAAGAGATAACACTCGATTATGCCATCAAGAATACAGACAGAGCAGTAACAACGATGCTCAGTGGCATCATCGCCAAGAAATACGGCGAGACAGGATTGCCCGACAGTACAATCAATATCAAGTTCAAGGGTTCAGCAGGCCAGAGCTTTGGCGCCTTTGCAGTTCGTGGCCTCAACCTCAAACTGGAGGGTGAGTGTAATGACTACTTCGGCAAAGGGCTTTCGGGGGGTCGAATCAGCATCTTGCCACCTGCTCGCAGTAGCAATGTCTTCAAAGCAGAAGATAACATCATTGCAGGTAATACAGGCCTCTATGGTGCTACCTCTGGCGAACTCTATATCAATGGTAAAGTGGGCGAACGTTTTGCAGTTCGTAATTCAGGTGCTATAGCTGTCATTGAGGGTGCTGGCGACCATTGTTGCGAGTATATGACAGGTGGCCGTGTTGTGGTGCTTGGAGAAACAGGGCGCAACTTCGCTGCGGGTATGAGTGGTGGATTAGCATACGTTTATGACCGTAACCACACTTTTGATTACTATTGCAATATGGATATGGTAGAACTCTCATTGGTAGAGGACAGCGTCAGTCGTAAAGAACTTCTTGAACTGATTCGCCAGCATTACCTGCATACAGGCTCTGCATTAGCAGGCCGCATGCTAGACAATTTCTCTAAATATGTTGACGATTTTATTCAGGTAGTGCCTATCGAGTACAAACGAGTATTAGAGGAAGAGAAGATGGCACGTCTGCATGAGAAGATTGCCGATATCCAACGCGATTATTAATTGTCATTATCAATTATTATTATGGGAAATCCAAAAGCATTTTTAGAGATACACCGCCAGGAAGCAGGTTACCGTCCTATACACGATAGAATCCTTGATTTCGGAGAGGTAGAACAGACGCTCAACACTCGCGAGCGCAAATTACAAGCAAGCCGTTGCATGGATTGTGGCGTGCCATTCTGCCATTGGGCCTGCCCACTAGGCAATAAAGCACCCGAGTGGAATGATGCACTATACAAAGGTGAGTGGGAGTTGGCATACCATTTACTTTCGAATACCAATCCATTCCCCGAATTCACTGGTAGAATTTGCCCAGCCCTCTGTGAGAAAGCATGTGTGTTAAATCGATTTAATCACGAACCAACCACTAATCGTGAGGATGAGGCTGCCATTACAGAGATGGCTTTCCAAGAAGGATATATTCAACCACGCACTGATATTGTCAGAAATGGCAAGAAAGTTGCCATTATTGGCGCCGGCCCTGCAGGACTTGCAGCAGCAAACGACTTAAACCTGTTGGGTTATCATGTTACAGTATTTGACAAGAATGAAGCGGCTGGAGGTTTGTTACGCTATGGAATCCCCAATTTCAAGCTGAACAAGGCTCTAATCAATCGCCGCCTGAAATTATTAGAAGAAGAAGGCATTCTGTTTAAATATAACCAGCAGATATCTCTTACTTCAGACATCAACCATCTCGCTACAGAATACGATGCCATAGTCATCGCCACTGGCACCCCCACAGCTCGTGACCTCAACATCCCAGGCCGTGAGCTAAAGGGTGTTCATTTAGCGCTTGAATTATTGAGTCAGCAAAACCGCATTCTTGCCGGCATGGAGTTTTCTAAAGCGGAACGAATTAGTGCCAAAGGAAAGGATGTACTAGTTATTGGCGGCGGTGATACAGGTTCCGATTGTATTGGTACAGCCCATCGCCAAGGTTGCAAAAGTGTTACTCAGATTGAAATTATGCCAAAACCCGTTGAAGGTCCTGATGATCCACAGAACCCCTGGCCCAACTGGCCTCGCACGCTGAAAACCACTTCGTCGCACGAAGAGGGTTGTACACGTCGCTGGAATATCAATACCCTTGAATTCATCGGCAAAAATGGTCATCTGACAGGAGTACGCATACAGGAGATTGATTGGCAACAAAATCCTGAAGGTGGCCGGCCCATTATGGTTGAGAAGGGTAAGCCAGAAATCATAAAAGCCGAACTCGTGCTCTTAGCCATGGGCTTCCTAAAACCTGAGCATCCACAGTATCCTGAAAATGTCCTTATCTGTGGAGATGCAGCCAATGGTGCTTCACTTGTTGTACGAGCTTTGGCTAGTGGACGACAGATAGCTGCCAAAACAAACCAGTATCTCATGAAAAAATAACAATTATGATAAATAAGGCAGTATTTAATGAGAAATATTACAATCTATAATTATATGATGTATAATATCAACAAACTGATAGTTTTTACTAAATTATAGACAGAATAATTATTGAATCTTTTTGTATTCTAACTTTTTGTCATAATTTTGCATCATAAACATAACAAAAAGTACAAATATACTAAATGATGAGTACCAAAAAGTCACATAAAATCCGATTTTCAAAGATGCATGGTTGTGGCAATGACTACATCTACGTCAATACGATGCAGTATGAGGTACCTTCACCAGCTGAAATGGCCATTCTTCTGAGCGACCGACATAAAGGCATCGGATCCGACGGCTTGGTATTAATTGGCAAATCGCCCATTCCAGAAGCCGATTATTCCATGCGCATCTTCAATGCTGATGGTTCAGAGGCCATGATGTGTGGCAATGCGTCCAGATGCATCGGTAAGTATTTGTATGAAAGAGGACTGACTAAACAAAAAGTAATTCGGCTACTGACACTCTCTGGAGTGAAGACTCTTTGGTTGAATGTCGAGGGTGAAACAGTTGAAAGCGTTACAGTAGATATGCTTAAGCCTAAACTGCAGGATGAACAGCAGTATCTTTCTAATCAAGAACTCACACAAGGTATATTCGTTTCAATGGGTAACCCACATTATGTCATTTTTACCGACAATGTGGATCAGGTTGGAGAGACAGGTCCCCTTCTGGAACATCATCCTGCCTTTCCACAGCGCTGCAACATTGAGTTTGCTAACATCAATTCCGACGGATCCATACGAACCAGAGTTTGGGAACGAGGCAGTGGCATTACACAGGCATGTGGCACAGGAGCCTGTGCTACTGCAGTTGCTGCATTTGTTACAGGCAGAGCAAGCCGTAAATCGGATATCGTGATGGATGGTGGAACACTTAGCATTGAATGGCGTGAAGCAGACCAACATGTGTATATGACGGGGCCTGCTTCTTTCGTCTTTGAAGGAGAAATAGAACTTGAATTGTAACTAAAACGCTAACAAAATATGGCTTTAGTAAATGAACATTTCCTGAAACTGTCAAACAACTACCTGTTTGCTGATATAGCCAAAAAGGTGAATGCCTTTAAGGTAATGCACCCCAAGGCAAATGTTATCTCGCTTGGCATTGGCGATGTAACACAACCACTCTGTCCTGCCGTTATTGATGCCATGCACAAAGCAGCAGATGAGATGGGTACAGCTGAGGGGTTCAAGGGATATGGCCCCGAACAAGGCTATGTGTTCTTGCGTGAAGCTATCTTAAAGAACGATTTCCTGCCGCGTGGCATTCACCTTGATATCGATGAGATATTTATAAATGACGGTGCCAAGTCCGATACTGGAAACATTCAGGAACTTATACGTTGGGACAATTCTATAGGCGTTACTGACCCTATCTATCCCGTCTATATAGACTCAAACGTTATGATAGGTCGTGCAGGCACGATAGAGGATGGCAAATGGTCAAATGTAGTCTATATGCCATGTACAGCTGAAAATGGTTTCGTCCCAAAGATTCCTGATCGTCGTGTAGATGTAATTTACCTGTGTTATCCCAACAACCCTACAGGAATGGTTATCACCAAGTCGGAGCTGCGAAAGTGGGTCAACTACGCACTGAAGAACGATGCGCTCATCTTCTACGATGCAGCCTACCAGGCATACATCCAGGATGATGACATCCCACATTCCATCTATGAGATTCGTGGAGCCCGTCATTGTGCCATTGAGTTCCACTCATACTCAAAAACAGCTGGTTTTACAGGCATCAGATGTGGTTATACCGTCGTTCCAAAAGAATTGACAGCTTCTACGCTTACAGGCGAACGCATCCCTCTCAATCCTTTGTGGTATCGACGCCAGTGCACTAAATTCAATGGAACAAGCTATATCAGTCAGCGAGCCGCAGAAGCCATCTATACACCAGAAGGGAAGAAACAAGTAAAGGCAACAATAGACTATTACATGCATAATGCCAAACAGATGCTTGCTACCCTGCGTCGACTAGGCTATGAAGTATATGGTGGGGAGAATGCTCCTTATATTTGGATGCGCACCCCAGATAGCAGCAGTTCATGGCAATTCTTTGAAAACTTGCTCTATGGTGCCAATGTCGTATGCACACCAGGTGTAGGATTTGGTCCTGCAGGTGAAGGATATGTGCGATTCACTGCATTTGGAAGTCACGAGCTGACAGAAGAAGCATTAATGAGATTAGAAAAATGGACAAACAATAATTTATAAGATTTATGGAAACACTAAGATTTCAGGTGGTCGGCGAAGCATTCAAGAAGAAACCGCTCGACATTAACACGCCAAAAGAAAGACCTGCAAAGTATTTTGGGAACAAGGTCTTTAACCGCGAAAAGATGTACAAATACCTGCCCAAAGATGTGTATGAGAAAATGATAGACGTTATAGACAATGGTGCACGTCTTGATCGTAAAGTGGCCGATGCTGTTGCAGAAGGGATGAAGCAGTGGGCAACAGAAATGGGGGCAACACACTACACACATTGGTTTCAGCCACTGACAGAAGGCACAGCAGAGAAACACGACTCGTTTATTGAACATGACGGCAAGGGAGGCATGGTGGAAGAGTTTACTGGTAAGCTGCTAGTACAGCAGGAACCTGATGCTTCATCATTTCCCTCTGGCGGCATCCGTTCCACCTTCGAGGCTCGTGGCTATTCAGCATGGGACCCAACAAGTCCTGTATTCATTATAGATGATACACTCTGCATCCCTACAGTATTCATATCCTACTCTGGAGAGGCACTAGACTACAAGGCACCATTGTTAAAAGCATTGCATGCTGTCAATGTTGCAGCTACCGAAGTATGTCATTATTTCGACCCTACAGTCAAGAAGGTAACATCCAACCTCGGTTGGGAACAAGAGTATTTCCTCGTTGATGAAGGACTTTATGCCGCACGTCCGGACTTATTGCTAACAGGTCGTACGCTGATGGGACACGACAGTGCCAAGAACCAGCAGATGGACGACCACTATTTCGGCTCTATTCCCGAGCGCGTGGCTTCCTTCATGCGTGAACTGGAAATCGAAGCTTTGGAACTGGGCATCCCTTGCAAGACTCGTCATAACGAGGTGGCTCCTAACCAGTTTGAATTGGCACCTATCTTCGAGGACACCAATCTTGCAGTTGATCACAACATGCTGTTGATGTCGTTGATGAAGCGTGTAGCTCGCAAGCATGGATTCCGCGTTTTGTTACATGAGAAGCCGTTTGCAGGTATCAACGGAAGTGGCAAGCACAATAACTGGAGTTTATCAACCGACAATGGCGTACTGTTGCATGCGCCAGGCAAGACACCTGAACAGAACCTGCGTTTCGCCACTTTCATCGTTGAGACACTGATGGGCGTGTATCGCCATAACGGGCTGCTGAAGGCTTCCATTATGAGTGCCACAAACGCTCATCGTCTAGGTGCTAACGAAGCTCCTCCAGCCATCATCTCATCATTCTTAGGGAAGCAGGTTTCTGAGTTGCTGGATCATATCGAAATGGCTGATCGTGAGAATATTCTTTCTATGGATGGCAAGCAGGGTATGAAGATGGATATCCCCGAGATTCCCGAGTTGTTTATCGACAACACTGACCGTAACCGTACTTCTCCATTCGCTTTCACAGGCAATCGTTTTGAGTTCCGCGCTGTAGGTTCAGAAGCCAATTGTGCCAGCGCAATGATTACCCTCAATAGTGCCGTAGCCGAAGCTCTTGTCAACTTTAAGAAGCGTGTGGATGCCCGCATTGTCGAGATAGAAAACGACTTCGAGGGATCAGGACATAATCCGATAATGCATGCCGTTATCGACGTTTTGCGTGAAGATATCAAGACATGCAAGCCTATCCGTTTCGATGGTAATGGTTATAGTGATGAGTGGGTGGTTGAGGCTGAGAAGCGTGGACTCGATGTTGAGAAATCATGTCCAGAGATTTTTAAAAGCTATCTCGCCCCGGAGAGCATACAGATGTTCGAAAGCCTCGGCGTAATGACTCGCAAAGAATTAGAGGCACGCAATGAGGTTAAATGGGAAACCTACACGAAGAAAGTGCAGATTGAAGCGCGCGTTTTAGGCGACATATCAATGAACCACATCATTCCTGTGGCTACCCGTTATCAGACAGCATTGTTGAAAAATGTAGATAGTGTCTCAAAACTGTTCCCTGCCGACAAAGCAGAGAAGTTGAATGCACGCAACCTGAAGATCATTGAGGAGATAGCCATACGAACCAGCACCATTGAGGCAGGTGTAGAGGAGCTTGTCAATGCCCGAAAGGTAGCCAACAAGATAGAGGGTGAGTACGAAAAAGCTGTTGCTTACCACGACACGGTAGCACCGAAGTTTGATGCTATCCGATATGAAATAGACAAGTTGGAACTGATTGTTGACGACAGTCTGTGGCCATTGCCAAAATATCGAGAGTTGTTATTTATCCGTTAATACCTTTGACTCACGTGGGACGCTGATTATTCAGGGTAACACAATTGTTTGAAGTTTGTTGAGGGGACCTGAGGCTGTGATAGCTTTGGGCCCCTATTTTAAATCTCAGCATCACTATAAGGGCTGCAGAAAACAACTGTTCATCTGTTCGTTGTTCGGGGCTTTACAGTAACCATGACAATAGCAAAACAAAACGCTACACAATCTTTGTAAAAGAAAGTGTAGCGTATAATGTAGCTAATGATACAAGGTGGTGTTGACTACATGTAGATGGGGCCGTGGCCCATGCAGCTGGTAGTGCTAATGGCAGTCAGGGCTGCCGTCAAAACCGATATCACGAGTTGGATAACGGATTTCCAAAATTCTTTGTTCTTCATGGTGTAGTAGTGTTATGATTAAATCTGGAGATCGTCACCTCCACCGTCACCACCGCCATTGTCACCAGTGTTACCACCAGTATTGCCGCCAGTGTTGCCACCGGTCTGGTCGTCAGTGCGGGTAGATGCCTCGTCCTCCACATCGCCGTTGTCCTGGCTGGCTACCTGCTTCACCACATTGCCGTCCTTGTCGTAGCAGGTGATGTTGATGCCTGTGCGCTTCAGCTCGTCCTTGATGTCGACGCTGGGAACGAAGATGACGCGGCGTGTCTTGATAAGGCCTGTGCCTACATCCTCGGCGTTCTCTACGCTGGTGGCACGAACGGAGAAGCGCATGGAGCCCAAGCCGGGGATGGCGACGCTATGGCCCTCGGTGGCCCATGCCTTGATGACATCGCCAATGGCTTGCCAGCAGGCGGTCATGCTGCCCTGGGGAATACCGCTGCGAAGGGCTGCTTCCTTCAACACCTTCGTGGCGTTCAAACGGTTGTAGAGCTCGGTCTGCATGACATAGCGGTACTGACCTGCATGGGTGCCGATCTTCTGGAGTGTCTGTCTTGCGTTTACTTTGATACTCATTGTTCTGGGATTAAGGTTAAACATGCTGTCGAATCGATTTGACGGTGCAAAGATATACCACGGTTGACACCTTATGCAAAAGAATCCCAGTATTCCTTTAATTCAATTACAATACGCTGATACGAAAAGCGTTACAATATGCATTGAAATGGATTTAACAACCTGTTAACCATTTGCCGTTGTCTGCTATAGACACAGTTTATTTTTTCCCTCGTGAGGCATGAAAAAATTTCTCGTTGGAGAAAAAAAACTTCAGCATGAAAGAGGACTGACCAAGCTACTGTAAAAAGTGCCATCTTGTGCCCGATAATCCGAACAACGAACAATTGAACAAATAAAAATGGGCACAGACACAGCAATCTTAATTCCTCTCTGAAAGAATTTTTATTATTATTATATAATAATAAATAAATATACAACTGCTAATCATTCTTCCATTTCTCACCATCAGTTACAAGCAGAAAAACAACTGTTCATCTGTTCGTTGTTCGAAATGCTATCTCTTCACATCCTTTTTTATTGATTATATGGTAAAGGAAAATTATAAAAAACACATCACATGTAATAGTATTATATGTTTATAATTTTATACAATTCAACTTATATATATAAAAATACACGTATATATAATAATTTGTTTATCAGTTATTTGTATAAATGTTGAATAATTATAATAAGTAAAAAAATAGTTGACGATTTTTGCTGCTGTTTGTAAAATTATTCCTACCTTTGCAGCCAACAAAACCAAATGGCTGTTTAAGTCTACATACTTTTCCATACACATTTTGTTTTGAAAAAAATTATTGTACCACAATTAAACAAAGTGGATGGAAAAAACTAACTACCATGAACTGGATTTACTCGAAGCGACCAATAAAGAGCGTAAGCATTCGCTTGAAGAAAACATCAGATATACAGAGTTTGTTACAAACAGCATCAAAAACGCACGAGAAGAGTTTGACAAAAGAATTGCTGAAATAGAATTGCTCAAAGAAACAATCAAAGAGAGAAATCAAATCATCCAATCGAAAGACGAAATATTACAAGCGAAGGATCAACGTATAACCGAGTTAGAGGAAGAGTTGGAACTACAGAAAGCAACAAATGCTAAATCAAACGACCCTTCCTATGAAATAGAACTTGCAGATTATCATGGTGCCAAGAAGAATCTCGAACTGGTGCTATATGCCTTAGCCAATCTTACAGAGCCCTTATTGATAAGGCGCAAAGACAAAAAGCGAATACCTACCTGCCTATTAATGGACATCATAAGCAAAGCATTCCGCATCAACCTAAACAGTTTTCAGAATGAGATATCACATGCCATGCAGACAAAATCACTTGAAGAGCACCTCGCTATCTTTCATAGCATGGAAGATGTGATTGAAGAGCGCCATCGCAAGGGCATGGAATAAAGCGACATAAAATCGTAAATCTACAACTATTTTTGTACCCAATTACAACTTAAATAGTTTTTGTTGTTGTAGAGTGACCTTTTCACTTTGCCTTACCTTTGCTGACACAATTCGGCGCTGAGTTGTTTGAACAGATTTATTTATTAAAAACATTTTGAAGTATGAAAAAGACTTTGATGAAAAAGGTGGCGATGACCGCCAATGTAACTTACGACAACGGTGGGCAGATGGAGGTGGAACCTGTGTTCAAGCGTGAAATTTTTAATGAGGAACTGAGCTTCCGTGCCCGTGTCAAGCGCGACAAGCACGGCAATACCCTAGTGACTCCTGTGCAGGAAGGCAGGATTGGCTGTCGCTATGATGTGCTGTTAGACACCAGCTGCGGATGTGTGAAAGCAACTACGAATAAGCTGGTCATTCAATTGGCATTCCCCAAGAAATTGGGGCACAAGATGGTGTGTGAACTATTGGAAAACGACATGAAACTTATCATGGAGTTCCTGCACTCAAAAACTATAGAGTTTTCTTTCTACCAGCAGCGTGCCTGATGCCAAGTATTAACGTAATCATCTGATAACAATGATAGGATATATTAATAGTGTGAACGATAAGGAATGGAAGCCTTGCACAAAGGAAAAGTTCTTTGAAATTATCGATTCGGATATAGTAGCTAAGCGGATTATCGAAGTGCGTGGTACTAGCAATAAGGCCGGTAAAAGAAAACTGCCTGCTTTCATCTTTGGCGGAGAACTGGTGCAAGAGGCATACCAGAACTATGTGGATGAGTGCCGTAAAACTGGTGTAACCAAACTGAAAGGGAGTCGTTCGGAGCAGTTCCTGCAACCAACAGGCTTGTTTATGATGGACTTTGACCGTGATAAGGATAAAGCACTTGAATTGTTTGACAAGTTCAAGCAGACATTGTGTGACAATAATATTCCACTGAAAGGATTCCTGGCAGCGGCTCACCGTACGGCAGGAGGTTTCGGCCTTCGTTTAGTGTTGAAACGTCGCTCTGGGATAAGCATTTGGGATGACCAGCAGTGGATAGCCACCATAATGCAGGAAAGCATTGATGAGAAATGCAAAGACATGTCGCGTACCAGTTTTGCTGTGCCCCGTCAAGATTTCTTCTACATAGACGAAGAGTTGCTATTTAATGAGGGAGAAAATTCAGAGAGAGAAATCCCGTTTAAATTAGAGAAAGAAAAGGCCAACACATCTATTTCGGAGGGGAAGCCAGAAGTGCAACCCTTGGCAGACAATGGTCAATTTGAAACAGATTACGATGGCATTCCCTACCCGACCCTAGTAGAAGCACTGGCAGAACAGTTGGGTGGCGTACCAGCACATGGTTCACGTAACAATTTCATCTTCTCGATGGCATGTCATCTGCGTTATGTGTGCAATGACTCTCCCGAATGGATCAAGCAGGTGCTACCCACCTATGGAGAGGATACCGACAGAGCCTACAGAACAATGGAAAGCGCCTGTAACCGGGCACAATCGAGGTTTATGCCGCAGGTAGTGCAACGAGCAATCAGTATAGCTAGAAGCAGGATGCAGGTGCAAACAACTCTCAACCTGGGAGGAGGAATGGACAACACACCACCGCCCATGCCACCAATAGAACTGTTGCCATCACTAATCAGGCTGCTTACTTCAAAAGTACCCAATTTGTACAAACCCTGTGTGTCACACGCTGTATTTCCCGCATTGGGCACCCACTTAGGCAACGTTTATTTCCGATATATCGACAATGTGCTGCGGCAACCCACTTTCATGTGCGTGCTGATGGCCAAGATGAGCGTGGGAAAAAGTTGTGTGAACAAGCCTATTGATTACATACTAGCTGATATTGAGGGACGTGACCAGGAAAGTAGAAGACGTGAACGGGAGTGGAGTGAAGAGACCTGTCGCAAAGGAGCCAACAAAGAGAAGCCAAAACGCCCAGATAACCTATGCATACAACTGGTGCAGAGTGATATGACTAATGCTGCGTTTGTGCGACGATTGGAGGAAGCACACGGCAACTTTATCTATACCCGTCTGGATGAGGTGGAACTGCTCGACCAGCTGAAAACCAGCAGCAAGGGGCAGCAGGTGAGCCAGATCATACGCCTGGCATTCGATAACGGATGGTACGGACAAGAGCGTGTGGGGACGCAGTCGGTGACTGCCCGTGTGCGTGTGAAGTGGAATTGGAACGCCTCATCAACGATTCAGAACGGGCAACACTATTTCCGTAACTCGTTAGCTGATGGAACGCTGAGCCGACTCAACTTCTGCACCATACTGACAGAGCGAGGAGCAGATATACCAGTCATCGGCACCTATGATGACACTTTTGCCGAAGAGCTGAGGCCTTATATCGACAACCTCAATGCAGCCGAGGGCATCGTCAGCTGCCTGGAGGCTGAAAAGCTTGCCAAACAACTGCTGCAAGAAAATGCCGATGTAGCTAACTTGAGCGACGATGAAGCCTACGAAGCGCTGTCGTACCGTGCCAACGTCATTGCCTATCTGAAAGCCATGACCTTGTATGTGGCACAGGGTTGCCAGTGGGACGAGAAGATTGAGCACTTCGTACGTTGGAGTGAGCGCTATGACCTATGGTGCAAGATGAAATTCTTCGGAGAGCAGATGCAGGAACAGATGGGCAAGGAACAGCTGAATATGCTGAGGGGCCCCAAAAACCTGTTGGAACTACTGCCCGACCGCTTCACCCAGGATGACGTGACAGAGGTGCGCAGAAAAGCTGGGAAATGCGGACAAGGACAGGACATGTTACGAATGTGGATTAAAAGAGGTTATGCAGAAAAGGATGAGACTACTGGCGAATATATTAAGACCATGGCCTACCGCAAGACACATTCCAGCTCGAAGAAAGAACGAACAACGAACAGTAGAACAGTTAAAAACATGCCTATACCATGAAAGAGACAAGAGGATTCAGAAACAATAATCCCCTGAACATAAGAAGGGGTACCACACATTGGGTAGGTCAGTGCGACATACAGACCGACAAGGCATTTGTACAGTTCGAAAACATGGCCTATGGCTATCGTGCTGCATGGAAGGTATTGGCCAGCTACTACCGCAGGTTCCAGACGGTGGACAAGCAGCCTTTCAACGTGTGCAACATCATCAACCGATGGGCACCACCCGGTGACCACAACGACACACAAGGTTATATCAGTCATGTGTTGACACTGATCAGTCAGTTGCCGGAGGAGAAGCTGCAACGTTGCTTCGACGGGGAAAACATCATTGAAGTGGTGATAGGCTCTGCTGGTGGTCAAGAAAAGCTGATGCCACCAGAGACAAGTGAAGGCATGAGGCAGCTCACCAAACTGCTCAAAGCCATGACTTGTGTGGAGAACGGTTGCCGCATGAAGGATGTTCCTGCCAAGGAGATTGCCAGAGGCTATCGCCTGGCGTTCAGAAACAGCAACAAGTGGCGTCATCAGCTGGCTGCCTAGTGCCTCTGAAACATACCTAAAGGACTGCTGGTAAGAAAGAGAAAGGGGAAGCATCGGCTTCCCCCTCTCTTCATTATGTAGCACAAGAATTATGCTACTGCGTTAGCTCCTGCCTTCTTGCGCTTCTTCTCTGCCTCCTCAGCAAGGAGGTCCTCATTAGCTGATGATAATCTTTTTCTATGTCAGCTTCTAGTGTTTCACTAAATTGGAATTTATTATTTCTTCTTTAGTAATAGTACTCCTGCAATGGCTAAGAACAAACTTGCGATGATGACCTTCATGTCAGGCAGGATGATAACAGGAATTTTCGTTATCTGCATGTCGCCTAATTGTAACCAGCAGTAAACAGCAAAGAGTGTGGCAGCGAGGTTATGACCTGCATGTAGTATCACACTATACCAGATGTTTCGCGACCAAATAAACACAAACCCGTAGACCAGGGCACTGATAAAAGCACCAGGGAAGTTGCGCACGTGAAGCAGTCCAAACAAAAAAGCCATCACCACACAGACAACGATTATTGCGCTTCGGCGGCGGAAGGGAGAAATCGCCATTTGTCTGAAGCATAGCTCTTCGAGCACAGGGGCAAGAAATATTGCATGTATGCTGGATAGAAGGTCTTCACGCAATTCTTCTGTTGTGTAGATCAGCGATTCCATCTGAACAGGCTGAACCAGCGACGTCATGCCATATACGATATACCCTTCCGCAACAAGCCATAGAGGCGCTATCAACAACAGTCCTAATAAGACGAAAATACTAGGCAACTTCAGTGGAAATTGTTCAGCCGCAGGGAATATTTTCGGTTCGACATATTGCACAAGATAGAACGTCATTGCAATGCCCACCAATGTAATTAGCCATGTCAGTATTTCGCTAACGATGGTAGGATTATTGTCAGCGATAGGCAGCGCTGTTATGTAAATAATCGCTAAACCATAAACAGCCGAGAGAATGGGCATCAGGGGCTTAAAAAAGCTGGCAACTTTGTTCATGTCATAAATCCCGATTTATCGAATATCAAATACTACGATTGCCACAAGGCACTTTCATTTGCCACTTTTACATCGCAATCCTTCAGTTCGCCGACACCTCCTTCGCGCAGCAACTCGGGCGCCTCTCTAGAAATATGACTTTCCATTCTTTCGTTTTTTTTATTTTTTATCTTACCCCATGGACGCGCATTTTCAGGGTGTAAACAGACTTCGATGCGGTAATAAACAGGACGTCGCGCTCCTTTCCGCCAAAACAGACGTTGGCAGTCCAGTTCTCGGGAATGGGGAAATGGGCTATTTTCTGTCCATCCTTATCGAATACGGTCACACCATGGCCTGTAAGATAGATGTTTCCGCGGTCATCTATCGTCATCCCGTCCGACCCCATATCGGCAAACACCTGCCGGTTCGACAAAGAGCCGTCAGACTGAATGTCGTATTTTAGGATTCTGTTTGCCCTTGCTTCAGCCACATACAGATGTTTCCCGTCGGGCGTTCCCACAAGGCCATTAGGCTTGTTAAGCGTCGAGTCAAGCATAATCAGTTGTTTGCTTCCCGGAGAAAGATAATACAAGCCTTCCACAGGCTGCTGGCGCTCTGGGTTGCGTGTCCAGTAGTCGCGCTTAAAATAAGGGTCAGTCAGATAATAACTTCCATCCTTCGAGATCCATATATCATTGGGGCCGTTGAGCAGCTTGCCGCGGTAGTCGGTTATTAGTATCTCGGGATGACCCTCCGTATCGAAAGACCAGAGCTGATTGTCCATGTCTGCACAGGCAATCAAGTTACCTTGGGCATCGAAGTACATCCCATTGGAGCGGCCACTCTGATCAGAGAACAGCGTTATCTCTCCGGATTCGCAGTTCCAACGGTATATCCTGTTGTTGGGCTGGTCCGTAAAGAATACATCACCCCTTGCGTCTGCCGCAGGTCCTTCTGTAAAGCTGTACGAATCGGAGATTTTCACAGGGGTTTCCCCTTCTGCGACGATATCATTCGACTGAGCCTGAGCACATGCACTCATCACACAAAGAAAAGTGCATGCCAGCATGAATATCGAGTTTGACAAACTTTCTTTCATCATTGATGTATTGTTTATAGGTAAGTTACTGTTTTCTCAATTGGCTTGTGGCTGTTGTGATTGGCCAACGGTCCTGCGCCTTCTGCAGACTGCACCACATAGACATGCTGTACCTGTAGGTTCTTGGCTGTCGGAGCCACGCGTCCTGCCTCCAGGATGCTGTCTAGTTGTTCCTTACTGATCTGACGCGAGTCAAACTTCTTGTAGGAGTACCTGCTTCTTGCTAATTTAATGAAATCCATATTCTTGCTGATTTGAATGTTTACCATTATCTACCTGTTAATTGTATTATTCTCCATTGCCTGCAACGATATACGTATGAAGTTATTATTTGAAAAGATTCCTTATATCCATAGAAAGGAACTCTTCAGCGCTAATACCACCATCACCCACGATAAATGCCGATTTTGGTTTGAACTTATCCCTAAACTCACTAAGACCTTTCGTTTTCTTTTCGGCATTACTCTTCACTTCGATGGCAACGACTGTTCCCTTCTTGCGAAGAATAAAATCAACTTCGTTGGCAAGCTCACGCCAGTAGAACACTTCAATGCGATGAACAAAAGCCTGACTGACAATCCAAGCACCAATACCCGACTCAAAGATGCGCCCCCACACCTTACGATCCATAATAGCCTGATCGAATGTATGAGGATTATACACCACCTTTAGGGCATTGTTATAAACCTGAAATTTGGGAATACTGGCTCGACGTCTTGCTGTATCGATACTATATTTCTGAAGTCCGCACAGCATACCACTCTCATCAAGCAGATTGATATAACCTGCCAGAGTAACGGCGTTTCCTGCGTCTTGCAAAGAACCAAGCATTTTGTTGAGAGAGAGAATCTCGCCAGAGTAAGAAGCGCCAAGTTCAAAAGTCTGACGAAGAAGGGCTGGCTTACTGATAGGCGTATTCATCAGGATATCCTTATTGATGGTCGCATCAATGATTGCCGACTGTATATACTGCTCCCAACGATCTGTCTCATTTATCAGGCTGGCTGCACCAGGGTAACCTCCAAAGAAAAGATACTGGTCGAGGGTAAAGCCAAAGCACTCTTTCATCTCAGGATAGCTCCAATGAGTCATGCGTATTTCTTCGAAACGGCCTCCTAACGACTCAGAAAGTCCTTTTTCTAATAGCACACGACTACTACCAAGCAACAACACCTTAATGTTGCGATCGTGAAAGGTATCATCATCCCACTCCTTCTTTACAACCTCACTCCAATTAGATATCTTCTGAATTTCATCGATAACAAGAATCATACTATCAAGGACTTTGCTCTCCTTCAGACTTCGAACAGCAGCCCAACAATTAGATACCCAAGCAGTATTTGAGGCTGGCACATTATCGGCAGAGAACTGCTGATAAGGCAAATTTAAATCTTGAAGCACCTGCTTAACAACAGTAGATTTACCCACTTGACGCGGTCCCATCACAACTTGAATGAACCTTCTTGGCTCTTTTAATCTACTTGTTATTACTTGATATTCAGCCCTCTTGTACATGTCGTTTAAATTTTACTCAGTGGAGTGAGTAATTTTACTCAGTGCAAAGATATTAATATAATTCCGAATCGTCAAATAAATCTGCAAATTATCGCAAATTATGCGACGTTCTTGTTCAAACGCTCTTTGTATGCAACATCTTGGGCCAGTCCCAATTTTGTGACATTGTGACAATAAGACAATAAGACAATAAGGTGGTATAAGAAAAGAGAGGGAAGCATCGGCTTCCCCCTCTCTTCATTATGTTGCACAAGGATTATGCTACTGCATTAGCTTCTGCCTTCTTGCGCTTCTTCTCTGCCTCCTCAGCAAGGAGGTCCTCAACAGCAGCTTGAGCAGCAGCCAAACGAGCGATAGGAACGCGGAATGGAGAGCAGCTCACATAGTTCAGACCTACACGGTGGCAGAACTTAACTGATGATGGCTCACCTCCATGCTCACCGCAGATACCGCAGATAAGCTCTGGACGGGTGTTGCGACCCTTCTTAACAGCCATTTCGATGAGCTGACCAACACCTTCCTGGTCGAGCACCTGGAATGGGTCAACGTTCAGGATCTTCTTCTCCAAATATACTGGCAAGAAGCTGGCGATATCGTCACGGCTATAGCCGAAGGTCATCTGAGTCAAGTCGTTGGTACCGAAGCTAAAGTACTCGGCATGCCTAGCAATCTTATCAGCTGTCAGAGCAGCACGAGGAATCTCGATCATGGTACCGATGCGGAAACGAACCACAATGCCTTCATCCTTGAACATCTTCTCTGCTGTCTCACGGATCACTTTCTCCTGCAAGTCGAACTCATTCACCAAACCAATCAGTGGCACCATGATTTCAGGACGTGGGTCGTAACCTTCCTTACGCAGCTTGATGGCAGCACCGAGGATGGCACGTGTCTGCATAGCAGTGATTTCAGGATAGGTATTGCCCAAGCGGCATCCACGATGGCCCAGCATTGGGTTGCTCTCATTCAACTCAGCCACACGTCTCTGGATTTCCTGTACGGTAACACCCATATCTTCTGCCATAGCTTCCTGACCAGCCAGATCGTGAGGTACGAACTCATGCAATGGTGGGTCGAGCAGACGGATGTTAACTGGGCAGTTGTCCATTACCTTCAGGATCTCGTAGAAGTCAATCATCTGGTAAGGCAGAATCTTCTCCAATGCAGCCTCACGGCCTTCTTTCGTATCTGCCAGAATCATCTCACGCATAGCGCGAATCTTCTTAGCCTCGAAGAACATGTGCTCTGTACGGCACAGACCAATACCCTCGGCACCGAAGCTGTGAGCTACAGCAGCATCACGAGGAGTATCAGCATTGGTACGTACATGCAGCTTGGTATATTTGTCGCAGAGGTACATCAATTCAGCGAAGTCGCCACTTACCTCAGCAGCCTTGGTATCGATACGGCCTTCATAAACCTCACCTGTGCTACCGTTGAGTGACAGGTAGTCGCCCTCATGCAGAACGGTGTCGCCAATGGTCAGCGTCTTGTTCTTGTAGTCAACAATCATGGCACCTGCACCTGTTACGCAGCACTTACCCATACCACGAGCCACAACGGCAGCGTGGCTGGTCATACCACCACGGCAGGTTACAATACCCTGAGCAACGGCCATACCAGCCAAGTCCTCAGGAGAAGTCTCCATACGAACCAGGATGACACGCTTGCCCAAGCCATGAACGCGAGCAGCATCGTCAGCAAAGAAAGTGATATGCCCGCAGGCAGCTCCTGGAGATGCTGGCAAACCACGAGTCAGCACCTTGGCGCGACGCAGTGAGCGAGGCTCGAATACAGGGTGCAACAGTTCATCGAGCTTGTTAGGTTCGCAGCGCATGATAGCTGTCTTCTCATCGATGACATCCTCACGCAGCAGGTCCATAGCAATCTTCACCATAGCGGTACCTGTGCGCTTGCCATTACGGGTCTGCAAGAACCAAAGCTTGCCTTCCTGTACGGTGAACTCCATATCCTGCATGTCCTTATAGTGCTTCTCCAGCTTGTCCTGGATAGCATACAGCTGCTTGTAGATGTCAGGCATTGACTCTTCCATTGAAGGATACTTGCTGGCACGCTCTTCCTCGCTGATGCCCTGCATCTTTGCCCAACGGCGTGAGCCCTCGAGGGTAATCTGCTGAGGAGTACGGATACCTGCTACCACGTCTTCACCCTGTGCATTTACCAGATACTCACCGTTGAAAACATTCTCGCCAGTACCTGCATCACGGCTGAAGCATACGCCAGTAGCGGAAGTGTCGCCCATGTTACCGAATACCATTGCCATCACGCTGACAGCGGTACCCCACTCTGATGGTATGCCTTCCATCTTACGATAGAGGATGGCACGCTCGTTCATCCAGCTGTCGAACACAGCGCAGATAGCGCCCCACAACTGCTCAACTGGGTTGTCTGGGAAATCCTTGCCTGTACGCTTCTTGATGGCTTCCTTGAACAGTTTCACCAACTTGCGGAGCTCATCCACATTCAGGTCTTTGTCGAGCTTGATGCCACGCTCTTCCTTTACCTTCTCTATAATAGCTTCGAAAGGATCAATTTCTGTCTTGTCAACTGGTTTCATACCCAGCACCACATCGCCATACATCTGTACGAAACGGCGGTAGCTGTCATATACGAAACGCTCGTTGCCGGTTTTCTTCACCATACCCTCAGCCACCTTGTCGTTAAGACCCAGGTTCAGGATGGTATCCATCATACCAGGCATTGATGCACGTGCGCCAGAGCGAACGGACACCAGCAATGGGTTCTTTGGATCACCAAACTTGCTGTTCATCAACTTCTCAATGTGAACTACTGCTTTTTCTACATCATCTTTCAAGAGAGCAATCACAGCTTCTTTGCCCTTCTGGAAATACTCGTTGCAGACTTCAGTAGTGATAGTGAAACCAGGAGGAACAGGAACACCAATCAGGTTCATCTCGGCGCAGTTAGCACCTTTACCACCCAACAGGTTGCGCATGTCAGCGCGTCCTTCAGCCTGGCCGTTACCAAAAGTATAAACTCTTTTGTCTTCCATAATAAAAAAAGTTAGGTATTAAGTTTTAATTAATTTCGTTAGTGTTAGTCTGCAAAGATAAGTGCTTTTTTTTATTTTTTTTAGATTTTTATTCAAAAAAGACGTATAAAAGGCTGATTTATTTTGTAGAATGAGTTTTTATTCTTAATTTTGCAGCCGTAATGATGATTTGAGGAGGGGCTTAGAGCTCCTTTTTTTATTGTAAAAAAGTTTTAGACGTAAGTATGATTAACAAAGAGACAGTAGAAAACATCGCACAGGAATGGCTGGAAGGAAAGGATTACTTTCTGGTAGATGTAACACTGGGTAATGACAACAAGATCAGTGTTGAGATTGACCATCAGGATGGTGTATGGATTGACGACTGCGCCGAGCTGAGCCGCTTCATCGAAGAGAAGTTGGGCACTGAAGGCGAGGATTACGATCTGGAAGTAGGTTCTGCCGGACTGGGACAGCCTTTTAAGGTGCTGCGCCAGTATGAGTGCCATGTTGGCAAGGAAGTGGAGACACTGACTACCGACGGCCGCAAGCTGAAAGGGATTCTCAAGGAGGTAGATGCAGACCATGTGGTGATTACCGTTCAGCAGAAAATCAAGCCAGAAGGTGCAAAGAGACCTAAACTGACGGATGTGGACATCTGTCTGAAAATGGATGAAATAAAATATACTAAATACTTAATCAGCTTTAAATAATTATGGCTAAGAAAGCAGAAACTGTGAGCATGATTGAAACCTTTAAGGATTTCAAAGAATCACAAAGCATTGACCGCACTACGCTGGTGAGCGTAATGGAGGAGAGTTTCCGCAGCGTAATCGCAAAGATTTTCGGCTCGGATGAGAACTACGACGTGATTGTGAACCCTGACAAGGGTGACTTGGAGATAAGAAGAAACCGCGAGGTGGTGCCTGATGGTGAAGTTACCGATCCCAACCTGCAGATTTCACTCTCTGAAGCACGTCAGATTGATGAGGACTATGAAGTGGGTGAGGAAGTTACTGACGAGGTGGATTTCAGCAAGTTTGGTCGCCGTGCCATTCTGAACCTGCGTCAGACATTGAGCAGTAAGATCTTGGAGCTGCAGAAAGATGCTATCTACAACCGTTATTCAGATAAGGTAGGTACCATCGTGAGTGCTGAGGTTTATCAGATATGGAAGAAAGAGATGCTGCTGCTCGACGAGGATGGCAACGAACTGCTGCTGCCTAAGACTGAGCAGATTCCGACCGACTTCTACCGCAAGGGCGAGACTGCCAGAGCGGTGGTGGCTCGTGTGGAGAACAAGAACAACAACCCCAAGATTATTCTGAGCCGTACCAGTCCGCTGTTCCTTCAGCGCCTGTTTGAGATTGAGGTGCCTGAAATCAACGACGGCCTCATCACTATTCGCAAGATCGCCCGCATCCCTGGTGAAAGAGCCAAGATTGCCGTTGAGAGCTACGACGACCGCATTGATCCAGTAGGCGCTTGCGTGGGTGTGAAGGGTAGCAGAATTCATGGTATCGTGCGTGAGTTGAGAAACGAGAACATCGACGTAATCAACTACACCTCTAACACCGCACTGTTCATCCAGCGTGCGCTGAGTCCTGCTCATGTAAGCAGCATCAAACTTAACGAAGAAGAACGTAAGGCTGAAGTATACCTGAAGCCTGAAGAGGTGAGTCTGGCCATTGGTAAGGGTGGTTTGAACATCAAGCTGGCCTGCATGCTGACCGATTATACTATCGACGTATTCCGCGAACTGGAAGGTGATGGAACGGAGGATGAGGATATCTATCTGGATGAGTTCCGTGATGAGATTGACGACTGGGTGATCGATGCATTCAAGGCTATCGGTATCGAGACAGCTAAGACTGCACTGAATGCTCCTCGTGACATGATTATCAAGAAAGCCGACCTCGAGGAAGAGACCGTTGACAACGTACTGGAGATCCTGCGCAAGGAATTTGAAGAGGATTAATAACTTAACAACTTAAAACTTAGAATAGAGTGGCTGTTAGATTAAACAAAGTAACGAGAGATTTGAACGTTGGTATCAGTACCGCCGTAGAATTCCTGAGGAAAAAGGGATATGAGGTGGAGGAGAACCCCAATGCCAAGATTACCGATGAGCAATTTGATTTGCTCAGGCAGGAATTCAGTACCGACAAGGATCTGAAGGCAAAGTCTGATCAGTTCATCCTCGGAAGGAAAGAAAAAGATAAGGAAAAGGTGAAACCTGCTGTTGCCATTCAGGGCTATGAACCTGAACCAGAAAAGGCTAAGCAGAAGTTCAAACCTATAGGCAAGATAGACCTTGACAAACTGAACAAACCTGCCAAACATGCTGAGACCAAACCAGCAGCAGAGCCAGTGAAAGTGGAAGTCAAGGTGAAAGAAGAAGTTCGCCAACCAGCTGAAGAGCCTGTTGTTGCAAAGCCAAAGCCTGTTGAGCCTGCACCAGTAGCAGAGAAACCCGTTGTTGAGCAGCAGGCAGCTGCACCAGAGAAGAAGCAGGTTGAAACTCCTGTTCAACCGGCTCCTGTGGTTGAAGCACCTGCTCCAGTGAAACAAGAGCCTGTTGATGACGACCAGGATGAGGGCGATGGCATCTTCCGTCTGAAGACTGACGTGAAAGTAAGCAAGCTGAATGTGGTGGGTCATGTGGACCTCGACCAGCTGAACACTTCTACCCGTCCGAAGAAAAAGAGTAAGGAAGAAAGAAAGAAGGAGCGTGACGAACGTGAGAAACAACGTCAGAGCCAGCGTCGCCAGATGAAGGAAGACATCATCAAGGAGATTCGCGGCAACGATAGTGAAGAGAAAGAAAGCACTCCAAGCGACAACAAACAGGAAGGTAAGAAGAAACGCGTTCGTATCGGCAAGGAGAAGGTTGATATCAAGAAAGCTGCTCGCGAAGGCGACTTCAAGCGTAAACGTGAAGAGCAAGGCGAACGCAATGAGGGCAACAACGGCAAGGGCAAGAAGAACAAGGACCGCTTCCGCAAGCCTATGTTCAAGCAGGAAGTAAGCGAGGAAGACGTTACCAAGCAGGTAAAGGAAACCTTGGCTCGCCTTACCAACAAGACCAAGAGCAAAGGTGCCAAGTATCGTAAGGAAAAACGTGAGTTGGCTTCTGAGCGTATGATGGAACAGGAAAACTTGGAGATGGAGGAGAGCAAGATACTGAAGCTCACCGAGTTTGTGACTGCTAACGAGTTGGCTAACATGATGAACGTTCAGGTAACGCAGGTCATTGCTACCTGTATGAGCGTGGGTATCATGGTAAGTATCAACCAGCGTCTGGATGCCGAGACCATCAACCTGGTAGCTGAGGAATTTGGCTATAAGACTGAATACGTGAGCGCTGAGGTTTCTCAGGCTGTTGTGGAAGAAGAGGATAATGAAGAGGATTTGGTACCACGTGCTCCTATCGTAACTGTGATGGGTCATGTTGATCATGGTAAAACTTCTTTGTTGGACTACATCCGCAAGAGTAATGTGATTGCCGGTGAGGCAGGTGGTATTACCCAGCACATCGGTGCATATAACGTTACGATGGAAGACGGTCGAAAGATTACATTCCTCGATACTCCTGGTCACGAGGCATTTACCGCTATGCGTGCCCGTGGTGCTAAGGTAACGGATATTGCCATCATCATTGTAGCAGCCGACGATAGTGTGATGCCTCAGACTAAGGAGGCCATCAACCACGCTGTAGCAGCTGGTGTGCCTATCGTGTTTGCCATCAACAAGATTGATAAACCAGGAGCTAATCCTGATAAGATAAAGGAAGAGTTGGCTGCCATGAACTTCCTCGTTGAGGAATGGGGTGGCAAGTACCAGAGCCAAGACATCAGTGCCAAGAAGGGTATTGGTGTGGAAGAGCTGATGGAGAAAGTGCTGCTTGAGGCTGAGCTCCTGGAACTGAAGGCTAACCCTAACCGCAAAGCTACGGGTTCTATCATCGAGTCATCACTCGACAAAGGCCGTGGTTATGTGGCTACTGTGCTGGTGAGCAATGGTACACTGAAGATTGGTGATATCGTGTTGGCAGGTTCTAACTTCGGTCGTGTGAAGGCTATGTTCAACGAACGTAACCAGCGCATCGACAAGGCATTGCCAGCCGAACCAGCTTTGATCTTAGGTCTGAACGGTGCTCCTGCTGCAGGTGATACTTTCCATGTGTTCGATACTGATCAGGAGGCTCGTGAAATTGCCAACAAGCGTGAACAATTGCAGCGTGAGCAAGGTTTGCGTACCCAGAAGATGCTGACCCTCGACGAGGTAGGTCGCCGCTTAGCTTTGGGCGATTTCCACGAACTGAACATCATCGTAAAGGGCGACGTGGATGGTTCTGTAGAAGCATTGAGCGACTCACTCATCAAACTTTCTACCGACAAGATTCAGGTGAACGTAATCCACCAAGGTGTAGGTCAGATTTCAGAGTCAGACGTTTCACTGGCTGCTGCATCCGACGCCATCATCGTGGGCTTCCAGGTACGTCCTTCTGCTGGTGCCAGCAAGCTGGCTGAGCAGGAAGGTGTGGATATCCGCAAGTACTCTATCATCTATGACGCGATAGAAGAGGTGAAATCTGCTATGGAAGGTATGCTGGCTCCTACATTGAAGGAGCAGGTAACTTCTACCATCGAAGTGCGTGAGGTATTCAACATCAGCAAGGTGGGCATGGTAGCCGGTGCAATGGTGAAGACAGGTAAGGTGAAACGTACTGATAAAGCTCGTCTGATTCGTGACGGTATCGTTATCCATACTGGTAACATCAACGCCCTGAAGCGCTTCAAGGATGATGTGAAGGAGGTGCTCACCAACTTTGAGTGCGGTATCAGCTTGACTAACTGCAACGACATCAAGGTGGGTGACGTGATTGAAACCTTCGAGGAGATTGAAGTAAAGCAGACACTGTAAACAATTTACGGCATAGTTTTACTGTTAAAACTTTGTAGTTTATGCAGGTAATTGATATTATCATATTGATATTAGTGGTGGCTGGCATGGTGATTGGATTCCGCAAAGGATTCATCAAGCAGCTGGCTTCGCTGGTAGGTCTTGTGGTAGGTTTGTTTGCAGCCAAGGCGTTGTATGGTGTGGTGGGTGACCAATTATTGGGTACCGTCACTTCTAATTCTACCTTTGCGCATGTCCTGGCATTCTTCCTGATTTGGATTGTGGTGCCTATCGTTTTTACACTGGTGGCATCATTACTCACAAAGGCGCTGGAAATCATCTGCCTAGGATGGATTAACCGTTTGCTCGGTGCTGCCCTAGGTGGTGTGAAGTGGCTGCTATTCATCAGTCTGGCCATCTGTGCGATTGAATATATCGACTCAGATAATAAAATCATTGAGAAAAACACCAAGGAGACATCTGCCTTGTATTATCCCGTACGTGAGTTGGCGGGCTTATTCATGCCTGCAGTACAGGATTTTACAAAAGATATCCTGAACAATGAGCATGGAACAGAAGGACAGGAAATATAAGGACAACGACTATGTACGTCAGCTGGCGGAGGAGAAGTACAAGTACGGCTTCACCACTGACGTGCGTACCGAAGTCATTGACCGTGGCCTCAACGAGGATGTGGTGCGTCTGATTTCTGAGAAGAAAGGTGAACCAGAATGGCTACTTGACTTTCGCCTGAAGGCTTATCGCCATTGGGTAAAGCAAACTATGCCCACATGGGCACACCTGCGTATACCGGAAATCGACTACCAGGCTATTTCCTACTACGCTGACCCTACCAAGAAAAGCAAGGATGAGGGCAAGAAGGAGATTGACCCCGAGTTGATGAAGACTTTCGACAAGCTGGGCATACCTCTGGAGGAACGCATGGCATTGGCTGGTTTGGCAGTAGATGCCGTGATGGACTCAGTTTCTGTCAAGACCACCTTCAAGGAACAGCTGAAGGAGAAAGGCATTATCTTCTGTTCTATCAGTGAGGCAGTGAAGGAACATCCTGAGCTAGTGCGAAAGTACCTGGGTTCTGTGGTGCCCTACACTGACAATTTCTTTGCTGCTTTAAATTCCGCAGTGTTCAGCGACGGCTCGTTCGTGTATATCCCCAAGGGCGTAAGATGCCCTATGGAATTGTCCACCTATTTCCGCATCAACGCCAGAAATATAGGCCAGTTTGAACGTACATTGATTGTGGCCGATGACGATGCATATGTTTCTTACTTGGAAGGATGCACGGCTCCAATGCGAGACGAAAACCAGTTGCATGCTGCCATTGTGGAGATTGTGGTACACGAGCGCGCAGAAGTTAAATACTCAACTGTGCAGAACTGGTATCCTGGCGATGCTGAAGGCAAAGGTGGCGTGTATAACTTCGTAACCAAACGCGGTCATCTGCGTGGTAATGACAGCAAGTTGTCATGGACTCAAGTTGAGACGGGCTCTGCTATCACGTGGAAATATCCATCATGCATCCTGCAGGGCGATAACTCAACTGCCGAGTTCTATAGCGTGGCTGTGACCAACAATTACCAGCAAGCTGACACGGGTACGAAGATGATTCATCTTGGAAAGAATACACGCAGCACCATCGTGAGCAAGGGTATCTCTGCAGGCAAGAGCGAGAACTCCTACCGTGGTTTGGTGCGTGTGGCTGCCAAGGCAGACAACGCCCGCAACTACAGCCAGTGCGACTCTTTGCTGCTAGGTGATAAATGTGGAGCTCATACCTTTCCATATATGGACATCCATAATGAGACGGCTGTTGTGGAACATGAAGCTACCACCAGCAAGATCAATGAGGAGCAGATATTCTACTGCAACCAACGAGGCATCTCAACAGAAGATGCAGTAGGATTGATAGTGAATGGCTATGCTAAGGAAGTTCTTAACAAGCTGCCGATGGAGTTTGCTGTGGAGGCACAGAAACTGCTGAGTGTCTCGTTAGAGGGTAGCGTGGGATAAAGTTATAATAACATGTTAGAGATAAAAGACTTACATGCCAGTGTGGCTGGCAAAGAAATACTGAGAGGCATCAACCTGCAGGTGAAGCCTGGAGAGATACATGCCATCATGGGGCCTAATGGTTCTGGAAAGAGCACGCTGTCATCTGTATTGGTGGGTAATCCTCAATATGAGGTGACTCAAGGAACTGTTACCTTCAATGGTAAGAACCTGCTGGAACTGTCTCCAGAGGACCGCAGTCATGAAGGCTTATTTCTGAGTTTCCAGTATCCTGTGGAGATCCCTGGAGTAAGCATGACCAACTTCATGCGCACTGCCATCAACGAGAAGCGCAAGTACCTCAAGTTACCAGACTTGAGTGCCAGTGAGTTTCTGAAGATGATGCGCGAGAAACGTGCCATCGTGGAACTTGACAACAAGCTGGCCAGTCGCTCAGTGAATGAAGGATTCTCGGGTGGTGAGAAGAAACGCAACGAAATATTCCAAATGGCTATGCTGGAACCTAAACTGAGCATCCTCGACGAAACAGATTCTGGATTGGATATCGATGCCCTGCGCATCGTAGCTGAGGGAGTGAACAAGCTCATGACACCTGAAACCAGTTGCATCGTCATCACCCACTACCAGCGATTGCTCGACTATATCAAACCAGATATTGTGCATGTACTTTACAAGGGGCGCATTGTCAAGACAGCTGGGCCTGAATTGGCACTCGAGCTGGAGGAGCGTGGATATGACTGGATCAAAGAACTTGAAAGCTGAGCATAAAGAATGACTATGGAAATATCTGTCGCAAAAGGAACCGTGGTGGAAAAGACGCTGCAACTGTCAGCCGACCATCAACTGCACATCAACGTAGAAAGTGGTGCGCAGCTTCATTTGCTGATGGAGGGCAGTTGCCGACAACTCATCACTGATATTCATGTGAGTCAGGGCGCCATCCTCGACCTTTGCGACTTAGACACCAACGAGGTCAATACCACTCGCAGTCACGAACTGCATATCAGTCAGGATGCCGACTCTCAAGTGTTTGTACACAGCATCAGTCTGGCAGCTGGCAACACACGAAATACTTCACATATAGACCTGTGTGGCGAAGGTGCCGAGCTGACGCTCAATGGTTTGATAATAGCAGGTGGAGCTCAAAATATAGAGAACAACACACTTGTTCAGCACATGGTGCCACACACCACCAGTCACCAATTATATAAATATATATTGGACGAACAAGCCACTGGCACTTATGCAGGCTTGGTAAAAGTGTTGCCAGGGGCACACCACACGATGTCTGAGCAAACCAATCGCAACCTTTGCATCACCCGTGAGGCTCACATGTTTTCACAGCCTCAACTAGAAATATATAATGACGATGTACGTTGCAGTCATGGTAGCAGTACAGGACAATTGGATGAGAGTGCCCTGTTCTACATGCAGCAGCGAGGTATCTCAAAGCATGAGGCACGCCTCTTACTGATGGCAGCTTTCATGAGTGAAGTGGTGGAACAAGTACGTATCCCTGCTCTTCGCGAACAGTTGCAGGAGATGGTAGAAAAGAAGTTTAGGAGTTAGTGTTTATGAGTTTTGATGTTCAATCCATAAGGCAAGACTTTCCCATATTACAGTCGCAGGTATATGGCCATCCGCTTATATATCTCGACAATGGTGCCACCACACAGAAACCACGTCAAGTGGTAGAGACGATGGTGCAGCAATACTATACTGCCAATGCCAATGTGCATCGTGGCGTGCATCATCTTTCAGTTGTGGCAACAGACATGCTGGAGCAAAGTCGTGAGACGGTACGCCGATTCATCAATGCCGAGAGTGCACAGGAGATTGTTTTTACTCGTGGCACTACTGAGGCCATCAATCTGGTAGCCTCCTCCTTCTGCCAGCAAGTAATGCAGGCAGGTGACGAAGTGATTGTCAGCACTATGGAGCACCACAGCAATATCGTACCCTGGCAACTGCAAGCAGAACGCAAAGGCATTGTTGTCAAAGTGATACCAATGACTGATGATGGCGTGTTGCTGATGGATGCTTTCGAGCAACTTTTCTCTGAAAAAACCAAGTTGGTGAGTGTGGCACATGTGAGTAATGTGCTGGGTACCATCAACCCTATCGCCGATATCATTCGCATTGCTCACGACCATGGTATACCTGTACTTGTTGATGGAGCGCAAAGCGTTCCCCATATGCCTGTAGATGTTCGAGCACTTGATGCCGACTTCTACTGCTTCTCTGGTCATAAGGTTTATGGTCCTACAGGCATTGGTGTGCTCTATGGCAAGCGTGAGTGGCTCGATCGTCTGCCTCCCTATCAAGGTGGTGGTGAGATGATAGGGACTGTTAGCTTTGAACGTACCACGTTCAACCAAACGCCTTATAAGTTTGAAGCAGGTACACCCAATTATGTAGGTGCAACAGGCTTAGCTGCTGCGCTTGAGTATGTTGAAAAGATTGGCATGAACAACATAGCTGCCTATGAGGCTGACCTTACACAATATGCCTTGCAGCAAATGTCACAGATAGAAGGTATCAGAATTTTCGGGCCAATGGAACAGAGAGGTAGCGTTATCTCCTTCTTGGTAGGTAACATCCACCATCTCGACATGGGTACCTTACTTGACCGTCTCGGCATTGCCGTGCGTACTGGTCATCATTGTGCAGAACCTCTGATGCATCGATTAGGCATTGAAGGTACTCTGCGTGCTTCCTTTGGCATATATAATACGCACAACGAGGTGGATGCTCTCGTGGCAGGTATCCGTAGAGTAGCCTCTATGTTCTAAACAGTCTATTAACTTTTAAAGAAAAATATCATGGAAGTAATTCAGAGCTTCACCATCGACCATACCAAACTTAAACCAGGCATTTATGTGTCGAGACAGGACAAAGGTTTCACAACATTCGACCTTCGCATTACTGAGCCCAACAAGGAACCAGCTGTTGCACCTTCAGCCATGCATAGTATCGAACACCTTATGGCCACATGGTTCCGCAATTCATCCGCCAAAGATGATGTGGTATATGTGGGTCCTATGGGATGTCTTACTGGTATGTATATCGTTATGACGGGAAACTATACCGTGGAAGATATGCGTCAACTCACCATTGAGTGCCTGGAATGGATACTCACACAAGAGGAAGTACCCGCTACCACACCAGAAACATGTGGCAACTATTTACTGCACGACCTGCCTATGTGCAAATGGGAGAGCAAACGATATCTGCATCGCCTGAAAAACGATTTCCATTGCGAATATGACGAGTTGCACATCACTTTAGATGATGGTAAAGTGTTTGCTGATGCTTGAAAAAAGGCGTTGGCTTCTTATTCCGCCATTATACTCTCAACGAACGACTTGGTCACTGCAAACGAATGCTCAGCCATTGTGTTCCAGAAATCGTGATACTGACTGGCGTCGGTATCTCGTAATGGTATGTCGCTGATAACTCGGAATGAGATGAATGGCACTTTGTTGATATAGCAGGTCTGTGCAATGGCGCAACTCTCCATATCAACTGCCTTAGCATTAGGGAAATGTCCTACAATTTCACGCATCTTCTCACGTGAATCTACGAACCAGTCACCAGTGACGATCAATCCTGCATGTACCTTTACCCCACAATTCAAGTTCAACGCCTTTTGCAGCAACCAAGGTTCAGGTTCAAAAGATGCAGGCATACCCTGCACTTGCCCGTACTTGGTACTATTGTCAATGGCAGAACCACAATAAACATCGTGATAAGCCAGTTCTGAACTCACTACCACGTCCTGTACGTTAATTTCTTCGCCATTGCCTCCTGCACAACCGCTGGAGATAATTACATCGGGGTGAAATTCGTTAATCATGCGTTGTGTGCCCAAAGCCGCATTCACTTTGCCTATACCACACTTCTGCACCATTACATCTATTCCATCAAACAACTGCTTGAGTTGGCGCAGTTCCTTATCCATTGCAACAATAATACCTACTTTCATAAACTATACTTGAAAATTCTTGGATACAGAATTATCCGTAGTCATACACACCTCTGCTGAGAATTTCATTCCATATTCTATCAACTGGTCCCATTGTCCCTCTGTCAAAGATGGCAAATCGTCAAGCTTTATATCCAACTTCATCAAACCATACACTATACCTGCGTTGAAATTATCGCCTGCTCCTACAGTACTTATGGGGTCTAATGATGGCACAGCATAAGCTTTGCTAAAATTACCAGTTCGCAGTTGCACTTCCTTCGCCCCAGCAGTATAGACGAAGTTCTTACAATAAAACTTCACCTTGTCCTGATAAATCTTATCTGCGTCACAGAGGTTATACAGGCACATGAAATCTTCCTCCGAACCACGCACAATATCAGCATATTCCAAGTTCTCCAAGATATTTGGCGCAACCTTCATGGCATCATTCTTGTGTGGAAAACGATAGTTCAAGTCATACAGCACAATTGCCTTATTGTCTCTAGCTTTTTGAAGCAATTCCACCATTTTATGACGTAAAGAGGGATCAACAGCATAGAAAGAGCCCAACATCACCACATCATTTTCCTCCACTTCGGGCAATTCTACCATTAGTCGATACTCGGGATAATTCTTATAAAAACTGTATTGGGCATCATTGTTAGCATTGAGAAATGCTAACGAAATAGGTGACTTGTTCTCGGCATACACATCCAAATACTGAGGTGATACACCATTGTCCATCATGTAGTGCTGTATCATTTCTCCTACATGATCCTTACCTACCTCGCTCACAAAATCGACTTTTAGTCCCATGCGAGATAAGGATATGATGCTATTAAACACCGAGCCCCCTGGTACTGCTGTCCAAGGTCGGTCATTTTTGAAGATGATATCTAATATCGTCTCACCGATGCCTATTACTTTTCGCATATCTTTTTTTGTATCTCGCGCGATTTCTTTCCTAGGTAACCACCATGATGACGCTTGGCATAGTCTTCTATGGTATATTTTGTTTGCTTCATGGTTTCCACCACCAAGATATCGCCCATTACCGTCATTACTGTAGTACTAGTTGTTGGTGTCATTCCTAACGGACACACTTCCTGAGGATTGCCAGTGCTCAAACAAACATCGGCCTCCTTAGCTAACGGACTATCAGGATTGCCAGTAATAACAATGGTTTTCATCTCAGGGTTCAGATTATGTGACAAGGCCGTAAGTTCCACAATCTCACGTGTTTTGCCAGAATTAGAGATTAGTAACAGCAAGTCATTTTCTTGTAATATACCTAAGTCACCATGTTGCGCCTCGCTGGGATGCAGGAAAACAGCAGGTATGCCCGTAGAGCAGAAAGTGGTAGCTATATTCAAAGCAATCTGTCCTGCTTTACCCATACCAGATGTCACCAATTTGCCCTTACGGACATGCACCTGTTCTACAATTAAATTAACAGCCTCAACAAAACTATCTGTCAAGGGTATATTCATAATGGCCTCAGCTTCTTTACGCAACAAATCCTGAAAGGAAGTCAATGTTTCTTTCTCCATAGTACTATTTTTTTTGTAAAGATAATGCAAAGCAAACTTATAAACAAAGAATTCTTTGTTTTTACGCTCAGTTTATACTATTTTTGCAGCCTTAATAAATGTTCACATGGAAACTGAGCGCTACTTCACTCACTGTTTAAAAAACGGATTACGGATTATCTTGCAGCAAACTACTTCGCAGGTGGCTTATTGTGGATATGCCGTAAATGCCGGCACACGCGATGAGGACATTGATACTCCAGGAATGGCCCATTTCATCGAGCACATGCTATTCAAGGGGACTAGCCGTCGCAAGGCATGGCACATTCTCAACCGCATGGAGCATGTAGGTGGTGATCTTAATGCTTTTACCAACAAGGAAGAGACGGTGGTGTATTGCTCTTTCATGAAGCAGGACTTTAGTCGTGCTACTGAACTACTTACTGATTTAGCATTTCACTCGGTATTTCCAGAACATGAAATCGAGAAAGAGTGTGAGGTCATCATCGATGAGATAAAAATGTATGAAGACTCTCCTGCCGAACTGATTTTTGACGATTTCGAAGACCTCATTTATGCAGGGCATCCTCTTGGGCGCAACATACTGGGCAATGCCGATAGCTTGCGCAGCTATGGAAAGTCGCACGCCGATGCTTTCTTCCACCGCTACTACAAGCCCGACAATATGATTTTTTTCGTGTTGGGCAACTACACCATCGAGCAGGTGATCAAGGAACTGGAGAAATGCACTTCAGGCATCATGACAACGCCAGTTGTTATGCATCGCCAGCAGCCAATGCACTTAACAGCCAAGCGAGTGAATGTCAACAAACACTCCCACCAGGCACATGTCATGATAGGTGGACATGCATACGATGGTAGAAGCAACAAGAGAGTAGCACTCAACCTTATCAACAATATATTAGGGGGACCAGGTATGAATAGTCGCCTGAACATAGCCCTGCGTGAGCATCGGGGATTGGTGTATGAAATTGAGTCCAACTACACCCCCTATACCGATATCGGTACCTTCTCTATTTATTTTGGCTGCGACCACGAAGATGTGGAACGTTGCATCGAGCTAGTGTTCAAGGAATTGAAACTATTTCGCGACCAACGCCTCAGCGACAGTCAGATGCGTGCTGCTAAGAAGCAACTCATCGGACAAATTGGTGTTAGCTCCGACAACAACGAAAACAATGCGTTGGGCATGGCCAAGACTTTCCTCCACTACCATCGTTTCGTCACCAGTAAGGAAGCTTTTAAAAACATTGAGCTACTTACTGCCGACTTGCTGCAGGAAGTAGCTCAAGAAATCTTAGCACCTCAAAACCTTTCTGTTCTTTGCTATAATTGAAACTCTAGTAGTACTATTTATAAAAAGGCTCTAAAAGTAATATTACTTCGAACTTCTATCAATCGCTTTGCGGAGCTTGCCTACCGCCTGCTCCAACGATTCCGTAGGCTCTATAATGTTATAATCCTCCCAAAACGCTTCATCATAGAAATCCATCACCTTGTCTGACAACACATCACTATTGTGGAATGACTCTTTATACGTAACCCACTCTAAAGGATTATCTACACGGTTTGTCACAACCATCTCCGATACCACCGTATAATTGGTAGCAAAGAGCCTTCTCTTCCAGTCACAACGGAATTTAAACTCAGCCCTGATATAGTTTAAGAAATAACGTCCCCCTTGGTAGCGGTAAGTCACCAAATAACTCAGATCCTGAGCACGGAAACGCATCGAAGCTGGCTTCTTGCGCAACATTTGACGCGTCACCTTATCAGGATCACTCATATCCATAGAAAATTCTATTCTACTGATGCCTAGGTTCTCGCGGTCAATATAGATGGTACCAACATAAAGCGGGAAATCCAACATCACAGGTTTGGGTTTAAAGCTGATGGCGTATTGTACACGATCGTCTATCGTTACATAGTCCTTGAAAGCATAATCATACATCTCCTGGTATTCAGGCTCTAGTAGAATGTCGGGGTTCTTTACTGCATCTACATAAGTGGCAAGGTTGGGACCGCCCTCCAATTTCACACTCAATGTGTCCTTTAAGTCGGGGCTTGCCACACTACGACTTTTAGTGATGCGCACTCTGTCTCTGCCTGTGCCTTGCGTATAGCTAGTCTTGAATGCCTCTGTCACTGCCTCTGAGATGGTGATATATCTATTGCGCTTTTGCACCGTCTCTCTATAGAATAAATAGTTGAGTGTTGGTACAGGGCTATAGTTCTGTTTCACTTTCCACATTGCCTCCTCCACCAACAAGCGTGCATTTACAGGACTAACAACGATTTCGTTCAGTTTAAAGGAACTTTGCGAAAGGAAATATTCGTTGTTTGTACTGGCAAGTCTGTCTACTTCCACTTGATTGGAGCTATAGCCTAAGTAAGAAAATTGTATATATACCTTTGACCCTGGATCTTTAAACTTCAAGGTAAATGCTCCGTCAGAGTTGGTAACGGTTCCAATGTTCGTGCCAGGCACATACACATTCACATATTCCAATTTGCGATGTGACTTCTGATCCTTCACCACACCACTTACGGTAATCATGTTCTCATTCATCCGCTCAGTGATGGCCTGGGCCATAGCGGTAGTGACACAGCCTGCCAGCAAGAGGCAAGCCATCCAGATTCTTAACTGTGTATGTATGATTGATTTCATCTTTGTGTAGTTTTGTAGTTATACTTTTGCAAATATATAAGAAAAAAACGAAAGATAATCATCAATGATGATGCCTTTTTTTCGTTTTGACGCATAAAGCGCCCCTATTCAACCCTCTTTTACCCTTTCTTTGTCAGTCTCAGACGACTAAACTCGCAGCCACAATACTGTTGATTATAGAAACCATACTCTTTCAAAAGTTGATTACGCCTTTCCTGCAAGCCACCCTTGCGCCAGTTTTGCTCCCAGAAAGTCACTCCCTCTACTTGCTCAGAAGCCCATCTACCTGCTTCGTTAATCTGCTCCAAGCTCTTCCACCGCGAGGATGCTAATGTGGTAGTAAATGTAGTAAAACCATGCTCAAGCGCATAGCGGGCCGTCTGCAGCAAACGCATTTTGAAACACTGCAGACAACGTTTCCCCCGCTCTGGCTCGTTTTCCAGTCCACACACACCCTCTTTCCATCCATCATAGTCGTAATCGGCATCCACAAACATCAAACCTTGACTTGTCACAAAACGCTTTGCTTCAGCCTTACGAGTTTCATATTCTTCTAAAGGATATATGTTGGGATTGTAATAATAAATAGTAGGGCGTATTCCATTGGCCACCATACATTCGATGATGGCAGAAGAACAAGGGGCGCAGCAACTGTGCAGCAACACTTTATCATCCTTATTTGGCGTTACAATCTTCAACATTAATAGACAATAGAATTCTTAAGTAAGAGCAAACTCTCAGGACCGAGGTTAAAAAGCAAATCCACAATACTCAAATTCGGCAAGAAACCCTGCTTCTCTTGGAATACCTGATAATAGGGCAATACCTTAAACGCCCTATCCATTCTATAATAGTCACGCTTGGGATGAATCACCTCACGCAAGTCCAATGCTCCGCCATCCACCTCCTGCACATAGTCGGAAGTCCTTTCTACACAAGGCTGCATGTCAATCAGTCCACAAATCATCTCCTGCAACGCCTCATTGAAATCCATTAGGAAGTCGTATCTCTTTTCATAGAACGGCACGAAATCATCACGATAGTATTCAAAATAAGGTGTATGCCCGTAGGCCGACTCTAATGCATATAGGTGCAGGTGTCGCCAATTGCCGTGATCACTGATACGTATATCCTTTGTAGGACATTTCAGAGAGTCGGGCTTCACCGTTGGTACCGTTAAGTCTATCCTGCCCGAAGGTCCCGCAATGATACATCTGTTTCGGTAGGTCTGTTTCATATAGTGGTCATGCTGCTCCACCCACACCTTATCGGCTGCCAGCATGTGTGCATAATACTCCACTGGAGCCAGATAGGCTGTTGTCAGATAAACCACAGCCATCACTTGATGCCGTCCACCCACTTAAACAATCTGTTCCAACGAACCTTCCCGTCTAACCAGTCACGATCCTTGTCAAGTGACAGCCATATCAATACCGGTTTACCCACCACATGATCCTCAGGCACAAAGCCCCAGTAGCGTGAGTCGGCACTCTTATGGCGGTTGTCACCCATCATCCAGTAGTAATCCATCTGGAAGGTATATTCGTTGGTCTTCACCCCATTAATATAGATACCGTCGTCCTTACGCTCCAGTTGATTACCCTCGTAAGCCACAATGCAGCGTTCATATATAGGCAGGTTGTCATCATTTAGTGCAATGGTTGCCCCCTTCTTAGGTATCCATATTGGACCATAATTATTGCGGTTCCACTTCGTATAAAGGTTTAGTGGATAAAGGTCACCAATAAAATTCTCGCGCTCAGGCTCCATCACTATCTTACTCACCAATTTCTTGTTGCCCTGCAGGGCTGCGAGCATCTTCTTTGTCAGAGGCAAGTTGTAGGTTGGCGCCAATCTACCATTGGACATGCGCGTATTCAGTCCCATACTTAGCAATTCGTTTTCCCACGAAGTGTCGCTTCCCATTTCCCAACGGTCCTCCTCGCTGATGCCCAGTTCTTTGAACATCTCTTCAGGAATCACAGGTCCTGTGGTTTGAACAAAATAGTTCAGCTGCATATTCTCAGGATCTTCCATCTGTTGGCCATTCAACCATACATGCGTATCAATGATTTGTAGTGTATCGCCAGGCAAGCCCACACAACGCTTCACATAGTTCTCTCTACGATCAACTGGTCTCACTACCACCTCGCCATAGATACGTGGATTGCTCTTTATCAATTTACTGCCCTCAGCATAAAAGATATCATAAGCCGTGCGCTGTTGATCACGCGTCAGCGATTCCATATCCACCTTTTCGCCATAACGACGTTTGCCTTCCGCATATGCCAGCGAGTAGAAGTCGGTTTGTTGGAAGTTCAGTGCCACCGTATCGCCAGCAGGAAAGTTAAACACCACTATGTCGTTCAACTTTACCTTTTGCCAGCCTGGTGCACGCTTGTATTTCCATTGCGGCCAATCAATATACGACTTCATATTTGTGCCAGGTATAGTATGTTGCGTCAGCGGTAATGACAACGGTGTGTTAGGTACACGAGGGCCATAACTAGCTTTGCTTACAAATAGGTAATCGCCTACCAGCAGGCTCTTTTCCAAACTAGACGAAGGTATTTGGTAATTTTGGAAAATATACAGATTCACAAAATAAACTGCCACCAGGGCAAACACTATGGCATCCACCCAACTCATTATCCAGCGTCCAGTATCACTTTTCCAGTTGTGCCAGAAGCCCCAAGGGATGAACTTGGTGATATAGGCGTCGAAGATAAACGGCACCACTATCAGGCCCCACCAACTCTTTATCCATAATAAAAATAACAGATATAGCACCATCATGATGCTCATCATCAGCCATTGCCTTTTCGTTGCGTCTTTTATTCTCTGCATAATTCTCACTTAAAAACCATAAACATCCTTATAGTAATCCTGTATGGTCAGCAAACCCTGTTGGTTCACCGTCCACTCTGCCGCCAGCACTGCACCCAGTGCAAAACCTTTGCGGTTGTGTGCATCGTGTGTTATCGTAATCAAATCGGCCTCAGAGTCATAGCGTATGGTATGTATGCCAGGTACCTCGCCACGTCTGATGTGGTCCACCCTCAGCAACTGCTTATCAGTTGTATCTTCAGCCCAAGCCTTTTTGCGGTCTAAATTGCCCACAATATCTTCTGCCAGTGTGATGGCAGTTCCACTAGGATGGTCCAACTTATGCACATGATGCGTCTCCTCCATTTCCACATCATACTGCGGAAACTGGTTCATCACCTTAGCCAGATATTTGTTCACTGCAGTAAATATGCCCACACCTATCGAAAAGTTCGACGCCCACAACAGTGTCTTCCCCTCTTCCTGGCATGCTTTGCGCACATCATCACCGTGTTCTTTCATCCATCCCGTGCTACCGCTCACCACCTTCACGCCCTGCTGCCATGCTTTCAAGTAGTTGTCGTAAGCAGCTTGTGGGGCAGTAAACTCAATGGCAACATCGGCACTTCTAAAGGCGTCTGTATCAAAGTCCTGTTGGTTGTTTATGTCAATCACACACACTATTTCATGTCCTCGTTTTCTGGCTATCTGCTCTATCATTATACCCATTTTGCCGTAGCCTATCAATGCAATTTTCATAATTATCGGTGTCGTTTATCAATTAGTAATCGTTTTATTTGGTGCAAAGTTAATCTTTTTCTTACATTTGTCATCAAATTAAAGCATTCTTAACAATGGAACAACTATTACATTTCACTTGGAAGCATAAATTATTCCCTTTAGAGGGGCTCAAAACCACCGCTGGTGAAGCGATTGAGGTGATTGATGCAGGGATGCACAACCACCATGCAGGTCCTGATTTCTTCAATGCAAAATTAAAGATAAATGGTGTCTTATGGATAGGCAACGTGGAAATACACGAGAAAGCCAGCGACTGGTATAACCACGGGCACCACCAGAACCCCGCTTATGCTAATGTCATTTTGCATGTTGTAGGGGAGGTCGATGCAGAAGCCGTGCGATTCGGATCGTCGCAAAAGATACCCCAACTGCTATTGACTTGTCCTGACGAGATTAGACGCAAGTATGCCCTGTTGATGCGCACAGACAACTATCCTGCCTGCTATGCCATTTTGCGTGATATCCCCATGATTACTATCCATAGCTGGCTTTCTGCCTTGCAAGCTGAACGTTACGACCAAAAGGCTAGTGTCATTACCGAACGACTTCGCCTCTGCAACGGTCATTGGGGACAGGTTCTATTCATTACTTTGGCCCGCAATTTCGGTTTTGGCCTCAATGGTGATGCCTTTGAAACATGGGCAAGGCGTATTGATTTATCAGCAGTAGGAAAACACCGAGACGACCTTCAACAAGTAGAAGCCATCTTTTTCGGAATGGCAGGATTGCTAGAACAGCCCCTCAACGACGCATATTACCAACATTTGCAGAAGGAATACCGATATCTTAGGCATAAATTCAACTTCCAGGCTCCACTGCAAGAAGGGGTATGGAAGCTGCTTCGTATACGCCCCCATGCCTTTCCTCACACCAAAATTGCGCAACTGGCTTATCTTTATCAATATCAAGAGGCGCTGTTTTCCAAAATCGTGGAAGCAAAAGATGTAGAAGCTGTCAAGTCACTCTTACAAACATCCACTTCTATTTATTGGAAGAGCCATTATGTGTTTGGCAAAGAAACGGTCATGAGTGAGAAAACGTTGAGTGACAACTCCCTAAACCTGTTACTTATCAATACTGTTATTCCTATCTTGCTGGCGTATGGTAAACACAAAGGTAACGATGCTCTTTGCTACCGTGCTTCTGAATTTTTGGAACAACTGAAACCTGAAAACAATTACATCATTCGCCAATGGGAGCGTTTTGGCATTCTCGCCAACAATGCCGCAGATTCACAAGCACTGATTCAGCTCCGCAAAGAATACTGTGACAAGCATGACTGCCTCCGCTGCCGTATAGGGTATCAGTATCTAAAAGAATGGAAGGGTAGATAATAATAGCTATTGAATCGAATAACATCTCGTAATTCATCATACGCTATTAGATAAGGTTGTTATCCCTATGATGAAAGAAGAAAACGCATTACTCCTCATATAGCAAAAACGGCATTCTGTCTTGTTTGAATTGCTGGACATCGGATTGCCAACGAGCACGTATCTCGTCGGCACTACTACCCTGTTCTATCATGGTACGTACCCAAGAAACGCCAATGAGCTTTTCAAAGAAGTCAGTGAAAAACTTATCACCCATAGACAAATCTTTATAGGCATCGATAACATAGCTGAGGTCAATGCCCTTATTGACTATTTCATCAGTGCTTAGGTTACTTAAATCGACACCCTGACAGAGTTTGCCCTTCAAAGGGGGATTCTTGGCACCCGAACGGCTCTCGGGGGTGAATGTAAAACTACGATGCTTCATCCTAGGATGGCCATAAACCTGGAAAGGATGGTCGGTACCCCGGCCTACACTTATAGGTGTCGCCTCGAAAAAGCATAGCGAAGGATAAAGATAAATAGAGCGCAAGTTGGGAAGATTGGGCGATGGTGGAACTTGTATGTCTGTCAGCGTATGATGGGTGTAATACAAGCAAGGAACAACCTGTAGCTTACACTCGGCCTTAGTGCCTAACCAACCTTTACCTACCGCCATTTGCGCCAATTCACCCAATGTCATGCCATGCAAAACTGGAATGGGCAACCAGCCTACTCCACTCTTGTACTTCATATCTAAGATAGGACCATCCACTAGATGACCATTAGGGTTAGGACGGTCCAGGATGACAACCTCCTTACCAGACTCGGCACAGGCAGTCATCAAACGGCACATAGTTATATAATAAGTATAGAAACGCAAACCTACGTCCTGAACATCGACCAACAGCACATCAAACTTACTCATGGATGCAGTAGAAGGACGGTTATTCCCTCCATCATAGAGAGAAAGAATAGGAATGCCGGTTTGTGCATCAACAGAACTCGATACATGCTCTCCCGCATCAGCAGTGCCACGAAAACCATGTTCGGGAGAGAACACAGCAGTAACATGCTGACCATCGTGTAAAAGGCGATCAACCAAGTGCTCACCTGTTGGCAGCAATGCTGTGTGGTTACCAAATACTGCCACACGCTTTCCTTGCAACAGAGGATAATAAAGTTCAGTACGAGCATCGCCAGTAACAACAGTACTATCTGACTCATCTACAACAGATAGCTCTAAAGGCGCAGCATCGATTTTTGGCGTACGAGCTTTACAGCTGACACAGCTAAACAGACCAATTGTTAAGTAGAGAATATAAATCGTTTTCATGATAACATCGTTTGAGAGCAAAGATAGCGTAAAAAAACGGTTTGCAAAGGTAAATAGTCTTTTTTTTAAGAGTTGAGTATGTCATACAAAGATGCATGTTACCCTATTACACAATTTTTTTGCAGGTAAAATAGAAAATGCTGATACAAGAGGATTTCACTTTAATATGGAGATAAAGGATATTATTTCTCTATATTAATTATGGATTTTCAAAAATGTATTTTTTACATTTTTTGCGTTTTATTGTAGAGATATGGAAAAAAACACTACCTTTGCAGAAAAACAAAGTAGTACCCCTCATGAGGTTAATAGTAGAAACTGGTTCATTTACAGAATGGGCTATCATAGATAAAGATAAAGTGATTGCCACAGCCAATACAGAGATGGTTAACCCATTCTCGCAATCACGCAGAGAGATCAGTAGGTTGATAAGACTCACCCTACCGGAAAACTTTTTCCACAAAAAATATGAAAAGGTGTTCTACTACGGATCAGGATGCAGTACAGAACAGCGAAAGAAAAAGGTAGAGGCATCTCTTATCACTCAGTTTAAGGCACATGTAACTGTAGAATCAACTTTACTTGCCACTGCTCGGGGGCTTCTGCAAGACAAGGCAGGTATCGCTTGCGTATTGGGCAACCGCTCAGGATCATGTCACTATGATGGTTCTAAAATCACAGCACAAGTATTATCTGGCGGCTATTTGTTAGGAGATGAAGGTAGCTCTATTGTGCTAGGTCGTATGTTTCTAGCAGACGTAGTAAAAAACATGGCTCCTTCGGAGTTAAGTGTAGATTTCTACCAACATTTCCGCGTGAGTGCAAATAGTCTTCAAGACTTTGTATATGAGATGAAGGAACCCGACTTGTTCTTGGCGGAGGTGTCAATATACTTGAAAGAGCATAAAGAGCACCCATATATGAGGAGCCTGGTGGGAAGAAATTTCAAAGAGTTTTTTGAACGCTGCATCTTGCAATATGACTATAAGAACTTGCCCATCTGTGCGGTGGGACACATGGCTCAGGATTTTAAGGGCTTACTTGAGGAAGTAGCAATGATATATGGTGCGCGCTTGGTGAAGTCGACGGAGCTGACTCCTATGAAAGGATTGGTGAAATATCACCTAAAACACGCAGAATTATAGTTAACAGTTCATTGATGATATAGAATAAGGCTGCTTTTCCGCAGCCTTATATATTGATATTTCTTAATTGTCACTATTTGGAACAGTTAGGGCTATCACGCTTGTATGTTTGACCGAGTCGTAAGAATAATACGATACAGCAAATTATCAAAGAGCTTTCTCTTTAATAAGATATTCGGCAATTTGCACAGCATTAAGAGCTGCACCTTTCTTAATCTGATCACCCACAATCCAGAAAGTAAGACCATTGTCATTAGCCAAATCCTTGCGAATACGACCAATATACACAGGATCCTTACCAGCCAAGAAGAGAGGCATTGGGTATTTCTTTTCTGCAGGGTTATCCTCAATGACCAAACCCTCTGCCTTTGCAAAAGCAGTCTTAGCTTCTTCCACAGAAACAGGTCTTTCAGTTTCTACCCAGATGGCCTCAGAATGAGAACGCAAAGAAGGAACACGAACACAGGTTGCACTTACACGAACATCAGAATGCATGATCTTACGTGTTTCGTTAAACATCTTCATCTCCTCTTTAGTATAATCGTTCTCAGTAAAAACATCCACCTGAGGTATCAAGTTGAAGGCCAATTGATACTGGAAACGCTCAACAGTAACCGGTTCACCTGCCAACACCTGACGATATTGCTCATAAAGCTCTTTCATAGCCGCCGCACCTGCACCACTGGCAGCTTGGTAGGTAGATACATGGACACTCTTGATATGCGAGATTTCCTCAATTGGTTTCAATGCTACCACCATCTGAATGGTTGTACAGTTAGGATTTGCAATAATACCACGAGGACGCACCTTAGCATCTGGGGCATTCACCTCAGGCACCACCAAAGGCACATCAGCGTCCATACGGAAAGCACTGGAGTTATCTATCATTACAGCGCCATATTTAGTAATGGTTTCGGCATACTCTTTAGAGGTGCCGGCACCTGCAGATGCAAAGGCAATATCTACGCCTTTAAAATCGTCATTATGTTGCAAAAGCTTAACTTCTATCTCTTTACCTCGGAAAGTATACTTACTACCCGCACTACGGGGTGAGCCGAACAATAGTAGTTCGTCAATAGGGAAATTCCTCTCATCGAGCACACGAAGGAATTCTTGTCCTACGGCGCCACTTGCTCCAACAATTGCTACTTTCATAACTCTCTTCTCTTTTATAATTAGTTTGAAGGGCAAAGATAGTTGTTTTTTACTTATCCGCCAAGTTTGGTGATACTTTTTAAGCTATGAATACAAAGAATCTACCTTCATATTCAGCAGCAAGAATAAGGTTCTCGGGAATTTTTATAAAGAAAAACAACAAATAGTTCGAAACTTTTTCGTTATTTTGTATGCAGAATGTAACAGAGATAGATGATGGAGTGGATTAACCAATACATAACCTTCCCGATTACCGACCCGACATGGATCTTCCTGCTCGTATTAGTAATGATTCTATTCGCTCCTATCTTACTTGACAAACTGCGCATACCTCATATCATTGGCATGATCATATCTGGCTTGCTGGTGGGCGAGCATGGCTTCAACATCCTTGCTCGTGACAGCAGTTTCGAGTTATTTGGAAAGGTTGGCTTGTATTACATCATGTTCCTGGCTGGTCTGGAAATGAATATGAACGACTTTAAAGAGAACAAATACAAAGCATTGACTTTGGGTTTGCTTTGCTTCACCATTCCTATCATCGTAGGCTTCTTCGTCAACCTCAGTCTGTTGCATTATGGCGTGGCAACTTCTCTTTTACTGGCCAGTATGTATGCTTCTAACACACAGGTATCATATCCTATCGTCATTAGATACGGTGTGTCTAGCCAGCGAAGTGTAAGCATTGCCGTAGGGGGTACAGCAGTAACAGACTCTTTGACTTTGCTGGTGCTGGCTGTGGTTGCTGGTATGTATAAAGGAGATGCTAATGGGACCTATTGGTTACTGCTGCTTTGCAAAGTTATCTTGATTGGAGCAGTTATTATTATCATTTTTCCGCGCATAGCGCGCTGGTTCTTCAGAAGGTATGACGAGGTAGTAACACAGTATATCTTTGTATTGGCACTAGTATTCTTAGCTGCTGCGCTGATGGAGCTAGCTGGAATGGAAGGCATCTTAGGCGCCTTCCTTACGGGTTTGGTGCTGAACAGGATGATTCCGCATGTTTCTCCACTGATGGGGCATCTTGAGTTTGTCGGCAACGCTTTGTTTATTCCTTATTTCCTGATAGGCGTGGGCATGCTTATTAACCTGCATGTGTTGTTCGGAAGTTTCAATGCAATAGTAGTGGCAGCTGTGATGATATGTGTAGCGCTGGCAGGCAAATGGATAGCGTCGTTCGTCGTGCAAATAATTTTTGGACTTAAACGCATAGAGCGCAGATTAATATACGGACTGAGTACAGCTCAGGCTGCCGCTACACTAGCAGCTGTAATGGTAGGCTATAATATCATATTGCCTGATGGAAACAGACTGCTGAACGAGGATGTGCTGAACGGCACCATTTTACTGATTTTAGTTACCTGCATCGTAAGCTCTTTGGTAACTGACAAAGCCGCAAGACAGATTGCCATGAACGAGGCTCAACCCGACGAACACCAGCAACGTACTACAGAAAAGATTTTGATTCCTGTGGCATATCTAGACACTATAGACTACCTGATGGAATTGGCACTAATGATAAGAAGTACCAAATTTGAGGACAATATATTAGCACTTCATGTAATGACGGATGCAGGGACTGAGCAGAGCGAAATGAAAGGCAGGCTGTGCTTGGACAAGGCTGCTAAAGCTGCAGCAGGCGCCAACGTTAAGCTGGTGCAACTGAGTCGCTATGATGTAAATGTTTCATCTGGTATCATCCATACTGCCAAGGAGCAGGATGCATCGTGCCTCGTTGTGGGTCTGCACCGCAAGGTCAATATCATGGACTCTTTTTACGGCAAGGTGACAGAGAACCTACTTAAGAGCGTACATCGTGAGGTGATAGTAGCAAAGTTCCTCATGCCTCTTAATACCATAAGACGCATCATAGTAGCTGTACCACCAAAAGCGGAATATGAAGCTGGTTTCCAAAAATGGTTACGAAACTGTTGCCGTATGGGAGCAGCTTTGGGATGCAGAGTACATTTTTTCGCAAACGAAAAGACTACAGGCTATATACAAAGTTTCTTGGCTACAAAATACAAACAGACTCGCACCAACTTCTCAAACTTGGAAAAATGGGATGACCTGCTATTACTGACAGGCTATGTGAGCTACGATCATCTGCTGGTGATTATAAGTGCCAGAAGGGGATCCATTTCTTATAATCCTCTATTTGAGGAACTGCCAAAGCAGATTAATACCTATTTCAACAACAGCAGTCTAATGCTTGTATTCCCCGACCAGATAGGAGATGAGGTAAAGGAAACCATCACCTTCTCGAAACCTATTGGCAGCAACGATGTGCAACTATATGAGAAAATTGGGGCTTGGATATACAAATGGCTTAAAAAACAACTGTGATGATTCAAGTAGAGAATATAGAAAAAAGTTTCGGATCCCTTCAAGTGCTACGTGGCATCAGTCTCCATATTGACAAGGGAGAGGTGGTAAGCATTGTAGGTCCTAGTGGCGCAGGGAAGACCACCCTTCTACAGGTTATGGGTACGTTAGACACCCCAGATGCCGGAAAGGTACTCATTAACAGTATGGACGTACTCCAACTAAAGGAGAAGGAACTATCGGCTTTCAGAAACCAGCACATTGGCTTTGTGTTTCAATTTCACCAACTGTTGCCTGAGTTTACAGCGATAGAAAACGTGATGATGCCTGCAATGATAGCTGGTAAAGACAGGTCGACTGCACGAGAAAAGGCTATGGAATTATTGTCTTTCATGAGTCTACAAAGCAGAGCAGAACATAAACCGAGTGAGTTATCAGGAGGAGAGAAACAACGTGTAGCTGTGGCACGAGCTTTGGTGAACCATCCCGACGTAGTACTAGCTGATGAACCCTCCGGCAGTTTGGACAGTCAAAACAAAACGGAGTTGCATCAACTATTCTTTGACTTGAGAAACCGATTGAATCAGACATTTGTAATTGTGACGCATGATGAGAGTCTGGCGAAAATGACTGACAGGACTATTCATCTTAAAGATGGAATGATAGTGTGAGTTTGAACGTAATTATCTATTCAAAACTAAGATAATGAGCTATTCGCTCTAAGTCTGTTTCATTAAACTCCTCATATAGTACAAGCGGCTTGAGAGACTGCAGATTGCCATGTTTGCGCCGATATTCTACCATTGCTCTGGCTTGATAGAAATCAATATATGGATGACTACGTAAACGATCAACACTGCTTTTGTTTACAGAGATCTTTTGTATATCAGTCTCGTCAATACTGAACCAAGATATGAGTTGGCCTGCATCCAGATTAATTTCTCGAAGCTGTTCAACCTTATAAAAACCACCTAATCGATTACGATAATTCACTATCATCCGGGCAATACCACTACCAATTCCTGGAATCCTCTTCAGTTCAGTAGTGTCAGCTTTATTTAAATTAACCAATGTGCCAGGTTCATATTTTTCTATTTTCTCATAGCGAGTCAACGTATCTATAAGCAGTAAACGCACTGTATCTTTAGAAACACGTGCAGGTCTTTCACTTTGACGACGAGCAGTGGTAAAGCGTTGGGGTTGATTACGGCGGGGGTACTGCACATCATTACGTTGGTAATTACTATGTCGAGAACGATAAGCAGCAAGACTATCCCGTCGTTGTATAGAGTCGGCAAAGGCTTGCACAATTGCCTCGTCGGAAGGAGAGATTGTGGACTTATGGTATCGCTCATAGGCAATAGTAGCACCTATAGTTAATACGATAAGGACAAGCAACACTATAATGGCACGCTTTTCTTCCGGTCGATAGAAATGATAATCCTTAATGAACTGCCACATAAAAAAACTACAATACGCCCAGTTCGTTGATGAATACAAAACCTATGCCAATTGGAGCCACAACCCGCAATATGAAAACGATTGCTTTATAGAGGAATACTGGCAAATGACCACCGCTGTTTAGTTCGTCATGCAAGATCTTCTTGTCAAGGTACCACCCAGTAAAGATGGAAATGAAGAAACCGCCTATTGGTAACATCAATTTGGCCGTAACGAAGTCAAAAATATCAAACAATGTCATGCCAAAAAGGGTATATTCCTTGCCTATGCCCATAGATAGAGCACAAATGATTCCAATAAAGCCACAGATAGAGGTGACTAGCCAAGCTGCCTTGCGACGGCTCATCTTGAACTCCTCATGCAGATAAACAGTCACCACCTCATGCATAGAGATGGTAGAAGTAAGAGCAGCCAATGCCAACAAAAGGTAAAAGGCAGTACTAAGGATATAGGTAAGCCAAGGCAGACCAGCAAAAGCACGCGTGAGTACATTAGGCAAGGTTATGAAAACCAAACTGGGACCTGCATCGGGCTGAATGCCTACAGAAAAAGCAGCAGGGAAAATGATAAGACCTGCTAAAATTGCCACCATACTATCTATGGTAGCTACATTGATAGCAGTCTTTGTAAGGTTAGTGTCACTTTGAAAATAAGATGCGTAAGTACAGAGACAACCCATGCCAAGACTTAGTGAATAGAAAGTCTGACCCATAGCAGAAAGTAACACCCCTGAATTTACCTTATTAAAATCAGGCATAAGTAAGAACTCCAAACCAGGGCCTGAACCTGGTAATAGGACAGAACAGAAAGCCATGATAATGAGCAGGATGAATAACACAGGCATAAGGATCTTTGCAGAACGCTCAATGCCTTGCTGAACACCCTTGACAATAATAAAATGCGTAGCAAACATGAATAAAACCAACCATAAAACTGATCGCCACGGGCTTGCTGTAAATGTATTGAAAGATTCTGTAAACTGTTCTGGCGTTTTACCAATAAAAGAATTGCCTGCAGCCTGCAGAAAATACTCCAATGTCCAACCTGCTACTACAGCATAATAACTCAAGATAAGAAAACCTGTGAGTACGCCCCAGCGGCCTACCCATTTCCACTGGGTACCTGGAGCGAGTATTTGATAAGCCCTGGCTGTATTAGAACGAGAATGACGACCTATGGTAAACTCTGCTATCATCACAGGAATGCCAAAGAAAAGTATACATCCAATATAAACAAGGATGAATGCAGCACCACCATCATTACCAGTTTGATAAGGGAAACGCCAAATATTACCCAAGCCTACAGCAGAGCCTGCCGCCGCCAAGATGGCGCCTATCTTACTGCCAAAGTTTGCCCTACTCTCGTCACTCATAAAAACTCTTATAATATCAATCTGTGCCGATTTCTTGTATTTTGAGTGCAAAAATACACAATAATTCGTATTTTTGTACCAAAATTATAAATAATTTACTCATGAAAGGTTTTATCTTACGATATCCGCTCTCAATTGCCATCATCTTGTTGGTGACTTTCCTCTCTTTCTTTAAACCACCATCTACAGACCTTGATAACGTGCCAGGTATAGATAAACTAGTACATACAGGCATGTATTTCGTGATGGCAAGTTTTCTGTGGTGGGAGTTCTACAAGGGGCAGAAAAACACCCATGCACCCATCTGGCATGCTTGGGTAGGTGCCTTCCTCTGTCCGCTTTTATATGGTGGTATAGTGGAACTCTTGCAAGAATACTGCACAGAACATCGTGGCGGTGAATGGCTGGACTTTGCTGCCAACTCAGCTGGTGTTATAATAGCTGCTGTAGTTGGCTATTATTTCTTGCCTAAGATGTTAAAGTAATTCGGGCAAGGTATATAGTTTAGTACCATTTGACCCTTTGATAAGGATGGTCTTATCCTGCGGCTGTTGCTGTTGAATGAAAGTCGCAAGGGCATTAACATCACAGAAACAGCGGAAAGGACAACCCGTCTTGATGAACTCCTCGCCCACTAACAACACATCCTTGAAACCATATACTTGAATAAGTTGCACTATATTTTGATGCTCTTTCAGACTATCAGTACCTAATTCACGCATCTCACCCAATATCAACATCTTGTTGTCAGCCTCTAAACGATAGAAATTATCAAGCGCCGCCTTCATGCTGGTGGGATTAGCATTATAAGCATCTACTATCAAGGTGTTGTGAGACGTTTTGGTAAGTTGTGAGCGATTATTGTGCGGTTCATAAGAAGATAAGGCCTCACAAATATAGTCAGGAGCTACGCTGAACCTCACACCAACAGCGATAGCCGCCAACATATTGCTAAGGTTATAATCACCTATGAGATGTGTTTGCACATCATGCCAAGTCCCAATCTCACCAGAAAGAGGGTTTTCACTCCTCCAACGGAAATGTAGAAAAGCCGAGCGATCTACTACCTCGCCACAAATAGATATACTGTACTTGTTATCTTTACCACCATAATAGATAACTTGCTGACTTTGGTTCATATCTCTTTCGGCAAGCATTTGCATCAAATCGTCACTATCAGCATTTACAATCACTTCTCCATGAGTAGCTTTTATGAAATCATATAGTTCACCTTTTGTACGCTTCACCCCTTCGAATGAGCCGAAACCCTGCAGGTGTGCTCTGCCCACGTTGGTGATGAGCCCAATATTAGGCTCACAAACATTTACCAATTCCTGGATATCGCCTGGATGGCTGGCTCCCATCTCAATGATAGCTACTTGATGTTCGGGTTTCATACGCAAAACAGTAAGTGGTACACCAATACTATTATTGAGATTACCCTGAGTATAGAGTACATTATATTTTTTTGAGAGCACAGCTGCTGTAAGTTCCTTAGTTGTAGTCTTGCCATTAGTACCTGTAATGCCAATGATGGGGATATTGCTATTGTCTTGTATGGTAGGGATGGGTGCGCCCAGTTGACGACGATGATAGTTGGCTAATTCTTGTAAAGCCTTCAAACTATTATCAACCAAAACGTAACGCTTATCACCCTGCGGCACATAGGCAGCCTCATCAACAACCACATATTTGCATCCAGCTTCAAGAGCCTTAGCTGCAAAAGCATTACCATTGAAGTTATCCCCTTTAAGGGCAATAAACAGAGAATTTGATGGGCAATTACGACTGTCGGTTGTTACACAACTACATTGCTGAAATAACTGATAAAGACGATCTATCATTTTTTCTTGAGTTTAATTCATGCAAAAATAAGGTTTTTTCATTACATTTGTAATCAAAAATACAGAAAGTTATGTTTACAGGAACAATAAACGTCAACGGGCAGTTGCTTGACCTATCCACCCCTAAGGTAATGGGAATCCTGAATTTGACACCTGACTCTTTCTACAAGGACAGCCGTATGCTGACAGCGGAACAAATATCTCAAAAGGTGATACAGATGTTGGCAGAAGGGGCAGATTTTCTGGATGTAGGTGCCTATTCTTCACGCCCAGGGGCAGTAGATTTGCCTATAGAAGAAGAGAAGAGGCGGCTAAGTGAGGGATTAGCAATATTACGTAAAGAAGCCCCAAAAGCCATTGTTTCTGTTGACACTTTCAGGGCTGATGTGGCGAAAATGTGCATTGAAGAGTTCGGTGTAGCTATGGTGAATGACATCTCTGGAGGAGAACTGGACAGTAAGATGTTTTCTACTATTTCCTGTGCGCGCATTCCATATATTATTATGCACATGCAGGGAACTCCTCAGAATATGCAACAAGCTCCCCAATATGAAAATGTTTTGAAAGAAGTGATGTTAAGTTTCGCAAAGAAAGTGAGGAAACTCCATGAGATGAATGTGAATGATATCATAATTGACCCTGGATTTGGCTTTGGCAAAACACAAGCACACAACTTTGAGTTGCTGGCACATCTAAATGAATTTGATATCTTTCAACTTCCCATTCTTGTAGGTCTTTCACGAAAGTCAATGATATATAAAACACTTGACATAACCCCTCAAGACGCCTTAAACGGCACCACCGTATTACACACAATTGCCTTGAGCAAAGGAGCCAACATTTTAAGAGTACATGACGTGAAAGAGGCAGTAGAAGCAATCAAACTTTGGCAGACCGTAAAGAATTTTGAATTTAACCAAGATAACTGTAATTAAATAAGATATGTTTTTCCAATTTGGCATTAAGGATTTGATTGACATCCTTCTGGTAGCGACTTTGTTATACTACCTTTATAAACTGATGAAGTCAACGGGGTCAATAAAAGTGTTTATGGGCCTGATGATTTTTGTACTTTCATGGTTAATTGTCACTCAAGTGTTGGAAATGAGGTTATTGGGTACAGTATTCGACAAACTGATCAGTGTGGGTGTAATAGCCATTATTGTACTCTTCCAAGAAGAAATCCGCCATTTCCTTTTTTCATTAGGTTCACATCATAGTGCTAGTGCCTTAGTAAAATTGTTTTTCGGTAGTAAAGATAACCAGAGCACTCACGAAGATGTATTACCCATTGTGATGGCATGCCTCAACATGGCAAAAGGAAAAGTTGGTGCTTTAATTGTAGTGGAGCGCAATGTGCCACTTGACAATATCGTTCGAACTGGTGATACTATTGACGCAAACATCAATCAACGTCTGATAGAGAATATTTTTTTCAAGAACAGTCCACTTCATGACGGAGCAATGGTTATTAGTCACAAACGAATCAAAGCTGCTGGATGCATCTTACCTGTAGCACATAACCTAGATATACCTAAAGAATTAGGCTTGCGTCATCGAGCAGGGATGGGGATATCACAAGAAACGGATGCATTGGCCATAATTGTTAGTGAAGAGACGGGAAGCATATCTGTAGCTAAAAAGGGAGAGTTCCATCTTAAGTTGAATGCAGAGGAGTTGGAGAGAATCCTTACATCAGAAGATTGACTAGCCTAACTAGTACAAGCATCTTTGACACTTAATGCAAAAGTTAAAGTTAATATGACAAACAAAAAAGGCTGCAATATGCAGCCTTTTAATTATTCCCAATACTAAATTATTATCTTGTACGCGTACGAGTACGGGTAGTAGTGCTCGTATTTGTAGTAGTAGTTGTGCTACTGCTCGAAGTACTACTATTATTGCGCACTCTCGTGCGGGTAGTAGTAGAACTCGGCTGAGTCGTAGTACCAGAAGAGCTGCTGTTACTGCGAACCCTTGTACCACTGGTAGTAGATGCTGGCGTAGATGTAGAGTTGCTATTGCTACGTACTCTAGTACCGCTAGTTGTACTAGCTGGAGTAGTTGTAGTACTGCTATTAGTACGAACCCTTGTTCCACTGCTTGTAGGCGTTGTTGAAGTACCAGTATTTGTATTAGTACGAACGTTGGTGCTGGTACCCGTACGAGTACGAGTAGAAGGAATGTTACCATTGGTATTTACCCTTTCAGCATTATAGTTCGGATTCACGCGTACTGCATTAACCTTCTGTTTTGCTGCCTTGGCATCAGTACGTACTCTTGTCTCAAACACAGAGTAGTTCTGGTTACCAACAATAGATTTCACACCACGAGTATATTCCTTCGCAGCTGCCTCCAAGTCACGATCAGTCATATTAACGTCATAGCTAGAACGGTATCCACCCTGTCCGCGCCCATAGTAGTTGCCATAACCATTGCCATAGCCACCACCATAAGGAGGACGATTAGAACCACCATAATAGCCAGGACCAACAGGACCACGTGGAGGAGGTGGAGGTCCAGGATTGAAGTTGTAGTAGCCAAAGCTATAGTTTGGCATGCTATGGAAGATATAGAAATACCTTCTATTCAACTCAAGTAGGCGAGCAGCACGAGCACGGTCAAGTGCCATAGCCAATACCATACGGTTGGTAATAGCATCAATAACACCAGCTTCGTAACCGTAGCGATATCCATTATTAAATATGATATAATCCTGGCTGTATCCATAAGAATAGTTGCTATACCCACTTCCATCATAGGTATCGTAGGCAGAAACGCATCCAGTAAGTGCGAAGCCCATAGCCAATGCAAATAAAACCTTCTTCATATCAATGCCCTTTCCTTACTTTAAATGGTTATTCTTTTATCTTTAAATGCGGCAAAAAGAAAGATACTGCGTGCAAATTATGACAAATTCACACACAGTATCTTAAAAATAATTAGGCCTTGATAATATTCATAGTGTCCTCAGCAATCATCAACTCTTCGTCTGTTGCCAAGATTACCACCTTTACCTTAGCATCTGGAGTAGAGATTATACCCTCTTTGCCCCTGACAGTTGCTGCATTAAGTTCAGGATCTATCTTCACACCTAAGAATTCCATGCCCTCAAGGGTGTTAGCACGCATACTTGCCTGGTTCTCACCTACGCCACCAGTGAAGACGATGACATCAACACCACCCAACACAGCAGCATACGCTCCTATATATTTTTTGATACGATAGTTGTACATCTTGTCAGCCAAAATAGCACGCGGATTACCTTCTTTCTGTGCAACCTCGAGTTCACGCATATCGCTTGAAACACCAGTGATACCCAGCATACCACTCTTCTTGTTCAACAGGTCGCTCATCTGGGCAGCGTTTACACCCAATTTGTTTTCGAGGAAGGTTATCACACCACCATCAACATCACCACTTCTGGTTCCCATGATAAGACCTTCCAAAGGAGTGAGGCCCATAGAAGTGTCCAACACCTTACCATCTTTGATAGCTGCGATAGAAGCACCGTTACCTATGTGGCAAGTAATGAGTTTCAGACCTTCCTTCTTTACACCTAAATAATCACATACATATTGAGTGATAAAACGATGTGAAGTTCCATGGAAACCATAACGACGGATTTTATACTTCTCGTAAAACTCATATGGTAAGGCATACATGTAAGCATAGTCAGGCATTGTTTGATGGAAGGCGGTATCAAACACACCAATCTGAGGGACATTAGGTAAGATGGCCTTTACAGCATTCACTCCCTTTAAGTTAGCAGGGTTGTGAAGTGGAGCCAAGTCATTGCAAGCCTCGAACTCTTTTAGTACCTCGGGTGTAAGCAATACCGACTCAGTAAAACGCTCACCACCATGCACCATACGGTGACCAACAGCATCTATCTCATCATAACTCTTGATAGCTCCATACTGAGGATCAATCAACGTCTGGAGAATCAGTTCCACACCCACTGTATGTTCTGGGATATCTTTATGTATTATTTTCTTCTCACCGTCAGGCAGCGCAAACTTCAGGAAAGAATCGGCCAAACCAATCTTTTCAATACCACCAGAAGCAATGACAGATTTATCAGTCATGTCAAACAATTTGTATTTGATTGACGAGCTACCACAATTCAATACTAAAATCTTCATAGATATAGGGTTTTAAAATTATTTCTTAGCAGCTTGTGCCTGGCAAGCAGTAATGGCTATCATATAATAAACATCATCAATTGAACATCCACGGCTCAAATCATTAACAGGGCGCGCTATACCTTGCAAGATAGGGCCTATGGCCAACGCATCGCCCAAACGTTGTACAAGTTTATAAGCGATGTTGCCTACTTCCAAATTAGGAAATACCAACACATTAGCATTACCTGCAATCTCACTGCCAGGTGCCTTCTTCTTACCCACAGATGGGACTAACGCTGCATCGGCTTGTAATTCTCCATCTATCTTCAAGTTAGGAGCCATTTCTTTTGCCAATTTAGTGGCTTCTAATACCTTATCTACAACTTCGTGAGTTGCAGACCCCTTAGTAGAGAAACTCAGCATGGCCACCCTCGGATCGTCAAAGCCACCAACGGCACGAGCTGTTTCGGCTGTACATACAGCTATTTGAGCCAGCTGATTAGCATCAGGCATAGGGGTTACAGCCACATCGCCAACCACTAACACGCCATTTTCACCATATTGAGGTTGATTAGTAATCATCAACATAGCTCCACTCACGCACGTTATACCCGGTGAGCATTTGATAATCTGCAGGGCAGGACGCAACGTATCGCCTGTAGTGCTCAGAGCACCTGAGATTTGGCCATCAGCATCACCCGTTTTGATAATCATGCAACCCAAATATAGAGGGTTCTTTACCAACTCGCGAGCTTGCTCAATGGTCATACCCTTTTTCTTACGAAGTTCTGCTAATAATTGGGCATACTCTTCAGCCCTAGGATTATCCATTGGGTCTATCAGGGTTGCCTTATCGATGTTCTTCAATCCGAACTCATCTGCCATGCGGTGAATTTCCTTGATATCACCAATAAGGATTATGTCTGCAATGCCCTCGCCCAAAGCTCGATCAGCAGCCTTCAAAGTGCGCTCTTCTGTTGCTTCAGGTAATACGATGCGCTGGCGATCTGCTCTAGCGCGTTCAATGATGCCTTGGATTAGTTTATTCATAGGTTTTCAGATTTTGTTAATTGTTTAGCTGCAAATATAATGATTTTTGCGCAATCCACCTTGCAAATTCGGCTTGATTTCTGCCCTTCAAGTAGATTGTTGGATTATTTAACAATTTGTGACAATGTTGTATGAATAAAAAAGGGGCGACATCTCACAATAATGTCTCCCCTCTCCTTATACAATTATCAAATTCATTCAATCATTAAGTTCATCTAATACATTTGCACTAACTTTAAACTTAATGGTCACACGTTCAGGAATATCATGGTACTCACCGTTTCGAGGATCACGTCCTGGACGTCTAGGCTGACGGTGAGGAATGAATTTACCGAAATACTGTAGCTTAACCTCCTCCCCTTCACACATCTTGTCAATTACCAGCCTGTTGTATTCATCTACAAAGGCTTTTGCTGCTGTGTCGGTGATTTGTAATCGACGTGCCAATTCTTTTACGAAACTAAATTTATTCATATTTTTGATCAGTTGTTGTTTCTCTCTAATGAGTTATCATCAAATATTGTTACAAATATACGCTATATATATATTTGGTTGTCTAAATAAATGCAAAAAAGTATCAACAAATCGTAATTAACAGTATTCGCCTATCTAATGATCAAATAATGTGGCATAATAATTGATGCAATTTTGCAAAATAAAGAACAATTTCTTTTATCTTTGCAACACAATTATTAATTAATAATCCTATGAAAAAGTTATTTGTTACATTTCTGCTGGTAGTTATGGCTGTGTGCCATATCAATGCCCAGCAAGCTAAGTATGTGTTTTATTTTATTGGTGACGGCATGGGCTTAAACCAAGTGAATACAACCGAGATGTTTCTGGCAGAAGTAGAAGGGACTATTGGTATCAAACCTCTTCTTTTCCCTTCATTCCCTGTAGCAAGCCATGCTAACTCTCATTCTTCTTCCAACTCCATCACTGACTCTGCAGCTGGAGGCACTGCGTTGGCAACAGGTGTGAAGACCTACAATAATGCAATGGGGGTGGATGCCGACAAGAATCCTGTAGAAACATTTGCCGAGAAAGCCAAAAAAGCTGGCAAACGTGTTGGCATCACCACTTCTGTAAGTATCGACCATGCAACTCCAGGTTCACAGTACGCACACGAAATACATAGAAACATGTATTATGAAATAGCTAGTTGGTTGCCCAAATCAAACTTTGACTTCTTCGCAGGTAGTGGTTTCTTGAAGCCAGATAAGACTTATGATGGGAAAGATGCACCTAACCTCTTCCCTATTTTCGAGCAGGCAGGCTACACTTTGGCTCGTGGCGTTAATGAATATAAGGCAAAGCGCGATGGAGCAAAGAAAATGATTCTGATGGAAAAAGCTGATGCAGACCAAGCAAGTTTGCGTTATGCAATCGACCGTCAACCTGGAGATTTGACATTGGCTGAGATTACTGAGAGTGCTATCGATTTCTTGATGAAGGAGAATGCAAAGAAAGGATTCTACTTGATGATTGAAGGAGGTAAAATAGACTGGGCAAGCCATGCTAACGATGCAGCCTCAATGGTTTATGAATTGGAAGATATGGATAATGCTGTTAAAGTCGCATATGAGTTCTATAAGAAACATCCTAAAGAGACATTGATTGTAATTACAGCAGACCATGAAACAGGTGGTTTGTCAATGGGGCGCTCAAGCGGAGGCTACACTCTGAATTTGAAGGCATTGTCATATCAAAAGCAGTCAATCGATGTATTGTCAAGATACATCACTGATCTTCGCAAAGAGGGCAAGACAAGTTGGGAAGATGTCAAGGCTCTGCTGGCTGATAAGATGGGATTTTGGAAAGAGCTGAGCATCACATGGGAACAAGAGAAGCAGTTACGAGACTGCTTTGAAGAAACTTTCACCAAAAACAGAGCTAAATTCGATGAGAATATGTATTCTCGCACAGAACAATTGGCTACTGTTGCCAAGTACGTGATGGCAGAACAGGCTCACCTGCTGTGGTCATCTGGCAGCCACACTGCTGCATACGTTCCAGTATTTGCAGTAGGAGCGGGCAGTCAGGAATTCTCTGGCAGAATGGATAACACAGAGATCATTCGTAAGGTTGCTAAAGTTTCAGGCGTGAAGTGGTAATCTAACAAAATAGGTCATTTTACTGAAGATGCATAATAAAATAGGGTGTGCGTGTGCACACCCTATTTTATTAATAATGTACTCACTCAATTACAACACAGGCAAGATATAGTCCCAAATCAAGTTGATTTCGGCTTGCATATCGCCAATGTTGGCAGTAGTAACAACTACAGCATCTTTATCAGGAATAACGATAATATACTGGCCGTTTGCACCATCAGCACGGAAAGCATTGTGACGACAACGCCACATCTGATAGCCATAACCCTGTACCCAATCACTATTCTCTTTGGTCAAGCCCATCTCTGCTGCTTGCTGAGGTTTAACACCCGAAGGTACACAAGGCACTTGAGCTTTCTGCATTTCTGCCACATAATCAGCTGGCAACACCTGTTTGCCATTCCATTTGCCACCCTGTAAAATAAGTTGGCCCATCTTTGCCAAATCTTCTGTTTTAAGATAAAGTCCCCAACCACCAGTATTGATGCCTTGCGGGCTTTCTTGCCACTCTGGTTTCTCTATGTTCAAAGGTTCAAAAAGGCGAGGCATGAGATAATCTACCACTTTCTCTCCTGTAACTTTTTGGACTATAGCTGAAAGCATGTAAGTTCCCAAACTATTATAGCAATAGAAGGTGCCTGGCTTATGTTCTACAGGATAAGCTAAGAAAGCTTTAATCCAATCACCATCCTCAGCATTACGGATAATACGCGTAGGGTCAGTATCATGACCACAGTTCATAGTCAGCAAGTCGCGGACGGTAATAGCCTTTAAATTGTCACTTTGCTCTGCTGGCAATTGATCAGGGAAGAAATCAACAAGTTTGTCGGTAAGTTTAATCTTTCCCTCAGAAATAGCCAGACCCACAGCTGCAGAAGTGAAAGTCTTACTTACAGAGTTAAGGATATGAGGCTTGTTCTCCTCGCCTTCGCTCAGCCATTTCTGATAAATCACGTTGCCATGTTGCACCACCATAATGCTATGCAAATCTTGCTGGGCAGCTTCTACACCTTTTAAATAATTATCCATCGCTGATGATACAGCTTCAGGAGTCTCAACTCGTGGCAGGTCAATTATTTCAACAGCTTCCTGCTTACTGCTGCTTTTACATGCAGCTAATGCAATCAATAGCATGGCTGCAAAAAGAATTTTGTTTTTCATCGCTTTACTTTTTAAAGGTAATAATGCCACAAAATTAAGACTTTGTTTGCAATTCTCAATAAAAATAGCGAAAATTGCACATTCAATTTCTAAAATAACTACAAATATGAAAATCAGACACCTCTTTGTATCAACGATGGCAATTGCTGCTATCCAATTATCAACACCAGTTGAGGCTTGCACCAACCTGATAGTAGGTAAGGCTGCCTCTGTTGACGGCTCTGTTATTTGCACTTATAATTGCGACGGGTATGGTTTTGCCGGATCTATGAGTCGTACTCCGGGAGGCAGACATGAACCAGGAGAAAAGATAGCCATTCGCGGTTGGGGTAATAACGGTCAGGTTAGAGGTTATATCGACCAAGTTGAATATACCTACGATGTGATAGGTTATATCAATGAGAAACAAGTAAGTATAGTTGAAACCACTTTCGATGGTCGTTTAGAATTACAAAACCCAGAAGGGCTATTGAATTATGATACTATGATGAAGTTGGGTCTGGAACGCTCTGCAACAGCACGTGAGGCCATCATCATCATGACTGATCTTTTACAGGAATACGGTTATAATAGTACGGGTGAAACCATCACCGTATGTGATAAGAACGAAGCCTGGATTTTGGAAATCATGGGCAAAGGTCCAGGTCGTAAAGGTGCTGTATGGGTAGCTGTACGCATACCTGACGATTGCATTAGCGCCCACGCTAATATATCACGTATTCGCCAATTTCCGTTGAAAGACCCCCAAAACTGCCTTTACTCTAAGGATGTGATTTCTTTCGCACGTGAAAAGGGCTATTTTAGTGGAAAGGATGAGGACTTCAGTTTCCGCGATGCTTATTGCCCGTTGACATTCGAGAATGTACGTTATGCAGATGCTCGCGTATGGAGTTTCTTCCGCCACCATGTGGCTGATGTTGCTGAGATGGACAAATATTTACCCTATATTAATGGCCAGTTTGATGTGTGCGACCACCTACCCCTGTACATCAAGCCTAACGAGAAAGTATCTGTTCGCGACATCATGAATGATATGCGAGATCATTTTGAAGGAACACCTTTGGATATGACAGCAGACATGAGTGCAGGTCCTTGGAGTTCTCCCTATCGCCCATTACCTATGAACTGGGAGGTAAACGGCAAGAAATATTTCCGTGAGCGCGCTATTGGTACGCCACAGTCTGGCTTCACTTTGGTTTCTCAATTGCGTGGTTGGTTACCTGACGATGTGGGTGGCATCATGTACTTCAACTGCGACGATGCCAACATGATAGCTTATGTTCCTGTGTATTGTGGCGTGCAGGAAGTACCAGATGCTTTCCGCCGTGAGAACAACCTTAGCAATGAATACAGTGAGAAGAGTGCATTTTGGGTAAATAACGTGGTTGCCAATATGATTTACCCCCGTTATAGTGTGATGATTGGCGACCTCCGTGATGCACAAAAAGAATTGGAAGACTTCTATGCCGCAGACCAAGAACAAGTATTGAAAGATGTAGAAAAACTTACCAAACGTGAAAAGGCTGCTTACCTTACTAACAAGACTGCTGCCTATACTAAACAGATGATGGATCGCTGGGACAAGTTGTTCAGACTTATTGCAGTGAAACACAACGACCAGATAGTTAAACCTTCGGAAAATGGAGTGGTCATTCAAGGTCAACGGTCCACTCCTGGCTACGACCAAATGTTCCGCGAAGCTATCAGTAAAGGTACTGGCGACAGATATGTAATGCCTGAAAATGCCGAAGACATAAAGTCGCTCTAAACTCCGATGGTCAATAGCAGATATTTCTATCTGCCGTTCTAAAACTAGGTACATGGTAAAGGAATGGCTGTTATCAGTCGTCCGAGTAACCCCTATCACCCGTCGCAGTATCTCCCGTACCCCCATAGGAGATACTGCGACGACTCATAGGAGGCTATCCGTCGGGTCATAGCAAAGTCTCCTTCGAGTGATAGAAGACACTCCTTTAAAAAAAAGTGGGAATTAGGCTCTACCTACAAAGATTAGAGAGACAAACTCGCATTATCTTTAAATAAGATAGGGGGCCCTCAACATAAAAAATAAACAAGTTTATTTTGTTCTGTCTTTGGCATACACTATCTTTGCAACCGAAAGAAGAGAAAGAAATGGATAGTATTCTGGTAACAGGAGCAAGCGGCTTTATTGGAAGTTTTATTGTAGAGGAGGCCTTACGGAAAGGTTTCTCCACTTGGGCTGCCATCAGAAAAAGCAGCAGCAAACAGTACTTGCAAAATCCTGCAACCCATTTCATTGAACTAGACTACGCACATCCTGAAATTTTGCAGAAACAACTAAAGGAGCATGTTTCTGCAAATGGTGCCTTCACATATATTGTACATTGTGCAGGAGTGACTAAATGTGCTGATAAGAGCGATTTTGAGCGCGTTAACTACCAGCAGACCACGAATTTTGTAAAAGCCTTGATTGCTACAGGACAGACTCCTAAACTATTTGTCTTCATTAGTACACTAAGTGTATTTGGACCTATCCATGAAAAGGATTACCTACCTATCACTGAACACGATGAACCCCAACCCAATACAGCTTACGGAAAAAGCAAACTCAAGACTGAACATTATTTACAAAATCTGACAAATTTCCCATATCTTATTCTTCGCCCTACAGGGGTTTATGGACCACGTGAAAAAGACTACTTTATGATGGCTAAATCCATCCAACAACACGTTGACTTTTCTGTGGGTTACAAACGCCAAGATATCACATTTGTTTATGTGAAAGATATTGTTCAAGCAATATTTTTAGGCATTGAGAAAGGCGTCAGTCAAAGAGCCTTCTTCCTCAGCGATGGGAACGTATATCAGAGCCGTACATTCTCTAACCTTATCATCCGCGAGTTAAAAGCCACTAAGGTGATTCGCATCTGTGCCCCATTATGGGTATTGAAAGTTGTTTCTATCCTATCTGAACAATGGGCAAAGCTACACCATACCACCAGTACACTCAACCCTGATAAATATCGAATCATGAAACAACGCAACTGGCGTTGCGACATCACTCCTGCCATTAACGAATTGGGTTATGCACCTCAATATCAACTCGATAAGGGAGTAAAAGAGACCATTGCATGGTATAAGGAGGCAGGATGGCTGTAGACTGGTTAAATAGAATAGGACCCAGTAAAGGTGAATATCTGATAGAGAAAGCCGCTCTCATTTACACCGCATTGACTTCAATAGCCATTATTGTCCTCTTTAACCAAATTGACCATCCGTTGGAGATGTTGATGGAAAGGGTTTGCATCGTATTATGCACTTTTGGCTGTATACTTATCTATCAGAAATATCCTTGCAAAGTAACTGCTTTCTTGCGTGTAGGTTTTCAGCTGTCTTTATTAAGCTACTGGTATCCAGATACCTATGAATTTAATCGGTTGCTACCCAACCTTGATCACCTTTTTGCTGAAGCAGAGCAAACCATTTTTGGCTTCCAACCCGCATATTGGTTCCAGAGGGATTTCCCCCAGTTATGGATTAGCGAACCGCTTAACATGGGCTATTTCTCCTATTATCCCTTGATTGCCGCTGTTGTTTGCTGGCATTTTGTGAAACGTTTTGACTTGTTTGAGAAAATAGCATTTGTAATAGCATCTTCTTTTTTCATGTACTATATTATATATATGGTATTACCTGTAGCAGGTCCTCAGTTCTATTTCCCTGCCATTGGTGATGAGAACGTGTTGGCAGGAGTCTTTCCTTCATTGGGAGATTATTTTAACTTTCATCCAGAGCTTTTACCTGGTGCGGAACACGGACAAGGGTTCTTTTATAGTTTAGTAGAAGGATCACAAGCTGTAGGAGAAAGACCTACAGCAGCTTTCCCAAGTTCACATGTGGGTATATCCACTATCATCATGATGATGGGATGGAGAAGCAGTAAGAAATTGGCATTCTACATGTTGCCTTTCTATATTTTGCTATGTATTGCGACTGTGTATATTCAAGCCCACTACCTGATAGATGTATTTGCAGGATGGATATCTGGTTATCTGCTCTACGTACTGACAAGCTGGATGTTTAGAAAACTGACTATTAATTCTGAGGGAAAGTAGATAGGTCAAGCTCATCAAAGATCTGGAACAAGTCCTCTTTCGTTTCAGCACGTAACATCGCTATTCGGGTTTCACGAAAATTGGGGATTCCCTTAAATAGTGGACTTGCAGCGATATGACGTCTTACATGCAAAATACCTCTACGCTCATCCAGTAAATTGACACTATCCAACACCTCCTGTTTCAATACATTAAGTCTCCATTCCGCACTGAGAGGGGGCAACGGTTCACCCGTTTGGATATAATGCTTCACCTCCTTGAAAATCCAAGGACGGCCAAACGAAGCACGACCTATCATCACGGCATCCACACCATATTTGTCGAAGCACTCCCTGGCACGCTCAGGGGTAGTGATATCTCCATTGCCAATAATTGGTATATGCATACGTGGATTCTCCTTCACTTTTCCTATCAAAGTCCAATCTGCATCTCCTGTGTACATCTGCGCACGCGTCCTACCATGAATGGTCAAGGCAGCAATGCCACAGTCTTGTAATTGTTCGGCCAATTCCACAATAATTTTACTGCTATCATCCCAACCTAAGCGTGTTTTCACCGTTACAGGCAACTTCACAGCATCCACTACTGCACGTGTAATCTCCAGCATTTTGGGAACATCGCGAAGCAAACCAGCCCCTGCTCCCTTGCCTGCCACTTTCTTCACAGGACAACCAAAGTTGAGGTCAATCACATCGGGATGTGCCTCTTCCACCATACGGGCAGCTTCCACCATCGCATCGGTGTTTTTCCCATAAATCTGAATGGCCACGGGACGCTCCTCGTCACTGATGTTCAGTTTGCGCATCGTACTGTTGACCGAACGCACCAAGGCATCGCTCGACACAAACTCGGTATAAACCATATCTGCGCCAAAACGCTTGCACATCAGACGGAATGCAGGATCAGTAACATCCTCCATCGGTGCCAGAAACACGGGATATTCACCAAAATCCAGATTTGCTATTTTCATGTATAACAAAGATTCGTTAATCGCTCAAACATCTATGCTATCAATATTTTGCAAAGATAAAGAAAAATCACTAACTTCGCACAATCAAATGTCACAAAGCTATGAAATATAACATCAATGACTTTGAAATCATGGCACCTGTTGGGTCAAGAGATTCATTGCAGGCAGCCATTCAGGCAGGCGCCAACTCTGTTTATTTCGGAGTAGGACAACTCAATATGCGCTCTCATTCCGCCAACCCGTTTACAATAGCCGACTTACACGAAATAGCAGCTATCTGTAACGAGCATGGCATCAAGAGTTACCTGACTGTCAACACTATTGTCTATGATGAAGACATGGAGCAAATGCATGCCATTGTGGATGCTGCCAAAGAAGCAGGCATCAGTGCTGTGATAGCCATGGATATTTCCGTACTGACATACGCTCGAAGCATCGGACAAGAGGTACATCTGAGTACCCAGCTGAACATCAGCAATGTGGAAGCACTGAAATTCTATGCCCAGTTTGCCGATGTGGTAGTTTTGGCTCGTGAGCTGAACTTAGAGCAGGTGGCAGAGATTCATCGTCACATTGAGGAAGAGAACATCTGCGGACCAAACGGCCAGCAAGTTCGTATCGAGATGTTCTGCCACGGAGCCCTTTGTATGGCTGTTTCCGGCAAATGCTATCTCTCTTTGCAAGAAGAGAACAAATCGGCCAACAGAGGTGAATGCCGTCAGATTTGCCGTAGGGGATATGTAGTAACAGACAGAGATACAGGCGATGAGCTGCAGATAGACAATAAATATATCATGTCACCTAAAGACTTGAAGACCATTCATTTCATCAACAAGATGATGGATGCCGGAGTCAGGGTATTCAAGATAGAAGGCAGAGCAAGAGGACCAGAGTATGTACGTATCGTGGCCGAGTGTTATCGAGAAGCCATAATGAGCGTAATAGACGGCACTTACTCTGAAGAAAAGATAAAAGCATGGGATGAAAGACTCAGTACCGTGTTCAATCGTGGTTTCTGGAATGGTTACTATTTAGGACAACGTTTAGGCGTGTGGACACACACCTACGGCTCTGCAGCTACTGAGCGTAAAATCTACGTGGGCAAGGGCATTAAATATTTTAATAATATTGGTGTGGCCGAGTTCCTTTGCGAAGCAGCCGAACTGAATGTGGGCGACAAGGTGCTGATAACGGGACCTACTACAGGAGCCATTTTCCTCACGTTGGAAGAAGCAAGAGTGAACCTCAAGCCTGTGCAAACCGTGCATAAAGGCGACCATTTCTCTTTGAAAGTCGAGAAGATACGCCCTTCCGACAAGCTGTTCAAGTTGGTGAGCACCCATGAGATGTTACAGTTTAAAGGATTAGAGTCATGAGTAAATACATCTACGAGTTGGAAATGAAGGTACGCGATTACGAATGCGACCTACAAGGTATTGTCAACAACGCCAACTACCAGCATTACTTAGAGCATACCCGACATGAGTTCTTGCTGACCACAGGGGTGAGCTTTGCTGACCTCCATCAACGAGGCATCGATGTGGTAGTGTCAAAAATTACGATGACATTCAAGGTTCCCCTGCGAAGTGGGGACGAGTTTATTAGTAAACTCTACCTGCAACGAGACGGAATTAGATTTGTATTCTACCAAGATATCTTTAGGAAAAACGACAACAAACTATGTCTGCGAGGGGTAGTTGATGCAGTCTGTGTTGAGAATGGTGTATTAACAAGAGGAGAAATGTTTGACGAGCTATTTGCTAAATATTTATAAACCAATTATAAACTTAAATCTTCATAACAATGACCAACGATGAAAGAATTTGTGCCATTGCCTTGACACTTTGTGAGGGCATTGGTCACATCAATGCCAAACGTCTAATAGATGAAGTGGGCAGTGCAACTGCCGTGTTTGAAAACCGATTTCACCTGCGTGAACTGATACCTGATATCAATCAGCGATTAGTGGACATGCTGGATAATCCCAATGCTTTTAAAAGGGCAGAAAAGGAATTAAACTTTGCTGATAAGAACAATATTACCTGTCTCACCATCAAAGATGAGCACTACCCTTCCCGACTCAGGGAGTGTGAAGATGCCCCCATCGCACTTTTTTTCAAAGGCAATGCCGACATGAATCGCCTGCACATCATAGCTATGGTGGGCACTCGTATGGCTACACCCTATGGCAAACAGTTTTGTGCTGATTTTGTAAGAGACCTAGCTGCATTATGTCCTGATGTAGTGATTGTCAGCGGACTGGCTTATGGCATCGACATCCATTCCCATCGAGCAGCCCTTGCCAACCACTTGCCAACCATAGGTGTATTAGCCCACGGACTGGACAGGCTTTATCCCTACCATCATCGCCAAACAGCAAAGGAGATGATTTCGAATGGTGGCTTGCTGACCGAATACCTTACAGAAACTAACCCCGACCCTTTCAATTTCGTGGAAAGAAACCGAATTGTGGCAGGAATGACGGATGCCACCATTGTAGTGGAATCAGCCCTAAAAGGAGGCTCGTTGATAACCGCTTCGTTGGCTAACTCATACAACAGAGACTGTTTCGCCGTTCCTGGCAAGATTGGCGACGAATTCTCAAAAGGATGCAACCAACTTATCAAAGACAACAAAGCATCACTGATTACCAATGCCGAGGACTTTATCAATGCAATGGGGTGGCAAACAACCTCAGCCAAACCCGAGGCCATCCAACGCAACTTGTTTGTTGAATTGAGTGACGAGGAGGCATTGGTAGTAAAAATCCTGCAGCAAAGAGGCGACCTGCACATTAACACATTGACTGTTGAGGCCAACATGCCAATTCACCAACTCACTTCCATGCTTTTCGGCTTAGAGATGAAAGGGGTAGTAAAAGCATTGGTAGGTGGCGTTTACCATCTACTTGCCTAACATAGCTTAAATGTTTACTATATGCAGCTGTTTTTGCTAAAGTTTTATTACTTTTGCAGCAATAAGATAAAACAATTATGAAGAAGATTATTCCCGACATCATTGCTATATTGGCGTTTGCCGTTATCTCGTTCGTTTATTTCTATCCAGCCGACATTGATGGCAGGATACTCTTCCAACACGACACTACTGCAGGAGCAGCTGCTGGTCAGGAAGCCAAGGAATACTATGAGCGTACTGGTGAGCGTACTCGATGGACCAACTCTATGTTTGGAGGTATGCCAACCTACCAAATATCACCATCATACGATTCTACCGATACCTTGAAAAAGGTGGGTAATATCTATGAACTATGGTTTCCTGAGTATGTGCGCCTTACATTCATCATGTTGTTGGGGTTCTATATTCTGCTTCGTGCTTTTGGTCTGTCGCCCTGGCTTTCAGCTTTGGGAGGTATCATCTGGGGATTCTCATCCTATTTCTTTATCCTCATAGCAGCAGGACATATCTGGAAATTCGTAACTTTAGCATACATCCCACCTACAATAGCCGGAATGGTTTGGGCCTATCGAGGCAAAATCTGGCAAGGAGGCATTGTCTTCGCTCTGTTTGTGGCCCTTCAAATACTATCCAACCACGTGCAGATGAGCTATTACTTCTTGTTCGTAATGCTCTTTATGGTTATTGCTTACGGGGTTGAGGCTTATAGAAACCACACAATACCCCAATTCCTAAAAGCCTCAGCAGTATTGGTGGTGGCAGGGTTAGTGGGTGTTGCCATTAACCTCAGCAACTTGTACCACACCTATACCTATAGTTTGGAGACTATGCGTGGCAAGAGTGAACTGACACAACACCCTTCTGCAGGTTCCTCTGCTACAGGTGGATTGGATAAGGAATACATCACCCAATGGAGTTATGGCGTGGATGAAACTCTTACGCTACTAGTACCCAATTTCAAGGGAGGAGCCTCAGTGGCAATCAACCAGAATGAAACTGCTATGACTAAAGCCAACCCACGATATAGTAGTCTGTATGGTTCCATCTCACAATATTTTGGTGATCAGCCTGGCACATCTGGTCCTGTATATGTGGGAGCATTTGTGATGTTCCTCTTCTTTTTGGGATGCTTTATCGTAAAAGGGCCGATGAAATGGGCACTTTTAGGAGCGACCATTTTTTCTATCGTTCTCTCATGGGGCAAGAACTTCATGCCTATAACTGATTTCTTCATTGACTATGTACCTATGTACAATAAGTTCCGTGCTGTATCATCCATCCTCGTCATTGCAGAGTTTTCCATTCCTTTGTTGGCGATGTTGGCGTTGAAGGAGATTATTGGACGTTGGAATATTATAGGGAACAACAAGATGGATGGAAAAGATAATGAGAATAATCATTTATCAATTATTAATTATCAATTCTTGGTCCCTCTTTTCCTCACTGTTGGCCTTAGTCTACTAATATGGTTTACCCCTGAAACATTCACCGACCTCATTCCCGCTCAAGAAGCACAAATGCTGCAAAGTGCTGTTGATCAAGGGGGAATTCCAGCTAACGAATTAGCAGGTATCATGACCAATATTAGTGAGATGCGTGCCGCTATGGTCTCTGCCGATGCCTTGCGCTCACTCATCATTGTTGTCATAGGCATCGCTATTCTAAGGTTTTTCCAAATGGGCAAGTTGCGCAAAGAGCTCACCATCGGAGCTATTGTTCTGCTTTGCTTATTTGACATGTGGCAAGTCAACAAGCGCTATCTCTACGATGACTTGTTTGTAGACAAGAGCGTACGTACCACCTCATTTGCACAGACCGAGGCTGATAAATATATTTTGGAAGATACTGACCTTGACTACCGCGTGCTTAATTTTGCAGTCAGTTCTTTTAATGAGAACAACACCTCCTATTGGCACAAGAACGTGGGTGGCTATCATGCTGCTAAGTTGCGCAGGTATAACGAACTGATAGAGGTATGTCTGAAAACGGAGATGCAAGATGCTTACCAAGCTATCGCTGAGGCTGGAGGCGATATGGAGCAAGTAGATCCGGCCAAGTTCCATGCCCTCAACATGCTTAACACCAAGTATTTCATCCTGCCTACCAAAGAAGGAGAATTACCTTTGGAGAATCCCTACGCTTTGGGTAATGCCTGGTTTGTCAAGGAAGTAAGCTATGTGGCCAATGCCGACGAAGAACTCGACATGACCACAAGCAGTAACCCTCATGTGACAGCTGTAGTAGATAACCAATTCAAATCGATTTTGAACAATGCTTCTTCCTTTAATGTGGCTGAAGATGCTTCTATTGAGCTCACTGCATATGAGCCAAATAGCCTGACTTACCAAACCCAGAACCCATCTGACGGTGTGGCTGTATTCTCTGAGATATATTACCCCGATGGTTGGCAAGTCACCATCGACGGTCAACCTGTAGAGTTGGCCCGTGCCGACTATGTGCTGCGTACCCTCTATGTGCCAGCCGGGAGTCACACCATCCAGATGACTTTCGACCCACAAAGCATTCATGTAACAGAGACCATTGCCTATGGTGCTTTGATACTCTTGCTCTTAGCAACCCTTGCCGCTTTAGTCATTTACATAAAGAAAAACCATTAACATTATTAATTATTAATTCTCAATTCTCAATTTTCACTTAAAATTATGGATAGTACTCGACAGAATAAAATCTCACGTTTGATTCAAAAAGAGTTAAGCGACTTGTTTCAGAAACAGACCCAAGGCACTCATGGCGTATTGGTGTCTGTCAGCAGTGTACGCATCAGTCCTGATCTGAGCATCGCCAAAGTATATCTCAGCATCTTCCCCTCAGAAAAATCAGAGGAGTTACTGAAGAATATCAGCAGTAATATGCGCACCATCCGCTATGACCTTGGTCAGAGAGTGCGCCATCAATTACGCATCATCCCTGAGTTGAAGTTCTTTGCAGACGACTCGTTGGATTATGCTGAGCATATCGACAACCTCATCAAAGAGGCTAAGGGCGATGGCTACAAAACCCCAGAAGGTCCAGAGGAAGACTACCTTAACAATCGATGAACCTCCCGCTTTATATTGCCAAGCGTTACCTTTTTGCCAAGAAGAAGCACAACGCCATCAACATCATCTCGGCCATATCGGTATGCGGAGTAGCATTGGCTACCCTCGCTATGGTTTGTACCTTATCGGTTTTCAATGGCTTTCATGAGATGGTGGAGGGGTTGTTTACCGCCTTCGATGCCCCACTGAAAATCACTGCCACACAAGGCAAGGTGTTCAGTCGTCAAGACAGTAGAATACTTCGAATTCTCCAGATGCCGGAGGTAGAGACAGCGATGCCCACCATTGAGGAGAACGCTATGGTGCGATATAAGGACAAACAACTGATGGTGACCATCAAGGGAGTGGATGACAGCTTTACCCAAATCACCGAGATAGACAGTATTCTCTATGGCCGACAGCAATTTCTCTTACAGGAAGAAGGGGTGGACTATGGTATCTTAGGCATGGGAGTAGCCTCAACCTTAGGCACAGGCCTACAGTTCGTCGATCCCTTGCTCGTCATTGCCCCCAAACAACACGTACGAGTGAACATTGCCAACCCTGGAGCAGCTTTTGCCAGAGGCTATCTGCATTCTCCCGGTTCCCTTTTTTTGGTCAACCAGGAGAAATACGACACACAGTATATCCTAACCAGTCTGGATTTCGCCAGTCAGCTTTTTGGCTATCGCAATGAGGTGTCGGCTATGGAAGTAAAACTGAAACAGGGCACCAACGAGCGTCGCGTGCAAGCCAAGATGGAAGAGATGTTGGGCAACGACTTCCAAGTGCAGAACCGCTTCGAGCAACAAGCCGATATATTTCGTATCATGGAGATAGAGAAGTTCATCTCCTATCTGTTTCTGACCTTCATTCTGATTATTGCCACCTTCAATGTGATAGGTTCACTGAGCATGCTGATTGTTGATAAGCGAGAAGATGCCCAGACCTTACGGAACTTAGGTGCCAACAACCAACTGATTGAGCGTATCTTTATGTTTGAGGGGTGGCTCATTGCAGCTTATGGAGCATTGGCAGGCATCGTGATTGGAGTAGTGCTTTGCTTGATCCAACACCATTTCGGTATCATTTCTTTGGGCAACAACTTTATTGTTGAAGCCTATCCTGTGAGTGTGCATCTCACTGACGTACTGCTGATTTTCATCACAGTTCTGGTAGTTGGATTCCTCTCAGTCATTATTCCTGTGAGGTACATGAGCAAGCGCCTGATGCAACGCTTGTAGCCCTGAGAAACAACAACCACTGGGCACCATAATAGGGAACCATGATGAACCAAGAAGCATGATCTATAGGACTTACAAATTTATTCCAAGCCAATATAAAATCAGATATCACAAATAAAGTGGCTCCCAAGGCAAACCAAATATCCCTTTGCCTAAGAGCCATCCTCAGCATCGCCAAAATCAACAAACAATAGACGATAACGCCTGATCTTAGAGTGCCTGATGGCACCATCGGCACCACTTTTATAAAAGCTGCCACACCAATCAGGACACATAACCAAGTAGTCCACCCTGCTGTTTCACTATCCTTATTCTCCAGCCTACTGGCAAAATAGCAGATATAGGCTATATGTGCCAAACCGAAAAGAGCCATTTGCCTGAAGAAGTTGCCTTGCGTGCCTTGCCAATCGCCCAAAGCAGAAAACACCAATCCGTATGCCATCCATATCCCTATGTGCTTATAGTCAATAAGTGCCATCAGTGCCAAGAAAGCCACTGGATAGGCTAACTTGCTGGGACACTGCACAGGACTGAAATACAAGATGGCAAGTGCCACGAAAACAATGCTTATGAACAATAATCTTTTCATCTATGAAGCAAAGATAATAAAAAAAGATTAAATATTGAGTCACTTATATACCATATATGATAGAGTTTAGTTAATTTTGCAGACGGTTAAAACTATTAAGTATTAAAATGTTTAGACAAATGAAAAAGTTATTTATGATGCTGATGGCAGGCTTGTTAGTAACAGCTTGTGCATCAAAACCTAAGACTGAGCAGGCAGCAGAAGAGCCTGCCAAGAAAGTACTGGTACTCTACTATTCAGTAACTAACACAACTAAGCAAATGGCTGAGTACATCCAGCAGAAGACAGGTGCCGATATCGAGGCTATTGCTCCAGTTAACGCATATCCTTCTGACTACAGCGAGCTCATCAAGCGTTCACAAGAAGAGATTCAAGGCAACGTGCTGCCTGAGTTGAAGCCCTTGGCACACAACGTAGCAGATTATGACATTATCTTCTTGGGCTATCCTATCTGGATGGGTACCTATGCACGTCCTGTCATGACTTTGCTTGCCAACACCGATTTCAATGGCAAGACCGTCATTCCTTTCTGCACCAGTGGTAGCAGTGGCATCAAGCAGAGTGTAGGTGATTTGCAGAAAGCTATTCCTGGCGCTCAGATTCCCCAATGTGTAGGTGTTCGCAGCTCTTTGATGGACAAGATGCCAGCAGCAGTTGACCGTGTACTGATTGCTATGGATTTAATTGAGGGCGAAAACGAGGTGTTGGCTGACTATTCAGCTCAGCAGGCTCCTACAGCAGAAGAGACAGCCATCTTCGATGCAGCTATCTCTACCTATGACATGATGAAAGGCACTAAGGCAGTAAGCGTTGGTAGTCGCAAGACCTCTAACGGTACCGACTATAAGTTTGTAGGTGAGGCTAATGGCGCACAGATGGACATCTACATCACCAAGGAGAATGGTGATGCAGCTCCTTATTTCACTGCAGTTGACAGATAATAGCTCAACTTACTGAATAAAAGCAGGGTGTGCCATATTTTTATTGCAGTATGGCACACCCTCTTTCTTTTTAATAAAACATGTAACAACCAATGCTCAGGGATTTTGTAGCCATTGATTTTGAGACAGCAAACCAGCAACCTTGCAGTGTTTGCTCTGTTGGCATTGTCATTGTAAAGAATGGCAAAATGGTTGATTCTTTCTATTCCCTGATCCAACCAGAACCTAACTACTACAGCTATATGTGTCAGCAGGTTCACGGACTTTCTCAGAAAGATACTGACGATGCCCCCATCTTTCCAGAGGTTTGGAAAGAGATCGAGCTACGCATAACTACTGCATTCCCTGAAAAGTCCAATATCCCCTTTGTGGCACACAATGCTTGTTTTGACAAGGGATGCCTCAAAGCTGTCTTCAAAGTTTATCAATTGGATTATCCCGACTATCTGTTTCTTGACACCTTAACGGCTGCTCGCAAGCAGTTTGGTCACTCCCTACCCAACCACCAGTTGCATACCGTTGCTGCTGCTTGTGGCTTCGATTTGCAAAATCACCACCATGCGTTGGCAGATGCCGAAGCGTGCGCAAAAATAGCATTAGATTTATTATAAACATACAACCTTACAACCTTTCTAAAAAGATTATGATATAAGAGAATTATCTGGTTGTATGTTGAGTTGTAAGGTTGTAGGTTCTTCTAAACTTTTATTGCTACACTTGAAAAGGAAAGCTTAGTAGAAGTAAAAGGACGGCTTAGCGAAAGTAAGAGGTTGGTTTAACGTAAGTAAGCCACCTGTTTAGTGGTAGCTGGCGCCAAAATTCTCATGAGAATTTAGATTTCAGAGCGTAGCTCGATAGTAGCGAGAAGAGTTCTCAAAGCCTTTGAGCAATTTGCTCATTTGGCCGTTAAAGATTACTTACAACCTTACAACCTTGCTTACAACTTGATAACCCATAAGTATCATCATGTATTTTGAGAGGTTGTAAGGTTGTAGGTAATTTCTTTCTAAAAATAAAAATTCGACATTTAGAACATCTTCGTTATGCATTTACATTTATAATATTTTCTCCTTCGTGAAGTTTTTCCCCTCGTGAGGAAAAATAAAATCTCTAACGCTTTGTCAAAACAAGTACAGAAAAAACAGTAATCTATTGTGAATGACAAAAACTAAAGCTATCTTTACCACTAAATATAATAAGAACATGAAGAAGTTATTGGCTATAGGTTTAACAATGGTGGCGATGTGTTTTAACGCTTGCTCAGAAGATACAGAAAGTAGGCAAATTGAGGACGCAGTAAAGGCTTTGGTGAGTCAATATCCACAAGCTACGTTGCAGGATGTGTACAAGAGTTTCTTCCAAGAGAGATTTGGACCTGGACACATGATACCTAATGTGGAGAATGCACGAAACTACCTGATGAGTGAGATGGAGCAGGCTTCTGAAAACTCGGGAACCTATTATGAGTCTACTGGAAGTGAGGGTAAATATATAAGAGTATATCTCAATGCCGTTGCCGACGGCAAAATCAGTGTTGAGCAACTATTGGATGCCTTTGTGGAGAGTGCCAATCATGTAGCGCCTCATGCAGACAAATGGTCTGAGCAATGGAGCAAGATTGTAAATGTGATCGAAAAAAAGCAATTGCCCGTAAAGACGAATGATGAACTTAAACAATTGCTCAAGGGATGTAGTGAGCAGGAAGAAGCCGTGCATCATAGTGAGGGCTACGAAAAAGCCTATCGGCCACACTACCGTATTGTGGAACGCAACATCTTTGAAAAACAGCTGAAGGGATATCTAAAAGAATAGCTAACACGTAGACTTCCCGAAAAATAAACTTTTCTCGGATAATAAATTGCGCCCTTAACTATATTAGATAAATTTGTTTTTGTATCCGTCTTTCATTATATTTGCATAAGAAAACCAAGTATTGACTATGAACAAAATTTTTATTACATTGACATTAGTAATGGCTGGATGGATGAACATCCAAGCCCAGACAAAGCATAGTGCCATGATGGACGGAGGAGGCTCTGGACCTTACAAGGCTGTAATGACTGATGATGAGGGTTTGCCCGGCTTTACCATCTACCGCCCCAACGACCTACAATCAGCCAGTAAGATAGAGGGTAACTTACCGGTAGTGTTGTTTGGTAATGGTGGATGCTATCGCAGTTCACAACCCTATGCCAAATTCCTGACAGAAATTGCCTCGCACGGCTATGTTTTAATGGCTGTAGGTGAATGGCGCATTGAGCATGACCCTGATGAGGCAAAGGTGTGGGAGTTGGATGACGAGAAATCAACCTTGAAGACAGGTGATGCCAAATCGTTGGTAAACACTGCCTTGAACTGGTTAGAGAAGGAAAACCTGCGAGCAGGGAGCGAGTTCTACCAAACAGTGAACACCCAAAACGTTGCAGCTATGGGCTACTCTTGCGGTGGCATCCAGGCGCTGATTATGGGTACCCTTGGAGATGAGCGTATAAAGACGGTGGTAGGTATGAATACTGGTGCTTTCATCAATGGTGGTCCTTTGAACGGGATGATTACTAAAGATGACCTGCAAAAACTGACTACGCCCATTATTTATATGTTGGGAGGCGAGGAAGACGATGCGGCGCCTAACGGCAGAGATGACTTCAAACGCATTAATCATGTGCCTGTAGTACTGGCCACCTATCCCAGTGTGGGACATACGGCCACTTATCAGGACCACCAAGGTGGTGCATTCGGACAAATGGCAAGAACTTGGTTGGATTATCAGCTGAAAGGCAAGAAGCAATATGAGAACCTTTTCCGTTATAGTGATAAAGGCAATGACTTCGAAGGTTGGGAAATCACCCAAAAGGGGTTTGACAAGACGAAAACCATACGTCTCTACGACCAATCCATCAACAACAATGAAATAGTGAAGACTAATGACATTGGTGAGGTCGTAAATTATGAGAAGGTAAATGACCCTACCCTTACCATCAGTTTACCAGAAACCAGCAAGGCAACAGGAACAGCAGTAATCATCTGTCCTGGAGGAGCTTTGATATCTCTCTCATGGCAAAGCGAATTTCAAGACATTGCCCGTTGGTTGAATGCCAGAGGCATAGCCGCCATAGGTCTGAAATACCGACTGAGAAACGGATTCCCCGACATGAGCAAGGTGGATACCAGCAAAGGTATGCCACGCAGAATAACGGTCACTGAATTTGGAGAAATAAAGAATGCCAATGCCAATCCATCTGTATTGAAAGGTGGTGACCCTGAGATTGACAATGCGCTGAACGATGCTTTGGAGGCGATGAAGATTGTGATAGCCCATGCCAAAGAATGGCATATAGATGAAAACAAGATTGGCTTTATGGGCTATTCAGCAGGTGGCGGTGTGGTAGTAAATGCTACCGTAAAGGCTACTCCTGAACTGATGCCTGCTTTCCTATGCTCACTCTACGGCCCTGCATTGGATGACGTGATTGTACCAAAGAATGCACCGAAGTTGTTTATTGGCGTACATGCCGATCACCCAAGCGTGGCAGCTGGATGTCTGGCTTTATTCATGGAGTGGAAGAAAGCTGGAATAGACGCTGAACTACATATCTATGGAGATAAGACGGGCGGATTGTTTGGAGGTGGACCTCAAGCTGACAAAAATACTCCCAATGGCTCGTGGCAAGAGGCTTTTTACAGCTGGCTCGTAGCCAATGATTTTACGAAAAAGAACTAAAAAACATAAGAACCATGGCCAAACCAAGAGAAAAGAAAGCAGGTAAGCGCATGAACAAAAAGCAGCTTACAGAGTTGCTGATGGCTTTGTTTCAACAGCATCCCACTGACGAACTGCCACAGAAGTTTATTTTCGACTCACTGAGGCTCACCACACATCCTCTGAAGATGTTGTGTATGGAGATTTTATACGATTTCATCGAAGATGACTTCATCAAGGAATCGAGTAAGCATCGCTATAAACTGAATAATCGTGGTATTGAGATGACAGGTACTTTCCATCGTAAGAAAAACGGGAAAAACACCTTTATCCCAGACGATGGGGGCGACCCTATCCTCATTGCTGAACGCAACTCAGCCCATGCTATGAATGGCGACAAGGTGAAGGTATCATTCTTTGCCAAGAGAAAACACCACATGATAGAAGCCGAAGTGGTGGAGATACTGGAGCGTAGCAACGATACCTTTGTGGGCAGACTGAGCGTAAGCAAGCAGTATGCCTTCCTGCTTACTGAAAGTAGTCGACTTGCTAACGATATCTTCATTCCTAAAGACAAGTTGAAGGGTGGAAAAGACGGTGATAAAGCAGTAGTCAAAGTAACAGAATGGCCTGCAGAGTTCAAGAACCCTATAGGTGAGGTGATAGACATACTGGGACCAACAGGCGACAACAATGCCGAGATGCATGCTATATTGGCAGAGTTCGGACTCCCCTACGTATATCCCAAGAAAGTGGTGGCTGCAGCTGAGAAGATTAGTACTGAAATCACAGAGGAAGAGATTGCCAAGCGTGAGGACTTCCGTAATGTGCTGACATTCACTTGCGACCCTGCTGATGCAAAGGACTTTGACGATGCATTATCTATCCGCAAGACAGAAAGCGGGCTTTGGGAAGTGGGTGTGCACATTGCCGATGTGACTTATTATGTTGAGGAAGGTAGTATCATCGACAAGGAGGCGCTGAACAGGGCTACTTCCGTTTATCTGGTGGATAGAACCATCCCTATGTTACCAGAAAAACTGTGCAACAACCTCTGTTCGCTCAGACCAGACGAAGACAAGTTAGCTTATTCTGTGGTCTTCGAGCTAGATGAAGATGCCTTTGTGAGGAATTCACGCATCGTTCATACCGTAATCAGAAGCAATCGTCGTTTCTGCTATGAAGAGGTGCAGGCAATCATCGAAAGCCAAAAAGGCGAATATGCTGATGAGATTCTGGTGCTTGACAAGATGGCAAAGAAGTTGAGGGAGAGACGTTTCAAAAATGGAGCTGTCAACTTTGACCGTGTGGAGGTAAAATTCAACATCGACGAAAAGGGCAAACCTCTGAGTGTATATTTCAAGGAATCTAAAGATGCCAACAAACTGATAGAAGAGTTCATGCTGCTCGCCAACCGTACAGTGGCTGAGAGAATTGGAAAAGTGGGCAAAGATAAGAAAGCCAAGACATTTGTCTATCGAGTGCATGATTTGCCAGATCCAGAGAAATTGGACAACCTATCGCAATTCATTTCACGCTTTGGCTACAAGCTCAAGACTAGTGGTAGTAGAAACGATATTACCAAGTCGCTCAATAAACTGTTGGACGACGTACATGGAAAGAAAGAAGAGAACCTCATTGAAACTATTTCAGTGCGTGCTATGATGAAAGCTTATTATAGCACCCACAACATTGGGCACTATGGTTTGGCATTCGATTATTATACACACTTTACCTCGCCTATTCGAAGGTATCCCGATATGATGGTGCATCGTCTGTTAACGCACTATTTAGAGAAAGAAGGACGCAGTGCAAACCTGAAAAAGTATGAGAGCATGTGCGAGCAATCAAGCAAGATGGAAGAGGTAGCCGCACAAGCCGAACGTGCTTCTATCAAGTATAAACAGGTTGAATTTATGTCAGACAAAATAGGACAAGTGTTTGAGGGCGTAATTTCAGGCATCAGTGAATGGGGCATCTATGTAGAATTGAATGAAACCAAGTGTGAAGGCTTGGTACCCATGCGTGACCTTGATGATGACTACTATGAGTTTGACGAAAAGAACTATTGCTTACGAGGACGTAGAGACCACCATATCTACCAATTGGGGGATGCGATGAAAGTAAAAGTGGCAAGAGCCGACTTGGAAAAGAAGCAGTTGGATTTCGAACTGGCATAACAAAATTCTCTTTTAAAAGGAGAGATAAAAGAAAACCCCGCTATGGCGGGGTTTTTCTGTTACCCATATAGATTAAAGAGGATATTCCTCGAAAGCATACAAAACGGTAGAAAGATAACGTTCGCCAGTATCAGGCAACAAGGCTACTATGGTTTTCCCCTTGTTCTCAGAACGTTGAGCCAAGCGGACTGCACCAGCTAAAGCAGCTCCAGAAGATATACCCACCAACAGGCCTTCACTTTGAGCTACTTGACGACTTGCCAAGATAGCCTCATCATTTTCGATAGTCAGTACTTCGTCAATTACAGAAGCCTTGAAATTATCGGGAACAAAACCAGCACCTATACCTTGGATTTTATGTGGACCAGACTTTCCACCACTAAGTACTGGCGAGCTGGCAGGTTCAACTGCAACCACCTTTATCCCCGGATTGTGCTGCTTCAAGGCCACACCAACACCACTTACTGTACCTCCAGTGCCCACGCCAGCAACAAAGATATCAACCTTTCCATCTGTATCACGCCATATTTCCTCACCTGTGGTCTTTACATGGATAGCAGGATTGGCAGGATTCTTGAATTGCTGGGGTATCCAACTGCCAGGTGTGTTTGCCTGTAATTCCTCTGCTTTGGCAATAGCACCCTTCATGCCTTCAGCTCCTGGAGTAAGCACCACTTTGGCACCCAATGCTTTCAAAAGGTTTCTTCGTTCGATGCTCATCGTATCAGGCATCGTAAGTATCAAATGATATCCCTTGGCAGATGACACAAAAGCCAAGCCCACACCAGTGTTACCACTAGTAGGCTCGATAATGGTAGCACCAGGTTGCAGAATACCCTTAGCCTCAGCATCTTCAATCATAGCTAATGCCACACGATCTTTTACACTACCAGCAGGATTAAAGTACTCAAGTTTTGCAATGACGGTTGCTTGTAGGTCATTTTTTTGATTAAATCTCGTCAGCTCTAACAGTGGTGTGTTGCCCACTAATTCCGTAAGCTGCTTTACAATTTTAGCCATAGTCGTTACTTTTAATTTGTTAATAAATAAGTTTTGTCGCCACAAAGATATGAATAATCCAATAAATAGTTGTAACTTTGCATACTAAATTTTAATGATTTATGCAGGCAGGCAACTTTTCAGAAACATTGGCCAACGTTGTGAGAGAGCTATCAGATAGCAAATCTTACCAAGGCTTGTTCCATCGCCACTCGGATGACAGTCCGCTACCATCATCAAGTACCATCCACACTCTAGTGGAAGAACTAAGAGCTCTGCTTTTTCCTGGCTATTTCGGCAATTCGGCAGTAAATAGCCGTACCATTACTTACCATATAGGCGTACATACTGAGAAAGCATATAACCTTTTGAAAAGCCAAATTTTGGCCGGACTTTGTTTCGATGATCCAGACGAAGACTGCGGATGTACCGACTGCCAACAACAAGAAGCTGCCCAAATAGCAGTGAAATTCATGGCTTCATTGCCAGAATTGAGACGTATTTTGGCCACTGATGTGGAAGCCATGTTCAATGGCGATCCTGCTGCCCATAATTATGGCGAAGTGATTTCCTGCTATCCTGCCATTCGTGCTATCACAAACTATCGCATTGCTCACCAATTACTTCTGCTAGGTGTCCCACTGATTCCTCGCATCATTACCGAACAGGCTCATAGCGAAACAGGTATCGACATTCACCCAGGAGCACAAATTGGACACAGCTTTGCCATTGATCACGGTACTGGTGTTGTAATTGGGGAGACCTGCGTGATAGGCAACAACGTGAAACTTTATCAAGGTGTTACGCTTGGCGCAAGAAGTTTCCCATTGGATGCCAACGGCAAGCCTATCAAAGGTATACCTCGTCATCCAAAGTTGGAAGACGATGTAATCATCTATTCAAATGCCACTATTTTAGGGCGAATTACCATTGGCAAAGGGGCAACTGTTGGTGGCAATATTTGGGTAACAGAAGACGTAAGACCTGGTGCAAGGATAACTCAGAACCGTGCCAAAGAAATAGACAATTTTAAGAATTATGCAATATAACGAGAACTTTACATTGATTGCCAAGACCTTTCAGGGGCTGGAAGATATATTGGCAAAAGAACTGACTACATTAGGCGCTGAAAACATAGAGACAGGTAAGCGCATGGTGAGTTTTACAGGAGACAAACGTATGATGTATCTTGCCAACTTCTCACTACATACCGCTCTGCGCATTCTCAAGCCTATCAAACAGTTTGAGGCCAATAATGCCGATGAAGTGTACGAGGCAGTAAAAAGTATTGAGTGGGGAGACTTTCTTTCTATTGGCCAGACCTTTGCTGTTGACGCAACAGTACATAGCGAACAATTCCGCCATTCTATGTACGTTAGCTATAAGGTAAAAGATGCCATAGCTGACTACTTCCGAGACAAGGAAGGCAAGCGCCCCAGCGTCAGTGTAAAGAACCCTGATATTTTACTCAACATACACATCAATGATAATCAGTGCACAGTCTCTCTTGACTCATCAGGGGAATCTCTTCACAGGCGCGGCTATCGTACAGAAACAGGTGATGCACCATTGAATGAAGTGCTGGCTGCTGGTCTGATTTTGATGACAGGTTGGCAAGGGGAAACCGACTTGATAGATCCTATGTGTGGTTCAGGTACAATTCCTATCGAAGCAGCACTGATTGCCAAGAACATGTCTCCAGGTATTTTTAGGACACAAGGCTATGCTTTTGAAAAATGGCCAGACTTTGATGCTGAATTACTGGAATCTATCTACAATGACGAGTCTAAGGAAAGAGAGTTCGAGCACCATATCTATGCTTATGACTACAATCCAAAGATGGTGGCTACCACACGTGGCAATATCAAACGTGCTGGCATGACACGCATCATTGATGTTGAAATGAGAGACATTAAAGATTTCGTGCAACCTGCTGAAAAGTCAGTAATGATTACCAATCCTCCTTATGGCGAGCGACTCTCATCAGACAATCTACTAGAATTATATGCCACAATTGGTGAAAGACTGAAACACGCTTTTGTGGGTGGACAGGCTTGGGTATTGAGCTATCGTGAAGAATGTTTCGACCAAATTGGTTTGAAACCTACACGCAAAATTGCTATATTAAATGGTGAACTGGAATGTTCTTTCCGCGAGTATGAGATTTTTGAGGGCAAATATGTACATTTCCGTGAGGCAGGCGAAGAACTGAATAAGGACAAGGAGAAACCAACAGAAGAAAAGTCCAAGAAGCGTGTAAGTCATAGCAAGTGGCTTACTCCTGAACAACACCGTTTGGCTGAGTTGGAACGCTATGAAAAGGCAGAAGCAAAGAAGAAACGCATTGAAGAAGAGAAACTGCACCCCGAGCTGAGAGAACAGCGTAAAAAAGAATTCCGCAAAGACGGTGAGAAAAAACCTTTCCGCAAAAATGGTGACAGGAAGCCCACTGGTGATAGAAAGCCGTTCCGTAAAGACGGTGAGGGCAAGTCTTTCCGTAAGGATGGTGAAAGGAAGTCCTTCCGAAAAGATGGTGAAAGGAAACCTCGCAAAGAATCATATCCAGAGCGTAAGAAGCGTGAAATGAAAGCCAAAAAAGAAGAATAAGATGATACATAAAGCATTAAAAAGAATAGCTATACTTATTTCAGCAGCATTAACAATGGGTAATCTTATGGCTCAGGAACTGAAAACGTTAACCCTAGACGATTTGCTTCCAGGAGGTGAGACATATCGCTTTGCGGAAAACATCTATGGTCTGCAATGGTGGGGTGACGTATTGGTAAAGCCTGAGATCGACAGGATGGTAACCGTTGATTTGAAGAATGGTAAAGAAACCGAGTTGCTGACCATCGAGCAAGTATCTGCCCTATTGAAGAAAAACAATTTAGATGCAAATGTGCCTACTTTGCAAAATGTTCAGTTGTTATGGCCTGGCAAGACTCAGATGCTTATACGCACTCGAACTGGCTTTTACGTTTTGGATTGGAAGAGCGAATCTGTTGTGGCGAAGCAGGAGATGCCAAGAGGAGCGACTAATGCTGATTTCAGCAAAGAGGGATACAATATTGCCTATACCATCAAGAACAACCTCTTTGTCAATGGCAAGCAACTGACAGATGAACCAGAAGGCATTGTAGTAGGCCAAAGTGTGCACCGCAATGAGTTCGGCATTAACAAGGGCACCTTCTGGAGTCCAAAGGGTAATCTGCTGGCTTTTTACCGTATGGATGAAAGTATGGTAACCGAGTATCCTCTGGTAGATATTGATGCCCGTATAGCAGAACTTACTCCAATTCGCTATCCGATGGCTGGAATGACCTCCCACAAGGTTACTGTTGGCGTTTATGAAGTAAAATCAGGAAAAACCATTTATCTCGATGCAGGTGACCCTACTGACCGCTATTTTACCAATATCAGTTGGGCTCCTGATGAGAAAAGCATCTGGCTTGTAGAACTGAACCGTGATCAGAATCATGCTAAGTTATGCCAATACGATGCCCAGACAGGTAAGTTGATGGGTGTGTTCTACGAGGAGGAACATCCTAAATATGTAGAACCTGAGAACCCTATCGTATTCTTGCCTTGGGATCAGAACAAATTCATTTATCAAAGCGAGCGTGATGGCTTCAATCATCTCTACCTGATGGATACACAGACAAGTGTTTATCCTGAGAAGCATAGTATTGGGAGCTCAACTTACAAGGAGTCTTTCAAGACTATTCAGTTGACAAAAGGCAACTGGTTGGTACAGGACATCTTGGGATTCAATGAGTCAAAGAAGGAAATCATCTACGCCTCTACAGAGGTATCCCCTTTGCAGACCAATATTTACAAGGTGAATGTCAAAACGGGTGTAAAGACTACGCTGAATGACAACGAGGGTGTTCATAGGGCACAGGTATCTGCTTCAGGCTCTTATCTGTTTGACAGCTATGCCACTCCTTCCATTGCCCGCAAGATTGATGTATATGATACTACAGGAAAAGGGTTGGCTAAGGCCATCAACCTTTTGACGGCAGAAGATCCTTTAAAGGACTTTGCTTTGCCACAGATAGAAATGGGCACCATTAAAGCTGCAGATGGAGTGACCGACCTATATTATCGTATCATCAAGCCTATAAACTTCGATGCCAATAAGAAATATCCTGCTGTGACATATGTATATGGTGGTCCTCATGCACAAAACATCTCTGCTTCTATTCGTTATGGTGCTCGTGCTTGGGAGCTTTACATGGCCAGCAAGGGTTATGTGATGTTCTGTTTAGACAACCGTGGAAGTGAAAACCGAGGATTGGTATTTGAGCAGGCTACCTTCCGCCACTTGGGTGTGGAAGAGACCAAGGATCAGCGCAAGGGTGCTGAGTTCCTAATGAATCTGCCCTATGTTGACAAGACCCGTATGGGTGTGCATGGATGGAGCTTTGGTGGACACATGACCACCAGCATGATGTTGCGCTTGAATGACGTTTACCAAGTAGGCGTGGCAGGTGGACCAGTTATCGACTGGCAATGGTATGAGGTAATGTATGGAGAACGTTATATGGATACCCCGCAGACCAACCCAGAGGGTTATGCAGAAACCAACCTGCGGAGTCTGGCAAGTAACTTGAAGGGACATCTGCTGATGGTGCATGGATACCAAGACGGAACTTGCGTACCTCAGCATACGTTGGGCTTTATCAAGGCTTGTGTAGATGCCAAAGTACAACCCGACCTCTTCCTATATCCTGGACACCAGCATGGTGTATCAGGCAAGGATGCCGTACATCTGTATGAAAAGATGACTCAATATTTTGAAGATAACCTCTAAAACTCAATAAGAAATGAAGATATTATTGTTAGGCTCAGGTGGACGTGAGCATGCGTTAGCATGGAAGATCGCACAAAGCAAAAAAGTAGAAAAGCTATATATTGCTCCTGGTAATGCAGGAACTACCCTTGTTGGCGAGAACATAGCAATGAAAGCCACTGACTTTCCTGCTATCCGCGAGTTCGCGCTGAAGAATGCCATTGATATGGTGGTGGTGGGTCCTGAAGATCCATTGGTAGAAGGAATCTACGACTACTTGAAAGGAGATGCCGAAACAGCCCATATCGCTATTATTGGTCCTACGAAGGCAGGTGCCCAATTAGAAGGTAGTAAGGAATTCGCCAAGAGTTTTATGATGCGTCATAACATTCCTACTGCTCGTTACCTGAGTGTTACCTCTGCCAACTTAGAGGAAGGTTTGCATTTCTTAGAGCAGTTGGAGGCTCCCTACGTACTGAAAGCTGATGGTCTTTGCGCAGGAAAAGGAGTATTGATATTACCAACCCTTGAGGAAGCCAAGAAAGAGCTGAAAGAAATGTTAGGTGGAATGTTTGGAGATGCCAGTTCTACCGTATTGATCGAAGAATTCTTAAGTGGCATTGAGTGCTCTGTTTTCGTTTTGACGGATGGAGAGCATTACAAAGTATTGCCTGTAGCCAAGGACTATAAGCGCATTGGTGAAGGCGACAAGGGCCTCAACACAGGTGGTATGGGTAGTGTGACTCCTGTTCCGTTTGCCAATGACACTTTTATGGAAAAAGTGCGTACTCGCATCATCGAGCCTACTGTTAATGGCTTGCGCGATGAGAACATACTTTATAAAGGCTTTATCTTCTTAGGTCTTATCAATGTAAAGGATAATCCTTATGTCATTGAATACAATTGTCGCATGGGTGATCCTGAAACAGAGAGCGTGATGCTTCGCACTAAGAGCGATTTAGTAGAGTTGTTTGAAGGTGTTGATGCCGGCAACCTCGACCAATATACCTTAGAGCATGACTCGCGTTGTGCCGCTTGTGTAATGCTGGTAAGTGGGGGGTATCCTGAAAAATACCAGAAAGGTTTTGAGATTAAGGGATTAGAGACTGCTGCAGAAACAGGAAGCATCATTTTCCATGCAGGAACAGCCCTCAAGGACGGCAAAACAGTTACTGCCGGTGGACGAGTTATTGCAGTTTGCTCATATGGTGAAACCCGTGAAGAAGCACTGAAGCAATGCTATTTTGCTGCCAGTATGATTGAATTCGAAAAAAAGTATAATAGAAGGGATATAGGCAAAGACCTTGGCTAATATTATTCAAAAAAAAATTGTTACTAGTCAACTGACGTTGACAACAGCCGTTATCGTTTCTGTTGCCTTATGGGTGGTGTGTTTTTTAATACGTCCCGTTACAAACTTGATAGAAACGATTGGTGCGTATGCATTATATGCTCTTATAGGATACTTACTGATTGTTATCAATAAGTCATTTGCCATTATCCGACTGAGAGCATCATTTCAAACAGTCATCTTTTTAACATTGGTTTCCATATGTCCTGTAATTCATACTATTTATGAAGGCAATATCATGGCACTTTGTTGCTTGGTAAGCATCTTCTTCTTGTTTAATAGCTTTCAGAAAGAATGGTCAGCTGGCCTGTTGTTCCATGCCTTTATCTTTTGGGGTATAGGTTGCATACTGGTGCCAAAAATCGTATGGATAGTACCATATCTATTGTATAGTTGCTACATATTCAAATCACTAAATATTAGAAGTTTTGTCGCTTCTATTTTTGGTTTATCTATTCCAATAGGAGGATATGTTGCTTATGATTTTTGGGACAACCAAGGCGTAGAAATAGCTACAAAAATAGCAGAGATTATCAGAATTGAGGGTATCGCTTTTGATGATATACAAATGCCTATTTGTGTAATGTTCCTCTTTATGTTCGTCATTTTTGTAGTAAGTGCCACTCACTCTATTCTGTATTCGATGGATGAAAAGATGCAGACTCGTTGCTATTTACAACACTTCATTGTAACTACTACATTTCTTTTTGTATTAGCTTTCAGTTGCATATCTGCTTCTTTGCAGCTATTACCATTTATACAGATAGGTATCGGTTTACTATATGGCCATTTTTCAACCCTTACCCACAACAAATGGTCGAACTTGTTTTTTATCTGCATATTAGCCTTCTTAATACCAGTTTTCATCATCAATCTTCTTTTTTGAAATATGGATGCCTTTATTCAACTCATGACAGACTGGGGCTATATCGGCATGCTGCTTACAGCCTTTTTGGCAGGTAGCCTTATACCATTCAGTTCTGAACTAGTACTAACAGGCCTACTGTCATTAGGACTGAGTCCTATAGGCATCCTCATTGCTGCCACTATTGGCAATACTATGGGAGGTATGACTTGCTATTGGCTAGGTAGCTTAGGAAAAATGGAGTGGATAGAAAAATATTTTCATATAAAGGAAAAGCATGTGCTGAAGGCGCAAAAATTTTTGCAAGGGAAAGGTGCCTGGATGGCATTCTTTGCCTTTCTGCCTTTCATTGGTGGTCCCATAGCTGTCGCTTTGGGATTAATGCGAAGCAACCTACCTATCACTATCACTGCCATGACAATAGGCAAAGCAGTAAGATACATTATCCTAATAGGTATTTTACTATCTGTATTCTGATAAAGAATTATCCCCGCCATTTGGCAGGGATAATTCTGTCATTTCTTCTTGCTCTTTTTTGCCCATCCATCCTCATTGAAATCTGGGGCATCACCTTTCAAATCGTTGTCTTGCATGAAAAACTGCATCCAGTCATCTTTGCGGCCTCGAGGTTTGGTATAACCTCTCTCTTCTCGACTCGGTTTATTCTTTGCAGCTTTTTTGGCAGCTTTTATTTCCTGTAGTTGCTTCACTACTTCCTTATCTTTCTCTCGTGCAGTACGACGATTCTCATGAGAAGATTTTTCGTCCCTTCTATCACGACTCCTCTTATCAGAATTCCTTTCATACTTACCTCTCCCATCTGTTTTTGGGGGCTTTTCCTCATCTTCACCTGGGTTAGAAAATTCAACGGTAATGGCTCTATTCTTATAGTTCTGACCATTCAAGAACCTCACTACACGATCTGCATCATTTTCCCTCACCTCAAAGAAGGAAAAGTTCTGCATCACGTCAATGCGACCAATCTCCACCTTCCCATGGATATGCTCATTAACAAGACTCATCAGCACCTTGGGGTTCAGGTGGTCAGTACGTCCCAAATTGATGAACAAACGGCTAAAACCGTCCTCAGCTAAACGGTTGCGGCTACGTTTTCCAACTTTCCCCTCTTTGTCTTTATTACGCTCACGACCATTGTCAATTTCAATTTCAGGACGATTGCGATAGTAATCTAAGAAGCGGTTAAAAGCGACAGAAACGACCCTTTTCAGGACATCTTCTTTACTCAGCCAGTCAAGTTTGCGATACACTTCAGGCATAAACTCGTTGATTTCCTCTTCGTTCACCTGCACTTTTTCTAAGTTGTCAATAGACTTCATCAACTGTTTCTTGCAAATCTGCTGGCGAGTAGGCATTTCTCCAGGTTGGAACTCATGGCCTATCACCTTCTCAATATTGCGCATCTTACCCTTTTCACGAAGGTTGATGATAGCAATAGAGGTACCAGTCTTACCTGCACGTCCTGTACGCCCACTTCGGTGGGTGTAATACTCTATATCATCAGGAAGACCATAGTTGATAACATGGGTCAAGTCATCTACATCCAGACCACGAGCTGCTACATCAGTAGCTACCAACAATTGCAGGTGGCGTAAACGGAATTTCTGCATTACTAGATCACGAGCAGCCTGTGAAAGTTCACCATGTAAACTGTCAGCATCATAACCATCCTGCATCAGTTTGTCTGCTATCTCCTGTGTCTCTACACGAGTACGGCAGAAAATGATGGCATAGATATTTGGATGATAATCCACGATTCGTTTAAGTGTTTCATATTTATCCTTCGCATGTACGCAATAATAAATATGATTCACATTGTGCGTACTTTCATTCTTGCGCCCAATAGTTATTTCCTTCGCATCATGCAGGTAGTTCTTTGCTATCTTTTCTATCTCCTTGTTCATTGTAGCAGAGAACATTAGTGTGTTACGGGTTTCAGGCACAGCTTCAAGTATGGCATTCAAATCTTCAGAGAAACCCATATCAAGCATCTCGTCAGCCTCATCCATTACCACATTCTTGATGTTGGCCAAGGAAACTTTATCTCGACGCATCAGATCAAGCAAACGACCAGGGGTAGCTACCACAATATGTACGCCCTGTTTTAAGGAGCGTATTTGGCTTTCGATAGATGAACCTCCATATACAGGCAATACATGAACGCCTTCTACATACTTGGAATAATCTTTCAGATCGCCAGCAATTTGCAAACACAACTCACGGGTAGGACATAGTATCAATGACTGGGGAACTCTCTGGTCCACATCCAGTTTTTGTATTACAGGCAGACCAAATGCCGCCGTCTTACCTGTACCCGTCTGTGCCAACGCCACGACATCGGCGTCACCGCTCAGCAAATAAGGGATAACTTCCTCCTGTACAGGCATAGGGTTAACGAACCCTAGTTCATAAATGGCGCGGCAAATATCAGCCGAAACGCCCAATTCTTCGAAAGTCTTCATTAATAATCTATTAATCTTGATTTTAGGGCTGCAAAGGTACGGAAAATTATTGAATAATAATGCATGTTGCTTCTTCTTTCTGCATTTTTATTTGAGCTAAACAATTTCTTTCTTCCAAATTGCATATATGTAATATGTTTTATTTATCTTTGTGTGTATATTTGAACCTTAAAAACAAATTGCGATGAAAAAGACAATGATGTGGTTGTCTGTATTTATACTGACATCCGTATGTACTCTGGCTCAAAGCTGGAAGCCAGCAGGTGATAAAATCAAGACTACATGGGCAGAACAAGTAACTCCTGCAAATGTATGGGCAGAATATCCACGTCCCATTATGGAAAGGTCTGATTGGAAAAACTTGAATGGTTTATGGAACTATGCCATCAAACTTAAGGGTGAAGCAACTCCTAAAAGTTGGGATGGTGAGATTCTTGTGCCTTTTGCCATAGAGTCCTCGCTTTCAGGTGTTGCCAAGCGTGTAAAAGAAACAGAAGAATTATGGTATCAGCGCACTTTTGATGTGCCTAAAACCTGGGCAGGCAAACGTGTGTTGCTGCATTTCGGAGCTGTTGACTGGAAGGCAGATGTTTGGGTAAACGGTATGAGTGTAGGATCTCATACAGGAGGTTATGTCCCATTCTATCTGGATATTACCGATGCTTTGAATGCTCGTGGTACCAATCAGTTGACAGTACGTGTATGGGATCCTACAGACAAGGGTTATCAACCACGTGGCAAGCAGGTGAATAATCCCAGTGGTATCTGGTACACTCCTGTAACCGGCATTTGGCAGACTGTTTGGCTGGAGCCTGTGACAGAAGCTCACATTGCCAATCTGAAGACTACTCCTGATATCGACAACCATCAATTGCAAGTTGAAGTTCAGACAGAAGGTTTGAATGGTAAAGGCTATCAGGCTAAGGTTAGTGTGTTTGACGGTCAGAAATTAGTGGCTGAAGGTGCTTCTGTAAACAATCTGCCTGTACAGGTACAAATGCCTGCTGATGCCAAATTATGGTCACCTGATTCCCCATTCCTCTATAATGTAAAGGTAAGTTTATTGAAAAATGGTGTTGAAGTAGATAAGGTAAACAGCTATGCTGCTATGCGCAAGATCTCTGCTGGTAAAGATAAGAATGGTATCATGCGTCTGCAACTCAACAATAAGCCTATCTTCATGTATGGTCCGTTGGATCAGGGTTGGTGGCCTGACGGTCTCTATACTGCTCCATCTGACGAGGCTCTGAAGTATGATATCCAAAAGACCAAAGACTTTGGCTATAACATGATTCGCAAGCACATCAAAGTTGAACCTGCTCGATGGTATACCTACTGCGACCAGATGGGTATATTGTTGTGGCAGGATATGCCAAGTGGAGATAGAAATCCTCGTTGGCAGAACAAGGAATACTTTACTGATACTGAACTGCATCGCAGTGCAGAGAGTGAAGCTAATTACCGTAAAGAGTGGAAAGAGATTATGGATGCCCTTTACAGCTATCCTTGCATTTCTGTATGGGTTCCTTTCAATGAGGCTTGGGGGCAGTTCAAGACTCAGGAGATTACAGAGTGGACCAAGCAGTATGACCCTTCTCGCTTGGTGAACCCTGCCAGCGGTGGAAACTTCTATCCTGTGGGTGATATTCTTGACTTGCACAACTATCCACAACCAGACATGTATCTGTATGATGGTTCTCGCGTAAATGTATTGGGTGAATATGGTGGTATTGGTCGAGTTATCAAAGAGAATATTTGGGAACCAGACCGCAACTGGGGTTATGTGCAGTTCAATACTGAAAAAGAGGTAACGGATGAATATCTGAAATATGCGCAGATGCTGAAGGACTATATCCCTAAGGGCTTCTCAGCTGCTGTATATACACAAACTACAGATGTTGAGATTGAGGTGAACGGTTTGATGACCTATGATCGCAAGGTCATTAAACTCGATGAGGCTCAGCTGAAGCGTATGAACTCAAGCATCTCTCACTCTTTAGATAACGAATAAAATGCTCATATTATGAAGAAAATTGCATTAGTGGCAATGACGCTCTGCTTTGCTTGGAGCGCATCGGCACAAAAAGAATTTAAGATCGCCTCTCCCAATGGCAGGGTGACGGCTGAAATCTCATTGGACAATCAACTCACTTATTCTATTTCTTTAGATGGGGAAGAGGTGATGGATGACTCACCTATCGGTGTAACATTGACTACTGGCGAAGTGTGGGGTTCAAATCCTAAACTGAAATCGAAGAAGACGCAGAAGGTTGATCAAATGATTCCTTCTCCTTTCTATCGTGCCCGTCATTTGCGTGATAACTATAATGAGCTGACACTGACGTTTAAAGGTGATTATGGTGTGGAATTTCGTGCCTATAACGATGGTATTGCTTATCGTTTGATCACTACTCGCAAGACTCCGTTTATCATTCAGAAAGACAACACTGCTTTCGATTTTGATGACGATGATGACGTAATAGCTTCCTATGTCCGTGAAGATTACAAGGCTGGTGACTTCACTGCTCAGTTTGGATCATCATTCGAAAACCTTTATAGTGAATACAAGGTAAAAGATATGAAAAGAGATCGTCTCACTTTCTTACCAGTAATGGTAAAGACTGACGACGGTGTTGTTTGTATCACTGAGACTAACCTTGAAAGCTATCCTGGTCTTTATCTCTTGGGTACAGGTTCTGACAAGATGCAGGGCATCAACGCTCCTTATCCAAAAACCATGAAGCAAGGTGGGCATAATATGTTACAGGAGCCTGTGAGCGAAGGTGAGAACTTCATTGCCAAGATCAATGGCCCTCGTACTTTCCCTTGGCGAATAGCTATTGTGGCAAAAGAAGACAAAGATATAGCTGCCAGTACGCTGGGCTATCAGTTGGGCGAACCGAGTAGGGTAGCCGACTATAGTTGGGTAAAACCTGGCAAGGTGGCGTGGGACTGGTGGAACGACTGGAACATTGGAGGCGTGGATTTCCGTGCTGGTATCAATACAGAGACTTATAAGTATTACATTGATTTTGCCTCACAAAAGGGCATCGAGTATGTTATCTTAGATGAAGGATGGGCAGTAAACCTCAAAGCTGACCTCTTGCAGATCATCCCTGAAATTGACCTCAAAGGTATAGTGGAATATGGCAAGCAGAAGGGGGTGGGCATTATCCTGTGGGCAGGCTACTATGCTTTCAACCGAGATATGGAGAATGTGTGCAAACACTACTCAGACATGGGGGTAAAGGGCTTCAAGATCGACTTTATGGATCGTGATGACCAGCTGATGACAGAGTTTATGTATCGTGCGGCTGCTACCTGTGCTAAATACCATATGTTAGCAGACTTCCACGGAACCTACAAACCTTCTGGCTTGAACCGTACTTATCCGAATGTGGTGAACTTCGAAGGTGTGCATGGTCTGGAGCAGATGAAATGGGAGTCTGGCACTGACCAGTTGAAGTATGATGTTACCATTCCTTATATCCGTCAGGTAGCTGGTCCGATGGACTATACCCAGGGTGCTATGCTCAATGGTGGTATCAGGAACTATCATCCTTTCAACTCTGAGCCGATGAGTCAGGGTACACGTTGCCACCAGTTAGGTCTGTATGTGGTACTGGATTCTCCACTTAACATGCTTTGTGATTCACCTACGAATTACCTGAAGGAACCAGAATGTACCGATTTCATCGCAAAAATCCCTACCGTATGGGATGAGACACGCATCATTGATGGTAAGGTGGGTGAATATATCGTGACTGCACGCCGTAGTGGCAACACTTGGTATGTGGGTGGCATCACTAACCGTGAAGCTCGCGACCTTACAATAGATTTGTCTTTTCTAAATGGAAAGCAGATGCAGCTCTTTAAGGATGGTGTTAATGCAGATCGCAAGGGTTCAGACTTTAAGTTGACTAACCAAAGTACTGAAAACAGACTACAGATACACCTGGCACCTGGCGGTGGTTTTGCTGCTAAAATCCAGTAAACGGAGTTGTTCAGTAATAAATTTAGGGTGTGTACCTCGAGGTACACACCCTAAATTTGTATATAATTGGAAGGAGGTATTACTACGGGTTGTCCGAGACTTTGCTTTGGGTCATCGGAAGGCTTCCTATAAGTGAACGCAGTATCTCCTTTGGGGGTATGGGAGATACTGCGGCTGGTGACAGAAGATATTACGGCAAGAGATGGATAGCATTGCCATCTGTAATAGCAAGCTTTGCTTCATGTGATAGAAAGCTTTTGCTATAGAGATAAGAACTATTCTAGCAGCAAACGGAGTTCCTTTGAATTAGTTCGAGCTTTCAACCATTCCACCATTTTGGATTTCTCACGGTCGTCTATACGCTTATTGAGATGGATAATGGCAAAGGTTACTGTATCAACACGGGCAGAATCGATGCTCATCTCCAAAGTCTTGGATAAAGAGAAACGGCTAACTTGAGGATAAAGCACTTTCATTTCTGGCATCAGGGTCCTAGCTAATTCATCATAGGTAAGATAACCATTCAATAAACCTTGGATTGAATCAATCAGAACAGCTTGCTGCTGTAACTTCACCTCTCCATTCTTATAGAAATCTTCCAACACTTGGGCACGTACAGATGTAATGTCCATCGTAGCAGCCTGCTGACCACTAACACCTTGCAATACCACCAATTTAGTATCACCAAGGTTATAGTCAGCCATACGGCGTTGTGCCATAAAAATAGTACTGTCAGCAACCTCTTTGCCTACCAACACCACGCGCAGTTCTTTCGTTCCATCACGCTTCTCTACCTTTTTATCCACGACTTGAGCATTATCAAAGCTCAATTGTTCATTCACAAAACGGTTTACGGAGCCTTCATAAATGGTGTCGTTTAAGATGCCATAGGTAAGAAAAACAGCAGGAATCATTGTCAACACTACCACCCAAACAATGTATTTCCGCACTTTCTTCTCGCGTTCTTTATCCACATACTTTAGCCTGCTGAAACGCATAAACCTAGTACCAAGGTAGGTAGCTACACAAATGAAAACCGAATTGATGAAATAAAGATAAAAAGCCCCAAGAAAATATATCAGGTTGCCAGTAGCCAATCCGAAGCCAGCCGTACACAATGGTGGCATTAAAGCAGTAGCAATTGCAACCCCTGGAATAACAGAACCTTTTTTAGTAGTAGAAAGAGCAATAAAACCAGCAGCGCCACCAAATAATGCGATGAAAACGTCATAAATAGTTGGAGAAGTACGCGCAAGTAATTCAGACTGCCCTTCAGAAACTGAGGGACTAATCAAGAAAAATAAAGTGGCAGTAACAACGCTAAACAAAGTTACTATCAAATAACTCTTAAACGAACGTTTCATCAAATCAAAATCACCCAAACCAATTGCAAGGCCCACGCCCATGATAGGACCCATCAATGGAGATATCAGCATGGCACCAATGATTACTGCTGTAGAATTGACATTAAGGCCCAAAGAAGCTAAAAGGATAGCAGCTATCAGAATCCAGATAGTAGCTCCTTTCATCTCTACTCCTTCACGTATGGACTTAACTGCCTCGCTTTCATCTGCTTTATCACGACGCACATCCAAATATTCTTCTATGAACGACTTAAAAACAAATACGCTCTTTTCTGTCTGATTATTCTCCATAATAGTATTATTTGACAAAACGGTTTATAAGGGGAATATTTCTCAATGGCAAATCACGCTTGATGATAAATGCTACGAAAATCAATAATAAAATGGTACGGAAGAATAGACGAATCCATAAGTTCTCTATTTCCAAACACTCGGCAGCGACATACAAAGCAGCTGCTAACAAAACATAAGTACCAATGGACTTCAGGTCGTAATCTATAGGATATTTCTTTTGCCCAATCGAATAACTGAGCAACATTGCTACACCATAACCGCAGAAACCTGCCCACGCACAAGCCATGTAACTATATTTAGGGATAAAAAACACATTGACCAACACCAGCGTGATACAGCCAATAATAGAGAATGAAGCTCCCCAATGTGTTTCGTCAATGAGTTTATACCAAAACGACAGATTGAAATAAACTCCCATAAAAATTTCTGCCATCATGACGATTGGCACTACTTTCAATCCCCCCCAATAACCTCTACCTATTAAATATTTAAGAATATCAAGGTAAAAAACAACAGCCAAATATGCAAGTAGAGCGAAGACTATGAAGAATTTCATACCTTGAGCATATACCTCTTTACTGTCTTTGTCACGACTCTTGCCAAATACAAACGGTTCGTAAGCATATCGAAAAGCTTGCGTCAGCATGGCCATTATCATAGCTATTTTCACACAAGCTCCATAGATGCCTAACTCTACAATACCTTGCACCTCATCGGGATAAACATAAGGAAAAATAATTTTATCAGCAACTTGGTTGAGGATGCCTGCTATACCTAATATCAACAAGGGCAAGCAATAATGTATCATCCTACGATTCAGTTCCTTATCAAACACATACTTGAAACCTCGTAACTCTGGTATCATACACACCATGATAAATGATGTACAAATTAGGTTGATGAGGAATGCCTTTCCCACATCATGACCATCCATCCCTACATAATAAATAAGGTTAAGGGTAATATTCAAGAAAATGAATAACAATTTCAGTGAAGCAAAGCGTACAGGTTTCTTTTGATAACGAAGGAATGAAAAAGGAATCGCCTGGAAAGCATCCATCGCCACCACCAACATCATCATACCCAGATACCATGGATGATCAGCATATCCTAACCACCCAGCTATGGGTTGCAGGAATGTAAGACCTAAAATCAAAAAAACTAATGAGAAACCACCAACAGTAAGCAAAGTAGTGGAATAGACACGCATAGGCTCATCTTTGCCATTATTGGCGAATCGGAAGAAACCCGTTTCCATGCCACAGGTAAGAATCACCATCATCAACGCCACCCAGGCATAGACATTAGTTACAACACCATAACCACCTCCAGATGCTGGTAATGCAATAGTATATACTGGTACCAGCAAGTAATTCAAAAACCTGCCAACAATACTGCTAAGTCCATAAATAGCAGTGTCTTTTGCCAAAGATTTTAGATTCGCCATAACTTACAATTTAGCTCACCTAACTAAATAAGTCGCCCTGCTCAGAAAAACGATACCTGCCTAAATGCTTATATGCCAACTCTGTCACCTCCCTACCCCTTGGGGTACGCTTAATGAAACCTTCTTTAATGAGGAAAGGCTCATAGACTTCCTCGATAGTTCCTGAATCTTCACCTAACGCAGTAGCAATGGTATTTAATCCTACTGGACCACCCTTGAACTTATCAATAATGGTCAGCAAAATCTTGTTATCTATCTCATCTAAACCATATTTATCAATATTCAACGCCTCCAAGGCATATCGTGCTATGGCCATATCTATATTTCCTGTACCTTTCACTTGGGCAAAGTCACGCACACGCCTAAGCAAAGCATTGGCTATGCGTGGTGTGCCACGACTGCGAGAAGCTATTTCAGCAGAGGCGCTTTTCTGGATAGGGATTCCTAAAATGTCAGCAGAACGTTCAATAATCTTTTGCAAAACTATATTATCGTAATACTCCAAATGAAGATTAATACCAAATCTAGCACGCAAAGGAGCTGTCAACAGACCACTGCGTGTAGTAGCACCAACTAATGTGAACTTATTCAAATCCAATTGAATACTTCTAGCAGAAGGGCCTTTGTCTATCATGATATCAATGCGATAATCCTCCATTGCGGAATAAAGGAACTCCTCTACAACAGGAGACAAACGATGAATCTCATCGATGAACAAAACATCATTCTCTTCCAGACTAGTCAGAATACCAGCCAAATCACCTGGCTTATCCAACACAGGCCCAGAAGTTATTTTAATACCTACACCCAACTCATTAGCAATGATATTTGATAAAGTAGTCTTACCTAATCCAGGGGGTCCATGAAGTAACACATGGTCGAGGGACTCTCCTCTCATACGAGCTGCTTGAACAAAAACTCGAAGATTGTCAACCACCTTATCCTGTCCACTAAAGTCCTCAAACCTCAGAGGACGCAAGGCGTTCTCGAAATCCTTGTCGCTTGCATTCTGTTGCAGTCTGATATCAAATTCGTCGTTCATTATCTTGGCTATTTATTATGATTGCAAAGATAGTGCAAACGTATCACAAAAACAATAATTATTCTATTTTGTACAATGCAAAAACTGACATCCTCGCAACATCATCATCATAAAAAAACAAAAGTAGCAGATGCTATAGAAAACTATTTGTATCTTTACAGGCAATAAAATAAAGAAAAAACAAAGACCTCATAATTATGAATAAAGTTCGTATCACAGCAATCCGCCAAACAGTATATGAAGATCTGATGGCGAAATATGAGAATCCCATTGAGCATACATGCGATGTGCAGGAAGGGCAGCAATGGATTTCAGAAAATGGACAGCAACCAGAGGGGGTTTGTCCTTCTGCATGGAGCTCCATGCGTGAGTTTGTGGAGGGTTTGGCACGCGGGGAAAGCAATTTCTACGATGGTTGGATGCAGAATCCCAGAAGCGCCATGATTAGTTGCAACGATGGTTTCCGTCCCTTTAGTTTTTATCTGGAAGTGGTGGAGGATCAATAACAAGTTACTATGAACTTCGTTTTTGACATAGCCAACCAGAATAATATAGACGAACTCATTCGCCTAAGGCTAGCATTTATTATTGAAGATGCAGGAGACTTATCAAGTCATCAGAAACAATGCGTTGAAGAGCAATTAAGAGATTATTTCAAGCGGAAACTAGGAAAAGAGCTTATCGCATTCGTAGCAAAAGATAATGAACGCATCGTTGCTGTTGCCTACTTGCTTCTGATAGAAATGCCAGCAAATGCAAGGCTTCAAAATGGTCTATACGGAGAGGTCCTGAACGTATATACCCTGCCAGAATATCGAGGCAAAAGACTATGTACTAGGGTGATGCAGCTTCTTATAGAGTATGGAAAGAACTGCAGATTAGAGTGCATTGACTTAAGTGCTACATCAAAAGGATATCCCATCTATGCAAAACTGGGATTTAAGGAAAAAGAACATAAATATAAAGATATGCGGCTTATTCTTCAATAATTCAATTTATGGAAATCAAAGCATTCTACCCAGAAGATATTCCCACTTTAGCAAGAAAAGTATCAGAAGTTTGGAAATTCGAGGAATCTCCTGAGTTTACAAAAGTGTTTTGCGAATATCTGGTGCGCTGCAATTACTACACTCCTGAGTTTTCTTTGAAGATAGTCGATGAAGAAGGATTACAAGCCATCGCCTTCGCCTGCATGCCTGACGAAGAAAATGATTCTGAAATATGGTTGCAAGAACAACTTGAAAGGCTTTCTCCCAAAATTAAGAAATACATTCTTCGCAGTAGTGCTTATACAAAACGTACGGATGCTGAACTTCTGAAGATGATGGGACCTCAATCTCATGCTGCCAAACTCTCGTTCTTCTTTAGTAGAAAGGCAGGATATGGAGCACTCGTATTAGAGCATCTCGTGGAGAAACTCACGCAACAAGATGTGGAGTGGCTTTATCTGTGGTCAGATAGTTGGTGTAATTGGCAGTATTATCTACGTCATGGTTTCGAGCAGATAGGCAAAGGACTCCTGCCTGAATTCAGTTCAGACGATGAGAAATATTATTATTTCTTGTTTCGTAAGCAGATTGGATAATATTTGTTATTTTTGCAGAAAAATATAATAGCATGGTACTGAACTATATTTGGATAGCTTTTTTTGTAGTAGCCTTCTTTGTGGCCCTCTGCAAAACAATATTCTTTGGTGATACTGAGATATTCACAACATTAGTTAATTCAACTTTCGACTCTTCAAAGTCGGCTTTCGAGATTGCCATAGGTCTTACAGGATTGCTGGCTTTCTGGTTGGGAATCATGAAAATTGGCGAGAAAAGCGGTATGATTAACTCGCTCTCTAAATTCCTCAGTCCTGTGCTATGCAAATTATTTCCTGATATACCTAAAGGACATCCAGCTTTAGGCTCTATCTTCATGAACCTCAGTGCCAATATGCTGGGACTTGATAATGCAGCTACTCCGTTGGGCCTTAAAGCTATGGACCAACTGCAAGAGTTAAATCCCAAGAAAGATACGGCCACTAACCCAATGATCATGTTCTTAGTAATCAACACTTCTGGTTTGATTCTTATACCCATTAGTATCATGATGTATAGGGCACAAATGGGAGCTGCTCAACCAACAGATATCTTCATCCCTACTCTGATTACTACCACAATATCTACAATGGTTGGTATTACTGTAGTGAGTATTAGTCAGCACATTAATCTGTTCAACAAAGCCATCCTCTCTTTGGTAGGTGGTATCGCAGTCTTTTTCAGTTTGTTGATGTGGCTATTCATGACAGTAAGCCGAGAAACGATGGGCACTTACTCTACTTTGGTTGCCAACATCATTTTATTTGGTATCATCATTATATTCATCAGTTGGGGCATGTGGAAAAAAGCCAATGTATATGATGCCTTCATAGATGGAGCAAAAGATGGTTTTAATACTGCAGTAAGAATCATTCCGTATCTTGTTGCTTTCCTCGTTGGTATCGGTGTTTTCCGTGCATCTGGGGCAATGGATATACTGGTAGATGGCATTGGTTATTTGGTAGGTCTTACTGGCGTAGATACTACTTTCGTAGGGGCTTTGCCAACGGCCTTGATGAAATCACTAAGTGGCAGCGGCGCCAATGGCTTGATGATTGATACAATGCAGCAATATGGAGCAGACTCCCTTGTAGGCAAAATGAGTTGTGTCGTACGTGGAGCATCAGACACTACCTTCTACATTTTAGCAGTATATTTTGGAAGCGTGGGCATTACAAAAACACGCAATGCCGTTACCTGTGGCTTATTAGCTGACTTATCAGGTATTATTGCAGGTATCTTAATCAGTTACTTGTTCTTCTTTTAAAAGCTAGTTATGATTACATTCCAGACAGAGAACATAGAAATGCCTGCAATCGACCAGACAAAGGTACGCGATTGGATTAAAAAGGTGGCATCAAGTTATAACAAAAGAGTTGGTGAGATTTCCTATTTCTTTTGTGATGACGATAAGATTCTGGAAGTAAATCACCAATATCTTCAACACGATTACTATACAGATATCATCACTTTCGACTATTGCGAAGGTAACAGGCTCAGTGGCGATATATTCATCAGTCTTGACACTGTTCGCTCCAATTCTGAGCTATTAAATACAAATTATAATACCGAATTGCATCGTGTTATTATTCATGGTGTTCTCCACCTCTGTGGTATCAACGACAAAGGCCCTGGTGAACGGGAAATCATGGAGGCCGCAGAAAACAATGCATTGGATTTGTTATTATAATAATTCAACTAAAAGAATACGTTTTTTTTACTATATTTGCACGTAGAAGAATTAGTATAATGGAATTTAACTACGATATAGTGGTAATTGGGGCTGGTCATGCAGGATGTGAAGCTGCTTCAGCCGCTGCAAGACTTGGCTCAAAGACATGTCTCATAACAATGGACATGAACAAAATAGCCCAGATGAGTTGCAATCCAGCCGTTGGTGGCATTGCCAAAGGACAGATTGTACGCGAAATAGATGCTATGGGTGGGTTCATGGGCGTAGTGACAGACAAGACCGCTATACAGTTCCGTATATTGAATCGCTCAAAAGGCCCTGCGATGTGGAGTCCCCGAGCACAATGCGACAGAGGAAAATATATCTGGGCTTGGCGTGAAATCCTTGAAAACACACCAAATCTGCATATCTGGCAAGATACGGTAGAAGAACTGATTATTGAAAATGGTGAAGTAGCTGGATTAAAGACAATCTGGGGAGTAACATTTCGCTGCAAATGCCTGATAATCACTGCTGGTACGTTTCTGAATGGATTAATGCACATAGGAAGGAAAATGGTTCCTGGCGGAAGAATAGCCGAACCTGCTTCTTATAAATTGACAGAGTCTATTACCCAATATGGCATCCATTCAGCTCGCATGAAAACAGGCACTCCTGTAAGAATTGATAGCAGAAGTATTCATTTTGAAAATCTAGAAATTCAAGAAGGTGAAAAAGACTTTCATAAGTTTTCATTTTTAGATACCGAAACAAGGCATTTAAAACAACTTACGTGTTGGACAGTGAACACTAATGAAGAAGTTCACAAAATCTTACGTAGCGGCTTGGTTGACTCTCCACTATATAATGGACAGATTCAAAGCATTGGTCCACGATATTGTCCAAGCATAGAAACAAAAATTGTTACTTTTGCTGAGAAAGACCACCACCAACTCTTTTTAGAACCAGAAGGAGAAAGTACCAGAGAAATGTACCTGAATGGATTTTCATCATCACTCCCTATGGAAATACAAATTGCAGCATTAAAGAAAATCCCAGCTTTCAGAGACGTTGTGGTTTACAGACCTGGCTATGCTATTGAATACGATTATTTCGATCCCACACAGTTGAATCATTCACTAGAATCGAAAATAATAAAAAACCTATTTTTTGCTGGGCAGGTAAATGGTACAACAGGCTATGAGGAAGCTGCAGGTCAAGGATTGATGGCTGGCATTAATGCACATATCAATTGTCACGGTGGGGAACCATTGGTGCTCGGCAGAGATGAAGCATATATAGGAGTGTTAATCGATGATTTAGTGACAAAAGGTGTTGACGAGCCCTATCGCATGTTTACATCTCGTGCAGAATATCGCATTTTATTGCGAATGGATGATGCTGACATGCGACTTACACCCAAAGCATATGAGATTGGGTTGGCTGATCTGCATCGATATGAATTAATGAAATCCAAAAAGGAGAGTATTGACAGGATATTAGATTTTACAAAAGAGTATTCTGTAAAACCTGAAACGATCAATACTATTCTTGAACAATGGGGCACTACCCCACTTCGTCATGGATGTAAACTTGTGGACCTTATTATACGTCCACAAGTAACTATTGCAAAAATGGCAGAACAAATCCCAGCATTCAAAGAGCTGCTCGACAGAATACCAGAAAGGAAAGAAGAAATTCTGGAAGCTGCAGAGATACAGATAAAATATAGTGGATATATTGAGCGCGAACGCTTTATTGCTGAAAAAGTGAGTAGACTGGATAATATTAAAATCAAAGGCAAGTTTGACTATAACTCGTTACAGTCACTTTCTACAGAAGCTCGTCAGAAACTAACCAGAATTAATCCTGTAACCATTGGTCAGGCTAGTAGAATTCCTGGCGTTTCTCCAAGTGATATTAATGTGCTTTTAGTGTTAGCGCAGAGCAGTAATCGATAAATGTTCCTCGTGAAACATTTTAAAAGAATAATCATCTAAAACTATTAATAATGAACAAAGAAGAATTAATAAAGACATTAAGAGTAGTACCTGATTTCCCGAAAAAAGGCATTATGTTCTTTGACATAACAACTATGCTTAAAAATCCCGATGCAGTGGAAGAAGTAGCAAACTGTTTATATGACATGTATAAAGACAAAGGTGTGACAAAAGTGGTAGGTTTGGAATCTAGAGGATTCATTTTTGCCCCTATCTTAGCAAACAAATTACACGTTGGATTTGTACCAATCCGTAAACCAGGCAAATTACCGGCTGATACCATTGAACAAAGTTACACCAAAGAATACGGCACAGACACATTACAAATGCATAAAGATGCTATCAACGAAAACGATGTAGTACTTATTCACGATGATCTTTTGGCAACAGGCGGTTCTATGAAAGCTGCATGCGATTTAGTAAAACAAATGAATCCCCAAAAAATACTCATCAATTTCGTAATAGAACTGACAAACTTAAACGGACGTAAAGTCTTCGATGATAACATTGAAGTGGATTCATTACTTTATTGCTCAGAAGAAGAAGTATAAATGACTGATAAAACCCCTATTATTAGTTTGGAAGAGAAGCTGAAGGCTATCATTGCTTCTCTTCCTGAAAAACCTGGCAGTTACCAATATTGGAATGCAGAAGGGGTAATTATCTATGTAGGTAAAGCTAAGAATTTAAAGAAAAGAGTATCATCTTACTTTACCAAGAACCATGATTCGATTAAGACCAGAATGCTGGTAAGTAAGATAGCAGACATAAGCTATACTACAGTAAACACAGAAGAAGATGCTCTGAACCTAGAAAACAAACTCATAAAAAAATACAAACCACGCTATAATGTTCTCTTAAAAGACGACAAAACCTACCCATCTATTGCCATTCAGAAAAGCGAATATCCAAGAGTTTTTAAAACAAGAAATCTAACAGACAAAGGGGCCAATTATTATGGACCATACACTCATGTATCTACAATGTACGCATTGTTAGACCTAATCAAACAACTTTACCCTATCAGAAATTGTCATCATCATCTGACAGAAGAAAGTATCAAAGCGGGAAAATTCAAGGTTTGCCTAGAATATCATATAGGTAACTGTGAAGGACCATGTATAGGGAAACAAAGCAAAGAAGAATACAACAATAACATCAGTCAAATTCGTGAAATATTAAAAGGTAATACTAGAAAATTAGAGCAACAGCTAATGACTGAGATGAACAGATTAGCTGATAATCTTGAATTCGAGGAAGCAGAACTAACAAAAAAAAGATACCTGTTATTAAAGAACTACAATGCTAAATCAGAAGTAGTGAATTACAAACTTGATAACATCGACGTTTTTTCATTAGAAGAAAACGAAGATGGTAAATCTGCTTATATCAACTACATGCATGTCAAAAATGGTGCCATCAACCAAAGCTTTACTTTTGAATATAAAAAGAGGTTAGAAGAAAGTAAGGAAGAGCTTTTGTCTTTGGGTATTAGCGAGATGAGAGAAAGATTTGGAAGTAAGGCTAAGGAGATAATCATCCCATTCGAAATGGATATTAAGATGAATGAGGCCATCTTTACTATTCCCCAGAAAGGAGACAAAAAGAAATTGTTAGACCTTTCAACAATGAATGTAAAGGAATATAAAGTAGATCGCATCAAACAAGAAGAAAAATTAAACCCAGAACAAAGAGTGACAAGACTACTAACTGAACTACAACAACTGCTTAATTTAGAGAAACTTCCGATTAGAATTGAATGTTTTGACAATTCAAATATACAAGGATCGGATCCGGTTGCTGGATGCGTTGTATTCATTAAAGGCAAACCTTCAAAAAAGGACTACCGAAAATACATTATCAAGAGCGTAATAGGACCCGATGACTTTGCTTCAATGAGAGAAGTGGTTTGGCGCAAATATAAAAGAGCAATAGAAGAAGAGACACCCCTACCCGACTTGATAATTGCAGATGGTGGAATAGGACAAATGAATGCAATTAAAGAAGCAACAAACGCATTAGGAATAAGTATTCCGATTGCTGGACTTGCGAAAAACGACAAACACCATACTAACGAATTATTATATGGATTCCCATCACAAACGATAGGTATCAAGCAAACTACACCATTATTCAAACTACTTACAAATATCCAAGATGAAGTACATAGATTCGCCATTAGTTTCCACCGGGACAAAAGAAGTAAACGACAGACATCCAGCGAATTAGATAATATTACCGGCATAGGAGAAAAAACAAAGCTTGCTCTTATGAAAGAATTCAAGAGCATAAAAAGAATCAAAGAAGCAACTTTAGAGCAGTTAGAGGCTACAATAGGAAAATCAAAAGCAAGAATAATATACGACTATTCAAGAAAAAATGACTAATTTTGACATCGATATATGAGAACTGTAATTCAAAAAGTAGCTTATGCATCTGTTACTATCAATGACAAATGCAAAGCAAAAATAGGTAAAGGATTTTTAGTGCTATTAGGCATAGAAGAAGCTGACGGACAAGAAGATATTGATTGGCTCTGTAAAAAGATAGTGAATCTTCGGGTGTTTGACGACGAGGCTGGTATCATGAACAAATCTATCTTGGAAGAAAAAGGAGAAATACTTGTAATAAGCCAATTTACACTGATGGCTTCTACTAAGAAAGGGAACAGACCATCTTATATCAAAGCAGCAAGGCATGAAATATCCATTCCTCTTTATGATCAGTTCTGCAAGAAATTAAGTGAAATGCTGGGCAAAGAAGTAGGTACAGGAGAATTTGGAACATATATGAAAGTAGAATTGTTAAACGATGGCCCTGTTACTATATGTATTGATACAAAAAACAAAGAATAATGACGATAGTAGAAGCACAGAAAGAAGTTGATTACTGGATTAAAACATACGGCGTACGTTATTTTAGCGAATTGACCAATATGGCCGTCCTAACTGAAGAAGTAGGCGAATTAGCTAAAGTAATGGCACGTAAATATGGAGACCAATCATTCAAATCCGGTGAAAAGGATAATATAAGTGAAGAGATAGCTGATATTTTCTGGGTATTGTTATGTATTGCCAACCAAACAGGAGTTGACCTTACAGAAGCATTTAAGCAAAGCATTACCAAAAAAACTATGAGAGATAATACGAGACATATTAATAATCCAAAACTGAATGAACATGGAGCATAATTTTCACATCGAACATGAACAGGAAAGAGTAAATCCTCAAATGAAAGAAAGCAAGTATATATCAACTCTGAAAAAATACGATACATCACTTGATGATGATAAAGTAAAAGCTGAAGTAGAGAAACTATTAAATGAACATTTAGAAGAAAATAAATCTTTAGAGGTAAAGAAGTTTCTTTTCAACTGCATAGATTTGACCACTTTAAAAGAAACTGATAACGATGAATACGTAATGAGATTCACGCAAAAGGTCAATCAGTTTGAGGAAGAATACCCTGAACTGAAGAACGTTGCAGCGATTTGCGTATACCCATGTTTTGCAGAAATCGTGAAAGATACATTGGAAGTTGAAGATGTAAAAGTTGCATGTGTATCAGGTGGTTTCCCATCCTCTCAAACTTATACTGAAGTAAAGATTGTAGAAACAGCATTGGCTATCAAAGATGGAGCTGACGAAATAGACATCGTCTTATCAGTAGGTAAATATCTCGCAGGTGATTATGAGAATTTATGCGATGAAATCGATGAAATAAAAGAAACCTGTAGAGATCATACCCTCAAGGTAATCCTTGAAACAGGCGCTTTAAGAAATGCTGCAGACATCAAGAAAGCTGCACTACTCTCTATGTATGCTGGAGGAGATTTTATCAAGACCTCTACAGGAAAAATTGCTATATCAGCTACTCCAGAAGCTGCATACGTGATGTGCAAAGCAATCAAGGAATACTACGAACAAACAGGTATCAAAAAAGGATTCAAGGCTGCAGGAGGTATAAATACAGTACAAGACGCTATTTGCTACTATACTATCGTGAAAGAAGTATTAGGAGATGAATGGCTTGACAATAAATACTTCCGATTAGGCACTAGTAGATTGGCAAATCTATTATTATCGGAGATAGTAGGAGAAGAAGTGAAATTCTTTTAGCGATTTCTTTTCACAACGTAATCTAGATAAGAGCGAAGTGACAAGATAATGTCTGATTCAGGAGCATCTGCTAAGAAAGCAGATGCTTTTTCTTTGATTTCATCGATGATTTTATAGGCATATTCAATGCCACCTTTTGATTTTGCAAACTCAATCAAATGCAGTATCTCATCATCAGTGGCAGTAAAAAACCTCACTTTTTCTGCTATATTAAGATATGTGGCATCTTGAGTTGAATTCAAAGCATAAAGAACAGGAAGTGTAAGTTTGCCTTCTTTCATATCATTCCCTGTTGGCTTACCAAGTTCTTTGTTTTCAAAATAATCTAGTATATCATCCTTAATCTGAAAACATAGACCTATATACTCACCAAAAGAAGTTGCATCTTCAATCATTTGAAAATCAGCCCCTCCTGCAATAGCCCCTGCACGAGCACAAGAAGAAAAAAGAATAGCTGTTTTATTTCTTATGATGTCAAAGTACACATCAAAAGACAGTGTATTATTAGCGATGTTGTACAATTGCAAAAGTTCACCGTCAGCTAAAACCTGACCTAGTTTAGCAACAATATCAACAATCTGAAAATTACGAGTCAAGGAAACCTGCTGCAAAGCAGTTGCAAGGAAAAAATCACCTGATAATACTGCTACCTTATTATTAAATGCAGCATTGACAGATTTTTGTCCCCTACGTTGGTTACTTTCATCAACTACATCATCATGAATTAAGGTAGCAGTATGTAAGAGCTCTAATGAAACAGCTGCATGATATGCAACAGGAGTTACTTTGCCAAAATACTTTGTTATCAAAAACAACAATAGAGGCCTCATCATCTTACCAGGCTTTTGAGTAACATGCTCAATTACTTGATTCAAAAGCACATTAGAAGAAGACAATGATTCCTTGTAAAGCTTAATGAATTGATTCATTTCCGCTTCAACAGGCTTGGACAATTTTGACAAATCCTGAGTCATCATTCGTAATTTTCATACAAAAGTAGTAATTTATTGATTTTTTTTATACATTTACACATAAAAAAATGCTGAAACAATGAAAACTATAGATAGACTGTTTCTATTAGATGCCTATGCCCTTATTTATAGAGCTTATTATGCGCTGATAAAGAATCCTCGCATCAACTCAAAAGGACAGAACACCTCTGCCATAATGGGGTTTGTCAATACCTTGGAAGAAGTTCTTAAAAAAGAGAATCCTACACACATTGGCATCGCTTTCGATCCAGCGGGACCTACTTTCCGTCATGAAGCCTACCCTGCTTACAAAGCTCAACGCGAAGAAACACCAGAAGATATTCGCAAATCTGTACCTATTATTAAAGAAATCATCAAAGCATACAATATCCCTATCCTGGAAGTAATGGGATTTGAAGCTGATGATGTAATTGGCACATTAGCAACAAAAGCAGGCGAAAAGGGTATTGACACCTATATGCTGACACCTGATAAAGACTATGGTCAATTGGTAAAAGAACATATTTATATGTATCGGCCAAAGTTTACTGGTGGATTTGAGATTATGGGATCAGAGGAGGTAAAGGCAAAATACGACCTATCCTCTACCCTACAAGTCATCGACTTGCTCGGCTTGATGGGTGATGCATCTGATAATATCCCAGGTTGTCCTGGTGTTGGTGAGAAAACAGCTCAAAAACTCATCAAAGAGTTTGGAAGCATCGAAAACCTATTAGAGCATACTGACCAACTAAAAGGTGCTCTCAAGATGAAAGTAGAAACCAACAAAGAACAGATAACCTTCTCCAAGTTTTTGGCAACCATTAAAACTGATGTACCCATCGAGTTGGATATGGAGTCATTAAAATATGAAGTACCCAATTTAACCACATTAAAGCAAATTTTTGACGAGTTGGAATTCCGTTCACTTTATGATCGTGTGACGACTCGCCTAGGTTCTCCCCAAGTAGAAACAAACAATGATTTGTTTGCCGGTACCTTGTTTGCCACTACCTCCCCAACTCCGTCCAAACAAAACGAAGGAGCTACCAAAAAAGAGCCAATTCAAGGCGATTTGTTTGCAATAATTACAGGTAACTCCCCAATTGTTGCAGAAAATTCAAATCTCAGAGCGTTAAATCAATCTGAAATTGATTACCAACTCATTGATACAGAAGAGAAAAGAAAAGAAATTATAGAAAAATTATTGTCTGCAAAAATTCTTGCGTTAGATACAGAAACTACTGGGACCGAACCAATGATGGCCGATTTGGTAGGCATGAGCTTCAGTGATAAGGAAAACCAAGCTTACTATGTTCCTGTACCTCCAGATTTCTCCGAAGCTCAAAAAATAGTACAAGCCTTCAAACCTGTGTTTGAAAATGAGGCTTTACTCAAGGTGGGACAAAACATCAAATACGACATGATCATATTACACCATTATGGTGTAGAAGTAAAAGGTCCCCTATTCGACACCATGTTGGCTCATTATGTACTTCAACCCGAACTACGACACAATATGGATTATTTAGCAGAAATCTATCTGCACTATAAAACTATTCATATCGATGAACTGATTGGGGCGAAAGGCAAGAATCAGAAAAATATGAGGGACCTCTCTCCTACCGATATTTATATATATGCGTGCGAGGATGCAGACATAACCCTTCAATTAAAAAACATCCTGGAACAGGAACTAAAGAAAGAAGGAGTTGAACAACTGTTTTATGAAATTGAAATGCCCCTAGTTCCAGTTTTGGTGAATATCGAAACCAATGGAGTATTACTTGACACAGAAGCTTTAAAACAGACATCAGTACTATACAACCAAAGAATGACAGAGATAGAACAGGAAATCTATCAATTGGCAGGCGTAAAATTCAATATCAGTTCACCCAAACAGGTGGGAGACATTCTTTTCAAGGACATGAAACTGATAGAGAAACCAAAGAAAACAAAAACAGGGCAATATGTCACTTCAGAAGAAGTGTTGGAAAGTCTGCGACACAAACATCCAATCATTGGGAAGATATTAGATTACAGAGGACTTAAAAAGCTGTTAAGTACATATATAGATGCTTTGCCAGAATTGATCAACCCACGTACAGGAAGAATACATACATCATTCAATCAAGCAGTTACAGCAACAGGACGGTTAAGTAGCAGTAACCCAAATCTACAAAATATCCCTGTTCGTGATGATGACGGCAAGGAAATTCGTAAATGCTTTATCCCAGATCCTGGTTGCGAATTCTTCTCTGCTGACTATTCACAAATTGAGCTTCGTATCATGGCTCACCTCAGTGGTGATTACAATATGATAGATGCTTTCAATCATGACTACGATGTTCATGCTGCAACAGCAGCTAAAATTTATAAGGTACCAATAAACGAAGTGAGCAAAGACATGCGTCGAAAAGCAAAGACAGCCAACTTCGGAATCATATATGGCATCTCTGTATTTGGACTAGCAGAAAGGATGGGTGTAGATCGTAGCGAAGCACGACAACTGATTGACGGGTATTTTGAAACCTATCCTCAAATCAAAGCCTACATGGATAAGAGCATAGAAACAGCTCGCGAAAACGGCTATGTAGAAACTATCTTCCATCGCAAGCGTTACCTACCAGATATCAACTCACGAAATGCTACTGTAAGGGGCTATGCAGAACGAAATGCTATCAATGCACCCATACAAGGAAGTGCAGCAGATATTATTAAGATAGCTATGGCTCACATCTATCAACGCTTCAAAACTAATAATTTGAAAGCAAAAATGATTCTTCAAGTACACGATGAACTTAACTTCAGTGTACCAACATCTGAAAAAGAGATAGTTGAGAATATTGTGATAGAAGAAATGGAGCATGCATATTTAATGCAAGTACCACTAAAAGCAGATTGTGGATGGGGTAAAAACTGGCTTGAAGCCCACTAAAATATGCTCTATAACATTATTTAACTTTCAATCAGAAAGAGAAGTAAATTCCAAAAAAGGGTATCTCCGTGAAAGGTAAGATGCCCTACTTTTGATTTATCGGCTATCTTTTTGTCAGCAAATCTCGCAAAAACGAATGTGAGATGTCAGCATTTGCTTTACATAATGCTAAAAATAATTGCTGATTTATTTGTTTTGTATAGAAAAACCTCCTACCTTTGCATCGTCATTCTGAGAGAGGAGTGACAATATGTTAGATAATTAAAAAATAGGAGATAAAAAAATGAAGACTTTAAAATTTATCGTTTTAGCAGCTTTGATGGTATGTGGTATCAACGCAATGGCAGGCAACCACGACAATTTGGTTTACAACAATGAGGAAGTAAACGGTGTAATGGTAGGTCAGACAGTTTACAAGAACGTTGACAACATGTTGGTAAACTACCTGCAGTACAACTACCAGTATGACAACCAGCAGCGCATGACAGAGAACCTCTGCCAGAAATGGGACGGTAACGAATGGATCAACGATGTTTGCATTCGCTATCAGTACGAAGGCAAGCAGGTAACCACTACCTACTACAAGTGGAACAAGAACAAGAAAGAGTTCGTTCTCGTACCAAGCATGACAGTAACTATGGACGCAGAGACCATGTAAAAAACTCCAAACCTTATTATAACCTTAATCTCGAAGGCTGTGCTAATTAAAGGCGCAGCCTTTTTTAGTTTTTAATACTGAAAAATTATCATGAGAATTTCAAGGCTTAGTTCTAGTAAAAGGACGGCTTAGTTCTAGTAAAAGGGCCTCTTACTTCCTCTAATCAAATTATTATCTATATCACAATACACTTGGAATAATTAGTCTTAAATTCTTTTCCTCACGATTCAAATAATAAATCTTACACTCGGAAATATGAATAATTATTCATATTCCCCTCGCTAAATCGATTTTTTGCACTATCTTTGCACCCTGAAACTAAACAGAATAAAAGATTTATCAGATATGGCATTACAATGTGGAATCGTAGGATTGCCAAATGTAGGCAAATCAACCCTCTTCAACTGCCTCTCAAGCTCAAAAGCTCAGGCAGCTAACTTTCCTTTCTGCACCATCGAACCAAATGTAGGTATGATTACCGTTCCTGATGAGAGATTGGGCAAATTGGCTGAGATCGTTCATCCTGGACGCATCGTGCCTGCTACCGTTGAGATTGTAGATATAGCTGGATTGGTGAAAGGTGCCAGCAAAGGTGAAGGTCTGGGTAACAAATTCTTAGGCAATATACGCGAGACAGATGCTATCATCCACGTACTTCGTTGTTTTGATGATGGTAACATCACCCATGTGGAAGGTCCCATCAACCCAGTTAGAGATAAGGAGATTATCGATACTGAGTTGCAGTTAAAGGACTTAGAAACAGTTGAGACTCGTATCCCCAAAGTGGAGAAGTTGGCAAAAGTGGGTGGAGACAAAGAAGCAAAAGCCCTCTACAACGTTCTTCTCAAATACAAAGAGGTACTCAGTCAAGGCAAATCAGCTCGCACCGTTCAGTTGGAAGACAAGGATGAGCAAGCTGCAGCTCGTAACTTGTTCTTACTGACTGCAAAACCTGTGTTGTATGTATGCAACGTAGATGAAGCAAGTGTGTTGAACGGCAATCAGTATGTAGAACAAGTTCGTGAAGCAGTGAAAGACGAAGATGCTGAAATACTGGTAATTGCAGCCAGAACAGAAGCTGACATTGCCGAGTTGGAAACCTATGAGGACAAGATGATGTTTTTGGAAGAACTCGGTTTGAAGGAATCTGGCGTTAACAGACTAATCAAGAGTGCTTTCAAACTGCTGAACCTGGAGACCTTCATCACTGCCGGCGAGATGGAAGTAAAGGCCTGGACCTATCACAAAGGCTGGAAGGCTCCACAATGTGCTGGTGTAATTCATACCGACTTTGAAAAGGGTTTCATCCGTGCTGAGGTCATCAAGTATGACGACTATATCAAGTATGGCAGCGAAGCAGCTGTGCGTGAGGCTGGTAAACTGAATATTGAAGGTAAAGATTATATAGTACAAGATGGCGACATCATGCACTTCAGATTTAATGTATAAGACACTATGTTACCACTAAGCATCAATTGGAATCCAGACCCAGTGCTGTTCAGCATTGGTTCGATAAACATCAGATATTACGGCTTGTTCTGGGTCATCGGCATCGCTTGTTCCTACATGATAGTGAAGCGTGAATACAAAGACAAAGGTTGGGGTGATGAGCTCTTTGATCCTTTGTTTTTCTATTGCTTCTTTGGCGTTTTGTTGGGGGCTCGTTTAGGGCATTGCTTGTTCTACGAACCAGGTTATTATCTGCATAACATTACAGAAATGTTTTTGCCTATCAAGTATTTACCTGATGGCAATTGGAAATACATTGGCTATCAAGGTTTAGCCAGTCACGGAGGTATCTTGGGCCTGGTCATCTCTACCCTGCTCTATTGCAAACGATACAAGATTCACTTTATCGATATGGCTGATATCCTGACGGTTTCAGCTTTCATATGTGGTTTTTGGATTCGTATGGCCAACCTGATGAACTCAGAGATTATCGGCAAGGTGACTGATGTGCCTTGGGCATTCGTATTTGAAAGACTGACCAATGACCCCAGCATAGCCGACCCTTTAGCTCCTCGCCATCCAGCACAGTTGTATGAGGCCATTGCCTATCTTACACTTGCGTTTATAGTATTTCTCATTTATCGCAAGCATCAACTTAACATGAAACGAGGTTTCTATTTTGGATTCGGATGTGCTTCTGTATTCATCTTCCGATTCTTTATTGAATTCATCAAGGAAGATCAAGTAGCATTTGAGCAAGGTATGACATTGAATATGGGACAGTTACTAAGCATTCCATACATTTTGGTGGGCTTGTGGCTGATGTTTATTTATGACAGAAAGAAAACTTCACCGAAATGAAAAAAATATTCTTATTATCATTAGTGGCTTGTTTGACAGCATGTAACGGTCAACAAGATTTGCAACCAGAAGATTGGGCTTGGTTGGATTTCCAACGCCCAAAGGGAATCAATCCTATTATCTCTCCAAATAAGGACATCAAATTCTTCTGTCCAATGACGGGCGACTCTATCGCTTGGCAAGAAGGCGATACCTTCAACCCTGCTGCTACCACTAAAGATGGAAAAATAGTGGTAATGTTCCGTTCTGAAGACGCCACCCACATGGGCATTGGTTCTCGGACATCTCGTATCGGCTATGCAGAATCAACTGACGGATTGCATTTTGACATTCAAAACACTCCTGTTGTTTATCCTGCAGACGATGCCCAAAAAGCTAACGAATGGCCTGGAGGTTGCGAAGATCCTCGAGTAGCAAAGACAGAAGACGGTCTTTATGTAATGTTCTATACACAATGGAATAGGGATGTGGCTCGTTTGGCTGTAGCTACCTCTCGTGACCTACAAAACTGGACAAAGCACGGCCCTGCTTTTGCGAAAGCATACGACGGACGTTTTGCCAACAACTTTACCAAATCGGCTTCCATCATTACCAAGATGCAAGATGGACAGCAAGTAATTGCCAAGTTTGGTGATAAATATATGATGTATTGGGGTGAGCAATTTGTGAATGTAGCTACCTCAACTGATTTAGTGAATTGGGAACCAATGCTCGACGAGCAAGGCGAACTCCTGCAAGTGATGAAAACCCGTCCTGGATACTTTGATAGTGATTTGACAGAATGTGGTCCTCCTGCTATTATGACTGAAAAAGGTATCATCCTGTTTTACAATGGAAAGAATAAGGCAGGGGAGGGGGCAGACCCCAACTATACAGCCAATTCCTATTGTGCAGGACAAGCTTTATTCGACAAGAACGACCCTACAAAATACATTACCCGCTTAGACAAGCCATTCTTCCAACCTGAGGCAGATTTCGAGAAGAGTGGACAATATCCTGCTGGTACAGTATTCATTGAGGGATTGGTCAACCATCAGGGCAAGTGGTTCCTGTATTATGGTTGTGCTGACTCGTTCGTAGCTGTTGCGATAAAGAATTAATAACCAAGAACAAAATATATAGACAATGGAATATAATTTCAGGGAAATCGAACAGAAATGGCAAAAAAGATGGGTAGAAAACAAAACCTATCATGTGACAGAAAATAAGAATAAGCCCAAGTACTATGTACTGAACATGTTTCCTTATCCATCAGGAGCAGGATTACATGTAGGCCACCCTCTTGGCTATATTGCATCAGACATCTATGCTCGCTTCAAGCGTCAGCAAGGCTTTAATGTGTTGAACCCCATGGGGTACGATGCTTACGGCTTGCCAGCTGAACAATATGCTATCCAAACAGGACAGCATCCAGCTATTACCACTACAGAAAACATCAACCGTTATCGTAGTCAGTTGGACAAAATAGGTTTCTGCTTCGATTGGGATCGTGAGGTACGCACTTGTGATCCAGGTTATTATCATTGGACTCAATGGGCCTTCCAGAAAATGTTTGGAAGTTTCTATTGCAACAAGTGCCAACAGGCCCAGCCTATCGAGACATTGATAGAACATTTCAAAACCAAAGGTACTGAAGGTCTGGATGTAGCTTGCACAGAGGAACTAAAGTTCACTGCTGAAGAATGGAATGCCAAGAATGAGAAAGAACAACAACAGATATTAATGAACTACCGCATCGCCTATTTAGGTGAGATGATGGTGAACTGGTGCCCTGAATTGGGAACAGTATTGGCCAACGACGAAGTAGTAGAAGGTGTTAGCGTTCGTGGTGGTTATCCTGTGGTACAAAAGAAGATGCGCCAATGGTGTTTGCGAGTATCCGCTTATGCTCAGCGCCTGCTAGACGGCTTGGATCACATCGATTGGACAGACTCTCTGAAAGAAACCCAGCGCAACTGGATAGGCCGTAGCGAAGGTGCTGAAGTTAAATTCAAAGTAAAGGACAGCGATGTTGAATTTATCATCTTCACAACTCGAGCAGACACTATGTATGGTGTTACCTTCATGGTTTTAGCCCCAGAGAGCGAATTTGTAGCAAAGGTAACTACTGAAGCACAGAAAGCTGAAGTGGATGCTTACCTCGATAGAACAAAGAAACGCACAGAAAGAGACCGTATTGCTGATCGCAGTGTAACTGGTGTATTTACTGGCAGTTATGCTATCAATCCATTCACTGGTGAAGCAGTGCCTATCTGGGTTAGTGATTACGTCTTGGCTGGTTATGGCACAGGAGCCATAATGGCTGTACCTGCTCACGATAGTCGTGACTATACTTTTGCTAAACATTTCAACTTGCCTATTGTTCCATTGGTAGAGGGTTGCGATGTAAGCGAAGAGAGCTTCGATGCTAAAGAAGGTATAGTTTGTAATTCACCAAAAGCTGGAGCAAAGCCCTATTGTGACTTGAACTTGAATGGTCTGACCATCAAGGAAGCCATTGCTGCTACTAAGAAATATGTAAAGGAGCATCAGTTGGGTAGGGTAAAGGTGAACTATCGTTTGCGTGATGCCATCTTCTCTCGTCAGCGTTATTGGGGCGAACCTTTCCCTGTTTATTATAAGGATGAGATGCCTTGCATGATTCAAGAGACATGTCTGCCTCTGGAACTGCCTGAGGTAGAAAAATATCTGCCTACAGAAACGGGTGAGCCTCCATTGGGTCGTGCTACCAAATGGGCTTGGGATACTATTAACAACCAAGTAGTAGAAAATAATAAGATTGACAATAAGACAGTCTTCCCTCTCGAACTGAGCACTATGCCTGGCTTTGCTGGTTCAAGTGCTTATTACTTGCGTTATATGGATCCACACAACGACCAGGCTTTGGTATCAGAGGAAGCTGATAAATATTGGCAGAATGTTGACCTTTATGTAGGAGGTACAGAACATGCTACTGGCCACTTGATCTATTCGCGTTTTTGGAATAAGTTCTTGCATGATTTGGGCGTATCTGTCAAAGAAGAGCCTTTCCAGAAGTTGGTAAATCAAGGAATGATTCAAGGTAGAAGCAACTTCGTATATCGCATCAAGGATACCAATACCTTTGTTTCTCTTAACCTGAAAGACAAGTATGATGTTACTCCTATCCATGTGGATGTAAATATTGTTGCTAATGACATCCTTGACATAGAAGCATTTAAGGCTTGGCGTCCTGAATACAACAATGCAGAGTTTATACTTGAAGATGGCAAATACATTTGTGGATGGGCCATTGAAAAGATGAGTAAGTCTATGTTCAATGTGGTGAATCCAGATATGATTGTTGAGCGCTTTGGTGCCGATACCTTGCGTCTGTATGAAATGTTCTTGGGGCCTGTTGAGCAATCCAAGCCTTGGGATACCAACGGTATTGACGGTGTGCATCGTTTCCTGAAGAAGTTCTGGGGCTTATTCTATGACCGTCAGGACAATTATCTAGTTACAGATGAAGCTCCTAATGCTGCAGAACTGAAAGCCGTTCACAAGTTGATTAAAAAGGTTACTGGAGATATTGAGACTTTCTCTTATAATACTTCCATCAGTGCCTTCATGATCTGTGTGAACGAACTTACCTCACTGAAATGCAGTAAGAAAGCTGTATTAGAGCAAATTGTGGCTTGTCTGGCTCCATTCACCCCTCACATCTGCGAGGAATTGTGGGAGATGTTGGGTCACAACACTTCTGTTTGCGATGCACAATGGCCTCAGTATAACGAGGAATACCTCAAGGAAGAAAGTGTGAACTATACTGTTTCTTTCAACGGAAAGGCTCGCTATAACAAGGAGTTCCCAATTGATGCTGACAATGATACAATTCAGAAAGAAGTCATAACTGACGAACGTTCTGAGAAATGGATGGAAGGCAAACAAATTGTGAAAGTGATTATTGTACCAAAGAAACTGATAAATATTGTCTTGAAATGATACTGAAAAAACCTACTAAGTTAGAGGTTTATCATACTATAAAGGATTATTTCTTTATCACAATAGGTCTGATAAGCTATGCAGCTGCATGGGCAACTTTTTTGTTGCCCTACCAGATAACTACAGGTGGAACCACTGGTATTGGTGCTATTATTTACTATGCTACTGGTTTCCCTATTCAATCCACTTATTTCATTGTGAATGCCGTACTGATGGTGTTTGCTTTCAAGCTATTAGGCCTCAGATTCTGTATCAAAACAAGCTATAGCATCCTATTGCTGACTTTTCTTTTATGGTGGTTTCAGAAAATAATCAATGGTGAAGATGGTATTCCACCATTGGTATTAGGTGAAGGACAAGAGTTTATGGCTTGTATCATTGGTTCCGTTCTTTGTGGTTTTGGTTTGGGCATTGTGTTCAATGTTAACGGTAGTACTGGTGGTACTGATATCATTGCTGCTATTGTCAATAAATACAGAGACATATCATTGGGACGCATGATTCAGTTGTGTGATGTAATCATCATCAGTTCCTGCTATTTTGTATTCTATGATTTTCGTAGGGTAATTTTTGGTTTCGTTACCTTGTTTATTATTGGGTATGTTCTTGACTATGTAGTAAACAGTGCCCGTCAATCCGTACAATTCTTTATTTTCTCAAAAGAATATGATAAGATTGCAGATGTTATCAACAAGAAAACACATAGAGGCGTTACTGTTTTCGATGGTACGGGTTGGTATTCCAAAAATGGAGTTAAAGTATTGTTCGTGTTAGCTTCTAAACGTCAGTCTGTAGAGATATTCCGATTAGTCAAGAGTATTGACAGTAATGCTTTTATTTCACAAAGTGCTGTCATTGGTGTCTTTGGTGAAGGCTTTGACAAACTAAAGGTAAAAGTCAATAAAAAAGAAGAAAAAGCAATAGAGGAAGTTTTAGACCGTAAAAAAGCATGAAACAACTTGTATTTGCCACCAACAACGAACATAAACTCACTGAAGTACGAGCTATCTTAAAAGATACGTATCAAGTATTGAGTTTGAAAGATATTAATTGTTTCGATGATATACCAGAAACAGCTGATAACTTAGAAGATAATGCACGTCAGAAAGCACAATACATCTATGATCATTATCACGTAGATTGTTTTGCTGACGATTCAGGATTAGAGGTAGAAGCTTTAGGAGGTGCTCCAGGAGTTTATTCAGCTCGCTTTGCTGCATTAGAAGGTACGGGTGAACCACACAACTCCAAAGCCAATATGAACCGTTTATTACGTGAATTAAAAGATAAGGATAATAGAAAGGCACAATTCCGTACCATCATATGTTTGATTCAAGACGGAAAAGAACACCTTTTCGAAGGTATTGTTGAAGGAACAATTAACCCAGAAGAACGAGGTTCCTCTGGGTTTGGATATGATCCTATTTTCATGCCAAAAGGATATGTTAAAACATTTGCTGAACTTGGTGAAGGTGTGAAAAACAGTATCAGTCACCGAGCACGTGCTATCAAAAAATTAGTTGCCTTTTTACAATCCTAATTTGGCAGATATTTCCAACATTCGCTGAATTGGCTTAATAGCTTTTTCAGCGATTTTTTTATCTACATGAATTTCAGGAGTTTCATTCAATAAACATTGATATAGTTTCTCCATTGTATTCATTCGCATAAAATTACATTCATTACAAGCACAAGTACTGTCTTCTGGTGGAGCAGGAATAAATACTTTCTGAGGACAAGCCAATTGCATTTTATGCAAAATACCTGATTCAGTAGCTATAATGAATTCTTTTGATTCATTATTTTTAGCATATTTCAAAATAGCAGCAGTAGAACCCACAAAATCAGCTAATTTCAACACTGCACCCTTACATTCAGGATGTGCCAAGATTTTAGCTTGAGGATAAACTTTTTTCAAATCGAGAATCTTTTCTACAGAGAATTTAGCATGTACATGACAAGCACCATCCCAAAGCAACATATTTCGTCCTGTAATCGAATTAATATAATTACCTAGGTTATGGTCAGGTCCGAATATTATTTTCTCTTCTGGAGGAAAACTCTCAACTATTTGCTTAGCATTAGATGAAGTTACTACCACATCAGTATATGCTTTTACAGCAGCAGAAGTATTTACATAAGATATAACGGTATAACCAGGATGATCTTTAACAAACTTACCAAATTCATCAGCTGGACAACTATCTGCTAAAGAACATCCAGCATTAATATCTGGTATCAATACTTTCTTATCAGGACACAATATCTTAGCTGTTTCACCCATAAAATGCACTCCACAAAGCACAATAATATCTGCTTCTGTCTTTGCAGCTTGCTGAGCTAAAGCCAAACTATCACCAACATAATCAGCAATATCTTGTATATCACTTGTTTGATAGTAATGTGCCATAATAACAGCATTTTTTTCTTCCTTCAGTTGCTCGATTTTTTCTACCAGATAATCCATAACTATCATTATTATTTTATTTTTTGTTTTATTGAAATAAATCTTTTTGTTGATGATTATAGTCAGTTGAAAATGTTGATAACTTTTTCTTGCATATATCCAACCTTCTGTTTTTCATAGGCAAAGGTAATAACTTTATTGAATACTCTATGCTAAAAATGGTTGAAAAACGATGTTGATAAAAGAAGAAAAAATAATAATTATTTTATTTGGAGGTATTACAATCAGGTCCGTATAGTGTTTTCTTTGAATAATACAATACCTTTCTTCATTTTTTTCTTCACAAGTTTTCAACAATTATCAACAGCATTGTGAACAAAATATACTACCTTTGTAACATAATACAGATAGCAAAAAAAGGTGTTGTTATGCGTAAACTCAAGGTTACAGAACTGAATAGAATAAGTGTTGAAGAGTTTAAGGAAGCTAAAAAAATACCTTTAGTAGTGGTTCTTGATAATGTACGAAGTGTCTATAATGTAGGTAGTGTATTTCGTACTTGTGATGCTTTTCGTATTGAGAGTATTTATCTTTGTGGCATTACAGCACAACCACCTCAGGTTGAATTACATAAAACAGCATTGGGAGCAGAGTTCACAGTTGATTGGCAATACTTTAAAGATACACGTGATGCAGTGAAAGCATTACATGAACAGAATTATATAGTTTATTCAGTAGAGCAAGCTGAAGGTAGTACAATGTTACAAGACCTACAATTGGATAAATCTAAAAAATATGCTATTGTAATGGGTCATGAAGTAAAAGGAGTTCAGCAAGAGGTGGTGGATATGAGTGATGGATGTATTGAAATACCACAATACGGTACCAAACATTCTCTGAATGTTAGTGTTACTACTGGCATTGTAATTTGGGATTTGTTCAAGAAACTAAGATAATAACCTTAAATCTATGATATGATGAAAACAAGAATCTTTTTGGCTTTGTGTTTTGTGTGCTTGATGGTTAAAGCACAAGATAGAGCAGATCAGCAACATCTTTCTAACCCTAATTCTTTTTCTATGATACTGTTAGGTGACCCTCAGGGTTATACCAAGTATGATATCAATCAACCTCTATATGAACTCACTACTGTTTGGTGTGCCGATAACATTGATAACTTGAATATCAAGGCTGTATTGGTTACTGGTGATATAGTAGAGCAGAATGAGAATATAGTTCGTAATCGTAAGATGTTGAATCAAACCAGTCGCCAAATGTGGGAATGGGCTTCTCATTGTATGGCCCGTTTGGACAATAAAGTGCCTTATATCATTGCAACAGGTAATCATGAATATGGATATGTGCGTGGTGATGAAGGTTTTACACATTTTCCTGAATATTTTCCCATTGAAAGAAATTCCAAATGGTTGGATTGTGTGGTCGCTGCTTTTCCTAATCGTGAGGGTAAAGTTTCTTTGGAAAATGCTGCTTATGAGTTTGATGATGAACATTGGGGCAAGATTTTGGTAATTGCTGCAGAATGGGCTCCTCGCGATGAAGTGCTGACTTGGGCAAAAGGTTTGGCAGATAGTGAACAATATAAAGACCATACAGTTATTTTCATTACCCATTCTTTCTTGCGTGAGCGTACTGCTAATCGTACAAGCAACGAGAATTACAAGATTCAACCTCGCAATTATGGTCAGGAGATTTGGGACAAGTTAATCTATCCTTGCAAGAATATCCGTCTGGTACTTTGTGGGCACACAGGTGTTCCAGGTGATTTTGAAGATTCTGTGGCCTATCGTGCTGATGCCAATTCAGTTGGTAAGACTGTTCATCAGATGATGTTCAATGTGCAAATCTTAGGCGGAGGATGGGAAGGCAATGGTGGTGATGGATGGCTTCGCATCCTGGAGTTCTTGCCTGATGGTAAAACCATCAAGGTTAATACCTATTCTCCTTTATTTGGCATTTCTCCTACCACAAAGCACTTGGCTCATCGTACTGCTCCTTTCGATCAGTTCGATATGGTGATAGAGAAATAAAATTAATCAATCAGTTTATAGCCGATTCCTCTGACGTTGACAATGCGAATCTGTGAGTCTTTAGAAAGCTTATGACGAAGTTTAGTGATAAAGACATGCAGACTTTTGTTATTGAAGAAACTGTCGTCACCCCAGAGTTCCAAGAGGATATTCTGGGTATTCACCACTTGATTGCGATTCTCACATAAACGTCGGAGGATTTCACTCTCTCGATGAGACATTTCCGTTTCAATTCCTGCATATTCCAAACGCTGTAGGGTAGGGTTGAAGCGATATTGACCAATTTCTATCCAATCGGTTTTCTTTTCCTTTTCTTCAGTTTGCATCATTAATCTGCCTGTCAGAGCCTTGATGCGTACAATCAGTTCTTGCATGCCGAAAGGCTTCTTCAGGTAGTCATTGGCACCTAATTCAAAACCTTCCACTACATCATTGATGGCAGAACGAGCTGTGAGGAAAAGAACAGGTGTATGCTTGTCAGACAGACGAATGCGCTTCACCATTTCAAAACCATCCATTTTTGGCATCATCACATCAGCCACCAGTACATCAGGCTTTTCCATAAAGAACTTTTGCAAACCTTCCTCACCATTCTTGGCGGTTTCAATGATGAATCCTTGCGCTTCTAAGGTATCTTTGATAATGAGGGCAAGGGTTTGCTCATCTTCAGCCAACAATACTTTTATCTCGTTCATGATTCTGTGAATGTTAATGTGAATGTACTTCCTTTTCCCTCAATACTTTGCAAATTTACATTTCCACCATGTTTTTCCATTAGGCTCTTCACATAGAAGAGTCCCAAGCCATAGCCTTTCACATCATGTAGATTGCCATGAGGTACACGATAGAAGCGCTCAAATACCAAAGGTTGCTTATCTGGTGCGATACCAATGCCCTGATCAGAAACTGAAATGTTTTTGGTTTGATTGAGTTGAGTAGCTTTTATCCTGACAACAGCTCTATCCTCAGAATATTTGATAGCATTGTCAATCAGGTTACTCAGCATGTTGAAGAAATGAATACGGTCGGCAAATACGGTCAATCCTGCTTCACTTTCCTCGTAAGAGATATCCAAAGGTTTTTCTGTTTTGAGTAGATATTGCTCCATAAGTTTCTCAACTGTTTCACCAATGATAATATGCTCTTTCTTCAATGTCAAGTTCTTGCGTCGTTCCATACTCATAGATAGAATCTGTTCCACCATTCCACTCAGTCTTTCCAATTGCTCCTTGCATATATTCAGGTAATGCTTGGTTTTTTGGGGATTAGGTTCTTGGTTGAAATTTAGCAGCACATCATTGGCTGCATAGGCCACAGCTATAGGTGTCTTCAGTTCATGAGTGATGTTATTGGTAAAGTCAGACTTCATTTCATCTAAGGAACGCATACGGAATAGTGTCCTTAATAGATAAATAAAGGTCATTATTAAGATGAGGAGAATGACGAGAGAAGTGGTTAAAATGCCTGACATTTGCTTGATTACTTTGCTAACTGGTCGTTCCATTGTTACCTTATATTTCACCATTTTCTGCATGTCGGCAATATAAGCATATTCTTTGTCTTTAGAAGAAGGTTGATAGTCAGGGGTAGAATAAGATACAATAACTGTATCTTTATATTCCAGGTTGATGGTGTCTTTTCCTTTCTGTAAAGCCTTATTAACAGCAGCATCTATATGGTAGAATAGCGTACTGTCGAGGTATTGCACAAACTCCACCTTATGGGGTTGATAAAGATCGTATTGGCGAAGTTGTTCGTTTAACAGACTGTCGAATAACATGATATTTGCCTCAGCCAGTTCATCAACTCCACTATGCAAGGCACGCCGTATATAGGCACTGAAATTCTGGATATCCTGCAGAATGGTATCAGATTCAGATTGCATTTCATTTTTAGAGTTGGATTCTCCCACAATCGTGAAAACCGACTTGCTTCTGTCTGGTGTATATTGATAGTCTATACTGACGGAATCATTGTTTGTATTGGCAATGATATAGGTCTTCTTGCCTGTCTCACTTTTGATGATGGTGGTACCACCCGTTTCATAACCAGCTGATACACTTACAGTACCATGTTGAGCACCTTGCTGAAGGCTATCTACACGAGCCATCATCTCACGGATATCTGCTGTTACCATACAATCCATGATACGCATTTCAGTATCTTTCAGTTGGGTGTTATAAAGTCCTACCAGCCAATAAACTTGGTAGGCAAAGATGCAGGTAAGCGACACAATCACAAGGATGGTTATCTGTTTCAAAGGTAGTTTCATACCGACAAAGATAAGGCATTTATATATATGGTGTTTCTTTTGTTAAGATTAGATAAGTTTTCTCTTAAGACTTGGTAAGCCGGATGATACCGATGTTTCCGTTTTTACCCTATACCTTTGCACCATTGAAAATATAATTTTATAAACATGAAAAGATTTCCATTTTTAATAGTAGTATTAGCTTTTTCTATTGTAGTGAATGCACAAGAAGCAAAGACCGATTCCATCAGCGTTTCCAACGATGGGATGATAGACAGTATATTCCAAAGTCTGCCAGAGGTAATGGTAAAGGGCGAAAGGCCTTTGGTGAAGGCGGAATCTGGCAAATTGGTATATGACCTTCCCCGCATGATTCAAGAGAAGCCTGTGGAGAATATCTATGAAGCCTTGAAGGAACTGCCTGGCGTCAGTGAGATGAACGGAGGCATCACTTTGGCTGGAAACGGAGTAACGATAGTGTTGGATGGAAAGGTAACCACCATGAGTACAGCACAATTGATGGCGTTGCTCAAAAGCCTGCCTGCCAGCAGAATCAAGAATGCGGAAGTGATGTATAATGCTCCAGCCAGATACCAGATAAGAGGGGCGATGATTAACATCATGCTCAATCATGATAAGGATGAAAAAGGATCTGTGCAAGGTGAATTGTTCGGACAATACACTCATGAGTCTAAAAATGAGTACCAAGAGCGAGTGAGCCTTTTGGCAAACAAGGGTAAGATTTCTGCTGATTTCCTTTATTCGCATCACCATTGGAAGAACTTCAGTACAGCTGATGTTGAGTCGCGTCATACGTTGAATGACGGCTCTTTACATGAGATCTTGACACATAGCGAATATCATAGCAGGAGCCATACGCATAATTTCAGGGTAGGGGTGGATTATGATATCGCCAAAGACCACCAGTTGAGTCTGGTGTATAATGGAAGTTTCGGACCTACACACAGCATTTCTGACATTCAAGGGTGGCTTTCTGCATCTTCCAGGTCTGACAACAAGGATTATCTTCACAATGGTCGTCTGGATTACAAGACTCCTTTTGGCTTGAGGGCAGGCTTGGAATTTACATACTATAAGTCGCCTTCTATTCAAAGGCTGGATAGTAAATTGCCTGACAATCAGTTGGATTTCTTGATTCACAACGATCAGAAGATCAATAAGTGCAAAGGCTTTCTGAGCCAGGAACATAAGTTGAAGAATGATTGGGGCATCAACTATGGCGTAATTTATACCAATACGCTCGACAACAGTTATCAGTATTACACCAAGACGAAGGAGGAAAGTAGTGATTTGCCTGATGATATGACGGTTAGACAAAGGGAGCACATACTCAATATATATGGTGGCTTCAACCACAATTTTAGTTCTAAGTTGATGGTAGATTTCTCATTAGCTGCTGAATATTACAAGAGTAAAGTTTGGAGTCAATGGGATTTCTACCCCAACTTGAACCTCACTTGGTTGCCTGCTGACGGACATACCTTCCAACTGAGTTTCAGTAGCGACAAAGGCTATCCTGACTATTGGTCGGTTTCTGCTTTTACCGCTTATAACTCTGGCGGTTATGGTGAGGTTACTGGTAATCCTGACTTGAAGCCCCGAAGCGATTATCAGGTTACGTTAAACTATATCCTACGCAACAAATACACCTTCTCGATGTGGTACAACTATACGGATGATTATTTCACCCAGACGCTCTATCAGCACAAAGACCGTTTGGTATCGGAGTATCGCTTCCTGAACTTCGATTTCCGTCAGCAGATTGGCATTCAGGCATCTATCCCATTCAAAGTGGGTAAATGGCTCGATTCGAGAGCCACCTTGATAGGGGTTTGGACAAGAGAGAAGGACAGTGATTTTTACGATATTCCTTTCGATCGAGAGATAGTATATGGTATGTTTAACCTGCGTAATACCATCACTTTCAGCAAGAAACCTGATATCTCATTGAGCGTGAACGGCTATCTCCGAACTAAGGCTACTCAAGGCACTTACGATTTGCCTGGATCTGGAAACTTGGAGTTTGTGCTAAGATACAAGTTCCTGAAAGACCGTGCTACATTAAATCTCTTTGCGTCTGATCTCTTGCAGACGTCAATGATCAGTCCTCGTATCGACTATGCTGGCCAATGGATCAAGAACTCCTATTCCTGCTATCGCCAGTTAGGTATCTCCTTCAAATATACCTTTGGAGGGTATAAGGAAAAGAGTAGGGAAGCAGTGGATACATCAAGATTCAAGTAATTAGATTAAGGAAATTGATTTTTGTGGTGTTTTAAATATGCGGAGAACGCTTAAATAAGTTACCCCTGAAGTTATTAAACTAATTTCAGGGGTTCACTTTATGTTGACAGCATATTGTTTTTTCAGGCAGCTCTGTATTCCAATAGTTTGTATTTCATGCCTTGGCGGGTTTCTTTGGTTTGGCAACCCATCACCTTCAAAGCCTGACCGAGTTTCACCCTGGTTGATTTGTCATCCGTCAACTTGGGATAGGCGCATTGCATGCTCTCGATAATCTGTCCCATCAGCATCCATTCGCCCGTCTCATCTTCATTAGCCACCTTGAAGAAGTAGCCAATCATGCTCTGCAGGCTCTCTTCCTTCATGAAAGTTTGGTTCAGCTGTTGGATACGCTCTTCCTCTTCGGTGGTAAACCAATGAGGAGTGTGCATTTCCATGATTTCATACATGATTTGCGCATAGAGCTGACCATAATCAATGGGTATCTCATTATCGATCATCATCTTGTTGGGTATTCTCAGACACAGATAACGACGGCTACCTGTAGGATCGCTCAGTGGATGTTCGTCGTTAGTAGTGGCGAGAAACGAAGCATAGCGCCTGCGGTCTTCTTGGCTCTTACCGAATATGGGACGCCCGTTGACTTTCTGTTTTGAAAGTGTCTGTTTGAGTTTGCCTTGCTGACTGCCTTTCATATTGGCAAACTCGTCGATGTTGACAATGAGGTTGTGGGTAAGTGCCATTTCCTGGTCAAACTTGTTGGCAAAGTTGATGTGGTCGAGGAAATACATCCTGAGTTCAGGAGGCAGCAACCTATAGGCAAAAGTGGTCTTGCCACATCCCTGACGGCCTATCAATATAGGTGTACATTCGTTGCCGTGCAATTGCTCAAGTCCCAACCAATGAACCACTGCTGAGCGGAGCCAGGTGCTGCACCAATTCAGTTGCTCGGAAGTAAGTCCGGGAATACGGTTAAATAGGTCGGCCACATGGTTCTTGCCATCCCATTGGGGCAGATGAGTCAGATAATCCTTGATGGGATCGAAATCTTTCACGGCATCCGAGTTGATATACTCCTCAATGTCAGTGCGTGGGGAATTTTTACCAATACGCTCCATTTTCGCCTTGCGTACGATGGAGTTCATTGTTTTGTAGGTAACGGCAGACCACTCCCCAGTCTTACCGTTATCGTTGATTTCCCTGAATTCAGTCTTTCCGCTAAGCACGTTATGACGGAACTCGTAGTTTTCTTGCAGGAAGCATTCTACCAAATAAATGGCACTTTGCCCCTTAGAAAGGTCTTTAATCATTAAGAAAAATGTGTTTAAAGATAAATAATTGCATGCATTTCAGAAAAGCAAAGGGATGGGAGAAAGAGTGGTTAAGTCGATGTCACAGGCCTCCTTTTTAGCTATGCAGATACAAAGATACGTAAAATAACGATAGCTTTTGTTTTTATGGGTATTTATTTCAAATTTATTTTTACAGAGAGATTATGATAAAATATTGATGAAGAATTTACGTAAAACATCCCGACATACCGACATTGCCATATAATATGTTGAATAACAATCAAAAAGCGTGTCGGGATGTAAGAGATAACATGCCGACAACATACCGACATTTTCCGAGTGTGTTGGCATCTTGTCGGTATGTCAAAGCACACATACCGACATGTTAACTTTCAATGGCACAACATGTTAAGCTGCTTTGTCGGTATGTCGGCATGTTTTAGCAATAATTTGTTTCTTTCCTATATTTCTCTCCAACCAAAATTCTCATGAGAATTTTGGCATCTGCTAGCGCTAAACGGGTGGCTTACTTCTGCTAAGCTGCCCTTTTACTTCCTCTAAGCCGTTTTTTACTTCCGCTCAACCAATTTTATTTCCTCGTGAGGAATTTATTTTTTCCTAACGAGGGAAAAAGAGTCTATCTTAAATAAAGCAATAGGGGAGACCATTGTGGCCTCCCCTATATTGTTTATCCTCAGTAATGTTGAGGGGTTATGTGATTGATGCACTCAGCCAGTGTAAAGTAAATGAATAATAAAAGAAATATCAAAAAATAGAGCCTACACCTGGCCATTCTCCACAAGGATGATAACCCTTTCTGTTAGGGCATCATCGCCTTCTGGGTCGTAATGCTTCTTCAGACTAAATCCGAACAAGGAAGCAAAGACCTGATAGGTGGTGGCACGGAAAGATCCAAGGAAAGCCTTAACCAACTCGTAGGTAGTTTGATTGCTTTGACGATCGATAAGACGAATTAGTAATTTACCTTGTCGTGTGGTGAGTTTCTTCAAGCGAGGGGTATATTGCTGTTTGATGCCTTTTTCAAGGTCTTTGATGTGGCGCTTGCGTTCTTTCTCGTTGGGTATGGTTTGCAGATATTCGTAAGTCTCGATAATGGCAGAATTCACCTCATTGGCTATTGGCAACACACGCTTAACGTCGCGTATAAGACGTTGGTAGTTCTCGTAGTCTTTCTTTTTCTTGAATTTGAGCTCTTCAAACACATGCACTGTTCGCAGTTGAATCCAAGGAATGGTGTCGCCCTGATATACCCAACCTCGGGTAATAAACATCTGCCCTGCCTGACTGGTGTTTGTGTTTTGTGCCTGGCAAGTGAACTGCATGCAGAAAAGCAGTACGAAAAATGATATGGCGCATCTGCGAATCATATCACAAAAATAGGTTTATCTTTGATATGTTGTATTTTTTAGGGCAAATTATAAGGCAGAATTAACTATTTTACTTACTTTTGCAGGCAATATTTTTATTTTTTAAAATTCATTCATAACGATTATGAAGTCAATAAAACTTTATCTAACGATTTTATGTCTATACCTGCCTACTATTCTGATGGCGCAGGAAATCAACTTACTTTTGGAGGAGCAATTGGAAGAATTGGCTGCTGATGATGAAATGGTCAACTATGATGAGTTGTTGGAAGAACTATCGCAGCCCATCGACCTCAACAATGCTACCAAGGAGCAACTGGAGCGATTGCCTTTCCTATCTGATCAGCAAATTGAAAATATTTTGGCATATATTTACGTGCATGGGCCTATGCAGACAATGTATGAGTTGCAGTTGGTGGAAGATATGGATATACGTACTATCCAACTGTTACTGCCTTTTATTCAGGTGAATACACCCATACATGAAAAACACTTTCCTAAAGTGAAGAACATAGCCAAACGAGGCAACCATGAGGTGCTTACCAGGCTTGATATACCCTTTTATAGAAGAAAAGGTTATGAGAAAAAATACTTGGGTACGCCTCAATATCATTCTCTGCGTTATCAGTTTGCCTATGGCGACTATGTACAGGCTGGTTTTACAGCAGAGAAAGATGCAGGAGAGCCTTTGTTTAAACAACATAATAAATCTGGTTACGACCATTATGGTTTTTATGTTTTGCTTAGAAATCTGGGGCGAGTTAAGGCGTTGGCCTTAGGTGACTATAAGTTGTCGTTTGGTCAAGGTCTGACAATGGCCAGTGGTTTTCGATTGGGGAAAGGCTATTCGTTGGCAACTGCCGAAACTCGATCAACGGGTATCCGTAAACATGCTTCTTTCGATGAAATCGGTTATTTTCGTGGGGTAGCTACAACAATAGCTCTATTGAAGGGGTTCGACTTATCAGCTTTTTATTCTCTCAGGAAGATGGATGGGACTATCAAGAATGATGTGATATCTTCTATTACTAAAACAGGGTTACATCGCTCACAAACTGAAGCTGATAGGAGAGGGGCTCTCAATATGCAGGTGGCTGGTGGGCATTTGACATTTCACCAAAACCGTTTTGATGTGGGGATAACAGGGTTGTGGTATGGGTTCAACAGAGAATACCTGCCTCGACTATCAGGTTATGCTGAATACAATTTGCATGGTAAGGGTTTTTATAACATAGGGATGGATTACCAAATTCGTTTACGAAACTTGAATTTAGCAGGAGAGATAGCGAAAGGAAAAAAGGGATGGGCAATGCTGAACCGTCTTGTCTATCAACCCTCTCAACTTTATAAATTGATGGTGTTGCATCGTTATTATCGGCACGACTATTGGGCTTATTTCGCTAACGCCTTTAATGATGGGGGAAGTGTGCAGAATGAAAATGGTTGGTATTTAGCAGCAGAAGTCTCACCAATTGCTCATTTCCGTTTCTTCGGATCAGTTGATCTCTTCTCACATCCTTGGAAGAAATATCGCATTAGTAAACCTTCTCGTGGATTTGAGGGCAGATTTCGTATGGAATGGTTGCCTACTTCTCGGCTATCTATGTATGTGAATTATCGCTACAAACGCAAAGAACGTGATGTAACAGGAATGAATGGCCAACAGACATTGCCTACCTATCATCATCAAATTAGGTATCGGCTTAGTTACCAGATAGATAAGCTGTTGTTGCGCACTACAGCTGATTGGAATGTGTTTTCCCAACAACAGCACAGTTATGGATGGCAGGTTACGCAATTGGCTGGTTTACAGTTTTGGAAGATGAAACTACACTTGCAGGCTACCTATTTCCATACGGATGACTACGATGCTCGCGTATATGGTTACGAGAAAGGGTTACTTTACACGTTCTATTCGCCTTCGTTCAGTGGTGAGGGCGTGCGTTATTCTGCTCATCTTCGTTTTGATTTGGGCAGGACATTTATGCTGATTGCCAAATTTGGACAAACTCACTATTTTGATAGAGAGGTGATTAGTAGTGGTGATGACCTAATTACAGGAAGCAATAAAACAGACCTCCAGCTTCAAGCAAGGATTAAATTCTAAAAAGATGCTCTTTTGATTTATTTCCCTTTTAGAATGCGCTTGATGTCGTTGAGTTTATTGAGGGCTTCAAGTGGCGTAAGGTTATTCACATCTAAGTGAAGCAGTTCATCGCGTATCTGACAGAGCACTGGGTCATCCAATTGGAAGAAGCTCAGCTGATAACCATCAGCCTGACCAATATCACCTAAAGGCTTGGTATCTACTCCTTTGTCTTGGTTCTTCTCCAATACTTTGAGAATCTCATCTGCGCGTTTGACAATGCTCTTCGGCATGCCTGCTAACTTGGCCACATGGATACCGAAAGAGTGCTCGCTACCACCACGAACCAACTTACGCATGAAGATGACTTTGCCGTCAATCTCCTTGACAGATACATTGTAGTTCTTGATGCGCTCGTGTGTTTTTTCCATCTCGTTCAACTCATGATAATGGGTAGCAAAAAGCGTACGGGCATGCGCTTTAGGATGGTTGTGGATATATTCTACTATTGCCCAAGCAATGCTGATGCCATCATAAGTGGACGTACCTCGACCCAACTCATCAAACAAAACCAAACTGCGTTGCGATAGGTTATTCATAATGTCAGCTGCTTCAGTCATCTCTACCATAAAGGTGGATTCACCCACAGAAATATTGTCGCTTGCTCCCACGCGAGTAAAGATCTTATCAACTAAACCAATATGTGCACTTTCTGCTGGTACAAAACAACCTATTTGTGCCATTAGTGTGATGAGGGCCGTCTGGCGAAGTAAGGCTGACTTACCTGCCATATTAGGACCTGTGATAATGATGATTTGCTGACTATGGGTGTCGAGTTCTACATCATTAGGGATATATTGCTCACCTAAAGGCAGTTGCTGTTCAATGACAGGATGACGGCCTTTATGTATGTCTAATACATCGTCATCACTGATTACAGGACGAATGTACTTGTTGGCTTTTGCTACGGTAGCAAATGACAATAAACAATCAAGCTTTGCCAACTGGTTGGCATCCACCTGGATAGCTGGTATAAATTCAGTAATACCCTGCACTAAACTATCATATAGCTGTTGCTCGAGTACCAGTATCTTGTCTTCAGCACCTAAAATTTTTTCTTCGTATTCTTTTAGTTCTTCAGTGATATAGCGCTCTGCATTTACAAGAGTCTGCTTCCTAATCCACTCTGCAGGTACCTTGTCTTTGTGAGCATTACGCACCTCTATATAATAGCCAAATACATTGTTGTAACCCACCTTCAATGAGGGGATACCCGTTGTTTCACTCTCTCGTTGTTGTACTTGAAGGAGGTAATCCTTGCCAGAATAAGCAATCTGACGAAGTTCGTCGAGTTCTGCATTAAAGCCTGTCTTTATCACACCTCCTTTATTTACCTGTAAAGGTGGGTCGTTGTTGATTTCTTGTTCAATCCTTTCTCTAATAGTGAGACAGATGTTGAGTTGCTCACCAATGTGATTGATGATAGGATTCTTTGCTTCTAAACAGGCATTGCGGATAGGTTCGATAGCATAGAGGGCTGTCTTGAGTGCAACTACCTCACGAGGTGTTACTCTGCCTACTGCTACCTTCGAAATGATACGTTCCAGATCACCAATTAGATGAAGTTGTTCTTCTATGAGTGTCTTGAAGTCAGGTTGTCGGAAGTAATACTCCACCACGTCTAAGCGTTCATTGATGGGTGCCACATCTTTCAGTGGGAACACTATCCAACGACGTAGCAAACGCGCTCCCATGGGGCAGATGGTTTTGTCGATTACATTCAGTAGGCAACTGCCTCCTTCATTCATACTGCCAATAATCTCAAGATTGCGCACAGTAAACTTGTCGAGTCTTACGAAACGTTCTTCCTCAATGCGAGCTAGAGAAGTGATGTGTGCTATCTGCGTATGTTGCGTCATCGTGAGGTATTGTAGGATGGCACCACTGGCTGTAATGCCGTTTTTCAGGTGTTCCACCCCAAAACCCTTGAGGGTTTTTACCTCGAAATGATCCAAAAGTTTCTCACGGCAAGTATTTTCGTTAAAGGCCCAATCGTCTAACTGGAATGTGTAATATCGAGTACCAAACCGTTGTTCGAAAGCCTCACGTTTGCCTCGTTCGTATAGTATTTCTTTGGGTGCAAAGTTGCTAAGCAGTTTGTCGATATATTCTGCATCACCCTCTGCTGTAAGAAATTCACCTGTAGAGATGTCTAAAAGGGCAATACCCAGATTCTGTTTGCCAAAGTGAACTGCACACAAGAAATTATTCTCCTTATAATTGAGTACATTGTCATTGATGGCCACACCAGGAGTAACGAGTTCTGTGATGCCTCGCTTCACCAGCTTCTTAGTCAATTTTGGATCTTCCAGTTGGTCGCATATAGCTACTCGTTTGCCTGCTCTAATGAGTTTGGGAAGATAGGTATCGAGGGCATGATAAGGAAAGCCTGCCATCTCAATGGTTTTCCCCTTGCCATTTGCACGTTTGGTAAGAGTAATGCCCAAGATATCAGCAGCTTCAACAGCATCTGTCGAATAGGTTTCGTAGAAGTCGCCACAACGAAACAGCATCAAGGCATCAGGGTTCTTGGCCTTTAGCCCCAAGAACTGCTTCATCATGGGTGTCATTTCAATATCTGTGTTCACTTTTTACTTTCATTTATTTGGGTTCAAAGATAATAATTATTCTTATTCTTGCCAAGTTTTAAATAATGTAATCATTTAGTCAGTTTTAATGCTTTTTTTCTTAACAAATGCATAGATATTGCTAAAACATGTTATAAAACACGTTATTTGCGTTCAAGAATTTGCTATTATGTAAGAAATCCGTACCTTTGCAATGTGTTTTTCATAGTATTAAGAATTTAAGGTTAATGAGGATTGGAGTACGGGAGTACTCCTTTTTTCTTTTTTGTACATTTAGTACTACTATTGTCTATTAATTTGTATCTTCGCATACGAAAAACAAAACTATTAGTATTTATGACCATCATTTATCCATCCCCTATATTTGGCCCAGTACATTCCAGAAGATTAGGTGTATCATTGGGTATTAACCTATTACCTGCCGATGGTAAGGTGTGTTCGTTCGATTGTATTTATTGTGAGTGTGGCTTTAATGCTGAGCATCGTCCCAGGCTTCCAATACCTACACGAGAAGAGGTGGGTAAAGCTCTTGAGGCGAAATTACAAGATATGCAACTAAATGGACCTGCTCCTGATGTACTGACTTTTGCTGGTAATGGTGAGCCAACTTTACATCCTCATTTCCCTGAAATCATTGCGGATACATTGGCATTAAGGGACAAATATTTTCCCAATGCTAAGGTAAGTGTGCTGAGCAATGCCACGATGATTGGCAAGCCAGAAGTGCGTGATGCATTAGCGAAAGTGGACAATAACATCTTGAAGTTAGATACCATTGACAGCAATTATATCCGTCTGACCGATAGGCCTGTAGGTAAGTATTCTGTGGAGGAAATCATAGAAAACATGAAGGCTTTTGAAGGTCAGTGTATCATACAGACCATGTTTATGAAAGGTACCTACAAGGGCAAAGATGTGGATAACACATCTGATGATTTTGTGTTGCCTTGGTTGGAACAGGTTAAGGCTATTGCCCCCAGTCAGGTGATGATTTATACGATTGACCGTGAAACACCTGCCCATGACTTGAAGAAAACTACCCATGAGGAATTAGATAGAATAGGGGAGTTGGTTCGACAAGCAGGAATCCCTTGCTCAGTATCATATTAAATATAAAGGGTGTGCCAATAATGACACACCCTTATTAATTCTATGAATACTTCTATCAGAAGTTGATGGTGAATGAGCCACCAAGGGTCCAGTAGTGCATCTTCTGAGTTTTCTTAAACTCAAGAGGGTTAATATCGACTCTCAATACAGCATATAATTCTTCCATGTTTGGAGTTGCTACATACAAAAATCTGTATGGATCATATTTCATGGTGAAGATTTTACGAGAGTAATCATAGTCACAGAACACTTTCCATGAGAAATTCGACTTATAGCGATAGGTAAAAGAGATGCCAGTACCATAGGTTGTGCTTGTCTTGCCGCCCATAGTCATATAATCCCAAGTCACATCATAATTATCTTTGGTCGAATTATATCTTGTTATTGATAAGTTGGTAGGTTCTCCGTCTACTACGTTCATATTAAAACCAATATCTTTTACATTTCCCTTATAGTTAGCATCAAGGTCGAGTTCCTGCATAATGCTACGACCCACAAGTGCTTTGGTGCCAATTGAGAAACGTTTACCTAAAGGCAAATTGAAATAGAGACCTACGGAGGCGGCAAATTCACTCAGGTGGTCACTTTCTACCGTAATGTTTTGTTCGGTAACCATATCCTTACCATTGGTTATCATCATTTCTTTCATGGCCACGTATTCTGGTGTTGTATCTGTCCATCCATTAATTTCTTTGAGGAAAAATGTCAAATCATTGGTCAGTTCTAAGTTTGCCTGCTCTGGCTGATATGAAATGGCATCCCAGTTTTTGGCTGGCATGGTACGCACACGCAGGCGTCCACCTACACCAACATATTTATTAAAGAAATAAGCACCTTCGGCATCTACTACTGTGGCAGAACGGAATTTAATATTTACAAATTCAAAACCTTCGAGATAATCGGCATATTCCCAGTCCAGGTCTTTGTAATCGAAGCCTATGCCTTTGGAACCTAAACCTACACCCATGTTAATAGAGAAGAAAGAAGGACTATTGTAGTTGCCTTCTAGATCGTTGCGTAACAGGCCTTTACCCTTGAAGATAAGGTCGCCTAGCGCATAACCCAGTTCACCTGCAAAGATACCTATACCTGCTCCTGACATCACGTCACTCACCCAATGACGGTTATTCAATACGCGCATCACACCAGTTGCAGTAGCGATGCCGTAACCTGCTACTGAGAACCAAGGTGAGCGAGTCAAACCATATTCCTTATGCAAGATTGTAGCACCTACGAATGAGTTGGCAGTATGTCCTGAAGGCCATGAGTTGGCGGTACTGCCATCTGGTCGCATTTCCTTGGCAGAATATTTAATGGTATTGACTAAAGCACCCATAACAGCGTATGAGAGACCAGCACTTGCTAAAAAGCGAGTCCAATCGCTACGTCCTTCATATCCAAAGACCTTTAAACCTAAAGTCATTGCAGGACCAAAATACTGTGTATAATCGTCGATAGAACTCTTAAAGTTGGTAAGCAGTCGTGTGTTGGCGTGATCCTTGTCATTATAGTTCTGGCGGAAAGCATTTTTCTCACTCTTTAAAATCATACCACCCACAAACAAAGGTATGCCTGCAAAGGTCATGTCGTCCATGAATTTGTAAGCTTTAACGCTTGGATTTGTTTTCATCCATTTAAAAGCTTCCTTTGTGGATTCGGTATTTTTTACTGATGCAGGCATAGGTAATTCACCCAATTTCATCTTTGGGGTTGATTTTGTTGTAGCGTTGAGGCTAAAGTCCCATTCAGGCATATCCACCTTCAAGGGCTTTGTATTATAGGGCAGAACAACGTCATTGGCAGAAATTGTCAATGCAGCAAAAAAAAGAGCAATGGCAATGATTAGTTTCATACTTTTGCATTTAATGTTAATACATGTTGCAAAAGTACAAAAATAATCAACAAATCTGTCTTCTTTTATTACTTTTTGTGAGGTAAAAATCAAAAAAATCAGTTATACCATCGCCAATCGCTGGTTTCATATCGGCTCTCTACCATATCTTCAATATTATCTGGCAGGTTAGGAAAGAAATCCATACCAGTTATTTTCTCGATTTCGTCGACAGTATGTACTTTATAAGGTCTTTCTGAGCTATTGTTTTCGAAGATGTATCCAATAGCACGAACAGGTTTAGTGCTGGTGATTAATACAACCTTGAAAAACTTTTCTGGCACAATCACCTCATGCTCCTTACCAATTCTCTTGCCGTTGCGTTTGTCGATAATTGGACCACAAACTATGTACAACTCTCCATAACGGTTTGCCCAACGACGACAAGCTATTTCTAGGTCATTCCATTTTCCTTTGTTCAACTCGTGGTCTTGTGGACAGATATTACTCATGTAGAAAGATTCATTCATGGCCTTTGCATCGAAATGGTTATCGCCTGCAGGACACATGTGTCCACGATCATAACCAGAACCAGAGTAATCCCAAGACTCCACTTGGTTGTCTTTAGGCAGATCGGGATCAGAGGTAAATTCCTCGTTGCGGTTATTCTTACCCCTTGTCTCATCTTTGTTCAGTTCCCAAGCTACCCAGTTTGGCAGATTCCAGTTGCGGTTATAGGAAACAGTATAATTGCTACGCTTAAGTATCTTTTCAGAACGGTCTTTCAATTTGGCAGGAATCTCTAAGTTTTGAACGCTTATCACAGCCTCATCAAGGCTGATGTCATTGCTTTGTTGAAGGCTCTGCTCTACTTCAACTTCTTGATTTTGTGGTTCATTCACAGTTTTTTGCTCATTCAACTGCTTACTGATGGGGAAATAGGAAAGTAAAGCGGCAAGGATTACAGCAAAGGCCGATCCTGCATATTTTGTGGTGTTCTGTTTTTTCTTCTTACTCATGTTTTTCGATAATTTGACGCAAATGTAAAGAAAAAGAATTATATTTGCCAATCAGTGTATTAACTAAATTCATTTTGATTATGGCAAAAAGCATAAAAGGCACACAAACAGAGAAGAACCTGCTCACCTCATTTGCTGGTGAGAGCCAGGCTCGCAATCGCTACACGTTCTTTGCAAGTGCCGCAAAGAAAGAGGGTTTTGAACAGATTGCTGCTATCTTTCTGGAAACAGCTGAGCAGGAAAAAGAGCATGCTAAGCGTATGTTCAAATATTTAGAAGGAGGGAATGTAGAAATTACTGCCTCATTCCCAGCTGGTGTAATAGGTCGTACCATTGACAACTTACAGGCAGCCGTTGCAGGTGAGCATGAGGAATGGGTAGAGGCTTATCCTCATTTTGCTGAGGTGGCCGATGCAGAAGGTTTCCCTGAAATAGCTGAGATGTATCGTCGTATCGCCATTGCTGAGAAGGGGCATGAGGAGCGTTACTTTGCTTTTGTGAAGAATATCGAAGCAGCAAAGGTTTTCGCAAAGGACGATGAGGTGGTATGGCAGTGCCGTAATTGTGGTTACATCCATGTGGGAAAGGAAGCCCCAGAGGTTTGTCCTGCTTGCAACCATCCACAGGCTTACTTCGAAATCAAGAAGGAAAACTTTTAAGTAATTGCGTTTTTGAAACTATTTTTCCCTGTATTCTTGGGGTGAAAGCCCCATGAGTCTTCGGAAATATTTACAAAAGAAGCTGGGATTGGCAAAGTTCAATTCATTGCTAATCTCAGCTATCGTTTTGTCTGTATGTTTTAAAAGCACTTGTGCATCTGTTATCACGGCCTTATCTATCCATTCTTTGGCCGTTTTCCCACTTTCTTGTTTAATAATGGTCCCAATATAACGCTGTGAAAGGCAGAGTTTGTTGGCATAGAAAGACAATTGACGCTCTTGGTGGCTATATTGGTTCACAAGTCGAATAAACTGGCTGAATAGTTCATGACTATGAGTTGCATTTTGAGGATGCTGGTTCATTTTTTTATCTTGTAGGTTATTAACAAAATGAAGCAATGCAGCAAAAATGCTACCAACCACTTCATAGCAAAAATCCTTTTGATGCATAATCTTCCAAGCTGCTTGCAATAGGTTTTCTATTATGGCCACCTCATCATCAGAAGCATGTACAAAGAGTTCTGAATATTGGTTTATCAAAGGGATGCCTTGACGAGAACCGAATGAAGCTGTAAGCATATAATCACTCAGGCTGATACCAGCCAATTCAAAATCATCGCTTATATTATTGATTTCAATGATACCACCCCGATTTAGGAAAATGATAGTATTTGGGGTTAGGTGCATTGGTATTAGGTTAAAGGTATAATCGGCTTCCCCTTTTCGGATATAACCGATTCGAGCTTCTTCTAACATTAGGGGAGCATGGAAAGGTATTAGGCTACCTATTTTATCTTTACCGCCAGCTAATAGCACGGTCACGTTGTCATTAAGAAATGCGTGCGACGGATTGGGCCCTACGATTTTGCGTAGTGTCTCAAAATTATATCTTTCAATTTGCTTATCCATACATAACAGGTTAAGGTGGTGAACAAAGTTAACACAAAATAATCTATTAGGATAATTATTACTGGATAATCGTACAAAAAGAACATAATATTAATAATTTAGATTGTGTAATTGTTTAAAAGATGTCCTATCTTTGCAACTAGTAACTTAAAGAAAAGCAAAATGAAGAAAGCTGTCTTTCTTATAGTGATGATGTTGCTGACCTCAACATTGCATGCCCAGCTTACTCTTGAGGTTTGCCAGCAAAAAGCGCAAGATAACTATCCTGCCATCCGTCAGTATGATTTTATTGAGCAGAGTCGTGATTTCACACTTACCAATGCTGCTACAGCCTATCTGCCTCAAATAAGTGTGAGTGCATCTGGCATTTGGCATAGCGACATCATAAAGTCTTCACAAATGCCGTTAGATATAAAAAATACGATGGCCGTTGCTTCGGTAATGGTTAATCAAACCATCTATGATGGGGGCGTTATTGCTGCTAACAGAAATTTGGCAAGGGCTCAGGCGGATGTGGATAAGCGCCAGACGGACATTACGTTGTATAATGTGCGTGATCGTATCCAGCAACTCTATTTTGGCATCTTACTACTTGACGAGCGCATGAAACAAAACCAACTTTTGCAGGAAGATTTGAATATCAGCATGAAGAGTGTGGAAAGTCTCCGAAATGGTGGCCTTGCCAATCAGAGCGATTTGGATGCCATTTACGTTCAGTTGATAAAAGTACAACAGCAGGAGAGTAGCTTACAGATCCAACGTCGCTCTTTCCTTAGTATGCTGGGTCTTTTTATGGGTGAAGAACTCAGTGAGTCAACTATCTTGAACACTCCATCTGCTGATATACCTGACTATCAAGTCAATCGTCCTGAACTACAGCTATATGACTCCCAACAGCAATTCGTTGATGCCCAACGTAAACAAATGAATAGTCGCCTCATGCCTAAAGTGGGAGCCTTTGGAGTAGGAATGTTAAACACTGGTATTGGTAGCATGATAAAGAAAGATATTTTTGCAGCTGGGTTGTCAGTGAGTTGGAATATCAGTGCTCTTTATACACGCAAGAACGACCTACGTCTATTGGATGTAAAACGTCAACAGATAGATATCAACAGGGAAATGTTCCTTTTTAATACGAACTTACAAAGAACAAATGAAGAAGGAAGCCTGCGTGATTTGAGAGAGCAAATCAATAGAGATGATGAGATTATTCGCTTAAGTGAAAACATCCGTCAAGCTACAGAGAAGAAAGTGGAAGGGGGAACTGAATCTGTTAACGAGCTATTGCGTACTATTAATGCTGTGAGCGAAGCTCGACAACAACAGGCTTTGCATCGGATTCAGTTGTTGCAGGAAACTTATCAGCTCAAGCACCTATTAGGGAATTAGGAATTAGAACTTATAGATATTTAGTTATTATGAAGAAGTATTTCGTAATCTTAGCCGTAATATTGACAGCTTGTAGTGGAAACCAAAAGGACTTTGATGCTACAGGAACGTTTGAGGCAACGGAAATAACTGTATCTGCAGAACAAAACGGAAGGTTACTATCTTTCAACCTAACGGAAGGCATGACACTCAACGCATTGCAACAAGTAGGCTTGATAGATACGGTGCAGTTGGCATTACAGGCAAAAGCTTTAGGTGCGACTAAAGAGAGTATTGCTAATCAGCGTCCTGATTTGACTAAACAGATTGCTGCAACTCGTCAACAATTAGTGAAAGCAGAAATGGAACAGCAACGTTTTGAGAATTTGGTGAAGAACAATGCAGCTAACCAAAAACAATTGGATGATGCCGTGAGTGCTGTGAATGTTTTGAGAAGGCAATTAGAGGCGCAAATATCAGCTCTCAACAACACAACTCAAAGCTTAAATAGCCAGATGAACGCAACTGATATCCAGCGTTTACAAGTACTTGATCAATTACAGAAATGCCATATATCTGCCCCTATTAATGGAATAGTTTTAAACAAATACACTGAACAAGGCGAATTTGTCACCATTGGTAAACCATTGTTTAAAATGGCAGATATAGAGAATATGTATTTGCGGGCTTATATCACTTCTTCACAACTTGCAAGAGTAAAAATAGGACAAGATGTCAAGGTATTTGCCGATTTCGGAGGTGGTGACCGTAAAGAGTATCAGGGTGTAGTTACATGGATTTCAGAACAGTCTGAGTTTACTCCTAAGACTATCCTGACCAATGATGAGCGTGCTGATTTAGTCTATGCTGTCAAGATTGCAGTAAAGAACGATGGAATTATTAAGATTGGCATGTACGGAGAAGTTAGAATTAATGACTAGTATTTAGGAGTAATTAGTCTGCTTATGTTTGCAGTAGAGGTAAACAAGGTGAAGAAGCACTATGGCAAGGTTTGTGCCTTAAACGATGTGTCTTTCACTGTTTCAAAAGGTGAGGTCTTCGGACTCATTGGTCCTGATGGAGCAGGAAAGACAACGCTTTACCGGTTGCTGACCACCTTGTTACTTCCTGAAGAAGGATGGCTTAGGGTAGATGGCTTTGATACGGTGAGTGAGATGAAAGAGGTTCGTAAGCGAGTGGGCTACATGCCTGGTAAATTCTCTCTCTACCAAGATCTCACTGTTGAGGAGAATTTACGGTTCTTTGCTACACTCTTTGGCACCACCATAGAAGAAGGTTATGACTCGATCAAGGCTATTTATTCACAGATAGAACGCTTCAAGGACCGAAAAGCAGGAGCTTTATCTGGGGGTATGAAACAGAAGTTAGCTTTATCGTGTGCCTTGGTACATAGTCCAAGTGTGCTCTTTCTTGATGAACCAACTACAGGTGTTGACCCTGTAAGCCGTAAGGAATTCTGGGAGATGCTGGGTACTTTAAAGGAGAGAGGTATTACCATCATAGCCTCTACACCCTACCTTGACGAAGTTCGTTGTTGTAATCGGGTGGCTTTCCTTGATCATGGCACTATTCGTGGCATTGATACCCCTGAGGTAATCCTTAATCAATTCAAGGATATTTTCAACCCTCCTGGTATACAGCACGATAAGGTTTCTGAAGTGGTGGGGGAGAATGTGATTGAAGTCTCCCACTTAGTTAAGGCATTCGGTAGTTTCCATGCTGTTGATGACATCAGTTTCTCTGTAAAAAGAGGTGAAATTTTTGGCTTCCTAGGTGCAAATGGTGCAGGAAAAACAACTGCCATGCGTATGTTGACTGGTCTTTCTCAACCCACAAGTGGTACGGGCACTGTTGTGGGTTATGACATACGTACTCAATACGAGGATATTAAGAAAAATATCGGGTATATGAGTCAGAAATTTTCGTTATATGAGGATCTAACTATAGCCGAAAACATCCGCTTATTTGCAGGTATTTATGGCATGAGCGATGATGAGATCAATAGTAAGACGGATGAATTGCTCGAAAAGCTGCATTTTACAGAACATAAGGACGATATTGTAGCGTCTCTTCCTTTGGGATGGAAGCAGAAACTGGCATTCTCAGTCAGCATTTTCCACGAACCTGGCATCGTATTCTTGGACGAGCCGACTGGTGGGGTTGATCCTGCAACGCGCCGTCAATTTTGGGAACTAATATACGATGCTTCCCAAAGAGGTATCACTGTGTTTGTAACTACTCATTATATGGATGAGGCTGAATATTGCGACCGTATCTCCATCATGGTGGATGGCAAAATCAAAGGGATGGGTACGCCTGATGAACTGAAACATACATTCAACCAGCCAGATATGGATCATGTTTTCACCTACCTAGCTCGTCAGGCAAAAAGAATGGGAGATTAATGCAATGAAGCTATTTTTCTCATTCATATTAAAAGAGGCAAAACACATTTTGCGTGATAAGCGTACTATGCTGATCTTGTTTGGTATGCCTATTGCTCTGATGCTGCTTTTTGGTTTTGCCATCACAACAGATGTGAGAAATGTGCGTACAGTGGTTGTCACTTCTTCCATGGATTATCAAACACAGCAAGTTATCGAAAGGCTCAATGCTTCTGAATATTTCGTTATCGTTACCACCGTTCCTTCACCACTAGAAGCTGAGCGACTGATTCGTAACCAAAAGGCAGATATGGCTATTGTTTTTGGAACAGATTATGCCACTAAAGGCTCAGGCATCCAACTGATAGTGGATGGTAGTGACCCCAATATGGCACAGCAATGGACTACTTATGCTCAGCAAACCATATTGGCAAATACACCTTTAGTAGCGAATGTAGGACAGGGAGTAGTTACTGTGGTCAATTTGAAATTGTTGTATAACCCTCAAATGCGTTCTGCCTACAATTTTGTTCCTGCTATCATGGGCATGTTGCTGATGCTGGTGTGTGCTATGATGACATCCATCTCCATCGTTCGCGAGAAAGAACGTGGTACAATGGAGGTATTGCTTGTTTCTCCCGTCAAGCCTTTGATGATTATTATTTCTAAGGCTATCCCTTATTTGGTTTTAGCATTCTTTATCCTTACCTGCATCCTCTTGATGGCTCGTTTTGTCTTGGTTGTCCCCTTGCAGGGTTCTATAATTTGGATTTATGTTTTATCCACTATATATATATTGTTGGCATTATCTCTGGGTCTTCTCATCTCGAATATAGCGCAGACTCAGTTGGTGGCATTGCTGATGTCGGCAATGGTATTGTTGCTGCCCATTGTCATGCTTTCTGGTATGTTGTTTCCAATAGAGAGTATGCCTCAAATTTTGCAGTGGATTTCTGCTGTTATACCCCCTCGATATTATATTCAGGCTATGCGCAAGTTGATGATTATGGGTGTAGGTATTCAGGAGGTAGCCAAAGAGTTGTTCATTCTCCTTGGATTTACCATAGCCCTTTTGGGATTGGCCTTAGCTAAATTCAAACAACGACTTGAATAATATGACGCTGAAATATCTCATACATAAAGAGTTTTTGCAGATTAGGCGCAATAGTTTCCTGCCTCGTCTTATTTTTGTCTTCCCCATCATGATTATGTGTGTGATGCCGTGGGTAATGAATATGGAAGTCAAGAATATTGTAGTGGATGTGGTAGATAACGACCGAAGTATGCTATCCCAGCAATTGGTTCATAAGATAGAGTCCAGTAACTATTTCATCTTTAATGGGCAGAAATCTTCTTATGATGAGGCTTTAAAAGAAATCGAGCATACCCAGACTGATGTGGTGCTGGTCATCCCTCCTGATTACGAAAAAGATATGACTAATGGCCAAATGCCCCAGGTTCTCATTGCTGCCAATGCCGTTAATGGAACAAAAGGTTCCATGGGCTCTGTCTACTTATCACAAATTGTAGCATCAAATTGCAGAAGTATCAGGTCCACAAGCTATTATAGTCAATCATCCATGAATGTCTTGTCGCTCTACAATAAAAACCAGAACTACAAAGTTTTCATGATTCCAGCATTGATGGCAATCTTGATGATGATGCTCTGTGGATTCCTCCCTGCCCTCAACATTGTGGGAGAAAAAGAGGCGGGTACCATTGAGCAGATGAATGTAACTCCTGTCAGGAAGTGGGAATTTATTTTGGCCAAGCTGATACCTTATTGGCTCATAGCCCTCTTCGTCATGACAGTATGCTTCTTGTTGGCATGGCTTGTCTATGGCATTACTTGCCAAGGTAACCTTGCTTTGGTTTATCTCATTGCCATGCTGCTGGCCTTATTCTGGAGCTCATTTGGACTTATCGTTTCCAATTATAGCGACACCATGCAGCAAGCCATCTTCGTCATGTGGTTCTTTGTAGTGTGTATGATGTTGCTCAGTGGCCTCTTTACTCCTACTCGTTCTATGCCAACTTGGGCCTATCTGACTACCTATATCAATCCCATGCATTATTTTATCGATGCAATCCGCACTGTCTTTATCCGTGGGGGCGATTTTCATAGTATCTATCACCAAGTCCTTGCCCTTGCTTGCATTGCCTTCTTCATGGGTGGATGGGCAATATTGAGCTATCGTAAAAATAGTTGATGATATTTTACCAATCCATCTAAAGGAGCTCTTTCTATGGTACCGATAGTGAATTGGTGGAAGACTGCAACTTTTTCGAGTATCTCACGGAAAAACCAGGCAATAGATCCGCAGAAATGTATGGAGTAATGCTGGTAGTCATATTGAACCAGACAGTGTTTGAATAAAGCATCGAAGTTCGCAAAAATTTGTTGATACACTTTTTCGTCATGGCGATGCTGATAGATAAAAGGTGCAAAGCTGGCCAAGAAACGGTTGGGGTAGGGCTGACGATAGACACTTTCGATGACCTTTCCTGTATCCAAATTGAATGTGTGTTCGAACTCCTCCTTAATTTCTTCTCCTAACAATCCTTTATAGAGCGAGTTGACGAATAGCTTACCCAAAGCGGAACCACTGCCTTCATCGCCTAGGATAAAGCCTAACGAAGATACATTTTTTGTGATTTTTTCTCCATCATAAAAACATGTATTGGATCCTGTACCCAAAATGCAGGCAATTCCAGCTTCATGACCACACAAAGCACGTGCCACACCCAACATATCGGAGTTGACCTCGCAATGACCTGCTATGTTTATTTTACTTCTCAGTACCCGTTCCATCAGAGGTATCTTGTCGTAGATGCAACCTGCACCATAGAAATAGACACCATCGATGGTAGTAGTGGGTAACTGAGGAACGAGGCTTGTTGACACTTCATTTGCTAACTGTTCTTCATTTTGCTGATAGGGGTTCATCCCTTTAGTAGATATGTCTTTTCGGTGGCCTTCATCATCAATCAGGCACCAATCGGTCTTGGTTGATCCGCTGTCTGCAATCAGTATCATTTGAGTTTAGTTTTATAAGTCATATTTCTTTATCAGGCCACAGGCAACTAGTGTTGCTGCGCAACACAGCATAACCCATGAGAAGAAACCCACATACCCCAATTGCTCTTGTAACCAGCCTGCCACCATGCCTGGCAGCATCATGCCCAGTGCCATGAAAGCCGTACAGATGGCATAATGGGCAGTGGCTTGTGGCCCTCGTGAGTAATGTATCAGGTAGAGCATATAGGCCGTAAAGCCAAAGCCGTAGCCAAACTGCTCAATAAATACACTTAGCGAAACCAAGAAGATGCTCTGTGGCTGATATAAGCCCAGCAATACATACACCAGGTTGGGTAGCACCAAACTTAGTGCCATGGGCCACAACCAACGTTGCAAACCTCCTTTCGAGGCACAAATACCACCAATGATGCCGCCTATGGTCAGGCCAATGATACCTATTGTGCCATATACAAAACCCACTTCAGAGGTGGTAAGTCCCAAACCTCCTAGCTCCACAGGATCCAGCAGGAATGGGTTGATGAGCTTCACCAACTGCGCCTCTGGCAAACGATAGAGTAGCATGAACAGTATAGCTATCCAAGCATTCTTTTTGCGGAAGAAGGAGACGAAAGTGGCAAAAAAATCGTTAACAATGTTGTGCACCAGAACGTCAGAAGAAGGTCTGTCGATAGTTGGTCGTGGTAAAACAAACCTATGATATAGGAAGAATGCGATGAAAAGGGCAGAAATGATATAGAAGGTAATGCTCCATGCCATATTAACAGACATGCGTTGCTCCAACTCACCAGCCAGTATCACCAGTAAACCTTGTCCTGCTATGGTGGCTATCCTGTAAAATGTGCTTCTGATTCCTACGAAGAATGCTTGGTCTTGTTCGTCCAAGGCCAGCATATAAAACCCATCGGCTGCTATATCGTGGGTAGCAGAGCTGAATGCTACCAACCAAAAGATGGCCAACGACCACGCAAAGAATGTGTTAATGGGTAGCGTGAATGCCACTCCCGCAAAGCCTGCACCAATGAGCAACTGCATTGCAGTAATCCACCAGCGCTTAGTCTTGATGAGATCTACAAACGGACTCCAGAAAGGTTTAATTACCCAAGGCAGATATAACCATGAAGTGTAAAGAGCTATGTCTGTGTTCGATATGCCCAACTTCTTATACATGATGACGCTTATTGTCATAACTGCCACATAGGGTAATCCCTCTGCTAAATATAGAGTGGGTATCCACGTCCAACTTTTCTTTCTATTCTCCATATTACTTAATACATTTTCTCAACCTTTGCCCCTTTATAATAGTGCAGTAAAATATCTTTATATTTGAATCCCTTTTCTCCCATTACAGCAGCACCTATTTGGCAAAGGCCTACACCATGTCCCCATCCTGCGCCATGCAGTACAAAAGCCGATGGTATAATGTCTTCGCCCTGCCTCTCTACTGTAAAAGCCGAACTAAAAAGATGTGACTTTGACAAAGTTTTGCGAATCTCCAATTCCTTGCCAATAATCAGTGTTCGCTGACTGCCTACAATCTTCAGTCTGAAGATGCGTCCACTAGTGCCACGTGCTAAAGGCTCTAAGTCGATTATGTCACCAAAGTCTATACCCGTGTTGGTCAGTAACATATCGTGCAATTCTTGTTGGGTGTATGTTACTGTCCAGTGATAGAAGTCGGTAGTCTGCTGGTCGTAGTCCACCATCACCTGACTCAGTATATGTTGGTCGGCCATTCCACAATAAGGGTCGATGACATCAGTCAAGTAAGGGTAGTCCTTGTCCTCCCAGCACGTGCTGAATATCTCAGTCACACCCCCACAACATTTTGAGAAACGAGTATCACAAATCTCCCCATTATAAATCAGGATCTCACCACGGGTCTGCTCCACTGCTTCTTTGGCCACATCGGTAGTTACCTTGGTAACGCCTTGGTAACGCTGGCAATGGTCATCTGCACACACATCATAATGCTGGTGGGCAGAACGGTTGTACCACCTCACTATCTCCTCATCATTACTATGGCCACACTCCTGATAGGCATTGCATGGTTGTTGGGTGAGTTGTGCCAGCAACCAGCTGCGTGAAATCACTGCATGCGCCTTCAGTAACTCCAACGAGGCTGTTGCACTCATCTCACTGGCAATCACACTTGTCAAGTATCTCTCTGTGTTGATGATGTTGATAGCAGTGATCTCATCTCCCTCAATAATCAAGCGTAAAGTACCCTGAAAACATTGGTTTTCGTGCTGTTGCCAATGGAAATGCTTACCTATCATCACATCCTTTAGCTCAAATAGGTTCTTATCAGGTTCAATTGGGAAAAACAACAATCCGTTAAAATGCTCTCCGTTCCATACAATCTGTCCATCTTCCATAGATGCACTTTGCATCCCATCAACGAATTTGAAGTTGGGTACAGGGTTGCCTTTAGGGGAAACCACATGGTACTTGCCATGCAATATAAACGAAATCTCGTGATTTGATAGTAGTCCTACTTGTATCTCAGGTTCCTGCATATAATAATTTTTTTAGGTATAGCAGTTTCTTAATCTATGGTTAAACAGTTTTATTTCTTGTTCTTGCCAGCAAACTTCCTTTAGAATAACTTCTAAGCGTGTGGCGTCCAAACGTTCATAATCTTCTTCTCTGACGGTAATGAACACACCCCCTAAATCTACTGATGCCGGGCTAATGATCATCTGCTCGTCACTTGCTGTAAAGTAGCATTCTGGGCGATGTTTCGTTCTCGGAAATATAAAGGTAAACCACTGTTTATTTTCGTAATAGCACAGCACATTCACCATCGATTCATCTAGAGCTAGCAGTACTTTCTCAAAAAGTCTTACAGCATCGTCAGCCTTGTCCGCTATCATCACTAAAGTCTTGCGAGGGTCATTAGCCATGATATGCAGACGAGCTTCTCCCTCCACAGCTAGATGTTCCCCTATGCTTTCCTGCCATTGTTGTTCGATGGGCATGAAATGTCGGCTTCCTGCTTGAAAATGCATGTGGTCAGGTGCCGAAGCTCCGCATCTCGCACCATTAAAAAAAACAGTGAATTCGGGTAATTCTGCAGCCAATGCCTGCATATCAGTAAACCGTCCCTTAATCTGTTGGGGTGTATGTTCATAGGAAGGAATAGTCAAATGCTTCGGAAAGATTGGGAATGGGTTCCTCAATATCTCATATCTGCCTTTCCAGTTCTTACTTGGCTGATTAGGAGGTCTGTTCTCTTTACATAAGAAACAAGGGCGCTTGGCTATGCTAGCCGCATCAGTCTTTGCAGCCGACGAACGCACCCTCGCCTTATTGAATTGAACATTAAACATTGTCTTACCGATGTATAATGTTTTTATTAATATGTCATTTTCAATAACCATAATAGTCAATGGTCCTTCTCGCTTCTACCTCCCAAGTTCTTATACGGTCTTTATACAAGTTGTTGGCATTCAATTGAAAGGCATCTAGTGCAGCATCAGAATTACCACTCCATCGGCGACACAAATACACCACATCATACACACGTCCTATTTGGTAGTGCCTGCTCACGGCCAATCCCACTGCATAGTCCTCTCCATAGCTGGTATTAGGAAATCCTATTTGTCTGATGACGGGAGTAAAGAAAGCCCTCGGTGCACCCAGCCCGTTGATGCGCAAAGCATTGTTTCGACCATTCTCAGGTGTCCACTCCTTGTGGTCAATAATGCCAGGAGGTAGTGTGTTTAAGTCGAAGTCTGTCATACGATAGGTGCCCACCACCATAGCACATTGCTGCTCGTAAAATGCGTATACCATTTTGCGCAGAGTATATTGGTCACTATATAGATCGTCACTGTCCAGCTGGATGGCAAACTTGCCACATTGAGGATGGTCGATGGCCATGTTCCAACAGCCACCTATGCCCAAGTCTGTGCGATCAGGTACCACATGAATTACCCGCTTATCACTAGCTAGTTTCTCGATCAAATCGGTTGTCCCGTCCGTTGAATGGTTATCTACCACTATCACGTTGAAGGGGAAGTCTGTTTCTTGGCACAGCACAGAATTGATGGCATCACTTATGGTCTTTACACGGTTTTTTACAGGAATGACTACAGATGCTTCCACTTCAAACGCCTGTTGGTCAAAGTTAACAGTTTTGAATCGAGGTGGTAGGTAGGCACCAATCACTTTCAGGTGCTCCGTGCAGGCTTTCTCCATCTCAATCTGCCTTTCCCTATTGCGAGGGTCCACATAGTCAAACTGCTTCTGGCCACTCAGTCGCAGATCGTGTTCCTGCTCTGTATAGAGATATTCATTGATATGCGTAAACTCGTATTTACCAGCTAGTTTCAATCGCAGGTCGTAAAATCCCGCATAGTGGTAGTTAGCTTTCATTCTGCTTACAGCCTCTTTAAGTGCTGATGTGCGCAACATCACTACTGCACCAAAGTCAAAGTCGTCGCGAAGCGAGCCCAGCTGATAGTCAATCACAGGCGCCTTCTCCGTCTTTTCGTTCTTCACCACATAGTGGTCGGCATACACCATAGCGGCACCCGTAGTCTCCATCACCTGTCTCATGCGTTCTTCAGCACGGTAGCCCCATATCACCTCAGTATCCTTTAAATAGAGCAATGTAGTCTCACCCATAGCTTCCTCGGCAATCTTCCTTATCTCCGCTGACGACACATTATTAAAATGAAAACTATTCATATTATTCAATCATTCATTTGCAATTCTCAATTTTATCAAACACAATCCAATGAACGTAAATACAGCATTCAATATCAGTATTTCGTAGCTGAACTGATAGCCATTGAACCAAACCTCCGAATTTTTATCCAAAATAAAGCACAGCAATGGTGCCACTATCGCTACTAACGGAATTAGCCTGTCACGCACTTTCCATTTGGTCAGTATGCCGAAGGCAAACATGCCGAGTATCGGACCATACGTATAGCTGGCTAGTATATATACTGCATCTATTACACTCGTATTATTCAACAGGTTAAACACCAGAATGCTGATACCCATCACTACTGCCATGCCTACGTGTACCCGTTGTCTGGTCTGTTTCACCTCGTCCTCCATCTTGCCTTTCGTCCCCAATATATCTACGGTAAACGAAGTAGTCAGTGCCGTTAGAGCAGAGCCCGCAGCGGAATAGGCTGATGCTGTGAGACCTATCACGAACAAGATGCCTACGATGATAGGCAGATATCCCCCAGTAGCTACGATGGTAAAAAGCGTATCACTTTTCTCCACCACAATGCCTTGCCTTTCTACGAAAATATACAACAGTGCGCCCAGCATCAAGAAGATAGCTATCACCACAAACTGTAGTACCATGCTCACCACCATGTTCATCTGGCTCTCCCTCGAATTGCGGCAGCTCAGATTACGTTGCATCATATCCTGGTCCAGACCATTCATTGCAATCTGTGTAAACACTCCCGCCAGGAACTGTTTCCAGAAGAACTGCCTGCTGTTAACGTCGTCAAAGAAGAACACGCGGCTTAGTCTGTCATCGCTAATGGCCGTCATCATAGTGCCCCAATCCATGCCCAGGTTTTTGGCGATAAACCAGATGCACAGCACCACAGACACAATGAGGCAAAGTGTTTTCAGCGAATCCGTCCAAATAAGGCTTTTCACGCCCCCTCTGTAAGTATAGAGCCATACTATCAGTATTGAAACCAGCACATTAAGAATGAAAGGAAGGTGAAAAGGTTCGAATATTAGCAGTTGGAAGGTCAGACACACCAAATACAGACGCACGGCTGCACCCAACATTTTTGAGATAAAGAAGAACCATGCTCCTGTATGGTATGAACTATTGCCCAGTCGTTGTTCCAGAAACTGATACACACTCACTAATTGCATGCGGTAGAATAGTGGCGTAAGTACAAGTGCAATCACTAATTGTCCCGCCATGAAACCCATAATTAGCTGCAGGTAACCAAACTGTGAAACTCCCACCATGCCTGGCACGGATACATATGTCACACCTGATATGCTTGCCCCTATCATGGCAAACGCCACCATATACCATTTTGATTGCTTGCCTCCCTGAAAGAATCCCGCATTGTCCGCCTTTCGTCCTGCCCAGTATGAAACGCCGAACAACACAGCAAAGTAAGCCACTACTGTAATGATAACTGCTATGGGTGTCATTCCTTTGTTATTTACGATTTACAAAGATAGTGTTTTTTCCTAATTGCCGCAAAGAAGGTTGCGATTTGTTTTATCAAAATATAGGGTCATCCAGCCCAATCTTCCCTATCTAGATTGCGATAACCTATGGCCTCAGCGAGATGATGACTTAGTACTTGCTTGCTTCCTTCCAGGTCAGCTATAGTACGAGCTACTTTTAGAATACGGTCATAGGCCCTTGCACTGAGGTTGAGGCGTTGCATAGCAGTTTTTAATAACTGAAGACCTGCTGTATCAGGTTGTGCATACATATGGAGTAGTTTAGATGTCATTTGGGCATTACAATGCACATGAGATATATTTTTATATCTATCTTCCTGAATCTTACGCGCTTTGATAACTCGCTCACGAATTACACGGCTTGGCTCACAAGCACGTTGGGAAGACAACTCCTCAAAAGGCACAGGAGTTACCTCTATCTGTATATCGATACGATCCATCAAAGGACCTGATATGCGGCTCATGTATTTTTGTACCTGTCCTGGTGAGCATACGCAGGGATGAGTTGGATGATTGTAGTAACCACACGGACAAGGATTCATAGCAGCCACGAACATAAAACTAGCTGGATAGTCTATTTGTGTACGTACCCTACTGATGCTGATATGTCGGTCTTCTAAAGGTTGCCTAAGCACTTCCAGTACATCTCTTTTGAACTCTGGCAATTCATCTAGAAAAAGGATACCATTGTGGGCTAGACTGATTTCTCCTGGTTGAGGATAACTGCCCCCTCCTGTCATCGCAACGGTTGAAATTGTGTGATGAGGATTTCGAAACGGACGATGATAAATCAATCCCCCTTCTTTCCCCAATTTCCCGGCCACAGAATGAATCTTTGTGGTTTCCAGACTCTCAGCCAACGACAATGGTGGTAAGATGGATGGTAATCGTTTAGCTAACATAGACTTTCCACTGCCTGGACTGCCAACAAGTAAAAGGTTATGACTTCCAGCTGCCGCAATCTCCATTGCACGTTTCACATTCTCCTGCCCTTTTACGTCAGCGAAATCTTCCTCAAACTCCAGTTGGTGGTTGTAGAATTCCTTTCGAGTATTCATCTCTATGGGAGATAGACTTTTATCATTACCTTTAAAGAAATCCACAACCTGACTAAGGTTCTCTGCTCCTAAAATGGTGAGGTTGTTCACAACTGCTGCTTCACGGGCGTTCTGATGTGGAAGGATAATGCCCTTTAAACCTAGTTCTCTTGCCTTTATGGCTATAGGTAATGCACCTCTGATAGGCATTAGTCTTCCGTCAAGCCCCAGTTCACCAATCAACATATACTCCTCAAGCAGTTGATATGGCAATAACCCTACTGCGGTAAGTATGCCGATAGATAGTGGAAGGTCGTAGGCAGATCCTTCTTTGCGTATATCAGCAGGGGCCATGTTTACTAATATGTCGGCGTTAGGAAAGTTGAGTCCCAGAACATCAAAAGTAGCAAATATTCGTTGCTGACTTTCTCTTACGGCTGAGTCGGGTAGTCCCACTAATGAAAAACCACAACCTTTCTGGCTGTTAACTTCGATAGTAATCAACGTTGCATCTATGCCTTGTAGGGCAGCAGCAAAAACTTTTGTCAACATTGTTATGAATAATTAATAAGTTGGATATAACTAGTTTATTTTTTCTTTTTCTCCTTCTTTTCTTTCTCCTTTTGTTCCTTCAGTTCCTTCAACTTGTTGTCTATCTGCTCTTTCGTCAGGTTGATGCCACTAATTCTTCCGTTGGGAGTTATCAGCACATTGGCTGGCAAGTATCGAATATCGAACATTTTGACAGGTTCGGATGACCATCCCTTGGCATCACAGCCCTGCGTCCACTCAATGGTGTCTTTCTGCAATGCATCCTCCCATTTTTGGAGATCAATATCGAGCGAGATGCCCCAGAGAGCAAAGTCGTCGGTCTTATCTTTCTTGAGCTGTTTATACAGCGGCTTATAGAGGGTGCGCAACTGCCGTTGACTAGCTTCGTCCCATGTAGCCCAGAAATGGATGAGCAACCACTGCTTGTTGAAATCGGCACGTGATGTCCACTTGTTCTCCTGATTACGGAGACGGAAATAGTTGACGACCGCACCCGAATCAGTCTTTGCCTCAGTAGTCAGGCGTTCGTTGATGGCTAGGTATTGGGGGTGGTGCTTCATCTCTTCGTCAAACTGCTGCAACAGGGGAGTAACTAGTTTTCTGTCTGTAGTGGCTGCCTCCTGCAAGTAGCGGTTGATAAGATAGAAGCTGACAGTTGACGTGGGGTGGTGAGTGATAAAAGTATCAACCAACGCGATGGTCAGCGTGGTGTCATGCTCGTTGAGAAACTGCGTGAGGAGGTGATTCTCGGCCTTGTCTTCTATCTGCAGACGCTGCAGGTGAGCAGTGTCGCCTTTTATGGTGATGTTGCTACGTTTGTTGAGGAATAGGGGTACTCTGCTGCCATCTTTATACATGAGCCATGTTTGTGCCAGAGTGTCAACGTTGATGTAGCGCTTGAACTTACCATCTCTGACATAGATGGTATCGACATGGTCGAACATTTGATCGGCACCATAAATGATCAGGGTGTCATTTGTCAAGCCCTTGATGGTGCCTGATACGAGCGCACGGTCACCTTGATCCTCACCGCAAGCTATGCAGACGAAGACTAGCAGGCAATAGTATAAAAGGCGCTTCATCATAGAGTATTGTTTTCTTTCGGCTCCAAAAGTAGTGCTTTTTTGGCTAACTTAAAAGCAAATAATAAAAAAAGAGGGGGAGAATATACTCCCCCTATCTAAGGACTCCCCCTTTATGTCAGAAGGGGAGCTATAATGTAATTTACGGTTACCTAACAATAGTTGCAAAATCAGCGTTGGTGAAATACTTGCTGAACTCCAAGTCGGTTGATGCTTGTTGCTTTAACGATGGCTGCTTACTGATGGCCTCACGCAGATTATTGGTGACCATCTGCAGGTTGTTGGTACGAGCACCTACGATGGCTTTCAAGTAGCTAGTATAAGCATCGGGACGCTCTACTGCATCAAGGGTGTTGCGAGCCCTGTTGTAGTCCTTGGCCAATATCTGTGCTAAAGCAGCACTGTTGGTCTTGGCATCTCCAAAAGCATTGACAGCACGGTCGTACTGTCCTTGTGCAACATAGAGGTTGCCCATTGTTTCGCTCAATTCCTTGGCACCAGAGGCCTTGCCCAAATATTGTTCGGCTGTGGCTTTGTCACCCTTAGCGAGGGATACAAGTGCTAGGTTGTTGTTCACCTCAGGAGCATCCTGCTTGGTTGCAGCCTGTTTGAACAGGTTTTCAGCCTTGTTCAAGTCGCCTGCTTCGTAGGCCAACTTGCCCAGATTATTGAAGGCACGGTAGTCGTTGGGGTACAGCCTCGTTGCTTGGGTGTAGATGGCTTCCTGCTCACTAGCATTGTTGGTAAGAGTGGCAGCATAAAGCAGTTCTTCAACGCTCAACTGGGCGGCGTTGTTGCGAGCCAGTGTACTGATCTCTTCGTCGCTCTTGCCAATGATCTCGTAATTCAGTGTGAGGCGTGAACGGCGCAACTGGGGCAGTATGTCATCAGCCAGCGTACGATAAACAGTAGAGATATTCTTGATCTCGCGCTCGCGCTCCTCTGGGTCTGAATACATGGACAGCACACGCAAGATAAGGTCCTTGTCCTGGATATTGGATTTAGACACGAGTTCCTGGAAACCTTCCCAGTCCTGAGCAGTATAACGAGTATCGATGTCTGCATCGATGTTACTCTTCTTGAGGTTCTTCTCAATGAGTGAAGCTGTATTATCCTGGCGCTTTTCAGCCAAACCACGATTCAGGCTGACGCCACCATCGGGAGATGCATAAGCAGAAATCTCGATGTTGCTGATGCGCTGGTTGTTGGTACCGTCAACATTCTTCACCTCGTTGGTAAAGCTATTGGCTGCGCCCATCTGGTTAGAACGGATATTGGCCTGCTGGATGAGGAACATGATCTGTTCTTCGCGCTTGTCCTTGATGATGCGTTGGAAGGCATCGGCTCCCAGTGAAACGTTGGCATTTTGCAACGTCTGACCCACCAGTTCAGAAGTAGCTATTACACCATCAGCTATCTTGACGGATGGGATGGTCATTACTTTTTTGCCCATGCGTACCACAAAATCGAGGTACAGTTCACTCTTGGCCATCTCTGGACGGTAGTCAAATGAGGTGCGCAGAGTGTAGTTACCACCCATCTGGTAAGGGATAGTCTGGTAATTGGCCTCCACCTTCTCGCCTTGGAAGGTAGCGGGCTGACCCTTGACCTCTCCGCCCTGCCAGCGAAGTACGGGGGTTACTTCTACAATGGCTTTTTTATTGAAATATTTCTCAGGGAATTTGCCGTTGATGGTAGCTGGTACCTTACCGCCTACTGCCTCCAGCACTTGAGGAGTAACGGTGAAGTATTCGGGTGATAACTCACCCATCTTGCTGGCACATGATGTGAGTAAAGCCAGCATAGTTACTAATAATAATTGTACTTTCTTCATAATGTCGTTAGTTTTTAGTTGTACACCGGCGCAAAGATAAGCAACAAAAGTGTAATTCGTACACATGTTGTCATTATTTATGGCTGATTAACTTTATTTTTTTCTACATAATTTATATTGCGAGGGTGGTGTCCGATGATCTCTGCACGTAGCATGGATCGGTCGATATGTGTATAAATCTCTGTGGTGGCGATTGATTCATGCCCCATCATGGCCTGTATGGCACGCAGGTTGGCGCCTCCCTCCAACAGATGAGTGGCAAACGAGTGGCGGAAAGTATGTGGACTGATGGTCTTTTTGATCCCTGCCTTCTCGGCCAGCTCCTTGATGAGATGGAAGACCATGATTCGTGAGATGTTTTTGCCCCAGCGAGCCAGAAAGACATAGTCCTCGTAGCCCTCTTTGATTTTGCCGCCGATGCGGTCCTCCAACCACCAGTTGATTTCTTGTATGGCACGCTGACTGATGGGTACGAGGCGTTGCTTGCTGCCTTTGCCTTCAACCTTGATGAAGCCCTCGTCGAGGTATAGGTCGGACAACTTGAGGTTACAGAGCTCACTGACACGTAAGCCACAGCTATAGAGCGTTTCCAGCATAGCGCGGTTGCGTTGGCCCTCGTTTTTGCTCATATCTATCGTATCGATGATGCGGTCAATCTCCTCTACGGTCAGCACCTCGGGCAACTTAAAGCCTATCTTGGGCCCTTCCAGCAGTTCGGCAGGATCGTCTTTGCGATAGTCTGCGATGACCAGAAACTTGAAGAACGATTTTACCCCACTGAGTATGCGTGCTTGCGATCGAGGATGGATCCCTATGTCGTGCAGACCTGCCATGAAGTGTTGCAGGTTCTCAAGTGTGACATCAAGTGGGTCTATATTGGCTGTATCGAGGTAGTGCAACAGCTTCTCCAAATCAGTAAGATAGGCATCGTAAGTGTTGGGCGACAGGTTCTTCTCCAGTCGTAGGTATTGGGTGTATTCCTTGATAATGGGCACCCTGCCTTTAATCTTCTCTGGTATTTTGGCTGATTTTTTCAATATATGTTTACTTTTAGATTGTATAGGCTGCACCTCAACATAAAATACAAGTATTCATGTTTTCGCTGCCCCAAAATTTGTTTCTGTCTTCGGCTTGCACTATCTTTGTGCACAAAGATATTAATTTTTGCGATATGAAGATACAAATAATCAACGGACCTAACATAAATTTGTTGGGCAAGCGCGAACCAGGTATATATGGCAGCCAGTCATTCGACGACTATCTGCAGATATTGAAGCAGCGTTATCCTGATGTGGAGATAGCTTATTATCAGTCGAATTGTGAGGGTAACCTCATCGACAAACTGCATGAGGTAGGTTTCGATGCTGATGGTATTATTCTGAATGCTGGAGCCTACACCCATACATCTATTGCCTTGCAAGATGCCATACGTGCCATCACAGCGCCTGTGGTGGAGGTGCATATCAGTAATGTCCATGCACGTGAAGAGTTCCGCCATAAGTCAATGATATCTTGTGCGTGCAAGGGAGTGATCTTGGGCTTTGGACTTGATTCTTACAGACTAGCCTTAGAAGCATTGATTAACAAGTAATGGCGAACGAATCGAATACAGAGGATTATATCTTAGGGCACATTGATGCCGAGGGAGAATACCTGAACAAGTTATACAGAGCCACACATTTGCAGTTGCTCTATCCCCATATGGTGTCGGGTCACTTGCAGGGACGTATCCTGAAAATGCTTACCCACATGGTTGCGCCTAAGAACGTGCTGGAGATAGGTACCTATAGCGGCTATTCTGCCCTTTGCATTGCAGAAGGTTTATCCAAAGACGGCAAGATTTATACCATAGAAATCAACGACGAACAGGAGGAGTTTACACGCCCTTGGTTTGATAACTCTCCATATGCCAACCAGATAGAGTTTATCATCGGTGATGCCATGCAGGTGGTGCCCACGTTAGGGGTGACTTTCGATATGGCCTTTATTGACGGTGACAAACGCAAGTACTTGGAGTTCTACGAATTGGTTTTGGCACATCTGCGCCCTGGGGGATATATGCTGGTGGATAATACCTTATGGGGTGGTCATGTTACCGATGAACATGTACGCGAGAGCGACCTTCAGACGCAAGGCATCCTGCATTTCAACGACTTTGTCGCATCCGACGATAGGGTGGAAAAGGTGATATTGCCTCTACGTGACGGACTTACAATTATCAGGAAGAAGGATTAATAGCGAAGATAATTGAATATAAAGAGAATAGTTGGATGGTTCTGTTTGCTGGTGCTGGTAGCATTTGGCATACTCTGTTATGTACGTTGGGAAGTATGGTTTGGCAACGTGCCTGAGCCACCCTATATTACATCAGACAGTCCGCAACGCATTCTGCTCACATTCGGTGATAGCGATGCTACATCGCGTAATGTGAGTTGGAGTTGTGGCGAGACGGTGCAAACATCCTTTCTGGAGTTGGCAGATGAGACCGATACTTTGCGTGTTGAGGCAGACGGAGAAGTATTTGAGTCACGATCCGGCAAAGCAGCTTACTATGTGGCTCGCTTGCGTAATCTGCAAGCAGGGTGTCACTATAGCTATCGTGTATGCACTAACGGTCATTATTCATCGTGGCATCACTTCAATCTTTCCGACCACCGAAATACATCATTCCTCTATGTGGGTGATGTGCAGGATACCATAGCTGGCATAGCTAATCAGCTTTTGCGAGGGGCGTTCCAGCATCATCCCGATGCACAGTTTCTGGTATGTGGTGGCGACCTTACTGAGCGTCCTGTTGATGCCTATTGGCAAGAAACATTTGAGGGACTCGACAGTATAGGGCAAAGCGTTCCGGTACTCACGGCAACGGGCAATCATGATTATCTCAAAGGTTTGGTATATAGTTTAGAGCGCAGATTCTCGTTGATACATTCTTATTATCTTGATAGTATGGAAGGTGTCAATCAAGTGTTTACCTTGCGTTATAAGGATGTGCAGTTCTTTGTTCTCGACAGCAATCGTGAGTTTTTCTACCTCTTCACCCAGCGTTCGTGGCTCAAGAAGCAACTTGAAGAGAGCAAAGCCAAATGGAAAGTGGTAGTGTTGCATCATCCGCTCTATTCCATTCGGGGCAAGAACAACAACTTGATACAACGTTGGATGTTTGATGACCTGATTCGTGACTATGGTGTTGATTTGGTGTTGCAAGGACACGAACACGCATATGCTCGTATGACAAACCACGATGATAAGCTTATCATTCCTTCAACGCCTGTCTATACAGTCAGTCATATGTCGCCCAAGAACTATCGCATCGAGTTTGATGAAAAGTTTGATAAGTTTGGCTCTGGCAGCAGGTACTATCAGAAAGTAGTTGCTGATGATAAACGCCTTACCCTCACGTCCTATGATGCTATGACGCACGCCTTGTACGATTCGCTGGTCATCAGTAAGCAGGAGGGCATACTCGACTATGGGAAACAAATACCAGAAGTGATAGAGTTTACTCCTGTGCCAGCCAATAAGAAAGATGCCAAGTTTGCCGAGCGAATAGAAAAATATAAGAACAAAAGGAAATATTATGAAAGGATTGATTATTAAAAGAACAATGATATCTAATGCGGTTGCTTTTATCTTCAACCTCATCTTGGTATATGTGGTTTATTTTTTATGTAGACTAGTGTATGTTTTAGAGAACTGGGGCACATTTTCAGAAGGTTTCGAAGCCTTGTCTGTCTCCAAGTTATTGCAGGGATGCTGGATGTTTGACACAGCCTCCATCCTGTTAACAAACTCGTTATATGCTTTGTTGATGCTGTTGCCTCTTCATCTTAAGGAGAGAGAAGGTTGGCAAACCTTGGCGAAATGGGTGTTTGTGATAGTCAATAGCATAGCGGTGGTGGTCAACTTAATGGATGCCGTCTATTTCAAATATACAGGTCGCCGTACTACTACCAGCGTGTTTCAGGAGTTCAGCCATGAGGAAAACCTTGGGGGTATCTTTGGTGCTGCAATGCTTAACTATTGGTACATCGTGCTGATAGGAATAGTTATCATAGCCTCTATATGGTTCCTCTATGTTAGGCCAACAGGCCAACTGTCTTTCTCTACTCCCAAACAATACGTAAAGTATTACCTTTTCTATTTGGTGTGCTTCTTTGGATTTATTCCTTTGACAGTCTTTGGCATACGTGGTGGTACTACTATTGCCATACGTCCCATTACCATCAGCAATGCCCATAGGTATGTCAACCGTCCAGTCGAAGCGGCCATCGTGCTCAACACGCCGTTCTCGATGCTTCGCACCATTGGCAAGAATGCGTATAAAGATCCGAAATTCTTTTCTCGCGAGGAACTCAGTAAGATTTACGAGCCCATTATCGTGCCCAGTGATACGGTGGAGATGCAAAAGAAGAACGTGGTGGTACTCATCCTCGAGAGCTTTGCTCGCGAGTATATAGGAGCATACAACGATATATGGGGCGATCCGAATTACAAGAGCTTTACACCTTTCGTGGATTCGCTGTTGCAGCATTCGCTTACTTTTGACTATACCTTTGCCAATGGACGTAAAAGCATTGATGCCATGCCCTCAATCTTGTCAAGTATTCCCCATGTCATCGAACCTTATATCCTGACTCCTGCTTCGGTCAATGAGGTAAGTGGTTTAGCGGGTGAATTGGGAAAGAAGGGATATTATTCGGCTTTTTTCCATGGGGCAGAGAATGGGTCGATGGGATTTGACGCGTATGCCAAGACCACTAAATTTTCCGACTATTTCGGTCGCACAGAATATAATCAGGACAAGCGTTTTAACGGCGATGATGATTTCGATGGCAATTGGGCTATCTGGGACGAGGAATTCCTGCAATTCTATGCTTTGAAGATGACCGAATTACCACAACCATTTGTTACTACGTTGTTTACGGCCAGCTCTCACGATCCTTATAATGTGCCTGAACGTTATCGTGATGTGTATGTCGATGAGCCTGGTGACGATAACCCGATTCATAAATGCATCCGCTATGTTGATCATGCTTTGCGAAGGTTCTTCGAAACTGCAAAACAGCAGCCATGGTACGAGAATACTTTGTTTGTGTTTGCCTCAGACCATACCAACTGGACCACTCGCCCAGAATACATGACCGACTTAGGCTTGTATGGCGGCTCTATCTTCTTCTTTGACCCTATAGGACAAATGCCGGCTGAGCGCCGCCATTGCATAGCACAACAGATTGACATCATGCCCACTGTATTGAACTACTTGGGTTATGACGAGCCCTATGTGGCTTTCGGCAACGACTTGCTGCATACGCCCGATGCCGATACTTGGGCAATCAACAACAATAATGGTATGTACCAATACGTCAAGGGAGATTATGTGATGCAGTTTACCGATGATGGTGAGGTAAAGGCCATTTACAACTATCGCACCGACTGGTTCCTGCACAACAACCTCAAAGGGCAGTTAGGTGATGTTGAGGCCAAAATGGAGCGCACCCTGAAAGCTATCATCCAGCAATACATGGTGCGCATGACGGAAGACCGATTGGTATTCAATAAAACTGAACGAAGTAAATAATAGTAGTTATGGAGATATATCTGATAGTAGCAATTTTAGGTGTTATTTTGATGGCCGTGCTTGGGTATTTTATGGGTAGCCGAGGCAAAAAAGATTATGTCGAGACAATAAGTAAGTTAGAAAGTACGGTGGCAGAACGCGACAAAGAACTTAAAGAGAAAGAGGCTGTAATTAACGACAAGCAGGCTGCTATCGCCGATTTGAAGTCTGAACGTGACGTGGCGAAAGAAAAGATTGACAGTATTTCTCTTCAGTTAAACACTCAGAAAGATCAACATGACAAGCAAGTTGAACAACTGAAAGTTTTTTATGAACTGCAACTCAAGCAATCTAAAGAGGCTTACGATGCACAAGTTGTAGCTTTGAAAGAGCTGAATGCCAAACAGATTGAGGCCCAATTAAATCTTATCAAAGAGCAGATGCAAACTACCTCTGAGAAAGTGCTCAAGCAGCGTGAGGAGGAATTGGGCGATAAAAACAAGGAGCAAGTATCAAAGATTATTGACCCTCTGCAGAAAAGCCTTAAAGATATGCAGGAGGCTTTCCTTAGGACTAAAGAACAACAAGCAGAAGCTTTGACACGTTTAGATGAAAGTATCAAGATCAATATGCAAAAGAGTACTGCGATTGGTGAAACGGCTGATAGATTGACACGCGCCCTTACAGGAGAGGTGAAGATACAGGGAAATTTTGGCGAGTTAAAGCTAAAGCAATTGCTTGAAGATTTGGGTCTTAAAGAAGGTGAGCAGTTTGTTACCCAAGAAACCTTGCGTGATCAGTTTGGTAAAGGTGCTAGGGGTGATGATGGAAAGGGACTGGTACCTGACTTTATTCTGCATTTCCCCAATAACCGCCATGTAGTAGTGGATTCCAAAATGTCGCTTACTGACTATGAGCGTTATATGAATGCCGAAGATGGTACTCCTGAAAAGAGTGGCTATCTAAGGGCGCATATAGATAGTGTTCGTTCTCAGGTGAAACGTTTGGCACGCAAGGACTATAATAGATATCTGCCTGACGGTTATAATCGTCTGAATTTTGCCATTATGTATGTGCCTATTGAAGGGGCGCTAAACCTTGCACTCCTCAACGACTCTACCTTATGGCGCGAAGCATATGACGAGGGAGTGCTTATACTTGGTCCACAAACCATGTATATGAATCTTCGTGTATTGGAAATGATGTGGACGCAAGTACGCCAACTTGAGAACCAGCAAGCCATGATAGATGCTGCCAACTTAGTGATTGAGCGTGTGCAAGACTTTGGCACTCGTTTCAGTGATGTAGAGGTCAGCATCAACGATGTTGTAAAGAAAATCAATCGATTGAAGATTACTACTGCCGATAGTGGGCAAAGCATCATTACTGCTGCTAAAAGCTTATTGAAGGCTGGCGCCAAGGAGAATAAAAAGAAGAAATCCATTAACGAAATAGATAATACTCTTTTTATTGACTCAGATCAAGCCCCCATACTCCCATCAGAACCTAATTCTTGATTATTTGACGGTTTATATATAGATTTCTAGCTTGAAAGGCGAAAAAGAAAGGTATTATAAAGCCCTTATTCTTTGCTTTTTCAAAGGAGGTGTTTCTACGTGTTGTCGCAGTATCTGCTATGTGTAGTTGGAAGGCTTGTTATGAGTCATTGCAGTATCTCCTATGGGGGTATAACAGATACTGCGATGGGTGATAGTAGATATTGCGGGAGGTAGTGGAAAGCCTTGCCTTTTGGGATAGTAAGCTTTAGTCATAGGGATAGCAAGCCTTAACCATAGGGTAATGAGGCAAAAGTCTTCGGTTAACGATACATTAACCAAATAGTTATTCGGCTAGCAAGTAAGAGATGTTTTTAACTGCTTTGACTATTATAATTAACAGAAAAATTAGACATTCAGAGCATCCAATTTGCTTATAGAAGCAACCACTCATATACTCGGACATATTTTCATAAGTTATGTAACTGCCATCAGGCAACTTCTCAGTTATTTTCATCTATCGAATTATCTTTTATCTTATTGGCTGTACAAATATTTGAATTAGTATTAATACATGCATGTAAAGGCAATTTAAAAAGCGACTGCACCAAGATTCACATCTTGATGCAGCCTTGAAGTAGTATACTATTTGAACAATTAGTCTATTGGAGCTCTTAGTCCTTTAGTTCCTTGATGCGGATGTTGCGGAACTGAACGGGTGATCCATGACCGAGGAAGCCGATGTGACCCTTCTTGTTGAAGAGGCCCGGATGTTCCTGCTTGTCGGCCGTACCGTTCTTGGTGGCCTCACGGATGTTGCCCTCATTGATGATTTGTCCGTTGACCGTCACGCGGATGTAGTCGCCCTTAGCATAAATCTCCTCCTCGTTCCATTCACCTGCTGGTTTGAAAGCACTGTGATGGTCGGGTTTAGCTGGGATGATGCCATAGACTGATCCGTGATGCTGCAATGGGGTGATGTAGCTATAGGTAGGATGCTCGCAGTCGAGAATTTGTATCTCCATACCTACATAAGCGGCATCGCCTTCCATAGGAGTACGGATGCCTACGCCATTGTTAGCTCCTGGGGTAAGCTTGAACTCGAAACGGTAGATAAAGTCGGCATATTCGTCAACAGTGTAGAGGTTGCCACCAAAGGCTTTGCTTGGGTTCATGCTGATGGTACCGTTCTCGATGGTATAGTCGACGGTGTTGCCTGTCCACTGATACATGTTGGTGCCGTCGAAGAGTACCTTGAAGCCTTCTTTCTTCTCTTGCTCGGAGAGTTGGAACGCTTCGGCACGCTTGAGTTCCTTCACGTAGATGTTGCGGAACCATACCTTACTGCCATGAGCCTGCAACTCGAGTTGCTCGATAGGGAAGATAGGTTGTGAACGATCCCAGTAGTTCTCGAGGATAACATCATCTACCACGAGGATACCGTTGAGCTTCACCGTTACTCGGTCGCCCACCATTTTAATATAGAAGGAATTCCACTCGCCCAATGGATTGTCGGCTACTACCAGAGGAATGTCCTTGTTCTTCTTGTTGTTGTACAAGCCACCAGATCCTACCTGAGCACCTACATCTACACGAGCAGTGTCCCAAATCTGTACCTGAGGCGTACCACGAAGGTAGATACCTGCATCGGGCTCAGCACCGTTGGGGTCGAGTTTCCAATCTACCAGCATCTCGAAGTCACCATACTGCTTCTCGGTGCAGAGATTATCGTAGCCTGTGCCCACATAAGCCAGTGAACCGTCTTCTACAATCCAGTCCTTGCGCATCTGTTCGTCAGCTTTGATCTGCTCTTTGGCGAGCTGTGCTGGTTTCATCTTGCTGCGCTTGATTGGGTCTTGTACCAGACCTTTCCAACCAGTGAGGTCCTTGCCGTTGAAGATGCTTACGAAGCCTTGTTCGTTGGCAGAGTTCTCTTCGAGGTATTTCTTGATGTTTTGCTTGAAGTAGTCGGCATCACCACCACTCAGTACTTCTACCACTTTGTTGAGGAGGGCACGTGTATTGGCACCGTTGTACTCAGGATGTGCCACAGCAATGTCCATCACGGCAGTAGCTGCTGTTTGTTGCAGAGCGGGATTGTTGATGTAGTCGCCTGCCATCATCATACCCAAGAAGGTACCTGTCTGATCCACCTTCTCCAGAATCTTGGTGCGTTGCTTGTCGGTCTTAGCCAATTCCATTGCCTGACGGAGGAACTGCAATTGGTTCTCGCCCGTGAGGCTTTCAGAAGAGCCCAGATCAATGTAGCGGTCAAGCGCTTTGTCGAAGGTGTCGCCTGAAGATTGGCGAGCAATGCTATAAAGATGTGGAGCTGCCTCGAGGCCCGGCCAAGTGAGAAGAGCTTGGAAAGCTGCATCACGAGAAGCCTGAGTGCCTGTGGACAATCCATCCACAATGGTCTTGAGTGCTTTAGTATCACCTGTAGCGGCGAGTACTGGATAATAGAGATAACCCTTGCCCGTGCCTGCCTGATTCATGCGCTGACTGATGGTCTGCACTTGTTGCGTAGGAGCTTGACCTGCTAAAGTAGCAGTGATGGCCTGTTGCAGAGGTTGGTATGCATCAGCGCTTGCATCTTCAAGTAAGCCGCACATCTTGATAAAGTCTTGTGGCCCTACCAAGTCTTTCAGTGCCTTGAGAGCAGCTGCCTTGACGTTGGCGTCAGCATTGTCGGTCTCTGCCAGAACGGTGCCCAAGTTGACGGTAGCCTTTCGGTCAGCCAGCAGTTCGATGCCGGCAATCTTGCCTGCAGGACTTGCATTACCGATAGCCTTTGCCACATCGCTGTTGATCTTGCCATTGAACGATGCTATTGCGGCTTGTGCCAAAGCAACATACTTGCTGTCATTCTTGCTAAACAGTGAAGCGATGACAGGAATAGATGATGCATCGCCAATATTACGCAAGGCACTTACGGATGCCTCGACGATATCGAAGTTGCCGCTTGTCTTGACAAAGTTGTGCAGGATATTCATCGTAGGATTGTCCCACTTAGCCTCTGAGTTCTTTACCAAGTTGCGCTTTTCTGCACTCTTGTCGGCTTCAGCTGCAAGGAAGTTAATGATATCAGCCTGTACGTCGGGCTTTGCCTTGAGCATCGTCTTTACGAGGGTGTTGTAGAAACCCTTGTCGGCTTTGTTGGACACTGCGCTGAGTATAGCGTTGCGATAGTCCTTGTTGCCATCTTTCAGGGCGGCAAGAGCTGTCTTCTGTGCGTCATTAGCTGACAACTGACTCATGACTTGCAACATGGCCTTGATGCGGTCTTGTTGCTTGCCACTCTTAAGAGCTGCTTTAGCGTTACGTTGTGCGATGGCCAAAGCAGGAATGGTTGGCTCTGCCATAGTGTAAGGACGGTTCAGCAAGCTGGCTTGGTTTTCAAGGAACGCCTTTACGGTGGCGTTGGTGGCTTGTGCTGCAGCTTTGTTGAGAGCTGACAACACTACTGCCTGCTGGGCTTCACGGCCAGGAGCACTGACATAGGAGGTAAGTCCACTCAGTGCATATTCCACTTGTGCGTTACTTCCCTGACCAGGCGCCTTCAGCATCTGGGTGAGGATAAGGATACCCTCTTCACCACTGGATGCCAAGTCGTTCATCAGACTGTTGAATGTCTCTTGGTTCTGTGCCGGCATTTGAGCCAGAACATCGGCTGCAATAGTCTTGGCCGTGCGGTTAGCAGGACCTTGAGCTAGCATGAGACAGCTAACCAAGAGGGATACAAATAATAACGTATATTTCTTCATAACTAATTATCTATTATTCATTATCCATAATTAGAGTTGCCACTCCCCACGCATAGGTTGGTTGATGAGGCGATTAGCTGCTTCGTCGTTGATGAACTGCAGCTTCACAGGGTCGAACTCTAGGGTACGGTTCAAGCGCAAGGCGCAAGCACCCATGTTGACGATGGTTGCAGAACGGAAGCCCTTAGTCTCGTTGAGGGCGAAAGGCTTGCGGGTGCGTACGCTCTCCATGAAGTCAGTAACCTGAGGAGCTGGGTCGGGATAGTCGGCCAACTTCTTCTCCCAATCAGGAATATCACAAACGAAATTCTTATATACATTGCCCTTTGGACCAGCGATGTAAGGTGTGTTAGGATTGCCGTAGTCGCCACCCCACAGTACGATTTGACAACCGTCGGCATAGGTGTAGGTGATGCTTCGCCAAGTACCCACTGCATCTGGATGTTGCTGAGGAGCATCCACCTCTACCTTCACAGGACTGGTATCGTCCTTACCTAAGATATATTGAACGGGGTCGATGTAGTGCTGACCCATGTCGCCCAAACCACCAGCATCGTAATCCCAGTATCCACGGAAGGTCTGATGAACACGGTGTGGGTTGTAAGGTTTTTCGGGTGCCGGACCTAACCACATGTCGTAGTCGAGCTCTGCTGGTATAGGCATCGGTTCGAGGTCTTCCTTGCCCACCCAGTAGAACTTCCAGTTAAAGCCGGTATGGGCACTGATGGTGACTTTCAACGGCCAACCCAGCAAACCACTTTGTACTAATTTCTTCAAAGGCTTGACGGTAGTGCCCAAACCATAGAACTGGTCGGTGAAACGGAACCAGGTGTTCAGACGGAACATACGTCCGAATTGCTGTACAGTTTCAACTACACGTTTGCCTTCGCCAATGGTGCGTGTCATAGGTTTCTCGCACCAGATGTCCTTGCCCGCTTTGGCTGCCTCGATGCTCATCAGGGCATGCCAGTGGGGTGGTGTGGCGATGTGAACGATGTCAACATTGGGGTCGTGAATCAACTCGCGGAAATCGTGGTAGGTGGCGATGCTCTCTTTAACGAGGTTCTTGCCTGCTTCCAGGTGGTTACGGTCAACATCGCAGATGGCCACCAAGCGTGTGCCACCATAATTGACGTGCCCTCTACCCATACCGCCTACACCGATGATGCCTTTGGTAAGCTGGTCGGATGGAGCCATAAAGCCCTTGCCCAACACAGGACGAGGCACGATGGTGAACAGTGCCAAGCCACCAAGGCTTTTCAGGAAATTTCTTCTATTGGTTTTCATATCCTGCAGGTATTGTTTAAGGTTATTCTTATGACAAAGGTAATGTAAACCAATAATAAAAGCAAGGTTTACACTTATTTTTTAGTATAAACCTTGCTATTAGGGGGATAAAGTACCTCAGAATCTGTGAGGGAACTTATCTTGAAAAACAAAATGTATTATCCCAGCAACTCTTTCACCTTAGCAGAGATGGCTCTTCCTTCTGCCTTACCACTAAGTGCTTTGGATGCGATGCCCATCACCTTACCCATGTCTTTCATGCTGGTGGCACCTGTTTCAGCTATGATCTGCTTGATAGCTTCAGTCAGTTCTTCGTCACTCAGTGGCTTGGGCAGATAGGTTTCCATCACTTTTACCTGAGCCAGTTCGGCTTCTGCCAAGTCGGCACGGCCTTGCTGAGCATAAATTTCGGCTGCATCTTTACCTTGCTTCACCAGTTTCTGGATGAGTTTCAATGCGTCAGCATCTTCTAACGTGTCGTTGGCTCCAGGAGCTGTCTTGGCTTCGAGGAATACTTTCTTGATGTTGCGAAGGGTTTCCAACGCAACCTTATCGTGTGCCTTCATGGCAGCGATGATATCTTTGCTTACTTGATCGAACAACATATTGTTTACGTTTTATGTTATATAATAATTGTTATCCAAAGTGGATGATGCCGTCGTCATTGACTGGCGTTTCATCAACGGGTTTTACTGTTTCGGTCGACTTCTCCTTCAACTGGTTAAGGGTAGTACGATTGCGCAGGTAAGTAGGACTGTTCTCAATGGCCTGTATGAGTTCGTCGTTGTCGAAGTCATCAGCAGTGAGTATATAAGGCAGATGGTGAGGGCGCTTTTTCTGTGTGTTGCGTCCGTAGATGCGGTCGATGCGCTCTTGCTCTTGTGCCTCACGCTCTTCTTGGGCTTCAACCTCTTCTTTAGAGCGTTGGTGTTGCAGCTGCTCCATACCTGGAATGCTGGATGAACCAAAACCTGTGGCCAGTACGGTGAACTTGACATTCTCACCCAATGATGGGTCTTCTGCTTCACCCCAGATTACCTCGATGTTCTTGTCAAGGCTCTCCATGAAGCTGTCGATTTCGTTGGTCTCTTCGATGAGCAGAGGTGCATCTTTGCTCCATGAGATGTTAAACAAAATCTTTTTGGCCTTTGAGATGTCGTTGTCGTTGAGCAACGGAGATTTCAAGGCATCATCAATGGCATGCTTCAAGCGGCGCTCACCACTGGCAATACCTGTTGACATGATGGCCACACCTCCGTTCTTGAGAATCTTTTTCACATCGCGGAAGTCAAGGTTGATATTTCCTTCCATTGTAATCATCTCGGCAATGCTCTTTGTAGCTACAGATAGTATATCATCTGCTTTGGCAAAAGCTTCACGCATAGTGGTAATACCATCGGTATAGATTTCGCGCAAACGTTCGTTGTTGATAACCAACAGAGCATCTACATTCTTCTGCATCTCTTCCACACCTTCGAGGGCCTGCATGATCTTGCGGTTGCGCTCGAAAAGGAACGGGATGGTTACTATACCTACGGTAAGTTTGTCCATTTCTTTGGCAATGCGTGCTACTACAGGAGCAGCACCTGTACCAGTACCGCCACCCATACCTGCGGTGACAAACACCATTTGAGTACCGTCTTCGAGCAGGCTGCGGATTTCCTCTATACTTTCTTCTGCAGCCTCACGTGCTACCTTAGGGTCGTTACCGGCTCCTAAACCTTGGGTGGTCTTTGGGCCCAGCTGTATTTTAACTGGAATCTCCGACTGACGCAATGCCTGCAAGTCGGTATTGCAGAGGGCAAAGGTAACATCATGGATACCTTCTTGATACATGTGCTTCACGGCGTTGCCGCCACCACCTCCCACACCGATGACCTTGATGATTTTAGGGGTATCGTTGGGATTGGAACTGAAATCAAAGTGTACTATATTTTCCATAATGATATTTTTTCTTTAGTTTAAAGTATCGCTGGTGTCATCAGAGCCAAACAGCTCGCCTGATAGACTGTCAAAGCCTCTCTTGAATCGGTTGATGAAACTGTTCTTCTTACGCTCGCGTTCCTTACGTTTGCGTTCAGCCTCTTCTGCTCTGCGGGCTTTCTCTTCTTCACTTTCTCTAAGTTGGCGTATACGCTCTTCCTCAGCAGCCTTGTCAGCAAGGATTTTGGCTTCCTGCTCTTTCAGGTCTTTATCGTTAGCAAACATGTCAACCTGTCCTGAAGCTGGAATTTCGAACTTTTCCTCTACTGGCTCTGGCTTGTCGAGACTACAGTTTTCCTTGCCTGCTAACAGTAAACCAAATAGTGTGCAGAGGGTACCGTTGCGTTTGATGTCGTTGCCGTAGCCCCTTACTACATCAGGGATAAACTTGATGGTCTTGATTTTCATTCGGTCATCGCGACAAATCTTCTTGAAGGCTTCTTCCAAGTTCTTGAGATTGCTGCCACCACCCGTGAAGAACACACCAGCTGTGAGCTTATCATCATAGCCAGATATTTGAATTTGGTTCCACACGTTTACTAAAATTTCTTCTGCACGGGCAGAAACGATGTCGTTTAGCAAGTCTTTCGAGATAGCTTGTCCGTTGTCCAACGTATATTCCTCGCTCTTGTCAATTTCTTCCTCAGCCACCAATGCGTCGCCATATAGCAACTTAAACTGTTCGGCATCTTCATCGGCCATCTGAAGTGAAACGATGTCTTGTGTAATATTCGCACTACCCAGCGGAATGACGGTGAGGTAACGCAGGATGTTGTTTTTATAGACGCTTACGGTTGTCGTATCTGCACCTATATCTACGAGAGCGCAACCCAAGCGACGGTCGGATTCTGTGAGTACAGCATTTGCCAATGCCTTGGGTGCCAACAGCATTTCGGCCACCGTAGCATGTCCTTGCTGTAACGACAGCTCCAAGTTCTTCTTCATCATCTTCTTGGCTACGATGTTAAGGAAGTGGGCAGTAATCTCTTTTCCTGCTACTCCTACTGGGTCAGGTACTAATCGATTGTCAATTTTGTATTCCTGTGGCTCAACATCCAAGATGTCGAATTCATCATAAGGGTATGCAAGGTTCTCGTCGCTGATAGAGAACACCAGGTCTTCGGATATTTTCTCCTCGCCAGTAACTGTACGGCTCACCTGATTCTCTATGGTGCGCAACGTCCTGCCCCCTATACCAACATAAACCTTGGCGATAGTAGAATTACGAAGCTGGGTTTCCAGCTTTATAATGATGTCACTGAGTGCAGTCGCGGCTTTGTCGATATTGAATATCACACCTTTATGCACAAATTGTGAGGCGTCGTCCTGTGCGAAGGCCAGTACGGAGATGCTGCCGTCAGTATCACGCTTACCAGCAATGCCGGTAATCTTGGATGACCCTAATTCAATAGCCGCGATAAATTCTGTTGTTGCCATATATCTAAAGTTTTATTTTCTCTTCGTACAAATAATCTGATTGCTCAGCTCCACGTTGATGCGCTCATATTTGTTCCAACCAATCTTGTTGAGCGCTTTGGTATAAAATTTCTCAACACGACGCAGTTTATTTTCGTAGTCATCGAGTTGACCAAGATAGATAATGTGATTACCCACACGAGGTACAATCTCTATGTTGCCACCTGACACCACGTTGATCTGCTCTGCCTGTGCTTTCCAGAATGGATCGTTCTGGAGAAATACCCCCAACTCATACAACTTACTGGCACAAAAAGTTTTTGATGCTTGTCCTGTCACTACCGTCAGATGAAAGGCGTTGCTTGTTACTTGAGGCATGATACTTCCTTTATTGTCTACCAAGAAGTTCTCGCCATTATTATTGAATACACGTAACACAGGGGTTTTCTGACTGATATCGATGCGTATTTTCCCACTTGGTGTCTTATAGCACTCTACATTGTCAATTAGTGGGTTCTGGCTAAGCTCTCGTTCCATAAGCAATGTACTTACACTATCAATGTCCTTGCCGATGGGGTTGAGTTTCTTCTGTTTTAAGATATCTGCCACACTGTGTGGAGTAAACAAGTCTGAGAAAGTGGAATCTTTGGTGGTGACCTCTATCTCACTGCACACCAATCCTACCGGCTTCTTGTTGAAAACGGTTGAGGCAGTGCAGAGATAAGCGATAATCAACAGCATCACCAAGGATAGCAATATTCTCATTTTAATGCTCATGCTTTATCAAGTATGTGAGTAAATTCGTCCATTTTGTTGTCCAAATCACCAGCACCCAAAATGATGACTACCTGTCGTCCTCCTTGTGCCAATATACCAGCTACCTCGTCTTTCTTGCAGAGCGTTTTCTCTATTCCTGGGCGAAGCAGGTCGTATATCAATTGGCTCGTAACACCTGGTATTGGTTCCTCGCGAGCAGGATATATGTCGGTGAGGATTACCTCGTCGAACAGTGATAGGGCCTCAGCAAATTCCTTATATAAATCACGTGTGCGCGTATAGAGATGAGGCTGGAACACTGCTGTTATTTTTTTGTCGGCATACAACTCACGGATGGATTTAGCACTTTGTGCAATCTCGGCAGGGTGGTGGGCATAGTCGCTGAGTAAAGCCACCTTGTCGGTTTTGAGCTTGAAATCAAACCTTCGGTCAACACCCGCAAAGCTCTTCATGCCCTTGCGAATTTCTTCGTCAGTAACGCCATTAAGGTGTGCCAATGCCATAGCTGCGACTCCATTTTCTATATTAATGCTCATAGGTACACCCAATTGGATGTCCTTAATTTCTACGTCAGGTCCGATGAAATCGATAAAAATCTCACCATTGCCTATGCGTTCGTTGGTAGCATGAAAATCGCCTTCTTTACGTGCATAAGTATAAGTCTTTACTCCCTCCTGTACATTGGGTTGTAGGGCAAGACCTGTGTGGATGAGCAATACACCACCAGGTTGTATCAGACTGGTATAGTGGCGAAAACTCTCCAGATAGGCTTCGTAGGTACCGTAGATATCCAAGTGGTCGGGATCGGTAGCAGTTACCACACTCATATATGGCGAGAGCCAATGGAACGAACGGTCGAATTCATCAGCCTCTATAACTGTAAAGGGGCTGGTCGCTGAGAGTAACAAGTTGGTGCCGTAGTTCTTGGATATACCGCCCAGAAAGGCTGTGCAACCCACATGCGATTGATGCAGCAGGTGAGCCAACATAGTGGAGGTAGTGGTTTTCCCATGAGTACCAGCTACGCACAGGCCTTTGCTGTCGTGTGTGATGAGTCCCAGTACCTGTGAACGTTTCTTCACCTCAAAGCCATTATCATTAAAGTAGCAGAGTTCTGCATGGTTGTGAGGAATGGCAGGTGTATAGACAACCAATGTGGTCTCTTTGTCGCGACATGCCTGTGGAATAAGGTTCACATTCTCCTCGTAATGAATTTGTGCTCCTTCTTCTATTAGTCGTTTGGTAAGCTCGGATGGAGTGCGGTCGTAACCAGCTACTATCTTGCCTCTTGACAGGAAATAGCGGATAAGTGCACTCATGCCGATGCCTCCTGCACCCACAAAATACACGGCTTTTATATCTTCTATTTTTTTCATATAGCTCTCAACTCTAATCTATCAACACTCAATTATTTTCAGCACCTCTTGAGCAATGACCTTAGCTGAATCGGGCAAAGCCAATTTGGCGATGTTCTGTTGCAATGATGCTAACTTGGCATCATCTTTTACCGTCTCAAAGGCTACAGGAATCAATCTCTCTTGTGCCTCAGCATCTTTCACATAGATAGCTGCATTTTTGGTTGACAATGCTAATGCATTCTTTGTTTGGTGGTCTTCTGCCACATTTGGTGAAGGTACCAATATGACTGGTTTTTCTAACAGACAGAACTCTGAGATAGAACCAGCTCCGGCTCTGGAGATTACCAGATCGGCAGCTGTATAGGCTTTATCCATCTCTTTGATGAAGTCAGTAACAAACAGATTGGGTATAGGTCCTTGACTATTAGTAATCTCTTCCAGTTTTTTACGGATTTCATCAATATAAATTTTTCCTGTTTGCCAGATAATCTGGATGTCGGGGTTGGTTTTGATGGTTTCAATGGCATTCATCAATGTTTGGTTGATGGTTCTTGCGCCTAAGCTACCACCCAAAACCAATATGGTTTTTTTGTTTGTGTTGAATCCAAAAGTCTGCAATGCCTCTGCTTTAGTATATTTGTTTGCCAACAGGTTCTGGCGTACGGGATTACCCGTCATGATAATCTTATCGGAAGGGAAGAACTTCTCCATACCCTCATAGGCCACACAAATCTTCTTTGCTTTCTTAGCCAAGAGTTTGTTAGTGACACCTGCATACGAATTCTGCTCCTGCAAGAGGGTAGGGATGCCCATCATAGAAGCTGTTTTCAGTGTAGGACCACTGGCAAAACCACCCACGCCTACGGCAATGTCGGGCTTGAACTCCTTGATGATGCTACGAGCTTTCCATTGGCTGCGAGCAATCTTCACCAATACGGCAAAATTCTTCCAGAGATGTTTCCTGTCGAAACCAGCGATGGGCAAGCCGATGATACGATAGCCAGCATCTGGCACCCTTTGCATCTCCATGCGTCCTTCTGCTCCTACGAATAGTATTTCTGCATCAGGTCTCAGTCCCTTGATGGCATTGGCAATAGAAACAGCAGGAAAGATGTGTCCACCTGTGCCGCCTCCACTGATGATTACCCTTGGTGCTCGATTTGTTGTTTCCCCTTTATTATCCATTTTCTTTAGTATATGGTCAATTATCGTTATTCCATTAACGTGTCGTTATTTGCCTCTTTCATACCAGGTTCGAAAGCCGTTTGTGACTCGCTTATAGGTGTTTCTACTGACTCGCCTATTTCTTCAATGCCCTCTTCTGCTTCTCCTAATTGGGCAGCTGCTTCAGCCATAGCTTCCCTTTCTTCCTCCAGTTTAGCAGTATATCTGCTCACACTGAGAATCATGCCGATATAAGCACAGTTAATCCAGGTGGATGTACCACCCTTACTAATGAGTGGTAAAGGCTGACCTGTAACTGGCACCAATCCTACTGCCACGCACATATTGAATGTTGCCTGCATCACTAACAACAACGCTATACCTAACACTAGGAATGCAGGAAATGTTCTGTCGCATTTCTGGGCTATCTTTCCTGTTCGTATCAATAGGCAAATATACAGAAAAACAACGAAGATTCCACCTATTAGACCCAATTCCTCGATGATAATGGCAAAAATAAAGTCGGAGTAAGCCTGAGAGAGGAAATCGCGTTCTACAGAGTTTCCTGGCCCTTTGCCCACTACATTACTGGTGGCAATTGCGATACGGGCATGAGCTACTTGGGCTCCATCACCTTGGATGTCGTATTTTGCAGCAGGCACCTTCTCTTCTCCGAAGTTAATAAGACGGTGTTTTACTGTGGTAAAACGATGCCCCATAGGTATCTGCTCTAAAGTGTTATCAGGTGTAATGGCGAGGAAACTCACAAATAGCAATGCGATAGCTCCCAATGAGCCTCCCAATAACAAAATTTTTCTCCATTGTATCCTACCTATGATCATCATCAGGAACACTGTGGCAAAAAGTAAAGCTCCTGTAGAGTAGTTCTCAGGTACGATGAGGACGCAAACAAAGATGGTAATTCCCAAAATCCATTTGAAAGCTTGTGGACTTGCCCCGTCTTCGGTTTGTCCCTTTGATAAGAATGCTGCCGTGAGGATGATGACTGCCATTTTGGCCAACTCAGAAGGTTGGAAAGCAACTCCAAAGAAGGTGAGCCATCGAGCGGCACCATTTACACGGTCGCCGGAAATGAAACCCATCAGCATGACTACTATCAACATGATGACAGATACAAGCAACAAAGGGTAGGCAAAGATGCGGAACCACTTATAGGGAATGTTGTGCATGAACCATACGATGAAGACACCAAACATCAGCAAGATGCTGTGTTGTGTGATAGGGCCCCAATGACTCTGACTTCCATATGTCAAGGTACTCGATGCACTGAACACCTCGGTGATGGATATCAGACAGAGCATTAGGAATATCATCCAAATGACTTTGTCTCCTTTGAATATGGAATTAATCAGATTCATAGTGCCATTGCATATTCTCTAAATTGATTGCCTCTGTCGGCCATATTCTTGAAGAGGTCGAAGCTGGCGCAACACGGACTCAGCAATACAGTGTCGCCTATGTTGGCCATCTTGAAAGCAGCTTCCACAGCTTCTTTCATTCCAGTATGTATATCGGCTACAGGAATGCCTAGGTGGTCGAAACTCTTGTGCAACTTCTCGTTGTCAACGCCTAAATATACCAATCCTACACATTTCTCTTTTACTAAGTCCTCTATCTCTGTATAGTCATTGCCTTTGTCCGTGCCTCCTAAGATTAAGACTGTTTTAGTAGTCATGCTCTGCAAAGCATACCAGCAAGCGTTGACATTGGTGGCTTTTGAGTCGTTGACAAACTTTACCCCTCGTATGGTGGTGATGTATTCAAGTCGATGAGGTACCCCTTTGAAGTCACTTAATGCTTGACGGATGTTCTCTTTACTGATGCCTGCTACGCTAGCAGATATACCAGCGGCCAAAGAGTTATAGAGGTTATGTATGCCCCTCAAAGCCAGTTTCTCTTGTTCCATGTTGAAGTCAAAAGGTTTTTTGATATACACCTCCCCTTCGTCTGCATAGGCAATTGAACCTTCTTCCTTGATGGCTGAGAAAGGATACAGTTGTGCTTTCAAACCATATTTCTTAAGTTCTTTGGCAATGATAGGGTCATCTTTCCAATAGATGAAAGCATCCTCTTCGGTCTGGTTCTGAGTGATGCGCATCTTGGCATCTACATAGTTCTGCATCTTGAAATCGTAGCGATCCAGATGGTCGGGCGTGATATTCAGCAAGACAGCTATATTTGCACGGAAGTCATACATGTTGTCCAACTGGAAGGAACTCAATTCAATTACATAATAATCGTGTTGTTCAGTAGCAACTTGCAGTGCTAAGCTGTTGCCGATATTACCTGCCAAACCCACATTTAAACCAGCATTTTTGAAAATATGGTATATCAGTGAAGTAGTAGTGGTCTTACCATTAGAACCTGTAATACACACCATCTTAGCATTAGTATATCTGCCTGCTAACTCTATTTCTGAAATGATGGGCGTACCTTGTTGTTTTAACTTTGCAATAATGGGAGCAGTGTCTGGAATTCCCGGACTTTTTACCACTTCGTCGGCATTGAGAATCTTCTCTTCCGTGTGGTGTCCCTCTTCCCATTCGATGCCATATTGGTTCAGCAGTTCTTGATATTTAGGCTTAATAACCGACATGTCTGAAACGAATGTATCAAACCCTTTCACCTTAGCGAGAACAGCTGCTCCTGCTCCGCTCTCTCCTGCTCCTAAAACTACTATTCTCTTCATAACTATCTTATCTTCAAAGTAATGATTGTGATGGCTGCCAATACAATTGTCACAATCCAAAACCTTACTGTTATCTTTGCCTCATGTAGCAGTTGCTCGGGCTTCTGAAACTTCACGCTACATCCTTGTTCTACCAGATCCATGCCAGTCCTGAAATGATCGTGGATAGGTGTGCGCTTAAATAAGCGCTGCTTCACGCCTCTTTTCTTGCCAGCCTTGTAGTAGTAGCGTTGCAGGATAACCGACAGATTCTCTACAAGGAAAACTCCGCAAAGAATAGGTACCAGCAACTCCTTATGAATGATAATGGCAATTACAGCAATGATACCACCAATAGTCAGACTGCCCGTATCGCCCATGAATACTTGGGCAGGATAAGCATTATACCACAAAAAGCCAATCAATGCACCCACAAATGCCAGTATATATACTACCAACTCTTCTGAGCCAGGTATATACATAATGTTCAGATAAGTGGCGAATTCGATGTGCGATGACACATAGGCCAGTATGCCTAAAGTGACTCCTATGATTGCCGAGTTGCCTGTTGCCATACCATCCATGCCGTCGTTAAGATTGGCGCCATTAGATACGGCAGTTACCACGATGATGGTCATCAGGACGAACAATATCCACCCTCCTGTCTGTGCATAATCACCCAAGAAGCCCATGATATCTGCATAGTCGAGGTTGTTGCTCTTGAAGAAGGGGATAGTGGTCTGTGTAGCTTTGATCTCCTTAGCGGCATGTACCACCACCTTTTCCTGTCCTGGTCGGGAGAGTTCAATGTTTTGGCGTATTACCACCTGTGGACTCAGGTAGAGGGTAAGACCCACAATGAAGCCCAAACCTACCTGACCAATTATTTTGAATTTGCCATGCAAGCCTTCTTTGTCGCGTTTAAAAATTTTGATATAGTCGTCTGCAAAACCCAAAGCACCCAACCATACAGTGGTGATGAGCATTAAAATCATATAAATGTTGCTGAGTTTGCCTATCAACAAACAGGGTATAAGGATGGCGAAGATGATAATGACACCACCCATGCTAGGTACGCCCACCTTTTTAACTCCAAACGGATCAATATCGGCACTGCGTTGTGTCTCAGTGATTTGCTTTCTCTTCAGTAAGTGGATGAACTTGGTACCCCAAATACTGGAAATGAGAAGTGATAAAATCACAGCCATCAACGCCCTGAATGATGTATACCCGAATACGCCTGCTCCAGGGAAATTCAACTCTTTTAGCCAATCAAATAAATAATACAACATATTTTATTGTTCATTTAAAATCTCTTTCAACACCTCACGGTCGTCGAAGTGGTGCTTTACTCCCCTGATTTCCTGATAGTCTTCGTGGCCCTTTCCTGCGACTAGTACCACATCGCCTTTCTGTGCCAACATACAAGCGGTACGAATAGCTTCCTTGCGGTCAACAATGCTGATAGTTTTTCCCATGTCCTTTGCATCAAGACCTGCCAACATATCGTTGATGATATCTTGTGGCTCTTCAAATCGTGGGTTGTCAGAGGTGATGATCACTTTATTGCTACCTTTTACAGCTTCTTTTGCCATAATGGGACGCTTGCCTTTGTCGCGATTGCCACCAGCTCCAACAACTGTGATAATCTGCCCTTTGCCATTCATTACTTCTTGCAAAGAAGCTAATACGTTGACTAATGCATCTGGGGTATGGGCATAGTCCACAACTGCCGTAATTCCTTTTGGGGAATGTATGGTTTCCAAGCGGCCTGCTACAGGATAGAGTGTGCTTAACGCCACTAATACCTCTTCTTCGTTTTTACCTAATAGTACGGAAGCGCCAAATACGGCCAACAAGTTGCTAGCATTGAATTTCCCGATGAAATGTACGGCCACCTCGTGGTTATTGAAGTCGAGTAACATGCCTTCTACATGACTTTCCAATACTTTGCCTTTGAAATCTGCCAAGCTCCTCAATGAATAGGTGTAAGTCCTTGACTTAGTATTCTGCAACATCACCAATCCATTCTTATCATCGAGGTTAGTCAGACTGAATGCATTCTTAGGCATATCGTCAAAAAATTTCTTCTTGGCTTTTAGGTAGTTCTCTACTGTCTTATGATAATCTAGATGGTCACGCGTCAGATTAGTAAAGATTCCACCAGCAAACTTTAACCCGCTAATGCGTTTCTGGGCAATGGAGTGGGAGCTGACCTCCATGAAAGCATACTTGCAACCTTCATCAGCCATACGTCCCAACAATTTGTTGAGTGTGATAGGGTCGGGTGTAGTGTGGTCGGTGGGGATAGCCTCATCATCGATGTAGTTGCAGACGGTTGAAAGCAAGCCTACCTTATAGCCAAAGTATCTGAATATTTTATATAATAAGGTAGCAATGGTTGTTTTACCATTAGTCCCTGTTACACCCACTAATTCCAACTTTTCTGTAGGTGAGCCATAGAACGCGTGTGCCAATTTGCCCACTGCATCTTCACTATCGGTTACTTGTATATAGGTAACATGTGGGGTGGGAACATCTGGCACATCCTCACAAAGTACGGCCACTGCTCCTTTCTCAATGGCATTAGGAATATAAGCATGCCCGTCTGTTTGGGTGCCACGCATCGCCATGAACAAATGACCTTTTTCTATTTTGCGAGAGTCAATGTTCACCTCCTTTATTTCAATATCCGTTCCACCTATCACTTGTTGTGGCTGGATAACTTTCAGTAATTCCGCTAATATCATAAAATGTTCAATGTTTAATGCAATTGTAATGCCACAGTCTGTCCCTTTGAGTATTTATTGCCTGATGGGATAGATTGTCTAGTAACCTTACCAATACCAGCTATGTTCACCCTTAGTCCTGCTTTTTCTAGCAAGTAAACGGCATCTTTGGCACCCATACCCACCACATTTGGCATGATACCGGTTTTGAGTGTCTGTTGTTCTAATTTCACACCTACAGAGTCTTCTTCTGCACGTCCCCAGCTCTCTCTTGAGGTCTTGCCCTCAGTAGGCACGTTCAATTTACCAAGTACATATGAAGTCTCAGCTAAATCTCCAGATTTAACATCGGGTATTACCACCGTCGTACTGTCAATGGCATTTTTCAGCTCATAGCTTAGGTTCTTGGCAAACACACGTTCTGCAATCTTGCTAAAAACGCTACCTGCCATCAAGCCACCAGAAGCAGGAAGTCCGGGTTTCTGGATGGAAACTATTAGACTATATTTTGGAGCGTCAGCTGGGAAATAACCACAGAAACTCACTAAGTATTTCCTGCCTCCAGATGTATATCCAGCGGCACCTTGCGAAATCTGAGCTGTACCTGTTTTGCCAGCTACTGCAAATTGTTTGCTGCCAGCAGGTTTAGCCAACCCTTGACTTACTACTTTTTCCAGTATCGTACGAATCTTCTCTAAAGTTGATTCAGATGCAATTTTCTCGCGAATCACTTCTGTTGGATACTCTTGAATAATTTGTCCGTCTTTCACCGCAGCCTTTACAAACTTAGGGCGTACCATTACTCCATCGTTGGCAATGGCATTGTAGAAAGTCAGTATGTTGAGAGGAGGCACTTGTGTCTCATAGCCTATGCTCATCCAAGGCAAGGTGGTCTTGGCAAAGTATCTTTCTTTTGGCCCTTTAATATTTGGCTTGCCTTCACCCGCAATTTGCAGATGTAGAGGTTCTGTAATGCCTAATCTCTTTAGCCCATCCACAAACTTCTGAGGATTATCGTAGTAGTATTGATCGATAATGGAAGATACGCCAACGTTTGATGAAACCTCCAGTATTCTTGTTACGTCAATAACTCCATAACCACCACGATTCCAGTTGTGGTCCTTCATAGGACGTCCATGCATCATCTTTACGCCATTGCCCGTATCCACTTTAGTATCAGGTTCAACCTTTCCATCTTCTAAAGCCACCATAATAGAAGCAGTCTTGAAAGTAGAACCTGGTTCCATCATGTCGCTGATGGCGTTGTTACGCATCTCGTAATACTTCCCATCATTGCCTTTGCTCATGTTGACAATGGCCTTCACCTCACCAGTCTTCACCTCCATCAATACAGCTACGCCTACCATAGCATTCAACTCATAGAGCTTGTCAACCAAGGCTTTCTCGCAGATATCTTGCATATCTACGTCGATGGTAGAGATAATGTCTGCTCCGTCGATGGGTTCAATATCTGTGATGTTCAAGTATTTGTTCATTACCTTCTGGCGATGTGTCACACCTTTCTTACCTTTCAGCAAGGTGTCGAACGCCAGTTCGATTCCATTCTTAGCTCCTAAAGCGGTATCTGCATATACATCGCCTATAGTACGTTGTGCCAAAGAACCAAATGGCCTCTTGCGGTTGTTGGAGGCAACACCCTGCAATCCACTTCGGTTCTTACCCAAGTTGAAGAAAGGCAATTTCTGTACTTCTTTAAATTGTATGTAGCTCACTCGTCTAGGATAAATCCTGTAGTAGCGACTCTTGCGGTTACGTCCGTTTTGCAAATGTTGCTTGAAAGCAGCTGCACTTCTATCAGGGAAAATACGATGTAAGCCTTCGCAAATCTCATCAAGGTGGCTTTTGAACAATGAGTCTTTCTTCGCTTGTTCTTTGGCTTTACGATTCTCATCAGGGTCGCTTACCATGAAATCCATATATAAAGAATATTCTGGCAGCGAACTAGCCAGTAACTTGCCATCAGTAGAAAGAATGTTTCCTCGGTTGGGATCTACTAACACGTTCTCTTTTACAAAACGATCGGCCACTTCATTCCAATACCCTCTCTCCTTGAACATGATGATGGCAGCTTTAAGCACGATGCAAACTCCGACTGTGGCAAACAATACCACTATCAGGAAAAACCTCGTCATTATGCTCCTTTTGTTTACTGCCATAATTATTTAATTGTTATTGATAATTATTATTCCCCATCATCCATTATTTAATTAAATAAGGTGGAGTGGTTGCAATTTCTAATTCACTCTGTTTTTTTTCAATATATTCTTGTATTTTCGATTGTCTACTCTTTTCCATCAACTCGGAACTTCTGGTCAATGCATCATATTTTACATCAGTCAGCTCCACTTTCAATCTGTCGAGCTCAATGAGCTGCTGTTGGCAAGAGTAACGGTTGTCGATATAGAAGAGGATGAGTACCATGATGAGCACCATCAGTTTCCATTGTTTACGAAACATCTCGTTTGCCAGGATATCTCCTCCTAAGATGCTGCTTAACCAGCTACTCCATCTTCTTTTCTCCTTCTTCTCTTTATTCTCGCTCTTTGCCATAATGTAGATTATATTTTCTCTGCAATCCTAAGTTTGGCGCTTCTGCTTCGTGGATTCCGTTCTATTTCTTCTTCTGAAGGCACAATCACTTTGTTGTTTACCAACATAAAAGGGGTGTTCACTCTACCATAGAAATCTTTGTCAGCCTTGCCTTCCACATTCCCTGTCTTCATCAGATTCTTTACCATACGGTCTTCCAAAGAGTGATAAGTAATTACGACAAGTCTGCCATGAGGTTTCAATACATAGGTAGCAGTTTGCAGCATTTCTTTCAGAGCTTCCATCTCTTGGTTCACCTCAATGCGCAAAGCCTGAAACACTTTAGCCAACTCTTTTTTCTCCCTATCTTTGTTGAAGAGAGGTTTGATTACTTCAAGAAAAGTGTTGATAGTGTCTATCTTCTGTTTCTCTCTGGTTTTGCATATGGTGTTGGCTAACTTTCTGCTATTCTTTACTTCTCCATAAAGATAGAAGACGTCAGCCAGTTTTTCTTCTGGGTAATCATTTACCACATCTGTAGCTGAGAGTCCTGCTCGCTTGTTCATCCGCATGTCCAATGGTCCATCTGTGCGAAAAGAAAAACCTCGCTCACTTTCATCAAAATGGTGTGAAGAAACGCCCAAATCAGCCAGCAAACCATCTATTTTTTCAATTCCGTAGTATCGCAGGAAGTTCTGTAAATATCTGAAATTGCTTCTAACAAAAGTAAACCTTTTGTCATTAATGATATTTTTCTCTGCATCAGCATCCTGGTCGAAACTCAGCAACCTACCTTGCTTGTCTAGGTGCTTTAGTATTTCTTTAGAATGACCTCCTCCACCAAAGGTAACGTCCACATATATGCCGGCCGACTGAATGTTCAGTCCTTCAATGCTCTGTTTCAACAATACGGGCACATGGTAGATTTGTTCATCTTTCGCCTTCATTCTTTTTCATCTATAAATGCCTCACCTGGATAGGTGCCCAATGTCTCTTCCAAAGCGTTACTGAATTCTTCGTTGCTCATAAATGGCTGGTCTGCAGTTTCCTTTGCCCAGATCTCTATTGTATTGTCCATGCCAATAAACCGTACATCGCTCTTGATGTTAGCCATCTGCAGGTAACGTTTGGGCAACAAGATACGCCCGCTTCCATCGAGAGTCATTACTTCAGCTTCGCTCACAAATTGGCGGAAAATGTTCTGCTCTCGCTTACTCCATTTGTTTAGATTCCTGCGCAGCTGGTCCTGTGTTTCTTTCCAAACACTTCCAGGATATAGCACGAGACAGTTTTGGTGAACATCTTTGCGCAGCACCAGCCATTCTTCGCCATCTGCTTGCAACAATTTCCTGAAGCCAGAAGGTATAAATACCCTGCCTTTAGCATCAGTTTTTGCTTCTATATTGCCTAAGAATTGCGCCATACTTACCTTATTATGATATTTGGGCGTAAAATTACATAATTCCCCACAATTCCCCACATTTTTCAGTAACTTTTTTCATAGAAAGTTTTCAACAGGGATGTTGAAAACTTATTTGCTTGAAAATGAGTATACTTCGAGAAGTAGGTTTTGGTGGGGCAAATTGCTTAGTATTTCTTTTTGTCGCAATTTCTTTAAAAATTCTTTTAGATATCCAAAAGATAGTTTAAATTTGCACTCAAATTGAATTTATAATGGCTGACAATTCTGTCTTTTTGATTGACATAGACAAGGTGTTGAAGGAGAAGGCTCCCGATAAAGCGAAGTATATACCTCGTTTTGTGGTATCCTATCTTAAACGCATTGTGCATCAAGACGAGTTGAATGAAATGCTGACGGAATTGGGTGATCTTCAAGGTGTTGATTTTGCCAAACGCACACTAGAATTGCTTGACAACAAAATTGTAGTGCATGGTAAAGAGAACCTGCCTTCGGACGACCGTCTTTATACCTTTGTCTCCAACCATCCGTTGGGTGGGGCTGATGGTCTGGCATTAGGAGCAGTGATTGGCGAGCATTATCAGGGTAAGATTAAGTTTTTAGTCAATGACCTATTGATGAATCTCCACGGACTGGCTCCCTTTTTTATTCCCATTAATAAAACGGGTAAACAGTCAAAGGATTTCCCTCGAAAGGTGGAAGCAGGTTTTGCTTCTAAAGAAGATCAGCTCATCATGTTCCCTGCCGGCATCTGTTCTAGAAAACAGAATGGTGTCATTAAAGATCTACCTTGGAAAAAAACTTTCGTGTCAAAAAGTGTTGAGTATCAACGTGACGTGATTCCTATTTATTTTGACGGAAGGAACTCTAACTTCTTCTATAATTTGGCCAATGTGTGCAAGTGGTTGGGCATCAAGTTTAATATTGCCATGCTTTATTTGGCTGATGAGATGATGAAGAATAGACATAAAACTTTCAATGTAACTATTGGCAAACCTATCCCTTGGCAAACGTTTGACCAAAGTAAGACCCCCAATGAATGGGCACAATTTGTAAAAGAAATAGTTTATAAACTGAATATATCTCAGCAAGCCTGAAAAGACTGCTTCAAGAAAGGTGACGGATTATGATAATGGAAGAAATTATTCAGCCTATCAGTAGAGATCTGCTTAAAGCAGAACTGACTGAAGACAAGCGTTTACGAATGACCAACAAGAGCCATAACCAGATTTATATTTGTACCGCTCATAATGCCCCCAATACCATGAAAGAGATTGGCAGATTGCGTGAAATAGCTTTCCGTGCAGCTGGAGGTGGTACAGGTAAGTCGATGGATATCGACGAATTTGACATTATGGACAACCCATATAAGCAATTGATTGTGTGGGATCCTGAAGCTGAGGAAATATTAGGTGGCTACAGATATATTTTAGGTACAGATGTTCAGTTTGAGACTAATGGTCAACCAAAACTTGCTACTGCTCATATGTTCCATTTCTCAGATAAATTCTTGAAAGAGTATATGCCGACTACTATTGAGTTGGCTCGTTCTTTTGTGACATTAGAATATCAGGGGACTAGAGCAGGTAGCAAAGGTTTGTTCGCTTTGGATAATCTCTGGGACGGTTTAGGCGCTTTGATGGTCATCAAGCCTAACGTAAGATATTTCTTCGGTAAGGTTACCATGTATCCATCATATATCCGCAAGGGTAGGGATATGATCCTATATTTCTTACGCAAGCATTTTGGAGATAAGGATCACTTGATTACTCCTATGAAGCCTTTAGTGATTGAGAGTGATGAAGAAGAATTGGCGAAGTTGTTTCCTAATGACACCTTCAAGGAAGACTACAAAGTGTTGCATAGCGAAATTCGCAAGATGGGATATAATATTCCTCCTTTGGTGAATGCATACATGAACCTCAGTCCTACGATGCGTATGTTTGGCACAGCCATCAACTATGGTTTTGGTGATGTGGAAGAGACGGGCATATTGATTGCCGTTGATGAAATCATGGAAGAGAAACGTATGAGGCACGTGGAATCATTTTTGAAGAATGAGCCCAATGCGGTAAGGTTTACTTCTGGCCAAAATAAAGTGATTTATCCTGACAAATAAACATTTCCCCGCTAGATGGCGGGGAAAGTTTTTTATACTGCCGGCAGACTATTGCCATTCAGTTTCCTGTAAAGGTCAAGTGCAAAGACATCCGTCATACCCGACACATAATCCAAAACAGCTTGTATTCTGTCGAAGAGTGCAGGTGCCATCATGTTATACTGGCTTGACACCCTATTGATAAGCAACTGAGAATAAGCCTTTTCTGGTGATAATACAGCGTCTGTCATCAGATCTATTAACGTCCCGATGATACGGAAACCTGCCACTTCAATATCCACAACATCGCGCGATTTATAAATTCGCTCGTATGCTACTTTGCAACAATGTTTGTAGGCATTGGCAGGCTTTTCTGATATATGACTGATTAGTGAGCCTTCAAAGTCACCATTCAGTATTTTCTCTTCGTTAGCCAGGAAAGTCTGTGTACACTCATGCGTCAGCAGTCCAATTACGTTTGAGCGCAGGTAAGCTATTTGCTCATTGTAATCGCTTACCATGCTCAGCGTTTTCTCCATATTGACTCTGCGATTATCATCAAAATAGCCCAGCAGCAATTCTTTCGTCTCCTCCAAAGAGAGTATCTTTAGTTTGAATGAATCTTCAATATCCATGATTTCATAGCAGATGTCATCGGCTGCTTCCACAAGATATACCAGCGGATGACGGGCGTAAATTTGTTCACCTAGTTTTTTTATGCCCAGCGCTTCGGCAATAAGCTCATAACTACTTCTCTCAGAAGTAAAGAAGCCAAACTTACCCTTTTTATTGGCAAAATTCGATGAATAGGGATATTTTACAATACTGGCTAAGGTGGAATAGGTAAGTACGAAACCACCTTTTCTACGACCTTCAAACTGATGAGTCAGTAATCTGAAGGTGTTGGCATTACCTTCGAAGTGGGTAAGGTCGTTCCATTGATCTTCCTTCAACTGCTCTTTCAGAGCCAATCCTTTGCCTTCAGAAAAAAAAGTGGAAAAAGCCTTCTCACCAAAATGGCCGAATGGAGGGTTACCTAAGTCGTGTGCTAAGCATCCTGCCGATACGATAGCGCCAATCTCTGGTAGGTTTGTATTCTGTAAAGCAGGTTCTCTTTCCAAGATGCCCTTGGCCACATCATTGCCCAACGATCGCCCCACACAAGAAACTTCTATGCTGTGCGTCAGTCGGTTGTGGACAAACACACTGCCAGGCAAAGGGAATACCTGTGTTTTGTTCTGCAATCTTCTGAAAGGTGGTGAGAAGATCAGTCTGTCGAAATCACGTTGGAACTCCGTACGATTCTCATGCCTTTCTTCATGAAACTCTTCTAGCCCGAATCTTTTGGCGGAAATCAGTTTACTCCATTCCATTTTTCATCCTATTAGTTTTAATTAACTACAAAAGTATAAATTATATGGGAGAAATACATTATTTTCGCAACTAATTAGTAAAACTTATACATTATGAAGGTACAAATCATCAATAAATCACATCATCAGTTGCCCCAATATGCAACCATTCAGTCAGCTGGCGTTGATTTGAGGGCTAATCTGAGTGAGCCCGTTGTTTTAGCTCCTATGCAAAGAGCCTTGATACCTACTGGCCTTTATATTTCTCTGCCTGCAGGTTATGAGGCACAGGTTCGTCCCCGTAGCGGATTGGCTATCAAGAAAGGTATCACTGTATTGAATTCACCTGGTACCATAGATGCCGATTATCGAGGTGAGATATGCATTATTCTCATCAACCTCTCGCAAGAAGATTTTGTGGTCAACGATGGAGAGCGTGTAGCTCAGATGGTAATTGTCCGTCATGAGCAAGCTGAGTGGGTAGAAGTGGAAACGCTTGACGAGACTGATCGTGGTGCTGGTGGTTTCGGACATACAGGAAAACAATAAATGATATTGAAGATAAAGTTTTCTATATTAATATTTTGTTTAGGCATTGTGATGCCTTTGTTGGCACAAGCCCAAAACAATGAGGAATTAGACAGGAAATACGATTACTACTTCCACGAAGCCACCCGTCTGCGCATACAAAAGAAGTATGACGCTTCATATGATATGTTGCAGCATTGCCTGGCTATTCGGCCACATTCTCCTTCTGCCCTCTACGAATTGGCGCAATACTACATTGTCCTTAAACAAAACGAAAGAGGTACGGCCACTATGGCAGAGGCTGTTAAATATGCCCCTGATAACTATTGGTATGCACAAGGACTTGCCAATCTCTATGTGCAACAAAACAAGTTGGATGAAGCTGCTGAACTTTTGGAAGAAATGGCCAAGCGTTTCCCTAGCAAAATAGATGTGACCTATAGTTTGCTGCAAGTCTATAGTCGTCAAGCCAATTTTGACAAGTCTATCGAGCTATTAGATAAGTTAGAAGTCCGCTTTGGCAAGAACGAGCAGATTTCCATGCAGAAATTTGCTATCTATGACCAACAAGGAGAGGACAATAAGGCGATGGCTGAATTGAAGAGCTTAGCCGATGAGTTCCCTACTGATTATCGTTATCAAGTGATTCTGGGCGATGCCTACCTGCAAAAAGAAAAGTATCAGCAAGCTTATGATATCTATCAGCAAATACTTAAAGCAGAGCCCGACAATGCAATGGCCATGTATTCATTAGCCGCTTATTATGAACAAACTGGCCAAACGGAGAAATATGACCAGCAGCTTAATTCTGTTTTGCTGAATCGCAAGGTAGATTCCGACACAAAAGCAGATGTAATGCGCAGGTTGATTATCCGTAATGAAAGCAGCCATAAAGACAGTACCATCGTCATCAACCTTTTTGATCGCATCATGGAGCAAGAACCTGATGAGGCCCAACTGCCTTTGTTATATGCACAATATCTGTATTCCAAGAATATGAAAGACAAGGCTGTTCCCGTTCTGAACCAGGTATTGCAGATAGAGCCTACTAATACCGTTGCTCGCATGACGTTGTTGGGTGAGGCTGTAAACAAGCAAGACTATGATTGGGTAATTGATCTCTGTCAAACAGGTACAGAGGCTAATCCAGACATGCTGGAGTTTTACTATTATTTGGCCGTTGGCTATAATCAGACACAACGTACCGACAGTGTTGTCAGTGTGTGTCAAAGAGCGTTGCAGCATGTTACTGAGGATAGTGAATCCAATGTAGTAAGTGATTTTTACGCTATTTTGGGTGATGCCTACCACACCAAGAAAATGATGCCCGAGACTTATGAGGCATACGAAAAGGCCTTAGAGTATAACTCCAATAACATTATGGCCCTCAACAATTATGCCTATTATCTTTCTTTGGAAAGACGCGACTTGGATAGGGCAGAGGAGATGAGCTATAAGACAGTGAAAGCTGAGCCGAATAATGCTACTTATCTTGATACGTATGCTTGGATTTTGTTTGAGAAAGCCAACTATGAGCAGGCAAAGATATACATTGATCAAGCCTTACAGAACGACGATAGTCTGAGTGCTGAGGTGTTGGAGCATTGTGGTGATATCTATTTCCATACAGGAGATACTACCAAAGCGGTGGAGTTTTGGCAGAAAGCCAAAGACAATGGCAGTAAGTCAAACTCCATCGACCAGAAAATTAAACAGAAGAAGTACGTGAGATGAAGAGAATTAATAATCCACTATCCATTATTCATTTTCCGCTAACACTACTGTTGACGGTATTGTTGTTGGTTGGTTGCAAAAGCTCTAAGACTATCGTTAAAGAGCCCGAGTTTGTTCAGCAATACCTCTCCTCTAAGTTAGAACTGACCATCCCTCATGGCGATGCTGTTTTTACCGTCAATGGTACCATGAAGATGAAAGAAGGTGAGTTGGTGCAGATGTCATTGCTGATGCCTTTGTTCAGGAGCGAGGTGGCACGAATCGAAGCTACTCCCATCTATTTGTTGATGGTAGATAGGATGAACCGCAGGTTTGTTAAGGGTACCCAATATGATTTGCGAGATTATTTACCTGCAGATAGCTATCAACGTTTGGAGCAACTGATTAAGGATGCTGCTAAACCTGGGGGCAAAACCACGCTTTCGGGCGAAGAGATAGGCATCAAGCAATTGGCCAAGGCGCGAATAGAGTTGTACGATTTTTCCGACGCGCCTTTCTCTATCGAACCTACTACTGTTAGCTCTCGCTATCGTCAGGTCACTTTTGAAGAATTATTACAATTGCTCATGAGTCTATGAAACGAACTCTCCTTATATTACTGCTCATTTGTGTGCCTGTGATTATGATGGCACAATCCAACAAGCGTATCAAGGAGTTGGAACTTAAACGCTCTGACTTGCAAAAGCAGATAGCAGAAACGGAGGAGTTGCTGAAGACCACGAACAAGAATGTAGGAAGCCAGCTTAATGGCTTGAATGCCCTAACAGGACAGATTGCGGAGCGACGACGTTATATTGACAATATTAATGCTGATTTGATAGCAGTCGATAGCGAACTGGTTTATATCGACCGTCAATTAGACACCCTGAATATCGGCCTGGAAGAGAAGAAACGACGATACGAAGCATCTCTTAAATATCTTTACAAGAACCATAGCATCCAGGAGAAGCTCATGTTCATCTTCAGTGCTGAAAGTCTTTCTCAAACCTACAATCGATTACGCTATGTGCGAGAATATGCTACCTACCAGCGTTTGCAGGGAAATGAGATTATCCGCAAGCAAGAGCAGATCTCCTTAAAGCAGGCGGAGCTTGACAGTGTACGTACCGAGAAGATACATTTGCTGGCAGAGAGAGCTCAAGAGAAACGTAAACTCGAGGTGCAGGAGCAGCAAGCACAGCAAGTCATCAAAGACCTGCGTAGCAGGCAGAAAGGTCTGCAAGACGAAATCAGCAAGAAGAAACGTGAGGCCAATCAGTTGAATAACCAGATTGACAAGCTGATAGCTATCGAAATAGAGAATGCTCGTAAGCGAGCAGAGGAAGAAGCCCGCAAGGAAGCTGAGGCGAGGAAAAAAGCTGAGGCTGAGGCAAAAGCCAAAGCAGTTGATAGCAAGACCGCTAGCGCTCCTGCTTCAGTGAAGCCAGCTACCCCAGTTGCTAAACCAGCCACAACTGCCAAATCTGAGGTCTATAGTATGAGCAAAGCCGATCGTGAATTGTCCAGCGACTTCGCAGCCAATCGAGGCAAATTGCCCATGCCTATCACCAGTTCTTACATCATCGTAAGTCATTATGGCCAATACAATGTAGCAGGTCTTCGTAACGTTACCCTTGACAATAAAGGTATCGACATACAGGGCAAACCCGGAGCACAGGCTCGCGCCATTTTCAATGGGAAGGTAGCTGCTGTTTTCCAACTCAATGGTCTCTTCAATGTCTTAGTGCGTCATGGGTCTTACATTTCCGTTTATTGTAACCTTGCCAAGAGCGATGTCAAGCAAGGCGACGATGTAAGAACCAAACAAGTACTTGGCACCGTCTATAGCGATTCCTCCGACAATAACCGTACAGTCTTACATTTCCAGCTTCGCAAGGAGAAGGACAAGCTCAACCCAGAGGCGTGGTTGAATAAATAAAATGTGTTATTTCCCATATTAGGTATAGCAGCGTGTCATTCTCTAATAGAAGTCCTCTTTAATTGACTTCATACCTTGCTCTGTTGGATTGCATTGATTACTATGGGTCGTCATAATATCTGCTATCACCCGTCGCAATATCTGTTATGGGGGTAAAGGAGATATTGCGATGACTCTTGGGAGGCTTTCCCTTCGCCCATAGAAAGCCTTGCAACGACCCTTAGGAAGCATTAGCGTCACCCTTTAGGAAATATTAGGGCTGATGATAGCAGATAGTGCTATCTTTTTAGAGTTATAATCTGATTGGCCCTTCATCAATAGATTCTTGTAAGCAGGGTTATTTTTTTATGTAAATATGCAAGGTACTTGAAATAATCAAATAGACTTTTCCCATGTTGAATGTATGTTTTTTCTTTTCATTTTATTATCTTTACGGCGTTAACTTAATATTTATAGAGTAAAAGTGTAACCATGAAAGTTTTGCGTGAAAGAATTCTGCAAGATGGTCGCTGTTTAGAGGGCGGCATACTGAAAGTGGATAGCTTCATCAACCACCAGATGGATCCTAATCTGATGAAGCAAGTAGCCGTTGAGTTTATCCGTCGCTTTGCCGACTTGCCTATCAACAAGATACTTACGGTGGAGGCATCGGGCATCGCTCCATCTGTCTTATTGGGCTATTTGTTGGAGTTGCCAGTTGTGTATGCCAAGAAAAAGAAACCAAAGACTGCTAAAGAGATGTATGTGGCTGAGGTTAGGTCGTTTACAAAGCAGCGTGACTATACTATGGTAATCAGCAAGGAGTACCTTACCCCCAAAGACCATATCCTTTTCATTGACGATTTTCTGGCTTATGGCAATACGGGATTGGGCATTATCGATTTGTGCCAACAAGCTGGTGCTACCATCGAAGGCATGGGCTTTATCATAGAAAAGGCATTCCAGCATGGTCGTGAACTGTTGACCGAAAACGGCGTTTACTGCATCGAATCACTTGCCATCATCGATTCCTTAGAAGGTAACCGCATTCAGGTGAGGGAGTAAACTAGAGAGAAATAATTAATAAACAAAAATATATGAAGCACTTATCAATTGGCAAGCTGATGGCAATGACAGCTTGTGTGGCTTTAATGACAGGATGTAGCGGTGGACAACAGCCATCGCAAGAAGGGATGAACCGAAAACCTGGCAACTATCCAGGTAATCCTGAAGAGTGGTTTGCGCCACAACTGGTGAAAGATAATACGTATCGCAATGTAGCTAAACTGAAGGCGGCTTATGCTTCGTCAAGCATCGACTATAACTTGACGGCTCAGTTGGCTACCGATGGTATCTTGATTGACAAGATGCCACCTACCACTCAGTTGTTTACACAAGAGGGTGAAGTGCCTCGCAACAAGAAGGAGGTCATCCTCGACTCAAACGATGTGACGACATACGTTGTCAATGGTGACAATATCTTCTTGCAGTATGATATGGCTGATATGCAGTTGGATATCGACCAGATTGAACTACGAGGCAGGGTAGTGCTCGACACCAGAAAAGCACGAGGCTATGAGGTGAAGATGCTGGCTTCAGTGGATGGTAACCAATGGGATGAACTGGATGCACAAAAGGGTAGTAACTATTTTGGTGTAGAAGGTGGCGCCCGAGCTGGTTATCCTCCTCGAAAGGTGGCTACTGGTGAGTCGCCCGTGAGGTTCCTTTATGAGCATGGGGCTGTGAAGAACCCGCCAGTAGTAGAGGCTGGTGCCCCTGCTGGCGCCAATCCGATGATGACTCGTACTTTCAATTATGTGGTGAAACTTCCTGCAGCAAAGGGATATAGCCACTTCAAGGTGGAAATGAATATGCCGAGTGCACAAAACTGGACATTCACTTCTTGGGATTTCGCCAAAGCTGGTGAACCTGTATCTGCACTTCCATCTTTCCGCTTCAATAGTGCTTGGATGAGTGCTTCGGCAGGCAATGAATGGCTGATGGTGGACTTGGGGGCACAGGCTCAATATGACAAAATCAACCTGCATTGGATCAACAAGGCAGTAAAGGGTATAGTTGAGGCTTCTGACGACGCCAAGACTTGGAAGCAGGTGGCTGAGCTGCCTGGTGGTGAAGGTTTGAATGATGAAATTGCCTTGAACAAGACTGTGAAGAGCCGTTATGTGCGTCTGAATTTGACAGAAGCTGCTGGTGGCAAGCCTTATGTGCTGAGTGAGATGGAAGTGATGGGCAAAGGTGGTTTGACGGCTCAAAACCAAGTAGCTGAGGCAGCATGGATAGATATGAACGCTGATAATGGTAAGGTGCTGAATGGAAAACTTTCTTTGGATGGAGGCAACTGGAAGTTGCAAAGGGCATCGGAAGTAAAGGCAGCAGGTGAGGCGATTGCACAACCTGGCTTCGACGATGAGGCCTGGATTCCTGCTACTGTACCTGGTACCGTATTATCGAGCTATGTGAATGTAGGTGCTGTGCCTGATCCAAATTTTGCAGATAACCAGTTGCAAATCTCTGAGTCGTACTTCTATTCTGACTTCTGGTATCGTCATACGTTTGATGTGGATGCTTTGGGTGAGAGGATGTTCCTCGACTTCAACGGCATCAACTGGAAGGCCGTTATCTTCTTGAATGGCAAGCAGGTTGGCAATATCGACGGTGCTTTCATTCGTGGCAAATTTGATGTAACGAATGTGGTGAAGCAGGGCGAGAATGTGCTGGCAGTCAAGATTATCAAGAATGCCCATCCAGGTGTGATAAAGGAACAGACGGCTTGGTCACCAGACTCTAACGGTGGTGTGTTGGGAGCAGACAATCCTACTTTCCACGCTTCTATTGGTTGGGACTGGATTCCTACTATCCGAGGCCGTAACATAGGTATTTGGAATGATGTATATCTCACTTATGCTGGTTCAGTGACCATAGAAAATCCATTTGTGCAGACAGACCTGCCATTACCAGACACCGACTGTGCAGATATCTTGGCTGAGGCTACGCTGAAGAACCATAGCGACAAAGCCGTGAAGGGTGTGCTGAGTTTCAATATGGACAAAGACGGTGAAGGTGTGGCTGAGCAGATGGAAGTGGAACTGGCACCAGGTGAGAGTAAACTGGTGAAGTTGCCTTCTACAAGACTGGATAATCCAAAACTTTGGTGGCCTGTAGGTTATGGCGAGCAAAACCTCTATAATAGCAAGTTTACATTTACGGTCGATAATCGCGAGAGTGATGTCAAGGCATTCAAAACGGGTGTTCGTGAACTGACTTTCGTGGATGAGCCATACGTGCAGGCTGGCGGTGTACTGAGAGGTAAAGAGCAGTTTAAGAACCCAATTCGTCTGACTGTCTATATCAACGGCAAGCGCGCTGTAGGCTTTGGTGGCAACTGGGGTATGGCAGAGTCGAACCTCAACTATCGTGGCCGTGAGTATGACGCAGCTGTAAAGTACCATGCTGATATGCATTTTACCATGATTCGTGACTGGGTGGGTATGATAGGAGATGAGGAGTTCTATGAGGCATGTGATAAATATGGTGTGCTGATTTGGCAGGATTTCTGGCTGGCAAATCCGGCAGACGGGCCTGACCCTTACTACGAGGATATGTTCATGGCCAATGCGCGTGATTATGTGAACAGGATTCGTAACCATGCTGCTCTGGGTATCTATGTTGGTAGAAATGAGGGTAATCCTCCTGCATCGTTAGACAACCAGTTGCGTGACTTGGTGGCAGAACTTCATCCAGGAATGCGTTATATCTCTCATTCAGCTGCTGGTGTGGTAAGTGGTGAAGGTTCTTATAATGCTTTGGAGCCTATTGAGTATTTCCGTCATTATGGACACGACCGTTTCCATAGTGAGCGTGGTATGCCTAACGTGATGACCATTGAGAGCATGAAGATGGCTTTTGGCGAAGATCATCTGGAACCAGTAAGCACCTTAGCTACACCTAATGCTATGTATGGCTTACATGACTATGCTTTAGGAGGCAATGGTCCTTCTGCCCAACAGACAGAGACCTTTAATCAGATGATTGCCAAGATGTTTGGCCAGCCAAAAAATGCAGAGGAATTTGCCGAGTGGGCACAGTGGGTGAACTATAATGGTTATCGTGCTATGTTTGAAGGTCGTAGTGAACATCGTCGTGGATTGCTGTTGTGGATGAGTCATCCTGCTTGGCCGTCAATGGTTTGGCAGACCTATGACTATTATTTGAATCCAACTGGTGGTTACTTTGGTGCCAAGAAAGCTTGCGAGCCTATTCATATACAGTGGAACCCGGTGCGTGATGATATTGAGGTAGTGAACTATTATGCAGGCGACTTTGCAGGAGTGACTGGTACGGCCCAGTTGATTGGTCAAGACGGTAAGGTGGTTTGGGAGAAACAGGCATCTTTTGATGTAAAGAACGATGAGACGGTGGCTTTGTTCCTTTTGGAAGAACCTGCTGAACTGAGCAGTACTTATTTCATTAAGTTGGCCCTGAAGCAAGGAGACAAGTTGTTGTCTGAAAACTTCTATGTCAGAGGCAAGGAGGCTGGCAACTATCAGTCGTTGCTCGAACTTCCTTATATCCATTTGATAAACGACATCAAGATTGTACGTGAAGGTGACGAGTGGGTATTGGAAGGTGAAATGAAGAACGAGAGCGACACACCAGCCCTAATGATTCGCTTGGCAGTGAAAGGTGACAAGACAGCTTGTATGATGGCACCAGTGATGTATAATGAGAATTATTTCAGTCTGATGCCAGGTGAGAGCAAGCAGATTCACATAACTTTGAGTCATGCAGATACACAAGGCGAAAAGCCAACACTTGAAATCACTGGCTTCAATGTAACAAATGACAAAGCGAAGATAGGAAAGAGCAGAAAGAGCTTGAGATAAACATTAGAGAAGGGGTAACGAAAGTTATCCCTTCTTTTTATCTAGTTGCCAAATTGAAGCAACCACAAGTAATACGGCCAAAGCAAGACAAATGTAATAGGGGGCAGATCCCATAATATCTGCCAACGTATCAGCTTCAGGATAGGTTCGTGTAAAATAAATAGATAAACTATTGTTGAGGATGTGAATAAGGATGCCTGGTATTAGGCTATGTGTTTTATAGAACAACCACGCCAATAGCAAACCTAGTAAAAAAGCATTCAGTACCTGGGCAGGATTGATGTGAAAAATGCCGAAGATAAGAGCCGAAAAGAGGATAGCCTTTTGAGGGTTATAACTCTTCAGTAATTCAGAAGTGACAGCACCGCGAAATAACATTTCTTCTAAAATAGGCCCAATGATGGCTATGGCTAGGATACCTAACCAAGAACCTTCTATATTTGAAAATGTGCTTTCTAACCAGTTGGGCAAGAAATCTGTTATAGAAGCGATGAAATCAGAGATAAAGATGGCCGAGATACCTGCCACAAGCGTCCATCCTATGAAAGATACTGTAGTGGGATGTGTCAACCTACTGTCAGATACATATCCTTTTTGGATGAGGATGCCAGCCATGATAATGTCGGCAGCTAACAAAGCCACTACCATTGCTGTCTCCATGTTTCCTTCCCACCATTGACTGATTAGCAGAGCAAAGATACCTTCTGCAAGAGTTTGTATCAGCAAATACAATAATACTAATAAGATAGATTTCTTCATGATTTCAGAATATCTTTGATTTCTGCGGCATCTTGCTGCAATTGTAACACTAACTGCTCTTTAGAAGCAAACCTTACTTCACCTCGGGTACGTTTTACCAGAGAAACTCGCAATTCTTTATTGTATATAGTATCATGGAAGTCGAATATATGTACTTCAATGCTACGTTCATCGCTATTTGTTAATGTGGGGCGGGTGCCGATATTGAGCATACCTTGGTACTGCTCATTATCGAGTTCTACCAATACAGCATATACACCGTTAGCAGGTATCAACTTCTCTGGAAGTACCTGCAGGTTGGCTGTGGGGAACCCCATCGTATGACCTACATGGAAACCACTTACAACCTTACCTTCAAGCATATAATGATAACCTAAGATTTGGTTGGCTGTTTCCAAGTCGCCATTGAGCAATAATTCTCTGATTCTAGAAGAACTGACTGATGGTAACTCTGTGGCTTGAATAACTTCAATCCCCAACTCAAAGCCATAGCGTACATAGTCATCGAAACCTTCTGAACGGTTGTGCCCAAAGCGGTGGTCATAGCCGATTACTAAAGCAGCCACATGATATTTGCTATGTAGTAATTCCATGAATTGATAGGCAGTGAGTGACGCTAGTTCAGGAGTGAATTCCATCACCACACAATGGTCTATACCTGCTACCTTAAGTAAATTAAGCTTTTCTGTAGTGGTGGTCAGCAAAAAAAAGTTGTTTGGTTCATGGCTTACCACATGACGAGGTTGCTGGGAAAAAGTAACTACCATAGAACTCAGACTGCGTGCATGAGCTATCTCTGTCACTTGTTTCAGCAAATGTTGATGGCCAAGATGTACTCCATCGAAGAAACCAATTGTCGCAACAAACTTGTATTTCATTTTACCTTTTTGCCCTTCTGATAAAACGTTCAATTTCACCTATCCATAATACACATGAGGTAACGCCTACGATCACTAGCCATTCGTTGATGCTCAGAGGCTCTGTACGGAAAACTTCGCCACCCAATTGAACAATAAGTACTTGCCCAATGAAGATGAGTAATGCTACTAATATCATGCCATATGCATGGCCTATGTTGCTGAATGCAGAATCAGAAGAACCGAAAGTTTTAGCATTAAACAGGTTCCAGAATTGTAGCATCACAAATGTCGTGAAGAATATGGTGAGACGGTGGAGAGTCATGCCACCCTCAGCATGGTTATATGTGTAGAGCAACCCCATTAGTATCACTAAAAATACCAGACCATAGCTGAGGATGAATGTTTTCATTGGACTGGTAATAATAAAGTCCGTAGGCTTACGGGGCTTTTCCTTCATCACACTTTCGCTGGGGGGGATAGAAGCCAAAGCCAACGCTGCAAAGGTGTCCATGATAAGGTTTACCCATAAAATCTGCGTGACAGTAAGAGGCAAATCGGTACCTATAAATGCTCCCAGTAGTACAATGAGTAATGCTACCAAGTTGATGGTGAGCTGGAATAAGATGAAGCGTTGGATATTTCGATAGAGTGAGCGTCCCCACATCACGGCAGTACCGATGCTGTTGAAAGAGTTGTCCAAAAGGGTAATATCAGAGGCTTCCTTGGCAACAGAAGTACCTGACCCCATAGATAAGCCTACTTGAGCATGGTGTAGGGCAGGTGCATCGTTAGTGCCATCACCCGTAACAGCCACAACTGCTCCTTTTTGTTGCAAAAGCTGAACTAAACGTTGCTTATCGGTAGGGCGTGCTCTTGACATGATCTTTATATCGAGCACCCTGTCTAAAGCCTCTTCGTCTGTCAAGGCAGCAAACTCTATGCCCGTTATGCGGTTCCGCTCTGTATCTTCATTGGTCCATAGGCCTATCTGGCGTCCAATCTCTGTAGCTGTCGCTGGGGTATCACCTGTAACAATCTTAACTTGTATGCCTGCTGCTTGACAACGTTTAACAGCCGCTGGTACATCTAATCGAACAGGATCACTAATGGCAACATAACCCAGGAAGACTGTATCTCCATCCATTTTATAGGCAAAACCTAAAGTTCGCATTCCTTGATTTTGGAAAGTTAGCAAGTCTTGTTCGATGGTCTGTTGGTAGTCTGATAAAGGTTCTAAGCCTTTGGCAGTAGCTATGTATGAGCACATTTTTGCTACTATTTCAGGCGCACCTTTTATATATAAAATATCCTTTCCGAGTAAAGCAGAATGAACCAAAGTAGTCATATATTTGCGTTCAGTGGAGAATGCCAATTGATCAATTATTGAAGCATTCTGTCGTAATTTCAGGTAGTCAATACCTTGGTCGTACAACCACAATAACAAGGCTGCTTCAGTAGGGTTGCCAATACCTGTCGGCTTGCTTCCATCTTTAGGTATCTCCAAGAAAGAGGTAGAATTGGCACTAATGCCTTCTTTTACCAATGCACTTATATTGTCGTCCTTGAGTTTGCGCTCTCCTCTTAAACCAAAGAAACAAGCTTCCTGTATCTGCATCTGGTTTTGTGTTAAGGTACCAGTCTTATCTGTGCAAATCACATTGATGGCACCCATTGTCTCACAAGCGTGCATCTTTCTCACCAAATTGTTAGTAGAAAGCATGCGACGCATATTCAGTGCTAAACATAACGTCACACTCATGGGCAACCCCTCAGGCACAGCCATTACTATCAGGGTAACTGCCATCATGAATAACTGGAGGGTATCTTTGATAGGTGCTAACCATTCTTCCAGTGTGTGTAAACTGGAAAAGTCATAAACCAGCACAACATCCTTGATGAAAAAGATGACGAACGCTAAACCTGCCACAGCAAATCCGACGTATCCTATCAGTTTAGCCATTTTTTCTAATTGTAGGTTTAAGGGAGTCACTTCATGTGTTTCTTCCATGCTCTGCTGGGCTACCTTGCCTATCTCTGTGGAATCACCTATCATGAGTACCTCCATCATCCCATGACCATCAAGTACAGTGGTGCCTCTCATTACCATGTTGTCAGCATAAGTAGCATCTTTGTGGAAATGAGCAGGATCAGTGGTCTTGGAAGCGGAGGGCTCACCTGTGAGAGATGATTCGTTAATTAGCAAAGATGTAGCCTCCAACAGCCTGCCATCAGCAGGAACCTCCTCGCCAGTTTCTAGCAATACTATATCGCCCACCACCACTTCTTTGCGAGGCACCTCGCACACCTGACCATTTCTAATTACCCTTACAGCATTGTCATCGTTCACGGTATTTAGTAAGTCGAACTTGCGGTTGGCGTCGTATTCAAAAACGAACCCTACACTAGTAGCTAACAGGATGGCTGCAATGATGCCGATTGTTTCAGCATATTCGTTTTCAAAGATAGAAATAACAAGTGAAAGACAAACCGCCACCAATAGGATGCGAATCACAGGATCTTCAAATTTTTCTAAATATAGCCTCCATATAGGTTTGCGTTTGGGAGGGGTGAGGACATTCAATCCATACTTCTCCCTGCTGCTTTGCACTTCAATATCGCTAAGACCTTTTAATATGAAGTTATTATCTGTCATGTCGCCTTCTTGTTCAAATAATGATGCAAAAATACAAATTATATTGTAAATAATTTTGTTTTCGACTTAAGATTGTTATCTTTGCAAAAAACAGTAGTAAACAATATTGACTAACATTTTAATTTTTGTAAGATTATGGATAAGTACATTTGTTCAGTTTGTGGTTACGAGTATGATCCTGCCAAAGGTGATCCAGATAATGGCATTGCTCCTGGAACTGCTTTTGAAGACCTCCCTGAAGATTGGGTATGCCCTCTCTGCGGTGTAGGAAAGGAAGACTTTGAGAAGGCTTAAGAAGGCTTTGCCAAGTCATGAGGCATCATTGGTTACCGACGATAGTATTTCTTATTCTTACAGCCACGCTTTCAGCACAAAATACAGGCGGTAAGTTCAGGTTTTATGGTCAGGTTAGAAATGATTTCTATTACCAAAACCGTCAGGCATACGAATCGTCTGAAGGCTTTATGATGCTTTTCCCAAAAGACAAGGAGATTGACGAAGCTGGCAAAGATATTAATCGTGCCAACTCCGCCAATCTTTTTAATTTCCACACCATGTTAGGTTTGGAAATCATGGGACCAAAATGGGGTAAAGTGCAGACATCAGGGCAGATTGATATGGATTTTCGTGGCGCATTGAACGGCTCTGGTGGAATACTCCGCTTGCGTAATGTGGTAATGAGGTTCCGCTGGGACTATTGGTGGTTATCAGTCGGACAATTAGGTCATGATATGGGCCACTCGCTTTACAATGAGACAATTAGCCTGAATGTGGGGGCTCCCTATCAGCCTACAGGGCGTGTGCCACAGATCAAGTTACAGTATAACGACCCGTCCAGGTTCCTTTTTGCGGTTTCTATGCTTTGGCAAGCCCAAGGCGGGTCTATTGGACCTAAAGGTAGAAGTCGTGAGTATTTGCGTAATAGCGGTATTCCAGAGTTTAGCCATAAGGCGGAAATACACAATGCGGGAGGCTCATTGCTGGGCTATGTTATCCATTTTGCCTCCATCCGTCCCCGTCTGCAGTCAGATGAAGGCTATAAAGTCAAAGAACGAGTTAGTGCGTTTAATTTTCAGCTTTATGGGCGCTATCGCAAAGATTTGTTTACCATTGCAGGTAAGACCATACTGAACCAGAATTTTACGCAGTCTAATACTTTGGGAGGCTATGGTGTGACAAGCAAGGATCCTGTTACTGGAGAGCAGAAGTATGCGCCCTTGCGCCTTTGGCAGAGTTGGGCTAATATTTTGTATGGTGGTAAGTTGAGAGGTGGTTTCTTTGGTGGTTATATTAAGAATTTTGGAGCTTCTAGACCTATAAGTGGAATTATTGGAACAGGTACTAACATCGACCAGATGTTTACCATTTCAGCTTTGCTTAGCTATAATATGTCCCATTGGCGATTTGGCTTTGAATATAGCCTTACAAAGGCTTTTTATGGAACGAACGATGCATATGGAAAAGTGAAAGACACTCATGCCATTGTGAACCATCGTCCCTATACGACAGTTATGTATTCTTTTTAATTTGAACTGATATGAAGAAATTATTTATCATTGCTTTACTTATGGTAATCCCATCGTGTGGACTTTGGGCGCAGAAGAAAGATTTCAGCTATAAGTTTTACGGTCAAGTACGAAACGACATTTATTTCAACAGCCGTCAGAATAACGAGAGTGTGGATGGCGCGCTGCTCTCATATCCCAAGGGAAAGGATATTGATCCTTCAGGTAAGGATATTAATGCAGTGAGCAACCTAAATTTATATAACATGCACACCCGTTTGGGTATTGATGTTAATGGCCCTGACTTGGCAGGTTGGAAGACTTCGGCCAAGGTAGAGCTCGATTTCCGAGGCAACAGTACCAATCTGGGCATCGTCCGTATGCGTCATGCTTATTTTCAATTGTCGAAGAATGGCTTTTCTTTCTTGGGTGGACAGACATGGCATCCATTGATGAATACAGTAACTTCCGAATTGATGAACCTTAATGTCGGTGCTCCTTTCCAACTTTTGTTGCGCACACCGCAGCTCCACTTCCAATATCAAGATAAGTTGCTGAAAGTGCGTGCAGCCATGGTGTGGCAGGCACAAGTAGCTTCTATGGGGCCAGGCAATACCCGCAGTCGTGAGTACTTGCGTAATAGTAAGATCCCAGAATTGTTTGCAAGTATCGATTTGCATCAGGGTAATTCTACCATCGGTGTGGCTGCTCATTTCATGTCCATCATGCCAGCTACCAAGACGGAGCAAGGCTATAAGACCACTGAGCGTGTAAATGGATTGACACTTGAGGCACATGGTAGATATCAGAAGGATCTACTTACGATTTCAGCCAAGAGTGTCCTAAACCAGAACTTCAATCATGCAAATACCTTAGGCGGATATGGTGTAACTAGTACTGATCCAAAAACCGGTATTAAGAAATACACGCCATTACGTATGTCACATAGTTGGTTGAATATTATGTACGGCAGTAAGTGGCGCGGTGGTATCTTCGCAGGCTATCTCAAGAATTTAGGAGCCAGTAAGAATGTTACAGAATTAGTTGGCGTGGGTACAAACGTTGATCAGATAGCTGCTGTTAGTGCTGAACTTACTTACAACCTGCCTGGTTGGAAGTTTGGTTTAGAATATAACTTCACTACAGCATGGTATGGTACACCTGATGCCAAAGGGCGTGTGAAAGATACCTATGATGTGAGCAACCATCGTTTGCTCTTCGCTGCATTGTTTATTTTCTAAATAGTTAGTAATTCCACTAAATAAAAACAGCTCCTCAAGAGCTGTTTTTATTGTTGGCATTTGGGGCACACACCTTTTACTAAATAGTTAATCGTATTCATTCGGTAGCCCTCTGGTAAGGAGATCTTTGGTACGGGGATGTCATTTAGACAAAAAGTCTGCCCACACCGTTCGCAGTAGAAATGGGCATGAATATCCTCATCATGATCTTCTTCATGGCTAAGGCAAAGTTCATAACGCACTGCGTCAGCCCCATCTTGCAATACATGTACTAGGTGTTGCTCCCGGAACATAGACAATGACCTGAAGATATTTGACTTGTCGATGGTATCCACCAAATCTTCCAACTCCTTCATCGTCAATGGATGGTCGGCTTTTGACAATGCCATCATCAGCATTATTCGATTAGATGTAGGTCTAATGCCATGTTCATCCAATAATTCTATAATTTTAGCTTCATCCATATTCCACGTTGATAATAGTTTATATCACAAAGGTACAAAAAGACGAGTGCAGAACAAAATCTGCTTGTAATTTTTTAAACATAAGTAGATCATATAAGCCTCAATCATAAGATACAAAAAAAGACTTATCTTTGTTAGTAATTCATTTTTTTGTCATATCTTTACCACTCAAATTAGAAAGAATCGAAGAGAATAATTCAAGATATGATTAAGATTCATTGTGTAAATAATGACAAAACGTTGGAGTTTCCTACGGGTTGTGAACTGCTGGATATTTATCCTGCTACGGGTGTAGAGTTGCCTTATCCTGTTATGAGTGCCAGAGTAAACAATGTGACTGAAGGCCTCAGCTATAGAGTTTACAATAATAAAAATGTGGAATTTCTAGATGTGCGTGATCCTTCTGCCATGCGTACTTATGTTCGCTCATTGTGTTTCGTGCTGTATAAAGCAGTGAGTGAATTGTTTTCAAATGGGGAATTATTTATCAGGCACCCTGTATCCAATGGATATTACTGCTCTCTGAACATTAATAGAACTATTACAGTTGAGGATGTAAATGCCATTAAGGCTAAGATGAAAGAAATCATTGCTGCCAACATTCCATTCAGGTATTTTGAAAGTCAGGCTGCTGATGCTATTCGCATTTTTAAAGAAAGAGGTCGTGACGACAAGGTTAAATTGTTGGAGACATCGGGAAGTCTTTATACTAAATTCTATATGTTAGGCGATACAGTAGATAGCTATTATGGTAATTTGGTGCCTTCAACGGGCTTCCTTTCCTTATTTGATATTGTGAAATACTATGATGGCCTTTTACTGCGGATACCAAGTCATAATAACCCAGATAAATTGGGCGATATTGTAAAGCAGGAAAAAATGCTGGATGTTTTTAAGGAGCATTTACACTGGAACCATATATTAAATTTGGAAACAGTTGGCGATTTGAACAATGCTTGTCAGAAAGGTTATGCTACACGGCTTATCAATGTAGCAGAAGCACTGCAGGAGAAGAAGATTGCTCAAATTGCTGAGCAAATTTACCATCGTGCAGAAGAAGGACGCCCTGTAAAACTAGTCCTGATATCTGGGCCATCGTCATCGGGTAAAACTACTTTCAGCAAGCGCCTGTCAGTACAACTTATCACCAATGGCATTTTGCCTTATCCTATATCACTTGACAACTATTTCCTGCCACGTGAGGAGACACCTAAAGATGAGAATGGGGACTATGACTACGAATCAATTTATGCTCTCGATTTGGAATTGTTCAATAAACAGATGCATGCCATTTTGCAGGGTGAGGAGGTAGAATTACCCTATTATAATTTCCAAACGGGTAAACGCGAGTATCGTGGCCAGAAAATAAAATTAAGAGATAATATGGTATTAGTGATGGAAGGCAACCATGGATTAAATCCTGAACTGACGCCTCAGATTCCTGACGAGAACAAGTTTAAGATTTATGTATCTGCCTTGACTACTATTGCTTTGGATCATCATAATTGGATACCTACGACAGACAATCGTCTGGTTCGCCGCATTATACGTGATTTCAATTACCGAGGTTATTCTGCCCAACAGACCATAGCGCGTTGGCAGAGTGTTCGTGCAGGTGAAGACAAATGGATCTTCCCTTACCAAGAGAATGCCGATGTGATGTTCAACTCTGCATTGTTGTTTGAGTTTGCTGCTTTCCGTAGTCATGTGGAACCTATCTTAAATATGGTACCGCAGAATTGCAGAGAGTATGCTGAGGCATACCGCTTATTGAAATTTATGAGATATTTTTATGCTATACGCGACAATGAGATTCCGCATACTTCCCTATTACGTGAATTTATAGGAGGAAGTAGCTTTATTTACTAATTGATGTTCTGGGGTAGTTGGTGCATATTTAACTTTTTGCCGAAATGCAACAGAATTGTTGTAGTGAAAAAATTATGAATAAAAGGTTATTTTTTTTGTTTTTGAGTATGTTCTTCTGCTGTGTATTTGTAAATGCACAAGAAGGGCAGAAAAGTGAGCTTCAGCAACGTGCTGAAACTGAAGATGCAAAGAATAATATTGCAAATGCTCGTTCTTTGTTTATTCGTGCTTTTGATGATTATACCGGCAAAGGCCAGATAAAGTTGGGCGTGGAATGTGGTACAAGGGCTACTGCTTTGTATTATAAAGAGAACAACTATAAAGAAGGGTTCGAGCTCTTACGACGTGTAGATCAGGCTATCAGTGTAGAAGAGAAGAAAAACGGTACAAATATGCCTGCATTACATTACTTAGTGACTAAGGAACGTTTGCAGATGTATATTAAGATGAGAAGCACAGCACGTGCTATGGAGCAGATTAACACGATGGAAAGTCAAGTAAAAGCTGCCAATGATGATAATCTGATGAGTGATTTATTGTATAATAAGGCTATTTATCACTATACTTTCGGCCAGACTTCACAAGGTGATGCTGTTTTTAAGGAGATGGCTGCAAAGCTGACAGCCCAAAAAGAATATGACAAAATTGATGAAATATACCAAACACTTATAGCTAATGGTAAAAAGAGCAATAATGCCAATCTTGTGGCACAGACCTATAATAATTACATGGTTTGGAAAGATTCCTCCAATGCTATGAAGTTGGCTGACGAAACTGGAATCTTAAAGAATAAGATTGTTGAAAATGAAGCTATTATTGCAGAAAAGGATAGCTCTCTTAGTTCTCGTCAATTGATTATCGTTGGCTTACTAGTGTTGGCAGGTGCCTTGACTGCAGCCTTAGTAATAGGGGCTATAGTCCTTTTACGCTATATTTTGTTGACTCGCAAACAGAAAAAAGCCATTAAACTATCTGAAGACAATAATGCACTGAAAGCTAAGTTTATTAGTAATATTTCTGCTCAGTTGGATCCAACATTGGGAAAATTGGACAGACGAGTTCCTGAGGTACAAGCTTTGCTTGATTTCTCTCAACACATTCAGACTCTCTCTCTGTTAGAGAACATGCCAGAAACTATACTTGAATTGGAGGATGTTCAAGTGAATCAGTTCTGCGAAGAGATGGTTAATGAAATTCGAAACAAAGTGAAGCCAGAAGTTGAAATCACTGTCAACGCACCTAAAATGAGCGCTAAGATTCATCGAGAGTATTTATCTCATATATTGAGACACCTGTTGAATAATGCTGCTGAGTATACGCCAACTGCTGGGCATATCTGGTTGGATTATAAGAAACGTGGAGCACATTTGCAGCAGTTTGTTGTGACGGATACTGGATGCGGAATCCCTGAAGAGAGGATGGAGGATGTGTTCAAGCCTTTCTTGGAGATTAGAGATTTGTGTGTTGGCGATGGTCTTGGTTTGCCAATTTGTAAGGAGATGGCAAAAAAGATGGACGGTGATCTTGAGATTGATGCAAAGTATATTAAGGGGGCGCGCTTTGTACTAACCTTGCATGTATAACTATATAAATAATTCCCCGCCAAGTCGGCGGGGAATCGTTTTTTTTAGCTTCTAAGAGCTTCTACTTCATCAGGTGTCAATGGGATCTTTTTTCCTAATCTGCGAGCACCATTCTCAGTAATCAAGTAGTCTTCCTCGTTGCGGATACCACCAAAATGGCGGTATTCTTCCACCTTATCATAATTGATAAAGTCGGTAAACTTCTTCTCTTTTCTCCACCTGTCAATTAGTTCTGGGATAAAGTAAATACCTGGTTCAACCGTATGGACGAAACCTGGTTGAAGAGGAATGGCAAGGCGCTGACTTTTGCGACCAAACTGGGTACTCTTTGGTTGTCCGTCATAACCTACCCACACTTCACCTAAATTCTCCATGTCATGAACGTCCAATCCCATCATATGCCCTAAGCCATGAGGATAGAACAATGCGTGAGCACCCTCTTGCACGGCATCATCAGTATTGCCTTTCATTAATCCTAAGTCTTTCATCCCTTCCACCATCACCTTTGCAGACAGGTCATACACCTCCATATAAGGGACACCTGGATGTAGTGCTTTAACGCTTTCCATGTGCATTGCATTCTGTATAACATATACATCTTTCTGCTTTTGGGTAAACTTCTTATCAGCAGGGAAAGTCGATGACATATCGCCGCAATAGCCACTTTCCACCTCTGCACCAGCATCGATTAGGAATAGATCACCAGATTTTACGAGGTGACCGTGATAGTGGTTGTGCAAGGTCTCACCATGGATAGTAGCGATAGTTGGGAATGACAATTCACAATTATTCAAAGCTGCTACATGTTCTATTTCAGCTGCCACATCGTATTCATGCATGCCAGGACTCAGACATTTGATAGCTGCAATGTGCATATCGGCAGTAATATTGCAAGCCTTCTCAATTTCAGCAATTTCCTCGGCGGTCTTGATGTTACGCTGTTTTACGATGGCACGGATAAAAGGGACAGAGCCATCCTGGGCATATGGAGCGATACCTAACCAATCCATCAGTTTTAGTTTGTGCTCTGGTCGATAGGGAGGCAAATAATGGATTTGTTGGCCTTTAATTTGTGCCTTTTTCAAGTAATCAACTACTTGAGGATACGGGCGAGTGTCTGCGATGCCCACTTCTGAAGCTTTTTCATGGAGAGTAGGTAAAATGCCTGCCCATACGATAAAGTCAATACTCATCTCATCGCCAAATACTATTTCTTTGTCTTCATCTATGTCAATGATAGCAGCAAGTCCTGCTTGTGCGATACCAAAGTAATACAAGAAAGTGGAATCTTGGCGGTAACGGAATGCATTATCTTCATAATTTAGTCCCATATCGTCGTTGCCTAAGAAAAGCAACACGCCAGAGCCAACATTTTTCTTTAGCAGGGCCCTGCGCTGCATGTAGGTTTCTTTCGCAAACATAATTATAAGTTTTTAAGATATTATGGGCAAAGATACAAGAAAAAAACGTATTTTTGCATGCTGATACGATTAAACGTTATTAAAATTATGGCTCAAAAATCCAACCAGATTCAAGTGCAGTCACAACAACAGTTGCAGACGCTCTCACCCCTACAGATTCTTGTGGTGAAGCTATTGGAGTTGCCTACTGTGGAATTAGAGGATCGCGTGAAATCGGAGTTGCTTGACAATCCTGCATTGGAAGAAGGAAAAGAGGAGACCCTAGAGAATGTAGCTGATGAATTGTCAAATCCAGAAGATGATGGTGACACCAGCTACAATGCACTAGATGACTACCGCAATGATGATGATATCCCTGACTATAGACTTCAAGAACACAATTACAGTCGTAACGAAAAAGTGGAAGAGATTCCCTTTAGTGACACAACTTCTTTTTATGAAACATTGAAAGATCAGCTGGGGGAACACGATTTGGATGAGCATCAGCGTCAGTTGGCTGATTATCTGATAGGTTCATTGGATGATGATGGTTTGTTGCGCAAACCTCTTGATGTGATTGCTGACGAGTTACTTATTTATATGGGAGTAGAAACTTCTGTGCCTGAGCTTGAAGAGGTTCTTCAAGTCATTCAACAGTTTGACCCCGCTGGCATTGGTGCTCGTAATTTGCAAGAATGCTTGCTTATTCAAATCAGGCGTAAGGGGCAGACACTCGAAGGGAAGCAAGACCCCTTGTTACTAGTAGAAGAAAGAATCGTTAGTTCTTTCTATAAGGAGTTTTCCACAAAACATTGGGATAAGATCTGTCAGCAGTTGGGAGTCAGTGAAGAACAATGTCAGCAAGCCATCAAGGAGATTACTCGTCTTAACCCTCGTCCAGGAGCTTCTATGGGTGAAGTAATTGGAAAGAATCTGCAACAAATAACTCCTGACTTTATTGTGGATACTGATGACGATGGCAATGTGTCTTTTAGCTTAAACAATCCCAACCTGCCTGATTTGCGATTAAATCCGGATTTCAGTCGTCAGCTGAAAGAACAAACTGGAAGTAATGCAAAGCAAACTCGAGAACAAAAAGAAGCGGTTATTTTTCTCAAGCAGAAAATTGATGCGGCTCAGGGTTTTATTGATGCGATCCGCCAGCGCCAAGCCACAATGACCAGTGTTATGAAAGCCATCATCGAGTTACAGCATCCTTTCTTTCAAGAAGGAGATGAGGCATTGCTGAAGCCTATGATATTGAAGGATGTAGCAGAACGTGCTAAACTTGATATTTCTACTGTTTCACGAGTCTGCAACAGCAAGTATGCGCAAACGCCATATGGCATATTCCCTTTACGTTTTTTCTTTACTGAAGGGTTTGTTAGGCAAGATGGTGAGGAGATGTCTTCCCGTGAGGTAAAGAAGATACTGAAGGAAGTAATTGCAGAAGAGGATAAACATCATCCACTGACAGATGATGAGTTGACAAAGATAATGGAAGATAAGGGCTATCCTATGGCTCGTAGAACAGTAGCCAAATATCGTATGCAACTTAATATCCCAGTTGCCAGGTTGAGAAGAGAATAATATCATAGTAAGAATAATATGGCAGATCAAAACAAGACAGAGGCAGTGCTTATTCGTATAGCCAGAATGATATCGGCATTTTTCTCACCGTATTATATTGCTTTTGTGGCTTTTCTTATCTTGTTTTTGTTTTCTTATCTTCGAATCATGCCACTTCAGTACAAACTTATTGTCTTGGGGGTGGTTTATGCTTTTACAATCCTGATACCTCATCTAACCATATTTATATTTAGGAAGGTTAATGGTTATTCACACGATGATATGGCCCAGCGTCGCCAACGTTATGTGCCATTGGTCTTGTACTTGATATCCTATGTATTTTGTTTGATAATCATGCGTCGCCTTAATATACCGTGGTATATGAAAGGCATTATTTTAACGGCTTTGTTGATGATGGTGATTTGCCTTGCCCTTAACTTGCGTTGGCGCATTAGTGAACACATGGCTGGTGCAGGTGCTACTATAGGTGGATTGGTGGCATTTAGCATGCTTTTCGGATATAATCCTGTTTGGTGGCTTTGTGTGTTGCTCCTGGTGGCTGGTGTGGTAGGTTCTGCCCGTATCGTATTAGGCCACCATTCATTGGGCGAGGTGTTGGCGGGTTTGGCTATTGGTTTGGCTAGCTCCTTCATGGTTTTACATCCTTTCTATAACGATTTACTCAGATTTCTGCTCTTTTAGATGGTAAAATATTTGCAAGTATTCCCATTTTATGGTATATTTGCGAAATCCATTGTTGAATAACCTAAAAAACGATAAATATGAATTTCCCTGAAAACATCAAGTACACCAGTGAGCACGAATGGATCCGTGTGGAGGGTGACATTGCCTATATAGGCATTACGGACTATGCACAAGATCAGTTGGGTGACATAGTATTTGTTGATATTCAGACTGTTGGTGAAACACTCAATGCAGGTGAAGTGTTCGGAACGATTGAGGTTGTAAAGACCATTTCAGATATATTCATGCCTGTAGGCGGTGAGGTTCTTGAGCAGAATGAAGCATTGGAAGATCAGCCTGAACTTGTGAACAAAGATCCATACGGTGATGGATGGCTTATCAAAATTAAACCTGATCCTGCAGCTGATTATGATGCTTTGCTGGATGCAGAAGGATACAAGAAATTAATTAACTTATAATCTATATATTTATGAAAGCATTGGTAAGTATCGTAATGGGCAGCATCAGTGATCTGCCCGTAATGGAGAAGGCTGCCGATTTCCTGAACGAGCTGGAGGTCCCTTTCGAGATGTGCACACTTTCTGCTCATCGTACACCAGGTGCTGTTGCTGAGTTTGCTCAGCAAGCTAAGGGTAGAGGCATTCAGGTAATCATAGCAGGTGCAGGTATGGCTGCAGCTCTGCCAGGTGTTATTGCGGCGAATACAACGCTGCCAGTTATTGGCGTACCAATTAATAGTGGTCCTTTGATGGGTGTTGATGCTCTTTATTCAATGGTACAGATGCCTCCAGGTGTTCCTGTCGCTACTATGGCAGTAAATGGTGGCCAGAATGCTGCTTTGATGGCAGCAGAGATTTTGGCTTTATCTGATGCTAAACTGGGTAGTAAGTTAGATGAGTACAAGAAGAAGTCTGCTTCTAAGGTAACTCAGGCTAACGAAGTTTTGGCCAATGTCAAGTATGATTGCAGAGTAATCTGATGGACTTGTTTAATTATCAGCGCCGAAAATCAGGCATTGTTAATATAGGAGCCACCCCTTTGGGCGGCTCCTATCCTATACGTCTGCAGAGCATGACCAATACCTCTACTCGTGATACAGAAAGGAGTGTGGCACAGGTCAAACGCATAGTTGAAGCAGGTGGCGAATATGTGCGTTTAACAACCCAAGGTGTAGCTGAGGCAGAGAACCTACAACAAATCAATGCTGTCCTGCGAAAGGATGGTTGTATGATACCATTGGTGGCCGATGTCCATTTCAACCCTGCTGTTGCAGATGTAGCAGCACTTTATGCTGAGAAGGTACGTATTAATCCTGGCAATTATGTTGATCCTGCTCGTAAGTTTGAAAAGTTTGAATATACCGACGAGGAGTATGCACAAGAATTGCAACGTCTGCGTGAAAGATTTGTTCAGTTCCTCAATATCTGCAAGGGACAACATACGGCTATCCGTATAGGTGTCAATCATGGTTCGTTGTCCGATCGTATCATGTCTCGTTATGGTGATACACCAGAGGGAATGGTGGAATCGTGTATGGAGTATTTGCGAATTTGCGTTGATGAGCAATTTAAGGATGTGGTGATTTCCATCAAGGCTTCCAACGCTTCTGTAATGGTCCGTACTGTGCGCTTGTTGGTAGATGTGATGAATCGCGAAGGGATGGATTTCCCTTTACATTTGGGCGTTACCGAAGCAGGTGAAGGTGAAGATGGGCGTATTAAGTCTGCCTTAGGTATTGGAGCATTATTAGCCGATGGTTTTGGAGATACAATCCGCGTGTCACTTAGTGAAGCCCCTGAGGCAGAAATCCCCGTTGCTAAAAAGTTACGAGACTATGTGGTAGCTCGTCAGATGCACTTGCCTATCGATGCTGAAGTTGCTCCCAATTTTGACTATTTGCATCCGGTGCGTCGCGAAACTTCTGCAATACACAACATTGGCGGAGGGCAGGTGCCAGTTGTTATAGCAGCGAGATTCTCAGAATCCTATACCTTCAATCCGAATTTTTTGCCTGATTATGTGTATGTTGGGCGAAATTTGACACTAACACGACAAAAAGATGTTCGCTATATCGTGGATGCTGATGTTTGGACAGGCGAGCCCAATTCATTCCCTGCCTATAAGAAAGATTTTCTACCTTTTATCAGTATGAATCCAGCATCTTTAAAGTTCCTTTTCATTACTTATGGAGATTTAAATGATGAGGTGCTTGCCTGTCTGAAGTATCATCCTGAGATAGTGGTTATAAGCCAAAGCAATCATATAAACCGAGTGGGAGAACAACGAGCTGTGGCACACAAACTGATGGTAAATGGATTGCAAAATCCATTGGTTTTTATCCAACAGTATGCAGAGCGAGATTTAGAGGACCTTCAGATACGTTCTGCTGCTGATATGGGACCACTTATCTTCGACGGATTTTGCGATGGTATCATGCTATATAACAATGGTCGTCTTTCAGACTCTTTGATTGACCAAACTGCTTTCAGCATATTACAGGCAGGGCGTTTGCGTATGGTCAAAACAGAATATATATCTTGTCCTGGTTGTGGGCGTACGCTTTATAATCTAGAAGAAACAATCGCTCGTATCAAGGCGGCAACTGCCCACCTTAAAGGATTGAAGATTGGTATCATGGGATGTATTGTTAATGGACCTGGCGAGATGGCAGATGCAGATTATGGTTATGTAGGAGCAGGCCGAGGCAAAGTAAGTCTCTATAAGCAGAAACAGTGTATAGAGAAGAATATCCCCGAGGAACAGGCTGTGGAACGTCTCTTACAATTCATTGAGTCAGATAGAGCCATTTGATTATTCTTAGGGTATAGTGCTCTTACTAATTGTTCACCTGTTTGTTGTTCGCTTTTCATAGACTTTTTTTACTCCCTCACGATAGAAATGTTTATTTCTCGTGAGGGAGTAAAAATATCCAACGAGGAAGAGAAAAGAGGTTGATTCGCCTTAATCTTAAAACTCCTTAAAATTATAGTAAAAGCATATTTTTTTTGTATTTTTGCAGCAATTTTAGGTGTAATGTGTCCTTATGGGAAGAGTAGTTCATATAGATTGTTGCCCGATATGTGGAAGTAATAGTTTACACAAGGAGTTTTCTGCAGTTGATCACTTTGTGAGTCAGGAATGTTTTGATGTGTGGATATGCGGCCATTGTGGTTTCAGGTTTACACAGAATGTGCCTGATGAGCAAGAAATTGACAAATACTACGAATCGGCTGACTACATTTCACATTCTGATACTGAAAAAGGTCTTATGAACAGACTTTACCATTTTGCGCGTAATATGATGCTCACAGCTAAAGCTGGTCATGTGACTAGAGCGACAGGCTTGCGCCAGGGTTGGTTGTTGGACATAGGCTCAGGCACAGGCTATTTTGCCCATTTGATGACTGAATGGGGGTGGACTGTACGAGCCATTGAAAAGAATTCCCAAGCACGACATTTTGCTCAAGAGCACTTTGGCTTGAAGAGTGATGACGAAGAGGCCTTCAATACATTGCAAGATAAATCGTTCGATTGCATAACCCTTTGGCATGTATTGGAGCATTTGCAGCACCTAAATATTATGGGTGATAAATTTTATCGTTGGCTCAAAGATGATGGAGCATTGTTGATAGCTGTGCCTAATAATACTTCTACAGATGCTATTCATTATGGAGCTGACTGGGCGGCTTGGGATGTACCTCGCCATTTGTGGCATTTCAGTCCTGCTACTATGCAATTATTTGCCCAGAAACATGGATTCAAGATAATGAAGACTATCCCAATGCCCCTTGACGGTTTCTATGTGTGTATGCTCACTGAGCAATATTTGGGCCATAAGATGAGTTTCCTCAGAGGTTTCTGGCAAGGAGCCTGTGCCTGGGTTAGCAGTTGGGGACGAAAGGAACGAAGCAGCTCTCTGATTTATGTACTGAAAAAAGTGTGATTATGGCAAAGAAAACAAGATTTTTCAATCTACAAACAGCTACAGCTACAGTTAGTACTACCCTTGTGCTGATAGTATTGGGCGTAGTGGTGTTCTTCGCCTTAGCTGCTAGAAGCGTTTCTGTATATGTGAAGGAGAATGTTAATTTCTCCCTGCTCATCAGTGACGATATGCCAGAGCCTGAGATTGTAAAATTGATTGATGACTTGAGGACAAAGCCATTTGTCAGAAGTGCTGAATACATATCAAAGTCTCAGGCTTTGGAAGAAATGAAAGCAGAACTGAATACTGATCCTGAAGAATTTCAGGGTTATAATCCTTTCCCTGCTTCTGTGAAGATCAAATTACGTGCCGATTATGCAAACAATGATAGTATAGCCAAGATAGAGCAACAACTGAGCACAAATATCAACATCCAAGAGGTACTTTACCAGAAGAACTTGATAGAGAGTATGAACCGTCATGTCGCCCAATTAGAGTTAATGCTTATTGGTTTGGCACTTGTTTTGGGCTTGATATCATTTGCTCTCATCAACAACACTATCCGTCTTACGGTGTATTCTCAAAGATTCCTCATTTACACCATGAAACTGGTGGGAGCTAGTCGCTCGTTTATCCGTCGTCCTTTTATGGTGCGCAACTTTTGGATTGGCATCATGGCAAGTTTGTTGGCCAATCTTGCCTTGTGGGGGGCTGCCGTTTGGTTAGTGATGAATGAGCCTCATCTTATCGATGTCATCTCGCCAGAGGTGTTGCTCATTGTCAGCGGGGTAGTGTTGCTTACTGGAGTGTCCCTCACTTTACTATGTGCATATTGTTCAGTCAACCGTTTCTTGAGGATGAAAGCAAGTAAGTTGTATTATGTATGATAGTTGAAGGTTGATGGCTTTATAGAGATAATAAGTAATAATAGATATGGATAAGAAGAATTTTGCGTTTGGCAAGAACAATCTGATACTGATTGCTGTCGGTGTGGTAATTGTTATCATAGGTTTTTTGCTTATGACAGGACCCAGCACCACCATCGATCATTTTGAAGCAGACATTTTTAGTGTAAGACGCGTGAGGATTGCTCCTGTTGTGTGCCTTATTGGCTTTGTGCTAATGGTCTATGCTGTAATTGCCAAACCTAAGGAGGACAAGCAATGAGTTGGTGGGAAGCATTTATATTAGGCATGATTCAGGGTCTTACTGAATACCTTCCTGTGAGCAGTAGTGGGCATTTGGCTATTGGCTCTGCATTGTTTGGCATTCAGGGCGAAGATAATCTTACCTTTACTATTGTGGTTCATGTGGCTACAGTGCTCAGTACACTGTTTATCCTCTATAAGGAAGTCGATTGGATTTTCAGAGGCTTGTTTAAGTTCCAGATAAACGATGAGACAAAGTATGTGATCAATATTCTCATCTCCATGATTCCTATCGGCATCGTGGGCTTGTTTTTTAAGGACAAGGTAGAGGAGATTTTTGGTTCGGGTCTCTTTATTGTAGGTTTGATGTTATTGGTAACAGCTGCCTTACTTGCCTTTTCTTATTATGCTAAGCCACGCACGAAGGAACATATTAGTATGAAAGATGCCTTCATCATTGGTTTGGCACAGGCTTGTGCCGTAATGCCAGGTCTGAGCCGTAGCGGCAGTACCATTGCTACTGGCCTGCTTTTAGGAGATAAGAAAGAAAAGTTAGCGCAATTTTCCTTCTTGATGGTTATTCCTCCTATCTTGGGCGAGGCGTTATTAGATGGTATGAAGATTGTGAAGGGCGCTTCTGAGACAAGTGCCGATGTATCATTGATGGCTTTGATAGTGGGTTTCCTCTCAGCTTTTGTCTTTGGATGCTTGGCATGCAAGTGGATGATTGACATCGTGAAGAAGGGTAAGCTGATATATTTTGCCATTTATTGTGCTTTAGTAGGACTTGCAACGCTTTTGTTTAGCTTGATTTAATGGTCAAAGGTCAATTAAATTTTCAAACGGGCGAGATATTGCATTTTGACAAGCCTTACGGATGGACATCCTTCCGTGTGGTGAAGCATGTTAGGCATTTCATCTGCGAACGATTGGGAGTGAAAACGCTCAAAGTGGGACATGCTGGTACCCTCGATCCTTTGGCTACAGGAGTGATGACAGTGTGTACAGGACATGCTACTAAGTTGATTGAGCAGTTACAGTACTACACCAAGGAATATGAAGCTACATTATGTTTAGGTGCCACTACACCATCTTTTGACCAGGAACATCCTTTGGATGCCATATATCCTACAGGACACATTACCAGAGAGTTAGTTGAACAAAGCTTACAACGCTTTAAGGGTGAGATTTGGCAAGTTCCACCTGTTTATTCAGCTTGTAATGTGGATGGTAAACGTGCCTACCTATATGCTCGAAAAGGGCAGGATGTAGAACTGAAACCTAAATTGTTGGTGATAGATGAGATAGAGTTGCTCGCTTTTGAGAAACTTACTGAATACAAGCCATCGCCACATAGAAGAAGAGAACCTGATGAAGAAGAGCTCCAATTAATGGAAAGTGGAGACTTCTATCAAATGAAGATAAGAGTGGTATGTAGTAAAGGTACCTATATACGGGCTTTGGCAAGAGATATTGGCAAAGCCTTGCATTGTGGGGCTCACCTCATGGCTTTGCGTCGCACTAGAGTAGGTGAGATAAGGGTGGATCAATGCCTTGACCCTGAAAAGTTTGAAGCATGGTTACAGGAGCAAGAAGTTGCTCCTTATCAAAAAGATAACTAATATAATTGTTGAAATGATAAGTGATTATCAACTATAAATAGTAAATTTTCAATTAATATAAGATGAAGCTATCACAATTTAATTTCCGTCTGCCTGGGGATAAGATCGCTCAGTACCCTACAGAGTATCGCGATGAGAGTCGCTTGTTGGTGTTACATCGCAAGACAGGTGAGATTGAACATAAAGTGTTCAAAGAGATCATCAATTATTTCGATGAAAAGGATGTTTTTGTATTCAATGACACCAAAGTCTTTCCTGCCAGATTGTATGGCAATAAGGAGAAAACAGGTGCCCGTATAGAAGTGTTCCTTTTGAGGGAACTTAACGAAGAACAACGCCTGTGGGACGTCTTGGTGGATCCAGCTCGCAAGATTCGTATAGGTAATAAACTGTATTTTGGTGAGGATGAGTCAATGGTGGCAGAAGTAATTGACAACACAACCTCTAGAGGCCGTACCCTCAGATTCCTCTATGATGGCCCTCACGATGAGTTCAAGAAGGTGCTCTATTCTTTGGGCGAGACGCCTCTTCCTCACGAAATTATTAAACGAGCTCCAGTTGCAGAGGATGCAGAGCGCTTCCAATCTATCTTTGCTCGTAACGAAGGTGCTGTTACGGCTCCTACTGCCAATCTGCATTTCAGCCGTGAAGTGATGAAGCGTTTAGAAATCAGGGGAGTGGATTTCTCTTTCATTACACTTCATGCAGGTTTGGGTAATTTCCGTGGCGTAGATGTAGAAGACCTTACCAAGCACAAGACAGATTCTGAGCAGATGTACATAACTCAGGAAGCTGCTGATATCGTGAACCGTGCCAAAGATAACCGTCGTCAGATTTGCGCCGTCGGTACTACTACCATGCGTGCTATAGAGAGTAGCGTGAGTACTGATGGGCATTTGAAGGTGTTCTCTGGATGGACTAATAAGTTTATCTTCCCACCTTATCAGTTTACGGTGGCCAATGCAATGGTGTCTAACTTCCACTTGCCCCTTTCTACCTTGTTAATGGTAGTAGCTGCTTTTGGTGGCTACGAGCAAGTGATGGAAGCTTATCATGTTGCGTTAAAGGAAGGTTATAGGTTTGGTACCTATGGTGATGCAATGCTCATAACAGATAAATGATGCTCTACCTCTCTATAGGTTCCAATTTAGGCGACAAGCGCAACTTCTTGTTGCAGGCCATTTCCTTGATCCGCGAACGTGTGGGACGAGTGGTATGCATGTCGCGCTTTTATGAGACTGAACCTTGGGGATATACATCCACTAATACTTATCTCAATGCTGCCCTTGAAGTGGAGACATCACTCTCTGCCCTTGAGGTGCTAGCCATTACTCAGGACATAGAAAGGGAACTTGGAAGGCAGAGAAAGTCGATGAATAGGGAATATTTTGATCGCTCCATTGACATTGACCTGCTCTTGATGGATGATATTATTGTGAGAAGTGAGGCGCTCAACTTGCCACATCCGTTGATGCACGAACGCTTATTTGTGATGGAGCCGATGGTAGAGATTGCTCCTACGGTGATGCATCCTGTCTTGAAGAAAACCATTTGTGAAATTTATAATGCATTAATGCTATGAAAACACTGAAATCTCTATTGGTAGTTTTTGTTTCTTCGCTTTGCTTAGGAGTATATGCCCAATCTTCTTTGGAGGAAATCACAGCAAATCCAGAAAAGTCTGGTGGTGTATATCTAGCATATCCTACTGAGTTCACTCCTCAAACAAAGACTCCTAAAGGTTATAAACCATTCTATATCAGTCATTACGGCCGTCATGGTTCTCGCTATCTCATCTCTAATGAGGATTATACCCGTTCATTGAATCTATTTAAGGAAGCGCACGAACAACAGGCTCTTACTGCTTTGGGAGAGGATGTATATAAGCGTTTGGAACAGGTCTTTGCTGAAGCTGAAGGTCATGGTGGTGACCTAAGTCCTTTGGGTGTTCGTCAGCACCGAGGGATTGCTGAGCGTATGTACAATAATTTCCCAGACGTGTTCAAGAATGATGCTAACATATCTGCTCGATCAACTGTGGTGTTGCGTTGCACTATGAGTATGGTGGCTTTCTGTGATCGTCTCAAGGAGTTGAACCCTACTTTGCATATTGCTTACGAGGCAAGTCCGAAGTATATGTCCTACCTGAACTATCAAACCCCTGAAGCCAATAAGTTTACTGATTCTCGTAATGGTCCTTGGGTAGAACAGTTCCGCAAATTCCAGGAGTCGATGATTCATCCAGATCGTTTGATATCAACTCTATTCGCGGACAATGATTTTGTGCTCAAGAAAGTGAATCCTGCTACGGTGATGCATGATCTCTATCAGATAACGGTAGGTATGCAGAACATCGAAACCAAAGTGTCTTTCTACGACCTTTGGCAACCTCAGGAGTTGTTTGACTTGTGGCAGATAGGCAACTTCAGTTTCTATGTAGGTACTGCCAATCACGCTGATAGTCATGGCATTGTAGCTGCCAATGCAAAGCATTTGCTTCAGAATATTGTTGATAGTGCTGACAAGGCCATTACTACTGGAAACGAAGCTGCTACCTTGCGTTTTGGACATGATGGCAATGTTATCAATTTATGTGCTTTGATGCAAATCGAGAACTTTGGAGTTGCCATTAGCGATCCTCGTGAATTATATAAGGTGTGGGCTAACTATAAGGTAACTCCTATGGCTGCTAATGTACAATTGGTCTTTTTCCGTAACGATAAGAATCCTGATGATATTCTTGTGAAGGTGTTGCATTGTGAGAAAGAGGCGCATATCCCTGTTGCTACTGATATATTCCCTTATTATAAGTGGAGTGATGTAAGGGCTTACTTCCAAGGTATTCTGGATAAATAAATGAAGAAGATATTGTTTGTCTGTCATGGGAATATCTGCCGTAGTCCTATGGCTGAGTTTGTGATGAAAGACTTGGTAAAGAAGGCTGGTCTCGCTGGCCACTTCTACATCGAGTCGGCAGCTACTTCTACTGAGGAGATTGGCAACGAGGTATATCCCCCTGCCAAGCGTAAGTTGGCTGAGCATGGTATCTCTTGCAAGGGAAAGACTGCCCGTCAGATGACACATGCTGATTACCAGCGGTTTGACTTACTAATTGGTATGGATGACTGGAATATTCGAAATATGACGCGCATCGTTGGTGGTGACCCTGAGAGTAAAATTCACAAACTTCTCGACTATACAACTCGTAGAGGCGATGTCGCAGATCCTTGGTACACAGGTGATTTTGAGGCTACCTGGCGTGATGTGGAAGAGGGGTGCAAAGAGTTGCTAAAATCACTGAAGTAATTTCATTATCTGTTTCTCAGTTGCTTGGGGAAGCATTGTATTGAAATGTGCAAAAATACGTTCAAAAGACTCTTGTGGTGTGCGTGGACATCTGCAAGCTTCTTTTCCTAATAGATTTTCTGGAATAGTCAAGAGTGCCCATCCCCATCCATATTCGTGGTTATGCTTGTCGAGAGGATAGACAAAGTCTTCTGTCACAATGCGGCAAGCCATCTGTAAACGGGTGATATATCCATCGAAACGGCTTCGCATCTTTGGGCCAGTAAAACCACAAGCTGCACGCAGTTCACGAGTAATCATACTGCCCTGTTCGTGCAATGTCTGCAAGATGGCTTCTTCTATGGACCCTTCGCTAGGTGCTGGACGTTCGTGGCGCCTATAGTTGCAGAAGTCAGGCCACCACTCCATACTGATAAAGCCAGCTTTGCCTGCAAAAAACTTTCCATAAACGCAATTCCCTTCTGTTACGATAGGCCCTTTTCATTTCCACAAAGGCCAATCCCATCCTCCATCTGGGAGGAGGACATAACGGCAATCTTCATCCACTATTGCCTCTGCTGAATAGCCTATAATGCCACTATCCAACAAGGGTAGGAATCCTATTTGTTGAATCATTTCTGAGAGTTCACTACATGAGCCTGCTTTTTTGAAACCATTGAATATTTTGCACATAAGCCGTTTGGAGTTTTTGTCTGTCAAAAATAGTGAAATCAGCATAAAGGGCAAATTAAGTCCCTTTGAAAATGTTGATTAATTGATTTTCTCAAACTCGATGTCATCATAGAGGGGTTGCTTGCCTTCTATGCTCTCAGGTATGAAATGTAGTTTTAGACCCTTTATGTGCCTCTTGGGCTTGAAGTCCTCTGGTTTATCCACTTTTTCACTATCAATCTCCAATTTCATTAACCCAAACTCATCAAGTTTAACTTTATCACCATTACGCAAATGTTCCTTAATTATCTCCGAAAGACCAATAAGAACAGGTCTGATAATGCTTGCATCCATGTTTGAACGGCTTCGTTTTGCCAATTCGTCAATCAGTTGGCGTGTGCCAATAATGTTCTGGTGTACTGCCTTGGCCCTGTACTTGCCGTGGGAAGGGAGGGTTGGCTTGTTTTGCTGCTCGATTCTGTACTTCATAATAGGCTAATTGTTTATTTGTTGTGTAAAGATAATCATTTTTCTCAGTTTTAACTACATGAATTAGTATGATTTAGTTGTGAGTTAATCATATAACCTTGATTATAAGCCATACCACAAGTACATAATATCCCTCGTTATTGCTTAGCTACGGGTAAACGATAAAATTCTCATGAGAATTTTTAGGTTTAGGGCAAGTTGAGTTGTTGGTTGGTACTTTATAAAGGTCTATAAGGTAGGTCCTAGTTATCAAACGTGTGGAAGAAGATTAAAACCTTCAACAATGATCATGTTACTACTTCTACAGACTATATTGACAAGAGAGATAGAATCGTATCTTTGCGATTTCAAGTTTCGTGAGGTGAAGAATGTATTTTTTTTCACAAAATAAAAAAATCAACAACTCGATTATCTTCTGAGTTGCTGATTTTTTTAAGTGGACCAGCTTGGGCTTGAACCAAGGACCTCCAGATTATGAGTATCTTAAAGTGATATTCCGTGATATTTTGTTGTTGTGTAAGTGTGCTGATAATCAGCGCTTTACAAAAATGCGATTTTCTGTGAATATCAGAAAATACCCCTAACTGAAATAAAATGTTTACGCATTGTTTACGCAGATTTGGAACACCAGACCATAAATCTAGTGACTTTTGTCCCATTTTGTTTACGTAGAATTTGGGGTTTAATGGACAGTATAAGCAACAGACTACAATCTGGAGGTCACAAATGGCCGAATGAATTTGCTCCAAATCACCGAGCGGCACTTTGCCAAATAACCAAGTAGAAGAAAGCCAAACGACCAAATATTATTAAGCTAAATGACCAAGCGAAATAGAGCCAAATAACCAAATTGTAAGTAAAGTATTCTTTTGTTTCAAGAATAATTACTACCTTTGCACCGAAAATCATATGAGGTTATTATTATGGCTGAGAATATATTCAATTATCGAAAGCGAATCGCAGACATTCTTCTAGAAGAGAAACTAGATGCAATGGGGGCTGTCCTTATTGAAGGACCTAAAGCTTGTGGCAAAACGACTACCGCAGAACAACAAGCTAAGAGTGTTCTGTATATGGATGATCCAGCAAACATACAACAGAATCTCCAATTAGCGGAAACCAACATCAAACGACTGCTTCAAGGTGATACCCCAAGGCTTATTGATGAATGGCAGATAGCTCCTCAAATATGGGATGCAGTGCGTTTTGAAGCAGACCATAGAAAGGATGATGGTTTGTTCATGCTCACAGGCTCTGCCGTTCCTGCAGATAAATCAAAGATTCGCCATACAGGTGCTGGGCGTTTTGCATGGCTCACCATGCGTCCCATGACGTTGTGGGAATCGGGAGAATCTTCGGGAGATGTGAGTATCAGAGAGCTTTTTGCTAAGCCAGAAAAGGTTGATGGAGAAAGTGCGCTGAAGATGGAAGACATCGCTTATGCTATTTGTCGAGGTGGCTGGCCAAAATCTCTAACCAAGAAAAGTCAGAAGGCAGCACTTCGTCAGGTCACAGAATATTTTGAAGCCATAACACGCTCTGACATTTCAAGAGTTGACGGAGTTGAAAGAGATGAGTTCCGTGCAAAGAGACTTATGCGCTCATATGCACGATTACAAGGAGCAATGGCCAGCATACCCACTATCATAGAAGATATGAAAACGAATGAGCCGGAAGACATGAGCGACGAAACGGTTTCATCATATATCAAGGCTTTGAAAAAGATTTTCGTAATAGAGGACATGCCAGCCTGGAATCCCAATCTGCGTTCAAAAACCTCCATACGGACCAGTGACACACGTTATTTTGTCGACCCATCTTTGGCTATTGCGGCTTTAGGTATAGGACCGAATGACTTGCTGAACGACCTAAACACTTTGGGCTTGTTTTTTGAAACGCTCTGTGTGCGAGACCTCCGCGTGTATGCAGAAGCCAACGACGGAGACGTGTTTCACTACAGAGACAAGAGTGGTCTTGAATGTGACACGGTTGTGCATCTGCGAAACGGTAGCTATGGTCTTATTGAGATAAAATTGGGTGGTGATACGCTTATTGCGGAAGGGGCTGCCAATCTAAACACTTTGGCAGAAAAGATAGACACAACAAAAATGAAAACCCCATCATTTAAGATGGTTTTAACTGCCGTCGGGCAATTTGCGTACATGAGAACAGATGATGTAATGGTTGTTCCCATCGGTTGTTTGAAGGATTAATGTATTCCCTTATATTTACAAATCTAAAAATAAAGCGACATGAAAGAGGTTAAAGAAGACATGCAGGATTATAAAAAAGAAATTGTGTCTGATGATTCTCAAAATGAAAAACCAACATGCTCAAAATTTGAGCGCGTATTGGAAAGATATATAGAGTTGATTAATACACAAGACCGATCTTTACCAGTGATTACAAATATACTGTTGGCAAATGCCAAAACATGGAGTGATCGGCTGTCAGATTTTATAACTAAATATAAAATAGACGAAAAAAAGGAAGAAGACAATATGCTTTTTTCCTTACCTTTGGATAAGGCTGCGAAATTCCAGAAGTTGTTAAAAGAGCAGTCTTGTAGCTTAGATTCCTTGAATCTTGCAGTTTCTAATATTGTTGTAGCAATTGTAAGTCTTTATGATTATTTCTTTTCGGAATTAGTGAGATTATATTATACTTTAAATCCTAGCGTTTTGGATATTTCGAAGAAACAGTTTTCTGCTGAACAAGTTTTGTGTTTTGATACCATCGAAGATTTCAGAAATTCCTTAATAGAAAAAGAGATAGAGACAATACTGCGTGATAGTCACACAGATCAAATTGAATGGCTGGAGAAAAAGTTGGAGATACCCCTGACAAAAGGGTTGTCCGTATATCCTGAATTTGTAGAAATAACAGAAAGGCGTAATCTTTTTGTTCATGCTAATGGACGTGTTTCGAAGCAATATATAAAAGAATGCAATAGATTTAATGTAAAAGGGATTGACGAAATAAAAGAAGAGTGTACATTAAAGTGTACTCCCAATTATGCAAATAAATGCTATACTGTTTTCTTTGAAATAGGTATTAAATTGGGTATTGTAATGTGGCATAAATTAAAGCCAGAAGAATATGAAGAAATGTATGCATTTATTGATCCTGTGTGTTTTAATTTGATTCGCGAAAAAAAATATCCTTTGGCGTTGAAACTTCTAGATTTCATGTTAACAACTCCATTTAAGAAAGATTGCCCATATGCTTATAAATTAGTGTTTACTATCAACAAAGCTCTTGTGTACCATTTGCAGGGAGATAAGAAGAAAGCATCTGATATCGTTACAAGACTAGATTGTTCGGCTGCAGAAGAAATATACAGGATGGCTGTGTCTATTTTGAAAGATGACACTGCTTCTGCTTTGCAGTCAATGAAAGAAATTGGGAAAAATGTAAAAATGCGCGATGCATATAAAGAATGGCCTTTGTTTACGTCAATAAGAGATACAGAAGAGTTTAAGAAATTGTACCAAGAAATATACGAGGAAGAGTATCAATATGATGAGATCCCATCAACGGATTTCGACAAACTCTTGCATAATGCATTAGAAATGCATAAAAAACATCAAAAGAATAATAAGCCAAAATCTTCAGATAAATAGATGTTCCAAATAAAAAAATATAACCTGCTGATCAATTGTAAATACTATTTTCATACTCAATCTAAGTATGAAAGTTAAAGATTCTCAAAGATACTCTATTTTCTGCTAGACTATTACGTTCCATTGGGGAAAATATTGTACCTTTGTATCGCATTAGCATTTAGAGCGGGCCATGAACGAAATGTTGCTCTTCTTGTTTTGACAGGAAAGTGAGTCCGTTCGCCAGAACGTGAACTGGTAAAAATCCATTCCGATGTAAGAGGCTCTTTAGGGATTGAGACCGATTAGCATAAGCCCGGTTATCATACAGCGACAGAAGAAGCCGAGATTGCACAGCTGCATTTGATTATTGCTTCGGCAATGGTCAAACGCAGTTGTTTCTTGTATATATACCCATGTACTGAAATGACTGCATGTGAGAAATTCAACATGTTCATCAATTTTAAATCATTTCAGTAGTCATGAAACTTACGAAATCTCTACCCGTCATTAAGGAGCGTAATTGCAACGCTTCTTTAGTTCTTGACACTCGCACCAATCGTAAGAATGTGAGTGAGTACCCTTTGGCCATCCGATTCACGGTTGACCGCAAGTTCTTCTATCATCAAGTCGGAGGTTCCTATTCTGAAAAACGATTCTCTGACATCTGTACTGCTACCAAGAGTTCTTCGGAAAACTATAAGGAGCAGAAAATGTGGCGCGAGGAAATCGTTCCGAAATACAAGGAAATGCTCGTCAACCTCAACAAGGGTAATCCTTTCACTTATGAAATGGTACGTGTAGCTATCACCACAGGCAATGCCAATGTTGAAGTTGCCAAAGAAGACAAGTCGTTTATCGGTATCTGGCATGAATACATCTATCATCTTCAGAACGACGATAACGGTAAGCGATATTCTACAAGCGACAGCTACATCAGCGCATTAAAATCCTTCCAGAAGTTCTTGGGGAAGGGTGCCATCAAGGGTTTTAATATCAGCGTGGCAGAAATACAGAAATGGAAGGATTGTATGTCCAATGGCGTTAAAGGTAAAGATGGTAACATAGAAGGAAAAATATCGGACGCCACCGTTGGTCTTTACCTTCGCTCCTGCCGCACCATCTGGAATCTCTGTCGCAGTCAGGGATTTTTATTGGATGTAACCTACCCATTCTCTAACAAGAAAGAGAAGAACCTTGTCAGTATTCCACGAGGCAAGGTAAAGAAAAAAGTCTATCTGAAACGAGAACAGTTTACAGAACTATACCAAGTGTTTATCAACAAGAACTATCCTGAGACTTGGAAGAAGGTTTATGCAGAAAAAGCGCATTATTCTCTTGGATTGTTCCTGGCCCAGTATCTCTGCAACGGGTTTAATCTTGCTGATGCTGCACGTTTGCAATATAACGACTATTATTTCCAGACTGGTAGAAGAGCATTTCTCTTCAATCGCAAGAAGACTGCAGACAGGAGTTCCAATAATTCCGAGGTCGTTATACCTATCATTGAGCCGCTGCAAGTTATACTCGATGACATCGCAGCTCCTCCCGCTCTTGGAAGTTACGTGTTCCCTCAGATATTCAACGGGGAGACATGCGAAAAGGAGAGACGGAAACTGACGGCACAGGAAAACTCTAACATCAAGGACCGTGTGACCAAAATATGCCACGACGTTCTTGGATGGGACAAGGCAATAAAACCGTCAGGAACCTGGTGTCGCCATTCGTTTGCCACAAACCTTCGTAATGCAGGAGTGGAAAAAACATACATTGATGAAAGCATGGGACACTCCGGCAATTCAAACGACATGACCAATGTCTATCTGGACACGTACCCAATTGAAATGCAGATGGAGTACAACTCCAAACTGCTTGTTCTCGACGCGAAATCTGCCGAGCGGGATGAGCTGATGTCGAAGCTCTCAAAGTTATCAAACGAAGAACTCACACAAATTCTCGCAAAAGCTATGTAATACCTATATATAATATATAATGTATGAAGAGCATATTTGATGAAATAAGCAATGTGAGCGATTTCCCCGAATTGCGAGAAAGGGCATCACTAAGCATCTGTTCTTGGAAAGCAGAGCATGAAGATATTTATTTGGAATTTAAGAACAAGATGGACAACATCAGTTCGGGAAGTCTGTCTGCATTGGACGCGATGTTCGGTCTTGCCTATGATTGCTTGTCTGATAAGCCAACTGGCAAGAAGGTGGCATCATTGCCAGGCTACGGATCTGCCGATGGAATTTGGCAAAACCTTCCTCAATATGCCAGGTCCTATATTGCTGAGACAAGCAAAAAAGATGGTAAGGCAACCAAGGAAGACTGTCTTTCTTTGGTAGAAGAGGCCGCTGATTACCTGAACACATGTATGTCATTTGTCCCCTCTTTTGTGAGCAACTTAAAGGCGAAAGCTATGGATGAAGAGAATGACATCATTCGATGTATGTACTACTACATGATGTTTGATGGCGGCTCTACTAAGATGATTGAGACGCTGAATAGCATCATGGATGAGGAAATCCTTGACCAAGAAGATTTGACCATGCTCCATGGAGCTGTCGGCTTTATGGTTCCAAGTAGCATAGACCTTGGTGTGGAGACTAAGGAATCGTGGGAAAAGGTTGCAAACTTATGTGCCCCTGAAATCTGGAAGGATATCAGCTATGAACTTAGTAGGTCAGAAGGCAACCGGGGAAGAAAGGTTGAGGTGAAATGTATTGATAGCTTGTTGATGGGAAACAAGTCTGCATTGAAAGAAAAGATTCTCCTTTTTACTGAAGAGAATCCTGGGCCAATCTGTTTGGCGTACCTATTAATTGCGTTAATACGAGCTCATGCCATTAAGGAGAGCGTCAGTTATACTACTTTCCATCGTGCCATTGAACAGTTTACCGGGCGAAAGATTGGTATTGACTGTCCCCAGAAACGCTATGGTGAACTGAAGGACTATAGATTTAGTGGGCCGCAGAAGGGCAGCTGGGCTAAAGCTAAGCAAATCATATATCTTTGGACGGATATATTTGCGGCAGTTGTATAAGTATCTCTTCTTTTGTCAGCAATATGATAGGCGGATAATCGGAAAAAATAATCGGTTATCCGCCTATTTTGTTGATTTGCTGTTAATAAACATTGATTGTCATCGTGTAAATGGTTGGTTATATTAAGGTATAAATAAACCGACCAATGCCCCATTGAAATGTCATTACCTTTGCTCTCGGAATCGATTCCAAAGAGAATCATTGAGGTTCTGCAGGCCTCGTAGTATCAATTAAAAAAATGACATTAATTATGAATATTGACGATTTGAAACTAAAACCTGTGGCAATGATGACAGGAGAGGAACTGAGTTTCCTCATTGACAGCCGAATGGCAGCTTTGGCAACAGAGATAGCTAGTCTTAGTCAAAGACGAATCTACTATGGCATTGAAGGCATCGCTCAGATATTCGGTTGCAGTGTCCCAACGGCCAATCGTATCAAGAAAAGTGGTGTGATAGATGATGCTATAACCCAAATTGACCGTCAGATTGTGATAGACGGTAATCTTGCCCTTGAATTGGCAAAGAAAGCTGGAACGATCAAGGTCAAAGGCGAAAAACAACGAAATAGTTATGACGTACATTGATTACATGAACCAATTCTGGCGTGTTGCATCCATGGAATACATGTCCGCGAGCGAGGTTGCACTATATGCATTCATTGTGAATGAGTGCAACCTGCATCGCTGGGATATGCCAGTGCCATGTTCTACAGTACGAATCTGCGAAGTTCTGCACATGTCAAAGCAGACCCTCTGCAACGCTCGGAAGAATCTTGCCGGACGTGGACTTATCTCTTTTACCGATGGCAGATCACGTCATGTACCGTCCAAATATTCACTCCTTGAATGGACGGATAACTTGACGGTAGAGTTGACGGATGGATTGACGGCAGACTTTACTCTTTTAAAAGATAAAGAGAAAGACAATTTAATTAAAAGTGATTCAACAAATTTTTCAAACAAAGAAAGGGAAACAAAAAATGGAATCAACACTCAAAATCGACGTAGAGGGATTAAAGAAATCCCTGCTACTGCGTCGTCCTATGAAGGCACGTTTTAAGTTGCCCATGTCAAAGGAAGAGGCTTATGCCTGTCTGTTAGCTGCAATTATGGCTGAGGTGGCGTATCGCCACCGCAGCTTCTGCACCAACGAATACTTGGAGACGCAACTTCATGAGATGGCTCATTGGCTGACCTCGCCATCATCCCATTTCGGCATTATGCTATGTGGTGGATGTGGCAATGGCAAGAGCACCATGCTTAAAGCATTCCAGTTGTTGCTGAACTCTCTGCACATACCTAAGCCAGACAACGACGGCACCTACGGAATCCAGATAGTGGATGCAAAGTACATTGCGTACCTGTGCAAGAACAATTATGAGGCATACCGTAAACTCATCAGTGTTAATATGCTCGGCATTGATGACCTTGGCACAGAGCCGTCTGAGGTAATGGACTATGGCAATGTTTATACGCCTGTCATTGACCTGCTGACAAAGCGATACGAAGAGCAGTTCTTCACAATCATTACCACCAATCTCACACCGCAACAAATCCGAGAGCATTATGGTGACCGAATTGCCGACAGGCTCAATGAGATGGTCAAGAAAATTGTATTCAACAACACTACCTATCGTACAGACAGTTTTGCAGCACCTGGTTAGCTGTTTTGCAAGTCTTTGTGGCACTGGGCTTGCCCATGTGCCATGTATTTCCAGTATCGGGAAGCTCACTACCCGTTTCGATTGTCATCGAACGCAGAGTTGACCACATAAATCTGCAAGCAGAGGTCACGGTATCTGGCACAGAAGTGCCGCCCACATGGTCAGACATGAATAGACGATGATGACATCTAAGAATTTTATCCAGTCAGTCTAATCGGCTTGCCGATGCCACTTTTTCAAAGTTAGGGGCAGCCTAATTCCCCAACCATCTATCGACGCTTGGGAGACAGACCAGATAAAACAGCAAGCAGTGCCGGTTATAATGACTTTGAAAGCTCTCCGAAAGTCTGTCACCAATATGGCAAACAACAAGACAAACTGACGCGTAGAAAAGGCTTGCCTCTGTCCACTCAATTGTAGGGAGGGGTAGCCTAATACCCCAGCCTCCCATTGATGCTTGGGAAAATGACCAGATAGAATAGCGAGCTATTAGGGGCGTAATGTATCGAAAGCACTTTAAGAGTATAACCTCAATATGGTAAACTCTGGAAACTTTGGGTATAGACTGATGCATAGCAGAGGCTTGCCTCTGTCCACTCAACGATAGGGAGGGGCAGCCTAATACCCCATCACCGCTTTGCTTGATTGGAGTCTGCCACTTTAAGGCAAGCCTGTTGTGACGTTAGAGCTTTTCTTCACGCAGTAATTCATCATATTCGCTGCCGCCATTATCATGCAGGTTGTGAAATGGCTTAACTGGTTTTAGACTTCTCATGTTCACAAAATGGTTTGTGAGATTTGGGGAACATGAAATCCACTGACCTTTAGCATAACTGCCCCAAAGTGGGTCTACTTATCCAGTTACCAATTTTGAAAATAATTACAATAATTTTTCACCTATGATTTGGGTTTTTGTACAAGCACTCAACACAAAATCATTCTCTATTTCTTTTATTTGATCTATTGAAAACCCCTTCCAAAATCGAGTTTCTTTTGGAGTTTCGATTAAGTATGGATGAGTTTCTCCATGATCATAATCAAAATCAACATCGAAATCCCAATCGACAGCATATTCCCTTAACTCTTCCTCCTTTGGCGCAATAAATATAATATGTTCGCGAGGAATTTCATATAAATTCAGTTCTTTCATTGGAATACGCCATTCTCTCAACCATGAAAAATCTCCTTTCTGAATATCAAGTTCTTGAAATCTCCATCGAATAGATTCATCCAAAAAATTAATTTCATCAGCTTTACCATATATAACAGGTCTTGCACCTACATTCTCGACAAGCCAATCCCTTGCAATCCCAATACCATACTGGGAAAACATTGCTTTGTAACCTCTTTCTTTCCAGCTATTAAAATATTCCAAGTTAGACAAATAACAAGTGATCGGAGCATCCGTGAAGCATATATACTCATGTTCTTTAGATAACAGAATACCACTTGTAAGTATTTCGTGTAGAATAGTTGGAGCATCGTCATCTCTTAAGAAATTAAAGAGATAAGGGGATAAGTCACGCCTTATTGTTCGTATATTGTCGCTTGGATTACTCATGTTTTGAATATTATTAATTTGTAACAAGTTAATTCCTCTCAATATGTTTTAAGGAATCTACTTCAAGCATAGGATAGTCTATTCTTTTGTTTCGTCCTAATAATGCGTCTATTTTATCTCTTCCTTCAACATATCGTTGCTCAGAAGGAATAAATGCTACATCACAGGAACCACCTGGGTAGAATAAAATCATATCAATGATAAGACCATCGAGATACTCTTCTTCATAGTCTTTATCAATATGAAGAACGAAATGACCCATTTCCAAAGTCTCTCCCCCAAAGATAGGTTCTTGATATTTGCATGATATTTTCAATCTTTCAGCATCCAGAGCTGTATATGAGAAATTTTCCTTTGAAGGAAATGATATGTCACAGTGAAGAGATATTTTGTTGAAATAAACATTCAATTTATACACCTCACATACAGAATGACCAACATTCTGAATTTTAGCCATAAATGTATATTCCACTTTTTTGCTGTAAGGGTCATTTTTAGTTTTGTATAACCCGCAACCTTCTATTTCTAAAGGAGAATTGCTTTGTCTGTTCATAACATCCCGAATCTCATAGTCCTCCATAACTTCAACAGTTGCATTCCTTCTGATGTAGTATAAATGATTTATTTTGTTTTGGTGGGCTGTTATTCCTTTTGGCACATGCAAGACAAAAACATTGCCACCTTCTTGAGGCAAGACAGAAATTTCGATATTGTTTATCTTTGGAGTTATGTTTGACGAAAGGAGTTGTGATAACTGATCCTTTGTCATTTCTGTCGATGGGATAGGCAAAATTAACCCTGGTACGGAAAGACCATTAGAAACATTTTTCTCAGCAAGGCCATAGATGAAGATACCTCCATTAGCATTTGCCATAGCACTAATATCCTTTGCCAATTCTTCCTTCCACTTTGGATTCGCCTTAGCAAAAGAACGTTTGTATTCCAACTCGGTAGATTCCTCCACAGAATTGTCAATCAAAAATTGTATGTCCGTGATGCTTTCTATTGTCATACATCTTACGTTTGTGTTAGAAAAGTCCTGACGGAACGAGACCCAATGAGTTAATAGACTCAAAGGCATTAGATAGCGAATCAAATACCTTTAGCACATCGTTATAGTCCCAATATTTGAGTTCGTCACGTATCGCCTTCAATGAAGATGCTTCCTTCTTAATCTTCTCCAGTTGCTTGGCGTCAGAAACAGCTACAATACCTTGTACGGATGGGTTGTTCTTCGCCTTCATCAGATTAAGCAACAGGCTGTCTATACTGCCGCTAGTTTGAACCTCAAATACATATGTAATCCTTCCCATGTTACCTACTGACACTTCCCAGATGGTATCCACGACTGCACCATCAGCAACCTTTTTCTCTACTTCTGCCTTAAAACCAAGGAAAGATCCAATATCCCTGATTCTGTCTCTTACGTCATTATGAACAAACGTCTTCTGTTTTTCTGTTTCTTTTTCTGGTTTCTCTTCAACAGGTGCTCCAATCTCAGTTGGTTCAATCTGTAGGTCTTTCCAAATAAAGTAGTCTAAGGCGAGAAGGTCTTCGATTTCGCTGACACCTTGCTTCTTTGCAGAATCCACAAGTTCGCGTCCTATCTTAGAAAGATATGCATATTTCTTGCCATCAAGAGAAGAGTTATATTTAGGAACTTTAGGAATACCCAGAGCAATAAAGCCTGTGAGTGATTTCTTGTTCCAAAGAATATACTCATTGGGGTTGAACTTATTCAATAATTCACTAATGATTGCAGGACCAAGTCCCTTTATCTTCTCACGAAACTCATCCCATCGGCATTCGATGGATGCTTTTCCGTAAAACAGATTAACCAGTTGCTCTCGGATTAAAACCATTCCATTGCTTTCAATGACGTTATCGAGGTAATATTTCTTATTACCCCACATACGCATAGCCCACAGAGGTGCTATAAGATTAAAAAAATCTTCTTCAGACAGGTTCTGCAATCGTTCTTTTGTGTACGATTGCATATCTTTACACATGGCATGGCGTTCGTTGAAATCCAATTCCACTTCCGTCTTATTACTGTCTGCCCATTTCTTATAGTTTGAAAGGGCGGTTGAGTATAACTTCTCGTTCATAACTTCTATTCTATGAAAAAAATATTTTATATTGTTAAGGTTGTCAACACGCCAAGCATTGGTGGCAACGACTCTGCTTAAAGCATCTTATTCGTCGAAAAAGTCCTCCAATGGACGTATTCTTGCACGATATGTATTGATTTTGTTTTTCAATTTGGGGGTCTTGGGAAAACTTATCTCGTGAGAATTATCAAAATGGAAAACTGCATAATAGGGAGAATGTTCAGGGTGGAATCCATATCCTTCTAGCGTTTCTTTTGACCAGATTTTAAATGTCCCTTTCGACCTCAATCTGAATAAGTGAGAATCTTCTCCATTTGTGTGGAGTAAAACATATTGCATTCTTTCAAAACCATAAGTAACCAATACAGAACCTTTCGAATCTCCAATCCTCACATAGCAGATACCTGTTTCCATCATCTTTGATTTTAATTCAGGGCGAGCATGATTGACAAGAACCATAACCTGTTCAGGATCCTCTTCCATTCTCTGTTTCACCTCGTTGAAATGAATGGGATTATTTATCTGCTCTTTTCTTTTTATGCTTAGATTAAGGTAATCCATATTCTCGTCAATTCCGACAAACTGCCGCCCCATTAGGTTTGCAGCAATACCTGTTGTCGAACTACCTGCGAAAGGATCAAGAATTCTATCTCCTATATTTGTTGAAGCCAAAATGGCTCTGTATAAAAGCCGAAGTGGCTTTTGTGTTGGATGTTTGCCATTTTGCTTCTCCCATGTGCTTGCTGCTGAAAGTTTCCAAACATCTTGCATCTGAACACCACCATTTATTTTCATTAGCGCGTCCATATTAAACGTATAGTTCTTACAACTTCTACGTGTAGCCCATATTAAAAACTCAGCACAGAAATTAAATCGCTTATCTGATAAAGTCACAGGAGGATCAGGTTTCTGCCATACTACAATATTGATGATTTTGAAGCCTAGTTCATCAAGACATTTCTCTACAGAGAAAATATTGTGATACGTTCCACAGATCCAAATTGTTCCATTTTGTTTGAGTAATTTGGTACAAGGCTCAAGCCATTTTCTATTGAAAGCATCCTTTTCGTCTCTTGAGCGAACGCGATCCCACTGACCTTTGTCGAATTTAATATATTGCCCATTCACATTTACTTTTCCATTTCCCGTTGAAAGGAAATATGGAGGGTCTGCAAATATCATATCGAAAGATCCATCTATTTGATGGAGCAGTTCAAACGTATCACCTTGGTAAAGTGTGAAGTCGTTATTCTCTGTCTGATAATATGATGATACCATTCTTATATAGCCAATCTTAAAGTATGTGCCAAATCAAGAGTCTCATTTCTCCTTGCCAAATAACCTTTAAATTCATCACTTAAAAAACGTGCATCAAGAGATGTCCTAAACGTTGTACTTCTGATAAATGCGACATCGTCTGTTACCAAGTCGTCTTTTATCCTTACATGACCCTCGTTATCGAATAAAATAATATTGGAATCGAATAGCTTGTGATGATTTGAGCATAGCCACAGACCATTATGTCCACTTACAGCATGACCAAATTTTGCCTCATCATCAAATTCAGTTGACTTGGCAATCTGTGATACTCCCCAAATATGTGCTCCTTGGATGATTTCCTGAATTTCACAACCACACAGAGCGCACCTTTTTGTACCAAGTCTGCTAAACAGGTTATAAAGATATGATGCAGAGCGTAATACAGTTCTGTCGGACTGCTCTAAATACTCACGCCTATCCAGATAGAGTGAAGTATAGTGCATCGAAATATTACCTAATGCCTCTATTGTGTTTAAAGATGCCTGTGGTAATCTCGTTAAATCTTGCTCACAAATATTGAACAGGTCTATGGGCCTGTCTGCTATATGCGATATGGCGACAGCAAGAAGTGTCGATTCGTATTTGCTGGCTCCAAAAGTTTTAGCATATATCTGAATCTTCTCACTACTCTTCGATACGTATGATGAATTATTGGAAGAATTTGAGGTTTGATTATCCCTTCTGTCAATAATTAAATCATCGACATTTCTGTATGGAAAGACTTCCCCATGATAATATTGACCTATATTTAGGAAATCAACACCAGCAGTCATTAACAAGCGATATACGAATAGATGATAGTCAGTAAAAGCGTTGCCAATATGGGGAATAAAATAGTAGCACAGTCGTTTGTTAAGACGCTGGTCTGCATAGAACAAATTGATAGCAGTAGGAACGCTTTGTAAGCTTGAATTGCGTCCTTCAATACTCGTTTCTGATAAAGAAACATAGTTTACGACACCGTCATACTCAACAAACAATAGCCTTCCCCGATTATATGTTGAGCGGTCTTTGACAACACGATACTGGTTTTGGCCTGTAACTAGCAGGCAAATATTCGTCAACACTTCTCTTGTCAATATTCTGTCGAACAAACCAGGCGTCTTCTGAGCATCTGGCCTATATGTTATTGTTGCTACCATATCAATAATTTATAATTAGAACTTCACGACGATTGTTATATCTTCCTTGAGGAGCCTCGATGTCTATGATGTGATAACCGTTCCTTTCAGCCCAATTTGCGACATCTGCATTGTAAAAGTCCTCAACTTGCAAAACGTATGACAACATGAATTTAGCTTCACGTTGATGAATCTGATCCAGGAACAAACATAGACGCTGCTCATGTTCTATTGTCCAACCTTCAAAACCTCGTTTCCCATCATTGTATACGCCTAAAGTTGAACGATACGGTGGGTCTGCATATACACAAGTGTCTGGAGTTATCTGGTCAATCAATCTTTCAAAAGAAACATTTAGGTATTCAACATTTTTTGATTTGGAGCACCTTGCAAATGTGATAAACTTCGAGAGCAGGCATTCATTGAACCAACGTGAACCAATTGGGTTATTGAAACCATGATTAGTATTGAAACGTATTTGCTGTTGGAACCCATATAATATAAGAGTATACAGCATACGTGGGTCTCTCTTAGGTATCGGCGTACTATTATATTTATTCCTTAATGCCACATAACCTTCTGTGTTGTTTGGAGCTAATCCATATTTTTGAATTAGCTTAGACACATAAGTCAGGTACTCATACGTATCTAAACGGAACGACTTTATTAGTCCCTCAACAAAAGGATTTATGTCGTTGTATATAATACGTTCAGCCGGAATATTGATACCGACATTAAATCCGCCCCCAAACGCATCTATAAATGTGTGTAACGGCTCTTGTGGCAAATACTCCTTGATGATAGGAACCATCTTTGTCTTGCTGCCTGTGTAGTTAAGGGGAGATTGAACAATTACCTCATTAGCAGGTTTCTTCTGAATGTAGAATAAGTATTCCTGATGGCCTTCAGCACCCTGACATTTCGTATTATTATATTTCTTGTAGTCTATGGTAACACAATCATACGTTTCTTCAATACCTAAACGTTTAAGGGTCTTCTCAATGTAATCCTTTGACATAAAGCCGTCGTTGTTATAACTTAAGACAATATGTGATGCTCTTGTTTCTGCCACGACCTTCTCGAAAAGGATGTGGGCATGATACATCTTCGACCAATTTGATCGCATCGGTGTTGTTGGACGAGATCCCGTTACTCTACTAATTGGAGGGTTGTCGTTTATTATCAAAGTTTCCAAAAGATGATACTGAGTCCCATATTGATTTTGAGTATATGGAGGGTCAAGATACAAAATATCACATTCTATATCTGAAATTATATTCTCAATTTTGTCATTCTGGCTCTCAACAATATCACATTGTCCTTCATTGGAATCAATCTTACTGAAAACAATAGGCTTTAAAGCACGTTTATCCCAATGTTTAAGAAATGCGCCGTAGACTCCAGCCGTATTAGAAACATCAGAAACCGATTCCAACAAACATGCCAAAAGATATACATATTCTTCTTCTGTAATTTGGGCTTGCTCTTTCCAGTTCTCAATTTGCATTCTGAAATAGTCTATACGAGCGGCATTTTCTTCTGAAAAGTACATACGCTCAGAACCTCCTAAAGAATAGTTCTGGTAAATGAATCCATGAAACGTATTATTATTATCATTGAAGAAAGCGAAAGGGTCGAAACCAAGTCTTTCAAACGTACATCTGTTAGCATATAATCTTCCTCTTGTGAAAATCGTAGAGCATTTCAATGAGTCATTAATTATAATATGGCTATATATCGACTTCATGCTATCCGCTACAGACCCCATACCACAAAAGGCATCAAAGAAAACCAGATTTCCTTGAAGCAGATTGTGATTCCTAAGGAGTGCCCTAATAGAATCTGTCAATGTTTCTTTACTTCCTAAATATCTCATTTGTTTTTCTTCTTATTCTGTTTATTCTGTCCACAACAAATCGTCTACACTCACTTCTAAGGATTTTGAGATAAGGATGAGCATTTCCACATTTGGCTGAGCTACATTGGTAACCCACTTTGATACCATTGCTGGGTCTTTACCCACCAACTCTGCCAAACGCTTATTTGTCATGTTCTTCTCTGCTAAAACCACCTTTAGGCGGTTTAAACGTTTTCTTTCCATTGATTTTATTCTTGATTTTGCTACAAAGATACTCATAATTCTTCAAAAACAATGAGATATTTGCCAAAAATAAACATCTATAGACATAAAAATGTTGATTTTGACATTTTTTCGACAAGGTTATGGCTACAAATGACGACATTTCAAGTCACTTTGCATTATAGAAACTCTATGATACTGCGTGACAGAAAAGGGGAGACTGAATCAAAATGTTTACGCATTGTTTACGCAGACAAGAAAAAAGGAGTTACGCGGCTTGCGTAACTCCTTGTGTTTCAATGTGGACCAGCCAGGGCTTGAACCTGGGACCTCCAGATTATGAGTCTGTTGCTCTAACCAACTGAGCTACAAGTCCTACATTTCCTTTACTTAGGAAAAGCACTGCAAAATTAGTCTTTTCTCAAGAAATATGCAAGTGTTTTGCTTCAAAACTTATAAGTACGCTTGGGATTCTTAGGAAACCATCCTCTACGAACTCGTTGCTCTTGTTCGAATAATTCCTTGATTCCCCAAAAACTTGAGAAGGAGAAAACACCTAAGAGCGAAGAGATTAGAAGGTTGTCAACCCATACGGCACCAATAACACCCAAAATGCCAGCTATTAGATACAACCACCAGCAACGAGTACCCCAATAGTATTCAGACTTAATGACAATAGGATGAAACATCCCGATAATCAGGAAGGTGCAGATGCCAATGACCAAACCTATCAGGTGGTAGTCTGTGAGAAACTGCATAAAAGTTATATCAGGGTTTCGTTAAATCTCGATGGGTACTTCTTTCTTGATACTTTGATCCAACGAAATAAGTGTTTCTGTGGCATTTACGCCAGGTATTTCTTGTAACTTGTTGTTGAGCAGGTCCATCAAGTGCTCGTTGTCACGTGCATACAGTTTAGCAAGCATTGTATAAGGGCCTGTAGTGAAATGACATTCCACCACCTCTGGAATCTTGTTTAGCTCTGTAACTACGGCCTTGTACATAGAACCTTTCTCCAAAGTGATGCCCACATATGTGCAGGTCATGAAGCCTAATGACTTGGGATTAACCTCATATCCAGAACCGATGATGATGCCTAAATCTACCATATGTTGTACACGCTGGTGAATAGCTGCACGAGAAACACCACACTGAGCAGCTACATCTTTGAAAGGGATGCGGGCATTCTTAGAGATGATAGTCAATATCTTCTTGTCAAGCTTGTCAATCTTTTCCATAATTTCTATATAAAAAAGTTAGAATGTTGTTACCTATTGTGAGCAAATATAGGACTTTTTTTATTCTCAACAATCATTTTGACAAAAAAAATGCGAAAAATGCAAAAAAAAGCCACCCTTGACAAGCAAGAGTGGCCTTTTTAGGGGTATAAAACTATTTATTTCACAATTTCCAATAACTCTACCTCGAAGATGAGGGTTGAGAAAGGTTTGATTACATCACCAGCTTCACGATTTCCGTAAGCAAGCTCCTGAGGGATGTAGAGCATCCACTTTGAACCTACAGGCATGAGTTGCAAAGCTTCTGTCCAACCAGGAATAACTTGGTTCGCACGGAAGGTAGCTGGTTCGTTGCGAGCATATGAGCTGTCGAACTCAGTGCCGTCAATCAGTGTACCACGATAGTTTACCTTTACTTGAGAGTTTGCAGTTGGCTTTTCGCCTTTTCCCATTGTGATGACCTTATATTGCAGACCACTTTCAGTGGTTACCACACCTTCCTTGGTCTTGTTCTCTGCCAGGAACTGCTCACCAGCGATGCGGTTTTCACCAAAATTGGTTTCCAGTACGCGATTCTTGATTTCCTTCATCTTCTCATTTGAGTAAGCCTGAGCCTTAACCAAATCCATCAATTCGGTTTTCTTAGCAACAGCATCGAGGAAACCCTTTACCATGATATCACGGTTGATAGTTAAGGTTGAATCTGAACCAAATATATTCTCGTTAAGGCCAGGAATCCAGCCTGCTACCATCTGAGCTACCTGCATACCAACGCGACGAGCAGTAAACTTGTTGTCATCAACGTTGTCCATACCTTCATTGAAGCCCTTGAGGAAATCTACCATCAAAGTACTGTCAACACCTTGACTAAGCAGATAATCTGATAAACCTTCTACACGTGAAACGCCGATAGCGTATGATAATGTGTCGATGTCGGACTTGATGTTTCCATATTGTCCCTGTGCTGTGCATGATGACATGAATGCTGTGATTGCCATCACCACGATGATTGATAATTTTTTCATTTTGCTTTATTATTTAATTGTTTTATAATATTTTCAATAATTCCACATCAAATATCAAGGCGCTATGAGGAGGAATAACTTGACCAGCCCCTTGTGCACCATAGGCCATTTCAGACGGGATGAAGAGTGTCCACTTGGCCCCTTCGGGCATAAGTTGTAAGGCTTCTGTCCATCCTGCGATCACCTGATTGACACCAAACACAGCTGGTTCACCACGCTGATATGAGCTGTCGAATACGTTGCCATCAAGCAGACGACCTTCGTAGTGGCACTGAACACGATCAGTCTCTTTGGCGCGTTTGCCATCAACATTTCCTTGGTTCACCACATAATACTGCAATCCACTAGGCAGTTCCACTACACCCTCGCGTTTACGGTTCTCGTCGAGGAATTGCTTGTTGGCTTCCTGACGGGCAACAGTCATCTTCTTGTCTAATTCATCAATATATTGGCTGACAATAATTTGGGCAGTCTTATGATCCATTTCGGGTTTCTTGCCCTCCAATACGTCCTTCACGCCACGAGCAAACTCATCAATGACAATATCCTTGGCACCCATGCCAAGCAGGTTCTGGCCTATACCCAGTCCTAAAGCATAACTAACTTGTTTTTGATCCATATTTTTCATTCTAAAAAGCGTGCAAAGTTACTGTTTTTTATTTAAACTTGAGGTATTTATGCATTTAAATTATCTTATCATTGCTTTTCTTGATAGTTTTTTGTACTTTTGAATGACTAAAAAAGTGTAAGTATGAAGAATTTAGTGTTTCTAACAGGTGCTGGCATGAGTGCTGAGAGCGGCATCAGCACATTCAGAGATTCTGGCGGATTATGGGAACAGTACAAGGTGGAGGATGTGGCTTCCATCGAAGGTTATTGGCGTAATCGTCAGTTGGTACTTGACTTCTACAACCAGCGCCGCAATGAACTCAATACCGTTAAACCTAATCAAGGACATGTTGAGGTGGCAGGGCTGGAGAAAGATTTCAATGTCACAGTGGTGACACAAAATGTGGATAACCTGCATGAGAGAGCTGGAAGTACACATGTTGTTCATCTGCATGGAGAACTGACCAAGGCTTGCTCAGAGCGTGAACCCAATGATCCTCGCTATATCCGTGAGTTGAAGCCTGGTGAAGAGATTCACATAGGCGACAAGGCTGGTGATGGTTCACAATTACGACCTTTCATTGTGTGGTTTGGTGAGGCAGTGCCAGAAATAGAAACAGCTATTAATTATGTGCAGAAGGCTGATATTCTGGTTATCATCGGTACCAGTCTGAATGTCTATCCTGCTGCTGGTTTGTTGCATTATGCACCAGAAAGTGCTGAAATATACTTGATTGACCCGAAACCTGTGGAGACGCACTCATTTCGCAACATACATGTGATACGCAAAGGTGCTTCAGAGGGAATGAAGGAATTAAAGGCTATCTTAAAAGCCTGATGGCGAACCAAGCATGCATGATGAGTGCCTTGCACCAACCGTAATGTTTGGCCATGATCTGTAAACGCTCTAAGAGTGAGGCTTTGTGGTGGCGTGTGGTTATCCCCTCGTCAAGGTAATCAATTAGGATTAGGTGGGTGTTGCTGATGACATCCGCCTTTTTCATCATACGGATGCACCAGTCGAAGTCGGATGAATACTTGTATTGCAAATCGTATTGCTCTGCCAATGTCCGCCTCACAAAAAAAGCCTGATGACAAACCAGCATGCCTTGTTGGAAACTTTTCCAAGTCAAGTATTCTGGAGCTTTATGACGTCGCATGTGGAGAAACTGTCTTTCTGCATTGACAATAGCAGTTTCACCATAAAGTATTGAGGGGAGTTTGCCATTTGGCGTTGTGGTAATGGTGCTTACCATTTTCTCTAACGTGTTGGTTTCGTGGAAGGTATCGCCCGCATTGAGGAAGCAGAGGTAGTCGCCAGAGGCCAAACGGATACCTTTGTTCATGGCGTCATATAATCCTAGGTCTGGTTCGCTGATGACTTTTATGGTGTCATCTTTATACTTATTTATTATATATAAGGTGTTATCTTTCGAAGCACCGTCAATGATGAGATGCTCCAAACGACGATAGGTTTGTTGCTTAACACTAAGCAAAGTGGCCTCAATGGTATTTGCTGCATTGTAAGTTACAGTAATGATGCTGAATGTAGGAGCCAACTCATTCATAAGAACCCAATAGCTTGTTATATACTTGAGTATATTTTTGCGCAATGACACGGCTTGAATAATGCGTTTGCACTTTTCGTGTTGCCTCTGCAGACAAATCATGGTAGTCGTGAGCATTAAGAATCCAGTAGATGCCGTTTGTAAAATCCTCTGTTGATTTATATTCTGCTACGTAGCCATTGTGCAGATGGTCAATCATCTCAGGGATACCACCTACGTTGAATCCTACACAAGGAACACCACAAGCCATAGCTTCCATAATAGTGTTAGGTAAGTTTTCTTCCAAAGAAGGAGTTGCATAGAGGTCCACACTATTGTAGATATCTGCAATCCTATGGTCATCCATTAAGAACTCTTGTGGGAAAACCTTGAATGGTAGCTGGTCGTTTAAGAAGTCGGAGCGATTCCCCAATACAACTACGCCTATCTGTTCTTTGAGTTCAGGATGTTGTTCTGCCAACAATTTGCAAGAATCGATGAAGTAGAGTACCCCTTTACGCTTGTCAGTAATCTTAACAGATCCGAAGAGGATAAGTTTCATGTCTTGTGGAAGTAGGCAACGAAGACGAGCCTCCTGTTTGTTCCCTGGTCGGAAGATGTTTGTATTGATGGGGTTAGGAATGCTCACGATAAATTGACCTTGCAAAAGCGAACTCTTACGTGCCTGCTTTTCCATCCATTGGCTACATGCCACATAGCTGATGTGATGGTTGGCCAGGTATTCTTTCTTTTTTTGGTAAACGCTATACGAAAGATCGTGCTTAGAAGGCTTAAGTAGGTACTGGCAATTTCCACAATTGCCAAAGTAACCTTCACAATCGCGGGCATGATGGCAGATGCCTGTACAGGGCCACATGTCATGCATGGTCCATACAATAGGCTTGCCTGACTCTAGGATCTTTTTAATGCCTTTTAATGAAAGCATTCCCTGATTAATCCAATGTAGATGGATAATATCGGCTTGTTGGAACTCTGGGAATTGAGTGATATCATTACCAGCATTAGCAATGTCCACTTTGAAGAGATTCTGTCTGTGGAAACCATTGGCCATCCATATACGGAAACGTTCCCACAAAAACTTCCACAGAAGTTTCCAACTATGGGGTAGGGGTACAACTGCAATCTCATCTGTCTGCTTGTCGCGCACAAGCATCTTAGCTTTGATACCATTCTTTTTCAAAGCTTCCATGAGTCGTCCGCAAGAAATGGCAGCGCCTCCAATTCGTTCAGATGTGTTGACTAAAAGTACCCGCATAATATAATGGTAAAACAAGAGGCACCATTCCTTTATGGCGCCTCCTGATTAGAGTGTTTTAACTGATGCTGAATATATTACAGCTCCAGCTCTGAACCAGCCTTAAATTTAACAACGCTCTTTGCTGGAATTGTAATGGCCTTCTTGGTAGCAGGATTGATGCCCTGACGAGCAGCTCTCTTAGCTACAGAGAATGTTCCAAAACCAACTAAGGTAACTTTGTCACCACCTTTTAACGCTTTGCTGACAGCTGCTACTGCAGCATCCAGCGCTTTCTTAGAGTCAGCCTTGGTCAGACCTGACTCAGCAGCAATTGCACTTACAAGTTCTGATTTGTTCATAATAAAAAAAAGATTACAATTAAAGTCTTTATGATATTCAATTCCTTTTTATGGCAACAAATGTATGTTATATTTTTTATTTTTTCAAATAAACAAACAAAAATTTTTAGCGATAATTGAAAAAAAGCAGATTCTATTCTCTTTTTATAGCTTTACATGGATTTTATTGCTATTTTTGCAGTGTTTTTAGCGTGATTAAATGAATAACTTACCGACAATTACAAAAAATCTGCTCATCATTAATGTGCTGATGTACCTGGCCACCGTGGTGCTCCAAATGCGCCTTGGAATTGACCTGTCTGACTACTTGGGTTTGCACTTCTTTATGGCGAGCGACTTTAAAGTATGGCAACTGTTTACTTACATGTTTATGCATGGTAGTTTCATGCATGTTTTCTTCAACATGTTTGCCGTATGGATGTTTGGTCGCATAATGGAACGTGTTTGGGGTAGCGAAAGATTTCTGTTTTTCTATATTGTGTGTGGAATTGGTGCCGGTTTGGTACAGGAGATTGTGCAGTATGTGCAGTATGTGGTGGAGCTCTCTCACTATACACAGGTTAATATTGGTTATGCTGTGGTGAGTATGGATGAGTATCTCAACCAGTTGACTACTGTAGGTGCCTCAGGTGCCGTATATGGCATTTTATTGGGCTTCGGTATGACTTTCCCTGAGGAAAAGATTTTTATCTTTCCCTTGCCTGTACCCATCAAGGCAAAGTATTTCGTAGTGTTTTATGCAGTGATTGAACTGTTAGAGGGCTTAAGTTTATCTGATAACGTGGCTCACTTTGCCCATCTGGGAGGTATGATATTTGGCTATATACTGATAAGTTATTGGCGTAACAAGCACAAGAATAATGGCTACTATTATCAATGATTTAAGAAATCTCTTCCAAAGGGGTGAGGTACACATTAGGTTAATATTTGTCAATGTAGCAGTGTTCCTCGCCTTTTCCTTGGTACAGATAGTACTGATGTTATTTAATATTAGTATCACAGACTGGTTGCAATGGTTGGAAATGCCTGCTTCGCTTACCCAGTTTTTGCGTCAGCCCTGGACCATCATTACTTATATGTTCATGCATGCAGGGGTAATGCATCTGCTGTTCAATATGCTGTGGCTTTATTGGTTTGGTCAACTGTTTCTATATTTCTTTTCTGCCCGTCATCTTAGAGGTTTATATCTTTGGGGAGGCATCTGTGGCGGTTTGCTTTACCTTCTTGCCTACAGTGTTTTCCCGTTTTTCACACCCTATGCTGATTATTCTTTCATGGTGGGAGCTTCGGCAGCTGTATTGGCCATTGTAGCAGCTGTTGCTTATAGGGAACCCGATTATCGTGTAAACCTAATATTCCTAGGCAGTTTACCCCTTAAGTATTTTGCTTTAGTAGTCATCGGACTGGATTTGCTCTTTATAACAGCTGACAATGCGGGGGGACATATTGCACATTTGGGTGGAGCTTTAGGTGGTTTGCTCTTTGCCTATATGCTGAGCAAAGGTACAGACTTGACCCGTTACATTAACAATGTCATTGATTTTTGTTGTTGTCCATCTGCTTTTTGTATTAAGCATCAAAGGCCCAAGATGAAAGTCAATTATGGTGGGAAATCAAGTGGGAATACTGATGCAAAGATGAACTCTGAAACAGAGCGGGTGGATGCAGCTGAGAAACAAAAGACCCAACAATCCGACAAGCAAACCCGCATCAATGAAATACGCGAAAAGATTAAGCAGTCTGGTTATCAGGGTTTGACTGAAGAGGAAAAAAAAGAATTGTTTAATGCCAGTATACGCTAAGTGATGAAAGGCTTGGGTAAAATTCTGTCGCTTATATTGTGGACAGTTACTTTACTGGCTGCATTGTTGTTATTGTTTTCAGCTTTCAGTCCATCAATCATTCAGCCCGTAAAATATCCTATGTTGTCATTGGCGGGTTTTGTTTTCCCTTTGCTGGTAATCATAAACTTTTTGCTGCTGCTTTTACTTTTGCTTTTTAGGAGGTTTAAGGTTGCGTTGGTCCCTTTTTTAGGTTTAGCAATGTGCTACTCACAACTTTCAACCTATCTTCCATTCAACCTTTTTGAGGCAAAGCAGTCTGAAGGTTGTATAAAAGTTCTTTCCTACAACACCATGAGCTTTAGCAGTATGGTTAAAACTGATGGGAAGAATGCTGTGCTTGATTATTTAAAGGCGAGCGATGCTGATATCATATGTTTACAAGAACATATGGTAAGTAGCAATAAACGCTACGTTACCCAAAAAGATGTTGACAAGACCCTATCCGCCTATCCTTATCGCGCCGGAAAAACAGCTGATGGCAAGAAGCCGATGCCTTATATGGCAGTGTATTCCAAGTTGCCTGTTCTCAAAACAGAACGTATAGCTATGGAAAGTGGTAATAATGGGGCGATGGCCTATAAGTTGAAATGGGGCCTTGATACCTTGTTGCTGATCAATTGTCACCTGGAATCCAACAAGTTGACATCCGAGGACAAGGAGATGTACGAGGAAATGATAGAGAAGCACGAAAAAGAACAGGTGAAAGCAGGCTTAAAAGTATTGGTGAAAAAGTTGGCAGAGGCTTCAGCAATCAGGGCACCTCAAGCAGATTCCATAGCTACTTATATAAAACGTCATCCTTATAAATATATTATGGTGTGTGGAGATTTCAATGACATACCTATTTCCTATACCCATTACACCCTTACTCGTACCTTGAACGATGCTTTTACTGATTCAGGCCGCGGATTAGGCATTTCTTACCATAAAAACAAATTTTTGTTCAGAATCGACAATATACTCGTTAGTGCAGGACTAAAAGCCACAAACTGCACTGTAGACTCCTCAATTGACGCCTCAGACCACTATCCAATATGGGCGTATGTAGAAAAAAATTAAATATTTGGCTCACTTTTGCGGATAAATGAAAAAAAACAACTAACTTTGCGGCTTTGTAAAGTTGAAAACAATAAAAATACATAAAATTAACTCAAATCTAAGATGCAGAACAAAGGATTTATTAAGATCATTTCCGTCTTGCTGATTTTGGTTTGTCTGTTCTATCTGTCATTCTCTGCCGTTGTTCGTTACTATGACAATAAGGCGAAGCAGATTGCTAATGGTGATGCAGCTGTAGAACAGGCTTATCTGGATTCTCTTGCAAATGAGAAAGTTTACTTCGGTAACTGGACTTTGAAGGATTGCCGCGAGATGGGTATCAGTTTGGGCCTTGACTTGAAGGGTGGTATGAACGTCATCCTCGAAGTATCAGTGCCCGACGTTATTAAAGTCCTGTCTGACAACAAGACTGATGCTGCGTTCAATGAAGCATTGAGCAATGCAGCGAAGGAAGCTGTTAACAGCCAGGATGATGTGATTACATTATTTATTAGGGAGTATCACAATCTGGCTCCTGGTCAGCCACTTGCCCAGATATTTGCTACCCAGCAGTTGAAAGACAAGGTGACACAACGTTCAACCGATCAGGAAGTAGAACGCGTGTTGCGTGAAGAGGTGAAGGCAGCTGTTGACAACTCTTTCAACGTGTTGCGTACCCGTATCGACCGCTTCGGTGTGGTACAGCCAAACATTCAAACACTTACTGGTAGCTTAGGCCGTATCATGGTTGAGTTGCCAGGTATCAAGGAACCCGCTCGTGTAAGAAAATTGTTGCAAGGTTCTGCTAACTTGGAGTTCTGGGAGACTTATGAAGCTCAAGACATTGCTCCTTACCTACAGTCGGCTGACGTTAAACTGCACAATATTCTTACTACCTCAGAAACTACCTCAGAAACCAATGATGAGGTGGCTCCTGTTGAGGCTGCTCCTATTAGTGCTTCTGACAGTTTGGCTGCTGCTATTCGTGGTGAGGCTAATACAGCTGATCTGGCTCAGCTCAAACGTGATCATCCATTGCTGTCTATCCTTCAGGTATTTGCGGGTCAGGGTAGCATCGTGGCTTACGCGAATGCAAGGGATACTGCAGAGGTTAATCGCTATTTGGCTATGCCAGAGGTTCAGGCAGAATTGCCTAAGGACTTGCGCCTGAAATGGGGTGTGGCTCCTTCTGATTTGGATCCTAAGAAACAAACATACGAACTGTATGCCATTAAGTCAACCCAGCGCAATGGCAAGGCACCTTTGGAGGGTGACGTTGTGGTGGATGCCAGCGATAAGTACGACCAATACGGCAAGCCAGCTGTGAACATGAGCATGAACTCTGATGGCTCTCGCCGTTGGGCTCAGTTGACCAAACAGAACATTGGCCACAGCATTGCTATCGTTTTGGATGACTATGTATATTCAGCTCCTCGCGTAAACAGTGAGATTACTGGTGGTAATTCAGAAATTACCGGTAACTTTACTCCAGAGCAGTCAAAGGACTTAGCTAACGTACTGAAGTCTGGTAAGATGCCGGCTCCTGCACACATTGTTCAGGAAGACATCGTTGGTCCGTCATTGGGTCAGGCTTCTATCAATGCAGGTATCGTTTCCTTCATCGTGGCATTGATCCTGTTGATGATCTACATGTGCTCTATGTATGGCTTCGTACCTGGTATGATTGCCAACTGCGCATTGATCATGAACCTGTTCTTTACACTGGGTATCCTGTCATCTTTCCAAGCTGCACTGACTATGTCAGGTATTGCTGGTATGGTGTTGACATTGGGTATGGCAGTGGATGCTAATGTGTTGATTTATGAGCGTACAAAAGAAGAGTTGCGTGCAGGTAAGGGTACCAAAGACGCCTTGGCTGCAGGTTACAAGAATGCATTCAGTGCTATCTTCGACTCAAACATCACTTCATTGTTGACTGGTATCATCTTGTTCAACTTCGGAACAGGTCCTATCCGTGGTTTCGCTACCACATTGATAATCGGTATCTGTATCTCCTTCTTTACTGCAGTGTTTATGACCCGTTTGGTTTATGAGTACTTCATGGGTAAGGACAAGTTGTTGAACCTGACATTTACTACTAGTATCTCCAAGAACCTGATGACCAACGTTCACTTTGACTTCATGGGTCCTCGTAAGCGTTGGCTATCTATTGGCCTTGTGGTATTCTTGATTTGCATAGGTTTCATGACTATTCGTGGTCTGAGCCGAAGCATCGACTTCACTGGTGGTCGTAACTTCAATGTACAGTTTGAGAATGCAGTAGAGCCAGAAGAGGTTCGTGCTTTGGTAGCTAATAGCTTCGAAGATGCTAATGTGAGCGTGATTGCTGTTGGTACAGACGGTCGTACCGTTCGTATCAGTACTAACTACCGCATTAATGAGGATGGTCAGAATGTAGATTCAGAGATTGAAAGTCGTCTGTATGAGGCAGTGAAGCCTTTGCTGACACAGAACATCTCACTCGATACCTTCATTGACCGTGATAATTACACTGGTGGTAGTATTATCAGTTCACAGAAGGTGGGACCAAGTATTGCTGAGGATATAACTTATTCAGCTATTTGGTCAGTCATCCTGGCACTGATTGCCATCGGAATCTATATCCTGATTCGTTTCTACAATATTGCTTACTCTATTGGTGCAACGGGTGCTTTGATTCTTGATACTTCTATTATCTTGGGTGCTTACTCAATGTTCTGGGGTATCCTGCCATTCTCATTGGAGATAGATCAGACATTTATCGGAGCTGTGTTGACCGCTATCGGTTACTCTATCAACGATAAGGTGGTTATCTTCGACCGTGTGCGTGAATACACTCAGCTGTATCGCAAACGTGGCATGATGCAGGTGTTCAACGACTCTCTGAACTCAACATTGGCACGTACCATCAATACTTCTATCAGTACGCTGATTGTGTTGCTGTGTATCTTCATCCTTGGTGGTGAGTCTATTCGCAGCTTCGCATTCGCTATGATCCTGGGTGTTATCTTCGGTACGATGTCTTCACTCTTCATCGCATCTCCTATCGCTTATCAGATTATTAAGATGACTGATAAGAGGAAAGAGAAGGAAGAAGAAGTAAAGGCATAATGCCTGCTATAATATAATAAGGTGGGGCTTACTTTGGCCCCACTTTATTTGATGGTCCTGTAGTTCAATGGATAGAATGGAGGTTTCCTAAACCTTAGATCCGAGTTCGATTCTCGGCGGGACTACGATTCTTTATTTATAAAAACGTTTTTTATGGCTAATGAGATTGAAGTCAAAGAACTCGAACAAGTAGTTGTTCGTTTCTCAGGAGACTCAGGCGACGGTATGCAGCTCGCCGGCAATATCTTCTCGACAGTATCAGCTACTGTTGGTAATGACATCAGCACATTCCCCGATTATCCTGCCGACATCCGTGCTCCGCAAGGTTCACTCACTGGTGTTTCAGGTTTCCAGGTGCATGTGGGTGCTGACAAAGTCTATACTCCGGGTGACTTATGTGACGTGTTGGTGGCGATGAATGCTGCTGCACTCAAGACACAGTACAAATTTGCTAAACCTACAGCCTGCATCATCATTGATACCGATGCTTTCAAGGCTGCTGATTTACAGAAGGCTGAATTCAAGACAGATAATCCTATTGAGGAGATGGGTATCAAGCAGGATGTAATTGCAGCTCCTATCTCTAAGTTGGTACAGGAATGCTTGGCTGACAGCGGTATGGATGTGAAGTCGATGATGAAGTGCCGTAATATGTTTGCTGTTGGCTTGGTTTGCTGGTTGTTCAACCGTGATCTCAAGTTAGCAGAAAATTACATCCGTGAGAAGTTTGCTAAGAAACCAGCCATTGCAGAAGCTAATATTAAGGTAATACATGCAGGCTATGATTATGGTCATAACACCCATTCTTCTGTAGCTCATACCTATCGCATCGAGAGCAAGGTAACTGTTCCTGGCAAATATATGGACATTACTGGCAACAAGGCTACCGCATACGGTCTGATGGCTGCAGCCGAGAAAGTGGGCAAAAAACTGTTCCTCGGCTCTTATCCTATCACTCCTGCTACTGATATCCTTCATGAGTTGGCTAAGCACAAGTCAATGGGTGTTATCACTATGCAGTGTGAAGATGAAATCTCAGGATGTGCATCAGCTGTAGGTGCTGCATTTGCTGGTGCTTTGGCAGTTACCTCTACCTCTGGTCCTGGTGTTTGCTTGAAGTCTGAGGCTATGAACTTGGCTGTTATCACAGAGTTGCCATTAGTATTGGTGGATGTACAGCGTGGTGGTCCTTCTACTGGTCTGCCTACCAAGTCTGAACAAGCCGACCTGCTGTTGGCATTGTTCGGCAGAAGTGGTGAGAGCCCATTGCCAGTGATTGCAGCTACCTCTCCAACCGACTGCTTCGATAAGGCCTATATGGCTTGCAAGATAGCATTGGAGCACATGACTCCTGTTATCCTTTTAACTGATGGCTTCATTGCCAATGGTTCTTCAGCATGGAAGTTGCCTAAGTTGGCTGACTATCCAGCTATCAATCCTCCATACGTTACTCCAGAGATGAAAGATAACTATGCACCTTACTTCCGTAATCCTGAAACGGGTGTCCGTTATTGGGCAACTCCAGGTCAGGAAGGCTATACCCATATCGTGGGTGGTCTGGAGAAGGATAGTAAGACGGGTGCTATATCCACCAATCCTGAGAACCACGATTTGATGGTTCGTCTGCGCGCAGAGAAGATTGCTAAGATTGAAGTACCAGATGTAGTAGTAGAAGGTTGTGCCGATGATGCTGACCTGCTGATTGTAGGCTTTGGCAGTACTTACGGTCATCTTTATTCAGCTATGAAGGATTTGAACCAAGCAGGCAATAAGGTAGCTTTGGCTCAGTTCAGCTATATCAACCCGTTGCCAAAGAACACGGCAGAGGTGTTGAAGCGTTACAAGAAGGTCGTAGTAGCAGAGCAGAACCTCGGCCAGTTTGCTGGCTATCTGCGCATGAAGATTGACAATTTTGCACCTTACCAGTTTAATGAAGTGAAGGGTCAGCCTTTCACCGTAAGTGCATTGGTAGATGCTTTCCAGGAAATAATCAACAAGTAACCCTTAAAGAAGTAAAGAAATGAGCGAACATACAGCAAAAGACTATAAGAAAGGACAACCCCGCTGGTGTCCGGGTTGCGGTGACCATTTCTTCCTGGCTTCCTTGCACAAGGCGATGGCAGAACTGGGCGTTGACCCTTGGAATATTGCAGTTATCTCGGGCATTGGCTGTTCAAGCCGTTTGCCTTACTATATGAATACCTACGCCATGCAGACCATCCACGGACGTGCTGCTGCGATTGCTTCAGGTGCAAAAGTGACCAATCCTAACTTGACTGTTTGGCAGGTATCAGGTGATGGTGATGGCTTGGCTATTGGTGGTAATCACTTTATCCATGCCATTCGTCGTAATGTTGACCTCAATATGATACTCTTGAACAATCGTATCTATGGTTTGACAAAAGGACAGTATTCACCAACATCTCCTCGTGGTTTCGTGAGCAAGTCATCTCCTTACGGCACAGTGGAAGATCCTTTCCATCCAGCTGAGCTATGTTTTGGCGCACGTGGCAGGTTCTTTGCTCGTGCTGCAGCTGTTGATGCTGCTGGTACTGTAGAAATTCTGAAGGCTGCAGCTCAGCACAAGGGTGCCGCTGTTTGTGAAATTCTGCAAAATTGCATGATCTTCAACAATGGTGTGTATGATGCTTTGGCTAAGAAAGAAGACCGTGCCAAGAATGCCATCTACTTGCAGCATGGTAAACCAATGCTTTTTGGCGAGAACAATGAGTATGGTTTGATGCAGGAAGGTTTCGGTTTAAAGGTTGTTAAGTTAGGTGAGAATGGCATTACAGAGAAGGATATTTTGGTACATGATGCTCACTGCGAGGACAACACCGTACAACTGAAACTGGCATTGATGGAAGGCCCAGACTTCCCCGTGGCTTTGGGTGTTATCCGTGACGTGGATGCTCCTACCTACAACGATGCAGTAAATGCACAGGTAGAGGAAATCAAGGCAAAGAAGAATTATCATAACTTCGAGGAACTGTTGCTGACCAACGACACTTGGGAAGTGAAGTAATTCTTGATTAGATAATAAAAATAAACGGCAGACCTTTTCCCAAAGACCTGCCGTTTTTTTTGTTCAACAAAATAACCTTAAAACCATTTTTATTGTATTCTGTTACGTTCTTCATTAGCAGCACCTGTTCCCTTATATTTACTCTTTGCTGCATTGAAGTTATAGCGGAAAGTTAGTTCTATGGCGCGTGTATCGTTTATCTTGTGCATGAATATCTTGCGAACATCACTATAGAGCCAAGCCTTGCTGCGACTCGTGTTGAATACATCTTCGCAAGAGAGTTTCAAGCTCCATTTATCGTGTGCAAATGCCTTATAGATACTCAAGTCAAACTTCCACATCCCTTTCATGTAAAGGTTTTCCGTATTGCCATTTGTACGATAAGCGAAGTCAGCATTTATCCATGTGTCAGCTGGCAACTGAATAGCATTGTTGAAGCGGATTATACCTAATGGGTGGTTCATGTTCTTCTTTTTGCCACAAAAAGTCAAGTTGAATTGTTGTGCCATCATGGCTGTCATCAATGTAGGATGCCAGATCCCGAAAGACGGGGAGATAGATACCATTGCCTGCAACTGGTTCAAACTTTTGGCATTCTGCTTTTGCAAGAGAGCAATGCTAGGATTGTCGCCATATTGTGTATAAGCAGTGATGATGTAATCCGATGTGTGGCTGTATTCGAGCATCATATTCAGCCATTTGTAGCCAATTGCCAAAGAGACATTATCGCGATAGAATGGTCGCAGGAATGGGTTTCCACTCTGGTAAGTATAGCGATTGATGTATTCCACGTTACTGCTCAGCTGACTATAGGCAGGACGTTCCACTTTTCGGTTATAACTCAATCTCACCCTGGCGTTTTTGATGGGGAACATCAGCATTGCTGATGGAAACAGATTGTCATATATACGGCTTTGTTCCTGCATCTTCACGTCATGGTCATAATAACGACTATCTATGTGTTCGTAACGTAATCCGGCACTTAGCATCACTTTGCCTATATTTTGCATTACTTCGACAAACAAAGCTCCATTAGATTCTTCGATACGTGTTTTGCTGTCATTAATAAGATGTTCCAAGTTGCTGTAGTTATCAGTGCGGTGGGTATGGCTGAACTCTCCGCCAAATGATACGTTGCCTTTGCCAAACTGCCTTGTTGCAACTGCTTTACCTGCATACATACGGCTCTTGGCATCACTCTCTGTTGTTACAATCCTATCATCTGCCTGGGTGGATGTTTCTTTCAATAGCTGATCGGTATTGGCCCTGTTCCACAAGGCATCTACGTTTATATCCATAGTCCATTTCCCGAAATTGCCATTGTAATATCCACTCAACAAATGATTGGTATTGTTTATATCAGCATGACTGTTATTTGAGGTCTCATTGTCCAGCACTCCATCAATCGTCATTGTAGCAAACGATTCATTGTCCTGTTTTGTAGGACGGTATGCCGGTTGATAGATGGCACCTATGGAATGACGCTCATTAAAGACATAGTTAAATCCAATCTTGCCAGCAAATGTCTGGTTCTTATTGTAACGTCTGGCAACACCATCTTGCAGTAAGCGAGGTGAGAGGAATGTCTCTTGTGAGGTGATATTCGTTACACGGTCTTTTATATTGCTGTATTCCAACATACCGAAGATGTCAAATCCTCCCTTTCGATAGTTGAAGTTGAATTCATCCAGTCCGTAGAAATAATGCCTGATGCCTGCTACCGCTCTATTGTCAAAACTCCATCCTTCACCTATAGGCTTGATGGTGGTGATACGAATGACGGCATTGACTGTAGCATCATATCTTGCCCCAGGATTAGTTACAACTTCCACATTTTTCACTTGTGACGAACTCAGTTGATCTAACTCAGAAGTATTACGCATTTGTCTGCCGTTGATGTAGATAAGTGGGGTGCCCTTGCCAAATACCTCAATGCCGCCATTACTGCTGATAACGCCAGGTACTCTTGCCAATATATCGTTAGCTGTTCCAGCCCTCGACAAGGCACTACCCTGTATGGTAGTCACCAAAGCGTCTCGTTTTAGTTCGGTTTTGGGGAGATTAGCCTTTACTGTCACTTCGCCCAGCAGGTTATCGCTTTCCGACATTTGTATGTTTCCTAATTCGCCATTGGCCTGATGTACAAACACGTCGTCATAACCAATACATGAAATACGAAGGAAACCAGCTTTATCAGACTCCAATCTGAATCGTCCTTCGTTATCCGTCACCACCCCGTTGATATAGAGAGAATCTCTTTCTTGTAGCAACACCACATTTGCATAGCTGATAGGTTTCTCTCTTGTGTCTGTCACTCTGCCACTAATGGCATTTTGGGCGTAGGTCGCCCCTGTACTGATGCTTATCAGCACCAGCACCAATAGTTTTAATGCTTTCATTGATGATTATTTATTAATTAGTTACAGACCTCCCATAAATATCCATTCACCTTTTTCATTCTTGCCTAACGACAGGTTATTTTGAACAGTAGTACTGTCATCGCGTAGTTTCAATACATACGGCACATACTCGCAAGGCATAGAGCCAGATTGGAAAGGCTCTCCAATACTGAGTAGCCTGCAACCCTTAAAGACAGGGCCAAACATCTCTGCTATGTTGGCAGGCATCATTTCCTCTAACGTCTCAGTATCCCATGTACCTAATGATGTGAGGAACTTCTCTGCTACTTCTTTGGCTGACATTTCTGACAAGATGGATTTCCTGTTGCTGGGTGAGGAATCGGCATTACTGAACTCAATGTCGGTGGGCTTAGCTAATACCTCATTCATTCCCAATGCTACTGAATAGTTGATACGTCTAGTCCTCATCACTTCCACTTCCTGGCCATCAACGATGATACTCACAGACAGCTGCTTCAATTGCTTGGAATTTTTGTCGAATATGTAGCGCCTGATATGTTCTGCATCTTTCAGTGATTTGTTGAGCATGAAGTCGTTGATATAGTTATAATGCAGGTATGCATGTACAGTCAGATGTATCTCATCGCCAACACGCTTTACCATGTACTCATCACCATCATTCTTTTGTGAAAGTTCTAATTCACGTTCCAGTATCTTATTTGGCTCCAATAAGATACTGATGTAATCCAAGAAGGTTTCTTTGCCTTTTCCTGTTTCCCAACCCACTTGGTAGGTTGGTACCCAAGTAAAAGCACTGTCATTGATACCTGTGGCTATTCTGCCTTGTTTGTCTACTCGCCAGGCCAGCTCGTCACCATATACCACCTCTATCTGATGGTTGACAAACGCTTCTTCTGCATCAATCATCTTGAAGTTTTCTTGGGGTAATGTGCGTATCTCTACTTCCATCACCATCGAGCGTATGTTGTTGAGGTAGCTGATGGCATTTTGCAAAAGTGAACTGGCAGTAAGGCGAGAAGGACTCAGCATCAAAATAACAGGCAAACAAGCTGCAATGCCTGACACAGATAGCCAGTGCCACATCTTGATCACCTTTCGTGGTTTGCGGCTTCCTTTTGCTTTAGCCAACACTCGCTGCTTAAAGTCTTTCGATATGTGTACCTCACATTTTGGAGTCAGCTCTGTCCTTATCATATCAATATCTCTTTGATTCATAATTTATCCTCCTGTTCCAATCTTTTCCTTAGTTTGTCTATTCCGCTTTTAAACCTCGACTTAATCGTGGTCTCTGGAGTTCCCGTTACTTTGGCAATCTCTACGAAGGTAAGGCCGTTAATTAGGTGCATGTTAATAACATCAGCTTGATCCGCAGGCAACACACTCAACATCTTCCAGATGCGGATATATTCCTCTTTTAATGCCTTCTCATCTTCATCATCAGCCATTTGCACTTGTTCTAATGGAATAGGTTCTTGATGTTTATGCCGATGCCAATCATTGCAGGCATTATATACCATTCTGTAGAGATACATTCGCAAACTTTCGTCATTTTCTATTACGAACTCTTTTTCAAAGAGTCTCAAGAATACATCTTGTATGATGTCTTCCGCATCTTCTCTGTTGCCGATACGGAAGTAGGCAAAGCGGAACAAATAGTCTTGGTTCTGCTCTATCACTGCCTCAAGTCTCTTATATCTTTTGTTGCTATTCATTTCTTTCCGCCTTTCATTGTATAAGACGTAATAAGAGCCTAAAAAGACGAGTTTGCCAGTCACTTTTTTCTTTTCTTTTTCTTACAGTTGCATCCCTTTGCTTTTATCACCTGCATTTGTTATCTTTGTAGGGTAATATAATAATATAAGGTATGGAGAACGAGATAATCATATTAGGTACGGGCAATGCAATGGTCACCCGATGTTACAACACTTGTTTCGTAGTGCGAAGCAAAAGTGGTGCTACTATGATGGTGGATGCTGGTGGAGGTAATGGCATACTTAACCAGATGGCACAGTCTGGTTTGGCTTTCGAGGACATCAGTGACCTTTTTGTTACCCACACCCATACCGACCATATCTTAGGAGTGATATGGATGATGCGTATGGCGCTCCAGTACCAGAAACCGCAAGTGTTGCACATCCATAGCCATAAGAAGGCGCTTGAATTACTGGACTTTATGTGCCGTCAAATGTTGCCCAAGAAGCAAGTAGAGCGTATTGGCACCAATGTGGTGTATTGCGAATTGCATGATGGCGATAGCTTCGACGTGGGTGATATGCATGTGCAATGCTTCGATATCCACTCCACAAAGGAGCTCCAGTACGGCTTTGCCCTCACTTTCGCCGACGGCAAACGACTGGCTTGCCTGGGTGATGAGCCTTATTGTGAACAGAATGAGGCTTATATAAAGGGTGCCGATTGGATGATGAGTGAGGCATTTTGTCTCTACGAAGACCGTGAACGTTTTCAACCTTACAAGAAGCATCATAGCACCGCTCTTGATGCTGCCCGTCTGGCTAAGTCATTGGAAGTCAAGAACCTTATCCTCTATCATACTGAGGATAAGACTTTGGATACTCGTAAGGAACGCTACACTGCTGAGGCACAAAGCGAATTTGATGGCAAAGTGTTTGTCCCTGATGATTTGGAGAGAATAGCCATTGACTAAACCTACAACCTTACAACTTTTCTTAAAAGGTTATGATGTAAAAGCATTATCACGATGTATGTAGGGTTGTAAGGTTGTAAGTTGTTTGAAACACCTTAGAGGAAGTAAAAGGACGGCTTAGCGGAAGTAAGAGGTTGTTTTACCCGAAGTAAGCTATCCGTTTAGCGGTAGATTTAGGAGAACTTACAACCATACAACCATACTTACAACCAGATAGTGAATGAGTTTCATTATGTATTTTGAAAGGTTGTAAGGTTGTAGGTTGTTTTCATTTATAATTATTATATCCGTTTAAAAGACGTTTTATGATGTTACATCAATGCTTAATCCCTTTCTAATGCAAAGAAGGGGATTTGACTTTCTTATGAGGGGATATGACGCCCCAAATATTTGGCATTTTCTAGCTGGGGTGATTATCTTTGCAGCATCGGTCGCGACCCGTTACTAAATTGTCTAACTTAAAAAAGAAATGTTATGAATGTATTTGTATTATTTACTGAAGGTGGTTTATTTGGCATGGCCGTGTTGACCATTCTATTAGTATTGTTGCTTTTTGCTGCATGGAAGGCTCCAGCTTGGGTGAAGGAGATAGGTCAAGCAGCATTGATATGGGGTTTCTTTTGGGAGTTTGCTGGTATTTATCAGATGCTGGATGTCTTGCAGGGACTGAATGATGTGCCTATATCTGTTATTTATGGAGGTGCCAAGGTAGCATTGGTGCCGGTGATGTATGGTATGCTGATTTATCTCGCGTCGCTTGTCATCATTTTGGTGCAGAAGCCTAGATTGTAGAGGAGGGAGTTGGAGATAATGAGCAGTTTTGTTAGTTTTGTGGAATGAAGTATCTCATTATCATAGGATGCTGGATGGGGGAGATGGTACTTATAGCTACCATTCTAACTAGTATGAGCTATACATGGTGGCAGGCTTTGATGCTTGCCTCCATGTTCCTTCCTGTATTGCTGGCGATGAAGTATTTTTTGCCACAAGTAAAATGGGAACGGACACGCAAAAAGATTACAGGCATCGTGTGTTTGTTCCTATCTTTCTTGGTATTGGAATATCTTTTATTGATGTGTTGCCATACCTGGATCAAAAGCTATATGGACGAGATGCCTTCCGTTTTGCTTAACCCAGTATTCCTTGCCTTGCTATTGGCAGTGCTATTCGTCACTGATACTGCCATAGGCAAGCAACTTGACAAGCGTTTCGGCAAGACTCCCAATAGTATTACATTCTTTTCTGACCGCAAGAGCGTGACCTTACAGACAGAGCAGATTCTCTATGTAGAGTCAAACGATGCTGAAACCTGGGTGCATACCCTTGATGGAGAACGTTATCGTAATAAAACGATTATTTCCCAGTGGGAACAAATATTAGAAGATGGATTTCTTAGAACTCATCGTTCATTCTTGGTAAATACCAGTTATGTTACTCAAGTAGAACCTGACTGTGTAATGCTTGGCGATATCTCTATCCCTGTGTCAAGGAAATACAAAGAAGTGGTAGCCGCCAAAATAACAACTACCACTTAGCTGATTATATAATATTAAGAAAGAGTTAGAACTGGTTGAGCTTGGAGACATCAATCTTGGTGACGCCTGTGTTTTGTATGGAGGTATCGTCTGCTGTGCCAGAGAGTACAATCTTGCCTACGCCAGAGTTGGTGGCATCCAGTTTCTCACAATCCACCTGGAGGCTGATGGTACCTGTACCACTTTTCCTAACAGACACCTCTTTCCCCTTATAATCCACTTCAATATTGTCAACGCCACTTGATTGAATGTCCAGCTTGTCTGCCTTTACCACCAGTTCTCCTTTGGTGACGCCTTTATCATTCATCTTCAGCAAGGTGCCGTCAATATGAGCATCCAGGTTAGACACACCTTTTAAATCACAAGTTGCCTCTTGGCATGAAATCTGCTGGGCATCCAAGCTCAATACGCCACTACTGATAAGTTGGAAATCACCTGTCTTCAGCTTGTCTGTGTCAAAGTGCAATACACCCTTGTTCTCCAGTCGGTTCATGTCAGGAGAAGTGATATAGAGTGTCAGCATCTGTTGCTCATTGCTGCCCTGTTTGTCCTTCTTTTCGTCAGACACCACCAGCCATCCGTCTTTCACTTCCAGTTTGAGGCGTTCTATTTGTCTGGCAGAGCCTTCTGCCTTGATACTATACGTGCTGCCTTGTGTATAGTGAACCGTAACGGCATGATTGGTCTTCAAACCAGAGAAGCCTGCCAGTTTGTATTCCTTGCTGATAACGGTATCGTCGTTTACATTGGTTGATGCTTGCGTGTTGCTCATTGCAGCCAAAGCCATAGCTGCCCATAAAATCATCTTTTTCATCTTGCTATAAGGTTTTATTGTTTATATCTGATAATGATTGTCACTTTTCCGTTGGCAAATGATGCGCCTCGATTCGTATATTGCATCATATAGACACGGTTTTCTTTGGCGTTCTCTACGGTCAGGGTCATGGTCTCTTCCTGTTCATTGCTCATGATGCTGAATTGACCGTTCTCCTGCTCGTTAAGGAAAGCCTTGCGCAGCTTGTTGATAGTAATGTCGGTGGGTTGCAATACCTTCACTACCTTTAGCACCTTGCGAGTTTGCGGATCTCGCTCCACAGCAGAGGTGAATGTGCTCTTGCCGATAGATGCATACTCATCCACAGCCTTGTCGATGGCATTCTGTGCCGAGAGTGCCAATGTGGTGATGAGCATTATTAGCGTGCAAAATAAAGTCTTTAGTCTCATATTCTTTTTATTATTGATTCAACAATTGGCGGATGCGCTCTCTTTCCTGGGCATCCTGTATATTGTCCAGCAGGTCTTGTTCGGCCTTGTCTATTAATAGGGCAGGCGAGGTTGTCTCAATGGCATCTGCCAAGCTCAGTGTCCGTTTGATCTCTGGCAGAATCTCCCGCAAATTGTCTATGCGTTTGCCATCCACAATCATATAGCTGCCACCATATATACTTTGCAGCTTCATACTTTCGTATGCCCGATAGGCCCAAACTGAGCCAACGATAACAGCTATCATTGCTGCGATGCCTGCTACTTGCTTCCACAAGCTGCGGTATTTGGGGGGCGTTGGGCTGACAGATATTTCCCTGGCAGTAAGAGGAACTTCATTTTCTACCTTATTTATTACAGGAGAGGCAGTATCATTCAGGGCGATGGCATCGAAACCTAAGAACATCTCCCGATAAGTCTCCAACTCTCCAGGCAAGTCTTTCGTCTGCTTGAAATAGTCATAGAGCCACTGTTCCTCCTCCAAGGTGGTTTCACCCTCGAAGAATCGCTCTATCAATGCTTTTATTTCTGTTATATCTTTCATTATCCATTATCCATTATCCATTATCCATTAACATCTCCCTTACCGCCTGTCTGGCTCTGCTGAGGGCTTTCCTTACAGCAGCCTCCTCCATGTGTAACAATCGGGCTATATCTTTCATCTCCATTCCTTCCATGTGCCTGAGTCGTAGGATTGTCTGCGGTACATCAGGAAGGTTTTCTACTATTGCCATCATACGCTCTATCCGCTCATGCTCCTCTTTCTCATTGCTCCCAACCGCAGGGGGCAATGACTCAATGCCCTCACGGGGCTTGCGACGGCGAATCGAGTCGAGGCAGATGTTCCTGACCAGAACCCGCGCCAAGCCATCAACCGGACTTTTCAGTTGGTCGCACATCTGCCACAGCTTCAGCAGGGCATCTTGCACCATATCTTCTGCATCGCCTATATCCCCCATATACTTGGTAGCTTCGGCTATCAGCATAGGCCTCAGTCTGTGGAATGATATCTCAAACTCGTCTTTTGTCATCAGTTTTTATCTTCTTTCAATATTAATACGCAAAGTAATGCCTTTTGTGACACAATTCAAACATTTTTTACTACATTTGCATTGAATTACCGATAACAAAGAAATTTGTAAACCTATAGAACCAACTTAAGATGAAAAAATCGTTATTATCATTAAATGTACTGACCCTGTTATTAGTCTGCTCATGTTCCAACGAATTGGAGGATATTCAAAATTCGTCAAATGAGTTTCATGAGATTTTTGAAATCGCTCAAGCGGGCAATACACCTAAAGCCCTGAAAAATATTCAGAACTATATCAAGAACGGAAAGTTTAAGGGAGCGGATACAAGATCAATGAAGGATATCTCCATAGAACCTTATGTAATAGATGGAGACACTGCTATGTATATCGCAAACTATACGAATGGCTGGGAGTTGTTCTCAACAGACCAACGTACTCCACTGATTATGGCATCCTCAGAGACGGGCAGTTTTGATGTGAATAATGAGGATTTCCCTCCTGCATTGAAAGCAAGTGTTTTCTCAATAGCAAACGAAATTCATCAGCTCAAGCAGATTGAAAACGATGATAATTTCGTAAATCAAGAGTGGATGATATACCCAGAGGAAATGAGTGAACTGTCAATAGCTGAAGTCGCAAGTACAAATGCTCAAGACGAACCTGGTGTGGGGCATTGGGAGTTAATTTATTCAACAAAACTAAGTGAGGGACCCACTACCCAATCTGCAAAATATACTGTAACGAAATGGCATCAGAGTTCGCCTTTTAACCAATACGTGCCTTATTCGCTCAATACATCAGGCTCTTATGTCCCAAGCAAAGCAGGATGTGTACCTGTAGCGACTGCACAATATCTTTATTTCCTTCACTCTAAATACGGTAAACCTGAAAAAGCTGTTAGCACAGCAACGCTGTCAAATGCTACAACACATAAATATGCATTTAGTAATAAAACGACTAGAGTGTGGTCTCAAATGGCTCTTACTAAAACAGAATCAAGTTCAAAAACAGCAAAATCGGCGATGTTAATAGCTTACGTGGGGCAGAAGATGAACACCGTGTATACACCTGATTCAGCTACGGTTTCAATGGCTAAAGCTGCACCTCTTATAAAGAGTGAAACAGGCATCAACCATACATGTGTAGTTTATGACTATTCTTTTGTGATTAATCAGCTGCTGAATAAGCATGAGCCTGTTATGGTGTGTGCAATGGACTATAATCTTTGGACTGGTCACACCTTTATTATTGATAGGATTTTATCAAAGGAAGTCACTTATAAAGATTATTATGGTTGGGTGGGTACAACAAGTACGGGTGAGAATGCTAATTATATTGATGAGAGTAATGGGCATATCATTGGTTATAAGATTAAGAAAGAAGAAGTGAGGACAACAACAGAATATAGCTATAAGATGAATTGGGGGTGGCATGATTCTACTTATAATTTTGATGATAATATTGTGTTTAGACCCTATAGTATAGATGACTGGCATACAAACACCAATCCGGATTACCACTATAATTATGGTAGATACATGCTAAAGATTAACAATTGAAATTACCGATAAACATTCGTGAATTGGCATACATAACAAAAGAAATGCATATCTTTGCATATTAATAAGGATATTGACTATGAATAAAATAAAAATGGCAAAAATAGTGTTAATGTGCTTAATTCTTACATTAAGTTTAAGCGGATGCAATAGTGACAATGCCCCGGATGTTATAGATATTACAGACAAAGTGGGGGAGATTCATTATCTAAATTCGTTATCAGATAATTTTAATGATTTTGTAAACAATCAGTTCTTTAAGCTTGGTTGGCATGGTCTTTCGCATAAAAAGCCTGAGGTAAGTACGAGAGCAGATTTGCCACCAGATTTAGCAGAGGAATATGCTTTCCTTTCATATACACCATTGTCTTTGTGGTTTGAAGGTGATGAGGTTTATTGCTCGGCAGTCATGGACAAAGAAACTTTCCAATTGTGGGAAGCATATTTAATGGGGCATAAAGAGGTGGGTCTTTATGTCCATTCCAAATATTTGTATGATAGCAATACTGGTGCATTTTCAACAACAGGCAAGGTCTTACCAGGTGAGGATGGTGTTAGAGAGTTCTTTCTCGGGAAAGACAAAGAAAACAGGTTGATATTAGGAGAGATACTTGAAAAGCCTGTTGAAGGGTCTTATGTAGATTATTCAAGTAATGGGAATGGGACAAATCTATATGAATTTCTTTATGCATATTACCAGCGTATATCACGATATTATCCTTTCGATACTGAGTTGAAGGTTTTTGATACCAATGAAGAGGCTGTGGCATATGCCAAAGAGTTGATGGCTCAATGAAAGTTAAGATGTTTTCCTCATAATACAGTTGAAAAGTTATCAAAAGATTCTTTTTTTTGAATCGTAGAATGTTTTTGTTACCTTTGCGTTATCTAATCATAAAAGTAAAGAAGATGAAAAGGATTTTAATGGCAGCTGTGATGTTCGCTGCAAGTTTTGGACTGATGAATGCACAGACAGCGCGTAAACAAGTGGTGGAAGACGGTGGTACTGGCCCTTACAAGGCAGAGGTTGTGGAAGACACTTCTTGTCCTGCCTTTACGATGTATCGTCCACAAAATCTGAAAAACGTGGTGGACAAGACGGGCAAATTACCTGTAATCGTGTATGCCAACGGCGGTTGTGCCAACAATAACGTTGAGATGCGTTACTTGTTGAGCGAACTCGCCTCTTACGGCTATGTGGTGGGTGCCATTGGTCCTTACGATGAGGAAGACGTGATGGCAAAGTGGAAAGATGTGCTTTCCTTCTCTTATCCTGAGACCAAAGCGAAGGTAGTGCTGGCAAATGGTGAAGTAATCGAGCCAAAATCTCCAGAAGAGGTAAAGGCATACCAGGAGCAAATGCGCGCTCAGATTGAGAAAATGATGAAGGAACAGGCTGAGGCTCGTGCCAAAGCAGCTAAGAAAGGACAGCCTTTGCCTGCTGCTATACAAGAGACTTATCCTAAGATGTTGTTGGAAGCACTCGACTGGCTGACTGACCAGAACGCTGATCCCAAATCAGAATACTATCATTGCCTGGATCTCGATCATGTGGCAGCTATGGGACAATCATGCGGAGGCGCTCAGGTGCTGGGTGTATCTCACGATCCTCGTATTAAGACGTGCGTGATGCTGAACACAGGCATTGGCGATATGGAGATGCAAGGTGTGACACAGGAAGCATTGAACAGTTTGCATCAGCCTATGTTCTATCTAATAGGTGGCCCTGCCGACGTGGCATTCCCTAATGCGCAAAAGGATTTTGACCGCATAAAAGATGTACCAGTTGTGATGATGAACACTTTGGATGGACATAGTGGTACCTATTATGAAAAGAGTGGTGGCAGTTATTGTGTTGCTGTATTGAAGTGGCTTGACTGGCAGTTCAAGGGCGATGTAGGCAAGGCTGCCTTCTTCCTCGATGATGACTACTTAAAATACCAGTATCCAGATTGGAAGGTGGTTCGTAAGAACTTTTGATAAATAAAAAGTGAGACTCATTTGAGCCTCACTTTTTTTATTTCTTGTCTGCAATCTTACGGAACGATTGCAACTTCTCTCCGAAGCAAAGATCGCCGCAGTCGCCAAAGCCCGGCACGATGTATTTCTGCTCGTTCATGCCTTCATCGATAGATGCGCACCAGATAGTGGCGTCGTCAGGTAAGGCCTCTTTCACGACTTCAATACCTTCAGGGGCAGCAATGACACAGCAAGCATGTATAGCTTTTGGCTTGCCGGCTTGCAATAATGCTTCAATAGCAGCAGCCATACTGCCACCAGTAGCCAGCATAGGATCGGCTATAATCAAAGTCCTGCCTTTAATGCTAGGTGTAGCAATATACTCAGCATGGACACCCACTTCAGTATGTTCACGGTTAATATACATACGATAAGCAGACACAAAAGCATTGTCGGCTCCATCGAACACATTGAGGAACCCCTGGTGGAAAGGCAGGCCGGCACGAAGCACAGTAGCAATGACAATATCCTCTTGTTTCATTAAGGGGATGTCAATGGTGCCTAAAGGAGTCTTGATGTTTTTGGGCTTATACTCCAAAGTCTTGGACACCTCATATGCCATCAACTCTCCAATACGCTCTACATTGTGACGGAACGTCAGACGATTCTTTTGATAGTTCTTGTCACGCAACTCAGCCATGTAATGGTTGATAATAGAATTGGATTCTGCAAAATTATGTATCTTCATCAGGTCAAAGTATTAAACAATGCAAAGAAACAAAATATTTGCTCAATATGCACAAATGTTTCGAAGAAAAATGTTAAATTTGCATCCGATTATAAAAGGTGTAGAAGATAATTTAAATATTTATACTTAAAATCAATAAAAGAAATGGCAAAATTAGATTTAACTAAGTACGGTATCACTGGTTCAACCGTGATTGGTCACAATCCTTCTTACGAAGCATTGTTCGAGGCTGAGATGAAGCCAGGTCTGGAAGGCTATGACAAAGGTCAGCTGACTGAACTGGGTGCAGTTAATGTGATGACTGGTATCTTTACTGGTCGTTCTCCTAAGGACAAGTACATCGTAATGGATGACGTTTCTAAGGACACTGTATGGTGGACTACCGAAGGTTACAAGAATGATAACCACCCAATGTCTGAGGCTACTTGGGCAGCTGTTAAGGAAATGGCTATCAAGGAACTCTGCAACAAGGATCTGTATGTTGTTGATGCATTCTGCGGTACCAACGAGGATACTCGCATGGCTGTTCGCTTCATCGTTGAGGTAGCTTGGCAGGCACACTTCGTAAAGAACATGTTCATCCAGCCAACTGCTGAAGAACTGGAGAACTTTGAGCCAAACTTCGTTATCTACAATGCTTCTAAGGCTAAGGTAGAGAACTTCGAGGCACTGGGCATGCGCTCAGAGACTTGCGCTGCTTTCAACGTAAAGAGCCGCGAGCAGGTGATTCTGAATACTTGGTATGGTGGTGAGATGAAGAAGGGTATGTTCTCAATGATGAACTACTACCTGCCTCTGAAGGGCATCGCTTCAATGCACTGCTCTGCCAACACCGATATGGAAGGTAAGAATACCGCTATTTTCTTTGGTCTGTCTGGTACAGGTAAGACCACTTTGTCAACTGATCCTAAGCGTTTGCTGATTGGTGACGATGAGCATGGTTGGGACGACAATGGCGTGTTCAACTTCGAAGGTGGTTGCTATGCAAAGGTTATCAAGCTTGACAAGGAGTCTGAGCCAGATATCTATAATGCTATCAAGCGCGATGCTTTGTTGGAGAACGTAACCGTTGATGCAGACGGTAAGATTGACTTCAACGACAAGAGCGTTACTGAGAATACTCGCGTTTCTTATCCTATCGAGCACATCACCAACATCGTTAAGAAGGTGAACGGTAAGAGTGCTGGTCCAGCTGCTAAGCAGGTTATCTTCCTGTCAGCTGATGCATTCGGTGTATTGCCTCCTGTATCTATCCTGACTCCAGAGCAGACTAAGTACTACTTCCTGTCTGGTTTCACTGCTAAGTTGGCAGGTACAGAGCGTGGTATCACTGAGCCTACTCCTACTTTCTCAGCTTGCTTCGGTCAGGCATTCCTGGAACTGCATCCGACCAAATATGGTGAGGAGTTGGTTAAGCGTATGGAGAAGAGCGGTGCTAAGGCATACTTGGTGAACACAGGATGGAACGGTACCGGCAAGCGTATCTCTATCAAGGATACACGTGGTATCATCGACGCTATCCTGAATGGTTCTATCAACAGCGCTCCTACCAAGAAGATTCCTTACTTCGGTTTGGAAGTTCCAACACAGCTCGATGGTGTAGCATGGGGTATTCTTGATCCACGTGATACTTATCAGAATCGCGCTGAGTGGGAAGAGAAAGCTAAGGATTTGGCTGCTCGCTTCATCAAGAACTTCGACAAGTATACTACCAACGAAGCTGGTAAGGCTCTGGTAGCTGCTGGTCCTCAGCTCTAAGTAGCAGTTTGATTAATAATCATAGTGAAGGGTGAACCGATTGGTTCACCCTTTCTTTTTTTTATCTCTTTATTTGCAGTTTTTGTCAGGTAAATAAGTTTGGAATCCTGAGACATCTTATTCACTCATAGCTTTCCTACGAAGCAGTGATTCGAGGAAATAATAGTCGGCATAATTGATTGGAACGTCAATTTCGTCGTTTGCTGGATAATTACCAGTGGAGTGCAGTAGCAGAAATCCTTGAACAGTTTGAGGCTCGGAAAGATAATATGTTTCGAGCGAACTAACCATCTTATCAGCATATCGTCGATAGTTGTTTGCTTGAGCGACATCAACGTATGTTGCCAGTTCATATAGTGCTGAGGCTATGATAGCAGCAGCCGATGCGTCACGAGGACAACTACCATCCTGCGTAATAGGTATAGTGGGGTCACGCATGTCCCAGTAAGGAATCAAGTCTTCGGGCATGTTAGGTTGTGAGAACCAAAAGTCGGCAATCTTCTGCGCTTGTTCCAGATAAGCTTTATCATGCGTATAACGGTAGCACATAGTGAAGCCATACAGTGCCCAACCTTGTCCTCTGCTCCATACACTCTCATCGAAGAGCCCTTGATGGGTGATACGTTTGATGACGCTGCCATCAATAGGATTGTAATCCACTACATGGTAGCAGGAATTGTCTGTTCGGAAATGATGTTTCAATGTCGTGTTAGCATGGTTGACAGCTATATCGTAGTACCGTTTGTTTCCCGTAATTTTGAAAGCTTCAAAGAGCAGTTCTAGGTTCATCATATTGTCTATAATGACAGCATACTTCCATCTTTCTGGAGTTCCCCAACTCCAGGAACGGATACAGCCTACTTTATCGTCATATCTTGTGATTAGCGTGTTGGCTGCTTCCACTACCACATCACGATAGGATTGTTCTCCTGTAAGTTGCCAGGCTTTGCCAAATGAATTAAAAACCATAAAACCCAGGTCATGACTACTTCCGTCCAACTTCACTTTTTCAATGGGCCAGGTATTGCTCACAGCTTGGCTTCGCCAGAAAGGATCATGTGAATACTGGTACATCTGCCACAATTCACCACTGAAGAAACCGCAGCACCAGTCGGGTTGATGAACCATGCGCAGAGTCCCATCTTTTTCTACACTGCGAGGCATGAGTGTCCAGTCGTTCCGCTCTTTACGTATCTTATTAACCTGCTCCAGTTGATGGCGTAATTGTTGCTCAACTTTTGCAAAGGCTTGATCTGTTATATTGTGCTCAATTTGATGTTGGAAAGTTTCACCCCTTGCTGTCCTCTTATTATTGAGTGCCACCCAGCGGAAGGCATTTGTAAATAACAAGTTCTGTGTGGCATCAATAAAGCCCTCATCGCCATGTCCCATGTTCAGATAAACCATGCGGTAGCGTTTGTTTGTCCATACAATGGGAAAGTCTCCATACAAAACTATATCCTTTATACCAAGGGGATAATTTTTTGGGGAAATGCTCACAAGTACTTCAACATCCTCATTGGCTCGGGGAGAAGGTGAGAATTGGTAGAATTCGCTGGCTGGTGCCACAAACTGTGAGGGCAAATTACGCGTAATGGCATGTAGATTATCTTCTACGTCCACAAGTACTGGTTGTGGGGGCCAGTTGTTGCAGAGAAATGTGCCACAACCTAAAAACTGGTTGAACCAAGGCCAATGAGTGTCCTTGTCATTATACCCTGTAGCATGAAAACCTATCCACCCACCGCCTTGCTCCATATACTGTTCAAAGGCAGTTCGTGCTTCTGGACTTTGAGGTAGGCTATTAAGCATTACTACCACATCATATTGAATCAAGCTGTCAAGACTTGCAGGGCATTCTGTCTTTACATCATAAGTAAATCCTTCTCCGTACGATAGTTTGTGGAAGAAATGTAACGCCTGTTGGTCAAATTCCACATGGGCCGATTCTGCTGTAGGATCCCAAACAAATAGTGCGTTGAACCTAATCCTGTCACCTGCATAATCAGCGGGATACGGCATTGTTTGATTACTAGGTGTCAATATGGGAACTGCCTCTTTCTGCTGACCTTTTAAAACAATAGAGCAAGCAGCAAGGAAAATGAATAGCAATATTCTTACTCTTTTCATGATAATTATAGACTTACACATCTGCAAATATATGAAAATAATAATAAGATGATTGCATGATTATAAAGGTATTTTTCTTGCTAGTATCTGCTATTGGGAAGTGTGTATACAAAAACAGGTACCCGTTTTCGGGTACCTGTTTATAAATAATGTGATAGTTGATTTACTCTTTGTTAGCTCTCTTACGTTCTGTCTCATCGAGAATAATCTTGCGCATACGCATGGACTTAGGTGTTACCTCTACATATTCATCCTCCTTGATGTACTCCAGCGCTTCCTCTAATGAGAACTGAACGGGAGGGGTAAGTCTCACCTTGTCATCTGAACCAGAGGCACGCATGTTTGTCAGTTTCTTTGACTTGGTTACATTGATCACCAAATCACGCTCATGAACATGTTCGCCCACCACCTGGCCTGCATACACTTCATCTTGTGGGAAGATGAAGAAACGACCACGATCCTGCAGCTTGTCGAGGGCATAGGCAAAAGCTGTGCCTGCCTCCATCGCTACCATCGAGCCATTGATACGACGAGTAATGTCACCTTTATAAGGCTGATATTCCTTGAAGCGGTGCGCCATGATAGCTTCACCAGCTGAGGCTGTAAGCACATTGGTTCGCAAACCGATGATACCTCTTGAAGGAATACTGAATTCAAGGTTCACTCGGTCGGCACCTCCATCTTCCATCTTCAACAGGTCACCCTTGCGACGGGTCACCATATCTATAATCTTACTGCTGTATTCTGTGGGAACATTGATGGTCAGTTCTTCCACTGGTTCGCTTTTCACGCCGTCAATGTCCTTCATGATAACCTGTGGCTGCCCTACCTGTAACTCATATCCTTCACGGCGCATGGTTTCTATCAACACAGAGAGATGCAGCACACCACGACCAGACACAATCCACTTGCCTTCCACATCTGCCTTATCTACACGCAGTGCTAAGTTTTTATCGAGTTCACGTTCCAATCGCTCTTGAATGTGACGAGAGGTTACATACTTTCCTTCCTGACCATAGAAAGGAGAATCGTTGATGGTGAACAGCATACTCATGGTAGGCTCGTCAATAGTGATTGGTGGCAATGCTTCTGGATTCTCGAAGTCGCAGATAGTATCGCCAATTTCAAAGCTATCTAGACCTACAATGGCACAGATGTCGCCAGATCCTACTTCTTCCACACGCTTGCGTCCCATACCTTCAAAAGTATGTAACTCCTTGATTTTTGTCTTGGTCATCTCGCCATTGCGATGAGCCAGTGTTACGTTCATGCCTTCTTTTATGACACCACGATGTACACGACCAACAGCAATACGGCCTGTATAAGAAGAATAGTCAAGAGAGGTGATGAGCATCTGCAATGTCCCTTCCAATTGCTCAGGAGCTGGAATATTTTCAATGATGCAATCCAGCAAAGGAGTGATGTCTTCGGTGGGCTGTTTCCAATCGGTGCTCATCCAACCGTTCTTAGCAGAGCCATAAATTACGGGATAGTCTAACTGTTCTTCTGTAGCATCAAGGTTGAACATCAAGTCGAATACCATCTCGTTCACTTCTTCTGGGCGACAATTAGGCTTGTCCACTTTGTTAACTACTACTACTGGCTTCAAACCAATCTGAAGTGCTTTCTGTAACACAAAGCGTGTTTGTGGCATTGGACCCTCAAAAGCATCTACCAATAGTAGGCAGCCATCTGCCATGTTGAGCACACGTTCCACTTCACCACCGAAGTCACTGTGTCCCGGGGTATCAATAATATTAATTTTCGTACCTTTATAATTAATAGATACGTTCTTTGACAGAATCGTGATGCCACGTTCACGTTCAAGTTCGTTATTATCCAGCATTAACTGACCGGTCGACTGATTCTCACGAAACAGGTTACCTGCCAGCAACATCTTGTCAACCAGTGTGGTCTTGCCATGATCCACATGGGCAATAATGGCTATGTTCCTTATATCTTGCATACTATATCTATTAAATTGGGTGCAAAAATAATAAAAAAATTGCATATTACGCTTGTTAATTCAAATATAATGCTTACCTTTGCCCCGCATTTAACGATTTACAATCAATTTTTTAATTAAACATTATGTATTTAGACGCTGCTAAAAAGAAGGAAATCTTCGAGAAGTACGGAAAGTCCAACACTGATACTGGCTCACCTGAGGCCCAGATAGCATTGTTCTCATACCGTATCTCTCATCTGACCGAGCACTTGAAGGTCAACAAGAAGGATTATACTACTGAAAGATCTCTGACTATGCTGGTAGGTAAGCGTCGCCGCCTGCTGAAGTATTTGCAGGATCGCGACATCAATCGCTACCGTGCTATTGTCAAAGCTCTTGGCTTGCGCAAGTAATCATCTTGCTGCAAAACGTTTAAAAGGGGAAGTCGTTGAGATTTCCCTTTTTTATTGCAATAAAACTACCACATCTTAACAACATTTCACTAATATATTGCATCATCTTATAGGGATTGTCGTATATTTGTAGCCGTAGTTATTAACGGAAATGACTATTGCACAAATATATACAAACTGTGCAACCATTCACGCTCTTGAACTAATTAATACGTTTTATTATGTGGCAACTATCAGAAAAGACCATAGGTCAATGGTTGGAATACTGGGCAGCTAGAACTCCCAATAAAGAATATATTGTTTACTCAGACAGAGATATGCGGTGGACATTCAAACAGTTTAATGACCGTGTAGATAGACTGGCTATGGGATTGCTTGCTATTGGTGTGAAGAAAGGTACACATGTGGGTATATGGGCTAGCAACATACCAGACTGGAATACTATGTTCTTTGCTTGTTCTAAGATTGGAGCAATTTCCATTATGGTTAACACTAATTTCAAGCAATTCGAGATAGAAGACATGGTACGCAAGAGCGACATGGAGGTCCTGTGCATAGTGGAACATGAGAAGGATAACAACTTCATGGATATGACCTATCAGATGCTGCCTGAATTGAAGAAACAAGAGAAAGGGCATCTAAACAGTGCGGCATTTCCTACCATGAAGACAGTGATATATATGGGTACAGAGCAACATCGAGGCATGTTCACTATCAATGAACTGATGACAATGGGACTAACCGTAGGCGAGGGCACCTATCAAAAGGCGAAAAATGCTTGCAGTTGTTATGATGCTATCAACATCCAATATACTAGTGGTACGACAGGTTTCCCCAAAGGTGCTACTCTTTCCCATTATGGTATCTGCAACAATGGTCATTTGACTGGAGTGCATCTCGATTTTACACAAGACACTAGATTGTGTATCTGTGTGCCTTTGTTTCACTGCTTTGGTTTGGTGTTGGGTGTGCTAAACTGTCTGACCCATGGTTGTACTATGGTGGTAGTGAAAAGGTTTGATCCGCTTATGGTGCTGGCCAGCATTCATAAGGAGCGTTGTACATCGCTTTATGGTGTACCTACTATGTATATCAATATATTAAATCATCCTATGTTCGACTTGTTTGACTTAAGTAGTCTGCATGCGGGCATCATGGCTGGTTCGCTCTGTCCGGTACCCCTTATGAAGGAGGTAGAGAAGCGCATGCACATGATTGTTACTAGCGAATATGGTTTGACTGAGGCTTCTCCAGGCATGACGCAGACCCGTTGGGACGATCCGTTTGAGGTGCGTTGCACAACGGTTGGTCGTGAATTTGAGCATACAGAGGTAAAGGTGCTCGATGAAGACGGCAATGAATGCCCAATTGGCGTGGAAGGTGAACTTTGTAATCGTGGCTATAGTAACATGTTGGGTTATTACAAGGATCCTAAGGCTACTGCTCAGTTGATAGATAAGAACAATTGGCTACATAGTGGTGATATCGGCTTTAAAGACGAAAATGGCAACTTCCATGTAACGGGCCGCATCAAAGATATGATTATCCGTGGTGGTGAGAATATCTACCCCAGTGAGATTGAGGCTTACTTGCAACAGATGCCAGAGATAAAAATGGTACAGGTAGTGGGTGTGCCTTCTAAGAAATATGGTGAAAGCGTTGGAGCTTTTATTATCCTCAATCCTGATTGTCAACTTACTGAGCTGGATATCCGTGAGTTTTGCAATGGCAAGATTGCCCGGTACAAGATTCCTAAATATATTTTCTTTGTTAATGAGTACCCGCTTACTGGCAGCGGTAAGATTCAGAAGTACAAGTTGCGTGAGATGAGTTTAGAACTATGTAAGAAGCTAGGGATTGAGGTAATATGATGAATAATAATTCCCCCAGAAAAATGGGGGAATTATTTGTATGCTATGGTTTGTTTCTCTATTTTTGTTTGGCTTTGAAAGCCAAAGCATACATCCTCATTTGTTTCATCATTGCCAAGAGACCATTGCTTCGAGTGGGTGAGAGGTGTTCGCGTAACCCTATGCGCTCAATGAAATAGGGGTCAGCTTGCAAGATATCGTCTGGTGTCTGGTTGTCGAATACGCGGATTAGAAGGGTGATGATTCCTTTTACTATCAGTGCATCACTCTCTGCCTGGAAGTGAACTTTGCCCTCGTCTGTTAAATCAGCTTGTAGCCAAACACGACTCTGGCAGCCTTCAATAAGGTTGCTCTCATTTTTATATTTCTCGTCCAGCGGTTCCTGTTCATTTCCGAGGTCAATAAGTAATTGGTATTTATCCATCCAATCATCATAGTCGCTGAATTCAGCTATGATTTCATCTTGTGTTTCGTTAATTGTCATAATGCTTAATTGATAATTAAACTTTGAGAATTAGTATTGAGCAGTTATTTCTCATTGTAAATTACTTGAAGAATTGTTTGGCCAACTGCTTTCAAGGTAGGCACTGTAATCACATCCATATCATCTTTCACCGTATGCCAATGTTCAAAGAATGTATATTGCTGACTTGTGGGGATAATATCGATGGTAGGTATGCGGGCTATCTGGTTAATGAACAGATGGTCGTCAGTAGCCCCTCCACCTCCTTGTGCCACGAAATAGTTATCATAATTAATCGTCTTAGCAGCCTTCCATACTTTACGATTGATATCGCGAGCATACTGCTCAGAATAAAACTCATACATAAAGCGGGCATTGGCACCACCTACCATATCTAATAATATGCCGAAGCGAGCGTTGTAACCTTGCACATGTGGGGTACGAGCCCAGTACTGTGAGCCTAAACACCAAGAGTTCTCGTCACTCAAACCAGAATCGCGATGATTGCCCACATCCTCTGCATCCAGTAGAATTATGTCGATGCCTATCGTCGTCGGCTGTTGTTGTAACAAGCGGGCCACTTCCAGTAATACGCCCACACCACTGGCACCATCGTTAGCACCTAAGATAGGCGTATAATGCTTTGATGTGTCGGGATCGTTGTCTGCCCAAGGGCGACTGTCCCAGTGTGCAAACAAAGCCACACGCCTCTTTGCATCGGGGTTAAATGCTCCAATAATATTGCGCGCTTTCAACATTTTACCTTCGTAAGATGGCAGGTCTGCACGTTGGTTATACACTTTGGCACCATATTGTTTCAGTTTGTCAGCAAGATAGTCGCCGCAAGCATCATGGGCAGCAGTATTCATGGCACGAGGTCCGAAATCTACCTGAGCTTTCACGAAATAGAAGGCACTGTCAGCATCAAATTGAGGCACATTTACCACGCGCTTCTCTGTGTTGTCAGAATTATCAGTGCTCTTGTCCTGGCTTTTGTTGCTGCAAGCAATGAAGCTTAGCAATCCTAAGATTGTTACCAAAAGATATCTCATATTATTCAAAGTTCAGTTTAACTTCTTTTTTACCAACTGTCAGTTTCACTTTAGCTCCTTCGATAATGGGTAGGTTCATTGGGACATGTCCTATGGGGAAACCGTAACAAATTGGATATCGATAATCTTTCAACATATCAGCGAGAGCAGGATAGAGTTCTTTTCCTAACTGCTTATGCTCTTCGAACTCGGTAAACTGGCAGATAATGAGTCCTGATAGCTTATCTAAGAACCCGCTTAACTTAAGATTATAGAACATTCGTTCGATGGCATGTGGCTTCTCGCCCACATCTTCCACAAAGAGTATTGTTCCACGAGGGTCAATATCATATGGAGTGCCTAACAGCCCATGCCAAACAGCCATGTTGCCACCTCTGATAACGCCTTCAGTTTTGCCTGTACGGTTCAGTGGGTTGCCCTGACAAACATAGTGCTGGTGAGCATTTACGCCAAACAAAATATCGTGAATAGCTTGGTTGCAAAAATCTTCCTTACCCTCTTGTAGTAGGTGCTTTAACATGGGAGCGTGTAAAGAGGCAAAGCGTTCACTCTGCATGCGGCAGTGCAGGGCAGTGATATCGCTGAAACCTATCAGCCATTTTGGATGTTGGCGAAATATGGTAAAATTCATCAAGCCTAGCAGATTGTTGGCACCATAGCCACCACGGCTGCAGAATATAGCCTTACAATCAGGGTCGTCCATGGCTCGTTGCAAATCGCCCAAGCGTTGCTGAACAGTACCGGCAAAATTGCCATAGCTGGCACTTACATACTTTCCTTTACTAACTTTCAGTCCCCAGGTCTTTAGACATCTGATGCCACCTTCCAAAATATCTGGTTCTATAATGCTTGATGGCGAGACTATTGTTACCTTATCGCCTTTCTCCAGAAACGGAGGATATTTGAACTCGTTTACCATACGCCACATGTTTTATGCTTGCAAAGTTACAATACTTACCGTAATTATTATCATAAAAAAATAAAAAATACTCCTGACCACAGCCAGGAGTATTTTCAATATTCAGAAGTATTTTGATTTACTCCTCTTCCTTGTGAGGGTTGAAAGCAGGACGTGGACGGCGTTCAACATTTCCACGGCGTTCGCCATGATCTTGACGTTCACCACGTTCTTGACGTTCACCACGTTCAGGACGAGGGCGACGCTCAGGTCGTTCCTGATAACCTTCTGGCTTAGGCAATAGTACCTTGTGAGAAAGCTTAAACTTCCCAGTCTTTTGGTCAATATCGAGCAATTTCACCTGTATCTCATCACCTTCCTTAATGCCAGCTTCCTCTACTGTTTCCAGACGCTTCCAGTCAATTTCTGAAATGTGCAACAGACCATCTTTGCCTGGCAGGAACTCTACAAACACACCATAAGGCATAATAGAGCGAACCTTGCCAGTATAGACTTCGCCAACTTCAGGTTGAGCTACGATAGCCTTGATCATAGCCAGAGCTGCATCGATATTATCCTTGTTGTTGGCAGCAATCTCCACACGTCCGCCTTCTTCTACCTCTTCGATAGAGATGGTAGTCTTGGTCTCTTCCTGCATGCCCTGGATAATCTTTCCGCCTGGGCCAATCACAGCACCGATGAATTCTTTAGGAATCATCAAAGTCACGATGCGAGGTGCATGAGGTTTAAGATCTTCACGAGGTTCAGCGATAGTTTCGGTAATCTTTCCAAGAATGAACTCGCGACCCTGCTTTGCCTGCAACAATGCCTTCTCCAGGATCTCGTAGCTCAGACCATCTACCTTGATATCCATCTGGGTAGCGGTGATGCCATCGCGTGTACCAGTCACCTTGAAGTCCATATCACCCAAGTGATCCTCATCGCCCAAGATATCTGACAAAACAACGTACTTGTCGCTTTCAGAGTCCTTAATCAAACCCATAGCGATACCAGATACAGGCTTCTTGATTTTTACTCCGGCATCCATTAGTGCCAGTGTACCAGCACATACGGTAGCCATAGAAGATGAACCATTAGACTCTAGAATGTCAGAAACCACGCGAACTACATAAGGATAGTCAGCTGGAATCTGGCCTTTCAGTGCACGCCATGCCAAGTGTCCGTGACCTATCTCACGACGACCAACGCCACGCTGTGCCTTTGCCTCACCTGTTGAGAATGGAGGGAAGTTATAGTGTAACAGGAATCGCATCTTGCTCTGATCGAGCACGTCGTCAACAATCTTCTCATCCTGCTTGGTACCTAATGTACATGTACTTAATGACTGTGTCTCTCCACGGGTGAAGATTGCTGATCCGTGAGGACCAGGTAGTGGACTTACCTCGCACCAAATAGGACGGATTTCAGTAGGAACACGACCATCCAGACGAGTACCCTCGTCGAGCACGCAACGGCGCATAGCATCGCGGGTTACATCAGCGAAGTAACGGTCAATCATAGCTGCCTTCTCCTCCAGTTCTTCCTCAGTGAACTGAGCCTTGAACTCGTCGCAGATAGTTGTAGCGTTGTCCTCGCGCTTGTGCTTGTCGGCGCAACCTTCCTTAGCTAGATCATAAAGACGCTGGTAGCTAAAGTCACGAACAGCCTTGCGCAACTCTTCATCGTTCTCCTCGTGGTTATACTCACGCTTCACGGTAGAACCCACTTCTTCTGCCAATTCCATCTGAGCTTTGCACATCACTTTGATGGCATCGTGACCAGCCTTGAGGGCACCTAGCAAATCTTGCTCAGACACCTCGCTCATTTCACCTTCCACCATCATAATGTTGTCGTAGGTAGCTCCTACCATGATATCCATGTCAGCTTTCTCAAGCTGTTCGAAAGTTGGGTCAATTACATACTGGCCATCTACGCGTGCTACACGCACCTCGCTGATAGGGCCATTGAAAGGAATGTCAGACACTGCCAGAGCAGCAGATGCTGCCAAACCAGCCAATGCGTCTGGCATATCAATGCCATCGGCAGAGAAAAGAATGATGTTCACATAAACCTCAGCATGGAAGTTGTCTGGGAACAAAGGGCGCAGGGCGCGATCTACAAGACGGCAGGTCAGGATTTCATAGTCCGAAGCCTTGCCTTCGCGCTTAGTAAAACCACCAGGGAAGCGGCCAAACGAAGCGTATTTTTCTCTATACTCTACCTGTAAAGGCATGAAATCTGTACCGGGAACTGCATCTTTTGCCGCACAAACAGTAGCCAGCAGCATGGTGTTGCCCATACGTAGCATAACAGATCCATCTGCCTGCTTTGCGAGCTTTCCCGTTTCGAGTGTGATGGTTCTTCCATCAGGTAACTCGATCGTCTTAACAATAGGATTAATCATAAAATCTTTAAAAAACTGTGTATATCTTAATAAAAATCGCGCAAAGTTACACATTATATTTATCAAAACCTTATCTTTGCACCGATTTTTGTAAAATTGAACTGAAAATTATGAAGAAAACATTGTTTTTGGCCTTTATTGCTGCTTTGATTACAGCATGTAGTGGAAACAAGCAGCAATTTATAGTTGAAGGACAAGTAGATGGCGCAAATGGTAAGACGCTTTATTTTGAACAGGCTGCTCTCAACGGCATTCTGCTGGCTGACTCAGTAAAGTTAGGCAGTGGTGGTTCTTTCAAGTTCTACCATGCTGCCCCTGAGGCCCCCGACTTTTACCGACTACGCATTGAAGATAAGATCATCAATTTCTGTGTCGATTCTACCGAAACTATCAAGGTGAAGGCAGACTATGCTAAGTTTGCTACTGATTACACTATTGCTGACTCTGACAATAATCTTAAAATCAAAGAGCTCAGTCTAAAGTTGGCTGATTTACAGGAAAAGGTAAATCGTCTTAACGACAGTTATAATGCAAACAAGATATCTAACCTGTTGTTCAATGATAGTGTAGATCGCTTGGTGAATGCTTATAAGGAAGAGGTGAAAAACAAGTATATCTATGCTGCCCCTAATACACCTTATGCATATCATGCTTTGTTTCAGCGTCTAGGTCAGATCAATTTGTTTGATCCTCTGAATAATAAAGACGATGTTCGTGCTTTTGGTGCTGTGGCTACCAGTTTCAACAACCTTTACCCTCATTCAGAGCGTGCCAAGAACATTTATAATATCGCCATCAAGGGTATGCGTAACATCCGCCAGGCAGATACATCTATAGAGGTTAACAAGAACGAGCTGGCCGAGACTGGTATCATCGATATTGAGTTGCGCGACATTGATGGCAACATCCGTAAGCTTAGCGACCTCACTGGTAAGGTGGTAGTACTTGATTTCACTGCTTACCAAACTGACTATTCTGCTGACCATAACCTGTTGTTGCGTGAAATGTATGCCAAGTATGCTGATAAGGGTATGGAAATCTATCAAGTGTCACTTGACAGTAGCGAGCACTATTGGAAGACAGCTGCCGACAAGTTACCCTGGGTATGTGTACGTGAGCCAAGAGGTGCATACTCAGATTTGCTCAACTTATATAACTTCCAGTCGTTGCCTGCAGTTTATGTCATTAACCGTAATAATGAGTTGAGCGCACGTGTTGATAATTTGAATACTCTTGAAGAAGCAGTGAAGAAACTGCTCTGAATATGAAAAAAGCAAAAACCTGCAAAAAAAAGTCGTAACTTTTTGTTTATTATCGCATAAAGGCCTATATTTGCAGAGTGAACTAAGGTAAAAAGGGGTTCCAACGCACTTCAATGTGTTGGAATTCTTTTTTGTTATTGTTGTAAAAAATTAAAATCATTGATATATGGGATACATTTCAGAAGAGGGCTACAATAAGCTCGTAGCCCAATTAAAAGAATTGGAGGCTGTTGAGCGTCCAAAAATTATTGAGGCCATTAGAGAGGCTCGTGACAAGGGTGACTTGTCGGAAAATGCGGAGTATGATGCTGCTAAGGAAGCTCAGGGTATGTTGGAGGCTAAGATCAACAAGCTGAAGCAGACAATTGCTGATTCGAAAATACTTGATACATCAATGCTCAAAGCAGATAGTGTACAGATATTGACTACAGTGACCCTCAAGAACGTAAAGGCCAATCAACAGATGTCATATACTATCGTTTCTGATACTGAGGCCAACCTGCGTGAAGGCAAGATTTCAGTCAATACGCCTATTGCTCAGGGGTTGTTAGGCAAAAAGGTGGGAGATGTAGTCGATATCAAGGTGCCACGTGGTACGATGACATTTGAGATTCTCAAAATTTCATTATAAATTAAAGTAGGAGGAACTTATTTATGGCTAGTATATTTAGTAAGATTGTTGCTGGTGAGATACCTTCTCATAAGATTGCCGAAAATGATAAGTTTTTTGCATTTTTGGACATCAACCCACTGGTAATGGGGCATGTATTGGTAATTCCTAAGCAAGAGATTGACTATATTTTTGATGTGCCTGATCAAGATTTGGCAGAAATGATAGTGTTTGCTAAGCACATTGCTGTAGCTATCAAGAAAGCGTTTCCTTGCATTAAGGTAGGAATGGGCGTGTTGGGCCTTGAGGTAAGGCATGCACACATTCATTTGGTGCCTATGCAAAGCGAGAAAGATTTGATATTCTCGAATCCGAAACTGCATCCTTCGAATGAAGAGTTGGCAGAAGTAGCAGCTAAGATTCGCAAAGAATTATAACAATTATCCCCGCCAATGGCGGGGATAATTGTTTAAATATAATCGTTGCCAAATTTGATTTGCGCATCAGTCACGTATTTTCGAATGGCACTTTCTTGATCTTTCGGGCAAATCAGCAATACATTATCTGATTCTGCTATAAGGTAGCCATCCATGCCTGCTACTACAGCTAACTTACCACTGGGTAGTACCACAATGTTATTCTTGCTATCATATAATTGTGTGTGGCATTTCAGTGTGACATTGCCATCTGTATCTTTTTCCGACAGATCGTACAGCGAGCCCCAAGTACCCAAGTCGCTCCAACCAAAATCACCCAATGAGACATATACGTTGTCGGCCTTTTCCATCACACCGAAGTCAATTGATACATTGTTACATGCTGAGAAATGCTCGTTGATGAAGTCCATCTCTTGTGGTGTGCCGTAAGTGTTAGAAGTCAATTTGCTCATCACGTCAGGCAGGTACTTTTCTAGAGCATTGATAATGGCGTTCACATTCCAGATAAACAATCCTGAGTTCCAGTAAAACTCGCCACAGGCAACGAATACCTTAGCCAACTCCAGCTCTGGTTTTTCAGTAAAGGTCTTCACCTTATACAGGTTCTCACCCATCTGTTCATCAATTTGAATATATCCATAACCAGTTTCTGGACGGTTGGGCCTGATGCCCAAAGTAAGTAATTTATCATTATTGGCCACGAACTGTAATCCGTTCCTGATGGCAGTCAGAAATTCATCCTCTTTTAGTATCAAGTGATCAGATGGAGCCACCACAATGTTAGCATTCGGGTTCATTGCTTTGATATGCAAAGATGCCCATGCAATGCAAGGAGCGGTATTTCTCCTGCTGGGCTCGAGCAATATCTGCGAGGGATGCAACAAGGGAAGTTGCTCTTGTACCAGATTGGCATACAACTCGTTGGTAACAATCAGTATATTTTCAGTAGGTACAATCTTGTTAAAGCGCTCAAATGTTTGTTGCAACAATGATTGTCCAGTTCCGAAGAAGTCTAAAAATTGTTTGGGCAAGTTCTTTCGGCTGTATGGCCAGAAGCGGCTACCCACGCCACCGCTTATGATTACACAGTAGTTATTTTTTTTGTCAATCATAAATGTGTAGGTTAGTTTTAATCACATTGCTAATATACGTCTTTTTTCTTATTAAGTACAGTTTTCTTCAATTATTTACTACTTTGATGATTTTTTTGCAGTTCAGATTTGCTAATTCAGAAAATGTTTGTAACTTTGCACCGCATTTTTCAAATGCCCAGATGGCGGAATCGGTAGACGCGCTGGTCTCAAACACCAGTGGGGCAACCCATCCCGGTTCGACCCCGGGTCTGGGTACTAAGAACGGAGAAAATTATTTCTCCGTTCTTTTTTGTCATTATAATATTTTTCTCGAGAAGCCACAACACTGTCTTCTATTACTCGTTGCTATATACCCAATGGGGTATAGTAGTTACTGTCATAATAAATGGCAGATTTTACCCTAAGGTAAACTAAACTTTACCCTTAGATTTAAGGGACATTACTCATAATGTTAGGTACCATTACTCATAGAGTAAGGAAGCATTCGTCATAAATTATTTAAATATCAACTGTACGAACGAGCTGAGATTGCGACGCCAAACCTTCCACTCGTGTGCACCAGGGTATTGTTCCCAAACCACACCCTTGTATCCTTTGTCTGTGAGTTTCTGCTTAAAGTCTAACATGCCATCGATGCGATTATCTTGCTCTCCGCAAGCCAGGTAGATAACATCGAACTTATTGTATTTTGCAGGGTTGGTGTACATACCAGGGAAGTGCTGCTCTGCATCAAATGGCGCACCACCGATGGCAGATGCACCAATGAGACCAGAGGAAAAGATGCCCACATTGGCAAACACATCGACATTACGGAAGGCAATGAAGAAAGACTGACCGCCGCCCATTGATAAGCCTGCGACTGCGCGTCCTTTACGGTTCTTGATAACAGGATAGTTCTTCTCAATATAAGGAAGTACATCAGCTACTAAAGATGAATAGTTGTCAAAATTGGAGGCATATTTCTTTACCTCTGTTTTTACAGGAATGCCCAAGGTCTGAGCGGCATACTGGTTAGGATTGCCATTAGGCATTACAACTATCATAGGCTTGGCTTTGCCCTGTGCGATGAGGTTATCAAGTATCTGGCAAGTACGACCTAAGGTTGACCAAGCATCTTCGTCGCCACCACCGCCGTGCAGCAAGTAGAGTACTGGATATTTCACACTCTTGTTGTTGCGGTCGTAACCGGCAGGTGTATAGACATACATACGACGAGTCATACCGTTCTCAGCGGAGAAATACCACACATGTTCCACATTACCTGGTTTGCTGCACTCCGCATATAGGCCGGCATAGTCGCCAGGTACCAGCAGGGCGTTCATGTAGCGAGAACCGTCACGTTGTACCTGCACGTTTGATGGGTCAAGCATTGTTACGCCATCCATCACAATGTTGTAGGTATAGAGTTCGGGTGCGGGTTGAGGAGTAGATACTGTCCAAATGCCTTTTTCATCTTGCTTCATCTGTAGTTTGGAAGCATCATAGCCGAGCCAAGAGGCAGATATGCTCACTTGGCGGGCTTTAGGTGCTACAAAGCGGAAGGTGATTTGACCATTTGCTAGTTCGGGTGATTTCACGCCGGCGCGGAACGCCAGTGAATTAGCTTCCTGCGCAAAAGCAGAAAAACAAGTAACAAGGGCCATTGCCCATGTGATAAGAGTGAATTTCGTTTTCATAATATGTAAAAGTTTATAGTTTCGTTAGGTCGGCTTTGATTAGGCAGTGATCGCTCAGCATGGCATTGTTGATGATGGAGACATTACTGATGGCAAAGCCTTTAGTGATGATATTGTCGATGCAGCTACGGGGACTAAGGCCTGCAGGATAGGTGAGTAAATCGCCTAAGTAGCCGTGATTGGCCATCTCGTAACCAGCACGGGTAAAAGCATCGAACTCGTCAGTCTTCCCTGTATTCCAGTCTGCACACATAATGACATACTTGTCGTTCTTGAATGCTTCTATCAGCTCCTCAATCTGAATGGCACGATAAGGTGCTCCATTCTCTCCTTGGTTCCAGTCTAGGTGAGTAGAAACCACTTTAATGATGTCACCGTCTATACGCATGGTAGTTACCAAATAATAACGCTTCTGCACCATCTTCGAAAACTCAACCGTATCGGTGGCTAATACCTCAAACCCATTGCTGAAGATTGCGTTGCAGTTATAGCTGTATTGCGGGCCAATTTGTGCATCATGGTAGTTGGAGAGAATAGCTTCGCGTGCCACTACAGCTGGTTGCTCGTCAGTAGCATTAACCATCAACGGGTTATACTCAACTAAAGCTAAAATGTCTGCATTGAGTTCGTTGAAATAGGCTCGGTATGACTGGCGGTAGAAGTCGAGCACATTATGTTTCAATGTAGTGTCGCCTGATTTCCCCAAGGCAAAATGACCAATGTTCCAGCTGGCTACAGTGAACTTGGTAAACTGTTTGTTTTGGGCACTCAGTCCTAGACATATTAAAAATAGTACAACTATGAGTAAGTTTATTTTTTTCATAAATAAAAAGCTTTTATATCTCAGACAATGCAAATATAACAAAAAACCTAACAGATTATGTGCATTTAATAGCAGAAAGTTATTGGTTTTTCTTTGACGAATAAAATAAAGTAAGTAAATTTGCCGAGATTTGTAAAATAAGAGTATTCAATTTTATTAAACAATAAGCAAATGAATAGAAGAAATTTCTTAGGAATGGGTGCCGCTGCATTGGCAGGTCTGGCACTGGTGCCAGGCATGACTTCATGTAATGGCGAAGCTAAGCCTGCTGCTAAGGCTGCTGACGGCAAGCCTAACTCAAACTTCGGTGGTGTTCACATGGGTACTATTACCTATAGCTGGCGCGATATGCCAGGTGGACTCGAGAACCTGATTAAGTATTGCAAGGATGCTAATGTGAGCAACCTTGAGTTGATGGGTAATGATTTGGAGGCTTGCCTCGGTGCTCCTGCAAATCCGATGATGCAGATCATGCAGGGTGTTATGGGCCGTTTGACTCCTGAGCAGCGTCAAGGTATGCGTGGCTTTGGTGGCTTGCAGGAAATGATGAATGACGACGAAAAGAAGCAGATGAACGACTACAACGAGGCATTTGCAAACTTCCGCAAAAACATGGACTGGGATAAGGTGGAAGAGACTCGCAAGCGTTTTGAAAGTGAGGGTATCGACATCCATATTGTGAAGACTCAGCCAGGTGAGAACTCAAGTGACGAGGATTGCGAATATGCATTCAAGTTGGCCAAAGCTATGGGTGCAAAGGGTGTTACCGCAGAGATGACAGTTGCTGCAGCTAAGCGTTGTGCTCCATTCGCCGAGAAATACGACATGTTCTACTGCATGCACAACCACTTCCAGTATGCTACTCCAGAGTTCGCTGCAGGTCCTGATGAGGTGTTGGCTGTTTCTCCAAACATCATGCTGAATTTCGACTTTGCTCACTACTTTGGCTCAACAGGCAAGAATCCTTGCGACTTCATTGAGAAGTATCACGACCGTATCTTCTCTATGCATACCAAGGACAAGACAGGTCCTGATGCACAGACTCCTAATGAGAACCAGGTATGGGGCCAGGGTCAGACTCCACTGGATGATGTACTGAAGTTGGTACAGAGCAAGTATCCTCAGATTTATTGCGACTGCGAGTTGGAATACCGTGTAGCTCCTTGGAGCAACTCTGTAAAAGAGGTAGGCACCTGCATGAAGTATGCTCAGCGCGTTCTCGAAATAGGATAATCCCCATTGAATATACAGAAATGATGGAAGGCTCCTGCAGATTTGCAGGGGCCTTTCTTTTTCCATTGTAAAAAACGATTCTCCAAAAAACATTTATGTTGGTTATCAAGGCTGTTTCATATATAATTCCTATCTTTGTGGATAGGATTAACTTTAATAATTAGAAAAAGCGAAATGAAAAGAGGTGTTTTGATAATATTAATGGCACTTAGCGCTATAGTAGGCTATGCCATTGATGTGCAGCGTGTGGAGCCTGCCAATTGGTGGGTGGGTATGGAAAACCATGAACTACAAGTATTGCTTTATGGTAAAGACATTGCTAAGTCCGATGTTAGCATTAGTTATCCAGGCGTGACTCTCAAAGAGGTTGCCAAGGTGGAGAATCCTAACTATCTGTTTCTTTACCTTGACATTGACGATAATGCAAAAGCTGGTACTATAAACATAGTGCTAAAGGAAGGCAAAAAACAATTGAAACAACCATTTGAACTACGTGAGCGAAACCGTAAAGTGGGAGCGCAGGGTTTCTCTACTGCAGATGTGATTTACCTTATAACTCCAGATCGCTTTGCCAATGGTAATCCACAAAATGATAATCTTGGGGAGGTGATGGTGAATCGTCAACGCACTGGAGCAAGGCATGGTGGCGATATTCGTGGCATTATTGATCATCTTGATTATATTCAGGAATTAGGCTTTACCACTATTTGGCTGAACCCTATTTTGGAGAATAATCAGCCAGGAGGCTCTTATCATGGTTATGCCATTACAGATTACTATAATGTAGATCCTCGCTTCGGCACCAATGAGGAGTATGTAGAACTGATCGACAAAGCTCATGCCAAAGGAATGAAGGTGGTGATGGATATGATTTTTAATCACAGTGGAAGCAGTCATTGGTGGATGAAAGACATGCCCTCGCATGATTGGCTCAATAACCCAGATGAATATGTTCAGACTACTCATTTTAAGTGGACATTGATGGATGTGCATGCACCACAGTCAGAAAAAGACATTTTGGTGAATGGATGGTTCACTCGCGGTATGCCTGATCTAAACCAGCGCAATCGCCATTTGGCACGTTACTTGATTCAAAACAGCATCTGGTGGATTGAGTATGCGCGTATTGATGGCATCAGGCAGGATACACACCCTTACGCCGATTATGATTTCATGACTGAATGGTGTGAGGAGGTAGAAAAGCAATACCCCGACTTCAATATTGTGGGTGAGGCTTGGTATCCCAGAGGCACGGCTTCTGCTTGGTGGCAACGCAATAACAGGATCAACGACAATAATACAAAGCTGAAAACGGTAATGGATTTTGACTTGGCGTTTACATCTTCCAAAGCTTTCATCGATGAAAGCAATAGCAGCGAAGGATCTGAGGCGGGCTTGTTCAAACTGTATGAGGTGATAGCACAAGATTTCCTATTCCCTGACCCAAACAATATTTTGGTGTTTTTGGATAACCATGATTTGGGCAGGTTCTCATTAAAGGAAGACAAAGATCTCAATAAGTACAAGCAGGCTATTGCATTTTTAGCTACCACGCGTGGCATCCCAGAAATATATTATGGTACAGAGATATTGATGACAGGTACTAAGAAAGAGGGCGATGGTGTAATTCGTACCGACTTCCCTGGTGGATGGGAGGGCGATGCCCGCAATGCTTTCACTGCTGCAGGACGTACTGACAAGGAGAATGAAGCATGGAATTATATGAAAACTTTGCTGAATTGGCGTAAGCAGAGTAAACCAGTGACCGAAGGCAAATTGGTACACTATACACCAGATCGTAGTGGATGTTATGTGTATGCCCGTATAGGTGGAGGCAATACAGTTCTAGTGCTGATGAATGGTACTGATGTGGATAAGGCACTTGATATGAAACGCTTCCATGAGGTAGTGCAGAACTATACTAATGGCGTGGATGTAGTGACAGGGCAGAATATCAATCTGACACAGCCGGTAAACATTCCTGCTAGAGGTGTGTATGTACTTGACTTGCATATAACACAGCCTTGAGGTTTGAATAATAAAAAGACTATGATATGAAAAAGACCAGAGTTTTAGGGGTAGTACTGTTGCTCTTGCTGAGCAGCTATCTAAATGCATTCAATGCATCTGTTGAAGTACAAGCGGAGGCAGTCGGCTCACAAGTACCTCTTGTGACCAATATCTTTGCCCGCCCGTCACTGTCTTTGTGCGGGCAGTGGAACTATATCGTTGACCCATTGGAGAATGGCTATTATGACTATCGCCGCAAACCTTGGACAACCAATGGTTTCTTTGAGAACAAGAAACCTTCCAATCCATCAGAACTAGTGGAGTACGACTTCGATACATCGCCGACGATGAATATCCCAACTGACTGGAATACGGCAGATGATAAGTTCTTTTTCTACGAGGGTACCATTTGGTTCAAAAAGAGTTTCAACTATCAGCATAAGAAGGGCAAACGAGCCATCCTTTATTTTGGAGCCGTGAACTATGATGCCAAGGTTTATGTGAACGGCAAGAAGATGGGTGAACACCAGGGTGGCTTTACTGCGTTCAACTTTGATGTGACAGATGTGTTGAACGATGGTGACAACTTCGTGATTGTAAAAGTTGATAACAAGCGTGAGCAAGACAATGTGCCTACCCTGAATTTCGATTGGTGGAACTATGGCGGAATCACTCGTGAGGTGCTGTTGGTAGAGGTGCCGGATACTTACATTGAGGATTATTATATCCAGTTAGCCAAGGGTGACGCAGGCTTGATAGAAGGTTGGGTGAAACTTAATGAAGCGAAAGCTGGCGTTGAGGTAACAGTTGACATCCCTGAGTTGAAGTTGAAGCAGACACTCAAGACGAGTGCTAACGGCAAAGCGCAGTTTGCTGTGAAAGCTAAGCCGGAATTGTGGTCGCCAGAAAACCCTAAACTTTATCAGGTGTCAGTGAGTAAAGCCGATGAACAGTTACAAGATGAAATTGGCTTCCGAACCATAGAAACGCGTGGGAGGCAAATTATTTTGAACGGCAAACCTGTATTTTTGCGCGGTGTTAGTATTCACGAAGAGGCTCCTTTCCGTCAAGGTAGGGCATGGAGTGAGGCAGATGCCCGCACTTTGCTGAGCTGGGCGAAAGAGTTGGGCTGTAACTACGTGCGATTGGCTCATTATCCGCATAATGAGCACATGGTTCGTGAAGCAGAAAAGATGGGTATCATGGTGTGGAGTGAGATACCAGTCTATTGGACTATTTCTTGGGAGAATCCTGACACATATAAGAATGCTGAAGCTCAGTTAAGGGATGAAATTAGTAGAGACCGCAATCGTTGTGCAATCATCATCTGGTCGGTTGCGAATGAGACGCCTCATGGAGAAGCCAGAGACAAATTCTTGAGTAGTCTTGCCAAATATTGTCACGACAATGATCCCGTACGCTTGGTAAGTATGGCGATGGAGGTTACGTCAACTACTTCAGGCAATCTCAATCGTCTGCAAGACAATATGCACCAGTATGTGGATGTAGTGAGTTTCAACGAGTATGTGGGGTGGTATCGTGACACCAAGGCGGCTCGTAATATGGTATGGGAGATTCCATATGAGAAGCCTGCCATCATCAGTGAGTTTGGCGGTGGAGCCTTACAGGGTTGGCACGGATCTCCAGACCAGCGTTTCACTGAAGAGTTCCAGGAAGACCTCTATAGAGCCAACGTGGATATGTTCGAGCGTATCGAAGGGTTGGCAGGCACATCCCCTTGGATATTGATGGACTTCCGCTCTCCTCGGCGTCAGCTCTACGGTGTGCAAGATTTCTTTAACCGTAAAGGACTGGTGTCGGAAAAGGGCATTAAGAAACAGGCATTCTACGTGATGAAAGAATGGTATGATAAGAAGCGTAAGGAGTATGAAAAGTAGTTCTTTTTTTACATTACTCTTACTGCTTGCCAGTTGTTCCAATAATGATCAATCGTCAATAGTCAGCAGTCAATACCCCATCGATCCCGTACCTTTCACCAGTGTGAAGGTGGATGGAGGATTCTGGGGACAACGATTGCAGGCAAGCAGAGAGGTGACGGTACCTTTGGCTTTTAGTAAGTGTGAGGAAACAGGACGCTATCGCAATTTTGAGAATGCAGCTCATCCGAGCGATACCATCCAAGTGGGTGGCTTCTCGTTCGATGATACCGATGTGTATAAAACCATCGAGGGAGCCAGCTATTTACTACAGACATATCCCGATGAAAAGCTGAAGAATTATATTGATAGTGTATTGGTAATTGTAGCAGGGGCACAAGAGCCTGATGGCTACCTTTACACAGCTCGTACCATGAACCCCAAGCATCCGCATGAATGGGCTGGAAACAAAAGATGGGAAAAGGTGGAGGAACTGAGTCATGAGTTCTATAACCTGGGTCATATGCTGGAGGCAGCTGTGGCACATTATCAGGCTACGGGGCAACGCAACTTCTTGGATATCGCCATCCGTTATGCCGATTGCGTGATTCGCGAAGTGGGACCCAACGAGGGACAAGTTGTTCGGGTGCCTGGACATCAGATAGCTGAGATGGGATTGGCAAAACTCTACTTGGCTACGGGCAATCAAAAATACTTGGATCAGGCAAAATTCTTCCTCGATTATAGAGGCAAGACCGAGCATCGTGACCCTTATAACCAAACTCATCTGCCTGTGTTGGAACAAAAAGAAGCGGTGGGACATGCAGTTCGTGCTACCTATATGTATGCGGGTATGGCTGATGTGGCGGCTCTTACTGGCGACCAAGGCTATATCAATGCAATAGACACTATCTGGGATAATATCGTTTCCAAGAAAATGTATATCACTGGTGGCATAGGTTCAACTAATGATGGTGAGGCTTTCGGCGCCAACTACGAGTTGCCTAATGCTACAGCCTATAACGAGACTTGTGCTGCCATTGGTATGGTGTATGTCAATCACCGTCTGTTCTTGTTACATGGCGACTCTAAATATTACGATGTGCTGGAGCGTACCCTATATAATGGCTTGATATCGGGTGTATCTTTAGAGGGTGACGCTTTCTTCTATCCCAATCCGTTGGAGGTGAGTAAGGAACGTAAATACCAGCGTCAGGCTTGGTTCGGATGTGCTTGCTGTCCTTCCAATATCTCACGCTTCATCCCTTCGTTGCCGGGCTATGTGTATGCTGTGAGGGACAACGATGTGTATGTGAACCTCTTTATGGGTAATCGCTCAACACTTCAAGTGAATGGCAAGCCAGTGGTATTGAGTCAGCAGACAGACTATCCGTATAGTGGAAATGTGAAACTGATGGTGGAAAAAGCTGATCAGCCCTTCGACTTGAAGGTGCGCATACCCGGCTGGGCACGTAACGAGGCAATGCCCTCTGATCTCTATGCCTTTGTCGACGGCTTGCAGAGTCACTATAGTGTAAAGGTAAATGGCGAGGAGGTGAAGGCCGACTTACAGCAGGGTTATTGCACCATCAATCGTGATTGGAAGGCGGGCGATGTGGTGGATTTGAGCTTTGACTTGCAACCTCGTTTGGTAAAGGCAAACGACCAGGTGGAGGCAGATAGGGGGTTGGTGGCTGTGCAGTGTGGGCCGATTGTTTATTGTGCAGAATCGCCTGACAATGCGAAGCCTATTGACAGTATTTCCATCAATCAGCAAACACAGCTGAAGGTGGAATGGCAACCTGAGAAGCTGTATGGCATCAATCAGATTGTTACCAATGATGGGGTGACGCTGATTCCGTATTATGCATGGGCGCATCGTGGTGTAAGTGATATGGAGGTTTGGATACCATTGAAATAATAACGTACAATATATGAAAAGGGTATTATTTGTAGTCCTTGTCATCTTATGTTTGGTAAGTTGCGACAAGGGTTATCACCGCATTGACAGAGGGGTGATCGTGGATATTGACATGACTGGCAATTACGACCGTGTGGACCGGACTAGTAGGGTGATGCTGGAAGTGATGGGCGAGAAGCTGATTCATGTAAAGGCTATACAAGGACTGGATTTCCCTAAAGATAGCAGTTTAATTATTGTTCCCAATTTGCCAAAGGTTTCTTTTAAAGTAGAGAGCACAGACGACTCTGTGTTTGTAATGACCAATGCTGTGATAGCAGGTGTTGATAGGAAAACGGGTAATGTGAGGTTTCAAGATGCTGTGACGGGTGAGGTAATCCTGCAAGAGTTGGATAGTGGACGAACTTTTGCACCTATTGAACGTGGTGGCGAGTGTAAATATAGCATATATCAAGGCTTCTTCGGGAAAGATGGAGAGGGCTTGTATGGACTTGGTCAGCACCAGGCTGATGAGTTCAACTACAAGAACAAGAGTGAGGAATTGTTTCAATACAACACCAAAGTGTCGGTGCCTTTCATTGTATCAACCAAAGGATATGGCATCTTATGGGACAACTATTCGCTGTCGAGTTTTGGCGATACAGGCTATCAGCAATTGAGTGAGTTGTTTCAATTGTATAACAAAGAGGGAGAGCAAGGTTCGCTGACTGGCACCTATCAGCCAGCGAAAGGAAAGTCATTAGTGCGCAATGAATCTGACTTGTATTTCGAGCACTTGGATCGTGAAAATGGTTTGCAGACGGTGGTGAATCTGCCTCAGGATTTCAATTTCAATGGTTCCAAAGTAACCTATGAGGGTGAACTCGAAGCTTATGAGTCTGGACTCTTCCGCTTCATTCTCTACTATGCCGGTTACATGAAAGTGTATATTGACAACGAATTGGTGGTGCCTGAACGTTGGCGTACAGCTTGGAATCCTAATAGCTATAAGTTCGATGTAGAAATGGCAGCTGAGCGTCGAGTGCCCATCCGCATAGAGTGGGAGCCTGATGGCAGCGTGTCATATTGTGGTTTGCGTGTGGCACAACCAATTGATGCAAATGGCATCATCTCATGGAGCAGTGAGGTAGCAGATGCTGTAGATTATTACTTTGTCGATGGTGACTCAATGGATGAAGTTATTAGTGGCTATCGCACCTTGACAGGAAAATCGCCTATCATGCCTAAGTGGGCAATGGGTTACTGGCAGAGCCGTGAGAAATACAATAATCAGGAGGAGTTGGTAAGTACCCTGCGTGAGTTCCGTAACCGCCAGATTCCTATCGATAATATTGTGCAAGACTGGTTTTATTGGCGTGAAGACCAGTGGGGTAGCCACGAATTCGACCCTGCACGCTTTCCCAACCCTCAACAAATGGTGGATGATGTGCACAAAATGGGTGGGCATATTATGATTTCAGTATGGCCCAAATTCTATACCAACACCGAACACTATAAGGAGTTCGATGCCCATGGTTGGATGTATCAGCAGGCTGTAAAGGATGGTATCCGCGACTGGGTAGGGCCAGGCTATGTGGGCTCTTTCTATGATGCCTATTCTGCTCCTGCTCGTCAGCTGTTCTGGAACCAGATGAAAGAACACCTCTTTCCGTTAGGCTTCGATGCTTGGTGGATGGATGCCTCAGAACCTAATATACGTGACTGCACGGATATGGAGTATCGTAAGTTGTTGTGTGGTCCAACCGCTTTAGGCTCGTCTGATGAGTATTTCAATGCTTATGCCTTGATGAATGCAGAGGCTATTTATGACGGGCAACGCAGTGTGGATAACGACAAACGAGTGTTCCTGTTAACTCGTTCTGGCTTTGCGGGTTTGCAGCGTTACTCAACGGCTACTTGGAGCGGTGATATCGCTACTCGTTGGGAAGATATGAAGGCTCAAATATCGGCTGGTTTGAATTTTGCTGCTTCTGGTATTCCTTATTGGACGATGGATATTGGTGGTTTTTGTGTGGAGAATCGTTATGTGGCTGCGCAGCAACTGTTTGATCGTACCGGTACAGAGAACGCGGATCTTAAAGAGTGGCGTGAACTCAATACACGTTGGTATCAGTTTGGCGCTTTCTGCCCATTATTCCGAGCGCATGGACAGTTCCCTTTGCGTGAAGTATGGAATATTGCACCAGATAATCATCCTGCATACAAGAGCATTGTTGATTATACCAAACTGCGTTATCGTCTTATGCCATATATCTATTCATTGGCGGGCATGACATATTTCAAGGACTATACCATCATGCGTCCTTTGGCGATGGACTTCACCGCTGACCAACGGGTGTATGACATTGGCGATCAGTATATGTTTGGTCCGTCATTTATGGTGGCTCCTGTATATAAATATGGTGCTCGCTCAAAGGACATGTATTTCCCGGAGGGTAAGGGCTGGTATGATTTCTATACAGGTAAATTTGTGCAAGGTGGTCAGCAACTCAATGTGGAAGCTCCGTATGAGCGTATTCCGCTTTATGTGAAAGCTGGTAGCATTGTACCTTTTGGTCCTGAAGTGCAATATGCGATGGAGAAGCAGCCCGATGTGGTGACCCTCTATGTGTATGCTGGTGCTGATGCAGATTTTACGTTGTATGAGGATGAGGGCGATAACTACGGCTATGAGCAGGGTAGGTATGCCACCATACAGATGCACTACAATGAAGCTGATGGCAAGTTGACCATTGGTCAGTGTGAAGGTAACTTCCCTGGAATGTTGCAAAAACGCACGTTTAAGGTGATAAAAGTGAGTAAAGATAATCCTTTACCATTTAACTTGGATGTAGCATCAAAATCCGTTGAATATGATGGCAATGCTGTGGAAGTAGCACTTAAATGATTTCTTTTGCCCTCTTACTTTTTAATGGTGAGGGGGCAATTTGTTTTTATAGGATGCTTGCATATGTAGTGCCAATCACCTATCTTTGTAACCAATATTTATATTATTATTCCATTTTATGTCTATTTGGATTCTTTTCAAGCTTCTCGGCTCGCTGGCCCTCTTGATGTTCGGTATGAAGTCAATGAGTGAGGCGCTGCAGAAGATGGCTGGTCCTCAGTTGCGCCATGTCCTTGGCGCCATGACCACCAATCGTTTCACAGGTTTGTTGACAGGTATGTTGGTAACGGCATCGGTGCAGTCATCTACTGCTACTACAGTGATGACAGTTTCATTCGTTAATGCTGGTTTGCTGACATTGGCACAGGCCATTTCCGTTATTATGGGTGCCAATATTGGTACTACGCTCACTGCATGGATCATGTCGGCGGGCTTTTCATTCAATATTACAGATTTCGTATATCCTGCTTTCTTCTTGGGAATTATTCTGATATACATGAAGAAACGTCGTTTTATTGGCGATTTTCTCTTCGGTATAGCTTTTATGTTCTTGGGTCTTGGTACTTTGCGACAGACAGGTATTGACATGCACCTAGGAGAGCAGCAGGCTGTGCTCGATTTCTTTGCTTCGTTCGACCCTAATTCATTTGGCACTACAATACTGTTCTTGTTTCTAGGTGGTGTGCTTACTTTCTGCGTACAGTCTTCTGCTGCAGTAATGGCTATCACCATGATCCTTTGTTCAAGTGGAGTGTTGCCTATTTATCAGGGTATTGCATTGGTAATGGGTGAGAATATAGGAACTACTGTTACCTCTAATTTGGCAGCTCTCTCAGCGAACACACAAGCTCGAAGAGCAGCGCTGGCACATATGTTCTTTAATGTGTTTGGTGTAGTTTGGATCTTGTTTATCTTCCGTCCTTTTGTAGATATGGTCTGTGGTTTTGTGGGCTATGATACAGAGATGAGTGCTGATTCAGTGAGTCATGAAGCTTTTCTTGCCAATGCCGCCAAACTGTCGTTTGTATTGGCAGCTTTCCATACTTGCTTCAATGTGGTCAATACGTTTATCTTGATATGGTTCATCCCTCAGATAGAACGGTTGGTTTGCTGGATTATCAAGCCTAAGAAGGTGGATGAAGAAGAAGATTTCCGTCTGCATTTCATTACGGCAGGTTTCATGAAGACGCCGGAATTGTCCGTGTTAGAGGCTCAGAAAGAAATATCTTCATTCTCCGATCGTATGCAACGTATGTTTGGCATGGTCAGGGATTTACTTACTGAAAAAGACGAACAGAAGTTCACAAAACTTTATACTCGTATTGAGAAATATGAAAGCATCTCAGATAATATGGAGATAGAGATTGCCAAGTACCTTGAAGCAGTGAGTGATGCTCACCTCTCAGATGATACCAAGGCAAAGATTCGTGCTATGTTGCGTGAGATTTCTGAATTGGAGAGTATTGGTGATGCTTGTTACAATATGGCGCGTACCATCAACCGTAAGTTCAGCAGCAAGCAGGAACACTTCAATGAGAAACACTATGAACATATTCATCATATGATGGATATAACTGACCATGCATTGACAAATTTGAATGTGCTGATGTCTGGACGTAAGAGCGATTACGATGTGAATCTCACGTTCAACACAGAGAAAGAAATTAACAACTATCGCGATTTGCTGAAATCGCAGAACATTCTCGACATTGAGAACAATGAATATACTTATGGTGTAGGTACTATTTATATGGACCTTATCAATGAGTGTGAGAAGTTGGGTGACTATGTGGTGAATGTTGTTGAGGCTCGTACCAACACCAAGGAAAGGAAAGACTGATTCTTTGTTTTTGAGTTAAGCATATATTTGTAGGCATCTGGATTATTTCTTTCAGATGCCTGCTTTTTTTATTCCTCGTGAGAGGGTAAATAATTCCTCGTTGGTGATTATAATATTGGTGTATTTATGAGAAGGCCTACTTACTTTCGCCAAGCTCAAGAATCAAAGCTTGCAATCCGAACAACGAACAGTTGAACAATTAATTTTGCGCCCCATACTTTGATGAATCATCTTAACAGCGAGAATACAGTTTATACATATATATATAAATATAATAATAGTGATTGTTTCAGGGAATGTAAGTGCGGGGGGAAATATGTCCGTTTTTAATTGTTCAACTGTTCGTTGTTCGGAATGTAAGCAAATAAGAGAGGGAGGCTATTGCCTCCCTCCCGTCATTATGAATTCCATTAAATCTTGGAATTATTGGAATGCTGGATAACCAGGATTCTGCACTAACTTAGGATTGGTCTGCCATGCTGTCAATGGAATTGGGAACAACTCCAAGTACTTGTCAGATGGACGGTTCCATGCTGATGGGTTGATAGAGTAGGTCTTAGGCATACCTGCAGCGTCAACATCCTGGCTTACAGTAGCGCGTAACATACTCCACATATCCTTGTCATAGCATTCGAAGCGGATGTCATCCTCACGTGAAACGCCTTCCCAAGCCAGCTCTAAGCGGCGCTCCAGCTGTACATCAGCCAAAGTAACATTAGAGAGGGTTTTCACCCCAGCACGAGAACGTATAGCGTTCACCAGTTTTGTAGCCTCTTCTACTGAACCACCTGAACGGAGCAGTGCCTCTGCACGTACCAGGTAGAAGTCTGCCAGACGGAAGATAGCGAAGTCGTTGTTCATGGCGCTGGTCAGGGATGCATCATATTCCCACTTGCCTACACGGCCACCATCCTGCTGCTGTACGTCAGCCCAGATGGTACCGTCACGCTGTGCACCGTAGAGAGGGAACACCTCTGCATAGTGGTTCATTGGCAGAGAGTGGCCTGTCATCAGGACCTCGCCTGTAGCCTTGCTATACTGCTGTCCCAGACGGAATGAGGCGATACGAGGATCGTTGGCAGGATCGTCATAATAAGTATATGAAGGGTCGGTTGCCTTTGAAGGGTCAGCCATGAACAGCTTCACGTAGTCAGGCTGAGCGCAGAAACCATTCCATGCACCGAAGCTGGCACCGATAGCCTGGTTCTCAACGTAACCCAGTGTACGGAAGTGCAGTGAGTTGGTGTTGCTGGTGTCGTTTGAAGAATACTGTGCGCAAAGGATAGACTCCTTGTTGCCGGAGTTATTCCAAGAGAAGTTGTCGCTCCAGTTGCTCAGCAGTTCCAGACCTGGAGTGTTGATTACCTGCTGTGCCTCGTCAGCAGCCTTGGCGTACTGGTCACCCATGCCCCAAGCATAAGAGTTCAAGTACAGCTTGGCCAGCAATGCGTGTGCAGAAGCCTTGGTGAACTTGCCGTAGTTACCCTCTGCTTCAGGCAGAGCAGGAATCAGTGAGTTCACTTCCTGAACCAGCCAGCTGTAAGCCTCAGCGCGAGGAGTGTTGCCCGGCAGTTCCTTGTCGTTATAGTCGGTCACCATAGGGATATTTCCCCAACCGCTTACCAAGAAATAGTACCAATAAGCGCGGATACCACGGATCTCGGCAGCCATCTGGTCCTTGTTGGCCATCTCAGAACCCAGCACGGTGTTCAGGTTGGCGTTGCAGGTACCGATTGACTCCATGGCAGCGTTCCATGCGCCACGGTTACAAGAGGTCATACTGGTGTAGGTGTGCATGAACATCTGCATGTACTGGCCACCGTCCCACCAGTCACCACCCTTACGGGTAGGATAAATCATTACTGAGCCTGCAGCCTCGCTCATGGTCAGAGCATCAGACGGGAACGTGCGTTTCAGCGTGTTGTAGCAGGTACCCACCAGTGCATTGATCTCGGTAGCGGTGCTACCGAAAGTCTCTGCCGGCAGCTGGTCGTAGATACGCTCGTCCAGATTCGTGCAGGAGGGCACTGAAATCAGGAGAGATGCGGCAGCCAGCAGACTGAATATCTTATTCTTTTTCATAATGTATGTCCTGTTTTTAAAGGTTAGAATGTTAAGTTAACACCGAAGATGAATGAGCGAGACTTCGGGAAGTACTCGCGTGCCTCGATACCAGGAGACAGACCTGAGGTTGAAGAGTAGTTCACTTCAGGATCCAGACCCTTGTAGCCGGTGATCACGAACAGGTTCTGTGCGGTCACGTACAGGCGTGCCTTGCTCAGCCAGTCGAGCTTCTTGGTGTCGAAGGTATAACCCAGTGTCATGTTGTCCAGGCGTGCGAATGAGCCGTTCTCAATCCAGAATGAGCTGACCTTTGCAGACTCTGCGATCTTGGTCAGGTTGTCGTTCTTCATGGCGTTGGTACCTGTGATGTAGTTAGGAGTACCGTAAGCAGCCAGAGGGTTGTTCAGCACCTTGTTGCCGATGGTACCGCGGATGAAGAAGCTGAAGTCCCAGTTCTTCCAGCTGAAGTTGTTGGTCCAGCCGAACTCTGCCTTAGGCAGTGCGTTGCCGATATAGGTACGGTCGTTATCTGAGATGACACCGTCATGGTCAACGTCCTCATAGATGAAGTGGCCGTCTGCGTCCAGACCCGTGCACTTCAGGTTGTAGAAGTTACCCAGTGAGCGGCCTTCCTCAACGATGTGAGAGGTCTGGCCTGACTGGCCGCGGATCCACGGGTTACCCGTGTAGACTGCTGAAGTTGAGTAGAAGTCATTTGACAGGCGGGTAACCTTGTTCTCGTTGTGAGACAGGGTCAGTGTGGTTGTCCAGTCGAAGTCGCGTGACTTGATCACGTTCCAGTTCAGGGTCACCTCGATACCCTTGTTGGTCATATCGCCCACGTTGGCTGCGATTGAGTTGTAAACGTAGGTAGGAGTAGGAACGGAGTAGTTGTACAGCATGTCCTTGGTCTTCTTTGCATAGTACTCTACGGTACCGCCGAAGCGTCCGTGGAAGAGTGAGAAGTCAAGACCGATGTTGAACATGTGGGTTGACTCCCACTTCAGGTCAGGGTTGGCGTTCTGTGAAACGCGGAAGGCTGTAGCGGTAGAACCGTTGGTAATATAGGTACCATTTGCCTGATACAGCTCGAGTGACTTGTAAGGAGACAGACCGTCCTGGTTACCGGTCACACCGTAACCTGCACGCAGCTTCAAATCATCCACCCAGCTCACGTTCTGCATGAAAGGCTCCTGTGAGATGCCCCACGCTGCTGATACGGATGGGAAGGTACCCCACTTGTGGTTCTTACCGAACTTTGAGGAACCGTCTCGGCGGATGGTAGCCGTCAGCATGTAGCGTTCCTTGAACGAATAGGTCGCACGTCCGAAGAATGAGATCAGCTTGTATGCGTTGCGGCCTGAAGTTGCGTTACCTACCTTCAGGTTCAGACCTGCCTGGATGTTATCCGCACCCATTGAGGTAACTGCGAAGTTCTCAACGTAAGTATAGTGACTTGCGTATTCGTTGTTCTCCCAAGAGTAACCTGCCAGGGCGCCCACCTTGTGGTCACCGAAGGTCTTGTCGAAGTTCAGGGTCCACTCCATCAGGATGCGGTCGTTGGTCGTGTTGGTGCGGCTGGCGTTGCTGTTAGAACCTGCACCAGCATAGTTGGTAGCTGCATTCCATGAACTCTGGTCACTTGCAGCACGGCTCTTGTAGAGGTCAGCCTTGATGTTCAGGCCGTCGATGATGTCGTACTGGATCTCGCCGCGTCCGTAGAACACTGAAGACTTGGTCTTGTTGTAGTTCTCGGCCATAGCGTGAACAGGGTTACCCATGTCATACTCGTTGAACAGGGCACCGGTTGCACCCTCGAACCATGTACCGTCTGCATTGTAAACAGGGTACAGAGGAATCATGTTGTAAGCGCGGATGAAGTCACCGCCCTGAGGACGGTAGGAGTCGGTCAGCGTACCGGCAGCATCCAAAGTCAGACGCAGCTTGTTGTTCAGCGCGCGCTGCTGTACCTGGAAGCGGAAGCTGTGACGGCGCAGTTCGTTGTTGCGGGCCACACCCTGACGGTCCAGATAGGTGTAGGATGCACGGTAGTTGCTGGTAGAAGAACCGCCGGTCAGGGAAACAGAGTGGCTCTGGGTGAAACCAGTGCGCAGTACCTCGCCGAACCAGTCGGTGTCAGAATGGTAGTTGTTCACGATGTCGGCGATCTCGGCTTCATGGCCCAGCTGCCTGTTCACGTCAACCCATTCCTTTGCGTTCAGCATGTCAGGCTTGTTGGCAGCCACGTCAATGCCTACATAGCCGTCATAGTTGACAGTGGTGCGGGCACCGGTACCCTTCTTGGTGGTGATCAGGATGACACCGCCTGCAGCACGGGAACCGTAGATGGCCTGTGAAGATGCGTCCTTCAATACTGAGATTGACTCGATATCAGAAGGAGCCACGCTTGACATGTCACCGCCAGGAACGCCGTCGATAACGATCATAGGGCCCTGGTCGTTCATCAGGGTAGAGGTACCACGCAGGCGGATCATTGAGCCCTGGGTGATATCGGCAGAACCTGATGTGATGGACAAGCCGGCTACCTTACCACGCAACAGGTCGGATGCGTCGCGGGAGATACCCTTGTTGAATGATGCCTCGTCTACGTTGGCAACAGAACCGGTGATCTCACGGCGGGTCTGCGTACCGTAACCGATAGCCACAACCTCACCC
>CACYZY010000001.1 GCA_902779085.1 uncultured Bacteroidales bacterium | reverse complement strand
GTCCATCATCCTGTCATAGATCAATGCTTGCCCTTTCGGAAAGCGGATGCAAAGGTAAGCACTATTTCTCGAACACGCAAATATTTTACAAACTTTTTTGAAAAAAAAATTATACCATATTTATATAAAGGGAAGAAATAAGCTATTTTTCGATTCTCATCAAGAGCAAGCCGATTAGTATCCATATAATTTCTCTTACTCTACAGATGATACTCACAAAAATGCCCAAAGCGGCCGACAATCCCAATGCGGCAATAGAAAGTACGAAACCTCCTTCCTGAACACCCAGTTGCATAGGAAGGAAACCTATCATATTAGCAAAAAGAGTGGTAAACGAAAGAATTAATATGGAATGTAGGAAAGTAAGCGCTAAACCTGAAAAGCCTCCACCGCAGTCAATGCCAAAAAGCAATAACATGAAGAAAATTTCCAAACTCTGCACTATGCGGGAGAAATATTCCAAAATCAAGCTCGTATAAAAAGCACGTTTGTCACTATGGTGAAGAGAAATAATCTGCTCATCAATATTGTGAAGCAATTCATCATTTTTCTCCAAGAAACGATTACTCCACTTTTTCAATCCAGGAACCTTACCTACCCACTTAATAAGTTTAACAACCAAACCTTTCTGATAGCCTTTCCCCAAAACATAAAACGCCACTATGCAAAAGACAGCAATCAGGCCAAGCACTACACCCACAGGCATGGAATAAGGCAGATCGCCCACTGCAGCAAGGGCCAAATAAATAAAAATAGAAGAAAACCACAGGAAGAAATGTGCCAGGAAATGCATCATAGCATACAAAATAACAGATGAGGTAGCACTCTCTTTATTGATATGCTTTGAAAGTTCCATAATGCGATATGGTTCTCCACCCAAGCCACCTACAGGAGTAGCATAGTTCAAGGCATAACCAACAATGGTCAACTGATATATACGCCAAAAGCCTACATGTTCGTCTTCACGCTTATTGCTCTTAATAATGCAACGCCAAGCAATAGCATTCAATCCATAAACAAACACCCAAACTCCTACGATAGGAATTAACCAATAGCCCGCACGAGTCACATGCTGCCATAATTCGATGAAACTAACATCAAATGTTAACATCATCACTACTACAGCAGCTACACCTACGACAAAGAACAGGTTATTCAGTTTTTTCCTCGTCCATTTCATAGAGATCAAAGTTTCTGTGCAATCTGTTTACTAAACGTCTCGTGACGGTGATTAATATACCAAGCTAGCAAAGACATCGCAACTATCTCGAAAACGAAATTCATTACAGGTACATCCAATAAGCATGCTAAGAAAAAAATAGCAGAACGGAAGTTGAAGGTAAGTAAACCATTCCACTTCATCAGAGCCAACGACTGGTCATGAAACTCCTGGCGAATGGCAGACGGTACCTGTTCTACACTTCCATATTTATCTTTCATCAATTTCATCATGCGTTGGAACTGTGGCGTTACTTTCTCTTGCTTACGCGTATAGTCAACATACGAATTCAAAAAAGTCTTCCAAACCCAGTTACCCTTCCAAGGAGTCTGATCATATATTTCTTTCTGCTTTTTGGAATTGTCGAGTTCGCTACCCTTTTCGCCTTTGAGGGAAAATAGGTGTACTTGAATATAATAATCAGCCAAACGTGTCTGCCCACCCATGCATACAAACCCTGAAATCAGCCCTAATAGGACTACTACACAAGTAGCTATCATCGTATTCTCGGCAGTATTCTCAATTCCTAACCATCCAAACTCCAGGTCATGATGCAGGTAAAAACGATAGACAATTGCCACATAGATAAAAATAAACCACACAAAGCCTGCCACTCCGTCTAAAATGCGCCCCAAACGGCTCTTTTGTCCAGTCAATCGCGCCAACTGTCCATCCGTACAGTCAAAGATGTCTGCCCAACAAAGCAAAAACACTGCTATCAGGTTAAGGATAAAACCCCAAATTCCTTCATAGTAGAAACTTCCATGAACGAAAAAGACGCAGCTACCAGCTCCAATAATGATTGACCAAATAGTAACCGTATTGGGGTGTACACCAAACTTAGCAAAGAATCGCGCTAAATGATAACAAAACGGACGGACTACATGATAATCCAGCCAGTCCTCTGTTTCAGCAGATTTAAGAGAGGCTAAATAGCCTTCTTTCTCTTTATTGTTTTCAGTCATTTATTGCAAAAATTATGGAATACTTGCTTGATAGTATCGCATACTACCTTTGTCTGTTCCTTTCGTCCCAACGTAATGCGTAAACAAGATTCCAAGCCTTTATCTCCCATGAACTTTATCTTGTAATCCTGAATGTCCAAAGCTTTTTTAAGTTCCTCTTTTATCTCCACTGGATACTTGATAAGGATAAAATTAGCAACAGACTTATACACCTTAAAACCAGGCAGGTTATCCAATTCGCGTTTATACAATTGACGTCCCCACTCCATATCATCAGCCACCTTACGATAATGCTCATCACTGTTCAATGCAGCTAACGCCACTGCTTCAGAAAAACGATTGTAACCCAAATACTTGTTTACATAGCTAAGGAACTGATCATGTCCTTTGCCTATGAAGCCAAAACCTACACGCAATCCTGGCAACCCATAGAATTTTGAAAGAGTCCTTGAAATAATAAGGTTGTCGTATTTGTTCACCAAAGGAGCAATATAGTGCGTATCTGTTGATACAAAGCTGGCATAAGCTTCATCTACCAGTACCATCGTATCACTTGGGATATTTTCCATAATCTGCCCTATTTCTTCTGGTGAAAGGCCATTGCCTGTCGGGTTATTTGGAGAAGCCAGGAGCAGCATGCGAGGATGCACACGGTTGGTATACTCTATCACCTCATTAATGTCATATGCGAAAGTATCTTCTGTTTCATGAAGTGGATACATTACAAAGTCACCACCGCATTCACCAGCCACACGATTATAATACCACCAAGAAAACTCTGGTATTAGAATCGTCTTATTATCGCCTATCATCAGAAAATAATGAATCGCATTCTTCAGAATATCCTCACCTCCATAACCAAGCAAAATTCTCTCTTCTGGCACATTGTATATTTCACTCAATCTAACAGAAATAACACTTTTTTTGCCCTCGTCATAGATGCGTGTGTAAAAGCAAAGTGTCTTTGGATCAAAATTCTTGATGGCATCAACTACTTGCTGGCTTGGTTCAAAGTTAAATTCGTTTCTATCTAAAAAATTCATTTCAAAACACTTTTAGTCAATATAGGTTAGCCGGTATCAGCTTCTTTGCATTTTCAAAATCTTCTATCGTATCGAGCTCAATCGAGAAATAGTCGGTGGTATCCACTATCCTGAAAGTAAAACCCTGTGGAATCAAGCGCTCAAAGGCTTTTTCATAGAAAACATCAATCAATCCCTCCTCCACAATCATGCGCTGCAGTTCCTGGAATAATGCATTACTGTAATCAGCCGTCATCTTCTCAATACCCACGCTCTCACCTAATGCATCATTGATGGCGCACACTTTACTAATTTCCTTTACAAAGCCCTTATTATCTACAATCACTTTAATTTCTTCTTCTCCCAGTTCATGGCGATTCAATGCCAACACAGTTCCTTCCTCTCTGACAATGGTAGAAACAACAGTAGGGTCAAACAGAATATCGCTGTCAAGCAGAAGAAAATCTTTTCCTTCTGTATAAGGTCTTGTCAACCACAAAGAAAAGATATTGTTATTATGAGCATAATCAGGATTATCAATAAAATGAATGGTAAGAGACGGATAGTTGGTTTTCAAAAAATCCACAATCATGTTATTCTTATAGCCAGTCACTACCACCAATTCATCAATACCTGAATTAATAACAGCATCCACCGTACGCTGCAACAGTGTGCGCTGTCCTACTTTCAGCAGACACTTGGGACGCTCATCAGTCAGTGGGCGCAACCGTTTCGCCATACCAGCGGCAAGAATAACTCCAATCATAATTACTACTTCAGCAATATTTTGGCGCAAAGTTAATCATTATATTCGAAAATTGTTACACAAGTTGTCAAATAATTAACTACGCGCCATATATATACATTATTAAAAAGGAGAAAACTGTCTTATAAGCAAATGGAAGTTACAAATTATTACTTTTTTCTATCAAGCTTCAGGAAGATACCAGCCAGTATCGTACCACTGATACTATGCCAAGCGCAAGAAATAGCACAAGGCAACACCGCTAACGGCTGGGCAGCAAAGAAAGTGCCTGCAAGTACTGTTGCCAGCCCCGCATTCTGCATGCCTACCTCTATGGAGATTGTGCGTTTTTTTGGCATATTGAACTTTGCCAGCGTGCCTGCTGTCCATCCTAACAGATAACCCAACGAATTGTGGCAGAATACTACGGCAAAGGTCCACAAGAACAGCATCAGACCACGAGCCACCAAGTCGTCATGTACTGTAGATACTACACCACCCACAATACAAGCCAGACAGGTAACACTCAGTCCGGGCATCAATGACTGAATCTTAGGAAAGACCTCTTTCTTCGAGTAAGTATAATTGAGGTAGCAACCTATTCCAACAGGAATGATGGTTACAATCAGGATATTCACAAACATTCCGATGGCATCAATCTCAATGATCTCTCCTGCAGTAAACTCCATTAGCAGAGGCGTCATAACAGGAGCCAACAAGGTGGAGGCACAAGTCATTCCAACAGAAAAGGCCACATCACCATGACAGAGGTATGACATAATGTTGCTCGACACCCCACCTGGGCAGCAGCCCACCAACAAGATACCCAATGCTAAAGCAGGTTCTAATTGGAACACATGCACCAGCAGATAAGCCACACAAGGCATGATGAAAAACTGAGCACAAGCTCCTATCAAGATATCAAATGGCCTCTGTGCCAAGATCTTAAAATCCTGGGTCGTCAAGGTAAGCCCCATCGTGAGCATGATAATACCCAAGATGACAGTCTGTGTATTGCCACGAACCCAGTTAAAAGCCGATGGCAGGAAGAAAGTGAAGACAGCAGCTGCTATTACCACCCATGAGGCATTACTAGCCAACCACCGGCTCAATCTTTGAAACAAATCCATACGTTGCTTTACTTTGTCACATCGAAGCCCAAACGAACGTTGTCATACTGTTTGCTTACCTCTCCTATCACCTCCAAGGTCTGGTTGCCACTCAGTGCTGTAATGGTTTGCAACACTTTCAGCAACTGCTTGGCCTCAAACAATACCGCAATGCCGTTAGTATTGCGCTTTGCATATCCATTGAAACTCAACAACAGCGTCTTATAAGTAATCTTACCAGTCGCCTCATCGTATGTATAGCTGCCCGACAATGGAATGCCCTTGATGTTGGCAGAGAAAGATTTGTCTTCTTTATACGTAAAGATGGTGTTTGATGCCGACAAGCCTAAGGTGTTATATGTAGGCTGGAGTTTCTCCTTGATCTGTGCAGCAGCTACTTCACCACCAGCGTTAGCCAATGCCTTTTCTGAAGTAAATGCCACACCAGGGCCATAGTATCTCCATGTGCCAATCAACTGTGCCGATGTCAGTTTGTTAGTACCTATCACACTGGATATCACGTTTCCTATGGTATTAGGATTGCTCAGAATGTCCAATATGCCACCTAAAGCGCCTGAGCCGTTAGAACTGCCATTACCGCCACTTGTGCCACCCATTGTTCCTAGTGAGCCACAACCAGCCATCATTGCTGTGGCCAATACCATTATAACAAATTTTATTCTTTTCATATCAATATATGCTTCGTTTCAATTATTTATGGATGATAAATCAGTTTCTTAGTCTTAATATCACGTGAGAAATGCTTGAAATGTTCCCACATCTGCTCAGCTGCAGGCTGGAAGTTCCAGTGGCCATAATGCATCACTGCCACCAACTTCATCAATGGTACATTTCCCTTGTTAAGATAACCAATCTCCATCGTGATGCCATCACCCTTGTTGGTCTTAATGGTGGTTGGATTCTGCACTGTTTGACCAAATGCCTCATTCTTGCCAAAGTCGTAATCCTCCACAACGTCCATACCATTCATGGTCTCATATACCTGCCAAGCATTGATTACACTGTTACCTTTCCAGTCATTAGCCTTAGGATAGCGAATTACAGCATCGTCAGTACCAAACACACCTACGTATGCCGTTTCTACAAAACCACGTTTCTGTACTGCCTCATTGTAGATAGCATCACCACCAAACACGCCACCACCAGGGAACAAGCCGCCACTCATAGCACCGATAGCAGCAAAGAGATGTGATTTTTTTATTCCCAATGCACTTGAGGTCATAGCTCCAGCCGACAAACCTTCAGTATAGATACGAGAAGGGTCAATCTGAGGATATTTCTGCACCAGCGTCATCACAGTAGTTTCTATGCCATCATGCCCCATCGCAGCATAACCAGGCTTTCCCTGCCACTCAAGTTCAGCCACGAATATTTTCTCTTTAGCAGCCAACTGAATCCAACCGGATGTATCAGCCTGTGTACGAGGATCGTTGTTATTGCCATGCAACAGCAGCACCAATGGTACACTGCCCTTCTCGGCACTCATCACACCTTCAGGGATATATTCATACCACAACGTCTTAGACTGTCCAAACCTATCTTCATTAACCACAATATTACGTTTCACTTTCAGCTCGTCGAGGTTCAAGAAAGGTTCCAGTTCATACACTCCATACTGTCCATGCTTTTGTCCCTCATACCAAGTGTGACGGAAATTGTTGAAACGATAGTTCTTTTTCAGCAAGGTCTCCCAAGCATCCTGGAAAATTTCGCCTAATGTCTGAGTGGTTGTATTACTTACTACAACTCGTAGCAGTGGTTCGTCAGCATTGGTATAAATCTGCATTTGTTTCTCCTTGGCAGTGAGTTTTGCCTTGTTGGTGGCAATATAAGATTTGGCGATGTTAGCAGCATTTTTGCCCACAACAAAGGCAGGCACAGGTGCCGCATTGGCAACTGCCTTCCCTGGCTTACCATTAATGCTCACGATGCCAGCCACTTCACCCGCATTATTGGCGATAGTCTGGTTTACAAAGGTAGCACCATTGCCAATGCCGATGATTTTCAGGTTGGCAAATGTACGCAGACTATCCACCATTGTCTGGAACGCCTTGAAATCCACCTCGTTGTTATAAGTATCACCCACAGGGTTCACCACACCGAAGCTGATGCCAAATTGATTCAACTGCTGGTCAATGCCAAGTTCCTTTATCAAGTCCATTGCCTGCACCTCATTTACTTTCTTGTCAGGATACACCAGATAGAACGGAGTAAAACCATTCAGATGACCCGTTTCAACAGTTAGGTCTCCCATGCCCATTGAGCGATACACATATGCTTTCTGTTGCAAGCCCTTCACCTCAGTAAGTTTTACTTCACCATTCTGTGCGGAAGTCTGAGCTTGTGCCATAAATGTCACCATCATGGTCATTATCAGTACGATAAATTTCTTCATAATTTTCTGTTATTTAATGTTCTTAATTATGATACAAAGATAATATTTTTTTCTTGATTATACAACAAAACAAAGTATTTTATTATAATATTTTAAGAGACAAGGAAACAACCTTTCTATAAGAAGTCACGACAATTACAGATTACAGTTTACAGTTTATTTGGGGAGCTATACATGCGCTGGACAAGAAGAGAAGAAGTATATAACTTTATTATATATAATATATATGATATATATATTATATATAATAAAAAATTTTACTCTCGGAGATGTGGTGCTTATAAGAAAACTGTAATCTGTAATCTGTAATCGAAAAGCTACTTAGATATCCAAAATCAACCCCACTAGTCCCCTTACGCTTACTACCGCTAAACGGACGGCTTAGTTCCGCTAAAACCACCTTTTACTTCCGCTAAACGAATTGGGGACTTTCAGTAGTACTCAAAACAGCAAATAGAGGTACAAAATATGCAAATATTCATTGGAAACATTCACCATTCCACTGCAAGGTGACAGTGGGCACAATATAGGGTGCCAACAACTTTGCAGCCTCAGCATCCATATATTCAGGTGTGGTCAGTGTGAAAGAAAGAGTAGTATTATCTGCAGAAAGATCAGCTTTCATCAGCAGCAAATCAGCTTGATGACGGGCATCGCGTAGGGCATAAGAAGCGTCTTCTGGAAAAGGTTTCAGAAAACTGTCAAGCACAGGGAGTTTTGGCACTAGATCATTAGCATCAAGTGGTTGCCAATCAGTGGTAAAGAAATTAATATGGCTGTCACATACAGGTCCACATGCAGTAGATACTGCACAAAGCAGTTGGGTGCCATCAGACTTAGCTAGCACCTTCAACTGATATGTGCTTTGCTCGCTCATTTTAACCTCCAGGAAATCAGCTGTCAGTTTCGTCATTTGCGACTTGCCACCCAACCGGTTATTCACCTCAGCTTTCATGTTGCTATCCAGGAAGTCGATAAAGTCTTCTCGATTCACCTTTGTCAGCAAGGTGCTGAGAGAGTCTGGCATATTCACAAAACTCTCTCTTATTTGTTGAGCAAATGTCATCTGACAAGCCGCCAGCAATGCCACTATTATAAAAAACGTCCTTTTCATCGAATTTTAAATCGCTTACAATAAACTTTTCCACTCCCTACGACACCATTTTTAGCAAAGAATTTGCACCTTTGTTGACCTTTCCCCATCTTGTTCGGGGAACTGACAACCAGCAACCAGAGAGGGTATGAGAGTCTAATTTGTGCCCAAATATAAGAAGAACATTCCAATTAGCACTAAAATTAGGTCAATAACTTTACTTTTTAAGTTCTTTTCACGGAAAACAAGTGCTCCAAAGAGGAATGACACCACTACACTGCTTCTTCTGACCATAGAAACGATAGACACCATAGAACTTTCGAGACTCAAAGAATAGAAATAAGCAAAATCAGCAGCACATAAGAACAATGAAATGCATACTATGGTCCACTTCCATGTGAATGGCGTACTGCTTCTGCGTTGTGGCCACCACAATAAAGCAATGATACTGCCCATAATGACTACCTGATAGATATTATACCACGACTGCACTAACATAGGGCTGAGTTGTGTCATCAAGTACTTGTCGTACAAACCACTCACAGCCCCCAGCACAGCAGCTAGTACAACAAAATAGATCCAACGGTCATGCTTGAAGTCAATACCTTCCTTCTTACCAGATCGACTCAAAAGAAAGAATGAAAGGATGGCAAGCGACACACCAATCCACTGATAGAGGTTCAAACGTTCGCCAAAAAGCAGTATGGCGCCAATGAGCACCATCACAGGTCGTGTAGCATTAATAGGTCCAACAATGGTGATGGGCAGGTGTTTCATGCCGAAATAGCCCAATATCCATGACGAGAGGACAATAAACGACTTGAGCAGTATGAGCCGATGGGCCTCCCATCCTGCCTCTGGCACGAAAAAGACAGAGTTATGTAAGGTCTCTGGTGCAAAATATGACACCAAAATGAATGGCAGGAACACCAATGATGAAAAAAAGGTATTGAGAAACAACACCGGCAATACAGCATTGTCCTTGAGCGACTGTTTCTTAAAAACGTCGTAAAAGCCCAAAAGGACAGCAGATAGGAATGCTAAAAACAACCACATGGCCACAAAGGTAGTCATTTTTACCCAAACTTTATTAAAAAGAAATATCAGATATATTTTTTTTGTTCAAATTAAATGCTTACATTAGCGCAACTTTTTAAAACTAATACCGAAAAACAAACCTAAAAGGAATTGAATATGGCTATATTATCCGAAGACAAGAAGTTGTTGTCATACAAGTCGATGCTGGCTTTTCCCAATGTTACTTGTTTCACTACTACCCGTTTCGGAGGCGTGAGTGAAGGCAACTATGGATCTTTGAATTGTGGCATTTACACCGATGATGATCCTGAGAAAATCAAACAAAACTTAGAAATTGTATGCAACGCACTGCCAGTTAAGCCTACCGTATTGGCAATCCCCCATCTGGCTCACAGTACAGACTATGCCCATCTGGGCAGGACATTCCTGAAAGCTTCTGAAGAAGAGCGTAGAGAGCGTTTGGAAAAGAAGGACATCCTGATGACCAGAGAGAAGGGTATCTGCGTATGTGTCACCTCGGCCGACTGTCTGCCTATTGCCATCTATGACGCTAAGAACGAAGCGGTGTGTATGGTGCATGCTGGCTGGAGAGGCACTGTTAACCATGTGACTCTAACGGCCTTGCAGAAGATGCAGCAGAAGTTTGACACCCAGCCCGAAGATGTGCACATCGTGGTGGGTCCAGGCATATCACTGGCAGGTTTTGAAGTGGGCGACGAAGTGTATGATGAGTTCAAGAACTCTGGCTATCCAATTGAGCATGTGGCTGAATGGGTACCGCGCTCGCATAAATACCACATCAACTTGTGGGTGGCCAATCGCTTAGACATGCAAGAGTTTGGAGTCCCTTCCTCCCAAATTGAGATGTCGGGCATCTGCACCTACCTGAGGTATCAGGAGTTTTTCTCAGTACGTCGTCTGACCAGGGATTCTGGCCGATTATTAACGGGAATAATGCTGAATAAATAATTTTGCCGAATGGATGGAACCGGTTTCAATACTGCTTCCATCCTTTCTGTAGTATTTATAATGAATAATATAGAAGTATCTGAGGAGCTGAAGAACAAGTGCCCTGAGTTCAGGGGAATTGCTGTAGAGGCATGGGTAAAAAACACAGCCTACAGTAAGGAACTGTGGCAAGAGATTGATGACTTTACCCAACAACTGCGTATTGAGAGCAACGTTGACGACTGCAAGGAGCAATATGCCATAGCTGCCACCAGAACAGCTTATCGGAGGTGTGGCAAAGATCCTAGCCGTTATCGCCCATCAGCTGAGGCGTTGCGCAGGCGACTACTGCGCGGATTGGAGCTCTATCAGATAGATACACTGGTGGACATCATCAATCTGGTATCATTACAAACTGGCTACAGCATAGGTGGTTTCGATGCCGACAAGATTGTAGGAGACAAACTTGTTTTAGGTATAGGTCGTGAAGGCGAACCCTATGAAGGCATTGGTCGTGGTGTACTGAATATTGACGGACTTCCTGTGTACAGAGATAATGTTGGAGGTATAGGTACTCCAACCAGCGACAACGAACGTACCAAGATCGACCTTAACACCCAGCATTTGCTGGTAATCATCAATGGATATAGTGGCACAAAAGGTCTGCAAGAAGCTGCTGATCTGACTTTGGACTTATTGAAGAAATATGCCTCGCTAATCAAAAAAGAGGTAATAAGCTTTGAATAATGAAAAAACTGATAGTCATATTATTATCTTTATTCTTCCCTTGGATGGCTTGGGCACAGGACTATTATGATGTGGGAGTGAAGCATATCAAGGTCACCTCGTCAAGACAGTTGAATGACAAGGAAGAGATGACTATCTGTCCAATGGACTTGATGGAAGAAGGGTTCTTCTTCCCATTACCTGATTGCAAGATATTGTCTCCTTATGGTTCCAGGGACGGAAGGATGCACTCAGGTTGGGATATCAAGACTTTTGCCAATGACACTATACGCTGCGCTTTCAACGGTGATGTAGTGATGTCGGAATGGTTTGCCGACTATGGAAACTGCGTAATTGTACGTCATCCAAATGGATTGGAAACGCTTTATAGTCACAACTCGAAAAATCTGGTCAAGAAAGGAGACAAGGTAAAGGCTGGTTCACCACTTGCATTAGAAGGACGGACAGGCAGAGCCACAGGTGACCACCTGCATTTTGAAACACGCGTTGACAACAAACATTTCGACCCCAGCCTGCTTTTTGACTTTGAAAACCACCGTTTAAAGAAAGATTGTCTGAAAATAACGAAAAAAAAGAATGGTATTAGTGTAAAAAAAGTAAAGTAATTTGTGTATATTTGCAATCTAATTTTTATAAAAAACGGACGTATCGTTAATGATAGAAAAACTGATCGTACTCGAGGATGTAGATCCTATTATATTCTATGGTGTTAACAACACTAACATGCAGCTCATCAAGGCGCTCTATCCTAAGTTGCGCATCATTGCGAGAGGCAATGTCATCAAGGTTTTGGGCGATGAAGAAGAATTGTGTGCTTTTGAAGAAAGTATTACCAAGTTACAAAAATACTGTTCCGAATTCAATTCTCTGAAAGAAGAAGTAATTATTGACATTATAAAAGGCAATGCACCGCAAGCGGAGAAGTCGGGCAACGTGATTGTGTTCAGCGTGGTAGGCAAACCCATCATTCCACGCAGCGAAAACCAGATGAAACTGGTGGAGGCATTCAATACCAGTGACCTCACTTTTACCGTAGGACCTGCAGGCTCTGGAAAGACCTATACAGCAATCGCATTGGCGGTGCGTGCATTGAAAAACAAGGAAAAGCGAAAGATCGTACTCTGTCGCCCTGCAGTGGAAGCTGGAGAAAAATTGGGGTTCCTTCCAGGTGACATGAAGGAGAAAATTGACCCCTACTTGCAACCCCTGTATGATGCATTACAAGACATGATACCAGCTGTCAAACTGCAAGAGTATATGGAGAGTAACGTTATTCAGATAGCTCCGCTGGCTTTCATGCGAGGAAGAACACTGAGCGACGCTGTTGTGATTCTGGATGAAGCTCAGAATACCACTACCCAGCAAATCAAGATGTTCCTTACCCGTATGGGTATGAACACCAAGATGATTGTAACGGGCGATATAACACAGATTGACTTGCCGCCCTCTCAGACATCTGGTTTGGTGCAGGCACTGCATATCCTCAAGGGAGTGAAAGGCATCTCTGTAATTGAGATGAACCAAAAAGATATCGTACGCCACAAACTAGTGGAACGCATCGTAGAGGCATACGACAAGTTTGACAAAGAGAAGAAAAACTTACTTAAAGATAAAGATGATGAAAGCATTAACAAAAACTGACTTCAACTTTCCCGGCCAGAAAAGTGTATACCATGGGAAGGTACGTGATGTATATAATATCAAAGACGAGAAACTAGTAATGGTAGCTACTGACCGCATATCTGCTTTCGACGTGATACTGCCTAAAGGCATCCCATTCAAAGGACAGGTACTGAACCAGATAGCTGCTAAGTTCCTGGATGCTACTACTGACATTTGCCCTAACTGGAAGCTTTCTTCTCCCGACCCAATGGTAACGGTTGGTGTAATGTGTGAAGGATTTCCTGTTGAGATGATTGTTCGTGGTTATCTCTGTGGCAGTGCTTGGCGAGCATACAAGAGTGGTGTACGTGAAATTTGTGGTGTAAAATTGCCAGAAGGCATGCGTGAGAACGAGAAGTTCCCTACCCCTATCATTACTCCTACCACCAAGGCTGAAATTGGCGAGCATGATGCAGACATCTCTAAAGAAGAAATTTTAGCAAAGGGGTTAGCTACACCTGAGGAATATGCTTTATTGGAGAAATATACGCTGGCTTTGTTCCAACGTGGCACAGAAATCGCTGCAAAACGTGGTTTGATTCTTGTAGACACAAAATATGAATTTGGCAAGCACGATGGCGTAATCTACTTGATGGACGAGATTCATACTCCCGACTCCAGTCGTTATTTCTATGCTGATGGCTATCAGGAGAAATTCGACAAAGGCGAGCCTCAGAAACAACTGTCAAAGGAGTTTGTTCGTGAATGGCTGATGGACAACGGATTCCAAGGCAAAGCAGGGCAACAAGTCCCTGAAATGACTGACGAGATTGTAGCATCTATCAGTGATCGCTACATCGAGCTATATGAACACATCACAGGCGAGCAGTTCCTAAAGGAAGAAGCTGTTGGTGACGTGCTGGAACGTATCGAGAAGAACGTGTTGAAAGCATTATAAAATGGATATTTACGGATTGATAGGTTATCCGTTGGGACATTCCTTTTCAGCAGGATATTTCAACGAAAAGTTCGAAGCTGAGGGCATAGATGCCCAATATGTGAATTTTGAAATTCCCAGCATCAAGGAGTTCAGGGAAGTCGTTGAGAAAAACGACAACCTGAAGGGGTTGAATGTCACCATTCCTTATAAGGAGCAGGTGATTCCTTACCTTGACGATTTGGACAAAAAAACTGCCAAGCGCATTGGGGCTGTGAATGTTATCAAAATCATCCGTGACAACAAAAAGACCAAACTGGTGGGTTACAACTCCGACATTGTGGGCTTTACCCAATCTATCGAACCGTTTGTAGAGGATCATCATCAAAAGGCGCTAATACTCGGTACTGGCGGTGCCTCTAAAGCTATATGCTGTGGTTTGCAAGATCTAGGCATCGAAAGTACATTTGTCTCGCGCACAAAAAAAGGAGACAAGTTCATCAACTACAGTGACCTGACACCAGAAATTATGGAATCACATCATGTGATTGTGAACTGTACCCCACTGGGCATGTACCCCAAAATCAACGAGTGTCCCGATATCCCATACCACCTGCTTACGCCAAAACATCTGTTGTACGACTTGCTTTACAATCCTGACGAAACCTTGTTTATGAAGAAAGGGAAAAAACAGGGAGCGATGGTAAAAAACGGCTTGGAGATGTTACTTTTGCAGGCATTTGAAGCCTGGAATATCTGGCAGATGTAGTTTTTTTACAGCTGAAAGTTGATAGCATTTGGGATGAAGAAAAGAGCAAAAAGAATATTAGGATTTCTTCTATGTGTATTGATAATCATAGTCATAGTTTTTCCTCTTATTATTGCCAATATGGCTGTCAACATGGTGGTGAACCCAAATCGTGAAACTTCTCACAACCCTGAAATAGCCTATGCCCAACTATTTGAAGAATTACCTCCTGCCAAAATGTGGGTGGAAGATTTGCGAAGCAGAAGTGCCTTGCGTGATACTTTCATCATAGCCAAAGATGGCAGGCGACTGCACGCTATCTATGCAGCAGCCAATCAACCTACTGACAAGACGGCTTTCATCATTCATGGTTGGACCGATAGTGCTGTACGTATGATGCGATACGGTTATATGTTCCAACATGATCTGGGATACAACATGTTCTTGCCTGACCTCAACGGTCACGGCCTCAGTGAAGGCGAATATGCACAAATGGGGTGGTTGGACCGGCTGGATGTTATTGAATGGCTGGATGTGGCAAATGACATATTCGCACCAAAAGACAGTTTGGGCAACAAGATTAGTGATACTCAGATGGTGATTCATGGCACTTCAATGGGTGCTGCTACTGCTATGTGTGTCAGTGGAGAGCCACAAAAGCCATTTGTCAAAGCATATATTGAGGATTGCGGTTATACCAGTGTGTTTGACGAAGTGTCGGGCGACCAACACGAACAAAGTCTCATGCAGTTGGTCATCCCACTTGCCAGCTGGTGGTGTGGCATCCGTCACGGATGGACATTCAGTGAGGCAGCCCCTTTGGAGATGGTGAAGAAAAGCCACTTGCCTATGTTCTTTATTCACGGAGATAATGACACATTCGTACCCACATGGATGGTTCATCCACTTTATGAAGCTAAACCCGATCCGAAGGAAATATGGCTAGCCCCTGGTTCTGAACACGCCTGCTCATACTTCGATTATCCAGCCGAATATACCCAAAGGGTACAGTTTTTCCTAGAAAAATACATCAAATAGAGTTTTTTTCCGTATCTTTACCCCACCAATAAAAGAATGGCGATGAAAATACGGATGCTCATCATAGTTTTGACAAGTTTTCTGTGTACTTTTAGCATTAGTGCACAGAAAGTTTTCACTCCAGACAATTTGCCAAAAGTACACTTGCAGGATCGCACCAAGTATGTGTGTAACCCTTCTGGCATTCTTTCTCAAGCAGCTACCGACAGCATTGACGCTATGCTCTATCGTTTGGAGGAGAAGACAGGTATAGAGACTGTGGTGGCTGCACTGCCTTCCATTGGCGAAGTAGAGGCATTCGATTTCTGTCACGAACTGCTGAACAGCTGGGGTGTGGGCAAAAAAGGAAAAGACAACGGTTTGGTGGTATTGCTGGTGGTAGACCAACGCATGATTCAATTCTATACTGGCTACGGACTGGAAGGCGACCTGCCAGACGCTATCTGCAAACGCATACAGGTAAAAGACATGATACCCTATCTAAAAGATAACAAATGGGATGAGGGCATGTTGGCTGGAATGACTAAAGTAGTGGGCCGCTTGGACGGGTCGATGGAGAGAGAAGAGGAAGAATCAGGAGGCGATATTGCATTATTTTATTTCCTGCTTTCGACATTCGGCTTTGCAGGCATCTTGATGTACTTTGCCTGGCTCTCAGATAGGAAACAGCGAAAATGCCCATCATGCGGACAATATACGTTGGAGCAAGACTCAACCAGGCTGTTGTATAAGAGCAGAGGCTCAAAAACCTATGAGGTTACCTATATTTGCCGTAACTGTGGACACCAGGTAAAGCGCAAACGCACCACCTATGACAGTGTGTCAAGAGGCGGTGGAGGCCCCATCATTATTGGTGGTAGCGGAGGATTTGGTGGTGGAGGCCACATTGGTGGCAGCTTCGGCGGAGGCATGGGAGGCGGAGGAGGCGCTGGCTCTCATTTTTGACAATATAATTTTTTGATATTTATAATTTTAAAATAGAAGCAATATGAAGAAAACAACAATTGGACTGATAGCAGTCATCGCAATTATTGCCTTTTGGCTAATAGGGGTTTATAATGGTATGGTTGGATTGGATGAAGGCGTAAATACAGCATGGGCCAATGTAGAAACCCAGTACCAGCGTCGTGCTGATCTGATTCCTAATCTGGTGAATACCGTAAAGGGATATGCTCAACACGAGCAGGAAACCTTTGAGGCAGTTGTCAATGCCCGCAGCAAAGCTACTTCTATTTCCATTGACCCATCGAACGTGACACCTGAAAAGTTACAGGAGTTCCAACAGGCTCAAGGCGAACTCGCCTCTGCATTGGGCAGATTGATCGCCATTTCTGAGAGCTATCCCGACCTGAAGGCTAGTGAGCAGTTTAAAGAATTGCAAGCACAACTAGAGGGCACCGAGAATCGCATCAATGTAGCTCGAACCAACTTTAATAATGAGGCAAAGAAGTACAACACCACTATACGCACGTTCCCACGTAACATGTTTGCTGGCATGTTAGGTTTCACGCAGCGTGCTTATTTCGAAGCTGATGCAGGTGCAAGCCAAGCTCCGAAAGTAGAGTTTTAATAATATTTACCTTCACGAAGATTTTTGGAATCAATCATGAAAAAAATATTACTGACGATGCTGTTGGTGTGCACTAGTTGTGCGCTCTATGCAGCATCATCTGTCATCATTAAAGGGAAAGTTGTAGATGCCTCTAACGGCCAACCCATCGATTATGCTGATGTAATTGTATCTGATCTCAATGACAAAGTAGTGGCTTCAGGAATGGTGACCAATGGACTTTTTTCCGTTGAGAAAGTGCCATCAGGTGATGTGCTGGTGATGGTTCGTATGATGGGTTATGATCCCTATGTCAGTGAGAAACTGACGGCAAGGGATGGACAAACTATCGATTTAGGCACTATTGAACTACGTGAACTTGCTACTGGTCTTTCTGAAGTAACCGTTGTAGGTGAAAAGAACCAAATTGTATATAAGCTGGACCGTCAACGCATCAGTGGTTCAACTGCTGTAGCTGCTTCAGGCGGAACGGCAGTTGATATCTTGGCCAACACCCCTTCAGTTCAAGTTGATGCAGATGGTGGTCTCACCTTTAGAGGCAGTAGTAATTTTCTTGTGTATGTAGATGGCAAACTGAGTCCATTGAGTGGTACACAAGCTTTACAGCAGATTCCTGCAGCATCTATTGAAGACATTGAACTCATCACCACTCCTTCTGCACGTTACAGAGCAGAAGGCGATGTGGGTATCATCAACATCACAACCAAGCGTACCAGCGGCAATGGGTGGAGTGGCATGTTCAACGCTTCAGGCGGTACACTTGGGACTTGGACAGGTGACGCTTTGCTGAATTACCGTACAGGAAAACATACTTTCTATGTAGGTGGAACTGCCACTAACATCATGGGAAAGAGTAATTTCCAACAAAAGAAGAAAACTGTAGTAGATGATTTTACCACCACTTCTGAATCTGATGGTACACGCTTCAGCGAGAACCGTTCATTCATCGGTAAAGCAGGCTGGCAATATAATGACGGCAAGCATCACAATCTCTCACTCGATCTACAAACAGGTCAGACTAAATTTACACGAGGTGGTGATATGCGCTACGATGAGTTGCGTCTAAAAGGAGATGAAGTGCTGAACGATGCCACTTACAACAGTCACGACCGTTACCAACTGAAAAAAGACCTATTCCAAGCAGCGCTTACCTGGAACTGGGAAATCAACGAGAGAAGCGACTTTTCCGCAATCAGCCGTTTCCGTTACGATTGGTATTCACTAGAGTATACAGAGAGTAACATGTTCGACATGAGCGGCAAACGTTACGAAGGTACTCGAGGCTATGAAGAGGAACACCATTGGGACTGTGACTTCACGGCTACTTATCGCAACCACTATAGTCCGACGGGTAACTTCGAAAGTGGTTATTTTTACTCTACCTATAGTGAGCACGGAGAATACAACATCAAGTACTGGGATCGTGACAAAGAACAATTTGAGTGGCAGGATGACCTGCATGCTCCGTTCTACTACCGCCGCCAAATACATGCGCTTTATGCGATGATGAACGACAAGTTCGGCAATTTTGAGTTTGACGCAGGCTTACGTGCTGAAAGGGTTATCGATTTGGTGGAAATAACAGTACCTGGAGGTAACCTCGACAAAAAGCGTCTGGATTGGTTTCCCTCTGCCCATCTTTCTTATAACTTAGGTAAGGGAGGCATCTTCACCATGGGCTATTCTCGTCGCACCAATCGTCCTGGTATTTGGCAAACAGAACCATATATCACTTACGAGGATTACTACACTCGTAAAATTGGCAGCACAGATATACGTCCTGAGTTTATCAACTCAATTGAGCTGAACTACCGCAATTCTTTTGATGGCGGACACAGCATCATGTTTGGTGGATTCTACCGTCATCGCAAGGATGTGGTGGACTGGGTACGTGAGGCTTATGAGCCTGGTGTAACTCTTGACAGGAATGTTAATGCTGGCCGTCAAATAGAATGGGGCTTGGAATTCAGCGGTGTGGCTAAGGCCACTCGTTGGTGGACTACCACCCTCAATGGTAGTCTATTCCAATACGACTTCAAAGCTCAACACGTAGGATGTACCGATGCCGATGGCTTCACCTTCCAAATCAACTGGATCAATGCCCTTACGTTGGGTAAGGATAGCCGATTGCAGTTTGATGGACATTTCATCGGTCCTAAGAGTCTGACACAAGGCAAAGAGCATGGATATGCATACTTCAATTTGGCATTCCGTCAGCAATTCCTCAAGGGCAAACTGGCTTTTGCTGCTGTTGCCAACGACGTATTTCACACAGCTAAATATTATAACCGTCGAACTTCAATGGGTTTGAGTTCCGAAACATGGGTACGTCCTAAATATCCCAACATTGTGTTCTCGCTGAGTTATATCTTTAATGCCGGAGGAAAACATAGTTCATCGACAGGCAGTGGAGCATTGTTTGAAGGTAGAGATTTCTAATTACAAAAGGGTTCAAATATCATTATCCTAATATAACAGAGACGGACCATTCCGTCTCTGTTGTTTTTATTCTTTGGATTTTCATATCTGACAAATTAATACTATCTTTGCAAACAAATTAAATTAATAGCTTGTTATGGACAAACAAAGATACATGATGAGAGGTGTGAGTGCAGCAAAAGAGGATGTACACAACGCCATTAAGAACATAGACAAGGGCATCTACCCCAAAGCATTCTGTAAGATTATTCCTGACATTCTAGGTGGTGATCCCAACTACTGCAACATTATGCATGCCGACGGGGCTGGGACTAAGTCATCACTGGCCTACCTATATTGGAAAGAAACGGGAGACCTCAGTGTATGGAAAGGCATAGCCCAAGATGCACTGATCATGAACATCGACGACCTGTTGTGTGTGGGTGCTACAGATAACATTCTTGTATCATCTACTATTGGGCGCAACAAGCTATTGGTACCTGGAGAAGTGATTTCTGCTATCATCAACGGAACTGACGAACTGCTGGCTGAGTTGCGGGGAATGGGCGTGGGAGCTTACGCTACTGGAGGCGAAACTGCAGATGTGGGTGATTTGGTTCGTACCATCATCGTTGACTCAACAGTTACTTGCCGCATGAAGCGCAGTGATGTAATTGACAATGCAAATATCCGTTCTGGAGATGTAATTGTAGGATTGGCTTCTTTCGGGCAAGCTACGTATGAACACGAATACAATGGAGGTATGGGCAGCAATGGGTTAACATCCGCCCGCCATGATGTATTCAGCAAATACTTGGCTGAGAAGTATCCTGAGAGCTACGACAAGGCGGTTCCTGAGGAATTGGTGTATTGTGGAGGGCTAAAACTGACAGATGCTGTTGAGAACAGTCCACTAAATGCTGGAAAACTAGTGCTTTCTCCTACCCGTACTTATGCACCAGTAGTAAAGAAGCTGCTCGATGCACTGCGCCCTCAGATTCATGGTATGGTACATTGTTCTGGTGGAGCTCAAACCAAAGTGCTGCATTTTGTGGGTGACAACTGCCGCGTAATCAAAGATAATATGTTCCCAGTGCCTCCTTTGTTCAAGACCATCCACGAACAGAGCGGTACAGACTGGCAAGAAATGTATAAGGTATTCAACATGGGACATCGCTATGAGGTATATCTGCCAAAAGAATATGCTGACGAGGTGATAGCAATATCTAAGAGCTTCAATATCGACGCCCAGATAGTGGGACACATAGAAGAGAGTGACCATAAAGAACTAATCATTAGAAGCGAGTTCGGAGAGTTTGTCTATTAACCATAGACAACTCTTGCTTTGTATAATTGACCATTGACCTAATTAATATTGAAAATTGAGCGACAAAAACAACATATTAGAGAAATTAGACGGCTTGGCACCGAGGTTTGACGAGGTATCTACTTTGATAACTGACCCCAGCGTGATAGCTGACCAGGAACGCTACGTAAAGCTTACAAAAGAATACAAAGAGCTGGAGCGACTGATGACGGCTCGCAAAGAGTATCAAGAACTGTTAGGAAGCATCGACGAGGCAAAAGACATTATTGCCAACGAAGATGATCCTGAGATGAAAGAAATGGCTCGGGACGAGCTAAACATCTGTCTGGAACGACAGCCCAAGTTGGAAGAGGAAATTAAGCTCATGCTAATTCCTGCTGACCCAATGGACAGCCGCAATGCTATTCTTGAAATTCGTGGTGGTACAGGAGGGGATGAAGCAGCACTATTTGCAGGTGACCTTTTCCGCATGTACTCTAAATATTGCGAAAGTAAGGGCTGGAAGTTGGAAGTATCCAGTGCCAGTGAAGGTGCTGTAGGCGGATTCAAAGAAATTATCTGTCCCATTACTGGAGACGGCGTTTATGGTACTTTGAAATACGAATCTGGTGTGCATCGTGTGCAACGAGTACCAGTAACAGAGACACAAGGGCGTGTACATACTTCAGCAGCATCCGTTGCAGTCTTGCCTGAAGCTGAACCTTTTGAGGTAAGCATCAACGAGGGGGAAATTCGTTGGGACACTTTCCGAAGTAGTGGTGCTGGAGGTCAGAATGTCAATAAAGTAGAGTCTGGCGTGCGTCTTCGCTATAATTGGAAAAATCCCAACACGGGTATTGTTGAAGAAATTTTGATAGAATGTACAGAAACCCGTGACCAGCCCAAGAACAAGGAACGTGCTTTAGCCCGTTTACGCTCATTCATCTACGACAAAGAGCACCAAAAATATGTTGACGACATAGCTGCAAAACGCAAGACGATGGTTTCTACAGGCGACAGGTCTGCCAAAATTCGCACCTACAACTATCCTCAAGGACGAATTACCGACCACCGTATTAACTATACTATCTATAACTTGCCTGCTTTCATGGATGGAGATATACAGGATTGCATAGACCACCTCATCGTGGCCGAGAATGCTGAACGCATGAAAGAGAGTGAACTATAAACCGATGAATTATCACTATGAAGTGGATAGAGAGTCTATCATTGAAGAGCGTTTCAGAGCGATTTGAAGCAGTATGGAAGAGATTTCCAATAGCTGTATTGTTTACTTTTATCTATACTGCTATCGCCTTGCTGTTACTTTGGGACAAGGACATGATTCCTAACAATGATTCACTGTTATTCATTATCTTCTTCTACCCTCCTACGGCTTTGCTTTTAGGAGTATCCTTTCATCTGTGGAGTGAAGAACAGACCAATGTCAAGCAAGCCCGCATCGTACACTTAGTAGCTCAACTATGCTGGCTGTTATACTGTCTAATTATCTCTCAGCAAGCCCCTGATGACTTCGACATGGAGCTTGTAATAGGTTTATTAGCTTCGCTGTTTTTATTCGCTTCGTCTATTTTTTTCCTATCTTTCTTAGGAAAGAAAACCGATATTGAAGCATGGAACTTTGGGTGGCACATCATCAAAGGGGCATTTCTATCAACAGTGGTAAGTGCTATCTTGTTGGGTGGAATTGAGCTGCTACTTTGGGGTATTCAGGGACTGTTCAACTTAGACTTGCCAGAAGAACTCTATATCTCGATGGTCATCATCTGCTTGTTCACCATCAATATCATTTTACTGATGATGCAAGTACCTAAAGATGCAGACAAACACGACACCAATACCCATTGCATGAATGATTTTGGTCGATTGGTAGTACATGCTTTGTTCGTACCCTTACAGGGAGCTTATCTTATTACGCTTTACGTCTATCTGTTCAATATTCTATTTACTTGGGAACTCCCTACTGGAGGCGTGGTTTGGCTGGTCACAACCATGATGGTGGGGATGCTGTTCATCACTACCCTCATCTATCCCCTACTCTTACAAGATGATAAACTATTTGATAAGAAGTTGATTCGTTGGCTTACCATCTTGGCATTACCATTGCTAGTACTGATGACGGTGGGCATCGGACGCCGTATCTCCGACTACGGTTTTACTGTGGCTCGCGCTTACGTGCTTTTGTTCAATATCTGGTGCTATGTTGTATGTTTCTATTTGTTATTCAAGCAGACTAGGCACATTTTGTGGATACTGATTTCATTTGTTCTGGTTTTCTTCATTGCCTCAGTCGGTCCATGGAACATTACAGCTTCGACTCGTCGTTTATTGGCCAATCAAGTGGACAGAATTTTCCAACGTAAGGGAATAGAATTGCCCTTGGACTATACACGATTCGATAGTCTTATCCTGACAATGGATAAACACGATGCTGACATTCTTAAAGGAAAGTTGAGCTATTTAAAATTTGAGCTACAAGCCGACTCATTGTTGAGTCGTTGGATTGATGGGCAAGTAAATTTACTTTCCAGCCCATACTACGAAGGGCCACGTGAACCTTTTGACACTACACTAGAGCCTATAGACCCAGCGACTATCGAATCGCCTTTTGCCAATATGCGAGAAGAGATGGCCTCTCTCCCTCAAGACAACTATCAAAAGGTGATGCAGATAGACGATTGGCAACGAGAACAAGACCTCATTGCTACCGACAGCACCTTGTTTATGGATATCATTTATTCTCAAGATACATTGCTATACACCACACGTTTTGGCATTCCTTTCCGTCAATTACAGGAGATAGCAGCTGATGAAAACAAACAACTGCCATTTACGGTTGAGAACAATGATGGAGCATTACTGATATGGTTCTTCGAAGTAGAGTCAAAATCTAGTGGTAGAAGTAATGATGAAGATGCAGAGAAAACTCTTTCCAAGAAAGATTTGCATCTGGAAGGCTTACTCTTACTGCGCGAAGCGGCATTCAAGAAAGCACCGCTTAATTTTGAAGATGAAAAAACAACTGAAGAATAAATAGTCTAAATATGAATCGAGAACAATTATTTGAAAACATCAAACGTAAGCAGTCATTTCTGTGCGTTGGTCTGGATACTGACATCAAGAAAATCCCCCAGCACCTTTTGCTGGAAGAAGATCCTATCTTTGCTTTCAACAAGGCCATTATTGATGCTACAACAGACCTTTGCATTGCCTATAAGCCCAATCTGGCTTTCTATGAGTGTATGGGAGTGAAGGGCTGGCTGGCTTTTGAAAAGACTGTCAACTATATCAAGGACAACTACCCAGACCAATTAATTATTGCTGATGCCAAGCGAGGGGACATAGGCAATACATCAGCTATGTATGCTCGTTGTTTCTTCGAAGAAGGCAGAGTGGATGCTGTTACCGTTGCCCCTTATATGGGTGAAGACAGCGTTAAGCCTTTCTTGGGCTACGAGGGGAAGTGGGTCATTCTGCTGGCGCTCACCAGTAACAAAGGCTCACATGATTTCCAACTCTCTACTGATGACCAGGGAGAGCGCCTATTTGAGAAAGTGTTGCGCAAATCACAAGAATGGGCAGATGCCGACCAACTCATGTATGTGGTAGGTGCCACTCAAGGCAAAGCGTTTGAGGACATTCGCAAAATCGTTCCCGAGCACTTTTTATTGGTTCCAGGTGTGGGTGCTCAAGGTGGCTCATTAGAAGAAGTTTGCAAGTATGGCATGAATAGTCAATGTGGCTTGATCGTCAACTCCAGTCGAGGTATCATCTATGCGGACAATACGTCAGCTTTTGCTGATGCTGCACGTCAAGCATCCAAAGATTTGCAGCAGCAAATGGCAATACAGTTGAAGAAAATAGACTGATTTAGAATAAAAGAACATTTTTTATTCCATTTAGATACAGTATATTTCAAAAAAAGGCATTATTTTTGTAGAAAATATAAAATTGACTAAAAGTTATGGAGTTTTCAGCACAACAAATAGCTGCTTTCGTGCAAGGTGAAATTGTGGGAGATGCCAATGTCACTGTTAATTCATTCGCCAAGATTGAAGAAGGCAAACCCGGCAGCATCACATTTCTCTCTAATCCTAAATATGAACATTTTATCTATGGCACAGAAGCCAGCATTGTGTTGGTAAACCGTGACTTCATACCCGAAAAGCCCATCAAGGCTACCCTCATCAAGGTAGATAATGCCTATGAAACCCTTGCTAAGTTGATGACTCTATACGAACAGAGCAAAACTCAAAGCAAAGGGATTGCCTCAACAGCTATTATCGCAGAGAGTGCCCAAATAGGCAAAGATGTTTATATCGGCGCGTATGCTGTTATTGATGAAGGTGTAGTGATTGGCGACAACACCCAGATTTATCCCCATACCTATGTAGGAAAGAATGCCCGCATTGGGGAAGGTTCTCTTATTTACTCTGGTGTCAATATCTACCACGATTGCCAGATTGGTAATCATGTGACTTTACATTCAGGTGTGGTAATAGGTGCCGATGGTTTCGGCTTTGCTCCAACTCCTGAAGGTTATAACAAGATTCCACAGATAGGGAATGTTATCATTGAGGACAATGTAGAGATTGGCGCTAATACCTGTGTAGACCGAGCTACGATGGGTTCTACTATCGTGCACAAAGGAGTGAAGCTCGACAATCTGATTCAGATTGCCCACAACGATGAGATAGGTGCTAACACTGTCATCGCTGCACAATCTGGTTTAGCAGGTTCAGCCAAAATGGGTGAATGGTGTGTTATCGCTGGTCAGGTTGGCATATCAGGCCACCTCACCATTGGCAACCATGTTACACTGGGACCTCAATCTGGCATTATCAGTTCCATCCCTGATGGGAAGACCATGATTGGTTCTCTTCCTATGGAAGACAAAGCCTTTTTCAAAATGCAGGCCATCATGCGACGCTTGCCTGATATGTACCGCGAGCTGAATGCATTACGTAAAGAATTAGACGAACTTAAAGACAAAACTCATTAAAATGTTGAAGCAGAAAACACTGAAAGAGAGCTTCTCTCTAAGCGGCAAAGGATTACACACAGGTTTAAACCTCACGGTAACCTTTAATCCGGCTCCCGACAATTTCGGTTACAAAATACAGCGTACCGATATGGAAGGACAGCCAATAATTGATGCTATTGCCGAAAACGTAACAGAAACCACTCGAGGCACTGTACTCAACAAAAACGGCGTTAAAGTAAGCACAGTAGAACATGGTTTGGCAGCAATCTATGCTGCTGGCATCGACAACTGTCTCATACAAGTCGATGGTCCTGAGTTCCCCATTTTGGATGGTAGTGCCCAGTATTATGTGGAGAATATTGAGCGTGTGGGTACCGTTGAGCAAAATTCAGTAAAAGACTATTTCGTTATCAAGTCTAAAATAGAATTCCGCAACGAGAAGAATGGTTCATCTATCATCGTATTACCTGATGACGAATTCAGCCTTAACGTACTTATTTCTTATGAATCTACTATCCTGCCTAACCAATATGCCACCCTCGAAGATATGACCTTATTCAAAGATGAGGTAGCAAAGGCGCGCACCTTTGTATTTGTGCGTGAGATAGAACCGTTGCTGCAATTAGGTCTCATCAAAGGTGGTGACCTTGACAATGCAATCGTTATATACGAGCGTCAGATGTCTCAGGACAAATACGACCAGCTAGCCGATGTGATGGGAGTGCCCCATATGGATGCCACCCAACTTGGATATATCATGCACAAGCCTTTGGTATGGCCCAATGAGTGCGCACGTCATAAGTTACTCGACCTCATTGGTGATATGGCACTGATAGGTAAGCCTATCAAGGGCCGCATCATCGCCACCCGTCCTGGTCATACAGTGAACAATAAATTTGCACGTGAGATGCGTCGTCAAATCAGGCTACATAGTGTACAAGCTCCTAAATATGATGTCAATGCTGCCCCGCTGATGGATGTCAACAAGATACGTCAGCTTATTCCTCACCGCTACCCAATGTTGCTGGTGGATAAGATTGTGGAGATTGGTCCCGATTATATAGTTGGCGTGAAGAACATCACTGGCAACGAACCCTATTTTCAAGGACATTTCCCATTGGAGCCCGTCATGCCAGGTGTACTGCTGGTGGAAGCAATGGCCCAGACAGGTGGTTTGCTAGTGCTCAACCAAGTAGATGAATTAGAACACTACTCTACTTACGTTTTGAAAATCAACAATGTGAAATTCCGTAAGAAAGTAGTGCCTGGCGACACACTGGTGTTCAAAATTGAAATGATACAACCCCTGCATCGTGGCCTTACTACCATGAGAGGTTATGCCTTCGTTGGTGAAGATGAGGTATGCGAAGCAGAAGTAATGGCACAAGTAGTAAAGAATAAATAAAAAAGAATATATATGAGCAATCAAATCAGTCCGTTAGCATATGTTGATCCCACTGCTAAGTTGGGTGATGGCAATCAGATAGGTCCTTTTTGTTTCATTGACAAAGGAGTAGAGATTGGCGATAACAATGTGCTGATGAACAATGTTTCTATTCATTATGGCGCACGCATTGGTTCTGGTAACACCTTTTTTCCTGGATGCAGCATCAGTACCCTACCACAAGACCTGAAGTTCAAAGGTGAAGACACTGTAGCTATCGTTGGCAACAACAATAGTATACGCGAAAACGTCACCATCAGTCGTGGAACTGCTTCCAAAGGTGAAACCGTAGTGGGAAGCAACAACCTCTTGATGGAGAACATGCACGTTGCACACGATTGTGTTGTAGGTAGTGGTATCATCATAGGTAACTCCACAAAATTGGCTGGAGAGGTAGAGGTTGAAGATAATGCCATTATCAGTGCTGTTGTGTTGGTTCACCAGTTCTGTCGTATAGGTGGCTATGTTATGATTCAAGGCGGTTGCCGTTTCTCAAAAGACATTCCTCCCTACATCATTGCTGGTCGCGAACCTACCATCTATTGTGGAATAAACATTGTTGGCCTGCGCCGTCGTGGTTTTTCTAACGAAACCATCGAACAGATTCACAATGCTTATCGCATTATCTATCAAAGTGGGTTGAATGTCACTAATGCCTTGCGAAAGATTGAGGAAGAGATGGTGCTGACACCAGAGATCAAGTATATCGTTGATTTCGTAAGAAGTTCTAAACGAGGTATTATAACTGGGTGATTTATCATTAACATGTGCTTTACTCAACAGACAACTTAATGTAAGTCAATCGTCAAATTTGCAAAGCAACTCGTAATATTAATATATAGAGAATTATGGTATATCGTTTTACAATAATATCCGATGAGGTTGATAATTTCTTGAGGGAAATACAGATTGATCCGGACGCTACATTTCTGGATTTCCATAAGGCAATACTTGATGCCGTAGGTTTCAAGGAAGGTGAGTTGGCTTCTTTCTTCGTATGCGATGACGAGTGGAACAAAGACATTGAAGTTACCCTCGAAGAAATGGACACAGATTCCGCTACAGACAGCTATATCATGTCTGACACACGCATAGGCAAGCTGGTGGATGAAGATACCTATCAGAAACTGATCTATGTATTCGATTACATGACTGACCGTTGTTTCTTCATCAAGCTTATGGAGGTCATTACAGGCAAGCAGCTTGACAAAGCTGTATGCACCAAGAGTCGTGGTGAAGCTCCACAACAGACCATGGATTTTGATGAGATGGAGAAAAAGTTGACTGCTGGCTCCGATGATTTAGGAGAAGATTTCTATGGCGACCAAGGCTATAACTCCGATGAGATTGATGCCGAGGGCTACGAAGGCTTGGATGGCATTGTAGGTGGAGACTCCTACGATGGCTCTGACATCTATTGATGAAATCATTAGTTGTACTCTTGGGTCCTACGGCAGTAGGCAAGACAGCATTAAGTCTCGAATTGGCAGAACAGCTGCAAACCAGTATCATTTCTGCTGATTCGAGACAACTTTATGCCGACTTGAAAACAGGAACTGCTGCCCCTACTCCTGAACAACAGGAGCGTGTACACCATCATTTTGTAGGTATCCTGAAACTGTCAGACTACTATAGTGCAGCCCAATATGCCGATGAGGTACTTACTCTGCTTGACACTTTATACCAAAAGCAGGATGTAGCACTTATGACTGGTGGTTCCATGATGTATATTGATGCTGTCTGCCTGGGGATGGACGACATACCCACCATCGACGTTGATACACGAGCCAAGATGTGGCAACACTATGATGAGGTGGGACTAGAGGGCATACAGCGCGAACTAAAACTGCTTGACCCCGATTACTATGCCATTGTTGACTTGAAAAATCACAAACGCATCATTCACGCTCTAGAGGTTTGCTATATGACTGGCAAACCATTCTCTTCGTTCCGTCAACGTAAACAAACAGAACGTCCTTTCCGTATCATCAAGGTGGGACTAAACAGAGAACGTAGCGAACTGTTTAACCGTATCAACCTGCGTGTTGAACAGATGATGCAAGAAGGCATGCTAGAAGAAGCCAAGAAAGTTTATCCCTTTCGTGACCTCAACTCACTTAACACCGTAGGTTATAAAGAGCTTTTCAAATACCTTGATGGTGAATGGACATTAGAAGAAGCTGTAGAGAAAATCAAACGAAACACCCGTATCTATGCTAAGAAGCAACTTACTTGGTTTAAAAAAGACATGTCCATTCGCTGGTTTCATCCTGACCAACGAACAGACATCATCTCTTATATCAATGCGCAATTAAAAGCTTAAAATACAGAGAAACGGCTATCTGTCTGTGCTTTCACCGCCATACATTCCATTTCCACCAACCACCCTGAACGGCACACAGGGGCATTAACAAACACCTTGGGCTTGTCAGGGAATCGTTCGTCATACAAAGCCTTTACAACCGCATAGTCAGCAATGTCACGCAAATAAACTATCATCTGCACTACCTCATCAAAGGTGCATTCTGCCTCTGCTAAGAGTGTTTCAACATTCTCCCATAAGCGTTTGGTCTGCTGGCACACATCACCACAATACATGATTTCACCTTTGTTGTTAATGCTGGCAGTACCAGATATCAGCACGTGGCGTCTGTCACCATAGTCTATATAGGTACCACGCTCAAAGCTCACACCATATTCATACGTTGGATTCAAATGCGTTCGTGCATAAAGGTAATGCACCTGCTCAGGACTGATACCCTCCACAGCATAGGCATCCAATTGAACCAGTACCTTAGGATCTGCCATACGCCCACCAATGCCAGTACTGGCAATGAAGTGCGTTTCCGAAGTGAGGTTCTGTGTCATGAACACTTCATTACGTGCCTTCACTACACCTGCATAGTTATTGTCGATATTTTGTACGAATATCCAGGTACGCATACAGTTGTCAGCGAGCGTGCAACCTTCTTGCATGAGGTTCATCACATAGTCATTCAACAATAGCCTCATCTGGTATTCTGACGTAGCAGCATGGTTGCTGTTGCTGCCCGTCCATAAATGACGATAGGCACCATGCTTTGCCTCAAACAGTCCATTACTCAGCGCTTTTGTATGCATGTCAGTCAGCAAATAAGCCCACAAGGCAATCTTAGTTCCATCCAATGGAGCCTGTTGCACTATCGACACGGCACAATCAGTGCCTTCTGTAGTGGTAGCCAGCAAGATGTCCGACTGATTAGCTGCATCACTCAGAAAGTAGCGTTTAAACACAGCCACAGCTCCTGGCAACTCTTGCAGCACAGCACTATAGGCATCCAGCAAAACCTCCACCTGCCGTTGGTAAGAAAGTGTGACATCAGTTACATGCACCATCATGTGATATTCCGCCACCCTTCCTGCAGGCTTAAACGTTAACAGCTCCACACAAGCTTTATCAAATTGTATATTTTTCATGGCTGCAAAGATACAAATATAATCTCTTCCATCAAAAGCTTAGTTATCTTTTTTCAATAGGAGCAATGCCTGCTATCTATCGAAGCAAAGTTCCCTATCTGTCGTGCCAAAGCTTACTAACACTCTCTGCAGTATCTGCTATCACCCAACGCAATATCTGCCGTACCCCCATAGGAGATACTGCGACGACCAATGGGAGATATTGCAACGACCCATAACGACGCCTCCGACGACATGTCGGAATACTTGGAATAAAAAGAAGGTAAAAGCAGCGTCTGTAATCCTGTAATTCAATACTGGATATCCGCCAGGAAGAGGCCTTGGGCAGGAACAGACATACCTGCAGAGCAACGGTCTTTTTGTTGGATGACTTGCTGGAAATCTTCTAAAGTGAGTTTGCCATAACCCACCTCCAGAAGAGTACCGACAATGGCACGCACCATATTGCGAAGGAAACGATCGGCTTGAATATTAAACACCCATGTTACCTCATCTACCTGACTCCATTCAGCACGAGTAACATGACAGATATTGGTCTTCACATCAGTATGCAACTTGCTGAAACTGGTAAAATCCTCTACCTGTAGCAGTAATTTAGCTGCCTGGTTCATCAATTCGAAATCTGGCGCTTTGTGCAACTTGTAGCGATATTGACGCATGAAAGGACTTTTGGCTGTGGTAACATAGTACTCGTAACGGCGAGCCTTAGCGCTGAAACGGGCATGCATCTCAGCATCCACAGGTTCTAACTTGAATACACTGATATCGGGAGGCAACAAGCGATTAAGCTTATCGGCAAGCATGGTGCAGTTGACTGCCTCATCGTAATCAAAATGAGCCACCATGAGTTTTGCATGTACCCCAGTGTCAGTGCGTCCTGCTCCTGTAACTTCTACAACCTCACGGCGCAACAAGGTTTGCAACGCCTCCATGAGTTGCTGCTGCACACTATCACCATTGGGCTGTATCTGCCATCCATGATAACGAGTGCCATCGTAAGCCAAATATATGAAGTAACGTTGCATTTATCAAATAAGATTACTATCTTTACACCGCAAATATATGAAAAACTTATGAAAATCTCTCAAATTAGTCCGATTATCGTTTTACTGGCAGGTGTTTGCCTGTTGGGTAGCTGCAAGAAAGACATGTCAATGAAAATGAACGACCCTCATAACATCCGAGGGGTCATAAGTTATCAACGAGATTTTCCTGACGACAACGACACACAACTATCAGCTGCAAGAGCCATCGGTATAAAACCATTCAAGAATACTAAGGATGCTGCTAATATCAAGCAACTGAAATTGATAGAGAGCAACGAACACTATACGGTAGAGGAACTGACACACTCTGTACCTTATGTTATCCCTCAGGCAGCTAAACTCATAGACGATATTGGCATTAACTTTCTGGATTCACTGACTAACAAAGGACTGAACCCTTATCGCATCATCATCACTTCTGTAACCCGCTCACAAGAACAGCAAAAACAACTCTCGAAGAGCAACATCAATGCTACGGAAAACTCTACCCATTGTTACGGCACTACCTTCGACATCAGTTGGAAGCGCTTCGAGCAGGTGGCCGACAAGGATGGAAGGCCTATGCAGGAAGTAGGTGCCGACACATTGAAAATGGTGCTGAGTGAAGTGTTACGCGATGCTCGCCTTGCCAAACGCTGTTACATCAAGTATGAGCGCAAGCAAGGGTGCTTCCATATCACAACAAGATGAACATAAAAAATAACTACAAATAATTACCTTTTATGAAAAAGAGAATTGTATTGATGTTGGTCTTTATGTTGACTATGAGTATGTCAATGATGGCCGACAATATCAAAGTGATCACTTTTAACCAACTGCCTGCACAGGCTCAGGCTATTTTGAAGCAACATTTTGCCGACAAGGTGCCTGCAGTTGTTACTGTGGAAGGCAAAGAATACAAAGTGGTGTACCAAAGTGGTGAGAAAGCGGAATTCAATAAGAAGGGTGAATGGACGGAAATCGACTGCAATTTGTTGCCAGTGCCTGCCGCTCTCATCCCTGAACAAATCAGGGCAACGGTGCAGCAAACTTTCCCCACTGCCACGATCATTAAGATTGAACGCGTTCGTAAGAACTATGAAGTGAAGCTGAACAATAGCATGGAAATGAAGTTTAACAAGCGTTTCAAGATGATTGAATTTGACGATTAAACATCCCATCTTTCAAAGAGCGTTGTAATAAACAAAAAGTGAACCCCAAAAGCTTGCTACTTTTGGGGTTCATGATTTATGGATGGAAAAAATGTTTATTCCAATAACTTCCAAGCTTTGGAGAGGTTATCCACCACATCACTGGCTATGAGGGCAGTTTCTCCTTTCTCTCGTGCCGCAATGTCGCCTGCCAATCCATGAATATATACACCCATCTTGGCTGCGTTTTCGGCATCATAACCTTGTGCCAGCAATGCCAGGATGATACCAGTAAGCACATCACCACAGCCTCCTGTAGCCATACCGGGATTGCCTGTAACATTAAACCAGCAATCGCCTGAAGGCGAGATAACAGCAGTATATGCTCCTTTCAGCACGATATATATGCCACAAGTCTGCGCCAAGTTGATGGCCCTCGTTAATCTCTCGTATGAATCTGCACACTTACCCACCAGACGATCCAATTCGCCTGGATGCGGTGTGATAATACTGCCTTTGGTCAATCGACGCAAATAGCTGTGGTTCTCCCCTATTAGATTCAACGCATCAGCATCCACCACCATAGGCACAGTACTACGGGTTAGCAGGTCATATAATGCTTGCTTGGTTTGGTCATCCTTTCCTAAGCCAGGACCTACACCAATGGCCTGAAATCCTTCTAAGTTGGGCGTCTCGGTAAAGCAGAACTCATTTGCATCTAACGAAGTCATCGCCTCTGGTACAGATGTCTGCACAATAGTATTGTTGCACAAAGGCACATGCACAGTAAGTAGTCCGATACCTGAACGCAAGCAAGCACGAGCTGCCAAGACAGAAGCACCAGCCATACCTTGTTGTCCTGCTACAAGCAACGCTCTGCCAAAATCGCCTTTATGAGAGAATCGATTGCGAATCTTAAGCTGATACCTTATCCTTCCTTCATCACCCATCTCGTACAGTGTGGGCGTTTGACGTATCGCCTCTTTGCTCAAGCCTATGTCGAGCACCTTCCAAGCACCTACGTATGCTTCGTTCTCAGCAAAAAGGAATGCCAGTTTGGGGAACTGCAGACTCAGGGTATAGTCGGCCCTTACCACTGCCTCCATATTGTGACTACTATTATCCTCACCCATCAAACCACTGGGAATATCGATGCTCACAATAGTAGCACCAGCACCATTGATAAACTTCACCAATGAGGCAAAGCCCCCACTAAGGGGCTTGTTCAGTCCACTACCAAACAAGCCATCGATAATCACATCATCTTCTGTGAGTTTGGGAGGTGTAAACTGGGTAGTTACCTCATGGAAATCTACTCCATCGGCAAGAGTCAGCAAATCACGATTGGTCTCACAATCAGCTGACAGTTTACCAGTTGTATTAAACAAATAGGCCTCTGGATGATAGCCTTTCTCTGCCAATAGGCGAGTTACCGCCAACGCATCACCACCGTTATTGCCTGGTCCTGCAAAGATGACAAATCTGGTTTCTTCCTTCTCAGGCCACTGAGCCGTCAACTCATTTACAATAGCCTTAGCAGCACGCTCCATCAAGTCGATAGATGCAATCGGTTCGTGCTCAATGGTATAGGCATCGAGCATCTTGATGGATGATGTAGGAAATATTTTCATAATAATCAATTCAATTCTGCAGGGTTGAAAGAAAAGGTTGATGGAGCAATCTTGCCCTCCTTCTTCAGTTTGGCAAACTCCTTCTTGGCCTTTTCCAACTGTTTCTGGAAACCCTCGTCAGCATGCAAGCGTGCCACCACACCTGCAGCAACTATACGACCGTTATCCACATCACTCTGGTAGTGATAGCCTGCAATCACACGACTCTCACCCATCTCATAGCCACGTTTCAGTATCTCGTTCTGACGATCAACGTTTATTTCTGCCAACACCAAAGCAGTAGCCCAACCTATGGCTGTATGACCTGACGGATAAGAACCATTGTTTACCAAAGCTGCCTCATCTTCTGGTACACTGGTACCTATGCCAAAATAAACAAACGGACGCATACGTTGGTAGTAAACTTTTGCCTCGCCACCACTCAGCACACCAGCATCGCCATTCATATTGGTCATCAGTTTATAAATTTCAGGCGTATTCTGCTCATTGATCTCTATGCCAAATGCCTCACTGAAAGCCACAGCTACGCCCTTCGGTGTTACATCAGCATCAGCGATGGCTTGCTTGCCACGTGGACGAAGGCGTTGATAGCGTCCCCAATTGAAGCGAGCCTCATCAACAGAAAACTTGGCACTACCTGGTTCTGGAGGAGGAGGCAACAAATACACGCTACTGGGCACATCTTTCTGCTCTAAAAAGAAATACTGAGGAGCTGTAGAACGGTCATAAACACCAGCACGAGCTTTTGATGCAGCATCTTGAGCCATTACATTCGTTGCAGCAATCATCAGGGCTGCGAATAAGAGAGTCTTCTTCATAACATATAGATTTTTAATAATTTATTACATAGTAAGAATAGAGTGAAATGCCTACGACTGTGAGCAAACCAACAACTATAGGCACCCACCAATGTTGCACTTCCTGTAAGAATGTCTGCTTAGTCAATTTCTTATAGATGAACCAAACTAACGTAGCTGCCACCAAGCCTACCAACGCACCACACAGGATATCGCCTGGATAATGCACACCCAGATAGATGCGAGAATAGCAGTTCACAACGGCCCACACCATGATGAAGGCAGGAATCGGACTGCGTCGAAGCAGATAGAGCAAGAAGAAAGCCAAACCAAACGAGTTGGCTGCATGACTACTGGGGAAACCGTATCTGCCCCCACGATAACCATCAACAACATGCACCATATTACTAATGGGGTTTTCCAGATTTGCTGGGCGCAAGCGACCTACAGCATGACGTATCAGTGAGGAACTCATCTGGTCTGCAATGACAATGACCAGCGCTATGGCTACCAAGCACATCGTGGCTTGTTTGGGTGTCATATTCCTAAACAGTACATAAGCCAATGCCAAATACATGGGCACCCAGATAAACTTGCCTGTAAAGAGCATCATGAACGCATCGAAAAAGGCGTTGTGAGCTCCATTGAACCACAAGAGCAAATCACTGTCTATATTTATCAAATAATCCATAACTATATTATTTTCTTCAAGTGCAAGCGATGGTCGATGCACGAAGGCAATTCATTTTCAAAATGCGAAACCATCATCAGCGTCTTGTCCTCACGGGCACAAAAAGCATTGATGATACGCTTTACTTTGCGACGATTGAAGGTATCCAATCCATGCAACGGTTCATCAAGTATCAGTAATTCGGGGTCTTTCACGAAAGCCCTTGCCAACAGTACCAGACGCTGTTCACCATCACTCATTTGCAAGAAAAGTCGGTCTGCCAGATGAGCAATACCGAATGTCTCCATCCATTGTTGGCACACCTCCCGTTGTTCTGGTTTGGGCTTCACATACAATCCGATAGAGTCGTGCAATCCACTTGCCACAATGTCTATGGCAGGCAGGTTTTTCAAGTAGGCACGATGCATCTCAGGACTTACATAGCCTATGTGCTTCTTGATGTCCCAGATACTCTCGCCAGTACCTCTTTTATAGCCAAACAGACTTACGTCGCAGGCATAACTCTGCGGATTATCGGCACAGATAATGCTCAGTAAGGTAGATTTGCCACATCCGTTCTCGCCACTCAGTGCCCATTTCTCACCTTGGCGCACCACCCAGTCAAGGTCTTTCAGGATAGTTCGGGTGCCATAGCGGATACTCACCTTATTCAATCTCACCACTTCCTCTTGTTGAGGGTTGAAGGAAGACGAATGAGGGTTGAAAGATGAAGTATCGAGTGATGACGAATGAGTGTCAAGGGATGTTGGCGAATAAGTGTTAGAGAATGAAGTATGAATGTTGGAGACTGACAGTTGCTGACCGTAAGATGGTAACTGTGAGTTGGACATTGGCAATGAAATCTCTTCTGGAGAGCGTTTTGTAAGTTCGTTATGGAACCAAGAGCGATATTCGTCCAATGTCATCTTGCTCGCCACCCTCATATCTTTCACTACCACTACATGGGTAATGAAATCGGGCACGCTGTCCATCATGCTCATCACCAGTATCAGTTGGATGCCCTGCTTCTCGGACAACTGCATCAGCAACTCAGTAAGCTGGTCGCGTGTAGCAGCATCCAGTCCGATATAGGGATTGTCCAATATAAGGATGCGAGGATGCGTGAGCAACATCTTGGTCAGTTGGAACTTACGCATCTCACCACTGCTCAGCAAGATAACGGGTTTATCGAGCATCTCCTCCACATGGAACAACTCAAACAACTGACGTTGGAAAGCGCTTTCCTCAAAACTACCTATCAAGTCCTTCACCAATGGCACCTCATCCAAGTCCGTTGAGTTCCATCGTTGCTGGTAATAATAATTGGTGTCGGCACTGCCAAAAGTATCACGAAAACTGATGTGCTTGATATTCTTGTATGCCTCCTTCCAGGGAGAAGGTGAGAAATCATATTCCAATGAGCCTTGTTCCAAAGGATATTTGCCCATCAGCAAATCCACCAGCATACTCTTGCCGGCACCATTCTCACCCACTATAGCTATCTGCTCACCTTTCCTGATTTCCAATGAAGTAGGCACAGCCATACGTACATCAGCCCTACGGGGCAGCACCTCTGTCATCTTGATCGAGCATGGACCTTCTACAATGACCGAGAACCTACCATTATTCTTTAGCTTTGCTTCCAATGCTTATACTTCGTATCAATTTTACTACGCAACAATTCCGTCACGACTCGACATAGCTCTGCTTTCGCTGCTCCAGAAAGTCTCAATTATCAATTATCTTGGTAAACAATTAAAGCTGTTTCGGGTGCCACTGAAAGCACAGGGCCATAGAGGCTACCCAAACCATCTTCGTTTACCCAGCCATCTTTCACCACAACGACATACTTACCTTCTGGCACTTCAACCTTAGCAGCTTCACGACGGGCATTCAGCACCACAATGATGTTGTTCCACGCATCGCCACCAGCATGGCCTTTCAGACAGAATGCCACCACTCCACTGCCCTCAACAGGCAGGAATTCCAGATGTTGCCGCACCAGTTCGGCACTGCCCAAACGGAAAGCAGGATGATGCTTGCGCAGGGCAATCATACCTTTATAATAGTTATACACCGACTGATATTTAGCCTTATTGTGCCAATTGATGGCATTTATGCTATCAGGACTATTAAAGCTGTTGTGCACAAATTTCTTGTCACGCATCACCTCCTCACCAGCAAAGATGAAAGGAATGCCTTGTGAGGTCAGCACTGCCGTTTGTGCCAGCATATCGAGCTTTTCCAAATCATTGCCTTTCAGGTCAGACACTGATGTACGCAACCTGTCCACCAGGCACATATCATCATGACAACTCACATAGCTCATCATCTGCACAGGTTCCGAAGCCCACGCCTTGTTGCTGTAGTTCACCTCATCCATCTTCACCTGTGGGTGGTTGATGGCACCCACAATACCAAACTTGATGCTCTCCTCATGTCCAGGCAAACCTGCCAGGAAAGCACCCTTCTTATCGTCATCCCAAGGGCCACGCAAACCATCACGCATTTCATCACTGAAAGCAGCAATGCCTGGCATGCGGGCTATATTGGCCTTCATCGCCAACGAGTCGGCAGCATAGAGAGGCGTTTCTGCTGCCCAGCCCTCACCATATATTAATACTTGTGGGTCGAGCTTCTGTGCCTCCTGTCTGATCATATTCATGGTAGCGATGTCATGAATGCCCATCAGGTCGAAGCGGAAACCATCGAGGTGGTATTCACGCATCCAGTAGAGTACACTCTCCACCATGAACTTACGCATCATAGGACGATTGCTGGCAGTCTCGTTGCCGCATCCCGATCCGTTGGCAAAGGTACCGTCAGACTTGATGCGATAGAAATAGCCAGGCACCGTCTTCTCGAAGGCACTGGTAGCAGCGTTATAGGTATGATTATACACCACATCTAGTACCACACGAATACCAGCCTGGTGCAAAGCCTGCACCATCTGCTTGAACTCAATGATGCGAGTGTCAGGTTTTGTAGGATCTGTAGAATACGAACCATCAGGCACGTTGTAGTTCTGTGGGTCATAGCCCCAGTTATAATGACTGTCCTTGAAAGTATGCTCGTCAATTGAAGCATAATCATACGAAGGCAAAATATGTATATGTGTAACGCCCAACTCCTTCAGGTGGTCAATACCAGTTGACAAGCCTTCTGGACTTTGGGTACCTTGCTCCGTCAGTGCCAGAAACTGTCCTTTATGTTCAATGCCCGAACTGGCGTCGATAGAGAAATCACGATGATGCATCTCATATACCACCACATCCGCCAGGCTTCTCAAAGCAGGCTTACGGTCGTTCTCCCACCCTACAGGATTGGTTTGAGCCATATCGATAATGGCACCACGAAGACCATTGATACCCACCGCCTTGGCAAACAAGCCAGGAGTGTCACCCAACCATTCGTCATTCATCTTTACGTTGAATGCATAGAACTTGCCCTTCAGGTCACCATTTACATTTACATGCCAGGTGCCATCGTCACCCAACTGCATGTGGTACGTTTCAAAGGCGTGACCACCCTCTGCCTCCTCATAGAGCATCAGGCGCACCTCATCGGCATTCGGGCTCCACAGGTGGAAGCTTGCACCACTGGGTGTATACTCCATTTCACTCAGACTCCCCTTCCTCACTGGATAATCCTCAAAACTTTCATATACTACCACCGAATGGCCTTCACATCCTGTCATCATAAATGCCACCATAATCAAGCTTAAAAAATGTCTCATATTATCTTTCGTAAACGGTAAATTTATACAACTTTATCTGGATTTTTAGTCACAAAATCCTTCCAACTCTTATAACTCTTCTCCACCTTCGGCGCCCCCATCTGCATGAAATGGCAATAGGCAGCTCCCAAGGCATCCGTAGCATCAAGGAACTTCGGCATCTCCTCCTCGGCAATATGCAAGAGGCGTTGCAACATACCAGCCACCTGCTCTTTCGATGCATTGCCATTGCCCGTTATCGCCATCTTTATCTTCAAAGGTGCGTATTCGGTAATGGGGATATCACGGCTCAGTGCCACAGCCATCGCCACCCCTTGAGCACGTCCCAGCTTCAGCATACTCTGCACGTTCTTGCCAAAGAACGGCGCCTCAATGGCCAGTTCATCAGGCAGATAGCTCTCTATGATGCTCAACACACGCTCATGTATCTTTGCCAGCTTCAAGTAGTGGTTGGCATACTTATGCAAGTCAATCACCCCCATCGCAATCAGCGACGGTTTGCCCTGTGCCACCTTCAGCACCCCATACCCCATCACGGTAGTACCCGGGTCGATGCCCAATATAATCTTCTCCTTTACTGGCGTCATTGCTCAACTACCTCCATCATAGTGGGAAATCCCAACACACGCTGACGGAACACCAAGAGCAACTCACGGTTCAGCGCCACCCCCTGCTTCTGGTACCAACGGTGCAGGGCAGCCGTATCGTCGGCCTCCATCTGCACGGCATACGATGTGCAATTCCCCACGTCCTCATCGTCCTGATGATGTCCCAGCACCTTCAGCACACGCGGATTCCGTAATGTGCCCTCTTTCAGAACCTCAGGTATGAGATATTGGTGAATCCAGTTCAGGAAAAGCTGTTCGTCAGCCTCATCAACGTGGTAGGTTGTGTTATAAACAATCATAATCTGCCATTTTTATTTTGCAAAAATAATGAATTATATATATCTTTGCAACCGTTAATCGAAGATTAAAGAAATAAAAATGAGTATAATTGACAAAATCAACGAGACGTTGCAGGGTGTTCAGGACATGCATGCAGCGAACCTGGAAGAGCTGGAAGCTCTGCGCATCAAGTACTTGAGCAAGAAAGGCGTCATCAATGCATTGATGGGTGATTTCCGTGAAGTAGCTGCCGACCAGAAGCGTGAGGTGGGTATGAAGCTCAACGAACTGAAGACCCAGGTACAGGACAAGATCAATGCCCTGAAGGAGCAGTTTGACGGTATGGACAATGTAGATGAGGAAATTGACTTGACTCGTACCGCCTACCCTAGCGTTTTAGGCACTCGCCACCCACTGACCATCGTGAAGAACGAGATCATCGACATTTTCGGACACATGGGCTTTAAGTTGGCTGAAGGTCCTGAGGTAGAGGACGATCTGCATGTATATACCAAGTTGAATTTTGCTGCCGACCATCCAGCTCGTGACATGCAGGACACCTTCTTCGTTGAACAGAACCAGAATGTCATCAAGAATATCATCCTTCGTTCACACACCAGTTCGGTGCAGGCTCGCGTGATGGAGCAGACACAGCCCCCTATCCGAGTTATCTGTCCAGGACGTGTATATCGTAACGAAGCCATCAGTGCACGTGCACACTGCTTCTTCCATCAGGTTGAAGGTTTGTATATTGACAAAGGCGTTTCATTCACCGACCTGAAGCAGGTATTGCTCACCTTTGCCCGTGAGATGTTCGGCAACGACACCAAGATTCGTCTGCGCCCCTCATACTTCCCCTTCACCGAGCCAAGTGCAGAGATGGACATCAGCTGCAACATCTGCGGTGGTAAGGGATGCGGCTTCTGCAAGCATACTGGCTGGGTAGAGATTTTGGGTTGCGGTATGGTAGATCCTAACGTACTCGAGGCTTGTGGCATCGACAGCAAGGTTTATACTGGTTATGCTTTCGGTATGGGTATCGAGCGTATTGCCAACTTGAAGTATCAGGTAAGCGACCTTCGCCTGTTCAGTGAGAATGATGTGCGCTTCCTCCGTGAGTTCGAGGCAGCATATTAATGAATAAATCATTCCCCCTATCATCAGAGGGAGTGGCTCATAATCAAATAGTTCCCCCTCTACAATAGAGGGGGAATTTTTTTCAAGACGTAGTTAAAATTATGGAGATACGAAAAGCCGAGCGTAAAGATGCTGCCTTGCTGCTTGATTTCATCAAGGGCATTGCCAGGTATGAGAAACTGGAAAACGAAGTTGTGGCTTCTGTCGAAGTGCTGGAACGCGAGATGTTCGACGAGCATCGTGCAGAAGCCGTATTTGCCGTAGTGGATGGCCGTGAGATAGGCTTTGCCCTCTACTTCTACAATTTCTCCACCTTCATAGGACATTCGGGCTTATACCTCGAGGACTTGTTCGTGTGGCCCGAATATCGTGGCAAAGGCTACGGCAAAGCCTTGCTCCTGCATTTGGTCAAGACGGCACGTGAGCACCATTGCGGACGCATGGAGTGGACCTGTCTGAACTGGAACCAGCCCAGCATCGACTTCTACCTCTCACTGGGTGCCGTACCCATGAAGGAGTGGACGGTCTATCGCCTCGATGCAACTGCCCTCGAGCGTTTAAGTAAATAAGCTCATCAAGAGACTTTAAGAAATAGCACATAGCTGTAATAATTTTTCATTATCTGATAATAATCATATAGTATGAAGAAAATTGATTTTTCAAATATTTTGACAATACTATGCCTACTGTTTTGCGCCACACTTCAAGCACAGCAACTGACAGAAGAACAGCGCAGGGCATATGCTGAGATGCTGAAGCATTCAACTGTATCCTTTACGTTGGACTCTACTCAGGTGGCAGCTCCAGTAGGCGATTATGTATATGAAGAGCAGATGGTGGAAGCAGGCGACGGCTTGAAGTTGAAGACATGCATCTATAAGCCCACCGTCGAAGGTCCTTGGCCTGTGGTGATTACACGCACTCCTTATGCCTATGGAGGTGCAGGTGATACCAATGAGATAGGACGCGGATATGCACGCAGGGGCATTGCCTACATTACTCAGTACTGTCGTGGCAAAGGAGGTTCTGAGGGTGTGTACGAACCCAATGTAAACGAACGTGTCGATGGTATGGCGCTGGTCAATTGGGTAGCTTCTCAACCTTGGTGCAAGAACATAGGACTGTTCGGTGAGTCATATACAGCTCTTACTGCCTGGATTATTGCAGACATCGTACCTGACAAGGTGAAGGGTATCTTCCTGCATCATTATGGAGTGGACCGCCATCTGTCAGCCTACAGCTATGGGCAATTCAGACAGGACATCCTTACTGCTTGGGCTATCGATAACGCAGAAGAGATTACCCAGAAACCAGCAAAGCCTGATATTACCAAGGTTTATCATGAGCAGATGGCCTATATGCCACAGAAAGAGATGGATACGCATTTCTTTGGCGTTGAATTGCCTTGGTATCGCGACTGGATTACACATACTGACTATACTGACCCATACTGGCATCAAGGAGTGTGGGAAACTCTGCGGAGCATCCCTCCAAAGATTAAGGTACCCATCGTAGTGGTGGCAGGCCATTTTGACCATCATCAGGAAGGCACAATTTTGGGATACAACCTGTTGCCAGACGAGACAAAAGCCAAGAGTCAGCTCATTGTGGGTGCATGGAACCACTCCCACGTCATCACTCCTATGATTGGCAAGCAGGATCATGCAATGGATGTAAACCTTACTACCCTGCAGTTCAATTGGTTCTATGACCTGTTATTAAAAGAGAAAGCGCCCAAGCCTGCCGTCAAGGTATATGCCATTGGCGAAGACAAGTGGCACGACCTGAACAGTTGGCCTTTGCAAGATAGCGTTGACCAGAAGGTATATTATCTGGCACCAGCTAACAAGTTGGCAGAGACGTCAATGTTTGCAACAAGTCAAGTAAGATATGCGTTCGATCCCCTTAATCCCGTATTGTCAGTGGGAGGTGAAACCCTGTTTAACTCCTCTACACGTCGAGGAAGCCAGTTGCAACCAGCGCCAGGCTACAGGGACGATGTCATCTCATTTGTCTCAGAGCCCTTGTCGACTCCTCTCCTGTTGGCAGGAAAAGTGAAGGTAGTGCTCAATGTCAGCTCCGATTGCGACGACACAGCGTTTACCTATAAAATCAGTGAGGTCTTTGCAGATGGGAGTACCTATAACATACGAACAGGCATCACCTCTTTGGGGTTCCGCAACCAGCCTTTAGGAGCTCGTCAGGACTATGAACCAGGCAGTAAGGTAAAGCTACAAATCGAATCCCTGCCCATCATGTGGCAGTTGCAGCCAGGGAGCTGTATCCGTGTTGATATCTCTTCATCAGACTTTCCCCAATACAGCGTACACAGCAACTATGCTGGCGTGTGGTCAGAGCAAGGGAAAACACGTGTAGCGCATCAGACCTTGTATCTTGATGGTGAGAGCAGGATAGAGATACCAATATTGCCCTAGCATTATTACCAAATAGTGGAGGGCTTTCCGTCGAATGCCATATGGTTGAGTCCTTGCCTTTTCCATCTGTATCTACGCATAACAATACACACATTTCAATTTGATTATCAATATAGTTACAACATAGCATATTGAATATAAAACAACCTAGATGCCTTTGTCACTTGGCATGATTTAGATATATAACATTGCTACTACGAAAGTTGTGTTATTTTCATGAAAAAGTAAAGATTTAACATTTGAGTACATAACAGGCATAACAACATAACAACATAACATTTGTATTATTCAATTCTATCAACTAACTTTTCAAACAATCGGATTTTAAGTTTTATATTTATATATATTATATATTATATATATAATATATATAAATATAAAGATTGTACTCACCATTTATTCTCAATGTTATTTCACTAAATGTTATGTGTTATGTTGTTATGCATAAACACGCAATATACATCTCCCTAATTCATACTCTACCGAGACACGCCACCAGTAAGCTAAATGCTTACTAGTAGTAAACAGGCGTTTTAGTTCCGCTAAAACCACCTTTTACTTCCGCTAAATGAAACGAGGGGTTTCTGGGGGCTATAATGCCCCCTGGCGCAGCTGGATAAATATGCGGACAATGGCAAGGGCGTTTTGCATATTACTAGCAAGTAGCTGAAGAAAAAAAAACTAAATAATGTAATATTTTTTAGTATATCATTTGCATATATAAAATATATTTTGTAACTTTGTATCGCAATTAAGAAACAGAGCCGACAACACTGCTGGTGGCCAACGGTGGTGAGGAAGCAAAGGTTCTTGGTTGCAACCATTCATGAATGACAAGCGAGAAGCGGTGACTCGGAGTATTTCGCCGCAAAACGATCTTTGACTTATTGCTACAGTTAATTAATCACCCAAGACAAGTAAGCCCGCCAAGGTAATCTTATCAGGTTCCCTAAACCTCTTATTTATTCTTCCTGACGAAAGACGTGCTGAACTGCCTCTAGATACCCGAAGCCGAAATAACGGTCAGGCAGCAGATAGCTTCCTTCCACCCACTCGTTCCAGGCATTTATCATGATAAAAGGGGGCTGCTGAGGATGCTCATCAACATACTTCTTGGCCACTTCAAGGAAAGATTCGAAGGCACGGGGTGTCTGATTGAAACGAGTGATGTCGTTCTCTCCCTTTGCAGGGAAACGGGGCGTGTCATCCCATCCAATGGATACCGTGGGAAAGACGGGAATGCTAAAAGCTTTTGCCCATTGCTCACGTATCTGGATAGCGTTGGCGCCGTAGGTAAGGTAATCTGGGGTGAAACCACCCATGTTATAGAATGCGTGGCTGTTGATGCCGAGTTTGTCGATACGTTCCTGCTGGGCTATGATAAAGTCTTCTGCCAAGAAACTGCCGCCGCCGTTGTTCTGCTGGATGTGGAGTCCCTTGAAACCAGCTTTCTTCACTTCGGCACGGAAGTATTCCATCGCCTTGGCGGCTTCGTCTATCGTACCAAAACTTTGGACGAACTGATCCATGTCAAAGATTCCAAATACAGGACAGCCGTCAATCTTCACATAGTTCTTCTTATTGAAATACTGTTTGATAACTCTTGCCACAATTGTCTTGAACTGATCCATGTTCACCTTAGGGTCGAAAAGAAGCGATGTGTCATCACCATAAAGGTGATAGTTCCAATAGTTCTTCTTTACTTCATGATTGGCCCACATGATATAGAAGTTCATTTTCCCGTTATTCTTGGCACCGAGGAAACCATCGTCGAGAGCACCTTCCAGATAAGGATAGTCCATAAACCAGTACCAGTCATAGACGAAGGTGTTCACACCATACTTCAGAGCTGTGTCTATCCATTTCTCCACCACCTGAGGGTCATCGTCGTGCCCGTATCCCCAGAGAGGCTGCTTTGGTTGATAATGGCCAGGGAAGCGCGGATTGCCCTGCTTGATGACTTCCCATTCCCCTTCACCTTGCGGCCAAAGGTATTTGTGTCCGAGCGAGTCGTCGTGACAGGATGGCCAAACGTAGGCACACACATAGTAATTGTCTCCACTGATGGGCTTGATGCCATTTTCTCTACAAGAGTAACAGCACATCAGAACCATTGTCCAAACGGACAAAAGCAAAATGTTCTTCTTATCTGTCATTGTAATCAAGGTCTTCGCAGATATGTGCAACTTTGTCACAAAGTTGGGAATAATTCTTGATACCTGCAAGACATTTGAGCCAAAACAAGTAAACCATTGCTCATACCAGTCAATGCGGATATTCTCTTCACCAGTTCTTGGAGCTACAAAATTAATAGCCATTAACATCTTTTAATGTTTAGAAAACCGGGTAATTTCGTAATTATGTATATTTTTGTACATTAAATACATGAAATTAATCATTACAAAAAATTATCTACGTTATGAACGAAGCAATTAAAAATTACGAAGCACCTCAGTGCGAGGTGATTGAGATGGAGCTGCAAGGCATGATTGCAGCCAGTGGTGACCCCTCTATTGCACCTCCGGGATGGGGTTCAGGCATTATTGATTAACCATTTAAACTAAGAAAAAGATGAAGTATACTAATATTTTAGCAGGTGCCTTTGGTCTGATGGCATTGGCAGCTTGCAGCAATAATGATGAAGTGATAGTGGAGCAACCCAAAGAGGTGCATACCATTACAGTAGCCTATGGCCGTGGTGCTAACACCCGTCTCGCTATAGAAGAAAAGTGGGATGACTATGACATGTTGTCTTTTAAGAGTTCTTGGGAAAATACCGATCAGATAAAATTGGTTGCTGAAGATGAAACCGAGTACGTATATAGCATAGAAACTATAAATGCAGATGGTACTGCAACATTTACCAGAGAGGGAAAACCAGCAGATGGAACTTACAAGGTGGTCTATCCTGCTGATTGGAATGGAAGTTTAGGAGGCGATGATGATTATGTGTACCAAGAAAAGACTTCTCTAGTAAATACGGATGCTTTTAAAAATTATAGATTCGACATCAAAGATTATCAGCAAGCGATGGCTATTGCTGAATGCAAAGATGGCAAATTTGCAGAAATTGCACTTAAACCTATCTTTAATTTCTTATACATTCCAGAAGGTCTGACAATCGGAAACATGGAGTTGTATGATTGGACTAATATAGATGGAGAAGACCTAACAAAGAAACTTGATAATGGAAAAATCATATTCGATACTTCGATTGGACTTACGGGAACTAATCTTTATAAGACAATCAAAAACTATGCTGGTGTAGATACAGGTAGTTTACGGATAAGAAGTAATGGGAAATATGAGAGTTGGCCTGTGTATTATGATAGTGAATCTAAAAAATGGCGATTTGAATATGGTACGTTAGTTGCTTTCCCTGTGCTTCCTGGTCAAGAGCCTGTTAAGAATTTGCAGCTTTGGTTTTATGAGATTCCTTGTAATCTAATGGATTATGGCACCTACGGTAATGATTTTCCTTTCTATGAAGGTGGAACTGTCTATTACTTAGAGGATTTCAATCTCGTGTTCCCAGAACCAGAAGTAGAACCAGAAGTGGGCAGGATAATAGGCTCTGATGGCAAGTATTATAAAACAACTGCAGATGTGCCAGCAGGCGTTACCCCTGAAGCTATGGTATGCAAATGGAATACTGGTTATGGATATGGATTTGCCATCGCGCTGAAGGATGCAACTGATGAACTTCTTTCACCAGGAGATGCTGAAATGTTTATTTATAAAAATGAAAGTGAATGGTGCAAGAATCACACTATAGATGGAGATTACTCAGATTGGGGCAATCCTCAAGGTTCAATATTGGTAGATATGTTCAGAGATTGTGAGAGTACGAGTTCTGGATCTTTTAATTATGAAGAGCTGGATTTCGACTATGGCAAATTCCGTGAATTCCTGATAGCTGCCGGTGGTAATGATGTAAAGGACGGCGTTTATATTTGTGAGCGGAGGTCTTCGTATTATTGGGGATACGACTTCGCCAACAAAAAATTCGTAAAGATTGGAGATGAAGACAACGTCTATGTCCGTCCCTATTACAGGATACAGTAATTTAATTAGCTTATAGTGAAGTGTCTTGCAACATACAGCTATCATAATAATGAACCCCGAGAGTTAGAAATAACTTTCGGGGTTTATTTTTTGCGGACAACAACTATACTCTAGTGCTGCAACGAAACCCTGAGCCAGCCCCAGATGCCGAACATAATGACCAATTTAACATTCTTTAATAAAAACAAGAATAGATATCAATGCGATTTTGATTATTTTTGCAAAAATATTAACTCTAAAAATAATTGATATGAACGAAGAAATTAGAAATTATGAAGCGCCTCAGTGCGAGGTGATTGAGATGGAGTTGCAAGGCATGATTGCAGCTAGTGGTGACCCAACTGTTCCTGTGCCTGGTTTTGGTCCAACCTCTTTACCTTAATCATTAAAGTTTAACATTTAAAGTATTAGAAAGATGAAGTATACTAGTATTTTGGCAGGTTTCTTTGGTCTGATGGCATTGGCAGCCTGCACCAATAATGATGAAGTGACAATGGAGCAACCTAAGGAGGTGCATACCATTACAGTAGCCTTTAATAAGGGTGCAAACACTCGTGTTCAGCTATCTGAATTTTCCGTAGAAGAAGGTTTTAAAGGTACATGGGAAAGTACTGATAAGATTGGTTTGATAGATAATAATGGCACCACGTATGAATATAGCATTGATGCTGCAACTATAGATGAAGAAACTGGAGTCGCAACATTTACCAGAGAGGGTGATGCTCTAGCTGATGGCACTTACAAGGTGGTTTATCCTTATGATTGGGATGGAAATCTTGATAATTTTGATACTCAAGATGCAGAGTTCGCTGTATATGATGAGGAGAAAGAAGAATATATCAATAAATTTAATGCTGAAAAAGCTAAACAATATCTTTATGCATTAGGTGATGCTACATGCGAGGGTGGCATGTTTAAAGAACAAGCTACCCTTACTCCAATCTTTAATTTTATATATGTTCCTATGGAATATTCATTCCAAAACATGAAGTATTGGGGTTTTCAGGAATTATTAGAAGGAGGTACCAGGTCGGGTACTTGGACTACTACGGCTACACTTGCCGGACTGAATCTTTATAACAAAATAGTAAATTTTGAAGGAACAGAAGGTAATATAACTTTAAATAATATTTCATTCTACGCTCAAAATCCAGGTGAACAATACGGCGGTTGGATGTGGGAAAGTTTGAATACATTGATATTCGCATTCCCTGTGCTTCCTGGTTATCCAGTTCAATATTTGGGACTTGGATTTACTAATAGTGTAGGTGAAATGCATTACTGCGATATAACCAATTCTGATGGCAGTCCGGCGGTATTCAATGAAGGTGGACATGTCTATGTGTTTACTCATGATAAGAGCAATCTTCAATTCGAAGTTCCAAAATAATAATAGATTCTTCAATTAACTAAAACATAATGAACCCCGAGAGTTAGAAATAACTTTCGGGGTTTGTTATTGTAGACAACAACTATACTCTAGTGCTGCAACGAAACCCTGAGCCAGCCCCAGATGCCGAACATAATGACCAATTTAACATTCTTTAATAAAAACAAGAATAGGTATCAATGCGATTTTGATTATTTTTGTAAAAATATTAACTCTAAAAATAATTGATATGAACGAAGAAATTAGAAATTATGAAGCGCCTCAGTGCGAGGTGATTGAGATGGAGCTGCAAGGCATGATTGCTGCCAGCAACCCTGGTTTTGGTGCACCTAGTTGGGAACCAATAGATGCATAAGTATTAACCCTTAAATGTTTTAGAATTATTATGAAGTACATGAATATTTTAGCAGGTGCCTTTGGCCTGATGGCATTGGCAGCTTGCAGCAATACTGATGAAGTAGCAGTGGAGCAACCTAATGATGGTGTGCGTACCATTACAGTAGCTTATAATCAGGGTGCCAATACCCGTTATGATATAACCGATTTAGAAGGTAGTGGTACTCCTTCCTATGCTTTTCAATATGCCGAAGGTTTTAAGGTTTCTTGGACAAGTGGTGACCAGATAGACTTGATTAAAGATGGAGTTACATACACCTATGAAGCACAAGAGTCAGGCGATGTAGCTACGTTTACCTTAGTTAGTGACACTGCTCCAACGGCAGAAGGTGATTACAAAGTGGCTTTCCCTGCTGGATGGGGAGGTAATGAAGGAGGATCAACATCTTTCCTGGTACAGGATTTAGAGGATTTTGATGTTACCAAATATCTTCATGCAACTGCTACTGCAACACTTTCAGGTGGTACCTTTGGAGATGAAGTAATTAACCTTAAACCTGTCTTTAGCTTTATATACATTCCTGAGGATACAGAATTTTTAGAATTGAAAAAATATTTGAAAGATGATGATACTGAATATAAAGAGGTCTATGGCATTCTTTCAGGAGAGAATCTTTTTGGTAAAATAGAAGATTTTGAGGGAGCTACTGCTGATATTGACGGTATAAACTTTAGCAATTTAGGTATAGGGCTCAATGACGAGCTAACGAAGCGGGTTAGTGGAAATAATTACTTAATAGCAGTCCCTGTTTTTGAAGGAAAGCCTATTACAGGCTTAACATTATATTTTACAAACTTATTTGTTTATGATGATTGGAATGAAGAATATGATGAAGAAGAACCAATCTATTGTGAGATTCGCACTAGTGATGGAGAAAATGATTTGACAATCTCTGAAGGCGGAAAGATCTATCGCTTATCTGAGGATGGAGAAGCTCTTTTCTGCGATTTTTAATTTAGTAACCTATCAGGGCAATAGTCCTGTGATATAGAAAACAGAACCCCGAGAGTTATTTCTAACTTTCGGGGTTTATTATTTGTGGGCAACAACTATATTTTAGTGCTGCAACGAAACCCTGAGCCAGCCCCAGATGCCGAGCACAATGACCAAGAGGGTTTGGATGGCATGGACGATGAGGGCAAAGGTGGCAGCATCGGAAGCACTGATGCCGTAGAGCATCATCATGGTGATGACGGCAAAATGCCAAGGACCTGCACCATTGGGGGTGGGTACAATCACTGCAAAGGTGCCTCCTACAAACATCACCAAACCTGCCAAAAGGCCCAAATTGCTGGAGAAGTCAAAGCAGAAGAAGGTGAGGTAAAAATGCAACAGATAGCACATCCATATCAATATTGTATAGAGCACGAACAAAGGGGGATTGGAAACCTTGCCCACTGACAACACGCCTTTCCAGATGCCCAAGACGAGGGCTCTGACCTTGCGAGGCAGGCCAAACTCCTTAATTATATAATAGAGCAAAATGACGGCTCCTGCCACACAGAACAGACTGACATAGAACCAGGGGGTGGCAACAAGGTGAGACAACGAGGGGACCTTGGTGCCTGTCTCACTGAAGAAACGCATGAAAATGGACATCTGCAGCAAGAAGGTGGCAGCAGTGATGAGCAGGATGCAAACGGTGTCGATGATGCGCTCGGTGACCACAGTGCCCAATGCCTTGCTGAAATTCACGCCATCGGTCTTGTTGAGCACTCCACAACGGGTGAGCTCGCCCATGCGGGGGATAATCAGATTGGCAGCATAGGAGATGAAAATGGCATCTATACAGTTGGCTTTTTTAGGATACTCACCCAAAGGCTGAAGGGTCTGCTCCCAACGCAAGCCACGGAACACATGACTCAATATGCCAAAAAGCAAAGACAGTACCATCCAGTCCCAAGACACCTCATGCGCCAACACTTCGCCTATACGGGAAAAGTCGTAGTCGCGATAGACAAAATAGAGCACAAAGACGCCCAAAACTATCGGGAGGAGTGCCTTAAGCGATTTTTTCAGCCTTTTATTCACCTTTTTTAATTAAAATGTTTATTTTTGCAGGTTGCAAAGGTGTTAATTGCATCAAAGCAAGGCACCTCCCCCTACGGGGAGGAGCATAATTGCTGCAGGTTGCAATCGTACAATAGCATTCCAAATAGTCCTTCCCCTGTGGGAAAGAATGAACAGGACTGCAGGTTGCAATCGTACTAATATCTTTTGCAAAAGTATAAAAAATAGTTTGTAGATGAGGCAGGTTAGACCTAAAAAATCGCTGGGGCAGCATTTCCTGATTGACTTGGGCATTGCTCAGGACATTGCCGATACCGTAGATGCGTGCGCTTCAATCCCCGTTTTGGAGGTGGGGCCAGGCATGGGCGTGCTGACGCAGTTCCTGCAACGTAAGGACAGACTGCTGAAAGTGGTGGAACTGGATCGTGAGTCGATTGCTTACCTGCGTGCCAACTTCCCCACCCTGGAGGGCAACATCATTGAGGGCGACTTCCTAAAGATGGACCTGCACCAGGTGTTTGACGGCAAGCCCTTTGTGCTGACGGGCAACTATCCTTACAACATCTCATCGCAGATATTTTTCAAGATGCTCGACAACAAAGACCTGATTCCTTGCTGTACGGGCATGATACAGAAAGAGGTGGCCGAACGTATGGCAGCAGGTCCGGGCAGCAAGACCTACGGCATATTGAGCGTGCTGATGCAGGCCTGGTATAAGGTAGAGTATCTGTTTACCGTACACGAGCATGTGTTCAACCCTCCTCCCAAGGTGAAGAGTGCCGTCATACGCATGACACGCAACGACACCCACGAGCTGGGATGCGACGAGGTGCTCTTCAAACGGGTGGTGAAAACCACCTTCAACCAACGTCGCAAGACATTGCGCAACTCAATCAAGCCCTTGATAGGACCCGATTGCCCATTGCTGAGTGACGAACTGTTCAATCGCAGGCCTGAACAGCTGAGCGTGACGGAGTTCGTTGACCTTACCAATAGAGTGAAAGATTACGTTAACCCTGAAAAATGAACGTTATGGAGATTGATGAGAAGTATGTGGATAGCGTGAAAGAATTCATCGCACACAATGATGGCGAGAATGTAAGGAAAATTGTCTGGAACATGCACCCAGCCGACATAGCCGAGCTATGTAAGGAACTGGATGTTGACGAGGCGCGCTATATTTATCAGTTGCTCGATAATGAAAAGGCGGCAGACGTGCTTTCTGAAATGGATGACGACGAACGCAAGGAGTTGCTGGAAGAACTGGATCCTGAAATCATCGCCAAGCGTTTCGTGGACAACATGGACTCTGATGATGCGGTGGACCTGATTCGTGATCTGGACGAGGACAAGCAGGAAGAGGTGCTGAGCCACATCAATGATATTGAGCAGGCAGGCGACATCGTAGACTTGCTGAAATATGACAAAAACACTGCCGGCGGTATCATGGGTACGGAAATGGTGATCGTGAACGAGAACTGGAGTATGCCCGAATGCCTCAAGGAGATGCGCATGCAAGCCGAGCAGATGGACGATATCTACTATGTATATGTGGTGGATGACGACGAGCGATTGCTGGGCACCTTCCCGTTGAAGATGATGATATCGTCACCCTCTGTCTCTAAAGTGAAACATGTGATGCAACGCGACCCTGTGTCTGTGCATGTGGATACGCCTGTGGATGAGGTGGTGCAGGCCATTGAGAAATATGACATGGTGGCCATCCCTGTGGTGGACAGCATTGGGCGTCTGGTGGGACAGATCACCGTCGATGACGTGATGGACCAAGTGCGTGAGCACAGTGAGCGTGACTATCAGTTGGCATCTGGTATCTCGCAGGACATCGAGACCAACGACAGCGTGGTTCAGCAGACTCGTGCACGTATGCCTTGGTTGCTTATCGGTATCCTGGGCGGTATTGGCAACTCCATGATATTGGGTAACTTTGACAGCACTTTCGCTGCTCATCCCGAAATGGCGTTGTTCATCCCTTTGGTAGGTGGTACGGGTGGTAACGTGGGTACCCAGTCATCTGCTATTGTGGTACAGGGTTTGGCCAACAGCTCGCTGGAGTCGAAAGACATGCTCAAGCATGTGGGCAAGGAAGCAGTGGTGGCAGCCATCAACGCTACAATCATTTCCATGCTGGTATATATCTATAACTTCATCGTCTACGGAGGAACAGCTCCCATTACCTATTCAGTAAGCCTGAGTCTGTTTGCTGTGGTAATGTTTGCCTCTATCTTCGGCACCATTGTACCTATGACTTTCGACAAGCTGAAGATTGACCCAGCTATCGCCACTGGTCCGTTCATCACCATTATCAGTGATATCATGGGTATGTTGATCTATATGGTTATAACTGTGTTGTTAACATAAGAAAGTGCCCATATTTTGGTGCATAAAAGACCTGTATGGCCAAAAAAATACATTAAGAATAAAAAATATATGCAAAAAAGTATGAAATTTACTTTTTTCTTATTTTATTTGTAGCTTGGAAAATATTTACGGGGAATCCCGCAACTTAAATATCTATTGACAATGACGGACACTCAGGACACTAATCTGCCTAAGATGGAAGGAGGATTAGAAGATGTAAAGCAAGCTGTTGAAGTTCCTGCCGAAGCTCCAGTAGAAGCTCAGGAACCAGCAGTAGTAGAAGAAGCAGTAGCTGAAGTAAAAGCAACAGTTGAAGAGGCTGTGGCTGATGTAGTTGCAGAAGAAGAAGCTGTGGCTGAAGAAGCTGTGGCCAAAGAAGCTGCAGAGGCTCAGGAGGCTTTAGAAACAGCTGCGCTGAACGAATCTGTACACAAATTAACGAAGGCTGAAATTCTGGACAGATTGAAGGAGATTGCAGAAGATGTGAGTAAATCATCTAAGGCAGAAATCGACTCATTGAAGCAGAATTTCTACAGACTCCACAACAGCGAGGTAGAAGCTGCAAAGCATGCCTTCCTGGAAGGAGGAGGTAACGAAGAGGATTTCGTGCCTACGCCAGATGCAGATGAAGATGTATTCAAGCAAGTGATGGCCGTCGTCAAGGAGAAGAGAAGCCAATTGAACGCCGAAGAGGAGAAAGAACGTGAGAAGAACTATCAGATTAAGTTGGCCATCATCGAGGAACTGAAAGAACTGATTGAGTCTACAGGTGATCCCAACAAGAACTATAACGAGTTCAAGAAGCTGCAACAGCAATGGCATGAGGTAACGCTGATTCCTCTGACCAAAGCTAACGAGTTGTGGAAGAACTACCAGATGTATGTGGAGAAATTCTACGACCTGCTGAAACTCAACAATGAATTCCGCGAATATGACTTCAAGAAGAACTTGGAGATCAAGACAAGGTTGTGTGAAGCAGCAGAGAAACTGTTGGACGAAGAAGATGTGGTGGCTGCTTTCCATCATCTGCAGAAACTGCATCAGGAGTATCGTGATACAGGTCCCGTTGCCAAGGAGTTGCGCGACGAAATTTGGGCACGCTTCAAGGCTGCATCTACCCAGTTGAACAAGAAACACCAGCAATATTTCGAGAAGCAGAAGGAAGCTGAACAGGAGAACCTGGACAAGAAGACTGTTATCTGCGAAATCGTTGAGGGTATTGATTATAGCAAACTGAACGGATTCCAGGCATGGGACAAGATGACCCAAGAGATCATTGCCCTGCAGAACAAATGGAAAACCATAGGTTTTGCTCCTCAGAAAATGAATGTGAAGATCTTTGAACGCTTCCGTGGCGCTTGCGATGAGTTCTTCAAGAAGAAGAGCGAGTATTTCAAGGCTGCTAAGGCTCGCATGAACGAGAACCTGGAGAAGAAACGTGCTCTGGTAGAGCGTGTAGAAGCACTGAAAGACAGCAAGGAATGGAAAGAAACAGCAGAGGAACTGGTGAAGATTCAGAAGGAATGGAAGAGCATTGGTCCTGTGGCTAAACGCTATTCTGATGCTTTATGGAAACGCTTCATCGCTGCCTGCGACTACTTCTTCGAGCAGAAGGGCGAAGCTACTTCATCCAAGCGCTCAGTGGAAGGTGAGAACCTGAAACGCAAGAAAGCGATTATTGAAGAGCTGAAGGAGTTGCTAAACAAGGAAGAGAGCGAGGAGAACACCCAGCAGATCCATAAGCTGATGGCTGAATGGAACGAGGTAGGTCATGTGCCTTTCAAGGAAAAGGACAAGATTTATGAGCAATACCGTGCGTTGGTTGACAAGTTGCACAAGACATTCAACCTGAGTATGGCCTCAAAGAAAATCAACAAGTTCCGTGCAGCAGTAAGCAAGGCACAAGAGACTGGCATACAGGCTGTGTATCGTGAGCGTGAGAAACTGGTACGCAATTACGAGAACCTACTAAGCGAGCTACATACCTATGAGAACAACTTTGGTTTCCTGAATGCTACATCTAAGTCTGGAAGCAGTCTGCTGACTGAACTAAGCAAGAAGATGGACAAGCTAAAGACCGAGATTGAAGCTGCAAAGGAGAAGATCCGTCATATCGACGAAGACATCCAGAAGGAAAACGAAAAGGCAGAATAAGCAGTTTTCGGGATTGCTGAACTAACGGCTCTCTGTATTTAATACACCTCCCCTATTTCAATGGGGAGGTTTTTTATTTGCAAAGAAAAAAGCCGTTGGTGTTGAACCAGCGGCCTTTTTGGTTGGAGTACCAGGATTCGAACCTGGAATGACAGGACCAGAATCTGTAGTGTTACCATTACACCATACTCCAATGCCCTAACATTTCTGTTTTGCGGTTGCAAAGATACTAACTTTTGCTGAAATACAAGCATTCTTTTCAAAAAAAATCAAAAAAAATGACTTTTTCTGAAAGTCTTTGCCAAATTTAAGTGATTTATAAGAGATAAAGGACTATCTTTGCATTTGTAATAACCTAAAATTATAGAATGGAAGAAACAAAAAAACTATTAAAAGAAATTACAGAAGGAATACAGGATAAAAAGGGCAAGCAAATCGTGATAGCCGATCTCACGGGCATAGATGACACCATCTGTCAGTATTTTGTGATTTGCCAAGGTAATACCCCTATGCAAGTTTCAGCTATCGCTGATTCTATCAAGGATTTCACCATCAAGGGCAGTCATGTTAAGCCATCAGGCGTGGATGGTCAGCGCAATGCAGAATGGATAGCTATGGACTATGGCAACGTAATGGTGCATGTTTTCGTCCCTCAATCAAGGGAGTTCTATGACCTGGAACATTTGTGGGCAGATGCGAAGCTAAACAACATACCAGACTTGGATTAAGATATTAGTGTTTAAAGAAAATGAGTAATAACTACGACAATAAAGAGAAAAACAAACCTCAGCGACCTGAGCAGGATCAGCGTCAGAATGATCAGAACGATAAGAAGATTTATCGTTTCAAATTTAATTTGAATATCATCTATCTGCTGATAGGTATGCTATTGCTGGGACTGATGTTCTTCAACGACGACAGTTCATCGCAAAGGGAAGTCACCTATGGTGAGTTCCAGCAATTTGTACGCAACGGTTATGTGAACCGTGTGGTGGGCTATGACGACAATTCAGTTGAGGCATACATCAAACAGCAGTATGTGCAGCAAGTTTTCAAGCAGGATTCTGGCAAAGTTGGGAAAAAGCCTTTCGTCATGACGGAAGCTCCTTCAAGGCACAGCTTAGGTGAATTCATTGACAATGAAATTCAACAATCGCATTTTGACGGTACCGTACAATACAAGAAACGCCAAAACTATTTCTGGGCTATTTTCTGGCAAATCATGCCACTGATATTCTTCATTGCTTTCATGATTTATCTGTCCAGGCGTATGTCTGGCGGTGTGGGAGGTGGCATCGGTGGTGGCATCTTCAACGTGGGAAAGTCAAAAGCACAGTTGTTTGAGAAAGATGGCAAAGAAAAGGTTACTTTCAAGGACGTAGCCGGTTTGGCAGAAGCCAAGCAGGAGGTGGAAGAAATTGTTGAATTCTTGCGAGATCCTAAGAAATATACAGACCTGGGTGGTAAGATACCTAAAGGTGCCTTGCTGGTAGGTCCTCCGGGAACAGGTAAGACTCTGTTGGCCAAGGCAGTGGCTGGTGAAGCTAATGTACCTTTCTTCTCATTGTCAGGTTCTGACTTCGTGGAAATGTTTGTGGGTGTAGGTGCTTCACGAGTACGCGACTTGTTCCGACAGGCAAAAGAGAAAACACCTTGCATCGTATTTATCGATGAGATTGATGCCGTAGGTCGTGCCCGTTCGAGCAAAGCTGCCTTTGGTGGCAACGATGAACGCGAGAGCACCTTGAACCAGTTGCTGACAGAGATGGATGGTTTTGGTTCTAATAGCGGTATCATCATCCTGGCTGCTACCAACCGTGTAGATGTACTTGACCAGGCATTGCTGCGTGCAGGACGTTTTGACCGTCAGATTCATGTGGATTTGCCTGATTTGAACGAACGAAAGGAAATATTTGGTGTCCACTTGCGTCCTATCAAGGTTGATGAGTCATTGGATATTGACTTATTAGCTCGCCAGACTCCAGGTTTCTCTGGTGCCGATATTGCCAATGTCTGCAACGAGGCTGCGTTGATTGCTGCACGTCATGGAAAGAAAGCAGTAACCAAGCAGGACTTCCTTGATGCCGTTGACCGTATCATTGGTGGCTTGGAGAAGAAGAACAAGATTACAACAGAAGAAGAACGCCGTTCTATTGCCATCCATGAGGCTGGTCATGCCTCCATCTCATGGTTGTTGGAATATGCCAACCCACTAATCAAGGTGACTATCGTACCTCGTGGTAGGGCTTTGGGTGCTGCATGGTACTTGCCCGAGGAGAGGCAAATTACCACTAAGGAACAAATGCTTGACGAGATGTGTGCTACTCTGGGTGGACGTGCCGCAGAAGACTTGTTTATTGGCAGAATCTCATCAGGAGCGATGAATGACTTGGAGCGTGTGACCAAACAGGCATATGGCATGACGGCCTACATGGGTATGAGCGACAAGTTGCCTAATCTGTGTTACTATAACGCAGGCGATGAGTTTGGTTTCAACAAGCCTTATAGCGAGCATACAGCTGAACTTATTGACAATGAGGTGAAACGCATGATCAATGAACAATATGAGCGTGCTAAGCGTATCTTGATGGAGAACAAGGAGAAGCACAACCAGTTAGCTCAAAGACTGGTGGAACGTGAGGTTATCTTTGCCGAGGATGTAGAAGAAATATTTGGTCCTCGTCCTTGGGCATCACGCTCAGAAGAAATCTTCAATGCCAACAAGATTTCCAATGAAATGAAGCAGGCTAACGAGGCAGCAAAAAAGCAGGAGGCAACAGGAGAAAAGAAGTCTGAGACTGAGACAGAGGCTAAAACTGAGGCTGAAGTTGACGCTGAACGTCCATCTAAGCCTACAGAAGAATAACAATACAGTTACTCCCCTCTCCTTTATAGGGTACTCCTTCTAATTTAACAGGGAGAGAGGGAAAAGAAAGTAAACAATTATATGAAAAATTTCATCATAAGAGCCGTTACTGGAGTGCTGTTTGTTGCAGTGCTGGTGGGTTGTATCCTTTTCAACTCATTGTCATTCGGTGTGTTGTTTCTCATCATCAGTGCAATGACGGTGATAGAATACGGACAGCTTATCAACAAATATACTGATGCACATGTCAACATTTACATCACTGCACTCGGAGCTGGTTACCTGTTCATGGCTTTCATGAGCTACAACACCTTTATGGTTAGTGCTAGCGTATTTCTGCCCTATGTGCTATTGTTGCTCTATATGATGATTTCAGAATTGTATCTCAAACGCGAGAACCCTATCGGCAACTGGGCACATACAATGCTCAGTCAGGTTTATATCGCCCTACCCTTTGCTTTGCTGAATGTCATTTCTTTCCAGAACGATTTTGTTTCATCTGAAGTGACCTATAACCCCATCCTGCCTTTATCGGTATTCATTTTCTTGTGGATGAGTGACACAGGTGCTTATTGCATAGGTACTTTATTTGGGAAACATAGGTTATTTGAAAGAATATCACCCAAGAAATCATGGGAAGGAAGTATTGGTGGGGCTGTAGTAGCACTCATTGCTGCAGCTATTCTGGCTCATTTCTTCAACGCTCTCAATACATGGGAATGGATGGGATTGGCACTCACAATCGTGGTATTTGGTACTTGGGGAGACTTGACAGAATCGTTGTTCAAACGTCAGTTGGGCATCAAGGATTCAGGCAATGTCTTACCTGGTCACGGAGGTATGCTTGACCGCTTTGACAGTGCACTTATGGCGATTCCTGCCGCTACAGTTTACCTGTACTGCATTTCTCTTTAAACTAAACTCTTGAAGATGGTTTTTGCTGCTTTGTGAGGGGCACCAGGAGTGCCTAATATATCAGCTACTTCCTGATAACCATCCAACATTTGCTGGCGATAGGATTTGTCTGTCAGCAACTTCGACAATTCAGCACGCGTATTCTCCACCGTCATACGATCGGCCACCAGTTCTTGTACTACCTCTTTTCCTGCGATGAGATTCACCAAAGAAATGTATTTTACCGAGAGTACCATTTTCTTGAGAAAACTCACAATCTTCCCTAAACTTATATAGTAGCAAACAACCTGTGGCACACGGAATAAAGCGGTTTCCAAAGTAGCAGTACCTGATGTGACGAGTGCAGCATCAGCATGTTGCAGCAATTCATAGGTCTTATTGAACAGCAACTTGACATTGGTTCCTTTCAAATATTGCTGGTAATAATCAGGCGCAATACCTGGAGCTCCAGCCAACACCATCTGATAATCGCCAAATGACTGAGCCGCTTTGATCATCATGGGAAGGTTATCCTTGATTTCTTGCTTTCGGCTTCCTGCCAATAAGGCAATAATAGGTTTATTAGTCAGACCGTTAGACAATACAAATTGATCGAAATCACGCTGATGTTCAGCCTGAAATGCTGTCACCTCATCCAATGTGGGATTACCCACATAATGTATAGGGTAATGATGTTTGCCTTCAAAGAAATCCACCTCGAATGGCAAGATAGAAAACAATTCATCAACATCACGTTTGATGTTCTTGATGCGGTATTCTTTCCATGCCCAGATCTTGGGAGATATATAGTAATACACGGGAATCTTCGTATTACTATGTATGTATTTGGCAATATTGAGGTTAAAACCTGGATAGTCAACGAGAATCAGCACATCTGGTTGCCAAGCAACAATGTCTTGTTTGCAGAAACGCATGTTGGCATAGATAGTATTAAGATGCATCAGTACGGGGATAAAGCCCATGTAGGCCAATTCCTTATAATGCTTCACCATCTTCCCACCAACAGCCGCCATCAAGTCACCACCAAAGAAACGGAACTGAGCCTCGGGGTCAGTCTCTTTAAGAGCGGCCATCAGATGAGATGCATGCAAATCGCCTGATGCTTCTCCAACTATCAGGTAGTATTTCATATCAGAACCACGACTTCAAGTCGTTCATCAATTCACGAGCAGTCATATCCACCAATGTAGGGGTGATAGCGACATAGCCATTCTCTAAAGCCCAACGATCGCTATTTTCGTTCTCAGGATCAGTATTCTTGTACTCACCAGCCATCCAGAAGAACTGAGAATCGCCTCTGTGAGCGAAACTCTCCCATTCATTAATCCAGATACCTTTTGCTTGCTCACAGATGCGCACACCTTTCAACTCTTTCACATTTGGGAAATTTACATTCAGACAAGTATTGAGTGGTAAACCACGTTCCAATACCTTCTCCACTATATCCCTGATATATGGACCTGCTGGGTCAAAGTCTGCATCGGCATCATGGTCACAAAGAGAAAAAGCTACAGAAGGAATACCACGAATTGCACCTTCAATGACAGCTCCCATAGTTCCAGAATAATGCACGTTCACAGATGAGTTGTCACCATGATTAATTCCACCTATGATGATATCAGGCTGACGATCAAGTACTGTATAAAAGGCCAACTTGATGCAATCGACTGGTGTACCCGAACATTTATATACTGACAATCCAACATCCTTACGGATCATCTGAAACATGACAGGTTCGTTGATAGAAACACCACAACCCACGCCTGAGCGAGGAGCATCAGGGGCCATTACAACAATATCACCCAAAGGACGCAAGAAGCGAATCAATGCACTAATACCTTTTGAAATTACGCCATCATCATTCGAAATCAGGATAAGCGGTTTATTATTCTCCATAATTAACGTTTAATCTTTTTAATTCGGTTGCAAAGTTAACACAAACATTCCTTATCTGCCAACTTATTTAAAAAAATTAAGGAATTAACACCGATTTAATCAATATGTGGGATATTTTGCTTATCTTTGCCCTCGGCATAAGTGTATATTTATCCTTTTGCTATCTATAACACAATAATTATGGGAAAGATAATTGCTTTAGCTAATCAAAAGGGCGGCGTGGGAAAAACCACAACCACTATTAATCTAGCAGCTTCATTAGCTACGCTGGAAAAAAAGGTATTGGTGGTGGATGCAGACCCTCAAGCCAATGCTTCATCAGGCTTGGGCATCAACATCAGAGAGATAGAGACTTCCATCTACGAATGCTTAATTGACAATGCAGATGTGCATAGAGCCATACAAAATACAGAAATCGATTCACTGAAAGTTATTCCTTCTCACATCAACTTGGTAGGAGCTGAGATAGAGATGTTGAATATGAAGGGGCGCGAGAAAATCCTGAAGAAAATATTGATGCCCTTGAAAGATGAATTCGATTATATTTTTATAGACTGCTCACCATCATTGGGTTTGATAACAGTAAACTCACTGACTGCTGCAGACTCTGTGATTATACCTGTACAGGCTGAGTACTTTGCTTTGGAAGGCATTAGCAAGTTGCTGAACACCATCAAGATTATCAAGACAAAGTTGAATCCCTCTTTGGAGATTGAAGGTTTCTTGCTCACTATGTATGATTCACGTCTCCGTCAAGCTAACCAAATCTACGACGAAGTGAAAAAACATTTCCAAGAACTTGTCTTCAAGACAGTTATCCAGCGTAACGTAAAACTGAGTGAGGCGCCGAGTTTCGGTTTACCTGCCATCCTATATGATGCAGATTCCAATGGTGCACGTAATCATATGGCTTTGGCAAAAGAATTGATTGAAAGAAATAGTTAAATGAAAAAGAATGCATTGGGCAGAGGTCTTGATGCTCTGCTTGACATAAGTGATATACAGACGGAAGGCTCATCTTCCATCAATGAGATTGAACTGAATAAAATCCATGTCAATCCCAATCAGCCTCGTCGTGAGTTCAACGAAGAGGCGTTGAAGGAATTGGCCGATTCAATAGCCGAAGTAGGTATTATTCAGCCCATTACCCTACGTCAAACAGACACAGACGCATATCAGATCATTGCTGGTGAGCGTCGCTTTCGGGCTGCTCAAATAGCTGGATTGACAACCATTCCCGCCTACATACGCACCGCCGATGACGAGAATGTGATGCAGATGGCACTGATTGAAAACATCCAGCGTGAGGACCTCAATTCAATGGAAATAGCTTTGGCCTACCAACACTTGCTCGATCAGTATCACCTCACTCAGGAGCAACTCAGCGAGCGTGTGGGTAAGAACCGTGCCACAATTGCCAACTACCTGCGTTTGCTCAAGTTACCTGCAGAGGTGCAGATGGGGTTGAAAAACAAGCAAATTGAGATGGCTCATGCTCGAGCATTGGTGTCTCTTTCCGACCCTAAATTGCAAGTGAACCTATATCGTGAGATAGTAGATAAAGACTATTCAGTACGTCAAGTAGAAGAATTAGTAAAGTCGCTTTCACAAGGTCAGACAGTGAAAGTTGGCGACAAGAAGGTTAAACCTAAACAGGTGAAACTACCTGTCGAGTATAATTTATTGAAACAGCAGCTTACTGGTTTTTTCAAGGCCAAGGTCCAACTCACTTGTTCTCCAAAGGGGAAAGGAAAGATAACTATTCCGTTCAATAACGAAGAGGACCTTGAACGCATCATGACGCTGTTTGATTCAATGAAGTAGGCTATGTTTGCAAAAAAATATAGGACATATCACTTCATGTGGATGCTACTCACCTTGCTAATGTTAGCGATAGGTAGTGTGGCCGATGCGCAAAATGACTCACGGGCTTCCAGAAGGAGGAGGCACATGCAGGTAAATGACAGCATATCCATCACTACTTCCGATAGTATTGATGCTGCTAACCAAGAACAGCTGATGGAGCTTCAATCACCTGTTGTAATAGATGTGAAAGAAGCTGATAGTATACAATTGGCAAAACAGTGGATACCCAATCCAACCAAAGCAACTTGGATGGCATTGGTGTTTCCTGGGGGAGGACAGATCTATAACAAGAAATACTGGAAACTGCCCATCTTTTACGCAGGATTTGCTGGATGCGCTTATGCTTTAACATGGAATAACCGCATGTATAAAGACTATGCTGCTGCTTATAAAGATGCAGTAAATAATAACTGGACGGCAAAGAGTATTACCGAACTTATACCTTCTAGGTACATGGAACGAGTTTCTAAGACCCAGATAACAGATCTGCTGAAGAAACGAAAAGACTCATATCGCCGTTATCGTGACATCAGCGTATTTGCATTTATTGCAGTATACGCCCTGTCGGTGATTGACGCTTATGTTGATGCTGAGTTATCAAATTTTGACATCTCTCCAGATTTGAGTATGCGTGTGGAACCTGCTGTTATGGATAATGGATTATTGAATGGGAAAGGACTAAAAAACCAGGCAGTTGGATTACAATGCAGCTTTAATTTTTAATTGACTAATGATTATGAACATGATTAAAAAAAGAGTTATCATAGGTTTTGCTATTGCATTGACTACATTCATGGTGAATAGTCAATGGTCAACGGTCAATGCCCAAGAGCCAGAGACTTTTAATGTAACCATACACGATAGCAATGGTGGTTCTCATACTGAAAGCTTTGAACTTCCATTAAGCATGACCTACCCTATTGATAGTCTGCTAGCTGACTGGAAAGCCAAGAATTACATAGACTTGGGCAAGGATTGCAGCACTAGCGATGAGAATCCGTTGTTCAGTGACTCTATCTATATTGATCGTCTAAGCCGCATCCCTTCTATCATAGAGATGCCATACAATGAGGTTGTGCGCGAATTTATTGAGAAATATACTTCTGGTGCATTACGCCAACGTATGTCACTGATGTTGAGTCTGAGCAACTTCTACATCCCAATGTTTGAAGAAGCACTTTATGCCTACGACTTACCATTAGAATTGAAATATCTGCCTATCGTAGAATCAGCTCTCAACCCTCGGGCTATATCAAGAGCAGGTGCCAGCGGTTTGTGGCAGTTCATGCTAACTACTGGTAGACTTTACGGTTTGGAGAACAACAACTATGTTGATGAGCGCCAAGATCCTATCAAGGCCACATGGGCAGCTGTTCGTTATTTGAAAGACATGTACGATATTTATAAAGACTGGAACTTGGCAATTGCTGCTTATAACTGTGGGCCAGGCAATGTGAACAAAGCCATCAGCCGTGCTGGGAAGCGCGACTATTGGGAAATCTACAACTACTTGCCCAAGGAAACTCGTGGATATGTCCCATCTTTCATAGCAGCCAACTATGTTATGACCTATTATTGCCACCACAACATCTGTCCTATGGAAACAAGCATGCCTGAAGCTACCGACACTATACAGGTGAGCCACAATGTTCATTTCCAACAGATAGCAGACATTTGTGGGGTAGATATAGACATGTTAAAGAGTTTGAATCCCCAATACAAGCGTGATATCATTCCTGGAGACACTAAGCCTCAGACGTTGCGATTGCCTCAAAATTATGTTGGTTCTTTCATCGAGAAACAAGATACTATATATGCCTATCGTGCCAACGAGTTCTTTCGCAACCGCAGGGTAGTAACTGTGCCTCAGCAGAATGCTCGTCAACAACGTACTCGCACTACAACTACTAATAGAACTGCAACAACACCAGCTAACAGTACCGCAAGAACGCATAAGGTTCGGAGTGGTGAGTCGCTATCTACCATTGCTGCTCGCTATGGCGTAACGGTTAATCAACTAAGGAGTTGGAATGGTATCAGAGGCACCCGCATTAATGCTGGGCAATCTTTAAAGATATATAAATAACAGCAGCTACCTCATCTAATTATGGAGAACAAACAGATAGATAATGAGGAAGAAATGATTCAGCAGGCCTTTCAAGAGCTACTGAATGATTATCTCGCTACCAAGCACCGCAAACGTGTGGAAATCATCACCAAGGCCTTTAACTTTGCCAATGAGGCCCATAAAGGTATCAGACGTTTGTCGGGTGAACCTTATATTCTACACCCTATCAGTGTTGCCAAGATTGTGTGCAATGAGATCGGTCTTGGCTCTACATCTATTTGCTCAGCTTTATTGCATGACGTAGTTGAAGATACTGACTATACGGTAGAGGACATTGAAAACATCTTTGGTCCAAAAATTGCACAGATTGTTGATGGTCTGACCAAGATATCTGGTGGTATCTTCGGTGACCACGCCTCTGCTCAAGCGGAGAATTTCAAGAAGTTATTGCTCACCATGAACGATGACATCCGAGTCATCCTCATCAAGATAGCCGACCGACTGCACAATATGCGTACCCTAGAGTCGCAGGCACCCAACAAACAATACAAAATTGCAGGAGAGACGCTCTATCTTTATGCTCCTTTGGCCTATCGTCTTGGATTGAACAAGATTAAAACTGAACTTGAGAATCTAAGTTTCAAATACGAGCATCCGGAAGAGTATCGTGAGATAGAGTTGAAGTTGGAAGAAACGGCAGCTGAACGTGACAAGGTGTTTACTGAGTTTACAGCTCCTATACGTCAGCAACTCGATAAGATGGGGCTGAAATATCGTATTATGGCACGTGTCAAAGCGGTCTATTCCATCTGGAACAAAATGCAGACCAAGCATGTTACTTTCGATGAAGTATATGATATCCTTGCAGTACGCATCATCTTCGAGCCTGCTTCTCCAGAAGTGGAGATGAACAATTGTTTCGACATCTACGTCAGTCTGTCGCAGATATATAAGCCTCATCCCGACCGGATACGCGATTGGGTTAGCCACCCTAAAGCCAATGGTTATCAGGCTCTGCACGTAACTCTTATGGCAAACAATGGCCAGTGGATAGAGGTACAGATACGCAGTGAGCGCATGAACGACATTGCCGAGCAAGGCTTCGCTGCTCATTGGAAATACAAAGACGGGACTGCGCAAGAAGACATATCCCCTACTGACGATGATACAGAACTGAACAAATGGCTGGTTACCATTAAGGAAATCCTTGACGACCCACAGCCTGATGCGATGGACTTCCTCGATACCATCAAACTGAACCTGTTTGCTCAAGAGATATTCGTATTTACGCCGAAAGGAGAAATCAAGACTTTGCCACAAAATTCCACTGTATTGGATTTTGGTTTCTCATTACACACAGAGATTGGTGCCCATTGCATTGGAGCCAAGGTAAACCACCGATTAGTTCCATTGAGCCATAAACTCAATAGTGGTGACCAGGTGGAGATTCTTACTTCTCGTTCACAAAAAGTACAACCTGAATGGGAAAATATAGCTGCTACAGCTAAGGCTCGTGCCAAGATAGCTTCCATCTTACGCAAAGAAGCGAAAGCTACCCAAAAGAAGGGGCTCGATAAGCTGGGTGATTTCTTAAAAGAAGAAGGCATCTATGTGGACGAGGTGGTACTCAATAAACTAGCTCGTTTCCATGAGAAACCAGATACAGACAGCTTGTTGGAATCAATAGGTTCAGGAAAGATTGAATTAGGTGAAAACGATATCGATGTTCTGAAAGGCAAGAGCAAAACATCTTGGCGCAGATTCCTCAAGTTGCCATTTGGTAATAAAGAGAAAGACAACGAAGGTGCTACCAAGCAGCCCGAAGACAAACAAGAGATAGAAAAGAAAGAGGTAAAGAAGATTACCAAACAAATACTAAAGCTTACAGAAGATACTATTCAAAATAAATATGCTATTGCTGATTGTTGTCATCCTATACCTGGTGACGATGTACTGGGGTATATCGATACAAGTGGTAAAATCACTATACACAAACGTCAGTGCCCTATTGCCTCCAAACTGAAGAGTAGTTATGGCAACCGTATCATTGCGACTCAATGGGATACTCACAAGCAATTATCATTTTTGGTAACTATCAATATCAAGGGCGTTGACCGCATGGGATTGTTAAGCGATGTAACACAAATCATTTCTCACCAATTAAACGTTAATATCCGCAAGCTTACCATCGAAACAGTAGAGGGTATTTTTGAGGGTAACATACAACTGTATGTGCACGACGTTGATGATGTGCATGCCATCATTGCAGAACTAAAACGTATAGACAGTATTCAGGAAGTAATTAGGGAATAAATCCTCGATTTTACTCACAAAACAAAAAACTGAAGGAGCTACAGATTGTCCTTCAGTTCTTCAACTTGATCGTAGGTAAAAGCATCTAACGCATCACGCATTCCAGCCAATTCTTTGCGTATGGCTTTAAGTCGCTCCAACACCTCTACTTTCTTAACCGTATTGTCTTTGTTTACTTTGAGACGTTGACGTGCACCAGGAATGGTCATTCCCTCTTCTTTTACCAAATGATGGATGAGTCTTACAAATTCAATGTCTTTCTGCTGATATTGACGAATTCCTCTACCAGCTTTCTTGGGAGCCAATGCAGGGAACTCCTTCTCCCAGAAACGAAGAGTTGATTCGTTGACATTAAACATCTCTGCCACCTCACTAATGGAGTAAAATAGCTTTAATTCATTCTCTTTGTTCAGCATATTCTGATTTTTTTGTAAAACTAATAAAAAAGCAGTATCTTTGCAACCAAATTTAGAAAAAAGTATAAAAAAACGTTCGATATGTTGACAGCTAATGAGATAAGAGACGCTTTTACAGGTTTCTTCGAGAGCAAAGGTCACCACAAAGTACCTTCTGCTCCAATGGTGATTAAAGACGACCCTACGCTGATGTTCACCAACGCAGGCATGAATCAGTTTAAGGACATTATATTGGGCAACCGCCCAGCTCAATGGAAGCGTGTAACCGACTCACAAAAATGCTTACGCGTGAGTGGTAAACATAACGATTTGGAAGAAGTGGGTCACGACACCTACCATCACACTATGTTTGAAATGCTGGGCAACTGGTCGTTCGGCGATTATTTCAAGAAAGAAGCCATCAGTTGGGCATGGGAATTTCTGGTAGATGTATTGAAACTCAATCCAGAAGATTTGTATGCTACCGTATTTGAGGGTTCTCCTTCAGAAGGCTTAGAGCGTGACAACGAAGCAGCTAGCTATTGGGAGCAGTTCTTGCCAAAGAGCCACATTATCAATGGTAATAAGCACGACAATTTCTGGGAAATGGGTGATACCGGTCCTTGCGGTCCTTGCTCTGAGATTCACCTAGACTCTCGTTCGGCTGCCGAGAAAGCTGCCGTACCTGGCTATGAGTTGGTTAACAAAGACCACCCACAAGTGATTGAAATCTGGAATCTAGTGTTTATGCAATATAATCGCAAGGCTGACCAAAGTCTGGAGCCATTGCCTGCCAAAGTGATCGACACCGGCATGGGTTTTGAACGTTTGGTTCGTTCGTTGCAGGGCAAACAGTCAAACTACGACACCGACATCTTCCAGCCTATCATTCAGGAAATTGGTCGTCTTTCTGACCTTCAGTATGGCAAAGACGAAAAAATAGATGTGGCAATGCGTGTAGTGGCAGATCACTTGCGTACCATCGCATTCTCTATTGCCGATGGTCAACTGCCAAGCAACGCCAAGGCTGGTTATGTGATTCGTCGTATTTTGCGCCGTGCCATCCGCTATGCCTACACTTTCTTGGGGCAGAAAGAGGCATTTATCTACAAGCTATTACCTGTGCTGATTCGTGAGATGGGTGCTACCTATCCCGAGCTGGATGCTCAGCGTGAGCTAATTGCCAAGGTGATGAAGGAAGAGGAAGATTCTTTCTTACGTACACTTGATAATGGCATCAGCTTGCTGAACAAGGCAATGGATGAAGTGAAGGCAAAAGGCAAGACAGAACTTGATGGTGTTCAGGCATTCACATTGTTTGACACCTATGGGTTCCCACTTGATCTTACCGAGCTAATTTGCCGAGAGAACGGTCTGACTGTAGATGAAAAACAGTTTGGTGAAGAAATGGAAAAGCAGAAAGCCCGTGCGCGCAACGCTGCTGCCGTAGAGACAGGTGACTGGGTTACACTGCGTGAGGGTGAGACAGAGTTTGTTGGTTACGACTATAGCGAATACGAATGTCACATACTTCGTTACCGCAAGATAACACAGAAGAAACAGACTTTCTATCAGATAGTACTTGACTACACCCCATTCTATGGCGAAATGGGTGGTCAGGTAGGCGAATGTGGTGTGATATGTAGCGAGTTCGAGACCATCGACATTGTGGATGCCAAGCATGAGAACGGTATGACCGTACACATTGCCACCAAGTTGCCCGAGCATCCAGAGGCCAACTTCATGGCATGTGTCGATTTGGAGAAGCGTGCAGCCAGTGCAGCTAACCACTCAGCTACCCACTTGCTCGACACTGCTTTGCGTCAGGTGCTGGGCACCCATGTAGAGCAAAAGGGTTCGTTTGTGTCACCAGAGACCTTACGATTCGACTTCTCTCATTTCCAGAAAGTCACCGATGAAGAGCTTCGCCAGGTTGAGCGCATCGTTAATGCCAAGATTCGTGAGGACATCCCATTGCAGGAGCATCGAGACACCCCTTTGGAAGAAGCCAAGAAGATGGGTGCCATCGCTCTCTTTGGCGAGAAATACGGTGACAAGGTTCGCGTGGTGCAATTTGCTGAAAGTGTTGAGTTCTGCGGTGGTATCCATGTAAGGTCAACGGGTCATATCGGCATGTTCAAGATTGTGAGCGAGAGCAGTGTAGCTGCTGGCGTACGTCGTATTGAGGCCATCACAGGCAAGAAACTCGAAGATATGCTCTACACGATGGAAGATACCATAAAAGGCATGCGTGCATTATTTAACAATGCGCCAGACCTAATGGGGACTGTACAGAAATATATCAGCGAGCACGACAGCATGAAGAAGGAAATCGAGAAGTTCCAGGCACAGACTGTCGAGAACGTAAAGAACCAATTGGTGAGCCATGCAGAGACCATCAACGGCATAAAGGTAGTGAAGTCAGTATTACCTATGTCAGCCAATGCTGCCAAAGATTTGGCATTCAAGATTCGTGCTGCTATTCCCGAAAACTTATTCTGCGTCATTGGCACAGAAGAGAATGGTCGCCCGCTCATCAGTGTGATGATTAGTGAAGACGTGGTTCAGAGCCACAACCTCAATGCAGGTGCCTTGGTGCGCGAAGCTGGCAAACTGATTCAAGGCGGTGGTGGTGGCCAACCCCACTATGCAACTGCTGGAGGCAAGAACCGAGACGGACTCCATGCTGCTGTTGACAAAGTCATTGAACTAGCAAAGTTGTAATAAGTTTTATTTTACAAACACCATCATAAAAACTGAGGGAAATCTTCTAGAGGGCGTCTTCTCTACTACGGGAAGGCGCCTTCTTTACTTCTGGAAGACGGGGACTCTACTCTTAGTTGACTAAACGCTTCCTATGGGGTGACGCAATAATTAGCAAGGGGTGACACAAATGTCTGCCAAGGGTCGTTGCAATATCTCCCACGACGTGTCGGAATGCTTCCTGTCACCCATCGCAATATCTCCTTTACCCCCATAGAAGATACTACGACAAGTGATAGTAGATACTGCGTCCACTCGTAGTAAAGCCTGCGTTGAAACAAGGGGTCAAATCCTTTGTTAAGCTATCTGTTCTTTGGGATAATTAACCAAATAGAGAGTGCCAGTGGCACGAGTGAAAGCTGTATATAGCCATTGGAAATAATCAGGTGTTAATGACTCTTCTGGCATATAACCTTGGTCAAGAAAAACATTCTTCCATTGACCACCCTGTGCCTTATGGCAAGTTATAGCATAAGCATATTTTATCTGCAAGGCATTGTAATAGGCATCTTCTTTCAGTTTCTTCAAGCGCTCGCGCTTTTGAGTAATATGCGAATAATCTTCCAGCACTTCGTTGAACAAGCGCTCGTTCTCATCTTTGGTCAGAGCTGGTGCCTCGCTTTGCAACGTATCAAGCAATACTGTAGCCTCAACTTCTGCATCGGCATAGTCAGGCAATAACAATGATACATCTGCAAAGCGGAAACCATACAATTCCCTTTCATTACGTACCCTACGCACTACCGCCATTTCACCATTGGCAATAAAGTCAGTCTGAGAATGATGCTGTGTCCAGAAATAATTATTCTTTGCCACCATCAGACGATCACCACCCTCCAACTCCGACTCACGCCAAAGAATTTGCGCACGGATACCGTTATTATATATGTTAGCTCGCTTATTAGAGCGGCACACTACGATGGTTTCGTCTTCTCCATCACACTGGTAGCACTCCTCAAGCCGGGCTATCAGTTCATTGCCAGGCAACACTTTGATATCAGCAAAGCCAACAACCTTTATCTTAGGCAAAGAGAAGCAATCACCAGAAGCTATCATTTGTCTCAATACAGTAGCATTCAACAAGATTCCAGACGCCTGCCCTTGGCGAACCACCTGCGTAAGTGTTTCTTCCATAACTTGCAGACCATAACTGCACAAAGCTTCCGCATACAAAGCAGGAGAAAGTTCTTCACCCACAGGAGGCAATTGGGCAGTGTCGCCCATCAGCATGAGGCGACAACCTTCACCACTATACACAAACTTTATCAAGTCATCAAGAAGACAACCAGAGCCAAAAGCTGTTCCTGAGAGTCCCTGGTTGGATATCATAGAAGCCTCATCAACAATAAAAAGAGTATGTTTAGACAGGTTATCATTGAGCGAGAAACTGCCCATATCGGCAGCTACCGTCTGCTGACGATAAATCCTCTTGTGTATGGTATAAGCTGGATGGCCAGCATAGGATGCAAAAACCTTGGCAGCTCTGCCTGTTGGCGCCAGCAAAACACACTTCTGCTGCATCTGGTCAAGGGTCCTGACCAAAGCACTGAACAAGGAGGTCTTTCCAGTGCCTGCATACCCCTTCAGCAGGAATATTGTTTCGTTTTTGGGTAAAAACAAAAAATCTGACAAACTTTTTATCACTTTTTCCTGCTCAAGTGTTGGTTGGTAAGGAAAATTTTCCTTAATTTGCTGCACCAAATGATTTTTTATCATCTTTTATGAATAAAAATTGTTTGCAATGCGCAAAATTAAAATAATTTCTTGTAATTTTGCAGAAAGGAAAATAATAACTAAAAAAAATAATAACATGAAGACAGTATTAAACATTGTTTTGGCGGCCATCGCATTACTTTTGGTCTACATCTGCTATGAGAGTGTGCAGGGGCCTGTCAGATTCGAAAATGAGAAAAACATTAGAGACAAAGCCGTTCAGGCTCGTCTGCTGGACATCCGTAAAGCACAAGCTGAGTATAGCAATACTCACGATCGCCAGTACACTGACAACTTTGACTCTTTGATCTATTTCGTAAAGAACCAGAAGCTCCCGCTCGTGTTCAAGAAGGGTGTGTTGAGTGACGCACAACTTGAGAATGGTCTGACAGAAGCTAAGGCAATGGCTATCATTAATAAGGCTAAGAAGACTGGCAAATATGATGAAGTAAAGAAGAATGGTTTGGAGAATTTCTCTCGTGACACTACTTGGGTAGCTGTTATCGATACTATCTTCCCAAAGGGTTTCAATGCAGACTCTCTGCGCTATGTTCCTTTCGGCAATGGCGTACAGTTCCAAATGGATACCCTGACTCAGATTGCACGTTCTGGTGCTCCTATTTGTCTGCTTGAAGTAAAGACTCCTTATGAAGCTTATCTTGGTGACCTCGACAAGCAGGAAATCATCAACCTGAAAGACCAGCAGGCTCAGTTGAACAAGTATTGCGGTCTGAAGATTGGTGACCTGGAGACTGCAAACAACAATGCAGGTAACTGGGAGTAATTCTAATCAGCACATATTATCCATCCGCTTTTCAGCGGATGGATTTTATTTTGCACTTCTTAACCCTAAAGCTAAGGAGAAAAGTGATTCATCCATCCATCATTTATACAAGGTAGATGAGTCGCTTTCTTTTACTGCCAATCTCAAGCATGCTATAGACGAGCTAGAATGGCTAAACTATCAGTATAAGGCGGTATCAATTGTAATTGCGACCTCGCGTTTCACTTTAGTACCATTAGATTTCTTTGAAGATGAGCAGGTAGAGACCATTTTCTACCACAATTTCCATCATGTTGATAATGAGTTAGTGGAGTTCAATATTCTCCAAAAGAGTAATGTCGTTGTATTGTATGGCTTAGACAAAGCACTGCTTACTTTGCTATATAAACAATTTCCAGAGGCGCAAGTAAAGGCACAAGCAACTTCGTTGATAGAACACCTTACGCTGCAAAACTACCATGTAAACCAGAAGCAATTGTTGTGCGTAATAGGAAGAGACAACATTACCATTGCTGCAATGGAGCATCACAACATAATTTATTGCAATAGCTTCAATTGTCATCACATAACCGATAGGCTATATTATATCTTGTATAGCTGGAAGCAGTTAGGCTTGAACCAACTATCCGACGAACTTTTGTTGGCAGACAATATCTCAGAAGCTGATGAGTTAAAGCATGAACTGGGACATTACATCAGCAACATCACCTGTATTTCTCCATATTTTGACATAGAAACCGCTGTATAATGAGAGTGGTAAGCGGCATATACAAAGGCAGGCGTTTTGATGTGCCTCATTCTTTTAAAGCACGTCCTACTACAGACTTTGCCAAAGAGAATCTTTTCAATATTCTAAGCAACCTTATTGATTTTAACAACCAGATACAGGCACTCGACCTATTTGCTGGTACTGGCAGCATTAGTCTGGAGTTGGTATCTCGTGGCTGCGAGCAGGTGGTGAGTGTAGAGAAAGACCGCGATCACTACGCATTTATTTGCAAGGTAATTAAAGAATTGGGATGCCAATCCTGCCTTCCTTTGAAAGCAGATGTCTTTAAATACATCAATCATTGCCCACAGCAATTTGACCTTATCTTCGCAGACCCTCCTTATGCTTTACCTAACTTAGTTTCATTGCCAGACCTTATCATAGACAATCAGTTATTAAAAGAAAAGGGATTGTTTATATTGGAACACGGAAAAAACTACCAGTTTGAGCGACACCCTAACTTCATACAGCACCGCAACTATGGGGCAGTAAACTTTTCTTTCTTTAAACCCTCTATCATAGCAAAGGAGACATCAGTCGGATAAAGCTTTCTACAACTTTATTTCTACGTGGACGCTTATCCCATTGCTTGAGTGTAATCTGCTTGCAATCACGTTGATCAGTAAGAAATATCTCATGTGCTTCCATAGCCACTTGCTCATCATAGATAAAAGCATTTGCTTCAAAATTATGCTCAAAGCTACGGAAATCCATATTTGTAGATCCAATGGTAGTTAAGAAATCATCACTAACCATCAGTTTAGAATGGAGAAAACCCTTCTGATAGAGATAAACCTTCACACCATATTTCAACACATCTGCCAAATACGACATAGAGCCCCAATGAGCAACTTTACTATCAGCCCTTTCTGGCAACATCAGTCGCACATCAACACCAGCCATAGCAGCAGTTTGCAGCGCATTGAGCATTGCCTCAGTGGGAAGGAAATAAGGTGTCTGGATATAAAAATACGTCTTAGCATTGCTGATAGCCTTCATCAATCCCATCACGATTTCCTGGCCAGGCTGTACAGGAGAACTGGTAACAACCTGTATGATAGAGTTGCCCATAATACTATCTACCATTGGGAAATAGTGTGCAGAGGTCAATAATGTACGATCTGTGAAGTACCAATCCAACAGAAAAGCAGTTTGTAGTCCATGAACAGCCTTACCTCTGATCATCATGTGAGTATCCCTCCAGATTCCCCAGGATACACCCTGTACATAACGGTCAGCTATGTTCATTCCTCCGATGAAGCCTGTTTGACCATCGATGACCACTAATTTACGATGATTGCGATAGTTGGCCTTATTAGTAAACAAAGGGAACCTCACTTTCAAGAAACTTCTTACTTCAACACCAGCCTCCATCATGGTGTAGAAGAAAGTGTTAGAAGTTTGCCAACTACCCACGTCATCGTGTATCACACGCACAGTGATACCCTCACGAGCTTTGGCTACTAATACATCCCGCACTCTATTTCCCACCTCGTCGTCAGCAAAAATATATGACTCAAGGTGAATGTGGTCTTTTGCCTGCTGCAGTTCTTTAAGTAAGGCGTCTATCCATGCTGCTCCAGAAGTGAATATTACTGTTTGATTATTGGTATAAGGGAAAGCATGGTTGGAGTGCTGAAATAAAGATATCAGTCCTCCATAGTCTGCAGGTAAATCATTCTCCTGCTGTGAGAGATACTCTTCTTCAGGACGTTTCAAGAGTTTACTATAGCTACGACGACTGATAATCTGATCACGTCTGTGCGTTCTTCCAAAAAAGATATAGAAAAACAATCCTATTACAGGCAAAAAGACCAGCACCAATACCCAGGCGATGGTCTTCACAGGGTTGCGGTTCTCCAGCACCACCACCCAGATGGTGCTGACAATCACCGCCAAGTAAATCAGATAAACTGACCACGAAGCAATCAATTTTACGATTTCATTCCATTCAATCATTATTATTCATTTGGCCTACGGCCTCCACCAAAGCCGCCTCCGCCTCCAAAGCCACCAGGGCGACCACCCCCGAAACCGCCTGGAGGGAAACCACCAGCACCAGGTCGGCGCTGTTGCTGTTGACGGGCATTCTTTCCTCCAAAGATATTCAGACGATATATGAAGTGCACCATCACATAACTATTGATGGCGTTATATTGATTTACCGAACGTCCATTAGCCGTAAGGGAACGCATGATGGTACTCTGCTTCTTCAAGATATCATAAGCCTCTATACTCAATGAAGCTGCTCCTTTAAACAATGACTGCGAGATCTGGGCATTCCAAATCAGTTCGTCACGGTTCATGGTCTTATCGCTATAGCCACGACGTGCCTGATTAGTAATGTTAGTTGATATAGTCATGTTCCAAGGCAGAATAATCTGGGTGTTAGCACCATAAGAATAGGTGTAAGGTTCTTGATTATTCTGCGTATTAAGTTTGTTTCGCTCAATGCTGTAATTGATGGCACCATTAATGCCAAATTCAAACCAATCATTACGATAGGCACCATTCACTCTTTCGCCCAATGTCAGGTTGGTAGTAGTATTTTTTTGTTCAATATGCGTCTTATTATCCGTCAAATAACCTACATTATTTGTATAGTTAGCCTGGGTAAATGTATTAATGGTGAACTTTTGGTTCTTCAAAGCAGTATTGTAGTTAAACATACCCATCACATTCCAATTACCGTTGATATTCTTCGGCATGGTTGTCCAGCCACCTGTCTTCTCATTATATATACGACTATTGCTGACACTATTTTGGGAGAGATTGAAGAAAGCATTAGCAGAAATGCCTCGTTGTTTCTCTGCATTATAGGTATTATAGAACAAAGTCACTGTATGGGTAAACGAAGGCTTCAATCCAGGATTACCTACACGCACATTCAGTGGATTCGTGTAGTCGGTGATTGGCAACAGATTCTCCATGCTGGGCTGTGAACTTCTGCCTCGGTACAGGAAACGCAACTGGCTCACCTTCGAGAAACGATATCTAAAGTCCACATTTGGCGCAAAGTTGAATACATTACGAGTAGTGTCAATCATATAGTCGCCTCGCTTGTATGACAACACTGTATGTTGAGGTTCCAAGTTGATGCCGGCACTCAGTTGGTATTTTTCACGGTTGAAGCGCAAAGTAACAGACCCTTCGTGACTGTAAGTACGATACTCAGCATACTTACTCAAGCTGTCCACTTCTGCATTCAAATAACCATTTGGCAAATTTTCACCTAACACCCATGGAAAATCATTGAGATTATATGTCTTGCGGTCATTTTTGTTTAATCCATATTGGAACTCATAGCTGAATTGCAAGAATGTATTTTTGGCTATTGGCTCACTATAGGTCACCTGGGCAGAATAAGTAGTGTTCTTTGTAGGTGAAGTGATGAACTGATTACGGATTAACGTTGAATCACCACTCAGTACACTTACCAACTGATAATAGCGTGTTAATGATTGTGTATATTGGTCATTATCGTTGTCACCATACCGGAACTGACCTCTAAAGGTGATATTCCTTCCCGCATCATTCAACTTCTGATTCACTTGCAAAGAACTGTTCACAGATAGAGTATTCTGCTTAGTTAAACTATTGTTAGCAGTCAAGTTCTTACGAATTGCTTTCAGGGGGTCTGAATCGTCCAGCGAATCAAAACTCAGATAATCATTAGGATTATCTACCAACTGATAAGGGTCACTACTAAATGTTCCTGATTCGGAATCCGATCCATTATTGGTTTTACCAAATGAAACAGTCGGGCGAAATAGAATGTTTGTATTATCAGTAGGTTTCCACTCAATACGCATATTGGCATTCCACTGGTGGTTTTTATTACGACTCAAAGAGTTTGTGTTCATGAAGGAACTGCTTCCATCAAATAGGAAGTTCTCTTGAGAACCGATGTTGGCAACATCATTGTCACGCCAATTATATCTGATGCTACCACCCAATTCCAACTTTTTAGTCTCTGTAGCAAAACTCATGCCCAAGGTCTTGGTCGCAGTTAAGCCATTATTTCGTCCAAAACGCATTCCGCCTCCTCCTCCACCGCCAGAAAAGCCCTGATCGTTCACATTGTTGGCGCCACCCATAAACGTTAACTGTGTAGAACCATTGAAATAGTTCATCATTGCACGACTGGTATATCTATGCTCCGTACCTGCCCCCAAATCAATATTACCAAACAAACCTTGGTTCATATTTTTCTTAACGGTCAAGTCAAGCACCGTTTCTTCTTCACCATCTTCGATACCTGTTACGCGAGCCATATCAGATTGTCGATCGTAGGTCTTAAGATTCTCCACCATATCAACAGGCAAGTTCTTGAGTCCTGTTTGTACATCTCCTCCGAAAAACTCTTTCCCATTCACCATCAACTTCTTGATATCTTTACCATTAATTTTAATATTACCAGAATCATCCACCTCGGCACCTGGCAGTTTTTTCACCAATTCCTCCAACATGGCACCTTCCGGCGTACGATATGCATTGGCATTATATAACAAGGTATCTTCAACCACTTGTACTTGCGATGCCATTGCTGTTACAATAGCCTCACGCAAGGCGATTGCATCCAACTCCAGTTTCTTTGTACCCACATCTAAGTTGGTACGATTGTTACTCAATGTAAGCTGTTCAAATACAGGCTTGTAACCAATGAAAGAAATCTTCATTACATACTTCCCTGCAGATACTTTGGGTAATTCAAACGTGCCATCATCAAGAGTTGCTGCGCCATTAACATATGTACTGTCTGGGAGAGAAAGCATTTGAATAGTGGCCTGTACCACAGGTTCACCTGAATCTTTATCAAGTACCTTACCCCTTACTGTGATATTTCTTGTCTGAGCAACAGCTGACGCCACCATTAACAATGATATGGATAAACAGAATAATAGCTTTTTCATTAATACTCTACATTTGATTATAAATACGGCTTTATGACATCACTTTGCTACTCTAGTTTAATGCCGTCATTCAATATTTAAAATAATTTAAGTTTTTACGCTCACAAAGATACACCTTTTATAGATTAGTTATATCTTTGCAATCTAAAAATATCATAAAACCTTTGATTATGGACGACGCAGGAGTTTTTCTTTGCCATGATTTCAAACATGAACTTGCTGAAGCAATAAGCATTAGTGCACCCGACCATTTATTTGTGCTTACAGACGAAACCACACACACTTTGTGTTCTCCTTTATTACAAGGCATTGATGAATTAAAGCATGCTCATCAAATTGTAATTGGTGCTGGCGATATTCACAAGAATCTAGAAACATTATCCAAAGTATGGCAATCATTGAGCAATAATGGTGCCACAAGACATTCACTTTTGATCTGCTTAGGTGGCGGCATGGTGACCGACTTAGGTGGCTTTGCTGCTTCTACATTCAAAAGAGGTATCAGTTATATTAATATCCCTACAACACTCTTAGCAATGGTAGATGCTGCTGTCGGTGGAAAGACAGCCATCAATTTTAATGGTTTAAAGAATGAGATCGGTGTATTTCAGTCAGCTTTTAGGGTACTTTTAGAAACAGATTTTCTCTGTACACTTGACGCTCACAATTTTTGTTCTGGCTATGCAGAGATGCTAAAGCATGGCCTTATTAGCAACTATGAAACGCTAAACGATCTGCTAGCATTTGATATGACAAATATTGACTACAGTTTGCTCAAAAAACTGGTAGAAAAGTCAGTTCGTGTAAAAGAAAACATAGTAAAAAAGGACCCTAAAGAGTTAGGACTTCGCAAGGCTTTAAACCTTGGTCATACCATTGGTCATGCCTTCGAGTCGTTTGCCTTGAACCGACAACAACCAGTTTTACATGGATACGCTGTAGCATGGGGGTTGGTGTGCGAACTCTATCTCTCACATGTTAACGCACAGTTTCCTCGTGATGTGATGCGAAGTGTTATCCATTTCATTCACGAGAACTATGGTTCATTCATCTTCACTTGTGACAATTACGAAGAGCTTTATCAACTTATGTTACACGACAAGAAAAACAAGGGAGGTATAATTAACTTTACCTTATTAAACGATGTGGGAGAATTACGTCTTGACCAAACAGCTAGCCAAGGTCTTATCTACGAAACACTGGACTTCTACCGAGAATGCATGGGTATATAAAAAACCTCTAGATCATGATCTAAAGGTTTTTCAAGTAGTGGAGCGGGGATTCGAACCCCGATTACATGCGTGAGAGGCATGTGTCCTAGCCCTTAGACGATTCCACCAAATGGATGAAGAACTTCACTCTTTTTGTACACCCTCAGGGGCTCGAACCCTGGACACCCTGATTAAGAGTCAGGTGCTCTACCAACTGAGCTAAGGGTGCATCAATCTTGAATGCGGATGCAAAGGTATGAGTTTTTTTGTTATCTACAAAACTTTCCTTTGTTTTTTTTCATCATTTTACCAAAAAGATTACTCAAAGGTATATAATTCTGTAGGCGTAGAACGCTTTAATGTGCATAGTTCCACATCCTTACCCACTATAATACCAGCTCGTCTCAAGCGTAATTCAACTGTTTTATATGCTAAATCAGGGTGATTATTATCCTTACTGAGATGACAAAGCCAGATGTAATGCATTTGAGGTTGCCAATGAGTAGCGAGGAATTCTGCTGTATCAGCATTACACATATGGCCAGTATGCCCTGCGATGCGTTCCTTTAAATAAGAAGGATAAGGCCCCATTTTTAGCATCTCTGCATCATAGTTAGACTCTATGACCAAATAATTCGCTTTAAGGATATATTTCTCAACAATAGGAGTAATCTCACCCAAGTCAGTAATAAAACAAAATGTCTTACCATCAACCTCAATACAATAGCCTACATTGTCAGTACCATCATGAGGCACTTCAAAAGATTCTATGGTAAAGTCTCTAATTTTTAAGGGCTGGTATTTCTCCATTTTTTTAGCGCTGATGCCTAACTTCTGAGTCATGCAATAGCTCTTATTAATGCCCACATGAGTTTGTGAAGTAGCATAAATCGGCAAAAAAAGATTCTCACCAAGTACACCAACTGACTTAATATGGTCAGCATGATCATGGGTAACGAACACGGCTATAATATTCTCCATAGGAATACCCACATCTTTTAGTCGTTTCTTGATAGTACGTATGCCTATACCTGCATCGATAAGAAAGCCGTATGTGTCAGTCCCAATATAATAACAGTTGCCACTACTACCACTGGCCAAACTCATAAATCTAATCTTCATGGTAATTTTAAATGAAATGCAAATATACTAAATGAAGGAAAGAAAAACAAAAAAAGCAGGCATCTTAACATAAGATACCTGCCATATAAGGAAGCCGCACTGAATATTAGATGAAGATGAAACTCCGAACGACATGATTTGAGAGCCCAATCCCTTTGTAATCCACCGACTCTAAGTTACCCTTTCGGGCGTGGCCCGCCATTGGAATATGGAGCTTGTCTCGGTATTTCTTTTAAAATTGATGAGTTTCCCGATCGCATCAATGCGGCTTGTTATTCTCACCATCTGTTTACAAATATAAGACATTGATAAATAATTTGCAAATAAAAAGAGTGATTTTTTTACCAGCGCCCTATAGCATCTAATGGAATAAAACAAAAAAGCAAGCCCTAACGAGAGCTTGCCTTTACAACCCAATATTCTTTATTACAGCTGGTTAAGCTGCTTTTGCCTTAGCTACAATCGCTTTGAAAGCCTCAGGATGGTAAACTGCTAAGTCTGCCAACACCTTACGGTTGATTTCAATACCAGCCTTATGCAAAGCTCCCATTAACTTAGAATAAGACATACCTTCCAAACGAGCAGCAGCGTTGATACGCTGAATCCACAAAGCACGGAAATTACGCTTATTAGCCTTACGGTCGCGGAATGCATACAACAGACCCTTTTCCCAAGTATTCTTGGCAACGGTCCATACGTTTTTTCTTGCACCAAAGTAACCTCTGGTTAACTTCAGAATTTTCTTTCTTTTTGCTCTAGAAGCAACATGATTTACTGATCTTGGCATAGTTTTTTGTTTTTTGAATGGTTAGCGCCACAGTTTAACATCTATGGTCTTTACAGCTAATACACTCGGTTAGTAACTAGATTTCTTTTGCATGACTTATCGGATAGCCAGAAGTTCACGAACCTGACGAACATTTGTCTGGTCTACGATAGTTGAGTAACACAAGTTTCTCTTCTGCTTCTTAGTCTTCTTAGTCAAAATATGACTATGATAAGCATGCTGTCTCTTAATTTTACCTGTTCCGGTAAGAACGAATCTTTTTTTAGAACCGGAGTTAGTCTTAATCTTTGGCATCTTACTGTTTTAATTTATTTAATTAATATATATGATAACGCACTATACCGATGGCGTTACTCATTTTCTGTTTCAGGTGCTGAAGGGGAAACTACAGCTGGCTTCTGAGGTTTTGGCTGTACATTCTTGACATCAGCATTCTTTTTCTTGATGATTTCCTTCTTTGGAGCCAGCACAATAGTCATTTTTTTCTTCTCCAAAACAGGCATCATCTCTACCTTTGCATATTCCTCAAGGTCATTGGCAAAACGCAGTAAAAGCACTTCACCTTGCTCCTTGAATAAAATGGAACGTCCTTTGAAATAGACATAAGCACGAACTTTATTGCCATCTTTCAAGAATGAGATTGCATGATTCTTCTTGAAATTGAAATCATGGTCATCAGTCTGAGGGCCGAAACGGATTTCCTTCACCTCTGTCTTAACCTGCTTCGCCTTCATCTCTTTCTGACGTTTCTTCAACTGATAGAGAAATTTCGAATACTCTATCACACGACACACAGGTGGTTGTGCTGTAGGTGAAATCTCCACCAAATCGGCCTCATGCTCTTCAGCTATGCGTAAAGCCTGGGCAATAGGATAAACTTTCGACTCGATGTTATCACCAACGAGACGAACTTCCTTAGCTCTGATTTGGCCATTTACACGATATTGATCTTTATTATCGTCTTTCATTCAATAAAAACTATTTCTAAAAAACGCGGCGCAAAGTTACCACTTATTTATCATATTTTGAACTTCTTCGCTAATTTTTTTAGCAAAATCTTCAAATTTCATCGTCCCTTGATCGCCAGCGCCCTGTTTTCGTACTGAAACTTCACCATTTTCAGCCTCTTTTTCACCTACAATCAGCATGTATGGTATACGTTTCATTTCGTTATCACGAATCTTACGACCAATTTTCTCATTGCGGTCATCCACCAAAGCTCGAATATCGAATTGCTTCAAGTACTTCTGAACTTCGGCAGCATAGTCATTAAATTTCTCACTGATTGGCAAAATGGCTACTTGATCTGGAGTAAGCCACAATGGGAATTTACCAGCAGTATGTTCAATCAGCACAGCAACGAAACGTTCCATAGAACCAAATGGCGCACGATGAATCATCACAGGACGGTGTTTGAGATTATCAGAGCCAGTGTACTCCAACTCAAAACGTTCAGGCAGGTTGTAATCCACTTGAATGGTACCCAACTGCCAACGACGACCGATAGCATCCTTTACCATAAAGTCAAGCTTAGGTCCATAGAAAGCAGCCTCACCATATTCAATCTTTGCCGGTAAGTCCTTTTCCTCACATGCTTCTACAATGGCACGTTCTGCGCGTTCCCAATTCTCATCGGTTCCAATATATTTTTCATGATCATTAGGGTCACGAAGTGAAATCTGCGCCTCGAAGTTCTGGAAGTCCATCGATTTAAACACGATAGAGATGATATCCATTACTCGCAGAAATTCATCTTTCACCTGGTCAGGACGGCAGAAAATATGGGCATCATCCTGAGTAAAGCTACGTACACGTGTAAGTCCGTGCAGTTCACCACTTTGCTCATAACGGCAAACAGTACCGAACTCTGCAATACGCAAAGGGAGATCTTTATATGAACGAGGGCTGTTTTTGTACATCATACAGTGATGAGGGCAATTCATTGGTTTCAAGAAGTACTCCTCTCCCTCTTCTGGCGTGTGAATAGGCTGGAACGAATCTTTACCATAGTGTGCATAATGACCCGATGTAATATAAAGCAATTTGTTGCCAATTGGCGGAGTAATTACTTCTTGATAGTCATAACGTGCTTGAATACGGCGCAAGAACTCTTGCAAACGCAGACGCAAAGCGGCACCCTTAGGCAACCACATTGGCAACCCTTTACCTACTGTTTCAGAGAACATAAACAGATCCATCTCCTTGCCGATTTTACGATGGTCGCGTTTTTTAGCCTCTTCTAGCATTACCAAATATTCATCCAACAATTTCTTTTTGGGGAAAGAAATACCATAAATACGAGTCATCTGCTCACGGTTGGCATCGCCACGCCAGAATGCAGCTGAAACGCTGGTAAGCTTAATAGCTTTAATGGCACCAGTATTCATTAAATGAGGGCCACGGCACAAATCTGTAAATGCGCCCTGCGTATAAGTCGAGATTGTACCATCTTCAAGATCCTGGTCAATATGCTCGCACTTATATAGCTGACCATCGGCATTGAACAATTTCAGCGCATCAGCCTTAGAAACCTCACGGCGAACCAGTTCCTCTTTCTTGGCTGCCAACTCCTGCATTTTCTTCTCGATGGTTGGTAAATCACCTTCTTTAATCACCACACCTTCTTTGGGCATCACATCATAGAAGAAACCATTTTCGATTGCAGGACCAAAACCAAACTGAATGCCTGGATAAAGCTCCTGCAATGCTTCTGCCAACAAATGGGCACTTGTGTGCCAGAAAGTATGCTTGCCTTCTTCATCCTCCCACTTGTAAAGCACTACCTTTGCATCATCATTGATAGGACGGTTTAAATCGTAAGTTTCACCATTGACGCCACAAGACAAAACATCCTGCGCCAGTCGAGAGCTAATACTCTCCGCAATCTGCAAACCGGTAACTCCGCTTTCATACTCACGTACAGAGCCATCGGGGAATGTAATCTTAATCATATATCTATTTTTCGTATTATCTATTCTAATTCAAATTGCAAAATTAGTGATTTCTTTTGGAAGAATAATACATTCGCTGAAGAAATGTTATAATTGAGCTGAAATAAAAAGGTACTATCACTCTGTAAAGCGTTTGATAACGTTATAAGCCGAAGCGATTCCCAATTCACCAGCCTTACTTAAGTCGGCTATGCCCTGACGATTGTTACCCAGATAAATATGGGTAAGGCCACGATTATAGAAAGCCTCAGCAAAATCAGGTTTCATATCAATTGCTTTGTCATAATCAGCTATGGCAGAGCGATACTCTTTCATTTGAGTAAGCAGACATGCACGATTATAGTACCCATACACAAAATCTGGTACTAAGTCTATCACTTTGTCCAAGTCTTTACGGACCAATGTATAGTCCATTGTTTCAACCTTATCCACCCTTAATTGCCCCAAAGAAGGAGCAGTTGACTGTTGAGCCTGATTTTCTGCAGTTTGGTATTCAAACTGCTTAAACCTAACGATCGCCCTCATGAAGAAAGCTGGAAAGAACGTTTCATCTATCAATATACATTGCGTAAAATCATTAATAGCATTCGAAAAGTCCTGTACTAGATAAAAATCCAAACCACGCATAAATCGTTTCATTGGATCACTCTCGTTGGCAACAATATCTGCACTATGCTGATCAATAAGGGCAAAATGCAGATTTACCTGATTGGCATCCAGAGGCGCCTCATTATTAGTAATCAACAAGTCACGATAAAAGGTCCTATTATGATTAAGTTCATCGACATAACGATAATAATGCATCGTCCTTTTCAGTTCGGCCACCCTTTCATAGAATGTCAAAACAAACATTCCCTCGGGCTTAATTGTCACATTTCGATTCTGTACTCTACCTCTACTATCGTTGGCATAAGTGCGATTAGTATCCGTATCATCAGCAATGACTAGCTTGTGATAGTTTTCAACATTCTTATCACTTCTTTTTCGAGTAGTACTTGCAGCATCTTCCTTCTCTGCATCATCTTTGGCTTTGTCAGCTTGAGAATGTTGATTGGCTTGCTGATTCAGTCTATCAATCTGTGCACGCATAATAGCAAACTCATCTTGCTGAGCGCCTCGAGTGTCACCAATTTTCCTACGAGCTTCGGCACGTTGATAATAGCCTGCAGTAAATTCTGGATAAACAGAGAGCACCTTAGAAAAATCCATTATAGCACCTCGATAATCGCCAGTCTGCGAACGCAGCAAACCTCGATTATAAGTAGCCATCATATCATCAGGATCAATATTCAGAACAAAATCGAAATCTTCAATCGCCCTATTGTCATCACCCACCTGGGCACGTAACAAACCACGATTATAATGTCCCATGAAGTTACCAGGATCGATATCAAGTGCTAAGTCGTAGTCACTCATGGCACCACGTAAGTTATTCTGATGAAAACGTGTCAAGGCCCTGTTTATATAGTTTCCTGCATTTCTTACACTTAAACGAATAGCCTCGTCAAAATCGCTTTCAGCCTCACTATACTTGCCTTGTTTAAGTTTGACAACTGCCCTTGCGCTCCAGCCATTCGGCTCAAATTTCTCCAATTCTATCGCTTTATCATAATCAATCAGCGCTTGAACAGTATCTTTTTCGTTTAGTAACACCTCACCCCTCATTAGATATGCAGTAGCGTATCGAGGTGCCACTTCCAGTAATCGGTTCAAGTCGTCTTTTGCCAGATCGTACTCTTTCTGTTGCATATGACAAAGGGAGAGATTATGCCAAAGCACTACATTTTCAGGATCAAGGCGCAATGCTGCCGTATAATCTTGTATAGCATCGGTATACTTCTGCAGACGAATGCGAGCTAACCCTCTAATCTGATATGCACCCACCACAAAAGGATCTCTATCTATCGCCATATTACAATCATTCTCGGCACCCACATAATCGTCAAGGTAAAACTTAGCCATTCCCCTATAGAAATAAGGTTCGTAGAGAAAAGGTTTTGCACTGATAATTTGATTAAAATATTGAATAGATAACACATAATCCTCAAAATACAATGCATTCCGGGCAATAGCCATCACTCGGTCTGTATTGATTTGAGCCATCAACAGGGTAGGCACAAAAGAAAGTAGTAATAGTAGTTTGCGTATGTTCATTATTGCATTTAAATCTTGACTGCCTTATAGCGATAAGTGCAACGGACCTTGCCTTTCAGCATAGAGCTCAGCTTTCCTCTTATCATCTGCTTGCGAAGTGTTGAGATATGATCAATAAACATCTTGCCTTCCAAATGGTCAAACTCATGCTGCATCACTCTTGCCAAATAGCCTTCTACTATCTCATCATGGGGTTGTAAATTTTCGTCAAGATACTTTACACGAATCTTACCTGCTCTTTTCACATTCTCATGAATGCCAGGCAGGCTTAAGCAACCCTCTTCCATATCCTCCAACTCGCCACTAGTTTCAAGAATATGAGGATTGATAAATGCCTTGCGATAACCCTTGAACTCTGGAAACTCATCAGAAAGAACATCCAAATTAATGACTACAACACGAATAGGTAAACCTATCTGAGGTGCAGCTAAACCTACACCTTCAGCATTGTCCATCGTTTCATACATATTGGCTATCAACTCCTTCAAATCAGGATAATCAGGGGTAATGTCTTCTGCAACCTTGCGTAATACGGGTTGCCCATAAATATAAATAGGCAAAATCATATCTATCTTTTTTATTTAATCATAGCTTTATTTTCCATGTACGACTGTAGAATAATAGTAGCACTAATCTCGTCCACCAAAGCTTTATTTTGTCTGTCTTTCTTCTTCAAACCTCCATCAATCATAGCACGATGTGCCAATACAGAAGTGAAGCGCTCATCCATATATTCAACAGGTATATTAGGGAACAACTTCTTGAAACGATTGACAAAAGGAGTAATATTAGCCATATTATCAGATAATTCATTGTTCATCTGTATTGGCAGGCCAATAACCACTCTATCAATCACTTCTTTGGCAATATAATCAGTGAGGAAAGCCATGAGTTGAGCAGTGGGCACTGTGGTCAATCCGTTGGCAATAATCTGCAACGTATCGGTAACAGCAATGCCTGTACGCTTCCTTCCATAATCTATAGCCAGAATTCTTCCCATTATTTTAAAAATACATTGCAAAAATACGAATATTAATTGAGAATAGAAGTGAAAAAAGCATATAATATGAAAAAAGGGTACTCAAAACAAGTACCCTTTTAACATTATGTTGTGAATAAAATAAATTACTCAACACCCATGATTACGACGCGAGTTGTTTCACGATCGCCGAACATATTGTCAACACCACCGTTAGAAACGATCTCAAGCTGGCTTGAAGAAACGCCCTCAGCTACAAGAGCATCGTAAACAGCCTTAGCACGAGCATCGGTCAACTTCTGGTTGAAGCTTGAGCTACCAGTAGCCTTGTCAGCATAAGCCTGTACCTTGAAAGTACCACCGCTAGCCTTGATGCCTTCAGCAACCAACTTGATAGTTGCATTAGCATACTTGTCAAGCTTAGAGCTACCAATCTTGAAGAAGATAGGAGTCTTGTTGAACTTGGTCTCAGTAACGGTCTTAGTCTCAGTAACAGTGCGAACCTCAGCTGGTCTGTTCAGGCAATCTGCCAACTCTTTGCGCAGACGGTTGATTTCGTCTGTCAAAGCTGAAGTGTCAACCTTCTGGTTAACTGGAACGAACTTCTTGCCACCGAAGGTGTAAGTTAAACCAGCGCCAGCATAAATGCCACCTACTGAACTTGCAGTTGATCTGTAACCCAGATATGAGTCAGCGATTTCACCACGAACCTCGAGGTCAATGTCAAGAACTGGAGAAACATTGAACTTACCCAGCAAACCAACAGAACCGTTGATATGTGGAGTAATTTTCTCCTTAGTATCACCATTAGCAATGACTCTCTGATAAGACGTCTTACCATCAGACTTGTAATCACCAATGTGAGACTTAGAGAAAGTCAAACCAGGACCTGCAAAGATAGACAATGAGAACAAACGATCAGGATCATAACCAAGAATAGCGTTTGTCAAATTGTACAGACCATCCAAGCGAACAATACCAATATTCTTATGCCACTTCTGCTCGTTTGCAAGATATTCACCACTTTGGTTCAATTTACCAAGTGCATGACGAGTGTCAAAGTTAGCTCTCCAAACGCCTACTTGGCCACGCAAACCAAGAACTGGAGTAAACCACTTACCTAAAGAAACGGTAATATGAGGTGCAATCTTACCGAACTCACCCTCATGTTTTCCTGAATAAACAGTTGAAATACCACCAGTAGCACTAATAAAGATATTATCAGCGCCATTGCTAGTGTATTTTTCTCTGGTTGTCTGAGCTGATGCACATACTGCGAAGCTAGCCAACGCCAAAGATAAAAGCATTAATTTAGTTTTCATCGATTATAAATTTTTAATTATTTACATTTAAATTTGTCTCCGTTTACTCAACTTACTTCAAGTAAATCTTGTAAGCAAGCCCTCCGGAAAATCTTGTTAATTTTTGCATCTCAAACTGCATGTGCAAATGGTTCAAGAGCAAATAAGTGGCACCTATAGCAAAATCTTTAGAATCATACTCGGCAATCACACCCAATTGAGGGTGAAATGAAGGGTGATAAGAAACTCCGACTGCTGGTCCGTTCAACGGATAGTCTTTTCGTTTGTTGTAAAGATATGCAACATGCACGCCTATCTCTTCTTTTCCTATCTGGATGTGTTTAGTCGCTGCTATATAAAAACGGCTAAAATATCCATTCCCTTTAGAAGAAGCAATATTTTCATCACCAGATTCAGTATATGGATCAGAAGTTCCTAATACAATGGCTGGCATATACTTCCAAAATTGCCCTTCTTTTATTGGCCGTACTCTAAACCCGAAATATCTGTCTTGGTTGAAAAAGCCTTTCTCATTCTTATAACCTAGAGACTCACCATTAAACAATGTAAATGTCGCTGTAATCTCTAACCAAGGGAAAACGGTAAAGCTACCAAAATAATTCAGGGTTCCATAGTTCCACTTTGGGGGAGTAAGCCCCTTGTTTAAATAGTTCCCACCAATCATTACAGTCTTGTCTTTCTGCATCTCAGCAGAAGGCATGTGCAACAAACCAGTGGTACCGTATGTCAGTTGAGCTGAAAGTTGCTGATGGAATAACGCACATAAAAATGCAATAGCAATAAATTTAAGTCGTAACTTCATTATCAAATCAGCTAAACTAACAAATTATGGCTTAATTACCGTCTACACCACCGTCGCCAGTACCACCACCAGAGCCGTTGCCACCATCGTGGTCATGGTCATGGTCGTGATCATGGTCATCATGTCCTGTAGTAACCATCTCAACATCCAACACCTTAGTAGAAATACCAGATGTAGCAGGAGCCTGACCTGGGTTAGCCACTAAATCCTTATAACCTTCAGCAGAGAAAGTAACATCAGTATTGAAAGGAGTGCTCTGAGCAGATGTTTCATAATGTCCCTTTGCATCAGTTGTAGCAGTGCCACCAGCAAAAGTTACAGTAGCGTCTGCAATAGGCTGATAAGACATAGCATCAGTAACCTTTCCTGTCAAAACATAAGAAACGGTTTGTGGAGTAGGTTCTGGTATAATAATTGCAGAACCACCGTCCAAATCATAGCAGCTTGTCAAAGAAGCACAAGTCACTAAAGCGGCCAGCGCCATTTTAGCGCTATTACCAAACAATTTACTTTTCATTTTCATTTTAAATAATTTAATAATTCAACAATTCCGATTTTATAAATATTGGGTTAAAACTATTTCTTGTTCTTGCATTATTATTCGGGCTGAAGTTAACAGTCTTTCCATAATATTTCTCATTGCCTGCATAATAAGTTATGCCAAAAGTTTCTGCAGGTGTAATTCTTGGGATATGCTTCGTACGTTTGTATTTCCCATACGGTGGCAATGTAATATTAAAGAAAAAACCTCCATCATAACCACTATTAGCAATTTTGTAACGATGGTTGTAATCTATAGTCTTTCGAGCATAAAACCCTATAGATGCTTTTCTCATATGCCTTGCGAACTGAAAACGGATACCAGTATCATGACGGATATACTTTTCTAGACGTAATTCAAACTGGGTATTATACTTTGGCCAATAATATTGACCACCCAGTTTAAACAGCCATGTATCCAGTTCACCCCTTTCCCATTTCCAGCCACCAAGCGTAGAAACACCTACGTACATTGCATGTCCTTCAATCGAGAACCTCGGATCCTTAAATACATATTTCATATTAGTACCAAGTCCCCAATGGAAAGATCCTAAATTTCCAGCAAATGCTGTTACAAAAAGATTCTGCACACGAAATGACTGTGAAATTGTCAAATACCCCAAGCGAGTCTTTCCATAAATTTCTCCATAACGCGCTCCGCGATGCAATGGAATCACAACCTGACCAGTGAACTTCATTCCTTCCCACAGGGACACTTCAATTGTTGGGTCCAAACTATAAGAAGATGAATAAATCTTAGTCAGCAACATATTCTGAAAATATAATTCAGGATAAACTACCAAATCAACCTTGAACAAAGAACGATTCTGCTTTTTTGTTTTATTCGCCACCTTCCAGGAATCTCCCAATTCGTAAGAGGTTTCCCATCCAGCCCGACTTCCCTCTAAAGCAATTGTATCATTTACCTCAACACCTTTCTGATGAAAAATAGAGTATTGGGGTACATTATTATCCAATACAACTATTCGGCAATTTCTGTCACTCGGCATCCCTAAAGACTGAATAACATCAACTGCTTTTGCCATACCTACCCCATGAAGGCGGTAAGCCATATTTTGCACAATATAAACGCGTTCTTCATCTGTATCTGTACAACTGACATTCTCAAAACCCATATTGATCAGCTCTTTTACTGCTTCATCACCAGATTGCGACCATCCTTTCAAAGGGAAAATCAACAAAAAAACAATAAGCAAGACAGCAACTTCGCCGCTGATTCTCAATCTTTTAGTTATGTCAGAATGTCCAAAATACACACTAAAACACGTATTTATACGCAAATACACTGCAAATGTAGAGACTATTTTACAATCCACAAAGTTTTTTTTAAAAAAAATTAAGTTTTAATTGATTTTTCTTAAAAAACAAATGCCTCGCGGAGAGTAATATATCTCTTCTTTGCTCAAAGTAATGGCAGGAACCACTTACCTATATTTACACCTTATTTAATATAAGGAAAATCAGTTCAAGCGATACAGCAACCATGCATTCTGGAAATCAGCACGATTGGAATACTTAGCCTTGAAAGCATCACGTGCTTCCTGTGCAGCTGCATAGTCAGTGTAAGACGATACGATTACCCTGTACATGTTGTTATCTGCATTGAACACAACAATTGAACTGTAGCCTTCGCCATCGAGGAATTTCTTCAGGTTATCCGCATTGGTCTTCACGCCGAAACTGCCACAAACCACACTATAGTCCAGCAAACCACTACCAGACACCAATGACACTCTTTCCTGACGAGCACTTCCCTGTGCAGGAGCTGGTGAAGGGGTGTTTGACTGTACAGGAGCTGCCACAACTGGAGTTACCTCAGCAGTAGCCGGGGAGGTCTGAGGTTGTGCTACTTCCTGCTGCTTAGCCTTCTCATACGCCTTTTTGTAAGCGCTTTCACTGCTCTTACAGGATGCAAACGCAAAAGCCACACAAATACCTAATCCTAATACAAATAATTTCTTCATTTTAAAATTGCATTTAGTGTTATACGATAAAATCGATGCAAAAATAATAGAAAATCTCTGAGCTTTCAAAAAAAATATGTGAAAAATGATTATAGAAACAATTTTGTTTACTATCTTTGCTTAAAAGTAAGTCTAATATCATAAATATAAAGGAGGAAATATCATGAAAGGACTGAATGTTTTTGCAGCATTTTTAACAGGAGCAATAGTAGGAACAGCTGTAGGTTTGCTGTTTGCACCAGAGAAAGGCGAAGACACACGTACTAAGATTGCCGAGATTCTGCGCAAGAAAGGTATCCGTCTGAGCAAGGCTGAAATGGAGAACCTGATTGACGAGATTGCTGATGTAAAGGACGAAGAGGCTGAATAAAAAGGACCATCATGTTTGGAGTTGAAAAAGGTATAGAGGATCTCCAGCAATTATTTACAGAGTCAAAGAAATATCTTGAGCTGCAAACAGAATATGCCAAGCTGGAATTGACAGAAAAGCTAACCATCTTACTGTCAACACTTATCCTAGTATTAATACTCATTATACTAGGTATGGTGACTCTATTCTATTTCTCATTTACCATAGCATACGTGATTGCCCCGTTCATCGGAGGCTTGATGAACAGTTTTGCGCTCATCACTTTGTTCTTGCTGATAGTTATGGCAGTGGTCTATCGTTACAGACAAAAACTGATAGTAGCACCTATGGTTAAGTTCTTAGCAAACTTGTTTCTGAAAGACAATGATCCACAACCCAAGGAGGAGGAAATAATTGATGAACAACCAGCAGAATGACATCACTTTAGAGCGTATAGCACAACAAAAGGCTGCTTTACGTAAGCGTATTGGTACACAAAAGCAGAAGATGACGACTTTATCGCAAGGATTTCTAGAACCTTTGAAACCCACTGCCAAAAAGGCGACACCTGTTATGGGTCTGTTAAATACGGGTATGGTGGTATTCGATGGATTGCTGATTGGCTACAAAGTATTGAGAAAACTAAGAAAACTGCTCAGATGATGCCTTGGGCAACAAAACTTTTTTTTAACCCCTCGTTAGAGAAAAAACAATTCCTAACGAGGGATTATTTTTTTCACACAAAAGAATGCTTTAAGTAAAAAGACGGTTTACTCCTAAAAAACAGATCTATTAGTCCAAGCAAACTCGAAAATTCTCATGAAAATTTCAAAGCTTACTAGTAGTAAAGCATGAGCTTAGTTCTTGTAAAAGGACGGCCAAATAGAAGTAGGCAAAAAGAAACGCACGTCCTTACCTTCTTTCAACGATTTTCTGATAAAGGAAGAGGAAATATCAAACTGAGGAGCATCCACAAAGTGCACATTTTCAGGAAGTTCTGTCATATCTATCTCATATCCTGGACGAGGATAGACAACAATTTGATTTTGCGCCATAATCTCATCGCCATGATACCAATTCTTGAGGTTAGGCCAATTATCGGCTCCCATCAAGAGCAGGAACTCAAATTGAGGATAAAGCTCACATAGTTTTTGTAAAGTATGATAAGTATATGAAGGACGAGGCATAGAGAACTCCACATCGCAAGCCTTAAACTTGGGATAGTCTTTTATAGCTAATTGGACCAATTGCAAACGAAAGTCATCGTCCATCAGATCAGTTTGTTGCTTGAAAGGATTGCGAGGACTCACCACAAACCACAACTCATCTACCTCACCAAACTCACAGAGATAGTTGGCGAGAGCTAGGTGCCCTACATGAATGGGGTTAAATGAGCCAAAGTAAAGTGCGACCTTCTTCACTTCAATTCCTGCTTAATTCTTCCCCACAACTTCCAGTTATTGAGAGCACTGAGGCAAGCCACTACTACCAGCATGATGCCCACTTCATTCTCACCGTAATAGAAGAAAAATACAGCCATGAAAATAAAGCACAACATAGCAAACACATTGATGGCAAACAATATACGCACCAACTTAGTTGATAAGTTCTTTCCGTTAAAGTCCATTTTTCTGATCGTTGTTAATAAAGTCCTTAATGATTTGCAGAGTTTCTGCTTTAGCTATTTCCAAGTCATCGTTAATGACCACTTTATCAAATTGAGGAGCAAAGCCTAACTCAAACTCAGCTCGCGCTATACGGTCATTGATGACTTCGGGTGTCTCAGTACCTCGTTTCTCCAAACGACTTCGCAACGCTTCAATTGAAGGAGGTTGAATAAACAAGCTCAAAGCCCGATCTCCATAATATTGCTTAATATTTACGCCTCCCTTGACATCCACATCAAACAAAACATTCTGCCCTTCCCCTGATTGTTTCTCTACCTGAGCCTTCAATGTTCCATAGAAACGACCTGGATAAACTTCTTCATACTCAAGAAATTCGTCATTATCAATACGCTGACGAAACTCTTCTGGTGATAGGAAGAAGTATTCTACCCCATGCTGCTCTTTGCCTCTTGGTGGACGGCTCGTTGCACTGACAGAAAAGGCCAACTTCAACTCTGGATGTTCTTCCAGCAGATAGTTGATAATAGTGGATTTTCCACTACCAGAGGGGGCGCTAAAAATAATCAACTTTCCCATAATACATTCTTTTACAAGCCCTTCAATATCTATACTCTACTAAAAAAGAGAAAGGGCTCGGGGACTCTACTGCCTTTATGAGTTTACATTACATTCAGGACTTGCTCCTTGATCTGCTCGAGTTCGTCTTTCATCTGAACCACAATACGTTGCATCTCTGCCTGGTTGCTTTTGCTTCCCAAAGTGTTAATCTCTCGTCCCATTTCCTGGGCAATGAAACCTAACTTTTTACCTTGCCCATATTTACCTTCCATTGTAGAGATGAAATACGCCAGGTGATTAGACAATCGTTGCTTCTCTTCATTGATGTCCAATTTCTCGATATAATAGATCAATTCCTGTTCCATACGATTCTTGTCGTATTCAACGGGTAACTTCTCTAACGCATCAAGAATACGTTCCTTAATCTTAGGAACTCTATCTTTTTCATAAGGTTCTATAGATGCTAACAACTCACCTATACGAGTAATGTTAGTACGGAATTTCTTATCCAATGCCTCACCTTCCTGCTTGCGGAAATCCAGCAAAAGCTGCACTGCTTTCTTAACTCCTTCAAACACGGCATTCCACTCTTCTTCAGAGAGTTCCACAGCTTCATCCTTGGTTGACATTACATCAGGCATACGCAATAAGGTGGTAAACCAGTCTTGGGGAGCAGGAATGCCTGTTTCCTCCACAATTTCTGACAATCGTTTATAATAAGCAGCCATCGTACTTTGGTTGATGGGCACCATCACATCAGTAGCATCTTTCTTTTCAATCCACAACGCAAAATCTACCTTGCCACGTTCTACTAGCTGGGCGATGAAGTTGCGAATCTCCATCTCTTTCTCCCTATAGAGCGGCGCTACACGTGTAGAGAGGTCCATCGCCTTACTGTTGAGCGACTTTATCTCAATGTTCACCTTTTTATCGGGCAATTCGACAATTGTCTTGCCATAGCCCGTCATTGATAAAATCATAATTTAAATCTCACTTTTTTTGTCCTAAACAGATGCAAAATTAAAGGAATATTTTAAGATGTGGAAATAAAAGAGTAAATTTGTTGGCTGAAATAGAAAAGTTAGCAGAATATGTCGTGTATTTTACATATCGAGACATCCACAGAAGTTTGTTCTGTTGCTGTAAGTCAAGACGGAACTAACATTTGGCACGAAGAAGATTACAGTGGTCCAAACCACAATACTCAGTTGGGTGTCTATGTAGATGAAGCCCTCTCATTCGTAGAGAGTCACGCCATTCCATTGGATGCAGTAGCAGTGAGTTGTGGTCCAGGTTCTTATACAGGTCTTCGTATTGGAGTTTCGATGGCAAAAGGTGTGTGTTATGGAAGAGATGTAAAGTTGATTGGTATTCCCACTCTGAAAGTGCTTTGTGTACCTGTATTGCTGAGACAGGAGTTGCCTGATGATGCCTTGTTATGCCCCATGATTGACGCTCGTAGAATGGAAGTATATGCAGCTATTTATGATAGGGCATTGAGAGTAATAAGAGACACGAATGCCGATATTGTAGATACTGACACATACAAGGCTTTTCTCGATGAACATCCTGTCTATTTCTTTGGAAATGGAGCTGCTAAGTGTAAGGATGTGTTGGCCAATCATCCTAATGCCCACTTTATCGACAATATACATCCTGTGGCCAAGTGGATGTTTCCATTGGCAGAGAGAGCTGTAGCAGAACAGGATTTCAAGGATGTAGCCTATTTCGAACCATTCTATTTGAAGGAGTTTATAGCTACGGTAGCGAAGAACCCATTGAAAGACGAAAACTGATAAATTATGAAATATAACACTCAACAGAAAAAAATGGCGCTCCCTGAATACGGGCGCAGTGTACAAAATATGGTGGATTATGCAGTTACGATTAAAGATCGCTCTGAGCGCCAATGGTGCGCTGAAACCATCATACATATTATGGAAGGGATGTTTCCCAATCTAAAGAACATCCCTGACTTTGAGCATAAATTATGGGATCACCTGGCTATTATGTCTGATTTCAAACTCGACATCGACTATCCTTTTGAAACTGTTAAGCCAGAAAATCTGAACGTAAAACCAGATTCTATCCCTACCAATACCAAACGTATTCATTACCGCCATTATGGCAGATTGTTGGAAAACCTCATCAACAAAGCATGCGAAATAGAAGATGGCGATGAGAAAAACAATCTCTTGGCATTGATATGCAACCATATGCGTAAGGATTATATTACTTGGAACAAAGATTCGATTGATGATCAGAAGATAGCCGATGACCTCTATGAATTGTCTAATGGTAAACTGAAAATCAATGAAGAGATATTTGCCTTGATGGCAGAGCGCATGGAAAAGAATTATCGTCAGCAACGTCCTATGCAGAAGAATGTTGCGTCCACCAAGCAAAACAAGAACAAGAAACAAAAATAAGTATGGCTTCATTCGTAATTGAAGGCGGACACCGCTTAAATGGAGAAATCTACCCGCAAGGCGCCAAGAACGAGGTGCTTCAAATTATTTGTGCCACATTGCTGACAGCAGAGAAGGTGACAGTTCATCATGTGCCTGACATCTTAGATGTGAACAACCTGATTCAGCTGATGCGTGATATGGGGTCAGAGGTGAAAAAGGTTGGCCTTGATTCTTACAGCTTCAAAGCTGCAAATATCGACTTGAATTACTTGAATAGTGAAGAGTTCTTGAAGAGAAGCGCCTCACTTCGAGGCAGTATCATGTTGGTAGGCCCTATGATAGCTCGCTTTGGCAAAGCATTTACCCCTAAGCCTGGTGGTGACAAGATCGGTCGTCGTCGTTTAGATACCCACTTTATCGGTATACAAAATTTAGGAGCCGAATTCAAATACAATGCAGATCAACGTACCTACGAGATTACTGCCAAGAAGCTGAAAGGCACTTATATGCTGTTGGACGAGGCTTCAGTAACAGGTACTGCCAACATCGTAATGGCTGCTGTTTTAGCAGAAGGTACCACCACCATCTACAATGCAGCTTGTGAACCTTATATCCAACAGCTATGCCGAATGTTGAACAAGATGGGAGCTCGCATCAGTGGCATCGCATCAAATCTTCTAACGATTGAGGGTGTCAAAGAACTACATGGTACTGAGCATACGGTATTGCCTGATATGATTGAGGTTGGTAGCTTTATCGGGATGGCGGCTATGACACAGAGTCAGTTAACCATCAAGAACGTTTCTTACGAAAACCTAGGCATCATCCCTAACAGCTTCAGTCGTTTAGGCATTCAACTGGAACAACGTGGCGACGATATATTTATTCCTGCACAAGAGAGCTATCAGATAGAATCGTTCATGGATGGCTCTATCATGACCATCGCCGATGCACCTTGGCCAGGTTTGACGCCAGATTTGCTGAGTGTTATGTTGGTGGTGGCAACACAAGCCAAAGGCAGTGTGCTGATTCATCAGAAGATGTTTGAGAGTCGTCTGTTCTTTGTAGACAAACTCATCGATATGGGAGCACAAATCATTTTATGCGACCCTCACCGTGCTGTAGTGATTGGCCACGACCATCAACTGCGATTGAAAGGTGGCAATATGACATCACCTGATATACGTGCAGGTATTGCCTTACTCATTGCTGCCATGAGTGCCGACGGCATCAGTCGCATCCATAACATTGAGCAGATTGATCGTGGTTATCAGGATATTGAAGGACGACTCAACGCCTTGGGTGCGAGAATTACCAGAATATGATCAAAGCCGAAGACGTATATAGAATAGGCATCATCAACAAGCCTCATGGGGTGCATGGTGAACTGTTGTTCACTTTCGATGATGACATTTTCGACCGTGTAGAGGCCGACTATATTATATGCATGATGGACGGCATTCTGGTTCCTTTCTTTTTTGAAAGCTATCGTTTTAGAAGTGATACAACTGCACTCATCAAATTGGAAGGCATAGATACTGAACAGCAAGCCAAGCGAATGACCAACGTGGAAGTGTTTTTCCCTAAAGATCATGCCGAAGAGTTGGAGGATAACGAACTGACATGGAACTATTTTGTGGGCTTCCTGATCAATGATGTGAACAAAGGAGATATAGGTAAGGTAACAGATGTAGATGATTCAACTATCAACACATTGTTTGTAGTAGATTATAAGGGCACCGAGATATTGATTCCTGCCCAAGAAGATTTCATTGTTGATTTGGATAGAGAAAAGAGGGTCATCACAATGCAAATACCTGAAGGATTGTTGGATTTGAATTGATGGTATATGGATAATAAAGGTCAATCTAGAAAAAGAATAGCTATATTAGGATCTACAGGATCCATCGGCACCCAGGCCTTAGAGGTAATTGAAGAACATAACGACCTCTATGAAGCATATATTCTCACTGCCAACAATCAAGTGGATAAGCTAATAGAGCAAGCCCGTAAACATCAGCCCGAAACGGTGGTGATAGCCAATGAGCAGCATTATGACAAACTGAAGGGAGCACTGGCCAATTTGCCAATCAAGGTATATGCAGGAGCTAAAGCCTTGGAGGAGGTGGTGACTGACTCGCAGGTAGATATGGTTCTTACTGCATTAGTGGGTTTTTCAGGTTTACGCCCTACTATCAGTGCCATTCGTGCAAGAAAGCCCATTGCTTTGGCAAACAAAGAAACTATGGTGGTAGCAGGCGAGTTGATCAATCAACTATGCGATGAAAACCGAGTACCTCTATTGCCTGTTGATTCAGAACATTCGGCTATCTTCCAAAGCCTACAAGGCAATGAATACAACCGAATTGAGAAGATTCTGCTTACTGCATCTGGCGGTCCATTCCGTACTTTTACCCACGAGCAACTGAAAACGGTAACGAAAGAACAAGCGTTGAAGCATCCTAACTGGAGTATGGGAGCCAAAATCACCATCGACTCTGCTTCAATGATGAACAAAGGCTTTGAAGTAATGGAAGCACGTTGGCTTTTCCGAGTAAACCCTGAACAAATAGAAGTACTAGTACATCCGCAAAGTATCATCCACTCAGCTGTACAATATGAAGATGGAGCCATCATGGCTCAGATGGGTATGCCAGATATGCGTGTGCCCATCCAATATGCGTTCTCCTATCCTCTTAGGCTTAAGTCATCGTTTCCTCGCATAGATTTCAACTTGTGTACGCAACTCACATTCGAAAAACCAGATACAAAGAAGTTTCGCAATTTGGCTTTGGCATACGAGGCAATACGGAGAGGCGGCAACATGCCTTGCATAGTCAATGCAGCCAACGAAATTGTCAATTCAGGATTCTTGCACGACCAGATATCTTTCCTCGGCATGAGTGAGGTGATTGAAAAAACGATGGAGCGTACTACGTTTGTGGCAAAACCTACATTAGATGACTACCTTGGAACTGATGCTGAGGCAAGAAGAATAGCAACGGAATTAATGAAATTTTAGAATAATATTTAAGTAATTTATGAAGAAACTGGTTTTATTTGTAGCTAGTACATTAGCTTTGTGTACGGCTTCTGCCCAGAAATTGAGTCCTAATAATGTGGACGAAATTGTAAAGGCTATGACCTTAGAAGAGAAAGCCGAGCTGATTGTCGGTGCAGGTTGGGGTAGCATGACTGCAGGCGCCATGACCGCATCTTCTGAAGTATTAGTCCCTGGTGCTGCCGGCACTACCAACCCAATCGAACGTTTGGGTATTCCTGCTACCGTGCTCTCTGATGGTCCCGCAGGTGTGCGTATCAGTCCTACTCGTAGAGGTACTGATAAGACATTCTATGCTACTGGTTTTCCAGTAGGTACATCTTTGGCCAGCACTTGGAACACAGAGTTGGTGGAGCAAGTGGGAAAAGCTATGGGTAACGAAGTATTGGAATATGGCATTGACGTATTACTGGCTCCAGGCATGAATATCCACCGTAATCCACTGAATGGTCGTAACTTTGAATATTATTCAGAAGACCCATTCCTTACTGGGAAAATTGCTACTGCATACACCAAGGGTATTCAAAGCAATGGTGTGGGTGTGAGTATCAAACACTATGCAGCCAATTCTCAGGAAACCAACCGCATGAATGTTGACTCTCGTGTAAATCAGCGTGCTTTGCGTGAAATCTATCTCAAAGCATTTGAAATGGTGGTTAAGGATGCTGATCCTTGGACAGTAATGTCTTCTTACAATAAACTGAACGGTAAATATACTCAACAGGATCGTGAATTACTGACAGACCTGCTTCGTACCGAATGGGGATTCAAAGGTATTGTGATGACCGACTGGACGATGGTTCGCGACATAGCAGCTCAGGTACATGCTGGCAATGACTTGATGGAACCCGGTATGCCTCAACAGAAAGCCGACTTGATTAAGGCCGTTAACGAGGGAAAGGTAAGTATGGAAGATGTAGATATTTGCGTTAAGCGCATTTTGCAGTACATTGTACGCACCCCTCGCTTCAAAGGCTATAAGTACTCTGACGCACCAGATCTCAAGGCTCATGCCCAGGTAACCCGTAACTCAGCTGCAGAGGGTATGGTTTTACTGAAGAATGACGATAACACCCTACCAATAAAGGATGCAAAGAAAGTGGCCCTATTTGGCATCACTTCTTATAACTTCATAGCAGGTGGTACTGGTTCTGGTAACGTAAACAAGGCATATACCATTGACCTGCTCACCGGATTGAAGAGTGCAGGTTATGAAGTGAATGAGGAACTGAAGAATGTTTATCAAAGCTACACTACTTACGAGCGTAATCGTCAGGCCGCAGCTCGTCCTGCTGTTGGTGGTATGTTGGCAATGATGAGTTTGGGTGAAGCAGCCCTGAGCGAAATGCCTATCGAACGTGCCATTATCGACAAGCAGGTGGCAGCTAACGACATCGCCATTGTGACCATTGGCCGCAATGCCGGTGAAGGTGGCGACCGTAATGTGCCTAACGACTTCAATCTTTCTGAGGTAGAGCGTCAGTTACTGAATGATGTAACTGAAGCATTCCACTTGGCAGGCAAGAAGGTGGTAGTAGTGCTGAATATCGGTGGTGCTATCGAATCTGCTTCTTGGAAGAATATGCCAGACGCTATTTTGTTGGCTTGGCAACCAGGTCAGGAAGGTGGTTATTCTGTAGCCGACATTCTGAGTGGCAAGGTAACTCCTTCTGGCAAGCTTACTATGACTTGGCTCAATAACTATATGGATGACCTATCTTCAAAGAACTTCCCGTATGATCAGAAGTCTGACGGCATGATGGGTATGGGTGGCAATATTCGTGGCGAGCAAAAGAACGTCACCTATGCAAATTACGAGGAAGGCATCTGGGTAGGTTACCGCTACTTCAACACCACAGGTAAATCTGTTTCTTATCCGTTTGGTTATGGTTTGAGCTACACCACTTTCGAGTATAGCGCTCCTAAGGTAACTCCTACCAAGGATGGTTTCCGTGCTACCATCACTGTAAAGAATACTGGCAAGGTAGCTGGTAAGGAAGTAGTTGAACTATATGTATCTGCACCTGCTGGCAACTTAGTAAAACCAGAGCAAGAGTTGAAGGGTTTTGCAAAGACTAAGGAATTACAACCTGGGGAGAGCCAGACTTTGACAATAGATGTTACGCTCTATTCTTTGGCATCGTTCAATGATGCAGTTGACCAATGGGAAACCGCAGCTGGCAACTATACCGTAAAGTTTGGAGCTAATGTAGAGGACATTCGTTGCACCGCTCCTTTCAGATTGGCTAAAGAGCAGACTTGGAAGGCTTTAGATATCCTTAAACCTGAGAAGGAGATCAAGGAGATTGCCGTTAAATAATTGAATGAGTTAAACGACATACTCGCTGAGATAAGTGGCTGGCTTTGGGGTTGGCCCATGATTATCATGTTGTTGGGAACGCACCTGTATCTTACGTTCAGGTTGCGTTTCCCTCAACGCATGATCTTTACTGCTGTACGCCTTTCCATAAAGAAAGACCCAGGTGCCTCTGGGGATGTGTCTCAGTTTCATTCTTTAGCTACTGCTTTAGCAGCTACCATAGGTACTGGTAACATAGTGGGAATGGCTACCGCAATAGCTTTAGGTGGTCCGGGCGCTGTGCTTTGGTGTTGGCTAACAGGTATTTTTGGCATTTCAACCAAATATGCTGAAGGTTTATTAGCTATCAAGTATAGGATCAAGTCTACTGATGGCAAGATGCAAGGAGGCCCCATGTATGCTTTAGAACGTGGTTTAGGATGGAAATGGTTGGCTGTGCTCTTCGCGCTTTTTACTGCTATTGCCTCTTTTGGCATCGGTAATATGGTGCAAGCCAACGCCATATCTACCGTTACGGCAGAGTCTTATCAGATATCCCCCTTCCTCACAGGTGCTGGCACATGCTTACTTACGGCATTGGTAGTAATCGGAGGAGTGAAGAGCATCGCAAGGGTTTGCGGAATGCTTGTACCTTTTATGGCATTTTTTTATGTCATTGGATGCATTGCCATCTTGATAATTAATGCCGATTACATCTGGCCAGCGTTAAAACTTATCTGTGTTTCCGCCTTTACTCCCACAGCTGCAGGTGGAGGTTTTATAGGAGCAACAGTAATGACTGCTGCACGTTTTGGTATAGCTCGAGGATTATTTTCAAATGAGTCAGGTATGGGTTCTGCTCCTATTGTGGCGGCCGCTGCTCAAACGCGCAACCCAGTTCGTCAAGCTTTGGTATCTTCATCGGGAACATTTTGGGATACTGTGATAATATGTGCCCTAACGGGGATGGTTATAGTTAGCAGTGTGCTTGCTTATCCCGACATCAGTTTCGACAATGGTGCTACCCTCACCAAGATGGCATTTTCCAAAATTCCATATTTCGGCACACCTCTCTTGACCTTTGGTTTAATGACTTTCGCCTTCTCCACTATCTTGGGGTGGTGCTATTATGGCGAACGAGCTGTTGAATACCTCAAAGGTAAGCGTTGGGTTACCATCTATCGCTTACTTTTCATTATTGCAGTATTCCTCGGCAGTGTAGCTAACCTCGCCATTGTATGGAACTTGGCTGACTGTATGAATGCCCTAATGGCCATCCCAAATCTCATCTCATTGTTATGTCTGAGTGGCATCATTGTTCAGGAGACCAAGAAGTATCTTTGGGACGGGCAATTAGACAAAGATATGGACGAAGATAGTTATTGACTTAATATGTCGAAACAAGAAAGGAATGAAAGAGGCATATACCATAACATCACCGAAAACCTTACGGGCAACGATTAACCTACCAGCATCAAAGAGTATCAGTAACCGTGCTTTGATACTTAGAGCATTGGCACATGGCAAGCTGCCCATAGATAACCTCGCAGATTGTGATGACACAATGGTCATTATTAAAGCCTTCCATGAGGGCAATGAGATTATTGACATCAAGGCCGCCGGTACGGCCATGCGTTTCCTGACGGCTTTTTATAGCACACAGCCTGGCACCCACATACTGACAGGGACAGAGCGTATGAAGCAACGTCCCATAAGTATTTTGGTGGATGCACTTAGACTATTAGGAGCACATATTGACTATGTCGAAAAGGAAGGCTTCCCCCCCTTGCGTATTACTGGCAGTCAACTCCAAAGCAAAGAACTGATTTTGCCAGGCGATGTGAGTTCGCAATATATCTCAGCCTTACTGATGATAGCTCCTACTCTGCCCAACGGACTGAAATTGAAGTTGACCGGACATGTTACCTCTCTGCCATACATTGACATGACGCTTCAGCTCATGCACGAGTTTGGAGCGTCGGCTCATAGAAGCGAGAGTAGCTATCCCATGCTGATTGAGGTAGAGCCAGGAGGATATCAGGATATTCCCTATATCATAGAGAACGATTGGAGTGCAGCTTCTTATTGGTATGAAATGGTGGCACTGAGTCAAGACTCCCAAGCCCAAGTTACTATGCCTCATCTTAAAAAGAATAGTACGCAAGGAGACTGCAAAGGAGCTGAACTATTCAGTCTATTAGGCGTACAAACCGACTATACAGAGGAAGGTATTTGCATTTATAAACAAGGTAAATTGCCCCTTCGATTGGATGCTGATCTTCGAGAGATACCCGATTTGGCACAGACTTTCGTAGTCACTTGTTGCACATTAGGCATTCCTTTCCGATTCTCTGGACTGCATACTCTTCGCATCAAGGAGACCGACCGTATCAATGCTCTTATTAATGAACTACACAAATTGGGATTTGTCCTTTATGCAGAAGACGACAACGCTTTACGATGGGACGGAGAACGTTGTCGGGAAGAAGAGCATCCTGTGATTGCCACCTACGATGACCACCGTATGGCAATGGCTTTTGCCCCTGTATCACTAAAGTTGCCAAATATCACCATTGAACACCCAGAGGTGGTAAGCAAATCGTATCCACATTTCTGGGAAGATTTACAACAAGTAGGATTTATCATAATGGACCGTTAAAAAGTCCGATCACCCAATCCCATGCCCAAACGGCAAACTTGATAAGTAACCAGATAAGCAGGCACAGAAGTGCTATCAGGAATGCCATCCACCATGCACGGCGATCAACGCTTTTTATCATTTCCTCATCGCCTTCTACATAACCTGTTATCAGTCGATAATTCTTGACATAGCTATGATTGAAGAAGTCTAAAATGTCACCTATCCAGAATGGTATCACACCCATAGCAAAGTCTATCAACATATTGCATAGTAGCGCCAAAGTCAAAGGAATGGAGCGAAGCTTGAACACACTGAAATAAAGATAAGGGAGCGTCAATAACGAAGTTACCGCATCGCCAAGCGTAGGCACAAGTCCGAGCAAAGGATCCACATAATAGCGGTCCATGATTGTCGCAATAGCTTTGATTAGCTTATATGACTTTTGCTCTTTTATCTCTTCCTGCATACTATATCTTTTTTATGACTTCCATCAGTTGTTCACCCAATCCAATGGTATAACCTTGAGATACAAACAACACACGATTGAAAGTATCGGCAATGATAAACAACGGCAACTGGTTCTGATTGCTCAAATGCATATTGGTGGCAATCTGCTTTTGTATCTGATGATTGATGTCTACACCATAAGATACTGTTGTTGGCAATTCTCCAAAATCTTCCTGCCGATAGTTTTGTTCTTGTGTTTCGTCCGTAAACAACAAGATGATTGGTCTGCCCCAAACCTCAAAAGCGGTTTTTAGCTTAGCAATATCACGTAATGCGTGGTTAGTAGGCTCCTGTCCTACTCCCAAGACACCAATAATAAAATAGCCTCTGCCCGTAGTTGCTAACACACTACTTTCACCACCTTCTTTGACATACCTGCTTTCAGAATCGAAAGAACCTATCACTGTCACATCTTCAGCAGAAGGCTCACGTAGCATCAAATCAAGCGTTGTTGTTTTTCCGTCTACAATGGCAAAGATTTGAGATGAAGTCAAAACTTTTCCACTGGCCATACGTTTACCACTCACCAGCAAATACGTTCCCTCATCCAACTGCATTCCTCTTTTGAATGTGTTGTTCCAACTCACACCGCCGCCCATATCTACTTGTCCTTCATCGAAGCTCAGCAAACTAGTAGTGCCATCTTCCTTGATACGACTTATAGTGAAATGACTGTAGTATTCAGGATTTTCTAAAGCCTTGGTAGGAACATATTTCAACACCAATGTACCTTTTGGAGCTATTAACTGCTCATCAGCATCGAAATTAACATCTATCCATTGCCCATCCTTGCGATATTGAACCTTCCCCGTCACCCCGTCTTTACGGGCTTCGATACCCAGACTCCATGCCACATTTACGAAGAAAATATCACGCGAGCGGAGATCTGCCACACCCGATTTCCAAACACCAACAGAAGACATGGCTACACGCTGGGCGTAAGGTCCATCTACAATGTGCAGGTGCTCTGTACACCATTTCACCAACTCAGCAGGATTATCGGAGAAACGTTGTTGGTCTGCTAACGAAATACTCTCCTTAAAGAAACGTTTGTAAGGCACCAGCATTTCATCCTCCACTCTCATCTCTGGCTGACTTCCAACAGTTTGCTGGTCTTTCAAAACCTCCAGACTTACATCACGTAAGTCTTTGTCACTCAACAAGGCCAAATAATCCACACTACCACCTTGTAACAGATAATTCTTAATGACTTCATGATTACCGCTCGACTTCATCAAATAACTGACAGCTTCTTGAGGCAACCCATGTTCCTTTACAAAAGCCAATGCAGTTTCATTATTCATGAAAGTATCCATATAGGCTATGCGCATAGCATCTTCCTCATCCTTACGTGCCTCATTCTGCAAGCGTTGCTCCTCTGTAACAGTAGGCAATGAATATTGCTCGACAGGAGGCACAATATCCAATTGATACACATCAAAAACATGAACCTCACCATCATTTGAGTTTATCTTATCCAATACTATATCAATCTCTTCATCAGTACCAAAAGAAGCCTTGCTATAACCATAAAAACCATTATGAGAAGCCCACACCAGCATATCACCCTTTCCTGCGGTCAAAAATGAATGCCCATCAGTATCAGTATATTTTGTAACTACAGGGCAAAACTCTGCATAGTTGTATATCATGAAGTCAACACGTGCATCTGCCACTGCCTTGCCTTGTGTATCCACCACATTGAAATTGACACGAGCCGTAGAAGCATAATTGTCGATGAGATTGATTTCCGTAAAAGTATCAGATACAAGCATTTTCTCCTCAGGTCCATTATATTTGCCAAACACACGAGTATGCATCAGCATGGCACGACTGGCAGCACTATTGAACCATCCAAGGTTCAGCACTGCTTCTGGTTCACAAGCGCCCATAAACCACCACTTGCCATCAGCCCATGCTTCTACCCACGCATGGTTGTCATCAGTATGCGCCCAACGGGGTGTATAAACTTGTCGTGCGGGAATACCGATAGCTCTCAAGGCCGAAACGGTGAAAGTGGACTCCTCGCCACATCTGCCGTATGCTGCACTGATAGTAGTCAATGGTGATGTTGTACGTGCATCAGAAGGCTGATATGTCACCCGCTCATGACACCAGTGGTTCACCTCCAAAATAGCCTCCTGCATACTGAGCCCTTCCACTCTTTCTTTCAGATCATCATAGCAAGCCAGACGAAAAGTATCCAGATTTTCATTGTTCACACGTACAGGCAATACGAAATGACGAAACAACAACTCGGGAACTTGCTTCCCCCATGCCATTTCATTTTGCGCCTTGAACGACATTCGGACATTGTTTAAGTAGTAATCGGTAGAATAGTCCGTCATGTCAGCAATAGGCATATAGGCATATAGGAATTGCAATGCTTCCTGCTCTTTAGAAGTAACATCTGATGCAGGTGTATAAAACTGTGCACCTACTAATTCTACTTTTGCCTCAAAGTCTGATGCCACCTGTTGACGATAATCACTGTCACTGACAAAATGGCCATCCTTTGCGGAACAACCCGCAAATATCACCAGTATCAGACCCCATATATAATGTATTCTCATATCGAATTCTTTATCTTTCACTCGCAAATGTACGAAAAAAAATTGTACATTTGCAAAATAAGATGAATAGAGTATAAATCATAAAACTATAGATATGAAGAAATTGATTTGGGTAGCTGTCACAGGCCTCATGCTGGTCATGGGCAGTTGTAGTACACCAGCTGCTGACGAAAATCTGTATGCTGAGTTTCAGAACCCACCTGCTGATGCACGCCCTCGCGTTTGGTGGCATTGGATGGATGGCAATGTAACCAAGGATGGTATTTACAAAGATCTGACCTGGATGAAGCGTTCTGGCATTGCCGGCTTCATGAATTTCGATGCCGGTTTTAGAACACCATTGTTGATTGACAAAAAGGTGGCATACATGACGGACGAATGGAAGGATGCTTTTGCTTACACTGTTCACCTGGCCGACTCATTGGGTTTGGAAATGTCAGTAGCAGCATCACCAGGATGGAGTTTTACGGGTGGTCCTTGGGTAGAGCCAAAGGACGGCATGAAGAAGCTGGTGTGGCGAGAGATGACTGTCAGTGGTGGCACCTCTTTCGACGGCTTATTACCAGAACCCTACAAAACCATTGGAGCTTTCCAGAACGTGCCTCGTTCTAACTCCAACAACATCAATGGGGGTGGCGCCAATCCCGGTGAAGGCTATTATGCCGATATCGCCGTGCTGGCCTTCAAAATGCCAGAGGCCGACAAGAACTTAGCTGCCTTGAATCCTAAAATTTCTTCCAGCGGTGGCAACTTCTCACTGCAAAAACTTACCGATGGCGACCTGACCAATGCTGACTTATTGGCGCCGGGGCCAGGTGGAGCCAACGGTAAGGCATGGATTCAATATGAGTTCAGTGAGCCACAGATCGTGAAGGCACTGACCATCATGGATGGCAGAATACGTGGTCAGTGGGGCGCTCCTGTTCAGGAGATCAACAAAGTTTTGCAAGTAAGCGACGATGGTAAAACTTTCCGTGAGGTATGTAAGATACCTAACAGTTCTGCCCCACAAGGCACAGTTGATATCCCAGAAACCACAGCCAAGTATTTCCGCTTGGTGATTGACAATGTAGTAGTAGTCAATCCATACGCTGCTCTGATGGGCGTAAGTGCAGAGCCACAGGCCGAACCTACTCCTATCGCTGAGTTTGTTTTGCATAGTGTAAACCGCATTAACCATGCAGAAGAAAAAGCTGGTTTTGCTGCTCCTGCAGACTTGGCTCTTTACGACACCCCTGACGAAGCTGCTGCTATTGCTTTGGAAGATGTGATTGACATTACCGACAAGGTGCATGATGGTCGTTTAGTTTGGGATGTGCCAGAGGGTACCTGGAAGGTGGTGCGCTATGGTTATTCGCAGACAGGCCACCAGAACAACCCTGCTCCTCCTGAGGCCACAGGCTTTGAAGTTGACAAGATGGATCCTGTTGCTTTCAGGGCTTATATGGACCACTACTTAGGTATGTACACCGATGCTTCTAAGGACCAGTTAGGCAAGGTAGTGAAATACATCATGACCGACAGCTATGAGTCTGAGCAAGAAAACTGGACTCCAGCCATGGAGGAGGAATTCGAGGCACGCAATGGCTATAGCCTGCGTCCATGGATGCCAGTACTGATGGGACATATCGTCAACAGCTCTGAAGAGAGTGAACGTTTCTTGCGCGATTGGCGCAGGACCTTGGGTAGCTTGGTAACCGACTATTGCTACAACCTGCTGACCGACATTCTGAAAGAGCGTGGCATGGGACGCTATACCGAATCGCATGAGAATGGGCGTGTATATCTGGTAGATGGCATGGAGGTAAAGGCGAAAGCTGATGTGCCAATGGCAGCTGCTTGGATGCCTAACAACACGGGGTCCTCTACCCCACCTATGAGCCGTGCCGACATCCGTGAAGCGGCTTCTGTAGCCCATATCTACGGACAAAATCTGGTGGCCGGTGAATCTCTGACAGCTCCTGGTGGTGAGGGAGCATCATACGCATATCATCCTGCCAATCTAAAGGCTATTGCAGACATGGAGATGGCAAGTGGTCTGAATCGTTTTGTCATCCACACCTCTGTTCATCAGCCGTTGGATGAGCTGAAACCAGGTTTGGGTTTAGGTCCTATCGGACAGTGGTTCAACCGTCTCGACAACTGGTCTGAATCGGCATGGGCTTGGATGGACTATATGGCTCGCAGTTGCTACCTCTTGCAAAAAGGCAAGTTTGTGGCCGATATCGTATATTATTACGGTGAGGACAACAACATCACTGGTTTGTATGGCGCTGAGCAACCTCCATTCCCAGTAGGTTACAACTACGACTATATCAACAGCGACGCATTACTGAATTTGCTCAAATACGAGAATGGCAGACTCACCACGCCCAGTGGCATGAACTATCGCATGCTGGTGCTTGATCCGAATGTAAAGCGTATACCAGTGGATGTACTGAAGAAGATTGCCTCACTGGCAAAGGCTGGTGCTGTGATTTGCGGTGCAAAGCCAGAACTCCCTGGTCGCTTGACCGACGATGTAGAAGAGTTTAACTCCATCGTCAATGAAATTTGGGGTGGCGGATTGAGTAATGTTTATCTAACTAGCGACATGAAGAGTGTATTGGATAAGATTGGCGTGAAACCAGATGTGACTATCGGCGACGACCTACGCTTCATCCATCGCCATACCAGTCGTGCTGACATCTATTGGATCAATAACCCCGAGGGTCCTGACAAGACCTTAGAACTGTCGTTCCGTGTCAAGGGCAAGAAGCCTGAGATTTGGCACCCAGAGACTGGCAAGCGTGAGGATGTGACCTATCGCACCGAGGGCGACCGTACAGTAGTGAAGGTGAACTTGGTGGAGAACGATGCCCTGTTTGTCGTTTTCAACGGCCCGGCAGAGCAAGAGGCAGTGACCTTGCCTGAGCTGAAAGAAGTGCATGTCAATACTATCAACATACCATGGGATGTGGCATTCCAAGAGAATCGAGGAGCACCTGCTACAGCTCATTTCGACCAACTGATCAACTTGGCCGACAGCGATGTGGATGGCATCAAGTACTTCAGTGGTGTGGCTACCTACACCAGCAGCTTTGAGGTTAAGGACGATGAACTTGACTCTCGTCAAATACTCCTTGATTTGGGTAAGGTAGGTGTCATGGCAGAGGTTACCATCAATGGCAATAACTTAGGCGTATATTGGAAGACACCTTATCGCATAGACATCACTGAAGCCCTGCATGCCGGTAAGAACGACATTGAGGTAAAGGTAACGAACTTATGGATTAACCGCTTGATAGGCGATTCTCGCCCAGAAGTAACAGAGAAGGTTACCTGGTCGCAGTATCCGTTCTACAATCCTAATTCCCAAATGTCGCCATCTGGTCTTATGGGACCTGTTTGTCTGATCATTTGCAAATAACCTAACATTCGAGTAATTGGGATATGAGAAAAGTATTGTTCCTATTGGCTTTGGCATTGCCATTGCTGGCTAATGCCCAACGTCAGGAGACCTTATTGGAGAAAGGATGGCGCTTCGTTAATGAAGAAGTGACCGACGCATGGCGCACCGACTATGACGACAGCAAGTGGCAGAAGGTGACGGTGCCCCACGACTGGGCCATCTATGGTCCCTTCGATGGCAACAACGACCGTCAGATGGTGGCCGTTGAGCAGGACGGTGAGACCGAAGCCTCACAAAAGTCGGGCCGGACAGGTGGACTGCCCTTTGTGGGTGTTGGATGGTACCGCCACACCTTCGATGTGCCTGCCGGCAAGCAGACGGCACTGGTGTTCGATGGAGCCATGAGTGAAGCGCGCGTCTATGTCAATGGACAGGAAGCCATCTTCTGGCCCTATGGCTACAACTCTTTCTACTGCGATGTGACGCCTTTCATCCATGCTGATGGCAAGAACAATGTGGTGGCGGTAAGGTTAGAGAACCGTCCTTCATCTTCTCGCTGGTATCCTGGGGCAGGACTGTATCGTAATGTGCATGTGGTGACCACCGACAAGATACACGTGCCTGTTTGGGGCACGCACGTCACTACCCCACATGTAGACAGCAACTACGCCTCAGTTAGTTTGCGTGTATCTTTGGCTAATACCGAACATCAGCAGATGATTCGCCTGGTGACCGACATCATCGACCCTGATGGCAAGACCGTTGCCACAAAAGATGATACCAAGATGGCAGTGCATGACATTGCATTCGGTCAGACTTTCATCGTTGAGCATCCTCAACTTTGGTCACCCGAGACACCTTACCTATATAAAGCCCGTACGCGTGTCTTTGCCGACGGCAAGCAGGTAGATGAATATACCACCCGCTTCGGCATCCGCAGCATCGAGTATGTGCCTGAAAAAGGTTTCTTCCTCAACGGACATCTGCGTAAGTTCCAAGGCGTGTGCAACCATCATGACCTCGGACCTTTAGGAGCAGCTATCAACAAGGCAGCCTTGCGTCGCCAACTCACCTTGCTGAAAGACATGGGTTGTGATGCCATCCGTACCTCGCACAATATGCCTGCCCCAGAGCTGGTGGAGTTGTGCGACGAGATGGGCTTCATGATGATGGTCGAACCTTTCGACGAATGGGACATGGCGAAGTGTGAGAACGCCTATCACCGTTTCTTCCACGAATGGGCAGAGCGTGACATGGTGAACATGGTGCAGCATTATCGCAATCACCCCAGCGTGGTGATGTGGAGCATCGGCAACGAGGTGCCCAACCAGCGAGACCCCGAGAGCTACAAGACATTGGCTTTCCTGCAGGACATCTGCCATCGCCTCGACCCTACCCGACCTGTGACTGTGGGCATCGACCAGGCTGAGAACTCCCTACACAACGGCTTTGCTGCCACTATTGACATTCCAGGCTTCAACTACCGCCTGCCATTCTATCAGGAGGCTTATGCCATCTTGCCACAAGGCTTGGTGTTAGGTTCTGAAACTGCATCCACCGTCAGTTCAAGAGGTGTGTATAAGTTCCCTGCAGAACTGAAGAAAGGAGCCACCTATCCCGATATGCAGTCGTCTGGCTATGACACCGAGGCATGCCCTTGGTCAAATATCCCTGATCTGGATTTTGCTATGGCTGATGACAACGAATGGGAGATTGGTCAGTTCGTATGGACAGGCTTCGACTACTTAGGCGAGCCCACGCCCTACTACGACAACTGGCCTGCCCATAGCTCCTATTTCGGTATCATTGACTTGGCATCCATCCCCAAAGACCGCTACTACCTCTACCGTAGCTTATGGAACAAGAATGAGAGCACCTTGCACATCCTGCCCCACTGGACATGGAAAAACCGCAAGGGACAGATTACCCCTGTATATGTATATACAAGCTATCCTGAGGCAGAACTGTTTGTCAATGGCAAGAGCCAGGGGCGTCAGCATAAATGGACAGCCACTGAAGCCAAAGCACAGGAAGCTGTATTGGGCGAGAAAGCCACGATGCACCGCTATCGCCTCATGTGGGAGGATGTCCGTTATGAGCCTGGTGAACTCAAAGTGGTAGCTTATGATGCCAGTGGTAACGTAGCAGAAGAGAAAGTTGTACGCACGGCAGGCAAGCCCCACCACCTGCAGCTGGAGGTAGATAGGACTCAGCTGACAGCCGATGGCAAGGACTTGGCATACATCACAGTCAGCGTGGTGGATAAAGACGGCAACCTCTGTCCTGACGATGTTCGTGAAGCGAATTTCAAGGTAAGTGGTGCTGGCACTTTCCGTGCTGCAGCCAATGGCGACCCCACTTGCCTCGAGCTCTTCCATCTGCCCCACATGCATGCTTTTGCAGGACAGCTTACTGCCATTGTGCAGAGTAGCAATGTGGGTGGCACCATCACTCTCCAGGCTTCCGCCAAAGGACTGAAACCTGCTAGTATTGAGATACAGGCAAATTAAATTAAAGGCTGCATTCCTGCAGCCTTTAATTTTCAATTGTCAAGCATCAATCATTAATTCCACTGGGCAATGGTCAGAGCCAAAGATATCGCTGTGGATGCGAGCCCCCCGCAGTTTGTCATCCAGGCGCTTCGAGGTCAGGAAATAATCGATGCGCCACCCAGCGTTCTTCTCACGGGCATGGAAACGATAGCTCCACCATGAGTACTGGTTCGCCATGTCAGGAAAGAAATAGCGGAAAGTATCCGTAAAGCCACTGCCCAGCAGCGCCGTCATTTTCTCACGCTCCTCATCCGTAAAGCCCGCATTGCGACGGTTCGTCTTAGGGTTACGCAAGTCAATCTCCTGATGCGCCACATTCATGTCCCCGCACACAATCACTGGTTTCTTGGCATCCAGCGCCAATAGATAGTTGCGGAAGTCATCCTCCCACTTCATACGATAGTCCAGACGGCGCAGCTCTTCCTGTGAGTTAGGCGTATAAACCGTTACCAAGAAAAAGTCAGGCATCTCCAGGGTAATCACACGCCCCTCATGGTCATGCTCATCAATGCCCAAGCCGTAGGTAACAGCCACAGGCTCGTGCTTCGTATAGATGGCAGTGCCCGAGTATCCCTTCTTCTCGGCAAAGTTCCAATAAGAGCGATAGCCATCGAAATTCAAATCCAGTTGTCCCTCCTGCATCTTCGTTTCCTGCAGGCAGAAGAAATCAGCATCCAATGCCTTGAAAGCATCGGCAAATCCTTTGTCGGCACAGGCCCTCAGCCCGTTCACGTTCCACGAAATCAGTTTCATCATGGTTATTTATATTATTAATTAAAAATTCAATCCATAATTATGCTTCACCTCACTCATCACAAACATGCTCTCCACCGAGCCCAGGCTCTCGATTGCCCCCAGCTTGTTGATCAGGAACTCATTGTACGCCTTCATGTCAGTAGCATGAATCTTCAGCAGATAGTCAGTGGTTCCCGATACATTGTAGCACTCGGTCACCTCAGGCAACTCCTGCACCATCTCCATGAAATCCTTGGCAATGTCACGGTTCATGCGTTTCAGCTTCACGTTACAGAACACGATGAAGCCCTGGTTCAGCTTCTCCGCATCCAACACGGCAATGTATTTCTTGATATACCCATTGCCCTCCAAGCGCTTGAGGCGCTCATACACAGGTGTTGACGAGAGGTTTACCTTGCCCGCCAGCTCCTTGATGGTGAGGCGTCCATTCTCCTGTAAAACCCGCAAAATCTGCAAGTCAGTCCTATCCAAAGTATCCATAAAAGAACATTTATTCTATACAAGTTACTATTCTGACGTGCCTATAGCACATACATTCTACAATCATCCACAAAAGTAGAAACATTTTCTGAATAATCAAAATAATTTGTTTGATATATCCAAACCGCATTAACTTTGCAGCAGAAAAATTAAGTAAAACTAAAAACAATACGATTATGGCAACAAAGAATTATCGATTTGAGACGCTCCAGCTGCATGTAGGCCAGGAGCAGGCAGACCCCACCACTGATTCACGTGCGGTACCTATTTACCAGACCACCTCATACGTATTCCGCAACTCACAGCATGCCGCCGACCGTTTCGGTTTACGCGATGCAGGCAACATATACGGACGCCTCACCAACACCACCCAAGGAGTGTTTGAAGAGCGCATAGCCGCTCTGGAAGGAGGCGTAGCAGCCCTGGCAGTAGCCAGTGGAGCCGCAGCCATCACCTATGCCCTGCAGAATGTGGCACACGCAGGCGACCATATCATTGCCGCCAACAACCTCTATGGAGGCACGTTCAACCTCATTGAGCACACCCTCACCACCCAGGGCGTCAGCACCACCATTGTCAATCCCGAAGATTTCGCTGCCGTTGATGCTGCTTTCCGTCCCAACACCAAGGCCATTATTGTAGAAACATTCGGCAACCCCAATGCCAGTGTCACCAATATCGACCGCATTGCCGAGATTGCACACAAACACAACACCATATTGATTGTTGACAACACATTCGCAACCCCCTATATATTCCGTCCATTAGAACACGGAGCCGACGTGGTGGTAGAGTCAGCCACCAAGTTCATTGGAGGTCATGGCAGTACCTTAGGAGGTGTCATTATTGACGGAGGCAAGTTCGACTGGATAGCCAATGCCAGCAAATACCCTACCTTAGGTCAGCCCGACCCCAGCTATCATGGTGCCGTTTTTGCACAGGTGGCAGGACCAGCCGCCTTTGTCACCCGCATCCGTGCCGTCATCCTGCGCGACACCGGAGCCTGTATCGCCCCCATCAGTGCCTGGTTCCTGCTGCAGAGTCTGGAGACCTTATCCTTGCGCGTAGAGCGTCATGTATATAATGCCCTGAAGGTGGTAGAGTTCCTGAGCAAGCACCCCAAGGTAGCCAAGGTGAACCACCCTTCCTTGCCCGACCATCCAGACCACAATCTATATACTCAGTTGTTCCCCAACGGCGCAGGTTCTATTTTCACCTTCGAGATCAAGGGTGGACAAGAAGAGGCATGGAAGTTCATCGACAAGCTCCAGATCTTCTCATTGTTGGCGAATGTGGCAGATGTCAAGAGTCTGGTCATTCATCCAGCCACCACCACCCACTCTCAGCTAAGTGCCGAGGAGTTAGAGGAGCAGCACATCTACCCATCTACTATTCGTTTGAGCATTGGTACAGAACATATTGACGATATTATAGAAGACTTGCGACAAGCATTGGAAGATTGACGATAAGCGACAAGATGACACACGACAAAACTACATTGCAATTTTTCTTTTGTGGTATTAGTTAGGTAAAAAGATTTTTCGATGTCAATCAACCGTTCATGAGAAACCCCTGCCGTGATGGCAGGGGTTTTCTTATACATATATTTGACGTAGATATTGTCATCATTAACGCAAAAGCTAGCTATCTATTGAGGGAGAGTTTACTATCACCTGTCCCAGTATCTGCCAATGGTCGCCGCAATATCTCCTATGGGGGTATAGGAGATACTGCAATCATACAAAGAAGATACTGGAAAGACCCATAGCAATATCTCCGTCGAGTATTAGGAAGCACTACTTCCCATAAAAGTAATCATTTACACATATTACCAAACAATAAAGCATCTGTGAAAAGAATAAATAAGTTGTAACAAAACAACAGTAAAAACTGGTTCAATTGTTAAATAGTTACCATTATCTGAAAATAAATAGGCTTTTATAGTTGTGGCATCAAATTAAAGTGTAACTTTGTTGCCACTCTTTCAAAGAGAACGGCTGCGCGGCCTCCATTACTCTTTTCCAAGCCTTCTTGGCATAGCGTTTTAGAATTCGCACAATCTTATTGGGGAAAAGAGAATTAAAAATCATTTAGCTTTTATTTATGAGGGAAAAGGCAAGGAGGCAGTTGGTGCCAGTAATAGGTGTATGGTATCACCTTAAAAACAAGTCATTACATGGAGGAGATCATCGAATTTACTACCTCTGTACTCAAATAAACGAACAAAATCCTAACGAAGTGATGCTCTACTACAGCAAGAACGAGATAACACAAAGCGTATGGGTGAGCAGTGATAAACTAAGGGTAGCATACTGGTTGGGTACCAACAGGTTTCATCAGTTTTGTCTTTGGAAACTAACAGACATACTGAAAAACAGACCGACACCTAAAGAACTACTTGACGATGAAGCTTTCCAACTTTACTTTGGCTTCTGTACGCGATACAGGGTACATAGGGCAGCCAACGAGCAATTTGCCATCGACCGCACCTATAATGTTATCACAAAGAACTTGAATGATGATCAAATCTCTCAAGAGAAGAAGGAGCAACTGGTAAAGAACCACAAACTCTTGATTGACGAGTTTTACCAATCTATCGAACATCACTTCATCGCATCATAAATAGCCTGCTGGATGCGTGGGCGGATATTCAAGCTACCCAACTGGGGGTTCCACGAGTCGGGATGCACCCTATTGCTCAAGAAGATATAAACTATCTGGTTGGTGGGATCAACCCAGACACAGGTGCCTGTGAAGCCGGTATGACCGTAAACGGTGGCAGGGGCATCGTCGGCACAAGGACTCTTGCTCTTGTTGGTGACATCGGGCTTGTCGAAACCTAAACCGCGACGACTGATGCGTGACTTGCTGGTGGTGAACAGCTTACAGGTGCTCTCACTGAGATAGCGCTTGCCATGCAGCTCGCCGCCATTGAGCAGCATCTGGTAGATCTGTGCCACCTCGGTGGCATTGGAGAACAGGCCTGCATTGCCGGAAACACCGCCCTGGAAAGCGGCTGCCTCATCATGGACATAGCCTTGCAACAACTGCTTGCGAAGGAACTTGTCTTGCGAGGTGGGGACAATGGATTCTTTGGCTATATGCTCCAAAGGATGGTAACCGGTGTGCTTCAAACCCATGGGCTGGTAGAACTCTCGACTGACAAAGTCGTCTAACGTGGTGCCCGTGAGCTGCTCGACTATCTGCTGCAGGAGGATGAAATTGACATCACTGTAGCGGTAGGTGCGGGAGCGCAGGGTGGCATCGACTATCTTGGTGCGATAGACGTCCTTGAACTTGGGTGAGAGCCACAGACCGTCGGCTATCTGAAGGGGATAGTCGGCCGATGGCTTCCTGGACACCAGGGTGTCGATATATTTGTAGTTGGGATTCACCCAGTCGCGTGCGGCTATCTGCACGGTATGGAGCTCATCGCGTTTGTTGCTGAGGATATTTCCTTCATAACTGTCTTTATCGATGGCCTCTCGATAGAAGGAGATGGAGGCTGGAAGACCTGACTCGTGGTAGAGCAGGCTGCGCACGGTGATGGTCTGCTTGTCGGTGCCCTTGAGATAGGGCAGATAGGTGGACACGCGCTCTGACAAGCTAATCTTGCCTTGGTCGTAGAGCTTCATGACGGCCAACAGGGTGGCGGTGGTCTTGGTCATGGAGGCGAGGTCATAGACATCGCCTGGGCGTACGGGCTGCACGGGCTGACCAGAGATGCCTGTGTCTTTATAGGTATGGGTGCCAAACACCTTGTTGTAGATGGTGTGGCCTTGCTTCATGACGACAATCTGACAACCTGGGAAGGCACGCTCACGGATGCCTAACTGTGCAAGGGTGTCGATGGCGTTCAACTTACGGGAGCTGACGCCAAAGTCCTCGGGAGCATAAATAGGTTCGGCTTGTGCCAGGAGGTCGGTGCCCTGCCCTGCCCTCATGAGTCTGCCAACAGAGGTGGAGAGTCGGCCAGTGATGGATGCTTGGCCCACAATGGCCTTGGCTACATGGCGCAAGACAGCTTCTGAATTGTCGTGGGCAATGATTACGGCATCTGACAACTGCACAGCCTGTGGCAGCTTGGCCACTTCTTTCTGGGGGATGAAGAATGCAGACACCACTGCATTGGTGGGCTTAAACTCATTGAAGAAGGGCTGGAAGGCATTGGTATTCTTGTCGGTAATGGCTACCACCACTCGCTTATAATTACCCAGCTGACGGATAATCTGCTGACGGGTGGCTGCGTTATTCTCGGCGGGCAGACCAATGGTCTTTACCCTGACATGCCTGGTGAGCTCATCGACAAAGGGCTTGAGTGCTGCCGTGCGATTGCCCACATTGAGCACTGCTACCTGTCCCTCGCTGGAGTCGATGGGCAACGATGGGCGTTGGTTACCTACCATGACAACTGCCGCCTGTGCCAGCTGATTCGCAAGATCTATGGCGTGGCGTGTGTTGACGCGCTGTTCCAGTCCGGATATCGGAATGACGGTCTTATGGGTTAGTCCAAGCACATATTTGTACATCAGCACTTTCTTGCAATGCAGGTTGATGTCACCTTCCTTGAGCTGACCTTTAGCCACCGCATTGAGGATGGCATCCATCTCTGAAGCTATGTACGACGGCACCAGCAGCATGTCGCTGCCTGCCAGCAGGGCCTGCAAAGAGGCAGAGCCACCATTGACGGCACCTTTCATCTCGAGGGCGTCAGTGAATATCAAGCCACTAAAGCCCAGCTCTTTGGTCAGCAGGTCGGTCACCACATTGTGCGACAACGACGAGGCAAGTCCTTTGCGTTCGGTGAGCGATGGGATGTCCAGATGACCTACCATCACACCATCGATGCCTGCTGCTATAGCCTCCTTGAACGGAACCAACTCGACGCTGTCGAGGCGTTCACGGGTGAAGTTGAGTACGGGCAATGCCTGATGAGAGTCAACATCGGTGTCGCCATGACCAGGAAAATGCTTGGCTACTGCCACCACGCCTCCATCTTGCAAGCCTTTGCTATAGGCAATGACCTGCTTGGCCACACGGCGAGGGTCTTCGCCAAAAGAGCGGACATTGATGACGGGGTTATTGGGATTGATGTCCACATCGGCTACTGGGGCGAAATTGACGGTGATGCCCATAAGGCGGCTTTCGCGGGCCACCTCCTTGCCATATTCATAGAGCAAGTCTTCATCGGTAATATTTCCCAGTATGCGGTTCCTTGGAAATGTGGGCGATGGCTTGAGCCTCATGGCTAACCCCCATTCGCCATCGAGGGTGATCATGAGGGGTACATCTGCGAATTGCTGCGCTTCATTGGTAAGAATGGCTTGGCTCTGCAGTTCTCCACCCGAGAATAGCAGTCCGCCAATCTTATATTCCTGTACGACCTTTTTAATAAGTTGTGAATTGGCTACTGATCTCACTGGTGCCACCTTGTAAACGAACAATTGGCCGATACGCCCGCGAAGGTCAAGTGTCTGCATAACCGAATCAGCCCAGGCAGCTGCTTTCCCATTGATGTTCATGATTCTGCCAAACTGACTTACCTTGGGGTCATAAGGTGCAGGAGATGGTCGGGTCAGTCCGTCAGTCTCAATCTTAGCGCTGCAAAACAGCACGGCCAGCAAAAGGAACAGTAGTCTTTTCATATCAATTGTATCATGCCTTGGCAAACGCCCAGGCTATAGGTTCGTTATTTCTTCTGGAGGTTCATGACGGTCTGGCTCATATATATACCATTGTTGCCAATGTGCATGATGGGCACTTCCTTACCGTCGGCATCTTTTACCCGTTCAGGCTTCTCGAGGAAGGTATGGGTATGTCCGCCCAGCACCAGGTCGATACCATGTGTCTGAGGAACGATAGCATTGTCATACACATCATCCACGCCCGGGTTGGGCACGATGCCCAAGTGCGACAGACAAATCACTACATCACACTTTTCCTGCTCACGGAGAATCATTGCCATTCGATTGGCCACCGCTGCAGGCTTATGATAGACAATGCCTTCGCACTTGCTCTGCTGCACCAAGCCCTCAAGTTGGGGACAAAGGGCAAAGACACCAATCTTCACCCCATTGCGCTTGAGCACGATGTATGGTTTCACCAATCCTTCGAGGACGGTGCCTTCAAAGTCATAATTGGAACAAACGATGGGGAAGTTGGCCATCTTGAAAAGGCGTGCCATATTGTCGAGACCAAAATCGAACTCATGATTGCCGATGGTCATGGCATCATACTTCATCAAGTTCATGGACTTGATCTCCAGTTCACCCTGATAAAGATTGTAATAGGGTGTTCCTTGAGAGATGTCGCCACAATCGAACAGCAACATGTCGGGATGCTCCTGACGGAACTGGTTGACAAACCCTGCCCTGCGGGCCACACCACCCATGTTGGCATTCCTGGTAGAGTGCTTGGCATCAATGGGGTCGATACGGCTGTGGGTATCGCTGGAGTGTAAGATATACAGCTGCTTTTGAGCAATTGACAATTGACAATTGACAATTGACAATGCCAGCACCAAAACGTATAGTAAATATCGGTTTCTCATAATCTTCAATCTTCAATTATCTTTATTCTTCCATCCAACTGAGATGTTATCTTCTTACCCTGCTTGGTCTGCTCCTGCACATATTCAATGAACAGACTGCGAAGTGTAAGGCCTTCAGGACAATCTTTCTTAATAGCCTTAGGCAAGGCATGCAAGCCATCATTGCCCTCAGAAAGATAGTCGATGGAGCCTATGGTATAGGTGGCATTATCGTCAATTGGTTTGCCTTGTACCGTAGCCTCTATCACCTCGTTCTTGCTATTGAACACCAGCGTGGCACCACTGATGCCTTCTCCACCACGTGTGGCAATATTCGCCATTAGTTCCTTCATGTCAGCACCCTTGAGGGTAAGTACACAGAGGGAATTTTCGAAAGGCAACACTTCGAAAGCATTGCTGACAGTAAAATCGCCCTGCGCAACATCGGCACGCAAACCGCCAATATTGATAAGTCCCATATCAGCAGGCTTACCCAGCACACGAGATGCACTCTGTCGCAAAACTTCAGCCACTAAGTTGCCAAGCAAGCACTCAGGACGGCGACGATTCATAGCTATCTCGCTTTGCCCCAGAACAGTGTTCATCATACTGTCAACACTTGCGCGATAGGGTGCTATCAGTTTCACAGCATCTTGACTCACTATAGCATCGAGTGAAGCATCAATGGCCACTCGGCTGCTCTGCACATCAGCCACAGCATAGTGACTCTTGCATCCACATAAAAACAATGAGACGCAGAGCAATAGCCCCATAGTCCACTGCATCGTTTCTTTTCTCATAGAATAATCTTGTATTATTTCCACCAAAGATAGTGCAACTCGAAGACAAAAGCAAATAAGTATCTTAAATATTTTGGCGAGATAAAGCCTATTTTATCAATTGACAAACAAAAAACTTGAAAACACTTGGAAGTTTGCCTTTTTTTTCGCAACTTTGCACCCGCTTTTGCGCAATCGCTGTCAGGATACATCCCACGATGAGGCCTGGTATGTTGCGTAGTTATAAACAATTTATACATTACAAAGATGGATTTACTAAAAATTGCAGAAGAAGCATTTGCTACTGGCAAGACCTACCCAGAATTCAAGGCTGGTGATACTGTAACCGTAGCATATCGTATCGTGGAAGGTAACAAAGAGCGTATACAGCAGTATCGTGGTATTGTTATCAAGATTTGCGGTCATGGTGAGAAGAAGCGTTTCACCGTTCGCAAGATGTCAGGCACCGTAGGTGTTGAGCGTATTTTCCCTATTGAGTCTCCGCATATCGAGAGCATCGAGGTGAACAAGGTAGGTAAGGTGCGTCGCGCTAAGCTGTATTACCTGCGTAAACTCACTGGTAAGAAAGCCCGCATCAAGGAGAAAAGAGTCAATACAAAGCCAGCTGCTGCTGAGGCTTAATTCTTCTATCCAAAAGAAAAGTACAAGAGGAGTGTTCTTACGGGCACTCCTCTTTTTTATATTCAGCCCAGACTCCTTTCCCACAATTTGCTTCCTCACTTTTCTCTAATTCACGGCAGAAAAATGATCCATTAAATGATGGTCATGTCAAGAAAATGTTGTATCTTCGCATCAATTAATTAAAAGGAAAGATATATGGAATTTAGTGGAAAAGTAATAGCGATTTTGCCCGTTCGCACAGGTGTGTCAAAATCAACAGGTAACGAATGGAAAGTACAATCATACGTTGTAGAGAACCACGACCAATACCCTCGCCGCATGTGTTTTGAGGTGTTTGGTAGCGACAAAATTGACCAATTCAATATCCAGATGGGAGATGAACTGAATGTATCGTTCGACATAGACGCCCGTCAGTGGAATGAAAAATGGTTCAACACTATTCGTGCATGGAAGGTAGAGAAAGTAAAGGAAGGCGCAGCCGAAAATCAGCCTGCAGCAGAGCCTGTGCCCCCATTTGCTCCAGATCCTGCGCCATTCCCTGGTGGAGACAGCAATTCAACAGACGATCTGCCGTTCTAATAACAAACGACAATTCCTATGGCCATTTCTCCTTGGTCATTTGAGTAGTTGTTATTATGTCAGATATAACGAAAAAGAAAAGGGAATTGATTAGTAGAGTATTACCCAACGGTTGTCTTTCTGTTGATAGACAGCAGTACTAACGAAAGCAGACTTAGAGTTTTGTAAATCCATAAAAGCGGCATTGCTGGAAAGCGTGCCGCTTTGTTGTTGTGCCTCAATAACCTGCTGCAGCAAGTCACGGCTAAAGCTGAGTGCCAACTGATTATTGGAGACATATGCTGAAAGCTCATGTCCATCAGTCATTGGATATACGGCAATATCCTCACCCTTGTAGCTAATCACTTTAGGTTCACTCGTAGGGTTCTGGAAATAACGGGTGAAATAATCTTGCAATAATGCAGCATCATCGGCTTCTACACTGCAATACAGAATCTGACTAACAGGGTTTTCTGGCTTGTGATAGCTCAAGAGCACCCTACTTATTTGCCCACTGAGTCCATGGGGTGATGACTCCATAAAATCATTGATATACTCTTTCAAACACTTCACCATATCGGACACAGGCAAAGAAGCATCTGCCAATGAGCCATCAGTCACTTCATCAACAAAAGAAACCACATCATCAGTTTCGACTACAGCCACGGCATCGGCAGGCACCAAAGAATACAAACTGGTGGTGATAGGTTGTGAAATCCTTGAATGTCGCAGATACTGATAGGCGACCACACCTGCTACCAACAATAGCAAAGACATTGCAACGGCAATCCTATGTATCACGACAGATTTCATGTTTATTAGAATATTTTCACAAAAATATTAAAATTTTCTAATACAAACAAGAAAAGTCTAAAAAAATTTAAAAAATCAATTCCAATCCGTCATATGCGAAATGAATATGAGGGGGAAGTTGAGCATCGGCAATAGCGTGCAGACCCGCATTATGGCTCATGTGGATAAAATAAGTTTCCTTGGCTCCTATACGAAGTGAGTTTTCTATGGCTTGATCAATATTTTGATGAGTGAGGTGTTCACGAGTATGCAAGGCGTTCATAATAAGTATATCCAGACCTTTCAACGCATCATACGACTCTTGTGGCATGGTCTTCATATCGGTAACATACCCCAAGTTTCCTATACGGAAGCCAAGAATAGGCAAATTGCCATGCATCACCCTAATAGGCAATATTTCAGTATTCTTCACCTTGAATGGCCGCAAAGGTTGCACCTCATTAAGAGTGATACCAGGCACTCCTGGATATTTTTTCTGCGTAAAGCAATATGGTAAACGTTCACGAAGGTCGTGAGCTGTATAGCCCTCGGTATATACATTGATAACACCAAATACATTGCTAGGACGTAGATCGTCCAAACCACCTACATGATCGGAGTGTTCATGAGTTATTAAGATAGCATCGGGCACCACGAAAGGATGCACCTGCATATATTGCTGGCGGAAATCAGGACCACAATCAATCAGGATTACGGCATCGTCGGTATAAACCAGCGAAGAGCATCTCAGACGCTTGTCACGAGGATCTGTGGACCTGCACACCTCGCAATCGCAGCCCAACGTGGGTACACCCATAGATGTTCCTGAACCTAAAATCCTGACTTTCATTGTTTATTCTATAAAGTTCACCTCAGGATGGATATCAATGCCAAACTGCTTAGCCACATCTTGACATACCGTATCTGACAAGGCCACAATATCTGTCCCAGAAGCACCACCCATATTAACCAAGATTAAAGCTTGTTTGTCATATACAGCTGCTTTGCCTAATGACTTGCCCTTCCATCCGGTTTGTTCTATCATCCAACCTGCAGGTATCTTTACATGCTGTTCATCAACCTCATAATACGGCATGTTGGGATACTGAGCCAAAAGGCTCTGCCACTTCTCTCGGCTCACAATAGGATTGGTAAAGAAACTGCCTGCATTGCCAAGTACTTTAGGATCAGGCAACTTGCTCTGGCGAATCTTTATGATGGTTTGACGCACCAAAGGCAGTGTAATTGAGGTGGCATCACCCAATTCTTTGCGGATGGTACCATAATCGAGCTTATAATGTTCCACCTTGCTGAGTTTGAAGTTGACATAAGTAACAAAAAACACCTTCATCTCAGGACGCTTGAAGATGCTATTGCGATAAGCATATTCACATTCTATCTGCTGGAACACATGCTTCTGTCCATTGATATCAATAGCCTCAACAGTAGTAATCAAGTCTTTCACCTCAACACCATAAGCGCCTATGTTCTGAACGGCACTGGCACCCACTTCTCCAGGAATGAGCGACAGATTTTCTGCTCCATACCAACCATGCCCGACGCAAAAGGCAACAAAATCGTCCCACACCTCACCTGCGCCTACACGCAGAAAGACTTCAGAATCGTTCTCGTATGTCACCTCTATACCCTTGATTTGGGAGTGCAGCACCGTCCCCTCATAACGATCTTGTAAAAAAAGCAAATTACTGCCACTACCTACATGCAGAAAGGGGGTTTTTATCTTTCCTTCTGCAATGAAGTTTTTAAGCTCATCTTCATTATGGTACTCAAGTATTTGAGCAGCAGTAACCTTCAAGCCAAATGTATTATGAACTAATTTATCAGTCATCAATTTAAATAGAAGTATCTTCAAACTTATACATTTCCCATTCGCCTCCTCGCTTACGGAAATATAAAATAATCGAGGTGCCATCTTGGAAACCATTCACCTTCAATATCTTCCTTCTTGATCTACCGTCATTAGCTTGCCCGTAGTTGATATTCGTCAGTCTATCGGTAGGTAATTCAGGCTTGAAGGCAAACCATTGACTAATGCCCAAAGTTGTTTCTAATATAGAAAACTCGTCATCAGGATCCAGCGTCACAAACTCTATAGGATTAGTCACATGGTCTAATTGATAAATGCTATCGTTGGCAAATCTGCTATAGAATGAGACAAAACCGTTTTCATCATCAATGGGTACCAACGGCATCAAAGAAATAGAATCGAGCATCCAAGCCCCATTATCCCTTTCAAAGAAATAACGCTGCCTCATTTGGGAATCAAGATAAATCCACTCTACCTCAGCAGAACTGAGTGAGGTATCACCTTCCAGGTCGAAGTCAGAATCATTGTCGAACATCAATGTATAGGTAGACTGGTCAGAGAACAGATGGTCGTATTGCCAATCGCTCCGTTCAATTTGCTTAGTTCCTTCAGTACTGATGACAAGTAACGGGAACCTTACCCTGCGTCGCTGTAAACGCTCATCGGAGGCAAAATTCCATATAAAATCGTCAAAGAGCTCATCAACTCTAGTGGAAATCTCAACTATTTCAGTTTCAGTCTCCTGTTCAGGCTCACTGATAGGCATCACCGTGTCACTGGGCAACAATGGTACTTCTTCATTGACCTGTGCTTTTTTCCCTGTACATGACAAGAGGAAGCAAATCAATGAAAGTAAACAATACCATTTCCAGTTACACTTCACCATATTAGTTATTGAATTTCAATCTCAATTTCTCTAACATATCAGTAGTCATGGCTTCCAAATCATATTTAGGTTGCCATCCCCATTCCTGACGTGCACAGCTATCATCCATACAGTCGGGCCAACTATCAGCAATGTGCTGCTTCAATGGATCAACCCGATACTCCATCTCAAACTGTGGCATATGCTTCTTGATGGACGCATAGATAGTTTCAGGTGCAAAACTCATTGAAGCCAGATTAAAAGCATTGCGGTGGACAAGTTTAGCTGGATCAGCCTCCATCAGCATAATGGAAGCATGCAGTGCATCCGGCATATATATCATATCCATCAAAGTGCCTTGTTTGATGGGACACACAAACTTTTCTCCTCTCACTGCATAATAGTAGATATCCACCGCATAGTCGGTAGTACCTCCCCCTGGAGGCGTTACATACGAAATAATGCCCGGGTAACGCACTGACCTAGTATCTACTCCATATTTCATATAATAATAATCACTCAGCAACTCAGTAGTCACCTTACTCACTCCATAAATCGTACTAGGACGTTGTATGGTGTCCTGTGGGGTCATAACATGGGGCGTAGAAAGGCCAAAAGAACCAATGGAACTGGGTGTAAATACTGCGCAATGGTACTCACGTGCCACTTCTAATACATTCCACAAACCATCAACCCCTATTTTCCATGCTAAGCGTGGATTCCTCTCAGCCACCACCGACAGCAAAGCTGCTAAATTATAAATGGTGTCAATCTGGTAGTCCCTCACCACTTTGGCTACAGCATCGGCATCGGTAACATCAGCAATAGCCGATGGACCAGACTCTTTCAACACCCCTTGGGGCTCAGCTCCTTTTATATATCCAGCCACCACATGATGGTTGCCATACCTACTCCTCAATTCCATGGTAAGCTCAGAGCCTATCTGTCCAGTAGCTCCAATGACCAGTATATTTTTCATATCTTAGGTTTTTTAGGTCTAATCACATTTTGTTGCACAAAGATAATCATTATTTGAAATATTTTCGCTAATTTGGCGGTGAATTTGAGCATTGACACTAAATCTTAAACAATTTGATACTATGTACGGAAAAATGAAAGAACATCTCGCTCAGACACTGGCTGAGATAAGGGAAGCCGGACTCTACAAGGAAGAACGACTCATTGAAAGTCCTCAGCGTGCAGCCATCACGGTAAAAGGACAGGAAGTATTGAATTTTTGTGCTAACAACTACCTAGGTCTCTCTGACAATCCCAGACTGATTGAGGCTGCCAAAAAGATGATGGACCGTCGTGGTTACGGCATGTCATCTGTTCGTTTCATTTGTGGCACACAAGATATTCACAAAGAATTAGAAGCTGCTATCGCCGATTATTTCCACACAGAAGATACCATTCTCTATGCAGCTTGCTTTGACGCCAACGGTGGAGTGTTCGAGCCGTTGTTTACCAACGAGGATGCCATTATCAGCGACTCACTGAACCATGCCAGCATCATTGACGGTGTACGCCTCTGTAAGGCTAAACGCTATCGCTATGCCAACGCAAACATGGAAGAATTGGAGAAATGTCTGCAAGAAGCACAGGCACAGCGTTTCCGCATCATTTGCACGGATGGTGTATTCTCGATGGACGGCAATGTGGCTCCTCTTGACAAGATTTGTGATTTAGCTGAGAAATATGATGCCTTGGTAATGGTGGACGAGTCACATTCAGCTGGAGTGGTAGGGCCAACTGGCCATGGCGTAAGCGAATTGTATAAGACTTATGGTCGTGTAGATATCTACACTGGCACTTTGGGAAAGGCCTTTGGCGGTGCTATGGGTGGCTTTACCACAGGTCGCAAGGAAATCATTGACCTATTGCGTCAGCGCAGCCGTCCGTACCTATTCTCCAACTCTGTTGCTCCTGCCATCGTAGGCGCCGCTCTTGAAACTTTCAAAATACTGAAGGAGAGCAATGCATTGCACGACAAACTCGTGGATAATGTCAACTATTTCCGCGATAAGATGTTAGCAGCTGGCTTCGACATCAAGCCAACACAAAGTGCCATATGTGCTGTAATGCTTTATGATGCTAAGCTCTCACAAGTGTTTGCTGCCAAGATGCAAGAAGAGGGTATCTATGTAACAGGGTTCTACTATCCTGTAGTGCCTAAGGGTGAAGCCCGTATCCGTGTACAGCTCTCTGCAGGTCATGAACGCGAGCACTTAGACAGATGTATTAATGCATTTATCAAAGTTGGCAAAGAGTTGGGTGTTTTGAAATAAACAGACTATCCCCTCTTACCCAACGGCGTAGTTTCCATGAAGCAGGCTAAGAGTTGATAACATTTAACAAACAACAATCCCCCGCTGGTTAGCGGGGGATATTTTATGGATAAAAAGTATTATACACTTTAAAACAAATCTTCGGTAACATATCCATGGGGCAAAGTTCTGCAATTATATTGCGAAGCCATAATCTCACCATAGGCACCTGCCGAACGGATGGCAATCAAGTCACCTCGACTCGTTTTATTCAAATCAACAGCCTTACCAAACACATCACTTGACTCACAGATAGGACCTACCACATCATATGTTTCAATTGGCAACTCAGAGGTAATGTTCTCTATCTTATGATAAGCCTGATAGAGGGCAGGACGGATGAGATCCGTCATACCAGCATCTAGAATGGCAAACTGCTTGTTAGTACCTTGTTTAACATACAGCACTTTAGAGATAAGGCTCCCACATTGTGCCACTACTGAGCGACCCGGTTCGAAATGCAATACCTGACCTTCACGACGTTTAATAAGTGTGTTGATGGTCTTGAAATACTCCCGGAAATCAGGAATAGCTTGCCGGTTTGGATGCTGATAGTCAACACCCAGTCCGCCACCCACATTGATATTATCTATCTTGATATGATGTTGCTCAAATTGAATCTGCAGTTCATTCACTCGGTTACAGAGTGCAGCAAAGTCTCCCATATCTAATATCTGTGAACCAATATGGAAATGCAAACCGATAAACTTTACATTTTGCATATGTGAAGCCAGTTCTATCACATACTCAATATCACCTAAAGCTATACCAAACTTATTCTCTGCCATGCCCGTAGTAATATTGGCATGGGTATGAGCTTTCACATCGGGATTCACACGAAATTCAACTTTTGCCACTACCCCTTTTGCTGCAGCCAAATCATTGATGATCTCCAGTTCAGGAATTGATTCCACATTAAAACAGAAGATGCCGTGATCTAATCCAAGATTGATTTCCCAATCTGCCTTGCCAACACCAGCAAACACAATCTTATCAGGGGAGAAACCTGCTTGCAAAGCTGCTTTGATTTCGCCTCCACTTACGCAATCTGCACCTAACCCATATTCACGAATGGTACGCAACACCTGAGGATTGGCATTGGCCTTTATAGCATAATGCACCACAGCATTTTCTATCTTACCCACCTCCTGTCGAATCGCCTCCAAGGTTTGACGCAAGATACGAGTATCATAATAATAGAATGGCGTCTGCAAAGTACCAAACTTATCAATAGGGAATTGTCCTTTCATTTAGTTGTATTTATTAACAACTCCCCCGTCCTAAGGGGCGGGGGAATATTATTTATTTACCATTAAACAGCTTATCACTGAGTTGCTGTAACGCTTTCTTCTTGTCACATTGACGAATCAAGAGAGAAATGTTGTAGTTGCTGCCACCATACGAAATCATTCGTACTGGTATGTCATGCAGGGCATCAACTGCCAATGCCTCAAAGCCAATGTTCTCCCATTCAAGATCACCCACGATGCAGACAATGCACATGTCTTTATCTACTGTTACAGTACCATACTTACGCAAATCCTCCAGTATCTCGTTCAAGTGCTTGGTATTGTCTATGGTCACGGACACACCTACCTCAGAGGTACAAATCATATCAATACTTGTTTGGTAGCTCTCGAAGATCTCGAAAACTTTGCGCAGGAAACCGTAGGCCAGCAACATACGGCTCGACTTTATCTTGATAGCAGTGATATTATCCTTAGCAGCCACAGCTTTGATTGTATCACGTTTAGTCTTGTTAGATATTAAAGTACCAGGTGCAGTGGGTTCCATCGTGTTCAGCAAACGAACAGGGATATTGGCATATTTTGCAGGTTGGATACAGGTAGGGTGCAGAATCTTGGCACCGAAATAAGCCAACTCAGCAGCTTCCTCGAAGTGCAGCATTGGCACAGGATCGGTTTTATCCACTACACGAGGATCGTTGTTGTGCATGCCATCGATGTCGGTCCATATCTGTATTTCCTCAGCATTGATAGCTGCACCCAGCAATGAAGCCGTATAGTCACTGCCGCCACGTTGCAAGTTATCAACCTCACCATAAGAGTTACGGCAGATAAAGCCTTGGGTGATATAAAGATCAGCACCAGCATGCAAATCAAGTTGTGCCTGCAGTTTCTCCTTGATATACACAGGATCTGGCTCTGCGTTCTTATCCATACGCATAAAATCAAGTGCATTCAACAACACAGACTTCACACCTTTCTCTTGCAAATAAAGATTCATCATGGCAGTAGAAATCAACTCGCCATGAGAAAGTATCAACCTTTCTTCATACAATGTAAAAAGGTCTTTGGTATAAGAGCGTATCTCGTCGAAGTGTGACTTGATGACTTCCAGCCCCTTCTGCTTGAACTCTGGCGTTGAATAGAGCTCGTCGATATGACGCTCGTATTTGCTTTCCAGTTTGTTAATCACTTCATTGGCGCCATCGGGATTCTTCTTGTAAAGATAATCCGATATTTCCACCAATGTGTTTGTGGTACCCGACATGGCGGACAAAACCACAATCTTACATTCACCGTCAGTGATCAGCTTAGCCACATCCTTCATGCGCTGAGCTGTGCCTACTGAAGTACCTCCAAACTTTAATACTTTCATTTTCTATTATAATTAATTGTTCTTTATTCTTCCTTTACCAATTTCTGATCCTCACAACGATAGACTTCACCTGGGAACTCACGAAGCAGTTGAAGGTTATGGGTAGTCATTATCACCAGCGAGCCAGTATCGCTCAAGTCATGAAGAAGTTTTGTAATGGCTCGCCCTGTTTCAGCATCCAAATTACCCGTAGGTTCATCAGCCATGATAATATCAGGTGAATTTAGCACAGCCCTAGCTATTACCACGCGCTGCTGCTCGCCACCAGAAAGTTCGTTAGGTAACTTTCCCTCTTTGTCCTCCATCCCAACCAGATTCAACACAGCTTTAATACGATTGTCTATCTCCTTCTTGTCATGCCAACCTGTTGCTCTCAGCACAAACTTTAAGTTGTCATATACCGAACGGTCGGTGAGCAGTTGGAAATCTTGGAACACGATACCCAAACGGCGTCTCAGCTTAGGCACATGTTTCTGTTTCAGTTTACGCATGTTATAGCCCAACACCTCAGCTTCGCCATCGGTAATATCCAGTTCGCCATACATGGTTTTCAGTAAACTCGACTTACCTGCCCCCACCTTACCTATCAGATAAACGAAAGAACCCCTACTTAGTTCAAGGTCTACCCCTCGCAGCACAGTGTCATAATCCTGACTTACCCTAACTCCTTTATATTTAATCAATACCTCACCCATCTTTCAATGGTCAATCTATATCAATGCTTCTTCCAATTTGGTTTATGACGTTCTTCCAACTCACGGGCCAAATCCTCAATACTCAATCCCTTGGCAGTCAGCATCACAATCAGGTGATATAACAAGTCAGAACCTTCATATATCAAACGTTCATTGGTACCGTTAGCAGCCTCAATAATTGTTTCAACAGCCTCCTCACCTACCTTTTGCGCCATCTTGTTGATACCACTTTGGAACAAACTGGTGGTATAAGATCCTTCTGGCATCTCCTCATGACGCTTCTGTATGAACGCCTGCAACTCTTTGAGAAACATCACTGGTTCACGGTTTTCTTCTCCCCAGCAGGTATCGGTGCCCGTATGGCACACAGGACCTCTTGGATGAACTTGTATCAATAAAGTATCATGATCGCAATCCTCTTTGATAGAAACCACATCAAGACAATTGCCACTCTCTTCTCCTTTGGTCCACAAACGCTGACGTGTACGGCTATAGAAAGTAACAAGTCCTGTTTCTAAGGTCTTTCTATAAGCTTCTTCGTTCATATATCCGAGCATCAGCACCTTCGCTGTCTCAGCATCCTGTATAATGGCAGGCACGAGCCCGTTCATTTTGTTAAAATCTAACATCTTTTACCTTCTAATTGTAATATTTTCGTTGCAAAGATAAGACTTTAATTCGGAAATTCGTATATCTCCGAAGTGAAAAACGCCAGCTGCCAGTGCAGCATCAGCTTTTCCTCTAGTAAAAACATCACGAAAATGCTCCTTTTTACCTGCTCCACCCGATGCAATGACAGGTATCGATAAGTCGGCGCTGAGCTTTGCCAACGCCTCGTTGGCATAGCCTTCACGCACTCCATCGTGGTTCATACTAGTAAAAAGAATCTCTCCAGCCCCTCGTTGTTCACCTTCTTTTGCCCAACTAAACAACTCTTTGTCTGTCTCTACCCTACCTCCATTGAGGTAGCACCACCATCCCTTCTCGGTCTGCTTGGCATCTATAGCTAGCACACACACCTGAGAACCAAAATTGCGTGCTATCTCATCAATCAATCCTGGTTTTTTAATGGCTGCCGAATTGATGGAAATTTTGTCGGCCCCGGCACCAAGCAACCTGTCCACGTCACTCAACTCGTGAATGCCCCCACCTACAGTGAATGGTATGCTGATATTTTCAGCAATACGCTTCACCAATTCTGTAAAGGTCTTACGCCCCTCAAAACTGGCTGTTATATCCAGGAACACCAGTTCGTCGGCACCTTGCTCACTGTAAGCGCGAGCCAGTTCCACAGGATCTCCTGCCTGACGCAAATTTACAAAATTAGTACCCTTAACGGTCTGACCGTCTTTGATATCCAAACAAGGTATGATTCGTTTAGCTAACATACTAATTGAAAATAGAAAAAAATAACAATCAGAGTCTCTGTTACTTATTTAAAACAAACCTCTCTATATCTTTCCAAGAGATCCTCCCCTCATAGAGTGCCTTGCCGAAAATAACACCAGGAACACTTGCTTCAGCCAATGCCTCAATATCTGCCATACTACTCACACCACCACTGGCAATAAGATACAGGTTGGGATGTTGTGCCAAAATATCTTTGTATAAAGAGATGTCAGGTCCCTGCAACATGCCATCACGACTGATTTCTGTACAAATTACCTTCTGCACACCTTGCTGAGTATAATGTTCCAGAAATGCCATCAGTTCGTTATCGCTGTCTTCCAGCCATCCACTTACAGCCACCTTTCCTTCTTTAACATCGGCACCTAAGATAATCTTCTCAGCACCATATTTCATCAGCCAGCTTTTGAAAGTATCAGGCTCTTTTACGGCTATACTGCCACCCGTCACCATCTTTGCACCACAGTCGAACACAATACGCAGGTCGTCATCGGTCTTCACCCCACCGCCAAAATCTATTACCAGACTGGTGGCATTGGCAATCTGCTCCAGCGTGCGCCAATTCACCACATGCTTTGACTTTGCACCATCTAAATCCACCACATGCAGGCGTGTAATACCATGATCCTCCATCTCCTTGGCTACATCTACAGGCGAAGCACTGTATTCCTTCACCTTATCATAGTCGCCTTGCGAGAGTCTCACGCATTTGCCTTCAATAATATCTATAGCTGGTATCAGTTCAATCATATCTCAAACAAGAAGTTTTTAAGAATCTGCTCACCTATAGAACCACTCTTTTCAGGATGGAACTGAGTGGCATAAAAATTATCTTTCTGAATAGCTGAACTGAAAGGTTGGATATAGTCAGTAGTAGCAATGGTATAATCGCCTACAGGCACATAGTAGCTGTGAACGAAATACACATAAGGGTTAGCTGGCAATCCTTTCAGTAGTTCGCCCTTAATATTATATAAAGTATTCCAGCCCATGTGCGGTACTTTGTCCTCATGACGTTGATTGATAAATCGTTTCACCTCGGTGTCAAAGATACCTAAACATTGGGTATCACCCTCTTCTGAATAGCGGCACATCAGCTGCATACCCAGACAAATACCCAACACTGGCTGTGTAAGACTCTTAATCAGCAAGTCAAGACCACGTTCCCTTAAAAAGCTCATGGTGGTAGCAGCCTCTCCCACCCCAGGGAAGATCACTTTGTCAGCTTGGCAAATCTGTCGCTTGTCAGCAGTAATGACAGGCTCTACACCCAGCCTTTTCAAAGCATTTTCAACCGAACGTATATTGCCAGCGTTATAGTCTATGATGACTGCTTTCATTCTTTTTTATCTTTTAGTTAAAAAATCGGCAACAAAAATAGCAAAATTATTTGCACAATCCAAATATAATACATACCTTTGCAACCGCAAAACCAAATTGGTGCGTTAGTTCAGTTGGTTAGAATACGTGCCTGTCACGCACGGGGTCACGAGTTCGAGTCTCGTACGCACCGCAAGAAAGATAGCTCACAAGGCTATCTTTTTTGTTTTAATCTGTTTACTGCCTATCTGCTAAAAGCAATATTCAGAATTGCTAACCATGAGTCATTTATCAAATCCTACTGGTCTAAACTGCTTTTGCTCTTCGCTGTATTCATAGCCATTTTGCAATAAATAGACTTTCAGTTCATCAGCATCCTTGCCGTAATAAGAACAAAGACTTTCTAAATTGTCAAATTCATCGTCTCTAAGCAACATGTTTACGCTCGAAACCAGCATTGCCGGATCATTTGGTAGATAGTCCATATATAATTTCCTTTCGTTTATATTATTCTTTCTATAAAGAAAAGTGTTCAAACATCGCCCGATAGGCTTCCACTTTTTGGGAGAATGACAATGGATAGGCCCTTGAGGAAGAAGGAAGACGATAAAGCACCAGCTGGTCACCATCTGCATTTTTCAGTGTAGGAATAGGAGCAAAGGCATTCACACGTGGAATTTCAGTGATTTGAAGATGTAAGCAAATGGTCTCAGTAGCTTTCTCACCAGTGGTGACAATAGCTCGTAGATGTGGCAGCCTGGCCACCAATGCACGAATATCTGTAGGTACTACCACTTCAAGGAACTTGTCGGCAGCATTGTCCTTCAGTCGCCTCACAGCCGTAGATGTGTCGAAAAAGGCAATGCCTTTCTCTTGACAGAACTCCACTATCGCATCTAACTTAAAACATTTGGCTGCCTCATCCACGAAGTGATGAGGGTCGCCGAAAAACACCGCTCCCTCAATTCTCCAGTGGTCATTGATGAAATTAGGATAGTAAAAATCCATACACCACCGCTTTCGTTGAGGCGGGAAACTGCCCAAGAAGAGCACTTTGGCGTTTTCTGGCAAGAACGGCTGTAAGGGATGATACTCCACCTCATTAGTGCTACGCCGTATGTTCTCTATGTTCAGATACGATATCATGGCATCAAAGATACGAAAAACGCAACAATCTCTGTGCCGATGACAGGATAATTATTATCTTTGCAGAAATATCAACTAAAAAACATTGGTTATGAACATTGGAGACAAGGCCCCTGAGATACTGGGCAAAGACGAACAAGGAAGAGATATCCGTCTGAGTGATTACCGTGGGCGCAAATTGGTGCTCTATTTTTATCCCAAAGACAACACCAGTGGTTGTACAGCAGAAGCCTGCAGTTTACGCGACCGTTACAATGATTTGCAAGGGGCAGGCTATGAGGTGGTAGGCGTGAGCAAGGACTCAGCTGCCTCCCATGTAAAGTTCAAGGAAAAATACGAACTTCCTTTCCCTCTGATAGCCGATGTTGACCATACGCTTTTGGAAGCAATGGGAGCATGGGGAGAGAAAAGTATGTATGGTAAGAAGACTATGGGTACCATCCGCACCACCTTTATCATCAACGAAGAAGGCATCATTGAACAGATTTTTGCCGGCAAGCAGGTGAAGACCAAGGAACATGCCGACCAAATATTGGCAAAATAACAGCTTTCAGTTTTTCATCCATTCCTTACGCTCTGCTTCGTCCATCTTCTCGATGGCGTAGCGGAGCGTTGTGCGTGGCATCTCTTGTGCATGTTGGCGCAGGAACTCTCGCAGTAATTCCATGCTTACACGCTTGCCCATCTCACGCAACATCCACCCTACGGCCTTGTGCATCAGGTCGTGCGGATGGTGCAGGTGTTTTTCTGCATAGCGCAGGCACCACGAAGGATTGCCAGCCTGTGAGGTTTGCCAAGAGCAGACCATACTCATACGTTGTCGCCACAAGTTATCACTATCTGCCAATTCGTCAACCACCTTCAACTTGTAGTTTTTATCTCCAAGATGAGTGGGCAACAGCAACCAACGACCTAAGATCTTGGGCACTGATAAATCCACCAAGTCCCAATTGTTGGCTTGATTGGCATATTGTAGATACATTGTCAGGATTTCATCACGTCCTTTGATGGCGGTCTCATCGTTTTCCAACCGTTTGGTCGCCAATTGTTCGAATTTAGCTACGAGAATCAGCAGACCACAAAGCCTCACCTCGTGCCATTTGTTCATCAGCAACTCAGGAACTTCGCTTAATGGGAAGCCCTTCCAAACCTCCTTAACTACCTCTCTGGTTTGTGGCACTTTCAATCCCAAGAACTCATCACCTTCGCCATACTCTCCCTCTCCTGTCTTGAAGAATCCCATCAGCACCTCTCGTTGCTTATCATTCCGCAACGACTCCATATACCTGATTATCTCCTTTGCAGTATTCATATATCACCTCAAATTCGTGTTCAAAGGTACAAATATATTATAGAAAACCCAATTATTCAATAAAGATATTGGAGTTCTTTTTTACAGCCCAACTGATTCGTAATAGTTTCTAATTTTCATAAGATATCTCAATCAAGCAATATAGCGAAGAGAATCGGAATTGTAACGGCATCTTCAACTCCTAGAGAAAGAAGACATTACTACAGGTCGACGCAGTAGCTCCTATCACCCGACGTAGTATCTCCTAACACTCATCGCAGTATCTCCTATACCCCCATAGGAGATACTGCAACGACCCAAAGCAGATATTGCAGTAACTGATAGCAAGCTTTCCCTTGGGTGATAGCAAACTTTAGTCATGGTAATAGTCTATATTGCAACACCCAATAGCAGATATTCCGTCTACTACGGGAGGACGGTCGGTCTTCCCGTAGTAAAGAGGCCTTCCTCCCGTAGTAGAAAAAACTAATTCAAAGGACAACTATTTCAAAATATTCTTCTTACCTTTACAGGCAATTATTAATAAAATGTCAACCATGAAAAGATTTGTTTCAACCTTACTTTTAGTGTTTATCACCATGATGACCTGGGCGCAAAGCAATGCTGCATTTGACAAGCTCAAGGCTGATCCGAAAAAGGCTTATGGCAACGACTACCCCTACGAGATGAAGGTGAGCAAGTTGACCAAAACACCAAAAGGATACAAACCATTCTACATCAGTCACTATGCCCGTCACGGCTCTCGATATTACTGGAGCGACCAGCTATACAAAGACCTTGACACGCTGATGACTACTGCCCACAACAAACACCAGCTTACTGCAGAGGGCGAAAGCTTCTATAACAAGTTTATGACGGCCAAGCAGGAACTGATGACGGGTGTAAGTGAGCTAACACAGCTAGGTTGGGACCAGCATCAGTTTATTGCGCGTACCATGTATAACAACTTCCCCGAAGTGTTCAAAAAAGGGGGCAACGTACTGGCTATTTCGTCTTTGTCGGGTCGTTGCGTCATCAGTATGGCTGCTTTCTGTCAGGAGCTGGTGCAGTGCAACCCCAAAATAGAGATACGTGAGCAATCGTCACGATTTACCCTCGATGGGGTGGTGCCTACTGACAGTCAGAACCCTGTAAAGCATAATTTCCCAAGACCTAACAAGCCTCGTTACGAGAGCAATCGTGACAAGTTCCAAAGTGACAACAGCCTGAGCAGCAAGGTGGTGCAAAGGGTTTTTACCAGCACCGAGGGCTTGCCTGGTAAACCTGAGACATTGGGCAATAGCCTCATCAATCTTTACACCACATTACCCAGCATCTTCCATGAAGGCATGATGGGCAACATTGTAACTGACCAGGAAATAGTGGACCGTTGGGAGGCATCTAACCTGGGCTCTTACTCATGGGTGTTCTCTGGTCAGTATAACATGATTCCTATTTTGGAGGATATACTCAAGAAAGCTGATGCTGTTATTAACGGCACCAGCGACCATATATCGGACTTGCGCTTCGGACATGATACCTGCATTGGTCCGCTGACCGTACTGATGGGCATCAACGGTGCAGACCTCGACCCTGAAGACCCCTACGAGGTGAAAAACATTTACCAGAATTGGGAGACTTGCAAGGCATCCAACATCCAGTTGGTGTTTTATCGTGGCAAGAAGAGCAGCGATGAAGTGCTGGTGAAGTGCCTGCTGAATGGCGATGAGGCAAAGCTGCCTGTGCCAACAAATATGTTCCCTTATTATAAGTGGAGTGATTTCCGAAAATTCTATCAGAACAGAATTGACAGTGTTAAATAGTAGATTTATCACTTATTAAGTTTTAAATGCTCTCACCTTAGTCAGTTTAGCTAACGGTGAGAGCATTCATTTATTCTTCTAGCAGCCATCTTTCTAATTCGGCTTTCCACTCTCGGGCGTAATGAAACCAAGGACCTTCGCACCATCCGTGACCACCAGTAGGATAAATATGCAACACTGATGGAATGCGGTTCTGTTGTAACACGCGAAAATATTGAATACTATCTTCAAACGACACGATAGGGTCGTCGGCACTGCAAGCTATAAAAGCGCGAGGAGTGTTAGACTTGACATTTTTAAGTATGGTGTATTTGTCTATCATTTCCTGCGTGGCATTAGCTCCATGCATCTCATTGTTCATATAGCTATTAGGTATGGTGGAGGGATAGAGCAGTATCTGGAAATCAGGTCTATTTTCTGGGCCCGTAAACTGTACAGCAGCTTCACAAGCCAGGTTACCACCAGCAGAACACCCCATGACTCCCACCTTGTTTGGATTCACCTTCCAGTCTTCGGTATGCTGACGCATAATCTTGATTGCCTCCTGCACATCGCTCAAAGAAGTCTCAAAATGGCCGTTCGGCATACGATATTTCAGCACAGCGAGCGTCACGCCTATGTAGTTGAACCATGGTGCCAATGCAGTGCCTTCTTTTTCTATCTCCAAATAGACATATCCGCCACCAGGACAAGCGATGATGACAGTACCATTTGGTCTGAATGCAGGGTAAACCCACAACTCAGGCTTAGAAACATTGTTGACACTTCTAGGGTCTGGATGCCCTTCATCACCAGTAAGATGGTTGTCGTTGGGCGCTCCATTAGGCCACAAAGGAATGATGACTGGTGTACCCATCTGTGCACAGACTGTAATCCATGAAAGCAGGCATAAGCAAAGCAAAGTAAATAGCCTCTTCATTGTTTTGTATTTAAGAACAAGAATGATAGAAAAAAGAAGAGGACAATTCGACATAAACGCCCTCTTCCAAAATGTATTATTCATTATAATTCAGCTTCTTGGTCTGAGTGTCACGTGAGAAATGGCGGAAGAAATCCCACATAAGACGAGCTGCTGGCTTGAAGTTCCAGTGGCCATAGTTATTGATGACAATGAGACGAATCATCGGCTTGCCATTCTTGTACAACTGACCGAACTCCATGGTGATGTCCTCACTCTTACCTGTATGTATCTGCTGACGATCCTGTAATTGAAAACCGAAAGTTTTATCAACATTAAAATCCAAGTTTTCCACTACCTCCATACCATTGATAGTCTGGTAAATCTGCCAAACATTTAGATAAGGATTACCTCTCCAGTTGTCTGATGTAAAGAAGCGAATCACATCATCGTGTGTGCCAACGACATTGCAATAGCCAATCTCTACAGCGCCGCGTTTCTGAATGGCCTCGTTCATCAAAGGTTCGCTACCATAACCATAATAGCCTAAACCGTTGCCAGAGAAAATACCACCAGAGTGACCAGCTACAGCTGCAAATAAATGCGACTTGCGTACACCCAGCATATTGCTGGTCATAGCGCCAGCCGACAAACCTTCACAATAAATGCGAGAACCATCAATCTGTGGATATTTCTCACGCAATACGCTGATTACGGCCTCAATGCCATCCAAGCCCATAGCAATATAGCCATTACTGCCCTGCCACTCCATTTCAACCACCATGAATCCCTCTTCAGCAGCAAGTTCCACAAAACCAGAAGTTTCACTTTGAGTACGAGGATCATTGCCGTGACCATGCAGAATCACTACCAGTGGCACCGTGCCAGGAGCTGCCTCACGAGCTTGCTTAGGCAGATATTCATACCAAAGGTATTTATTAGGGTTCTCAACATTACCAGCAGCATTTGTATCCACCACAGGATGCTCTACTACATTACGCTGGATGCCTAACTTGTCGAACATTGGCATAGACACCAATTCGAAAGTCTTAACGCCCTCTGGATTATCAATGCCACGACTCATATAGAAGGTACGATATAAGTTGTTATAGCGATAGTTAGCACTCAACACCTTGTCCCAAGCATCAGCAAACAAAGCTGCTATAGAAGCTTTAGCATCTGGATTTACTACAACTTGCTGCAATGGATCGGCAGGAGCTGCATCACTGGCAGTTTGGTAAGGCTTAGCCACTTTAACTGCATTCTTGCCGCCAATGTAGGCGGGAACAGGAAGTTTGCATATCTTACCAGGAGCACCATTGATTGAAACGATGCCTGCAATAGCACCAGTCAAGTCTGTTGCAGCCAAGTATTGGTTTACGAATGTAGCACCATTGCCTATGCCTATTACCTTAATATTGGTAGCAGGACCACCTCTTCCTATCAAGTCATGGAAAGCTTGCACATCAGAAGCCTGCCACTTTGCACCAGAAGGATTCACCACACTGATCCTACCGCCGTACTTAGCAGCAATCTCAATTATATTGAGCTCTTTTGCCAAGACCAAAGCCGACTTTTCATCTAACTTCTGGTCAGGGAAGATATAAAAAGCAGGGCCATAGCCAGCACGTGACTCAATATTCCTTTCCATTGGCAGGTTATACTGTAAGGCTGAAGTGCCTTCCAGAGCAGAGAACTCATTTAGTGGGCCTTGCGGTCTCATCATTGGCTGAGCAAATACTTCTATGCAACAGAAAGCCAACAGTGCGGTCACAACAACACTTCTCATTATTCCTTTCATCTTTCTATTTTTATAATATTTATAATGTCAGCAATCGAAAAGACTGCTGACATTGAACATTTATGCATTATAATTCACTTGACTGTTAGCCAAGATAATTTCTCCCACCCTCACATTCGGATTGCGATACCTTGAATTCCGGTTGGGTTCCTCTGGCTCTGGTGGTGTAGGTATGATGGAGATGGATTTGGTAGGACAGTTGTGCACACAAGCCAGGCAGTTCTCACAATCACCCTCTGCCACACTCTTTCCATTAACTATCTTCCAAGAGCCATGCGGACATACTGAGTTACAGATACCACAACCGATACAATCATCTGTTGAAAAAACTATTTTTTCTGATCGTGTAAAAGTAGGTTTTACTCGGTCACGCCCCGAGAAGCGATAATAGCCTTCGCAAAACATCTTCTCTTGTTCGGAAACAGGACGGATAAAGTTTTCCCTACTATTGACAGAATCCTTTATTGCAGCCAGGTTTTCAGGTATCTGCTTGTCTTCTGCTTTTTGTAATTCCATATCATAATACGGTAGATAGGTATCTACCATTTTGATGGTATTGATGTAATTCATTTCAAGTCCTTTATCCTTTGCCATTTGGGCAACATATTCCGGGAATATGGTAGAATTGGCTCCATATGTGCCGACGCAGAAAAGATAGTTAGCTTTGAAGGTGGAACGGGCAAAAAACTCCTGCACGATGGTAGGTGGGATAAAGCAATAGATAGGACATACGATACCTATTTCCTCTGCTTCATAAACAGGATGCTCATTGTGAATTTCTTGAGCAATGCTTTTAAGAGTGCCTTCCGCGCCACTCAGCTCTTTTGCAATGTACAGACTATTACCAGTAGCGGAAAAGAAGAAAATCAAGCGTTTATATTTCTCTTGAGGTTCTTCTGTATTAACCTTAGTACCTGTGCAAGATGACAATACAGAACCTGCACACATAGCACCCAACATTCTAAGGGCATTTCTTCTCGAGATTTTGTGTTTCTCCATAATTCTTCAATTTTGACATTTATTTTTGCAAATGTAGATAATTTGCACAAAAAAAACATTACCTTTGCTACGGATTAAAATACCCAAAAAACTTATCATGCCGCAGCTGAAACCGTTTTTTAGTTTTTTTAATCTTGACAACACTTATTCTGTGATTCATTGTAATATGGAAATTCTAAATACCATTGAAGAATATAATGCTAGATTTGGTTTTGATAGCGGTAATCCATTGGTTGACGTTGTCGATTTCAATGATGCCAAACAATGTGAGAACGGTCAGTTCAAATTAGGTTTCTACATTATCAAACTAAAGAATAAATATTGCGGAGATATTCTTTATGGCCGAACTAAATATGATTATTGCAACGGCTCAGTATTCTGCTTTGCACCTGGTCAAGTGGTACAGATTAATCTAAAAGAAGATGAGGTTCCCAACTCCATCTGTCTATTGTTTCATCCCGATTTAATACGTGGCTCGGAATTAGGTAAGAAAATGGTGACCAGGTATCCCTTTTTCTATTACGGCATTAATGAAGCGCTATTAGTATCAGAAGAAGAAAAGCAGTTTTTCATTGCAACCACAGACCGTATCAAAAAAGAAATAAACCAACCCATAGACCCTTACAGTCTCAACCTGATACGTATAAATCTTGAATTGCTTTTAGAGTATCTTCTTAGGTTGTATGACCGCCAGTTCCAGATGCGTAGTCCGCTCAACAAGGAAGTTCTTAGTTCATTTGAGATCCAGTTGCATGATTACTTTTCTCAACATCTGTCTCAAGAGCAAGGCCTTCCTTCTGTGGAATACTTTGCTGGCAAATCAGGATACACTACCAAGTATTTCAGTGATTTGATAAAGAAATCGACTGGCACTGGAGCTCAAGAATACATCACAACATACATCTTAGACCTAGCCAAACATAAATTACTTTTACCTAACTCCAGCATTAAGGAAACTGCCTATGAACTAGGGTTTCAGCATCCGCAACATTTTACCCGCTTTTTCCGGAACCATGTGGGGTGTACGCCTAAGGATTTCAAGTCAAAAAAAGATTGACTTGTCAACAAAGCTAAAAAGCAGAATCTATTAGAAAAAAAACAGCAAATCTTTTTTTCAATCCAAATAAAGATGTACCTTTGCAATCGCAAAAGCAATAATTGCTTATGCATTGCCACTTTAGCTCAGTCGGTAGAGCAACGCATTCGTAACGCGTAGGTCGCCAGTTCAAGTCTGGCAAGTGGCTCAAACTCACATGAAGAAACGCACCATACACATTCTAATTGGCATTTTCATTGCCTTAGTACTGGTGGCTTGTGTCATCGGTGGTGCTTTCTATTATTTCTTCATGGCGCCGCAATTCTTCCCCCAGCAAACCGCCTACGTTTATATTGATCGTGACGATACTGCCGACTCGGTATATGTCAAGGTGCAAGAGGTGGGCAACGTGAAGGATTTTCATGGTTTCAAGTGGATGAGTGAGTATCGTCACTATCCTGAGAGCATCAGCACAGGGCGTTACGAGATACGCAACGGCGAAAGTGTCTATCATGTGTTCAGCCGTATCTGGCGAGGCTATCAGACACCCATGAACATCACCATCAACAGTGCTCGTACTATGAGGAGGCTGGCTGGTCAGGTGGGTCGGCAATTGATGATTGACTCTGTGGAAATTGCCACACTGATGTATGACTCTGCTTTCCAAACCAAGATGGGCTACACCAAAGAGACGATGCCTGCGTTGTTCATTCCCGAGACCTACGAGATGTATTGGGATATTTCGGTAGATGAGTTCTTCGAGCGTATGCAGACAGAGCATAAGCGTTTCTGGAACAGCAGTCGTCAGGCTAAAGCCAAAGAGATGGGACTGACAGAGAACGAAGTGGCCACCCTTGCCTCGATTGTGGAGGAAGAGACCAACAATAATCCAGAGAAGCCATCGGTGGCTGGTTTATACTACAACCGCCTGCGCATCGGCATGCCTTTGCAAGCCGACCCTACTATCAAGTTTGCTTTGCAAGAGTTTGGCATCCGCCGTATCCTCAACTCTGATTTGAGCGTGGAGTCGCCTTACAATACGTACCTTTACAAAGGACTGCCTCCTGGCCCTATACGTATTCCTTCGGTAGTGGGTTTGGATGCCGTACTGAACTATGCGCATCATAATTATCTCTATATGTGTGCCAAGGAAGATTTCTCTGGTACGCACAACTTTGCAGCTACCTATCGCGAACATCTGAACAATGCACAACGTTACTGGGCAGCCTTGAACAAACGGAGAATCAGCAGATGAAATGGTTTGTATTCTATAATGGTCAACTGCTTTTACTGCAGCAAGGCGATGCTTTGCAGGTACCAGAGGGCAATGAGCCTCCAGTGCCTGTGCCTGATGGGCACCAAGTGCATGAGGTGACGATGAATGATGGCGTGAAGGTGAAGACATACGAAATAGATGAGGGACCTACAAAACTCCTCCAATCAGTAAAAGAAGGTGGTTGCGAAGCAAACGGAGAGGCATGCCATTGGACACTGGTCGGATTAAGAGATTCTTTCAACTACATACCTTTAGAGGATTATCTCTGTGGAGGCAAGGCTGCACAGATTCTCTACTGGGATAAACACAGTCGCTTTTGCCCTACCTGTGGGGTGCCTACCGTACAGGAAACGCCCATCATGAAGAAGTGTCCACAATGCGGATTGGAGATGTACCCTCCTATTGCCACTGCCATCATTGTATTGATACAGAAAGGTGACGAGATACTGTTAGTACACAATCGTGCTTTCAAGCGTGACTATTATGGATTAGTGGCTGGCTTCTTGGAGGCTGGCGAAAACCTGGAACAGTGTGTGCGTCGAGAGGTGATGGAAGAGACAGGACTTACCATCAAGAACCTACAATATTTTGGTAGTCAGACATGGCCCTACCCCAGTGGTTTGATGGTAGGCTTCACAGCAGAATATGATAGTGGCAACATCAAATTGCAGGAAGACGAGCTGACGGCTGGTGCCTTCTACAAACGAGAGAATCTACCGCATATTCCGCAAAAGATGAGTATAGCCCGAAAATTAATTGACTGGTGGCTGACAAAATAAAACAAATATCCCCCGCTGAAAAACGGGGGATATTTATATATATGGTGTAAGATAACCTTATGCGAAGTTATCGAACATCAAATTCTGTGCAGGTACGCCCAAATCGTAGAGCAGACCTTCTACAGCCTTTGACATAGGACCAGGACCGCACATGTAATACTCGATATCCTCTGGAGCCTCGTGGTCTTTCAGATAGTCGTTGTACATCACCTGATGAACGAAACCAGCTGTGTATTTTACACCAGCAGCATCGGCAGCAGGATCTGGACGGTCGAGTGCCAAGTGGAAGTGGAAGTTCGGGAACTCCTTCTCCAAGCCCAAGAAGTCGTCGAGATAGAATACCTCGTTCAACGCACGTGCGCCATAGAAATAGTGCATCTCACGATCCTTGGTCTTCAACGTCTTACACATGTGCATAATCTGTGCACGCAGAGGAGCCATACCGGCGCCACCACCTACCCAAATCATCTCACGTTTAGAGTCGAAGATAGGATGGAACTCACCATAAGGGCCACTCATCTTCACCTTGTCACCTGGCTTCAGGCTAAAGATATAAGAAGAAGCGATACCAGGACTAACATCCATGAAGCCCACCTGTGGTTTTGGCTTGAATGGAGGCGTAGCAATACGTACGGTCAACATGAAGCGGTCACCCTCAGCTGGATAGTTAGCCATAGAGTATGCACGAATAGTTGGTGTATCGTTCTTGCACTTCAAGGTAAACAGACCGAACTTCTCCCATGCTGGCAGGTACTCACCCAAAGACTCCTTATCGATGTCCTTGTCGTAGTCCATATCATAGGTAGGAATCTGGATCTGTGCATAAGAACCAGGGATGAAGTCCATGTGCTCACCAGGAGGCAGCTGTACGATGAACTCCTTGATGAATGATGCCACGTTTTTGTTAGAAACGACGGTACACTCATATTCCTTCACACCAAGGATGCTTTCAGGAATCTTGATAGAGAGGTCGTTTTTCACCTTAACCTGACAGCCCAGACGCCAGTGGTCTTGCTGCTGTTTGCGGGTAAAGTGTGAGGTCTCTGATGGCAGTATCTCACCACCACCTTCGAGCACCTGTACCTTGCACTGACCGCAAGAGCCCTTACCACCGCAGGCAGAAGGAAGGTGAACGTCGTTAGTCACCAATGTATTGAGCAAAGTGCTACCAGAGTTTACCTCCAGCACCTTGTCGCCGCCATTGATAGAAATCTTAACCATGCCTGAAGGCACCAAGTAATACTTGGCAACCAGCAGGATAATGACAAGCAGCAGGATGACTACAAGGAATACCCCAATGCTCGCTAATATTAAATTCATATCCATTGTATATTCCTTTCTTTTTTAGAGTTTCAAACCAGAGAAGCACATAAAGCCCATAGCCATCAAGCCCACTACGATGAACGTAATACCCAAACCCTTAAGAGGAGCAGGTACGTCAGAGTAAGCCATCTTTTCACGGATAGCAGCCAAGCCAACGATAGCCAACAGCCAACCGATACCAGAACCCAGTGCATAACCCAGTGCGTCAACCACACCACCGATATACTTAGGATCACTTGGGTTCAGACCGATACGTTGCTGCATGAACAGTGAAGCACCCATGATGGCACAATTCACAGCAATCAGTGGCAAGAAGATACCCAGTGCATTGTAGAGAGAGGGGCTGAAACGCTCCACCACCATCTCCACAATCTGTACGATAGCGGCAATCACGGCGATGAAAAGGATGAAGCTGAGGAAACTCAGGTCAACACCCGGAATCAATGCGCCTTCTGCCAATACGTAAGTCTGCAGAAGGTAATTCACAGGCAGGGTAACGAGCAACACAAATGTAACAGCAGCACCCAAGCCTAAAGCGGTCTTTACATTCTTAGATACGGCAAGGTAAGAGCACATACCCAGGAAGAATGCAAATATCATATTGTCCACGAAAATAGAGCGGACGATTAAGCTAAAGAAATGTTCCATACTCTTTCAATTATTACTTTTCTTGCAATTCTTTATTGTGGGCACGCTGGTACCAAATGATACATGCTACGATGATCAGCGCCATCGGAGACATTACCATCAGACCGTTGTTCATATAACCCAAATCCTTCAACCAATCATAGTTCAACAGGTTGAAACCAAGCAAGGTGCCTGAGCCGAGAATCTCACGGAACACAGCCACAATCACCAAGATCTTGGCATAACCCAGACCGTTGCCAACACCATCCAGGAAAGACTCCCAAGGACCGTTCTGCATAGCAAATGCCTCCAGACGACCCATCAGGATACAGTTGGTAATGATCAGACCTACATACACTGACAGCTGAACACTCACATCGTAAGCGAACGCTTTCAGAATTTCACTAACGATAGTTACCAAACTCGCAACCACCACCAACTGAATGACGATGCGGATGCGGTTAGGTACTGTCTTACGTAGCAGAGAAATCACCACATTGGCAAAAGCCGTGATGACTGTCACTGCCAGACCCATCACAATGGCTGGCTCCAACTTGCTACTTACTGCCAGTGCGGAGCAGATACCCAGCACCTGCACGGTAACAGGATTGTTCAAGCCAAGAGGAGTCATGAACACTTCTTTATTTTTAGCTGAAAATAATGCTGACATATCCTTTCCTCCTCTTATTTATTAGTTAAAAATGCCTTGTAGTTGTTCAGGCAATCCTTCAACATGGCGTCCACGCCATTAGATGTCATGGTACCACCAGTGATACCGTCTACCTTGTTGATATCACCCTTAGCCTGTCCACTCTTCACCACTTCGATAGCCACATTGTCGCCATTCAGCAACTTCTTACCCTCGAACTGCTGCTGGAAAGCAGAATAGCTCTGAATCTCAGCACCCAAACCAGGAGTCTCGCTGGCATGAGAGAAATAAGCACCATATACAGTATCTTTATCCTCATTCACAGCCACATAACCCCAAATAGAGCCCCACAAACCTGCACCAAATACAGGGAACACATACTTTTTCTGTCCGTCGATTTCTGCCTCGAACACGTGCAACTGTCCGTTCTTCTTGAAATCATTCTCGAAGCTGGTCACAAATTTGCCAGTATAGTCAGAGAGTTGTCCATTCTGGAACAACTTGTCAGCCTTTACATATTTATCATAGTCAGCTGCTGCGTCAGCTGATTCGCGAACGTTCAGCGCATACAGAATCTGCTTCTTGGTGTCCAACTCTACGTTAGCCTCCTGGCGGCTGCTGAAAACAGAGTGAACGAAAGACAGCAGGAATGCCACAATAACAACCATTACCGCAGCATAAATGATAGTATAACTATTACTATTGGTATTCATTCTCTTAAACGGTATTAATTGTTAAACTTTAGCAATTCTCTTCTCACGCTTGCTGATATTGTTCTGTACTACACAGTAGTCAATCAGCGGAGCGAAGATATTCATCAACAGGATAGCAAGCATCATACCTTCAGGATAACCTGGATTGAGTACGCGAATCACGATAGCCATCACACCAATCAGGAAACCATAGATATACTTGCCACACTCTGTGCGAGCAGAGGTCACAGGGTCTGTAGCCATAAACACAGCACCGAAGCAGAAACCGCCCAGCACCAGATGCTCATACCAAGGCATGTTAGCAATGGCTGTGTCAGGACCAACGGCATTGAATATCCAAGCCATCAAGCCACCACCTACAAACACGCTCAACATGGTCTTCCAGCTAGCAACGCCTGTCCACAGCAGAATCACTGCACCAATGGCAATGGCAATCACACTGGTCTCACCAATAGAACCTGGGATGAAACCTGTAATCATATCCATATTGAACTCAGGGAATCCCGTTGCAGCAGAAGCCGTAGCAGCCTGTCCTAAAGGAGTAGCTACTGTCAGACCATCCACAGTCTTACCCAAGCCAAGGATACTGTCGCTTGATACCCAAACGGCATCACCTGACATCTTAGTAGGATAAGCGAAGAACAAGAATGCACGGGTAATCAGTGCTACGTTGAACACGTTCATACCAGTACCGCCAAATACTTCCTTAGCGAATATCACGGCAAAAGCCGTTGCAACAGCAAGAATCCACAACGGGCAATCAATTGGCACAATCAGCGGAATCAAGATACCTGATACCAGGAAACCTTCCTGAATCTCCTCATTCTTCCACTGAGCTACGGTGAACTCAATGCCCAAACCTACCACATAAGATACTATGATTTTTGGCAGCACAGCCAGGAAACCATAGAAGAACATAGCCCAGAAGCCACCTTCTGCGCCAGTAGCAATAAAATGCTGATAGCCCACGTTGTACATACCGAACAACATGGCCGGAATCAATGCAATCACCACCAATGACATGATTCGTTTGCTGTCGATGGCATCATGAATATGCGTTCCGGATTTCGCAGTGTTATTAGGCACGAATAAGAATGTCTCGAAACCATCGAACACAGAACGAAATGCGTGTAATTTGCCGCCTTCTTCGAAGTTCGGCTTTATCTTATCCAGATAATTTCTTAACGCGCTCATTATTAGTTTCTGTTTTTAATTTCTAATTTAAAACTTTAAGCCATTTCAGCACGAAGTGCGTCAAGCCCTTCACGAACAATGCGCTGTACCTCCACCTTAGAAGAGCATACAAATTCGCAAAGAGCGAAGTCTTCTGGAGCCACCTCATAGATGCCCAACGCCTCCATCTTATCGATATCACCTGCGATGATAGCCTTTACCAAATACTCAGGATAGATGTCCATTGGGAACACGCTGTCGTATTCACCAGACATAATCATGTGACGTTCACCACCCTTGATACGTGCGTCCATCACATATTCCTTATTACCTTGCAGCCAGCTGAAATAAGAGCGGCTAGTACTGAAGTCGTTCACACGAGGCATGATCCATCCAAGCAACTCGTGTACGTCATTACCCTCAGGGATGACAGTCAGCTGTGAATGGAAAGCACCCAGATAACTGCCTTCTGCATTTACCTGCTTGCCGGTAAGCACGTTGCCACTGATGTAGCGCAGGTTCTTGCCAGTAGTCACATGTCCTTTGAACACGTTGTCCAACTTAGCACCCAGCAACATCTTCACGTAGCAAGGCTTCACAAACTCTGAGCCAGTGAGTGCTACGGTGCGAGTCATATTTACCTTACCCTCGTTGAACAGGCGACCGATAAAAATAACGGCCTCAGCACCGATGGTCCATACCACCTCGCCCTTGTTCACAGGAGCTACATGATTGATCTGCACACCTACGTTGCCTGCAGGATGAGGACCGTCGAAAGCGTTGATGATAACATTCTTTGCCTGTGTCAAAGCAGCAGACTTCTGGTTCACACTGATGCCTAAGTAAACTTTAGCAATCTTAGCCAGTGCATCAAGACCTGTCTGGAAGTTAACTTCCTCTCCTTTCAACTGCAGTTCGAAGTCTGGAGCCAAAGGAGCGCTGTCAAAAGCTGACACAAAGATAGCGCGTGGTGCTTCTTCAGGATTAGCAATCACATCATACGGACGCTGACGCATAAATGCGAACAGACCAGCTTCCAGCAGTTCTGCCTTCACCTGCTCACCTGTAAGGATTGCTGGGTCCTTCTTGCCAAAATCTGCATACTGCTGCTCCTTATCAGGAGCCACGATGATGTTCATCACCTTTCTACGTGCACCTCGCTCAACGCTTGTAACTACGCCACTAACTGGCGAAACAAATTTCACTTCGGGGTGGTTCTTGTCAATAAACAAGGCTTCCCCTGCCAGGACATGCACCTGCTCTTTCACCACCACCTTAGGAGTGACACCAGTAAAATCATCGGGCACAAGTGAGTATGCGTCCGATGCTGGTAAAGTTGTCACTTCATTGGCTGGCTTACCTTTCAGGTTAATATCCAGGCCTTTGCGTAACTTAATTACATTTGCCATGCGATTATATTAAAAATTAGTTTTCGATAATCTTTGCAAAATTAGTGATAATAAAGCAAAAAAACGAAGTTATTGCGGTTTATTTTCCACAATAACCTCGTTTCTTTATCTTTTAAGATAAAACGCAGCCACAGATGTGGCCATTTTTTACTCTTCTTCAGCAAACATTGGATCCCAAGCAGGCAACTTAGTTGGTTTCTGCTTAAGAAGTTCCTTTACTTTGGCACTGACATAGCGGCTCTCCACTACCAAACGGAACATATACTCGTTAAACCACTCGTCAGTCATGATAAGGAAGCCTTGATAACCTCGATCAGCGCCCCAACTATTTTCCACCATCCACTTCACAGGCTTACCAGCATTATCTAAATCAACAGCAGTCAATGTCATAGCATGAGTAGAACCACTGGTGAATGTCTGAATGCGTTGTTTTTTGTCCATTCCGAAGGTGGTACCCATCAGTGAACCATAGTCAAAGTTTTTCACATCCAGCAATCCACGTTTAGCATCCTGGAACTTACCTACATCACAAGAGAAATACATCATAGTATTATCCTTCAAAGAGGCTATGGCCATATCCTTGATTTCATCAATAGGCAAGTTTACATACACCCAGTTCTGACCATCATAAGTATGACGGTCAAAGTCAATTTCGTAGGTCTTGTAATACTCACGAGTAGGGTCATTCATCAGCATCACATAGTCGGTGAGCAATCCTTTGTCGCCATACTTTTCATAGAACGACATCGGAGTATGGTGTTCTGTAGCTACAGGCTTTCCCTCAGCATCCTTGCGCACAAAATCAAACTCTTTTGGAGGAATACCCAAATTCAGCACCAGCATACGATATACGGTAGCCAGCATCTCGGTCTTTTGTGCCTCCAAGTCTGTTTGTTTTACACCCTTAGCTGCATCATCACGGAGTTTCAAGCCATACTCCTTCAGTTTCTGTGAAATCAGACTACGCATGGTAGAAGTGTGGTTACTGCTATAGGTTTCTGGCATTACATCCTTAGGTACCAAACCATATTTTTGTACGAGATCTGCAACACCGCAGAACGTACCACCATCGCTCAGTGGATGCTGGAATAACCACTCAACCATCTTGTCATCCATCAGTTGCTGGCGAGTATCAATTACACCCTGCAGGAAAAGGTTAGCCTTCTCCAACTGATCATAGAAGAACGTATAATTTTGTGAATATTCGAACACAGGCAAACTATATTGCTCAATCGCCTTGGCACGCATCACGTTCAATCCTGTGAATAGCCAACAGCGTCCAGATGAAGCCTGATTGGTAATACCCTTGGATTTCACACGGATTGAGAAATTGGTATCTATCGCCTTTTGATTGTCTTGGTTCACTACCAAAGCACTGATATCATTGCTACCAATGGCATTGCGAATGGCTTTATTCGCAGGTGTATCTTCATACCCTTTTTCTATTTGTTTCAACATACCTGCATCAATGCCACCCTTGCCAGTCTGTGCATTTACCATCATGGTCGTCGACACCAACATGATAACAAGTAAAAGATGTTTCTTCATAGTATAATATTTTTAAAAAGTAAGCTCCAAAGCCAAAGCAATGGAGCTTACTAATATGCAATTCAACTAAATGTTTATCACTCTTGAGGTCTCTCGATGTATGCCAGCACATCGCCCTTATTTACAGTAGCACCTTGTTGTGCACACACTTCGATAATTTTACCAGTAAAATTGGCTTTCACCTCAACTTGCTCACCCCACAATGTGGTAATGAAACAGAAGTGATCACCTTCTTGGAACTTGTCACCAATAGCTGGAGCCATTGACGCATTCACTACATCAATCTCCCACAATACCTGTCCGTTTACTGGAGCAGTGATAGGCTCTGCCTTAGCACGTTTCAGCTTTAGGATATCCTCTGGATTGAATCCCTGCTTAGCCATCCTTGCATCCTTAGCCTTCTGCAAGTCAGCCTCAAAGCGCTGCTTAGCCACACCACTCTTGAATGGACGATACTGTTCTGGGTGCATAGCCAACTCAAACAATTCCTCGTCGTCTGGACCTGTCTCCCAACCATTCTCCTTCATTTCCTTACGGAAGTCATCCATATTGTCAGGATAGAGTGCCTGCACGTCACCAGTAAAGAACTCAAGACCCTGCTCCTTAGCCAACTCCTTGATTTCAGGAGCCACCTCACCTGGTAACTGACCACTCTTGCCGAGAATCATACCCCATATGCTCTTGTCTGTCAGCAGACTGTAGCGTGGTTTGCCCTGAGCCTCAGCCATAATATTCATCAGAGCGATGTTCTTCACATATTGACTGAATGGAGTCACCAATGGAGGATATCCAACCTTAGGCCATACATATTCTACTTCATCGAACAACTTCACCACTACTTCGTCAATGGTCATCTCTGGTTTGCCCTGTGCCTTCAGTGACATATTGATAACAGGCATCATGGTCTTCATGTCGGCCATCATAGAACCCATCATACCACCTGGCAGACCACACTTCAGCAGCAATGAGGTCATATGCTTATTGGTTGGATCCATAAAATAACCCAGGAAGTCGTCAATGAACTCCTGTGTCAGCGCACGGGCTTCCATGTAAGCCTTCATGTTAATATCCTTTACCTTGAAACCTGCATCCTTCAACATTGCTTGGATGGTAATCACATCTGGATGCACCTTACCCCATGACAGCGGTTCCATAGCCACATCGATCACATCTACACCAGCCTCTGCTACTTCAAGCATAGAAGCCACAGAAAGACCTGGTCCACTATGACCATGATACTGAACAATAATCTCAGGATGACGATCCTTGATATTCTTTGTCAACTGACCAAGTGACCAAGGACGACCAATACCTGCCATATCCTTCAAGCAGATTTCCTGAGCACCAGCCTCAATCAATTTATCAGCCAGCTTAGTATAGTATTCAACTGTGTGTATCGGAGAATAAGTAATACAAAGTGTTGCCTGAGGAGTCATGCCACCTTCCAATGCATACTTGATAGAAGGAATGATGTTGTTAGCATCATTCAAACCATCGAAAATACGGGTGATATCAACACCTTGTGCATGTTTAACTTTATACATCAACTTACGTACATCCACAGGACATGGATACATACGCAATGCATTCAGACCACGATCCAACATGTGTGTCTTGATGCCAGCCTCATTAAAAGGCTTGGTGAAAGCACGAACAGCTAAGTTAGGATTCTCGCCATACATCAGGTTCACCTGCTCGAATGCACCACCGTTGGTTTCCACACGGTCGAAACATCCCATATCGATAATGACGGGGGCTATGCGCTCCAACTGGTCTTTTCTTGGTTGGAACTTGCCTGAACTCTGGAACATGTCTCGATAGAGGAGACTGAATTGGATTTCTTTCTTCATATATTTTTGACTTAAAATTTTACCTTTTTACCGAATTTAGCGCAAAGATACAACTTTATTTTCACACAGCCCAACATTTGAACATTTTTTTACTAAAGATTTTACATTAGTGCCAGATAAAAACATTCGCATATATACACATCGACTTCCTGAGCCATATCATGCATAAAAATCGCCATTTTTACTTAGCGGAAGTAAAAGACCGTTTTAGCGGAACTAAGCCACCCGTTTAGCGGTAGTAAGCTTTTGTTGTGTTAGTGGCACACATCGCATCACTACATCCCTTGCATAAACAAATGGACTGACGAGAGAAAATGGGAAAGTGAAAAAAAGAATTAAAAATACATGTTTCTGTCCTGCAGTATGAGGTTTTAATAATAATTATTTGTATGTTTGCAAGAAATTATAAAACAATTGGAGATGAAAGTAACCATTGTTTCGGGCGCACGCCCAAACTTTATGAAGATAGCGCCTATCTGCCGCGCCATAAACGCAGCACATAGCAACGGCAAAGATATTTCATACCGACTTATTTATACGGGACCACAAGGAGACCCCAGCCTTGATGCATCTTTGTTTTCCGACCTCGACATACGGGAGCCAGACGGTTATTTGAATGTGTCAAACGGTGGACAGAGTGAAGTGGCTGCAGCCATTATGTTGGCTTTCGAGAAAGAACTTGATGCCCACCCAGCCAATGTAGTGTTAGTAGTTGACGACCTAGCATCTACTATGAGTTGCTCGATAGTGGCTAAGAAACGGGGACTTAAAGTGGCACATGTAATTGCTGGGACACGCTCGTTCGACATGAACATGCCACGCGAGGTAAATCGCACCATCGTTGATGCCATATCCGACTATCTTTTTACTGCCGGAATGGTGGCCAACAGAAACCTCAATCAAGAAGGCATGATACCAGAATATATACATTATGTAGGCAATATATTGATTGACACCATCCGATACAATCGTCACCGGTTGTTGCAACCAATGTGGTTTAGCAGCATGGGACTGCGTAAAGGCAACTACCTGTTGCTTACACTAAATCGCCGTGACCTACTGCGCAACAAACCTGTATTGAAGTCACTATTGGAAACGGTTATCAAAAAAGCCAACGGTTTGCCTATTGTAGCACCGCTACATGGCTATGTTGAAGATGCTGTAAAACAGTTGGAACTGGGAGCACCCAATCTCTATATTATGCCATCGCAAAGCTACCTGCATTTCGGATTCCTGATTAATCAGGCGAAGGGCATCATCACTGACTCTGGTAACATTGCAGAGGAGGCAACATTCTTGGATGTTCCATGTATAACACTCAATACTTACGCCGAACATCCAGAGACTTGGCGCATCGGCACCAATGAGTTAGTGGGCGAGAACACATTTGCATTGGCAGCAGCCCTAGACAAACTGATGCAAGGCGAATGGAAACATGCTACCCTACCCGACAGATGGGATGGCAGGACTGCAGAGCGTATTGTGCAGGTGCTGGTTGAATCTTTTGAGAACAATAGTTAGTATACTTTGAATAAGCATAATTACTTTGAATAAGCATAATTGAGTTAATGAAACGAATATATATATTATTTACGGTTATAATTGCAGCTCTGCTTTTTCCAACAGGAGCTTTCTCCCAAAAGATCAGAGGCGTGGTGACTGATTCACTGACCAACGAGCCATTACTGTATGTCACTGTGCAGTATGAAGGGAAAGGCTCAGGCAGTGTGACCAATGGTGATGGAGAATACGAGGTTGAAAACCATGCTCGTAGGGGGTGGACAGAACTGACATTTTCTGCCATCGGCTACGAAACGAAGAAAGTGAAGATCAACACTGCAACCCGCGAGTTGACGTTAAAGCTGAAACCTGCCGACATCCAGATAGCCGAAGTGACAGTAAGGCCAGGGCGCGAGCGCTATCGCCGTAGAGAAAATCCTGCCGTGATATTCATGCGCAAAGTAATTGAGAAGAAAAAAGGTCTCAAACTAGAAACTAATGACTTCTACGAATACCGCAAATATCAGAAGATGCGTATGTCAATTAACGACATCACACAAGAAAAGATGGAGAAAGGCATCTATAAAAAGTTCTCTTTCTTCAAAGACCAGATAGAAGAATCTGAAAAGACGGGCAAGATGATTCTGCCTATATCCATAAAGGAAACTGCCTCTCGTACTATCTATCGTAAAAACCCTGAAAGCAAAAAAGAAATTATCGATGGCTACAACTCATCGGGTATCGAAGAGTTCTTTAGTACTGGCGATATGATTGGCACCATTCTGTCAGATGTGTTTAAGGATGTGAACATATACGATGATGACATCAACCTATTGTCTCGAAGGTTTGTGAGTCCGATTGGTCGTGGCGCCATATCGTTCTACCAATATTATTTGGAAGACACATTGATGGTAGATAAGACAGAATGTGTCCACTTAACATTTGTACCTGCTAATCCATTAGATCCTGGCTTTACCGGACACTTGTATGTGGCGCGCGACTCCAGTTATGCTGTGAAACGTTGCATCATGAACTTACCAAAAAAGACTGCAGTAAACTTTGTAGAGGACATGGTAATACAGCAGGAGTACGAGCAGATGCCTGATAGCAGTTGGGTATTAATTAATGATGATATGACGGTTCAGTTGAAGCTGGTTTCTGCCATTCAAGGCATGGAGGTAGAACGTACTACCCGTTATTCAGATTATAAGTTCGATCCAATTGAGCCGCGTTTGTTCCGCCTGAAAGGTGATGTAATCAAGGAAGTCGATATGATGAACAAGACAGATGAGTTCTGGGCAGAGGTACGACACGAGCCTTTAACCAAGCAGGAAAGTTCAATGGACTTGTTTATGAACCGACTTGAGCAAATACCTGGTTTCAAATATGCTATATTTGCTGCTAAGGCTTTGATAGAAAACTATATTGAGTTAGGAGACCGAAAACATCCCAGCAAAGTGGATCTCGGTCCTATGAATACCATCATAACGAGCAACTTTGTAAATGGTCTGCGTGTGAGACTTAGTGCAATGACAACAGCTAATTTAAGCAAGCACTGGTTTATGAGCGGTTATGGGGCATACGGTTTCAAAGATCACAAGTGGATGTATAAAGGCGACCTAGCTTATTCTTTTCAGCCACGCGAGTTTATGCTATGGGAATATCCTAAGCATTATATCCAGTTCAAATATCAATATGACGTAATGTCACCTAGTGACAAATATTTGGACACGGATAAAGACAATATGTTTGTGGGTATGCGATGGACTAAAATGGACCAGATGATGTATTCTCGCATAGCAGAAATGACCTACGAGTTGGAAACACGATCTGGGTTCTCAATAAAGGCACAGGCTCGCCACCGCAATGATGAACCAGTAGGTACGCTAGCTTATTACAAGAACGATGGTCCAGAACCAGGTGTGCTAAGCGAGCAGAATACTTTTGTAAAAGATTTAACTACCAACGAATTGGCAGTTACGTTACGCTATGCTCCAGGAGAGTCGTTTGTCAACACCAAACAACGCCGTCGTCCTATTACACTCGATGCGCCAATTTATACACTGACACACACATTTGGCTTTAAAGGTTTAGGGGGAGATTATAATTTTAACATCACTGAGTTCAGTATGCGTAAGCGATTCTGGATGGGCTCTTGGGGACATCTGAATATCATTGGACGTGCGGGTGCACAATGGAACAAGGTACCATTCCCAATGCTGAATATTCCAATGGCTAACCTCTCATATATTATGATGTACGATCAAGAGGCGTTTGGGTTAATTAAGAACATGGAGTTCCTGAACGATCGTTATGCCGCTCTGTTTATTAAGTATAATATGAATGGTAAGTTATTCAATCGTATACCACTTATCAAACATCTTAAATGGCGCGAGATGTTCTGTGTGCGAGCCATGTGGGGAACACTGACCGACAAAAACAACCCCTACAAACCTGGTAATGAAGATTTGTTCGTTTTCCCTATGCGCAACGATAGGCCTGCTAGCTTCATTATGGATAGTAAAAAGCCATACGTTGAGGTTAGCTTTGGTATCTACAATATTTTCAAGCTTTTCCACGTAGAGTATGTACGCAGATTGACATACCTCGATGAGCCAGGCACCCATAAAGATGGCTTCCGTTTTATGGTTTTGATGGAGTTTTGATATGCAACCGCTTGCTGAAAGACTCCGTCCACAGACTCTTGATGAGTATATCGGCCAGCGACATCTGGTCGGTAAGGGAGCTGTACTCCGCCAAATGATTGACAAGGGTGAGATTTCATCGTTCATCATGTGGGGACCTCCGGGGGTAGGAAAGACCACGTTGGCACAAATCATTGCCCATAAATTAGAAACGCCTTTCTATACACTGAGCGCTGTCACAAGTGGCGTGAAAGATGTGCGCGATATAATTGAGCGTGCCAGAAGTGCCCGTTTTTTCTCCCAAGCAAGTCCTATATTATTTATTGATGAAATACATCGTTTTAGCAAATCACAGCAGGATTCATTGCTGGGAGCTGTAGAACAAGGTGTAGTCACTTTGATCGGTGCCACAACGGAAAACCCATCTTTTGAAGTGATACGCCCCCTGCTTTCACGATGCCAAGTCTACACGCTCAAGCCTTTGGAAAAAGAAGACCTATTGTATTTACTCAACCGTGCCATTAGCACTGATGTAGAATTGAAGAAACGACAGATAGAGCTAAAGGAAACCACAGACATATTGCGCTTTAGTGGGGGGGATGCCCGCAAGTTGCTCAATATTCTGGAACTGGTGGAACAAGCTGAACAGCAAGATCCAGTCATTATTACAAACGAATTAGTGGCAAAGTGCATTCAGCAGAATCCGTTGGCATACGATAAGGAGGGTGAAATGCATTATGACATCATCTCTGCCTTCATTAAGAGCATTCGAGGGAGTGACCCTGACGCTGCCGTTTATTGGCTCGCGCGCATGGTGGAGGGAGGGGAAGACCCTGCATTCATCGCCCGACGTTTGGTAATCTTGGCTGCAGAAGATATTGGTTTGGCCAACCCTAATGCTCTGTTGCTAGCAAACGCCTGCTTTGACACGATCATGAAGATTGGCTGGCCAGAAGGTCGAATTCCCTTGGCAGAAACTGCAATATATCTTGCTACAAGTCCTAAGAGTAATTCTGCATATTTAGCTATTGGCAAGGCATTAGAGGAAGTTAAGCAATCGGGTAACCAGCCCGTACCTTTGCATCTGCGTAATTCACCTACTCAATTGATGAAAGAACTGGGTTATGGAATCGACTACAAATATGCGCACGATTTCCCTGGACATTTCGTCATTCAGCAGTACTTGCCCGATGCCTTGAAAAACAAACAATTCTGGGAACCTCAGTCCAACCCTGCAGAAGAAAAACACAAGGAAAGGATGAAAGTTCTTTGGAACAAGGAGAAGAAATTCTGATAAGATGTAAATAAAAATATGAAGATTGTAGTATTAGATGGTTTTGCTGGCAACCCTGGTGATTTGTCTTGGGATGCGCTGAAAGCATTGGGAGATTGCACAATATATGACCGCACTACTCCAGAAGAAATGATTGACCGTGTTAAAGACGCTGAGATTGTCCTAACCAACAAGGTGTGCTTCAAGGCAGAGCATTTCAGACAACTGCCCAAGTTAAAATATATTGGAGTAATAGCTACTGGATACAATATCATCGACTGTGAAGCTTCCAAGGCTCATAACGTCGTGGTGACCAACATACCCGCCTATAGTACCAACTCTGTTGCACAAATGGCTTTTGCCCATATCCTGAACATATACAATCGAGTAGATCACTATGCCACAGAAATCCGAGAAAAGAATACATGGGTTAAGAGCCGGGATTTCTCATACCATAACACTCCGTTGCATGAACTTGCAGGAAAGAAGATAGGCATCGTCGGACTGGGCAACACAGGGTCAGCCACAGCACGCATCGCTATTGGCTTTGGCATGCAAGTATTTGCCTACACCTCCAAATCGGATTTCCAACTGCCTCCCGAAATCAAGAAATTAGAGTTGGACAATCTGTTCCACGAATGCGACATTATCAGTTTGCATTGCCCACTCACCCCTACCACCAAAAACCTAGTAAATGCGGAGCGGCTGAAAATGATGAAGCCAACTGCTATTATTATCAATACTAGCCGTGGACCAGTGGTAAATGCACAAGACCTGGCGGATGCACTGAACGAAGGACGAATCATGGGTGCTGGCATCGACGTACTCGAGACAGAGCCCCCTTCTACCGACAACCCATTGTTGAAAGCAAAGAACTGCTATATCACTCCTCACATCGCTTGGGCAAGCTATGAGGCTCGTGTGCGATTGATGGAAATTCTGATTGGCAATGTGAAAGCATTTATCGAAGGGAATCCTATTAATGTAGTAAATTGACCTTATGGAGCTCAAAGCTACAACCATCATTAATCGTATGAACTGGATAGACTGGGCGAAAGCTATTGCCATCACTTTGGTGGTATTCGGCCATATTCACTCAGATTTCATGAGTTACATCTTCAGTTTCCATATGCCGTTCTTCCTTATGTTATCAGGATTTCTACAAAAAAAAAGACCATTAAGGGAAGAAATGGTAAAGTCTGCCAAATCATTATTGGCCCCATACGTGATATATAATTTGTATCTATTGATTTACAGTATTTTCACAGGAGAATATACAGCAGACTACCCTTGGTCGATGGCAGTTGGTTTACAATGGAACCTCAGCATGGCATGTCGCCCCTTATGGTTCTTATTAGCACTATTCTGGATGCGAATTGTCTATGCTGCTCTGCCTATTAAAGGCGGTTATATTTTGGCCATAGCTTGTATGCTATTCACTTGTTTTTTTGCTGGAAGCGAATTCATGACACCAATGAATAACTATACTCAGTTTTTTACAGCCATCATCTGCTTCCCTTTCTTCATCATCGGTACCCTTTTGAAACGATTTAACGGCCAGAATATGTTTACCAAATTGCACCATGTCATACAAATATGCCTGCCAATTAGCTTTATGATTATTGGATTGTTGATAGCTCATCACAATGGTTTTGTCAATCTTTTTCGCTGTACTCCAGGAGACATCGTTCCCCTTTTTTATCTAAGTGCCACATTTACATCTGTAGGTTTGTTCCTTCTCATCAGGTATACGCTCGATTGTACCAATAGCTTCGTTCAGTTGGTTTCAGAAGGTACTTTAATTATCTTCGCTTTACATCAGAGTATATTATGGCCTCTACGTGATCTCATTCCTCAAGGCAACATTTGGGCATTAGTCATAGCCATGATAATAGTAGCAGGGATTAGTGGATTAGCATGGTTGTCAAGGCGGTATTGCCCAGTTTTGATAGGCAAATGGAAGTAAAAAGATATGGAAGAAAACAGCAAAGACAAAAGACCAGACCTAATGGTGGGCAAAAAGATACTCTATGTACACGGATTCGGCTCTTCAGGAGCCACAGGTTCGGCCAAAAGCTTGCGCATCTTGCTCCCCAAAGCAACCGTCATATCTCCCGACCTTCCTATCAGACCAGCAGAAGCGATGGAATTGCTTCATAGTATTTGTGAGACAGAAAAGCCTGATATGATAGTAGGGTCGTCGATGGGTGGAATGTATGCCGAGATGTTGTATGGTTTCGACCGCCTATTAGTTAACCCTGCCTTTAAGATAGCCGATACTATGGCAGAGCACAACATGATGGGACGTGTGACATTCAGTAACCCTCGCCAAGATGGTGCTACTGACTTCTTGGTTAACAAAGCCCTTCAGAATGAGTTCCGTGAAGTATCAAGTCATTGTTTTGAAGGAGTAAATGAAGTAGAGTACGACCGAGTGTTCGCCCTCTTTGGCATCCACGACGTTTTGGTTCACACTTTCGACCTTTTTACAGAGCACTACCCCCAAGCTATACGTTTCAACGGAGCCCACTTTTTGAATGACCATGCCATGGTTCATTGCGTTTTGCCTGTTGTACAATGGATTGACGACAGACAGGAAAACCGTGAGCGTCCTATTCTATATATCAGTTTAGATGATACACTGAGAAATGGTAAAGAGCCCATACCCACTGCCATCAAAGCCTATGAACAACTGGCTTCAGTCTACGATACTTACATCTTAGCTTCAATTCCATACAACCGTCCAGATGCATGGGCAGATCAAGTGAGATGGGTCGAGAAATGGTTAGGAGTACCTGCCTATAATCGTCTTATTCTATCAAGTCATAAAAGTCTGAGCTATGGCGACTATTTGATAGATGCACACGATACTGCTGGCGCTGAGAGTTTTATGGGTACCCATATCAAGTTTGGTATCGACCCCTTTAAGACGTGGGAAGATGTCATCACCTTTTTTGACCGATTAGGTGGACAATAAAGAAATACTGACCACAAGCAATTATCTCCTTAGAGGCATACTCAATCTCAAGATAATTGATGTTTCTATCATATTATCCTACTGTCAACTTAACCACCGATTCTCCAAACTCACTCTTTACCTTGACGAAAATATCACCAGATTTAGCAAATGGACGAACAATAATCTGTGCATAGGCACGCCATGTCTTGAATAGGGCATGGTTAAAACTTTTCATCCCATCGATACTGGCATTGCCACAACCCACCAACTCACCATTTCCAGTGACAGTCACCTCTACAGGAACATCCACGTCAGTTACCTTGTTGTCACCCCTGTCTATTACTTTTACTTGGATATATGATAGGTCGTGTCTATTGGCTTCTAACAGTACTTTATCAGGTCTCAACTCAATACCATGAGGTGCAGAAGCAGTCCTAAGCACTGCCTTGCCAATCACATTGCCAGCCTTATAGGCTATAGCTTCAAGGCGTCCTGGTTCAAATGGAATCTCAAACTCAGCAATATAGTGTTCATTAACCTCAGCCTCTGCTATCACCATACCGTGAAGCGTTAATTTTACCTTATCACCTTTAGTAAACACTCTTACTTTCATAGGCTTGCCTTCATTGCCCAGCCAGTTCCAATGATGGAACTCATTAGGCCATCCCCAAGGTGTCATATTCTCCACCATCCCCTCAGGAATCGGTTCGTGAACAAGCATCTCCACAGGAGTAACATCCCATAGCACATTGCGATAATAGCCTTGTGGCTTCTTGCGTCCAGTTATGTCCAAGTCACCACACCAAGATATATATCTCGGGAAGAGGTTAGGCATAGCTTCAAACTGTAAATCATACAGCATTTCTGGCTTTATTCCTTCTGGCAGCTTCCCATCATTCAGCACCATCTTCGCACGGTTATCTATCTCCTTGGCATAAGTAGCCTCCCCGGCACTCACCTCTCCCAAATAGTCAATGGCAGTCCATACAAAGTCGCCTATTACATATAATTTGTCAAGTACAGGTTTCCAATATTCGTATGCTTGTGATGAATAAGAGGCAGCAGTAAAGAATACACGATTAGGATAAGCTAGATGGTCGGCATCAATTTTGTTAGACATATTATTGTAGCCACAAACATCCAGTGCCTCCATCTGAAGTAGTGCTTTTTTCCATCCCCCCGCCACCATATGAGGCGAAATGACTTGCGTTATGAATCGTGTAGGGTCAAGTTCCCTTACTCTCTTAATCAGTTCAGTCTGTATGCGCAAAGCATCTTTAGTTGATTGGTTTGGTATTTCATTGCCAATACTCCACATAATTACACTCGGATGATTCCTGTCACGCTTAATCATATTAGTGAGGTCGGGTTCCCATGTTTCCTTAAAATAGGTAGCATAGTCTTGCGGTGTTTTGTGAACTTCCCAAACATCGGTAAACTCATCAATAACCAACATGCCCAATTCATCACAAGCATCCAGGAAATATGATGATGGTGGATTATGAACAGTACGTACAGCATTGTAGCCAGCCTCTTTCAGCAGTTCCACTTTACGGTATTCCGCACGCTTAAATGCTGCAGCTCCCAAGAAGCCGTTATCATGATGCACACAACCACCCTTCAATGTCATCAGCTCACCATTTAAACGAAAACCTTTGTCAGCTGACACCTCAATCTTACGCACTCCAAACTTTTGCTTAAATTCATCTAATACTTTGTCGCCCTGCTTGATGGTAATCTCTGCCGTATAAAGATAAGGGTTGTCGAGCGACCAGATAACAGCCCTACTCACATGTAGCATCTGTGTCACCTTTACCCATGAGTTCGCTCTTACTTCTATTTCCTGATGTGCGTTACCCACGTTTCTTCCTCTATGCGAGCGAATGACCACTTGCACGCTGACGGTCTCATCTTGGGAAGTTTCATTCACCACACGGGCCTCTACATTTACCTTCGTTTCATAATTATCTAGATAGGCTAAAGTCACAAAGGCGCCCCAAGGATCTACATGAATAGGGTCAAACATCTCCAATTTCACATCACGATAGATGCCAGCTCCTGAATACCAATGTGTATTGCGTCCATTGTTGCGACAGCGAACGGCAATGATATTTTCTTCACCCATTGGTTTTAAGGCACTGGTGATATCATAATAATACGGGCAATAGCCATTGACATGATTGCCCACCATGATACCGTTCACCCACACCTTAGTTTCATTATAGGTGCCGTCAAAGCTAATCTTCACGAGTTTGCCTTCAAAGTTTTTGTCGGTCTTGATGATTTTACGATACCAACCTGTACCACCCATTACATGGCCTGTGGCATTACGTCCTGGAGATTGCTTACTAAAAGGACCAATCTGCTCGTCGTTATCACCCCCTGGTAACGGAATCAAGCTAAAATCGTGCGGCAGATCCACCGGTTTCCAATCATCATCATCATAATCCATGAGCTCAGCGCCATTCAATTCTGTTGGAGCAAACTTCCATCCTTCATTGATTAGCATTTCCCTCACGGGCTCAATCTCAGGGACATCGTAGTAACCACCATAGCTATAAGCACCTTCAACAGGTAAATTCAGCTTCTTAGCATCTATATTTTTCATGATATATGTTTTTTTACATTCTATGTTGCAAAGGTAACAAAACTATTCGCATTTTTATCATACGAGAGAAAATTGTTTGCGCAGATAAACAAAAAAACTCCCCCATCATCTACTGATAGGAGAGCAAGCCTTTGTTCATTCTAAAAATGTAACCAGTCATGAAAGAGGGAAAAAGTGGAGCTGGAGGGAGTCGAACCCTCGTCCAAACGAGGAAACCATAAGCTTTCTACATGCTTATCTTTGACTTCTTTTTCGAGCTACGGCAGAACCAAAGCCATCAACCGCAACCTTATCTCCTTAATTTTCATCCTTACATCGGAGCCTGCAAGGACTATCCCCGATATTGCTGCGCCACTATATCAGACTGCTTCGGAGCAAGAGCTTCTGAGTGACGTCTCGTCTCAGCACCTAGTGCCGAGATAAAGCAGATCTACTGTACTTCGATCAAGCAGCGAGAGCATAATTATTGTTGCCAGATAATTGTTGAAAGCTCAGATTAAAGTGCAAACTAACGAGACACTGCATGCTTACTTACCTTTTCTGCTCGCTGTCAAAACCAAACAACCCCATAGAACGATTTTACCATTAGGCTGTACAAATTTAAGGTGAGTTTTTATATTTACAAAATATTTTAAATAAAAACGCCATCCTGTCAACATAAATTAGTAACTTTACACCCATAGACTAACATAATACAAACTATGAACAGACTTATAATAGTGGTGGACCCACAGATTGACTTCATCAGCGGTTCATTGTCTGTAAACGGTGCTGCTGAGGCTATGGACGCTTTAGCAGATTACATACATAAGATAAACGAACTGTATCAATATAAGATAGTTACCAACGATTGGCATCCCTTGAACCATTGCTCATTCCAGAGGAATGGTGGCATATGGCCAGTGCATTGTTTACAATACAGCGTAGGAGCTGCCATTTATCCTGGACTCATCGAACCCATATTCAAGACCAGAGTCGCTACGAGAGTGTTGAGAAAGGGCGATAATCCCAAAGTCGAAGAGTATTCAATATTCAAGAATCGTCTCTCGGCTAACCACATAAAAAGAATTATTGACATGAAACACATTGAGCAGATTGATTTGTGCGGCATTGCCGGCGACTATTGCGTGCTTAACACTCTGAAAGATGGTGTTGAAGTATTTGGCAAAGAGATGTTCAATGTACTGATGCCATACATAGCATCTATTGATGGCGGAGAGTCACTGAACAAATTTGTTAAAGATAATAATATCAAAGTAACATATTGATTTATACTATGGGAATAAAGCAGATTATCAACCATTTTACAGACGACGACCTTTACAAACTTTCGATGTGCTGTGCCGTTATTGACAATTTCCCTCGCGCACAAGTAAAGTACCAGTTTGTTGACCGCAATGATACCGTCTATCCTACGGGCTTCGCAGATGAGCTGAACCGTCAGATCATTTTGCTAGAGCAAGTGACAATAACCGAAGAGGAAATAGCTTTCATGCGTCGTAAGTGCTATTTCATCCCCGACTGGTTCTATACCTATCTAAAAGGCTATCGTTTTAAACACGAGTGGGTAAAGGCTTGGCAAGACGACAAAGGCTTGCTCCACATAGAGTTTGAGGGATGTTGGGCAGATACCATCTTACTTGAAGTTAAGGTGCTGGCCATTATTTCCGAGTTGTTCTACATCATGACAGGACAGACAGACAAACTGAACTATGAAGAATACTACGAGAAAACCTACCACAAAGCTGAACGTTTGCTAAAAGCCGGTTGTGTGTTTAGCGACTTCGGCACTCGCCGTAGAGCATCGTTTGAGGCCGAGGAGACAGTCATTAAGGCCATGAAAGACTGCTACAATTCGCGCAAATGGAAAGGCAAGTTCGTTGGCACTAGCAACGTATACCTAGCCATGAAGTATGATCTTGTGCCAGTAGGAACTATGGCACACGAGTTCATTTGCGCCATTGGAGGCATGTATGGCCCGCAAATGGCCAATCACATTGCCATGAACAGGTGGCGCAACACCTTTCGTGGGGCATTGGGCACCTATCTCTACGACAGTTTCGGTTGGGATATTTTCGACCACAACTTCAGCGAAGACTTCGCCAATCAATTTAAGGGCTTACGTGTAGATAGTGGCAACAACTTCGAACAATTGCACAAAATTGTGAAAAAGTACCAGTCGTTAGGCATTGACCCTCGCACTAAACAGATTATTTTTAGCAATGCACTTGATACCGACCGCGCCATTGAGATACAGCAATATGCACAAAAACTCTGCCAACCGTCCTTCGGCATTGGCACCCACTTCACAAACGACTTTGAGGGCGTAGAGCCAATGAACATTGTCATCAAACTGGTGGCTGCCAAAATTACAGAAAGTTGGGACTTTTACAATGACACTTGCAAAATCAGCGAGGATAAGGGCAAGCACACGGGCAAGCCAGAGATTATCAGACGGTTCATGGAGGCCATACATTATCAAGAAGACTAATAGTAATAGGGAATATATTATGGAAGAAAAAATAAAAGTAAATTCACTGAAAGCATGGTTTTTGGGTATTCGCCCTACTAGCTTGGGAGCATCATTAATGACAGTATTGTTAGGCACAGGATTAGCACACGGCTTCAATTCCGACCTGTTCTCATGGCCCATCGCGATAATGTGTTGGTTGTTCGCCTGGTGCATGCACATTGCCGCCAACCTCATCAACGACGTGGTAGATTATAATCGCGGGTTAGATAAGAGCGACCCAGAACGTATCGACCGTATTTATGCCAACGGACTACTTACTAAGAAAGTGGCCTATGCCACCATAAGCATCTGTCTAGCTCTGGGTTGTTTGATTGGACTAGGTATATTATATTTGGTGTGGGATCACCTCCTGTGGAGTGGTTGGGAAATAGTACTCATGGGTTTAGTCGTGATACTCTGTACCTTCCTCTACAGTACCACTTTTGCATACCATGGTTTAGGTGATCTAGCTGTACTGCTGTGCTTTGGTTTGATACCCGTGTGTGGTACATTTTATGTGTTGACATATACGGTGACCTGGGATGCAATTTGGGCTTCTGTCGTAGCAGGCTGCTCCATCGACACCTTACTGATTGTAAATAACTACCGCGACCGAGATGAAGATTATGAAGCTGGCAAGTACACAAGTGTTGGCATCTTGGGCGAACCTTTTGGACGTTATTTCTACCTCATAGCAGGTCTAATCTGTGTAACAATGGTTGTACTGCTTTATCTCGATGGCGCCATCAGCTGGATAGGTTTGCTCTACTCGGCAGTACCCTACCTAATCTTGCACATAGGTTCATGGGTGAAACTAAACCGCATTAGAGAGGGCAATGCACTGAACATCATATACTATGAGAGTCCCAGAAACTTTACTCTCCTTGGCTTGTTGTTGACCATAGCACTCTGGTAATACGATGAATGCCCTGTTACAACTGACATATCTCGGCGGGTGGTTCTTCAGGGCCAAATTCCTAAGAAAGCGAGATCCATTGCAAAGTGTAGTGTTTGTGACCAACGGATGCGACAGCACCTGTCGACACTGCTCTTTGTGCACAAAGAAAGAGAAAACTTATTTCAAGTCGTTCGAAGAAATTGGAAAAGACTTGGATTATTGCTATGACCGGGGGGCCCGAATTCTCGACATCGAAGGTGTGAACTTACTACAGTGGCAAGATGGAGATTACTCTATTGAAGATATCTTCACACTAGCAAGGCAAATGGGTTTCTACAGCATATCGACTATGATTCCTATAGCCAACTATGAAGCGTGGAAATCATTAGATATAAATGTAGATGTTTTATGGGTGAGCATTATGGGTATAGATGATCTCTCTTTACTGGAAGCCTTAAGCAATGTTTCATTATATATGGTAGTGAATGCGCAAAACCATCATGATTTGCCTACTTTTCTAGGGTTCGTTCAGCAACATCCTGTTATCCAACAGATTGCCTTTAATTTCCATACACCATTCCAAGGAACGGAGCACTTAGCATTGAGCGAACAACAACGGGAAGATGTCATCACCCAACTGATAGCATATAAGCGCAAGGGCTACCATATAATCAACAGTATTTCGGGCTTGAAGAACATGCAGACTCTGAGATTCAAGCGCCATTGCTGGATTTGTAACTTTATTTATTGCGATGGGCGCCATTCTCCCCAGTGTATTGATGATAAAGCAAGTGGTATCTGTGATAGTTGCGGTTTCAGCATGGCAGGTGAAATGAATGCAGTGTTCAACCTATGTCCCGACACCATCCTCGCCGGACTAGGCATTAGATTATAACAAAAGTTGAATTATGGAAGAAATAACTTTAAATCAGCACAATAAAACTGAATATCCACCCATGCACACTACAGAGCATGTTGTTAACCGAACCATGATTAACCTCTTCGGATGCGGACGCTCGGTAGAAGCGCATATTGAGCGCAAGAAGAGCAAGTTGGACTATAAATTAGCTACCTGCCCTACCTCTGAACAGGTACAATTGTTGGAGGACACTGTAAATGAAGTAATTCATAGCAACCTTCCTGTAACCATAGAATATATTACCAAACAAGAAGCTAAGGGGCGGTTTGATATGGAACGTCTACCCAACGATGCGTCTGAAACAGTGCGTGTGGTTAAAGTAGGTGGCTATGACGAGTGTCTATGCATAGGCCTTCATGTACAAAACACTAGTGAGATAGGCACCTTCAAACTGCTGAGCCACAACTTTAATCCTGAGACTGGGATTTGGCGAATTCGATTCAAATTAGTTTAGCTTTGCTACTCCTTTAGTCGCAACTTGGCATAGCACAAAGGAGTCTAATTATGTCTTTGCTTTACCAAAAAGTGTAAATTGAGTATTAATTGATACAAAATATTACTATCAATTGTCAATTATTTTGTATCTTTACGGCAAAGAAAAACAATTAAAACATAAATATTATGGGAAAATACATTCCAAAACCTATTGATCTGAGTGATGTTAGCATCAGCGAAGATTTAAAAGAGTTGCGTGAAGCCATTGCAGAAAACACGCACGAAGTATGGGCAGAAAACCGTATGCGTGAAGGCTGGACATATGGTCCACAACGCGACGACAAAAAGAAACAAACGCCTGATATGGTGCCTTATGCTGAGCTAACTGAAAAAGAAAAAGAGTACGACCGAGCCACTGCTTGGCGAACCATCAAATTACTCAAGAAATTGGGTTATGATATTGTAAAGAGCAAAGAGACTCCTTTGTACCAGGAACTGATTGCCCGTGTACGTGAAGTTGAAAATGCGAATCATTGCAGCGAGTGCGGAGGTGTTATCTTCAAACATCAGGTATTCTGCGAACATTGTGGCAGGAAACTCACTAAAGAGGATTTCACTGCATAAAGCCATCCTTTAGGACAGGAAAACAATGCCATCATCGCTCCCTGCATCAACCATTTGGGTACTCATCGTCTTTCTTTTCTTGACACTTCCTTTGCGATTGCTCATTTATTATGCCAAGAGCTACCGTCTAGTCATTTTGTCAAGGCAGATAGCTGATGGTGTGTTGTTCGCCCTCACTATTTTAGCCACCTTGGGAGCTGCCTCCTCTGTTTTCTATCATCCCTTGGTACCTAACGACAATGTCTTTTTGAAATACATAGCTCCTGCATCAGCATCATTCATCCTGTCGGTACCCTATTTCTATATCCTCTCATACCTAGTGGGCAGAAGGCCTTTTTATACAAAGAAACATCTGGCCAACCTCGACTACTTTACCGTTTATCTGCGCAGCTTCAACGACGAACGCAAGGGTAAGAAACTGAAACAGCGTATGACCAAAGCCCTAAGCGAGTGGTTTCCTGTATATGCCATCGGCAAACCTGACGAGTTCATGCCGCCTCCAGGAGCTAAGCGAATCTATGTGGATGACGACTGGCAAGAAATTGTGCTAGACATGATCCTACGCTCACAGATTATCCTGCAACGCATCAACACCTCTGACAATTACCTCTGGGAGTTTGAGCAATGCTACAAATTGCAATTACTCAAAAAGTCGATATTCTGGGTGGATAATATCGATGAATACAGGGAATTCCAAAAGATCGCTATGCAGCGCTTCGGATTAGTATTTCCCTACATCGAAAACCGCAAGTGCCACGTAGCTTTTTATCAACTGCCCGATCTTACCTTTCGTGTCATCTATCTCACCGTCAAGGAAGACTACCAGCGGCTCAAACTATTGTTCCATAAAGACCACCGAGAGATTTTTGACACTAATCAAGCTTATCTCTATGGCAGGAAAGAAAAGCTGGTACAGCTCATCAAATTTGGCATTGACAGCATTATCCCTAAAGAAGCACAGGGATGGAGTTGGGCAGCATTTTGGTGTCCAGAGTATTACCTCATTTTCCAGCACATTAAGCATCGCCTGCTGCTGTTTTTTATCTTTACCTCGCTGGAAGGCATCATTGTGGGTACCAACTTCGTACCTGAAAATATTTTCCGAATGCTAATGTTCCGGCTGTTTTTTGCCATGATACCCTTAGGCGCTAACGGCAAGAAGATGGTATGGCTGTCGCACCATTGGGAGAGCGTCCGCTACTACCAGCGTGAAGAGCAGTTCTTAAGAAAAATGGCAGTCTGGATGAGTATCGCCTATATTTTGTTCTGGGTGGTGGCCATCATCGCTTTGCAGTTCATTAGGTAAAATGAAAAAAAAATCGTAACTTCGCACTCTGAAACATAAATCATTAGAAGTGGCAAGAAAGAAGAAAGAGCTCCCCTTGCTGGAGCAGATAATCATCACCGATGTGGCAGCAGAGGGCAAGGCCATCGCCAGGGTAGATGACCTGGTGGTGTTTGTGCCCCATGTGGTACCAGGCGATGTAGTGGATTTGCAAGTACGCCGCAAGAAGAACCATTATGCAGAGGCAGAGGCCGTGAAGTTCCACAAGTATTCCGACGTAAGGGCAGTGCCTTTCTGTCAGCACTACGGCATCTGCGGTGGTTGCGTGTGGCAAATCCTGCCCTACTCCGAGCAGCTCAAGTACAAGCAGAAGCAAGTAGTGGATAACCTCACCCGCATTGGTAAGGTGGAATTGCCTGAGATCAGTCCGATTATCGGCTCTGCCAAGACGCAGGAGTATCGCAACAAGTTGGAATTCACCTTCAGCAACAAGCGCTGGCTCACCCGCGAGGAAGTGTCGCAGGCGGTGGAATACAAGCGCAATGTGGTGGGTTTCCACATTACGGGTGCCTTCGACAAGGTCTTGCCCATCGAGAAGTGCTGGCTGCAAGACGACATCTCCAACCAGATACGCAACGCCATCCGCGACTATGCCTTAGCGCATGGCTATACCTTCAGTGACCTGCGCTCGCACGAGGGCATGCTGCGCAACCTTATTGTACGCACCTCCTCTACCGGCGAACTGATGCTGATTGTGGTGGCACGCATCGACGACAGTGCCGAAATGGAGCGCTTCAACCAACTGTTGCAGTTTGTGGCAGATCAGTTCCCACAAATCACCTCGTTGCAATATGTCATCAACAATAAAGTGAATGACTCGATAGGCGACCTTGAGACCTTCACCTTCAAGGGACGCGACCATATCTTCGAAGAGATGGAAGGTCTGCGATTCAAGATTGGTCCCAAGAGTTTCTACCAGACCAACTCAGAGCAGGCATATCATCTCTATAAGGTGGCACGTAACTTTGCCCAGCTCAGTGGCAACGAACTGGTCTATGATCTCTATACAGGCACTGGCACCATCGCCAACTTTGTGTCACGCCAAGCCCGTCAGGTCATCGGCATCGAATATGTGCCGGAAGCCATTGAAGATGCGAAGGTCAACTCACAGCTCAACGGCATCGACAACACGTTGTTCTATGCCGGCGACATGAAGGACATCCTCACCGACGACTTCATCCGTGAGCATGGGCGTCCTGATGTCATCATCACCGACCCACCCCGCGCGGGCATGCATCCCGATGTGGTGAACGTCATCCTGAATGCAGAGCCGCAGCGTATCGTCTATGTCAGCTGCAACCCTGCCACCCAGGCACGCGACCTGCAGCTTCTGGATGTCAAATACCGGGTAGAGGCGGTGCAGCCTGTGGATATGTTCCCGCAGACGCACCATGTAGAAAACGTAGTATTACTTAAATTGAGACTTTCTGGAGCAGCAAGCGCCAAAGATGCTTGCATCGATTTGGCCGAGTCGCGACAGAATTGGGCGAAGCCAATTGAGAATTGAGAATTGAGAATTATTAATTATGAAAGAAAAAAGAGTGGCGAGAGCCAGAAACCAATATACAGACTATATCGTAAGAGAGCCCATGGAGCTGATGGAGTTCCTTGCAGCCCGTATGCCCCAAGCCAGTCGCACCAAACTGAAGTCACTGCTCAGCAAGCGCATCGTATTTGTCAACCAGCGGATTACTACCCAGTATAACTTCCCCCTCCAACCAGGCATGAAGGTACAGATCAGTCGTGAGAAGGGCAACCATGAGTTCCGCAACCGCCTGCTCAAGCTGGTGTATGAAGATGCTTACCTCATGGTGGTAGAGAAAGAGCCCGGTCTGCTCTCTGTCAAGACCGGGCGTGAGAAGGAGCGCACCGCCGCTACCATTCTCACCGAGTACCTGCGTCGCAGCAACAAGCGCAGTCAGGTATATATCGTGCATCGCCTCGACCGCGACACCTCGGGCTTGATGATGTTTGCCAAAGACGAGCAGACCCAGCATACCTTGCGCGACAACTGGCACAATATTGTAACCGACCGCCGTTATGTGGCAATCGTTCATGGCGATATGGAGCAAGACTATGGTACCGTCCGTTCCTGGCTCACCGACAAGAAACTCTACGTAGCCTCCAGTCCGGTGGATGATGGCGGTCAGCTGGCCATCACCCACTACCAGACCATCAAGCGAGCTAACGGCTATTCCATGATGGAGTTGCAATTGGAGACTGGTCGCAAGAATCAGATCCGTGTGCACATGGCCGATTTAGGGCATCCCGTTGTTGGTGATGGCCGCTATGGACGAGAGGACGATGACAACCCCCTGAACCGCTTGGGTCTCCATGCCTTCAAGCTCTGCTTTACTCACCCTGTCACAGGTGAGAAGATGCAGTTTGAGACACCCTATCCCATTTCCTTTAAACGATTGATGCAGCGTCATGTAGCTAGCGACAAAGCCGCTATGAAAGAAGAATAGTAAAACCCTACTACTTATGGAACAACACAAAGACCCGATGGGTCTAGCCATTAGAGAGTATTGGAAGACAGGCAACACTACCCCAATCCGTATTTACTCTCCCATGTTCGATGAAGACATAATGCCCGTAGAGACCCTCTTCCGTAGCTTTGCCGACATGCCCAAACTTGAACAAGAAGCATTGAATTTGGCGAAAGGTCGGACTCTTGACGTGGGAGCAGGTGCTGGCTGTCACTCGCTAATTTTGCAAGAAATGGGAATCGATGTTACAGCCATCGACATATCACCATTTTCTGTTGTGACTATGCGGGAACGTGGTGTGATGAAGGCTTTACAACAGGACTTTTTCACCATAGACTCCCAGTATGACACCATTCTATTGCTTATGAATGGTATTGGTGTTGTGGGAAAGGCCGAAAACCTATATATGCTATTCCACCTACTCGACCATATCCTGGAACCTGGAGGACAGTTACTTTTCGATTCTTCAGATATCTGTTATATTTATGAAGATGAAGATGGCATCATCGAGCTTCCTGACACCAAAGAATACTACGGTAATCTCACATATCAATTGCGATACAAAGACATCATTGGTGACACCTTCCCTTGGAGCTACATTGATGCAGAAACCGTTAACGAGGCTGCCCTTTCCCACGGATACCGACTTGACATCCTTAGCGAAGGACCTCACTACGACTACCTTGGTCGTATCACCAAACAATAAAAATAACAAACTGCAAGCATATCTTTGATTTCACTTCTATCTTAGTATCTAAAAAACAATAGATACCATATCATTTTGATTTAGGCTTGTGTTGTATAATTTTTACAGGAAGGGATTTTGCTATGATAGAGTCACCCAGAATAGTGATTTGTGCCATAGCTGCATGATTAGCAATAGGCATGGATTGGTCAAAAACAAAATTGCCCAAACTGTAGAATACAGGTTTGCCATATACGTTTTTTAAAGACTGAACCACATGGGGGTGATGGCCAACAATGGCATCAGCCCCTGCTTTTAATAGGATCTGAGCATCAATGTGCTGTTGCAGAGAGGGAACTGACTGGAACTCTACACCCCAATGGAGCACGGCAATAATTTTTGAGAAAGGATGAGAGGCATGATAGGACTGGATAGCGTCGGCCAAGGTAGAAGCACTTGCCTGACAGATGCCAGGACGGTCATCTAAATCGTACCAGTTCTCTAACGGTAAGGGTACACTGTTAAACAGTGCCACTTCGGTTGCTCCCTTACGTATAATAACTGGCTGTATCCTTTCTTTTTTTGTATAGCCGAACCCCAAAGGCTCAATACCTGCAGCTTTAAGGTGATTATAAGTAGAAAGCAAACCTTGCCTTCCTTGGTCATATGTATGATTGTTGGCCATTGCTGCATGAGTGATGCCAGCAGCGCGCAACCCTTCTGCCCACATGGGTTCTCCGCGAAATACAAAATGCTTGTTGACAGGAGTCACGATTTTGGTAAGAGGGCACTCCAAGTTGATAATCACAGCATCAGCTTGGCGGAAAATGGAATCAACGCCTGCAAACAAGGCCTGAACACCTTCGCGCTCAGCATAGGGTCGGACGCCACGATCAAGGAGCACGTCACCGGTAAAGATGAGCACCAGCTCATTTTCACTAATAATTTCTTGTTCTTTTGATGAAGAACAAGAAATAAAAAACAAACTAACAACCAGAGCTATACAAATTTGTTTCATCCACCTCAACCTTAGAGTTAATAAGATAAGGCTTTACCCAAGATGGAACATCAGGTGCCTGATTGTTATGCAACATCTCCTGCCACTGCTCATCGGTTAGTCTGTCGCCCAACGGACGGACAAACTCGTAGTAGCTGAGGGTGGCACCACGAGTGAGGTAGGTTTCACCACCTATATTCACAAGCACGTAAATGGCATTGGCATTGCCGGTGGCCTCGTAAAGGATACCGTTTTTCTCACAATTCTGCACGTTGCGGGTAAACACATCAGCTACGACAGCAACGGAGCGGTCGGCACCCATCACATCGTACCAGTGGTAAAAATCAGTCATTGGGTCGAGCACCGAGAGCGTGAAATATTCCAGTGAGCTACCCATGTAACGCATCTCGTTATACTCCTCGCTGGTAGGCTGCTCACCTCGTAACTCTTTCTCTGTCATATTGAGGCAGAACTCTACCATCTCGCCCAAACGCTGTGACCTGTCTTGCAGGTCTTCAGTCAGGAAGCCAGTCTCTGCCAGCATATTGAGGTTGAGCGTCAGCATCTCCTGCAACTGTTTCCAGAACGCCAGGTTAGGCTCAACATAACCCATCACCTCAGGCGTAGGCAAGCCACCACCGCCACACTCAGCTGCCATCGGTTGCTCAGCATAAAGGATGGCATCGTGCTTGAGTTCCGCCCATGAAGCCAGTCCCGAATTGAGCCCTTTGATTTTCCAGGCATCAGTCTGCATAAAGCCCGGGTAGTTTTTGTCACTCTTCTGCAATACCAGCAGGCTCTCCATCCACTTATTATACATAGAGTCTTCCCAGTTATCATTATAATCGATGAAACGCTCATGCAGGCGATTCCTTTCTTTTGTAAATCCGCTCCAGGCAGCTGCATCATGATAGGTAGTATCCATCACGGCGCCAGCCGTTTCAACGCCCAGCACATCCATCACGTGCACCCCCCGGGGATAGGCCAACTGGCTGTTGGGAGCCTCGTCGTAGGTGCTTGCCAACACTTCGTTGTCGAGAACATATCGCTGGGGCATGAAATTCAGTTTGTCAGCACAGCTGAGCTGTATCTTTGGAGCTATGCGGTTGCGTCCTTTGAACTCCTCCACCAACCAGTCGTTTACTTGCTTGAGAGTCTGGTCCGACAGGGCTTGTTCCAAGCTGCCCACTCCTTTTTCCTTCAAGAAATCTGCCACCTCCAACACGGCGAGGTTATCAGGCTCACCCATCAAGAAGGCCAGCGCATCATACACGCCACGACCAGCTTTCCGGTCAGCTTCAGAGAGCTGGTTGAACAGCTGTGCCATAGACACCGCACGTTTCAAGTCTTGGGTCTCTTCACGGCAGAACGAGGCAGTCTGCAACCACATCATCGCACGGAAATAGTGCTTCAACACTTCATTGCGGGTATAGTTGCCACGGGGCTTGAACAGACTATAGTTAAAGAACACCTCTGTCTCTAACAAAGCAGACTGGGCATCCTGGCAGTCCATGATATGGCTGATCTCGAAATCATACTTGGCACGCATCTGCTCTGGCACATCCACCTGCGAGTCGTCCAACAGGTGCAGGGCGATGGCGAAGAACGTGGCATTGAAGTCGGCCAACTGGTTCAGTTCGTCATTGCCCTCAGTCGAGCGGGCTTGGATGGCAGCCTGGTACATGGCACGGCACATCTTTGCCAATGCAGGTACGAAACTGTGTTGCTCGAGCGACTTGAGCACATAGCTGAAATACATGTGGTAGGCTTGCAGATAGACATCTGTAGTGATGAAGCTGGGGATGCACGAGTAGTCATTGCTCTCATATAGCTGGAACAGCTGTTCGTAGTCGGTTGGCTCCATTGCCATATTGTGTTGCAATAGCATGGTGAGCAGCTGCTTCGAGGGCGCCTTAATCTGGTGCAAGTTAACAGCCAAAGCAGGGTTCTGCAAGGTGATGCCTTGCTGGGAAGTAATCTGGCGCTGCTGAGCCAGTTCGGTCATGCGGGCATCTATCTTGGCGATAAAGGCTTTCTCTTCATCCGTAAGATTGGTTTGGTCGAGATAAGCCTGGTATTCGTTGTCATAATTGTCGAAACTGATAAGGGGTTCCCAGTTGTTGGTTTCGTTGCCCCAGAAAAGGGAGTCACAGAGATTGTAGTACCACTTGGTGCGGCTGCAATAAAAGCCGTTGATGTCACCTTCCTTGATCCAGATGCCGTGAATGGCATAGGGGTAGTAACGGAGGATACGCAGCTCTTGGTAGCTGAGCTGACTGATGTCCATGTCAAGGTCAACGGACTGTGGCAGTTCGTCATCATTGAGCAACAGTGACTGGGGGTTATAAATGGCGTTAAGGGTATCTTGACTAACGCTTCCGCCTTGCTGTTTGCAGGCACTCAAAGCACAGAATGCCACCATTATAAAAACAATTAGTTTTTTCATTGTAGTGTTAATATACCTTTTTGTTGTGCAATAATACAAATTTATTTTGTCACGGCAATAGTCTCTTCATCTTTTCTTAGGAATTTAATCCCAAAACCTTGCTGACGGTAAAAAATATGAACAATGCTATCATTTGTCATTCGCTCAGTAGTATGGATAAGCGCTGGTACTGAATCCCGCTCAATACAGAAATCTTCAAGGTGATAAGCTACATGAGAACCAAGCCAAAGGGGACGGATGAGTTTGCCATGATAGAGCTTAAAAAGGAACAAACGCTTGTCGGGCACGGGGAAAAAACGCGTAGCCTTTATAACCCCCACTGCCACCTCAGGAACACCATCACCATTTACATCCCCCCAATCGAAGCGATAAACAGGATAGGGTAAACGCCAAGTTGATAGTTCCTTGCCTTGCCGCTCATAGCGGATGAACGATAGACTGTCGTGGATTCGATCCAAACGTACCAATCCTCCATCCCAACGAAAACCCTCGGACTGACTAGAATGGCAAGCTATTGTCAGAAGAATTATCAAGAGACAGCCACCAATAAATAAATAATGAGAAAATGAGACTTTTTCCATACTGCGAAGATAATAAGAATTGATAAAAAAGTATTAACTTTGCGTCAAATTTAAAGAAAGCAGTATAATGTTTAAGGCAAATAGCGGATTCATGTACAAACGATGGGTAGGCTTGGGGGTATGTGCCTTGCTGACCTTCGGGACGGTGAAGGCACAAACGCCGATGGCAAAGAGCGAAGCAGCCTTGCGTGACTACTTGCAAGAAAGACATATAGACGTGACACGGCACAACAGTCTTAAACTGTTCTTTAGTGGCCACGATAAGTTTGAAGACCTATTCAGTCATATTCATCAGGCTCAGCAAAGCATCCATCTTGAATATTTTAATTTTCGCAACGACTCAATAGCAGGACTTACATTCGACCTGCTGGGTGAGAAAGCTCAACAGGGCGTGATGGTGCGTGCCATGTATGACGCTTTCGGCAATTCATCGAACAACCAGCCGCTGAAGAAAGTACATACCACCGCTATCAGAGCCTCTGGTGTGGATCTTGTTGAGTTTGACCCCATCAAGTTTCCATGGGTAAACCATATTGTGCCTCGTGACCATCGCAAAATTGTGGTTATTGACGGTAAGACAGGTTATACTGGAGGTATGAATATTGCAGACTACTATGTGATTGGTTTGGAAGAAATTGGCGAATGGCATGACATTCACATGCGATTGGAAGGGCCTGCGGTGAGCAAATTGCAAGATATCTTCTTGAAAATGTGGAAGAAGGAAACTAAACAACAGGTAATAAGCGAAAAGAGGACCCAGGTGGCAGATGTGACAGCCAAGCGTACGCCGGTAGTAGACAAACCGGAAAACGAGGTAGCACAACTGTCTCTGGAAGAACGTATCGACCTGGTAGGTAAGCGAACACACGAGGAGGTAGACATAGCCATTGTGGATCGTTCACCTGGCAAGACATCTGATGCCATCAGGAAGGTGTATGTCAAGGCATTGGACAGTGCAGAAGACCACATAATGATAGTGAATCCTTACTTTGTACCTACGAACTCAGTGAGAAGGGCGATAAAGCGGGCGTTGAAACGTGGTGTGGAAGTGGAAATAATGCTTCCTGCCAAGTCAGATATCGGTTTTACCCCAGAGACAGGAGAACTTGTAGCTTACAGATTGATGAAAAAAGGGGCTAAAGTATATCTATTCGATGGAGGCTTCCATCACTCGAAGGTGATGATGGTGGATAGCACTTTCTGTACGGTAGGTACTGCCAACTTGGACAGCAGAAGTTTGCGCTACGATTATGAAACAAATGCGCTTATCTTCGACAAAGGTACCACTGATGAACTGAGTACAATGTTCGAACGTGACAAGCGAAACAGTCACCCACTGAATCGTGAGTATTGGAAAAAACGCAGCAAATGGAAAAAGTTTGTGGGATGGTTAGGCAATTTACTTACGCCTTTCTTGTAAATTTCGTGTTTTTACAATACCTTTGTTTAATATCATTGTAATTGCACGATTTATTCAATTTTCAATTAAAATGAAACAATATTTAGATTTGTTGAAAAGAGTAAAGGCAGAAGGTGTGGAGAAGAGCGACCGCACAGGTACCGGCACTATCAGTATATTTGGCCATCAGATGAGATTTCACTTAGATGACGGATTCCCATGCCTCACTACCAAGAAACTCCATTTAAAGTCGATTATCTACGAATTACTGTGGTTCCTCAAGGGTGACACCAACGTGCATTTTCTGCAAGAGAATGGGGTGCGCATCTGGAACGAATGGGCCGATGCCAATGGCAATTTAGGACCTGTTTATGGTCATCAATGGCGCTCATGGGAGACGACAGACGGCAAGGTAGTTGACCAGATTAGTGAAGTTGTAGAAACTATTAAGCACAATCCTGACTCCCGCCGTATCATGGTGTGCTCATGGAACGTGGGCGACCTGCCTCATATGGCTCTCCCACCCTGCCATTGCCTATTCCAGTTCTATGTCGCCAACGGAACATTGAGTCTGCAACTATACCAACGAAGTGCCGATATCTTTTTGGGCGTGCCTTTCAACATCGCCTCATATGCCCTGCTGCTGCAGATGATGGCACAAGTAACAGGACTAAAGGCTGGTGATTTTGTACACACTTTTGGTGATGCCCATATTTACCTTAACCATTTGGAGCAAGTGGATTTACAACTGACGCGTGAGCCAAGGCCACTACCCAAAATGCACATCAATCCTGATGTAAAAGATATTTTCGACTTCAAATACGAGGATTTTGAACTAGTTGACTATAACCCCTGGCCACACATAGCCGGAAAAGTATCTGTATAATATATGATAGCCATTATAGCTGCAATAGATAAGAACAACGCCTTAGGTTACAAGAACAAACTGTTATATTACCTGCCCGATGATATGAAGCGTTTCAAGGCTTTGACTACAAGCCATACTATAGTGATGGGCAGAAAAACTTTTGACTCGCTTCCCAAAGGGGCATTACCTAACCGCCGTAACATCGTTCTGAGCCGTAGCACCAAACTGGTAATACCCGGTGCTGAAGTTTTTTCTTCACTGGAAGAAGCACTGAAGCATTGTGCATCCGACGAACAAGTGTTCATCATTGGTGGTGCCAGCGTGTATAAGCAGGCGATCCCTTTGGCCGACAAGCTCTTTATTACGGAGATTGATGCAGAAGCAACTGAGGCTGATGTATATTTCCCAGCCATCGACCACGTGTTATGGCACGAAATAAAAAGGGATAACCATCGTGCAGACGACAGGCATCCCTATAATTATTCATTTGTAGATTACGAGAAAGAAACTTTACTTATCGCTGATAATTGATTCTACTGGCAATTGACGTTGGATTGCCTCGTTAAACGAGATAATCGTTTCGGTGCGTGCCAGATTCAGAGGTTGCAGTTTATCGTGAATAATGCTCAGCAAATGATGATTGTTACGAGCATATAGTTTGATAAACATATCATACTGCCCAGTGGTGTAGTGGCATTCTACTACCTCAGGAATCTTTTTCAAAGCTAAAGTTACTTCTTCAAAGGAAGAAGGATCTTTAAGGTATAGGCCAACGTATGCACAAGTCTCAAATCCTACACTTTCAGGATCCACAATAAACTGAGAGCCTTTCAGCACTCCAAGAGCAAAAAGTTTCTGTACTCTCTGGTGGATAGCCGCTCCAGATACGTTGCATGCCCTGGCAACTTCCAAAAAAGGAACGCGAGCATCTGCCGCAATCATTTTCAGAATTTTCTTGTCGAGGGCGTCTAATTGATGACGTGCCATGTTTATTACAATTTAATAGTTTATTATTTAGATAATACGCAAAGGTAAAGATAATTGACTATATTTGCAAGTGAAACTGAACAATTATATACTATTATGAGAAAAATAATTATTGCGGCATGGCTTATCCTGACGAACACAGCCATACATGCTCAGCAATTCGAGGACTTCTTCACAGAGCAAACACTGCGAATAGACTATGTCTTTACGGGCAATGACCACGAACAACAGATAGCGCTCGACGAATTGTCGGCTATAGCAGGGTGGGCTGGGCGTAGGCATCACTTAGCTGATATGCCTTTGAAAAGTCATGGACAATTAGTAATGCGTGATAAGGGGACAGGACAAGTCATCTATACGACTTCGTTCTCATCGCTCTTTCAGGAATGGACTGCAACTGATGAGGCGAAGGAATTAACTAAATGCTATGAGAACTGTTTTTTAGTCCCTTTCCCTAAAAAAGAGTCAGAAGTAGAAATTACACTCATGAGCTATCGCCATGAGGTAGTTGCCTCTCTAAAGCATACTATTAATCCAAGCGACATATTAATTCATCAAAAAGGCAAGGAACATGTAACACCTTATAAATATATAGTGCAAAATGGTACTCCTGAAGAGTGTATCGATATTGCCATACTAGCAGAAGGATACAAGCAAGATGAAATGGAACTTTTTTACGAGGACGCATCAAAGGTAAGCGATTTTCTGTTCAGTTATGAACCGTTCAAATCGTTACAGCATAAGTTCAATTTCATAGCTGTAGCCAGTACCTCTGAGGACAGCGGTGTAAGTGTTCCTAAGAGAGGGGAATGGAAACAAACAGCTTTCAGTTCAAACTATAGTACCTTTTATTCCGACCGTTATCTCACTACCTCTAAGTTGAAAGCCGTACACGATGCATTGGCTGGTATCCCATACGAACACATTGTCATTTTAGCTAATACAGAGGAATATGGTGGTGGTGGCATCTATAACTCCCTGATGCTAACAGCGGCTCATCACAGTACGTTCCGCCCCGTAGTGGTGCATGAGTTTGGGCATAGCTTTGCAGGGCTCGCCGATGAATATTTTTACGATGATGACGTAATGTCTGGTAGCTATCCACTGGACATTGAACCATGGGAACCTAATATTACCACACTGATAGACTTCAACAGTAAATGGAAAGACATGATAAAAGAAGGCACACCTATTCCTACCAACGACCCAAGTGCTTCGATAGGAGTGTTTGAAGGAGGTGGCTATTCGTCAAAGGGTGTCTATCGCCCGGCTTATGACTGTCGCATGCGGACAAATAGTAGTCCTGTGTTCTGCCCTGTCTGTGACAGAGCGATACGCCGCATTATTAGCTTCTACACGGAATAAAATATAAAACTTCTCTCCTTTAGAAAATATTATTCAAAAAGTATACAGCGAAAGGTTGTTTCTATATTGAAGAAAAAGAAGCCGTCGGGGATCCCGACGGCTTCTTTTTAAATGCCCTTAACTGATTACTGACGCTTAGCGGCAGAATAGTTAATCTTCAATGCATAAGCCCTACGAAGTGCTTCCTTGATATCTGTCACAATACCCATCTTGGTATCGCGGTCAACCTTCAAAGAAACGGTCATCTGCGGCTGATCCTCTTCCTTCATACTAGCACGTTCACCAATAATGTAGTCTTGGATCTCTGCGGTTTCAGCGAATGAATCGTTCAACTGGATACGTGTTTCATCACCCAAAGTCTTACGGAACTCCTGAGTAGGTTTACCTACATAGATGAAGGTCACTAAAGACTTCTTTTCCAGTTTCTCCAGCTCAGTTCCCTGAGGAGCTCTAAACTCAACCTTCAAAGTTACTTCACGCATGGTTGTTACCATCATGAAGAAGAACAACAGAGTAAAAATCAAGTCAGGAAGAGAAGAGGTGTTCATACGTGGCATACCACGCTTACCGGTCTTACTAAATTTTCCCATAATTACTTGTCTCCATACTTTTTAGGTTCAGCCTCAGAGATATTCTGCGGATAAACCGTACGGATATCTTCTTGCTGGATTTCATCACAATCGGCATACGCCTTACCGAATCTGGCTGTTGCCATCTCATCACGCAACTCATTATATGCTGCTACCAATTCATTTTGGACAGCAATGTATGAATTGTAAGAGGTACCACGGTCGCATCGCAGAGAAATAACGTGATTGGTTGTTGCCTCCATATCACCCAATAGGTTGGTATGAACCACGTGCTTCTCTGGCTTGTTAGCTTCGTTGGCCTCATTAGCAATAAACTCTTTAGCTTTCTTGCGAAGATCGTTTACTCCTATATACTCACCGCCACACAGTAACTGGTCTTGGAAGTTAAGGAATACCTGCAATACGTTACGCTCCTTCAGCTTGATATCATCATTCTTCTGGTTCTGCTCAGGTGGTGGTGGCAAACGACGTGCCAGACCCTGGTCAGTATCCATAGAAGTTGTCAGCAAGAAGAAGATCAACAACAGGAAGGAGATATCCGCAGTAGAGCTTGAGTTTAGTTCAGGAACTTCCTTTTTGCCTTTTGCCATTTTTTATATCTCCTATTTAAATTACATTCCAATTCTCTTCTTGATACCTGAACCAATCATCAGGATGATCATCACAGCTACCAAGAAACCGATAGTGTAGATGAACATGTCGGCTACAGCTAGCCAAGGAGCAGTATTCTCATCGCCAGTATAACCTACCAATTGAAGAGGTTCGTTGCTACCCATTGAGTAAGTAACAACCATCAGCACTACTAAAGCAATAACGCCTACCAATGATTCGAGCGCAGCCTTAGGACTATCTTTCAGATCAGCAAAGAATCTGATAACGAAAGCCAGCACGGTTACTACAATAGCAGCTATAATCAGGAAATAAACCCAATAAAGCAGAGTGTCTGTCTGTGCAGGCTCTGAATATGATGTATCGGCAACCAAACGATTAGCTGGATCGGCTTCACCTCCGAAGAAGAAAGCAGCGAACACAACAATCGTGATGATGAACAAGCACCACAGAATGCCGCCAGATACGTTTTGTATCCTAAATTTCTTCATAACATTTAATCTCCTTGAAATTAATTACTTCTTAAACTTCAGGTTATACTTTGAAATGAGGTCGAGCAGAGTAACTGAAGAATCCTCCATATCACTATTAATAGACTCGATCTTAGTCAGCACGTAGTTGTAGAACAACTGCAGAATCAAAGCAACAACGATACCGAAGATAGTAGTAATCAAAGCGACCTTCATACCACCTGCAACGACTGTTGGGCTGATATCACCAACCTGCTGGATAGTATCAAATGCCTGCACCATACCAATCACAGTTCCCAAGAATCCGAGTGAAGGAGCCATTGCAATGAACAATGTAATCCAAGAGCAACCTTTCTCCAGGTAACCTGCCTGAACGCCACCGTAAGAAACTACTGAACGCTCAACCTGATCCAGACCCTGATCGATTCTTGCCAAACCCTGATAGTAGATTGAAGCGATAGGACCGCGAGTATTGCGAGCGATATCCTTAGCAGCCTCAACATCACCCTTCTCCAGAGCTTCCTCTACCTTACCGATGAACTTCTTGGTATTGATCTCTGCCAAGCTCAAATAAATGATACGCTCAACGCAGAATGCCAAACCGATAACCAATGCGATGGCTACCAAGCTCATGAAAGAAGCAGAACCTTCGATGAAGTAACGCTTCAATGTCTTGTGAATACTCTGACCTTCAACTGAAGCAACTTCAGCTTCCTGAGCCATAGCTGTAGAGCCAAATGAGAAGACTCCTAACATAGCAACAATTGCAAATAACTTTTTCATTGTCTAACTGTTTTTTGATTAATTAATTAAATTACTATTATTGTTTATTTATTTCTTAAAATAATTTTTACTCATAAGTCTCCTGCGGAGAGAGGGGGATTCGAACCCCCGAAACGCTTTTGGCGTTTACACGCTTTCCAGGCGTGCCTCTTCAACCACTCGAGCATCTCTCCCTCACGGCACCATTCTGAAATCGGGCTAAAATTACAAAAAAAATCTGAACCCACCATCTTTTCGGCTACAAATGTTTCTTTTTTTTTTCTCTTTCCGCCTTTTCTCGACTTTTTCTGTCGGAAACAGTGGAAAAATTAAGAAAAATTAAACATTGACCTCATTTATAGAGCTCCAAACATACGCAACGCATTGGCGGAAGTTTGTGCAGCCAACTCCTCTGGTGTGAGCCCCAACACCTGAGCTACCTTCATCAAGGTATAACAGATGTATGAACTTTCATTGCGTTCTCCTCTATGAGGTACAGGTGTCAGATAAGGAGAATCAGTTTCTAGTACCAGTCGTTCTAGAGGTAACTGTGGGAGAATGGTAGGGATGACTGACTTCTTGAACGTAACAATGCCATTCACACCTATCATAAACCGGTTGAATTTCAACATCAACTCAGCTTCTTCTGAATCACCAGTAAAACTGTGGAAGATGCCACGTAAAGTAGTATCTTTGTAAGGAAGCAACACCTTATATATATATTGTATAGCATTCCTACAATGCACCACAATGGGCAAATCTAATTCCAATGCCCACCTGACCTGCCGATCAAAGACCTCTATCTGTTGTTGTAAAAAGGTATTATCCCAATAGAGGTCAATACCTATCTCACCCACGGCCACAAACAAATTGCGATGTGTTACCAAGCACTGGAAAACTTGCTGCAACGCTATTTCAAAGTTCTCATTCACCGAAGTGGGATGCAAGCCCATCATCGGGAAACAATAACCACTGTTATCTTCACATACTTGCAACAACCTGTCAATAGTTGTTTCATCAATATTGGGCATGTAGATGCGGGTCACCCCCTGCTTTTTTGCCCTCTGCAACACTTCTGTTCGATCAGTGTCAAATTCCTCTGTAAATAGGTGCGAATGAGTGTCTATAATTGGCCACATCACACCTCCCTAAACATTAGTTTATTCATCTCATCCAACAACGGCTGCTTCTTCTCCTTCGGCACCTTAACCATATCAAGGTTGACCTCAGCCAACTGCGAGTAATGAGAGATTCTTTCTTCGCACGACGAACGTACATCCAATGCATCATAAAGTGCGGTAACAGCCTTGATCTTTTCCTGTGGATTAAAATCCTTTGCATTGATCCAGTTCATCAGTTCTTTCAACTGAGCTGGATCACTATTGTGTAGTGCCTGTATCAACAAGTAGGTTTTCTTGTTACACAAAATATCACCACCAATCTTCTTGCCAAACACTTTCGAATCACCATACACATCCAACAAATCATCTCTCAGCTGGAATGCCATACCCAAATTAACTCCAAAATCATAGAGAGAGTTTGCATCATGGGTAGGAGCATCGGCTAAAAGAGCACCAATCTTTAAGCTGGCAGCCAGCAACACAGATGTCTTCAGACGAATCATCTCCAAGTATTCGTATTCAGAGACATTCATGCGCGTTTCAAAATCCATATCATACTGTTGCCCTTCACAAACTTCCAAAGCTGCTTGAGAAAAAGCACTCATCACAGATGGAACATACCTTCTTCCTTTGTCTGTCATGAGCCTATAGGCAACCAACATCATGGCATCTCCTGAAAGAATCGCAGTATTTTCACTCCACTTTGAATGTACAGTAGGCTTGCCACGACGTAAATCGGCATTATCCATCAAGTCATCGTGCAACAAAGTAAAATTGTGGTAAATTTCAATGCCAGCAGCCTGAGCGAGAATACAATCTACATCGTCACGATAAAGATTATAAGCCATCATCAGCAGTACAGGCCGTATGCGTTTGCCTCCTAAAGACATTACATACTGAATGGGATCATACAACCCAATGGGTTGTTTACCATATGTTAGATGGGAAATAAAAATATTTACTTTTTCCAGGAGCTGGGAATCGGTAAACATAAAAGACATGTAGTTTTTAATGGAGTTAGATCTGAAAGTTTATAAAAAAAGGCTGCTACAAAAAGCAGCCTTTTTATTATTTGTCCAAACAGTCAAATTACTGCAGGCGGAAGTTCACAGGTACTGTATAGCGCACGCGCACTGGTTTACCACGCTGCATACCTGGTTTCCACTTAGGCATTGAGTTAATCACGCGGAGTGCTTCCTTATCAAGATATGGGTCTACACCACGCAACACCTGAGCATCAACTATAGAACCGTCACGGTTTACAACGAACTGAACGGTTACACGACCCTGAACGCCATTCTCTGCAGCAATAGCCGGGTATCTGATAGCACCACTCAGGTACTTCATCAAACCAGCCATACCACCATCAGGATATTCAGGCATCTGTTCTACAACTTGGAAAATTTCCTGTTCTTCAGGTTCTTCTTCTTCCTCTTCCTGAACGGCAACAGGAGCGGTGTACTTAATTTCCACAGCCTGACCAGTTTCCTCAGAAGACTGGATAGTAGACTCCTGAATATCGGAATCATCGTCAACGATGGTCAATGTTTCAGCAATTGACGGAGCCTCTGGAGGTGGAGCTTGCACCTGCTCGGGCTGTTCGGTAATAGGAATTTCAATTTCCTCTTCAAAAACGGTCTCGACTACCTGATTGCTGGTGTCAATCTTCACATCGCGCTGCGTCCATTCGAAGCCGAGGAACAAGACTGCCATCACCAATACATAGCCAGCCAGCAGCCAAGTGGTTTTCTTACCTTCAAGGTCTGCTTTCGGTGATTTTTTAATTTCCATAAATACTATTATTTAAAAATTAATGGTGTTTCACTTTTTTATCACGTTGCAAATATAATGAAGTTTTTTTACATACAAGCCTTTTGACTATTTTTTTTTGTTAAAATCATTCGGATTTGCTACCTTTACACCCACGAAAAATAATAACAATAAAGTGATGAAAAAAATAACAATCGCAATAGACGGATTCTCTTCTTGCGGCAAGAGTACTATGGCTAAAGACCTTGCAAAAAGAATAGGATATGTGTATGTAGATAGCGGTGCCATGTACCGCGCCGTAACACTTTACGCCATGGAGCACGGTTGCTTTAATGGTGAGCAACTAGATGAAGAGAAGCTGCGTTCAATGATGAAAGATATTCATATCTCTTTTCAGTTCAACCCAGAAACTGGCAAGCCAGATACCTATTTAAATAATATAAAGGTAGAAAAACTGATTCGCTCAATGAAGGTATCAGAGCGAGTGAGTTATGTGGCGGCACTAGATTTTGTACGTTCAGAAATGGTAGCACAGCAACAGGATTTTGGCAAGGAGAAAGGCGTGGTCATGGATGGCCGAGATATTGGCACAACAGTATTTCCTGATGCAGAACTGAAGATTTTCCTCACCGCTTCACCCGAAATACGTGCACAGCGCAGATATGACGAGCTGAAAGCCAAAGGACAAGATGCTAGTTTAGAAGAAATATTGGATAACGTAAAAGAGCGTGATTACATTGACCAGCACCGTGAGGTGAGCCCGTTGGTACAGGCAGAAGACGCCATTTTATTAGACAACAGTTTCATGACCATAGATCAGCAAAATGAATGGCTGATGACTAAATACCAAGAAGCTATTGAAAATCGAGATTGACAACGGATCAGGCTTTTGTCATGGAGTGGTGACAGCCATCCATAAAGCGGAGGAAGAACTTGCAAAAGGTGGGCCACTCTACTGTTTAGGAGACATTGTGCACAACAATCGAGAGGTAGATAGACTCTGTGAATTGGGACTTATAACTATTGACCATGAACAATTCAATCAGTTGCACGATGCAAAAGTATTGTTACGTGCTCATGGAGAGCCACCATCGACCTACGAAACTGCACGACGTAACAATATAGAAATCATTGATGCTACTTGTCCTGTGGTACTGAAATTGCAGCAACGTATTAACGAGGCTTATAACACCAAACCAGATCCTGAAGCGCAAATTGTAATATTCGGGAAGAACGGTCATGCTGAGGTGTTGGGTCTTGTGGGGCAAACACAAGGCAAGGCCATTGTGATAGAAAGTTTGGAAGAGGCAAAGCAGCTTGATATGAGCAAAAGCATATTTCTGTTTTCACAAACCACCAAGTCACTTGAGGAATTTAGAAAGATTGTGGAATACATCAAGCAGCACATTTCGAATGGAGCTACGTTTGAATATGCCGACACCATTTGCCGACAGGTCGCCAACCGTATTCCTAATATCCGTAAGTTTGCGGCAGCACACGACCTTGTGTTCTTCGTGAGCGGCAAAAAAAGTTCTAATGGAAGAATATTCTTCCACGAGTGCCAAACTGTCAATCCCAACACTTGTTTCATCGACAGTGCACGTGAAATAGACTGGAATCTATTGAAAGACGTTCAATCAATAGGTATCTGCGGTGCCACATCTACTCCAAAATGGCTCATGGAATCCATCCAAAAGGCCATTATCGACAAATTAGGTGATTCAGAAGGAAGGTAATTTTTTTGTTTTTATTCTCGATAATCGTATCTTTGCAAAAAGAATGTACAATTTAACAACATAGTAGTATGGCAGAAATCAAATGTATCGGTATCTTGACATCAGGTGGTGATGCTCCTGGCATGAATGCAGCCATTCGTGCGGTGACACGTTGTGCCATCTATCACGGCCTGAAAGTAAAGGGTATCTATAGAGGTTACAAAGGTTTGGTAACAGGCGAAATCGTTGAGTTTAAAAGTCAAAATGTTAGCAACATCATCCAATTGGGTGGTACCATTCTGAAGACTGCTCGCTGTCAGGAATTCCGCACACCAGAAGGTCGTCAGATTGCCTATGAAAACATGAAAAAGGAGGGCATTGATGCCTTAGTAGTGATAGGCGGTGACGGTTCTCTGACAGGTGCATTACAATTTGCTAAGGAGTTCGATGTGCCTTGCATCGGTTTACCTGGGACCATCGACAACGACCTTTATGGTACCGACTCCACCATAGGCTATGATACAGCGTTGAATACCATTTTGGAATGTGTCGACAAAATCCGCGATACTGCAACCAGCCACGAGCGCCTGTTCTTTGTAGAAGTAATGGGGCGCGATGCCGGTTTCCTAGCTTTAAATAGTGCTATAGCTGCTGGGTGCGAAGCTGCCATTATTCCTGAATTTGCCACCGAGGTTGACCAGTTGGAAGAATTCATCAAAAATGGTTTTCGCAAGTCTAAGAACAGTAGTATCGTAATTGTGGCTGAGAGTGAACTCACAGGTGGTGCGATGCATTATGCCGAACGTGTAAAAAACGAGTACCCACAATATGATGTACGTGTTACCATCTTGGGCCACCTGCAACGAGGCGGCAGTCCAACGGCACATGACCGTATTTTGGCCAGTCGTTTGGGAGCTGCAGCTATTGATGCTTTGATGGAAGGGCAGCGAAATGTGATGTGCGGTCTGAAGAATGATCAAGTGGTGTACGTACCATTTAGCCGTGCCATCAAGTTCGACAAGACCATTGATCGTCAGTTGGTAGAAGTGTTGAGAACTCTCTCTATCTGAAATGGCCGATAGCCCAATACTGCACCTCCAGCGACAACAACTACTGCTTCGCATGGAATACGAATATGAGAAGCAGGAGTTTCAGCGGCAAACTGAAACTATGGGAGTGACGCGCAAGGTGAAACGAGGTATGTGCTGGTATCCTTGCACTGCAGGGCGTAGTTTCTATAATTCGCTGAACCAACTGGTAATTGAAATTACCCGCAGCGAAGATACTGATATAGAACACGGATTTGAATATGGTAAGCCCGTCTGCTTTTTCAAACAAAGCGCGACGGGCAATCTTTCTTATTATACATTCCTCGGGTCAGTAAGCTATGCCGATGAGGCACGCATGGTGATAGTGATGCCTGGTGGCAATGCAGTCATGGAGCTACAGAATGCTGACAACTTGGGAGTTCAGCTCTATTTTGACGAGACCAGCTACCAGACAATGTTTGAGGCTTTGGCAGATGTATTAAAAGCCAAAGGTACCCGATTAGCCGAGCTAAAAGATATCATCTTAGGTACTACTAAAGCAGGTTTTCGTGAACTCTACCCCATAGGCTTCCCCTGGTTGAACCCTACTCAAGAAACTGCTGTAAACAAAGTTCTTTGCACCAGAGATGTGGCTGTGGTACATGGCCCTCCTGGCACAGGCAAAACCACCACACTGGTAGAAGCCATTTATGAGACGCTGCATCGTGAACCACAAGTTTTGGTATGCGCGCAAAGCAATATGGCCGTAGATTGGATATCGGAGAAACTTGTAGATCGTGGCGTAAACGTTTTGCGAATAGGTAACCCATCGCGTGTGAATGACAAGATGCTGTCATTTACCTATGAGCGGCGTTTTGAGAACCACCCTTCCTACACTGAACTATGGAGCATCCGCAAAGAGTTACGTCAGTTGCAAGGCAAGCGCCGCAAAGTTAGCCGTGAAGAACGGGATGGCATCCGCAGCCGCATTAGCCGCCTGAAAGACAGAGCAGTGGCATTGGAAGTGCAAATTAATGCAGAATTGTTTGACTCTGCCCATGTAATTGCTTCCACACTGGTAAGTAGCAACCACCGCCTTTTAGGAGGCATGCACTTCGGCACATTGTTTATTGATGAGGCCGCACAAGCACTCGAAGCTGCATGTTGGATAGCTATTCGCAAAGCCGACAGAGTCATCCTTGCAGGCGATCATTGTCAGTTACCTCCCACCATCAAGTGCTACGAAGCTGCCAAAGGCGGATTAGAAAAGACCTTGATGGAAACGATTGTTGCCAACAAACCCGAAACAGTTTCCTTGCTGAAAGTGCAATATCGCATGCATGAGGACATCATGAAGTTCTCCTCTGAATGGTTCTACAACGGTGAGCTGGAGGCAGCTCCAGAGGTGCGCCATCGTAGCATCCTCGACCTCGATACGCCTATCTCCTGGATAGATACTTCCGCGATGGATTTTAAGGAACAGTTTGTAGGAGAAACCTTCGGACGTATTAACAAAGACGAAGCAAACCTGCTGCTCCAGCACTTGGAAGCCTACATCAATAAAATTGGCGGGGAACGTATATTGGATGAGCGCATCGATTTCGGCATTATTTCCCCCTACAAGGCACAAGTGCAATACTTACGAGGAAAGATAAAAGGCAGCGAAGCCCTTCACCCCTATCGCCACTTGTTTACGGTGAATACAGTAGACGGCTTCCAAGGACAGGAACGGGATGTGATATTCATCAGTCTGGTGCGAGCAAACGAAGATGGCCAGATTGGTTTCCTGCGTGACCTGCGCCGCATGAATGTGGCAATTACCCGTGCCCGCATGAAGTTGGTCATATTAGGTGATGCCTCCACCCTCGGCAAACACCCTTTCTATCACAAACTTTTAGATAGCATCACGTGTTTGACTACAGAATAGTACTTAGTGATAGCGTTTCCCCATCTATAATCCGTAATATAGGTAAATACTACGGGAAAAATGGTTATGTCTACACCAATTATTATCATTAATTTTGCAAATTGAATAATAATACCTTTTAAATATGAACTTTCCAAGAACTATTCTAACAACTGTTCTTATTGTTTTCGTAACAGGCTTATCCGCACAAGAAGCGGTGAAAGACAGTGTAAGGACCTCCTCCAGCGAGGGTAGTAACAGAAACATGCTGATGAATGCAGCATCTGCTTCGCAACCCAGACAGATCTCCCTGGGTTTACCTACTGCCAACTGGGCCACCATATATGAAGATGGTCTCCCTGTTTCTCACTACATGTTGCAAATATACCCCTATAAATCATGGCATAGTGGCGTGAGTCACGAGTCTGCCGGCACCATGACTCCTCAGGATATGGTATTGAAATACGGCACCATTGCATACGGCGTTGACAGTAAGTCGAAACTGGCAAGTGACAAATTTGAGGGAAAGGTAAATTACACCCTCAACCATTTTGGACGTCAAGCCATTGATGCCAACTTATCATCCCCTATAGGAAAAGGTTGGGGCTTCAGCGTGGGCACCTATCAGAATTTCGACCCAGGAAGCAACCATTTGGACATGACCTCCCTGCAAGACCGTGTTCAATTCTACAAAGGCAGCATTTCTAAAACTTGGGATGAGGGCCGAGGCAAAGCAGGCTTAATTTATCAGTTTTCACAATATAAAGGTATCGTCGAAAACTTCGGACCGTTCATTTTTGTAGGCGACGGTAGCGTGAAGGAATATGACGGCTTCAAGCTGGGAACCGACCAATATCTGCCTGCCAATAATATTGTGACTTTCATGGATATGGAGACTGGCCAGATGATGGAACAGCACATTGACAAGGCCAATACAGACAAGATACACAATGTAAACTTCGTACTCGACTATCAGTGGGACAATGGTACGAAGCTCTCAGTCCATAGCAAATACAAACGTGGTCATTCTTACCGTTCCAATAGTACAGTGATGGGTGTAAGCGAGGCTATTGTAGGAAGCGGATACACCTATGAGGATGGTCGTGATTATTTAGGCAAAGTACAAGCACGACGCATGTTGCATTTCGATGCTTTTGATCATTTCTGGATGGTCAATGCCGAGCTGTCAGGCAAGTCTAAAGACCAGCGTCACAAATGGCGCGCTGAAGTTGACTACTGGCTCAACCACGGAGGAACCAATACCTCTATGTATATGTTTGCCCATGAGGCGAAGAAAGACCCGAAACTACTACTGCTCAATGGCAACAAGGGTTATAACTACAACACCTACATTGAGTATTACAATGGTCATGAGCATAAGGTATTCGGCTTGATATCTGACGAGTGGAATGTGAGCAACCGCCTTTGGTTGTATGGAGGTGTGCGTCTGGAATACATTAAAGAACATGGCACCGCAGCCCATGCGGATAAAGAGCCAGGCAACAAACGTCATGCTGGATTCTACCTGAATGACGGCGTGGCAAAGAGGACAAAGTTTGACGACGGTCATATCAACCCTTCATATATTTTCAGTGGCCGTCTTGCCCTGCTCCCTGGCTTCGGTTTGCAGGCTGAGTATTCTACAGCCACCATCCACTCACAGCTTTTCCACTATGGAACAGCTTATTATCCCACTTTGAAGCCCTCAACAGTTCATTATCTGCGTGGTGGTATCTATTGGAAAAACAAGTGGATTGACCTGACTTCACAGATCACCAACATCACCATGAGTAACAGACAAGAGCGTCCCAACTTTGAGCATGTGTTGGTACGTGACGCCGGCGACCTCAAGGCTGGCATGCGTGAGACTGTAACTACTCAGATTGCCTACGACCTGGCTACGCTGGGTTGGGTAACAGATGCTGTACTAACGCCATTCAAGGGTTTCAACGTGCATCTGATGTTTACCATCCGTAATCCTAAATACAAGAATTTCAACCTATCACATACCTTCAGTGATGGCGTGACAGAGGAATATGATTTCTCAAACAAGAACATCACAGCACTCTCTAAGGTAGAACTGGAGGTTGAGCCTTCTTACACTTTCGGCGACTGGCGCATTTGGGCAAGTGCCCGCTATTTCAGTAAGCAGTACATCAACAAGACCAACTCACTCTACTTCAATGGGCGTTGGGAAACCTTCGGGGGCGTTGACTACAAACTGAACAACCATGTAAGCTTCTCTGCCAGTGTAGTGAACATCCTGAACCAGAAAGGTGCAAGCGGATCTATCGCCTCTGCCGACTTGGTAACAGACCCTACACCTTATAAGAATTACGTTATGGCAGGCACCTTCATTCGCCCATTCACTTTGGAGCTAACTACCAAACTGAGTTTCTAACCTTCACTTATATTTAAAAAGAAAATCCCTCGCAGGTTGGCGAGATGAACCCCAAAAGTTAGAAAAAAACTTTCGGGGTTCATCTCATGGGCAGCTTCAATATGATAAAATAGTATGGCAAATACGAACAACGAACAGTTGAACAGAAAAAACGGGGATGATAGTGAACTTGATTGTATTAATTAAATCTTTAAACTTGTTCTTTTTTTGTGATAACCTATGTCTTAATCATTAGTTTGACAAGTTTTAATATACTGTGAAGGTGTAATACCGAACTGTTCCAAGAATGCACGGCTGAAATAGGACTGAGAGCTAAAGCCTACAGCCTCGGAGACTTCATATACTTTCATTTCGCCTTTTTGCAACAGCTCTGCTGCTTTTTTCAGACGAATGATATTAATGAACTTATTAGGGGTAACTTGTGAAATTGCACTAATCTTCCTATATAAAGTCGGACGGCTTAGATTCATCATGTCAGCAATTTTCTCTACATTAAGATCCACGTCGTCTATGTGTTCGTTAATGATATTGTCAAGTTGAATCAGAAACTCTTCATCAGTCTTAGAGTATGCCATTGTCTTCACATTAGCCATTGGGGTATTGAGATAATACATCCGAATGTTATTGCGATTGTCTAGCAGGTTTTTAATTTGAGTCTTTAATAAGTCAATTGAGAACGGTTTGTCAATATATGCATCGGCTCCTAATGAAAGGCCGTCTATTCGTGCTTCAAAAGTGCTTCTTGCAGTCAGTACAACGACTGGAATATGGCTGAATTCAATATGGGTTTTCACTTCCTTTAGTAATTCAAAACCATCCATCACGGGCATCATTACATCAGTAATGATTAGGTTAATAACCTGTTGCCTCAAATATTGTAAGGCTTCTTTCCCTTGAGATGCAAGCACAATATTATAGTTTTCTTTCAGCATGTCAGCCACAAAGATTCGCATTTCCTCATTGTCTTCAACAATAAGGATAGTTTCCCTGGATTGTAATATGGGGTATGTGATTTCTGACTCTTGAATAGCAGGGAGCTCTTCTTCCTTAATTTTGAAACTTATTGCTTCGGGATGATTTGTTGGGAGCAATAAGCGGAATAGTGTCATACCATTGTCAATATCTTCCAAAGTTAATGTCCCACCATGCATCTTAGCTAATGAAGCAGCCAATGGCAGCCCCAGACCTGTGCCTTGGCGACTTTCGGCATTCTCCGCTCGATAGAAAGGTTTGAATATCAACTCTCTTACTCCACTTTTGATAGGTTCTCCATCATTCATAATATCAATTGCAAAATGATTGTCGCTTGGGATAAAGAACTTGATAACAACTTTCTTGTCAGCATACTTGATAGCATTGTTAAGCAGATTACTAATGATTTTTGTAAATGCTTCTTTATCTATATATGCATAAAACTCTTTGACAGGAGGAGTAAAGAGCATTGTAATTGATCGAGCCTCACCAGTAGTATAAAATCTTGCAAACATTTCGTCAATTATGGCTATAATATCATGATTCACGAAGTTAAGTTTATAGCCATCGGTTTCGGTCTTTCTGAAGTCAAGCAATTGATCTATCAAGTTATTAAGCCTGTTTGTGTTTTTTTGAATTACAGTTAGATATTTTTCTGCCTCCTTGGGTAGTTCAATATCATTTATCACTTTTTCTAATGGCAACTTGATAAGTGTTAAAGGCGTACGTATCTCATGTGCTACATTGATAAAGAAATCTATCTTTGATCGATATATTTCTTTCTCTTTTTCATTTTCAAAACCATCTATCAGCATCTTCATTTTTTTGCGATTCTGCCATTTTAAACTTAAGATGAACAAAATTATGGCAAGAATACCGAGAATAGAGTAAACGATATGTGCTAAAGTGGTATGAAACCATGGTGGAAGAATAATAATTTCCAATATTTTAGGCTGATTGTTCCAATCACCGGAAAGATTTGAAGCCTTTAACTGAAAAATATATTTACCAGAATGCAGCCCACTATAGTATGCCTTGTTGCTATTAGTTGTTATCCACTGCTCTGAACTGCCTTGCATATTGTATGAATAGGTTAATCGCCCCATTTTTCTATATTCAGGAGTCACGAATTCAATATAAAAAGTTGAATTCTTATTCTTTAGTGTAATATGTTCTTGATTAAGTAAATTAATTACCGTTTCTTCATTATTTCCTTCATTCAAGATGTGCAGTGCTGTTATGTACTGTTTAGACTGGCCAATAATCATACTTATGTCTTCTGGGTAAAAGCCTATCATTCCCCTCAATGTCCCAAAATACATCTTCCCATCAGACATCGTAAGTGAAGAATTATAATTGAACTGGTTAGTAGGTAAACCGTGCTCTTGTCTGAATGTTTCGTAAGTATTAGTTTTCGTATTAAACTTGACGAGTCCGTCAGCAGTACTGACCCATAGGCTATTTTGACTGTCCTCTTCTATGCGATATGTAATTTTACCCGTTCCCTCTCTATTTAGTCTGTATGCTTTTGTCTCTGTTGTCTTATTGTCTAGCATATAAAGACCTATAGAAGTCGCAAGCCACAAATTATGATTATGATCTTCTATAATATGATTAATAGATGCTTGTGAATTTATAATCAGGCTATCAACGAAAAACGATTGAAAAACTTCTTCACCTCTTCTTTTCCTGTTTAGATTTCCTGTTGTTGAACCAACCCACAAAGTTCCTTCATGATCTTCGCAGATTGTTTGTGCCCTCTCTGTGAAAGTTAGGTCTTGTATTTCAAAAGCATCTTTTTGCGGATTATATTTGTACAAACCTGATGTTGTTGCCACGAGCAATTCATCTTTCATCGTCTTATACATATATACAATAATGCTATTGTTTCTCTGGCCTCTCGTAAGGTTATAATGATTGACAATACGCCCAGAACGAATGTCTAACAAATCAATGCCATTCAAATGTGTACCTACCCACAACATTCTGCCAATGGGAACCAAACCGTGAATGCAGTCTTGCGACAATCCATTTGAGTCATCAAAGTATTTATATTCACCAGACGCAATATTATACTGGTTCACACCTGAATCTTCGGTCCCGATCCATATATTACCATATTCATCTTGACAAATATCATGAATGATTTCACCATGAATTGTATTACTATGAGAGATTTCATAATATCGATTGAAAGCAGAATAAGCTGGGGCATAGTTTATACCGCCATTATCAGTACATACCCATAACCCATCTTCATCATCAATAAGAATGGCACCGATAAAATTACTCGACAAGGAGTATATATCGTTACGATTCTTTTTTATTATTTCTTCTACAAGATTAGTCTCTAAATTATATATGTATATACCATTACTTGTAGCACAGTAAATTTTATTCCCATGACGATACAAAGAGCGTGCATAAGTTGGTGTATTCTCGCTTTTATAAACTATATCTTGTACAATGCCAGTATCTAAATCAATACGTTTGATACCGTCCATTGTTGTACCTACTATAATGGTAGATTCATTGTCAGAGACCCATATGGCAGTAATATCCATAATATTTAAGTCGTTCCATGCAGGCATTTCTATTGGAACAAAGGTATTATTTTCTTCGTCAAAACATGCAATATTTCTCCTACTGCAAGCCCAAACCTTACCTTTTGAAGTTATATAGATTCGGGTTATATCCTCTCCATTAAGCTGATAAGTTATTGATAAACCTGTTTCTGTATTATATTTTACTAAAGAATAACCATTGATAGTAGTCCAAATGTTCTTTTTATTATCAAATAGCGCATTATTAACCCGAACTCCTCTCGTAAAATCCAGACAAACGAACATGTCGTTTTCATAGTCATAGCGTTCCAGACCTTGATGAGTACTGATATATAGTTCATTATCAGGGCTTAAAGTAAGAGCGTTGACTTGGCTATTGATTAGATTTCCTTCTTCATTAGAGCTAAAGTATGAAATAAAAGAATTGCCATCATAACGATTTAAACCATTACGAGTACCTATCCATATCATCCCATACTTATCCTGAATAATTGAGGAAGCATAATTATTGCTCAAACCGCTCTTCATATCAAAAGAGGTAAAGTAGTGAGGTATCGCACTTATGTGTATAGACATCAGAGTGATAACTAATATCAATATAATGTGTTTTTTCATATCGGTAATCATTTTATTTATTGCAAAGATAAAATATACATACGATTAAAGTTTGTATAATTGTCTCTTGATTGTTTCATTTTGTCTCATTAAAAAATATGTTATGCAAATTAACGATTTTTTGAATTACATTGAGTAAAATAATAAAAAAAATGAGACAATAATGTTAATAATTTTAATATGTCTTAATCTAATTTTACAAGCAGGAATTTGGTCGATAGTAACAAAAACGATACAAATACTGCTCATATTTAAGTGTTAATATTTTTAGACAGAATATTCTTAATTTTTAAAATTTATTATTATGAAAAAAACTTTAGTTTTAATTGGTTTAGCAGCATGGGCTCTCTCATCTGTTTATGCACAACAACAAAATGTGCAACAAAATCAACAACAAAGAAGGAATGAGTGGAAACCTGAAAGTACAGAATGGTACACGCCGGTTCCTGCAAAAGTGACCCCTGGCTCAAATGGTTCAGCTCCATCTGATGCTATTATTCTATTTGATGGGAAAGACCTGTCTAAATGGCAGTCTCGGGATGGCTCTCCTGCTGGATGGACAGTCCAAAATGGGGAATTGATAGTAGCTCCTGGAGCAGGGACTATACAGACTAAAGATTATTTTGGTAGTTGCCAGCTTCATATTGAATTCAAGACTCCAACTCCTGGGCCAGAAAACACGTTGCAGATGAAAGGCAACAGTGGTATTATGCTACAGAGCCGCTATGAAGTGCAGATTCTTGATTGCGACAACAACCCAACTTATGTAAATGGATATGTTGGAAGTGTTTACAAACAAAGTGCTCCTCTTGCAAACCCATTTACCGGGACTAATCAATGGCAGGTTTATGACATTTATTGGAAAGCTCCTGTATTTGGCACTGATGACCAGTTGGAATCACCGGCAATGATTACTGTAGTCCTAAATGGTGTAGTTGTTCAAAATAACTATATTTTAAAAGGTAATACTCCCTATACAGGCCTTCCAAAATATGTAGCTCATGGTAGAATGCCTCTGACCCTGCAAGACCATGGTGTTAAAGTAGCATTCCGCAATATCTGGATTCGCAATCTTTGATACTTTTTTAATTCCATGAATTTTCTATTACCATTAAATTATATTACCATGAATCTTACAAGAAGAAATTTTTTAAAGAGTACATCCCTAATGGCAGCAGGCTTAGGCTTTTCATCGCTGGCTCAAGCATCTGTCACTAAGGGAACTGAGCAGAAAGAACAGATTAACGGTCGGGTAAATCTGGCAGTAATCGGTGTCGGTATGGGATGTGCAGACCTTCGAGGAGCACTGACCAATCCGTGGGTACACTGCGTAGGCTTATGCGATGTCAACAAGGAAAGACTTAACCAGCAGATAGAAGCTTTCAAAAAGGACTTTCCTGATCAGACAAAGGAGATAAAGGCCTATACAGACTTTCGCGAAGTGCTGAAGAGTAAAGAAGTGGATGGTGTCATTATTGCCACGCCAGACCATTGGCATCCTTATATCTTCCTTGAAGCGTTGAAAGCTGGAAAGGCTATTTATGTGGAGAAACCTGTGGGCAACTCTATCGCAGAGTGTAATGCCATGATGGATGCACAGAAAAAATATAAAGGTGTCGTTACTTGTGGTTTGTGGCAGACAAGCCAGCGTTATTTCGAGCAAGCTAAGGAAATCTTGAAAACTGGAGTCTTAGGTGATGTATATAAAGTACAGATTTGGCTTTGCCAAAGCACCATGCCTCGAGCAGGTGCACCAGATTCAAATCCTCCTGCAACACTTGATTATGATATGTGGCTTGGCCCAGCTCCAGAACGCCCGTTCAATCAGAATCGTTTCCGTGGTTGGCGTGGTTTTTGGGACTATGGAGGTGGTCAGCAGACAGATTGGGGCGTACATTGGATTGATTCAGCTTTTGACGGCTTGAAAATTTTAGGCCTTTCTAACAGAGAATATCCAGAAGCTGTATTCTCAACTGCTTACAAAGATCCAAAATCATTTAATGAAACACCAAGCTGCCAAACAACAATTTTCCAGTACAAGAATTTCCACATTGAGTGGGCACAGCAGGTAGCATATCTTTACAACCGCAACCAAGGAGTAGCATGGATTGGTGATAAAGCTACTCTGGTTTGCAACCGTGAAGGATATGAACTGATACCAGAAAAGAACCGTAATGGAGAGTTGATGACTGACCGTGCTCAGTTGGTGGGCAAGTTTGAAGATGGAGGTATACCTGCTCATACCACAGATTGGTGCAAGTGCATTCTTAACAAGTCATCTGATACACACTGTCCTATTGAGAAAGGTGCATTCGCTACTATCTTAGCTCACATGGCCAACATCTCATTCCGTACAGGCACACGCGTTGTGTATGATCCTAATACTCGGAAATTTGTGGATAATCCTAAGGCTGATGCATATCTAAGCAAGACTTATAGAAGTCCATGGAAATTTCCCACAGTATAATAAATAAACTTGCATACGGTTAGTTCCCCTTATATCCTTTTCTATCGAGAAACTATAAAGTGATTATTCTTCTATTGCATAAATATCAAATAAACAATTTTTAATGTCAAAGGGACTGACCGTATGCTTTTATGAAATCTTTTATTAATCTTAAATAAATATGTATCATGAAACAACTTGAAAAACATGTCTGGTTTAAGGTACTTCCCCTTTTTATGATTTGCTCTTTACTTTCATTCTCCATGATGGCTCAGACAATCAGTGTTAGGGGTATAGTAACGGAGGCATTGACTGGTGATCCTATCATTGGTGCTAATGTTCTTGTTAAAGGGACTACCAATGGTACTATTACTGGTCTTGATGGCGACTTCCAACTCTCAAATGTTCCATCCAATGGTACTCTGGTTTTTTCTTATCTTGGCTATGACTCTCAAGAAGTACAAATCAATGGGCGTACATCAATTGATGTATCTCTTGAAGAGAGTTCCATAGGATTGCAGGAGGTTGTTGCTGTTGGTTATGGATCTCAGAGAAAGAAGGAAATTACTGGTTCTGTCGCAGGTCTAAAGGAAAACGACCTTATAAAGGGGGTTCAATCAGATCCTATGGGTATGTTGCAAGGCAAGGTAGCTGGTCTAAACATTTCTAAGCCCAATGCAGGTGACCCCAATGGAGATTATAAATTCCAACTTCGAGGAACCTCTTCTTTGACAGGAAACACTTCTCCTCTGATTGTTGTAGATGGTATCCCACAAGCTGATATTTCTGCTATTCCACAAGATGATATCGAGAGTATCGATGTGTTGAAAGATGGTTCAGCAGCAGCTATCTACGGTACACGTGGAACAAATGGTGTTATTTTGGTAACTACCAAAAGAGGTTTAGCAGGCAAGACTAGTGTTCAGTACAATGGCTACATCTCACTGTCTTCTATTTCTCGTAAGCCCGATGTAATGAACCGTGAAGAATTCTTAGCCAACGGCGGTAATGACCGAGGCTCAAATACAGACTGGCTTGACGAAATCACCCGTACTCCTATATCACATTCTCACAATGTGGCAATCACAGGTGGAACAAGTGCTTTTAACTATCGTGGTTCAGTATCTTACCGAGATTCAAAAGGTATTGCAAAGAAGTCAGGATTTGAAGAAGTTATAGGCCGCTTCTCTGCCAATCAAAACCTATTTGACAGTAAGATTCAGATTGCCTACGATGCAACCTATCGCCATGTCGATCGCGAGGGTGAGAACCAAAGCCTTGGCGACTACGCTGCATTCCGCCATGCGGCATACTATAACCCAACGGCACCCGTTTGGAATCTCAATGGAACTGTAAATGTTGACAGAGATGCAGATGGCTACTATCAGCTCGATTTGCAAGGTTATACGCAGCCTGTTGCTTATCTTATGCAACGAGATCGCCAGACCACCAATTCAACTCTTCAAGGATCTGCACGCATCACTTGGAATATTATTAATGGTTTACGCGCACAAGTATTCGGCTCTTTAAAATACACTAATTACAACAGAGGCTCATATACTTCCAGAAATACCTATAATTCTTCCAACTTTGGTAGTGCTAGCAGAAGTTACGGATCTCGCAACAATAAGACACTTGAAACTACTATCGATTGGGTAAAGACCTTCGGGGAACATAATATTGTATTACTGGGTGGCTACGCATATGAAAAGAACTATCGTGAAGATGCCGGTTTTAATAATAGCAACTTTGACTCTGACGTATTTAAGTGGTATAACTTAGGTGCTGGTAGTAATTTGGTTAATGATCCTACTCAAGATATGATGAGTGGCTCTGTTTCACAAGATAACCTGGTATCATTCTTCGGTCGTGTCAATTATAACTACTCAAATCGCTACCTGTTATCGGCTTCTGTTCGTCGCGAAGGTTCAACTCGTCTGGGTAAAGACTATAAATGGGGTACTTTCCCTGCCATCAGCTTAGGCTGGTCAATTAAGAACGAAGCATTCATGCAAAGTTTAACTTGGCTTGACGATCTCAAACTTCGCTTTGGTTTTGGTGTGACAGGCAACATGCCTACGGGCAACTATTTATCCCTGCCGATGATGGGAGTGGTCGGGAAATTCTATGACAACACATCGGGTAGATGGCTGAATGCCTATGGACCTACACAAAATCAAAATAATAACCTGAAATGGGAGAAAAAAAGTGAATGGAACCTTGGCCTGGATGTTTCAACCTTCAAAGGCAGACTGAATTTAACATTGGACTTATATAAGAGAAAGGTAACCGATTTGCTGTATAATTATCGTGTACCAACACCTCCTTATCAATATTCTACAATGTTGGCAAACGTGGGTGACGCAACTTCAAAGGGTCTTGAAATCTCCATTTCAGCTACACCTGTAAAAAACAAAAACTTATCATGGACTAGTTCTGTTAACTTCTCGTTCAACACCAACCGTCTAGACAAGTTAAGCAATGAGACTTTCCATACCGATTGGCTGGAAAGCGGATATTTGACCGATGGTGACCTTGGTGGTCTGAATGGTATTGCGTTGCTGCGCATGGTTCCCGGTGGCAAAGTCGGAGACTTCTTCTTGCCTGTGTTTAAGGGATTCGACTCTGATGGTAAATGGATTTTCGAAGATATAAACGGCGATGGAGTTTACAAAGAAGCCGATGACAAGAAAGTGGTCGGAAACGCACAACCTGACTTCATTGCTGGTTGGACTAACGAACTGAAGTATCGCGACTTTGACCTCTCGTTTACATTCCGTGCTGTCGTGGGCAACGATGTATTCAATGTGGGTCGTTTGGCTCTGGAAAATCCTGGTCAAGGTGGTGATGAGAAGAATATGCTGAAGTCTGTACGCAACACTCCGCTGAATGACTCTGCACAGCCATCTACATACTATCTTGAAGACGGTTCGTTCGTGAAACTGGACAATGTGACGCTGGGTTATAACATGCCTACCAAAAACATTAGGGGCATCCAAAGCCTCCGTCTCTATCTGACAGGCCAGAATCTGTTGACTATTACTGGCTATAAGGGCGTTGATCCTGAAGTAGACATGGTGGGGTTGGACAATATGGGTATTGAGCGTTCTCGTTTCTATCCTACCAGCCGCTCATTCATCTTTGGCGTAAACGTTACATTTTAAATAGAATATTAACAACACAAGAGATATGAAAAAGTATTTATTTTCATTGATATGTCTCTCCATGTTAACATTTTCATGTACAGACATGGACGAGGATACCACTGGTCAGATGGTATCAAGCGATTTCTATTCTGATGCTTCTTTGATCTCAAAGGCTGTAGGTGCTGCTTATAGTGAGTTACAGTCTTACCAGAACCACTGGGGTGTATGGGGACTGAATACCGTGTCTTCTGATGAATGCGTTGTACCTACTCGTGTGCCTGGAAACGATTGGTATGACAACGGTAACTGGCAAGCTTTTCATCGCCAGAACTGGTCACCTCGCTTGGATGCACTGAATTCAAATGTATGGATTCCTCTTTTCTCAGGTATTACTACTTGTAACCGAGTAGTCAACGATCTGGATAGTTTCAAAGATGAGATGGAAATCGACACATATAACAAATTCCGTGCAGAAGTTATTACTCTACGAAGTTTTTACTATTTCCTAGTGCTCGACCTTTTTGGAAACGTACCATATGTGGATACATATACAGATGACGTAACTACCTATCCGCAAATCACTCGTTCTGAATTGTTCGACCATATTGTTAAGGCTATAGAGGAAAATATATCATATCTGGATGCTAGTCCGAATTCTGAAAACTATGGCCGTTGCACACAGCCGATGGCTAATGTTCTGCTTGCTAAGCTCTATCTGAATGCCAAAGTTTACAAAGGAGAGTCTTCTTTCAATGCTTCAGATATGAATAAGGTCATTGAGTATACAGATAAGGTTATTAATTCTGGTGATTATGAGATAGTGTCAAATTTCTCTGAACCTTTCAAGGTTAAAAATGAAAATTGCCATGAAAATATCTTTGTCATTCCTTTCCAAAATGGTATTAGCAAAAATGGAGACTATCAGTTCCACTTCCACAAGTTCTCTGGTCACACCAATTTCCGCCAAATATATGGTTTGAATACTGGTGGATGGAATGGTGGTTGTGCAACCAAGTATTTCCTTGATTTGTATGATGACAGTGATATCCGCAAGCGTGCAACATTTAACTGGGGTATTCAGCATGTATACGGGACAGACCAGACAATTCCTAACAACGCCAACGACGGTTTGCCCCTCGAATTTACTCAGGAAGTAGGTAGCATAGAAGCAGCAACGAAATGGGCAGGTGCTCGCATTCAGAAATATGAATATGAAGTTGGTATGAGCGGTAATATGAACAATGACTTCGTATTGTTCCGTCTTGCAGATGTTTACTACATGAAGGCAGAAGCCATTCTTCGCGGTGGTAACGGTTCACTTGCAAGCTTGCTTGCTGACCCACAATTCCAGTTGATACGTGAACGTGCCGAACAGCCAGTATACACTACTTCCACACTAACTCTGGACGAACTGATAATTGAGCGTGGACGTGAACTTGCTTGGGAAGGCTGGCGGCGTAATGATTTGGTTCGCTTTGACAAATTCTCCAAGGGCTCATGGGATTTCAAGGAGGCATTTGCTGACAACCATCGCGACATTTTCCCCATTCCATACGAGCAAATTACAAAGAACCCATCTTGGACTCAGAATCCTGGCTATTAATAATTTTTGTGACTAAATGATTATCTAAATGGATAGAAGTAAGAAACCAAAGTTGTTTCTTACTTCTATTCTCAATATATTTTTTCTAAATAATACTGAAGTATGAAAAGAAGAGATTTTATGAAAAATTTGGGGTTAGGCGCTACTACCCTAAGTTTTGGCTCTCTTCCAGTTGTTCTTTCTGCTTGTGAAACAAATGATTCCAAAGGCAAAGAAGCTCAGGATGACGACCAAATCCTGTATATTGGAGACGATATAGCCATTGCTGACACCCAGTATGGAAAGGTTCAAGGTTATATCCTGAATAAAGTATATACATTTCTCGGAATCCCTTATGGCGCTGACACGGGCGGTAAGAACCGATTCATGCCTCCTCAAAAGCCAGAGCCTTGGACAGGTATACTGCCTGCTGTCTTCTATGGTAAAACCGCACCTCAGCGTATGGAAGAACGTTGGCCCAATGATTACACAACTTTTGCAGACCACTGGAATTACTGGGATGTTGGAGAAGATTGCTTACATCTGAACGTGTGGACTCCAGGGCTAGCAGACAGCAAAAAGCGTCCTGTTCTTGTGTGGATGCATGGTGGTGGCTTCACTAATGGCAGTGGCATTGAGCAGGATGGCTATCATGGTGAGAACATTAGCCGTGAAGGTGATATTGTTTTTGTTTCCATCAATCACAGGTTAGGCCCTATTGGTTTCTCTGATTTGTCTGCTGTAGGCGGGGAAAAATATAAGGATTCAGGTAATGTAGGCGTGCTGGATTTAATTGCTGCATTGGAATGGGTACACAACAACATTGAGAACTTTGGCGGTGACCCGAACAATGTAACTATCATGGGACAGTCAGGAGGAGGTTCCAAAGTTTGCACAGTAGCCTCCATGCCTGCAGCTGTTGGTTTAATCCACAAAGCAGTAGCTTTAAGTGGATCAACTATAGATGCCTCCCCTCAAAGTATTACTCGCAAAGTAGGAGAATATATCTTGAAAGAAGCTGGCCTCACGCGTAACCAGGTTGACAAGCTACAAGATATCCCCTGGAGAGAATATCTCGACATTGCTGACCGTGCCTGCCAGAAATGCTGGAAAGACAATGGCATTAATATTCGTCGCACCTTTGGTCCTGTTGCTGACGACCGCAACGTGCCATCGGGTATTTTCTTCACAGGTGAAAGCAAGTTGGCCTCTCCATCTGTGCCCATGATTCTTTCAACAACTTTCCATGAGCAGAACCCCGATCGTGGCGATGCCTCACTTGAAAGTATCACCTTGGAAGGAGTAGTTGAAAAAATAAAAAGTCAGTACGGAGACAAGTCGGAGAAGATTGTACAAGCATTTGCACATAACTTCCCTGACAAGAAGCCTATCGAACTATGGGCGATGATACGTTCTACCAGAGAGCGTGTGATTGCAGCTGCAAATGCTAAGATACAACAAGGCCAGCCCGTTTATGTGTCATGGTTTGGGTGGTGTCCTCCCTTGTTTAATAACAGAATGCGTTCTTTCCATTGCTCTGATATATGCTTCTGGTTCAAGAATACGGACCGGATGTTCACTCATACAGGCGGAGGAAAGATACCTCGCCAACTTTCAGAAAAGATGTCGGGAGCTTTACTTAAGTTCATGCGGACAGGAGATCCGAATGGTGGTGGGCTTCCTCACTGGCCTCAATATACGGTTGAAAATGGTGAGACTATGATTCTGAACAATATCTGCGAAGTACAGAATAATCCTGATAAGGAGGCCCGTGAAGCATTGGGCAGCTAAACACGCCTGCTATTTACATTGTTTAATAAAAAAATAGGTCTCAATAGTTAAGCAGGACTTGTTCACCAGATACCTGCTATAATATTGAACAAACCATTAAACGGAACAAGAAGATGAACAATGAAATTTCACGTAGAGAAATGCTTAAAGCGGTAGGCATGGCTATCGCAGGAAGCATGATTGGTCTAAATTACTCATGTTTTTCCCCTCAAAAAAGTGAGGATGTTCAACGTGGGAAAAACTTCTTATCGAAACCTTTTCGGATCTGCCTCAATACATCAACCATTAGAGCCTATTCTCTGCCTGTCGACGAACAGGTCAAATTGTGTGCAGAAGCAGGATTTGATGGCATAGAACTATGGGTAAGTGAAGTGGATGCATATATTGAGAAAGGTGGGGACTATGCGACTTTGCGTAAGATTATAGATGATTCTAACTTGAAACTTGAGAACATGATTGCCTTCTCAACTTGGGCAGCAGATGACCCTATAAAACGTGAAGATGGCATTAAGACCATGCGTCACAACATGGAGGTCAGTGCATCCTTAGGAAGTCAGTTCGTGGCAGCACCAATACAAGGGATAGACCAGTTTATTCCCGAAATGATGCCTGAATATAGTAACCGTTTCCTTCGGATTTTAGAGATGGGTGACGAATATGGGGTTACCCCTCTGCTTGAGTTATGGGGGGCAGGAGTCATCAATACCCTTGACAAGGCTACAGCCATGGCTATGGGTACAGGGCATCCTAAAGCTTCTTTACTACTTGATTTTTACCACATCTACAGAGGAGGTGGCAGCTTTGAGAGTCTGAACTTACTTAATGGCGCCATGCTGCCAGTTTTCCATATTAATGATTATCCAGCAAATATCCATATTTCAGATTTGCGTGATTCCGACCGTATCTTTCCCGGAGATGGTATTTGTCCTTTCCAATCCGTAATTCCTAAATTGCGTGAACAAGGTTTTAAAGGGGCACTTTCTATTGAAATCTTCAACAAAGGATACTGGGAACAAATGGATGTAAGAGAAATACTAAAGACTAGTTATCAAAAGGTAAAAGCTGTAATAGACCACAGTATTACTGTATAAAAAAAACTATTAATCAAAAAAATGGTATGAATATGACTACTCGAATATTATTCATTGCGATAATTATAATCATAAGTGGCTGTAGCAAGCAGCAAGATAACAAGGAAGCTGATCTATCGTCAATACAGCAGACCACTGTGATAAAATCTTCCTCATCACCAACTGGTTATGAGGTGAAATTCTGCTATCAGAATCCTGATGCAAAGCGCATGCGTATCAAAGGTGAATGGCTTTTCTCTTCTTTGGCCGATGGTACTATGCGTACCAGCACCAATGCCACTCCATATGAATGGCAAAATGGTTACACCCTATGGGGTACCAAAGATTGGCCTGTTTATGAAATGAGCAAGGACCAAACCACAGGAATCTGGTCCATTACATTTCCATTACCCAGCGGGACCTATAAATATAAGTACTACATTGATGGCGACCAGACAGATGTAAACGATCTAACTGGAGCCATCGAAGCTTCAGATCCCGTCAATCCGCCCTATCACCGCGATGCCCCACTAAGTGATTTGAAAGGAGAGGATACTTATAGCAAAGTATATGTACCTTATGATTCTTTCAAGCAGAATCTGAGCCGCGACTCAAGTATCGAAGCTCCTGCCAAGCCAGAAGATCGTGGTACTGTGTCATTCGTAGAAGTTCCTTCAAATGTTCTCGACATACCCGTACACATGGCTGTATACTTGCCAAAAGGCTATGACCCCAATCGGGCTGAAGCTTATCCCCTATTGTTCCTTCTTCATGGTGGTGGTGGCACAGAATCCAGTTGGCTCAATAATGGTGCAGCAAATATTCTTGACAATGTAATAGCGGAAGGAAAGATGGAACCTACTGTTGTTATCATGCCCAACGGAAGTAATTTCTCGTGGAAACGCGATAATATCGTAAATTCTATTGAAAACGAGATACTTCCTTATGCAACAAATCATTATAACGTCTCTAAGGATGTCAATCGTCGAGCCATGGCAGGTCTCTCAATGGGAGGAGCTACTGTAATGTATACCCTCATTAACCGGCCAGAATTGTTCAACTACTATACAGCTATGAGCGCACCTTGGACCAAAGACATCACTCTTGATTTTTCCAATCCCATTTTGAAGCAAAAGAAAATCTTTGTTACTGCAGGTTTATATGACTTTGTCAAAGTTGAGGCTGTTCTTAATCCAGAATCACGACAAGCCAAAGGTGGCGAAGGGAGTTTTTATTCTTTTATATTCGGCATGAATGACGCAGGTGTTCCATTTAAGACTCAAGCAGAAGAACCTTTCGGGCACCAATGGGTATTCTGGCGTGAAGTTTTGGCACATATTTCTGAGAACTTCCTTTGGAAATAGAGTACATATATTTATTAATACTATAAGCACCAAGAAGTTGCTCTTCTTGTATTTTTCTAATAAAAATGATGAATTCTTTGAGGGTGTGATATCACACCCTCTATTTTTTCTACAAAAAATTTCCTATCTAAACACATTTACACGTCAAGCAGCTTGACATACATCCTTTCAGTAATCCCTGTAGATGAGTACCCACATATCTTTAATACGACCTGTATATCAATCCCCTCATTAAGCTGCAACGTAGCAGCAGTATGCATTGCCCAGTGAGAACTTACAGGCTTATCGTCTATTCCTGCTGCCTGAGCCACTACTTTCAGATATTCATTATACTTGACATTACTTATTATTGGGAGCTTGCCTCCATACTTGTCCAGTATCCCCAGGACAGGCTATAATAGTGGTATGGTAAAACCTGTCTTCTTCCTGTCACCTGCATATACTCTACGCTCTTTACTGTTACTATCTTTTTTTATTAAACAGTCTTAAGCCAGAATAGGGAAGACAGGTATAAGTCTGGAATATAAGAAATCCCCCGCACGTTGGCGAGGGATTTCTTTTTATCTTTGCTCTGCATCAATCATTGCATTGCTGCCAAAGCCTCTCCATCAGGATTGTTACGAACTTCGCAAACATCGTTCAGGATCATGGTCGGCTTGTCAGTATCATTGAAAGCAGGCCATTCAGGTAATGCACCACAATTAGGATTGCCAGTACGCATGAATGACAGTAATGCGTCAGACATCTTATTAGACAGGTCGCGAGGACGCTTGCCACCACCTGAGTGGGTCACCATACGGTCAGTGTTACGATACCAGAAGCAGATATCGATGCAGTGGAAAGCACGTGCACGGCCACCAAACGTAGGAGGATTGAAGCCAAACCATGCCAGATAAACAGGAGCACCCTGCTTTGCCTTCAGGCTGACATTGTTGACAATGCCCGTACGAGGACTTGTAGCCATACCGATGATGTCACCTGCATTAGCCTGTGGGAATGCCTTCTGATAAGCAGCTGCTACAGCGGCACCCTTACCAGGATAACGCTGGTCTAAGTATTTACCCAAGCCTTCTGCATCCAGGTTCTCCAGTTCAGGATTAGCCTGTGCAGGACTGAACTCAGCCATAGTTGAGCAATAAATCATAGGCACTTGTGAAGAAGGAGCGTTCAGGTCATCAAAATAACCAGCAGCAGGAATGTGCTTGCCGTCAGCTACAGGCTGGAAGCCACCACGCATCATGCCACCACCCTGGTTCTGAGTCTTATTGAACTCCTGAACAGCTGCATTAGCCATTGCCAAGTATTCCTTCCAAGGCATTTGCTGGAGCTGCTCTACAGTCTTCTTGCTATATTTCACGATAAACTTACCCAACTCACGGCTATAATTTTGTGACAGAGCGTTGTTTGAGTTACCACTCAGTGCCACAGCCTTGTGTACCAAACCCTTGGTCTCAGGCATAGCTACCAGTGTGCAGACCTTAGCGCCACCACCTGATTGGCCCATGATAGTCACGTTATTAGGATCACCACCAAAATTCTCGATGTTCTTGTTCACCCACTTCAAAGCAGCAACCATATCCAGCGTACCAGCATTGCCAGAATCCTCATACTTAGCATTGACGCCAGAGAAATCACTGAAGCCGAAAGCATTCAAACGATGGTTGACAGATACGAATACGATATCGCCATAGCGAGCCAGGTTTTCACCATGATAGCCATCCTGCTCAATGCCGTTACCAGCAGCATAGCCGCCACCATGGAACCACACCATAACAGGACGCTTCTTACCATCATTCAGACCCTTTGTCCATACATTCACAAACAAGCAATCCTCGCTCAGGTTGCTATAGTTCCAATGGTCACGCCACACACCAGGATTGTTGGCATAGTTAGGCTCATTCTGAGGAGCACAATAGCCATACACCATAGCAGGAACAACACCCTCCCAAGGTTCCGGCTCCTGTGGAGGCATAAAGCGGTTGGCACCCTCTGTGCTGGCACCATAGCGCACACCCAAGAATGTGTAAACATCCCTTGACATGAAGCCCTGCACCTTACCGTATTGGGTCTGTGCAATAGCGATGTCGTCACCGATAAACACCTGCTGCTCATCAGCCTCATTGGTAGCAGCATTGTTGTTCTGATTGCCTGTGCAAGCAGAAAGTCCCATCAGCAGGGCACTTGCACACAGCGTTAAGAAAGAAAGTTTTTTCATATTGCTATTAGTTTTAAAGATTGACTGCACAATAATAGCAATAATTTCATTCTCAACCAAGAGTTTTCCTTATAATTTCCCTGCCTTTTCGTATGAAAACACTCTTGAAGATTGTGGGGGGGTATTTCTTTCAAACCTATTATTTGCTACTATAAAACCATAGGTTTGCTTCCTTCAAGCTATAGGTTTACTAATTAGTAAACATAAGGTTTACTTTCTATATGTCCCCTGTTAGCTTTACGAAATAGAGAAAAAGGGGAGTCTTTACGAGAAGACTCCCCTACTTTTATCATCTAATAAAACTGATTAATTGTTCTCAGGACGAAGCTGACGAACCACCTCAGCTGTACGCCACATCTCTGAATCGTGCAATGCAGCAAGCTCCTTCTCGAGACCTACACGGTAGTCTGGTTTTGAGTTGGCATCGATTGAGATCTGAGCCTCGTTACCACATTTCACACTAGCATACAACTTCTCAACTACTGGTTTGATAGCATCGTGGAACGGGCCCATCCAGTCCAAAGCGCCACGCTGTGCGGTAGTTGAGCAGTTGGCATACATCCAGTCCATACCCTTCTGAGCAAACAAAGGCATCAATGATTGAGTCAGTTCCTCAACGGTCTCGTTGAAAGCCTCTGAAGGAGAGTGACCGTTCTCACGCAACACTTCATACTGGGCCAGCAGCAAGCCCTGGATAGCACCCATCAGTGAGCCACGCTCACCAGTAAGGTCAGAAGTAGCTTCGCGCTGGAAGGTTGTCTCAAACAGATAGCCGGAACCGATACCGATACCTAATGCCAGTGTACGGTCAAGTGCCTTTCCTGTAGCATCCTGATATACTGCGTATGATGAGTTCAAACCACGACCTTCAAGGAACATGGTACGCAGTGAAGTACCTGAACCCTTAGGAGCCACCATGATCACATCGATATCTTTCTGAGGGACACAACCTGTGCGGTCGTTCCAAGTAATTGCGAAACCATGAGAGAAATAGAGGGCGTTACCTGGCTGCAAGCACTTCTTCAGTGTAGGCCAAACAGACATAACAGCTGCATCAGAGAGCAAACACATTACGATAGTACCTTTAGTCGCAGCCTCCTCGATAGAGAAGAGCGTCTTACCTGGTACCCAACCATCAGCAATAGCCTTCTCAAAAGTCTTGCCCTGACGCTGACCAACGATGACGTTAAAGCCATTGTCACGCAGGTTGCATGCCTGACCAGGACCCTGAACGCCATAGCCAATAACAGCAATAGTTTCATCTTTCAATACCTCACGAGCCTTCTCCAAAGGAAACTCTTCACGTGTCATCACTTCCTCGATGACACCACCAAAATTCATTTTTGCCATACTTAATTTAGTTATTTAGTTTTACCTATTTTCAAATATCACTTTTGAACGGCAGACCACATCGGCCTGGTTCTTTTTCACTTCAATATCAAAATTGTCATCGTTCAACTTGTCAACATAAAAAGCCATGCTGTCTGTAGCCATCGTCTCCGCAACGTATGCCATCTCAAACCTGTGTACTTTCTTTACCTTAAAAGCATCAACAGGAAACAGGTCGAGGATATGTTCTATATAACGGATGCTGTTCACATGACCATTGATGTCCATATCGCTATAACGCACTGGTAATACCTCGGCAGGTTCCTGATTGTTCACCTTGATACGTGACGGCTTATCAATAGGACATTCTCTGTCACAGATATATCCAGCAATATCACCATCATGTATCGCCATCAAGTCAACAGGTTTGCGAGTTTCTGTATCAATCATCGCCCAAACCGAACGAGCATATGCCACTGGTTTTGCGTCTTTGTCGAGCACGGCAAAATTACGGTCAGTAAACAAGCGATACACATTTTCTACCCATGTTTCGATGGTAAAAGGTTCATACTGGTAAGGCAGATCGGAAAGCATCTCCAGCGCCAATCTTGAAAGAACCCAAGTATAATGCTCCTTGTTTAGTCGGTCGATGCCAAAACCTCTATCATGAGAATGAAAACCCGCCACATTCAACAGGTGGTTACCCAGTACACCGATGGTCAGGTGCCCTGTATAATCCACATGAAACGGCTCGGCCACAAACTGATAAGTACCTATCTTACCTAATTCGCTCATATTCCCCTCTGTTCGTATTTCTTACCACGTTTCTCGAGGTACTCGTCCACTCTTTCAAAACTGCTCTTAGTAACTACAACACGACCAGTCCTCACAAACTGCAGTACGCAACCTAGTTGCATCAATTGCTCATTCATGGCAGTCAGTTCAGAACTCATGCCATCATGAACCACAATTGAATAGGTAGCATTTACCTCCACAATACGGGCATTGAACCTACGAATCACGCGACCCACTTCGCGATTGGCCTCTAAAATGTGCGTCTTTAGTTTATACAAAGCAATCTCGTGCTGGAACACCTCGTCGTCTGTATAATACTGCGTTTGTACCACATCAATCTTCTTACTGATTTGTTTCGCCACCTTCTCCATCGTATCAGGATCGGTCAATGCTGTGATAGTGTATTTATGTACACCAGGGATAGAGGATGCGGACACGTTCAGACTCTCAATATTAATCTGCCTACGTGTAAAAACGGCTGTCACCTGGTTCAGTACACCTGCCACATTCTCTGAATGTACGATAATCGTATATAGTTTTTGTTCCATAACTTATTCCGTTTCAAGCATTATTTCACTAATGGCACTTCCAGGAGGTGTCATCGGCAGCACGTTCTCTTCTTCAGTAACCACTGCCTCCAAGATAAATGGACCATCGGTGGTCAACATCTTGTTGACAGCTACTGACAAGTCTTCACGTTCCATCACCCGCAAGGCTGGGATATTGTAAGCCTCAGCAATTTTCATATAGTCAGGATTCATCATGTGCGTAAACGAGTAACGCCGATTGAAGAACAATTCCTGCCACTGACGCACATTGCCCAGAAAATGATTATTCAGGATAATCACTTTTACAGGACATCCATATTCCATGATAGTGCCAAACTCCTCAATAGTCATCTGGATGCCACCATCACCAACGAAAAGGCATACTGTTCTGTCAGGAGCTCCAAAGGTAGCGCCGATAGCTGCTGGTAAGCCGAATCCCATGGTACCCAAACCTCCTGATGTTACTATACTACGTTTGTTCAACAGATGGAAATAGCGGGCTGAAGTCAACTGGTTCTGACCTACATCAGTTACCAGGATACCCTCATGCTTTGTGGCTTCTGCAACGGCATGCACCACTTCACCATAACTTAGCGTCTTTGTCTTAGGGTTCAGTTCGTTATATATAACTTTATCATATTCCAGTTTTTCATAGGTAGTGAAACTATCCGACCATTTTTCATGTTTAGCAGGATTCAACTTCTCACCCACTACACGCAAAGTGTTCTTGCAATCGCCTAAGACAGCCACATCTACCTTTACATTCTTATTTATTTCAGCTGGATCTATATCAAAATGGATAATCTTTGCTTGCTTTGCATAGTTAGGCAGATAGCCTGTTACGCGGTCACTAAATCGCATACCCACAGCTATCAGTACATCACATTTATTAGTATTCACATTAGGTCCGATATTGCCATGCATGCCCAGCATACCCTTGTTCAAAGGGTGGTTATATGGAAGTGCTGAGAGTCCCAACATAGTTGTACCACATGGGATATCTGCCTTCTCAATGAAGTCAAGCAGTTCCTGATGAGCATTGCCCAATTCGACTCCCTGTCCTACCAACATAAATGGACGTTTGGCATTATTTATCAGCTCAGCAGCCTGCTCTACCGCTAACATATCAGTGTCGGGTACAGGATCATAGCTACGTATATATTTTGCTTCGGCAGGTTGATAGTCTATCATTTGGGTTTGAGCACTCTTGGGGAAATCGAGTACCACAGGACCAGGACGACCACTCTTAGCTATATAGAAAGCCCGTGCCACTGCCTGGGCAATGTCGTTGGCATCGCGAATCATGTAACTCCACTTGGAGATTGGCTGTGTTAAACCTACCCAATCAACCTCCTGAAAAGCATCTGTACCCAAAGCGCTCACACCCACCTGGCCGGCAATTACCACGATTGGGGTACTGTCAATCATAGCATCGGCAATGCCTGTAACAGTATTTGTGGCACCTGGGCCACTAGTCACAAGGCATACACCCACTTCGCCTGACACGCGTGCAAATCCTTCAGCCGCATGGGCTGCTCCTTGCTCATGTCTCACCAGCACGTGATGCAACTTATCTGTATGGTCATATAAGGCATCATACACAGGCATAATGCTACCTCCTGGATAGCCAAAAATTGTCTTCACACCTTGGTGCTCTAAAGCACGCATCAAAGCTTCTGAACCTGATATCATAATTCTATAATACTTAATTCATCAAATCAATCTCACAGCACCTTTATCTGCCGAGCTTACCATAGAGGCATATGCCTGCAAACTCTTTGGCACATTTCGGTCGCGAGTCAAAGGTTGCATAGGCCTTGCTGCTAGTTCCTCATCGCTCAACAAGACGTTAATACTACGTTTAGGAATATCAATCTCAATGATATCACCATCCTTAATCTTGCCGATATTACCACCAGCCGCTGCCTCAGGTGAGATATGGCCGATGCTCAGACCAGACGTACCACCGCTGAAGCGCCCGTCGGTAATCAATGCACAAGCCTTGCCCAAATGACGGCTCTTAATATAGGAGGTAGGATACAGCATCTCTTGCATGCCAGGTCCGCCTTTAGGCCCCTCGTGAGTGATGACCACCACATCACCAGCTTTCACACGGTTTTCATCGAGAATGCCTTCGCATGCCGTATCCTGTGAGTCAAATACACGAGCAGGACCACTGAAGTGGAAAAGACTTTCATCCACTCCTGCAGTCTTGATAACACAGCCATCTTGAGCAATATTACCTTTCAATACAGCCAAACCACCATCCTTAGTATAGGCATGTTCCAAATCACGGATACAACCATTAACACGATCTGCATCAAACTCCTTATAGTAAGTTTCTTGTGAGCCCATCACATTGCTGAATCGGTTGGCTGGAGCACTGAGATAGATATTTTTAGCCTCATCGCTTACTTGTGAAGTTTCAATAGTGTATTTACTGATTTCCTCCGCCAATGTCATGCCATCCACACGCCTCAAAGAAGTGTCTATCAGTCCACCTTTCGCCAACTGCTGCATAATAGCCACGATACCTCCTGCACGGTTTACATCCTGCACATGATACTTGTTGGTGTTAGGAGCCACCTTGCAAAGGCAAGGCACCCTACGGCTCAGCATGTCGATGTCATCCATTTTGAAATCTGCTCCTGCTTCATGAGCAACAGCCAACAAATGAAGCACCGTGTTTGTTGATCCACCCATTGCAATGTCCAAACTCATGGCGTTGAGGAAAGCCTGACGGGTAGCAATGCTGCGAGGCAACACACTCTCATCACCATCCTCATAATATTTATAGGTATTCTCTACAATTAGTTTGGCAGCCTGTTTCATCAGCAGTTTTCTGTTAACATGGGTAGCCAACACAGTGCCATTGCCTGGCAAAGCCAAACCAATGGCCTCGTTCAGACAATTCATCGAGTTGGCAGTAAACATACCCGAGCAACAACCACAGCCAGGGCAACCCACTTGCTCAATCTCTGCCAAATCAGCATCGCTAACGCTCTTATCGGCACCACGTACCATCAAGTCTATTAAATCCACTTGTTCACCACGGTAGTTACCAGCTTCCATAGGGCCACCCGAAACAAATACGGCCGGGATGTTCAGTCTCATTGCTGCCATCAGCATACCCGGAGTAATCTTGTCGCAGTTGCTGATACACACCATAGCATCAGCTTTGTGTGCATTCACCATATACTCTACACTGTCGGCGATAATATCTCTTGAAGGCAATGAATAGAGCATGCCGTCATGCCCCATAGCGATGCCATCATCAATGGCAATGGTATTGAACTCAGCAGCAAAACAACCTAATTTCTCAATCTCCTGCTTCACCAATTGGCCAGCCTCATGCAAGTGCACATGTCCTGGTACAAACTGAGTGAAAGAGTTGACAATGGCAATGATAGGCTTACCCAACTGCTCTTTTTTCATGCCATTAGCCACCCAAAGGGCTCTGGCACCTGCCATACGTCTGCCTTGCGTGCTGAACGAACTTCTAAACTGATGTTTCATTTCTCTTTTTATTAAAAAAGCCCTTCCCTAAATTGAGAAAGGCTGTAAAAGTTATATTTAATCTACTTGCAAAAAGAACAAGCCGCCTTTCTCACGCCATTGGCTCCACGACCACGACGCGAATAATATCCAATACTGATAGGCTGACGCTTGTAAAAATCTGCAACATATCTATTCCATTTTTGTTTCGACTGCAAAGTAACTTCTTTTTTCCCTATTTGCCAAACAAATTGAAGAAAATATTGCCTTTGAAGTAATCATTTATAGCCGGAAGTTGTATCTTTGCAAGAAAAACGTAAAAAATGACCAAAAAAGAAAGATATAAAGGAATCATCGAATGGTTCCGCGAGAACATGAAGATTGCAGAGACCGAACTGCACTATGAAAACCCCTACCAACTGCTGATGGCAGTAATTCTGAGTGCACAATGTACCGACAAGCGAGTTAATCAAATATCACCTGCCCTGTTTGAGGCATATCCGACTCCCGAGGTAATGGCTGTATCAACCCCCGAGGCAGTATATGAATATGTGAAGAGTGTATCTTACCCCAACAACAAGGCGAAACACCTTGTAGAGATGTCACAGATTTTGGTCAAGGATTTTGGCGGTGAGGTGCCCAGCGAGATGGATGATTTGCTGAAGCTGCCTGGTGTGGGCAGAAAGACTGCCAATGTGATGCAGAGTGTGGTATGGGGCAAGGCCACCATGGCGGTAGATACCCATGTATTCAGAGTAAGCCATCGTTTAGGTTTGGTGCCAGAAAGCTGCAACACCCCTCTGAAAGTTGAGTTGGAACTGGTGAAGCACATTGCCGATGAAGACATCCCCAAGGCCCACCACTGGCTGCTGCTGCACGGCAGGTATATCTGCCAGTCGAGGACACCGCATTGCGAAAAGTGCGGTTTGCAACCTTGGTGTAAGCACTTTTTGGAGAAATAAGCATGGACATTAAAGAAATAATTCGTAACTTTGGCGTCTTGAACAAGAGAATTTCAAACTTTTTATATAAAAAGAACTATGACAATTGATCAATTTAATTTTGCTGGTAAAAAGGCAATCGTTCGCGTGGACTTCAATGTGCCACTCGATGAGAATGGTAATGTAACTGACAAGACCCGTATCATGGGTGCACTGCCAACCCTAAAGAAAGTTTTGGCAGACGGTGGTGCTGTCATCATGATGAGCCACATGGGCAAGCCAAAAGGCAAGGTGAACCCTAAGATGTCTCTGAGCCAAATTGTTAAGCCTGTATCTGAGGCTTTAGGCGTGGCTGTTAAGTTTGCTCCTGACTGCGCTAATGCTACTGCTGAGGCAGAGGCTCTGAAGCCAGGTGAAGCTTTGTTGCTAGAGAACCTCCGCTTTTATCCTGAGGAGGAAGGCAAACCAGTAGGTGTCGAGAAAGGTACTCCTGAGTATGACGAGGCAAAGAAGGCTATGAAGAAGAGCCAGAAAGAGTTTGCCAAGAAGTTGGCTTCTTATGCTGACGCATACGTGATGGATGCATTCGGTACCGCCCACCGCAAGCACGCTTCAACAGCTGTCATCGATGAGTTTTTCGATGCTGATCACCGCATGCTGGGCTACCTGATGGAGAAGGAAGTACAAGCTGTTGACAACGTACTGTCTAACATCAAGCGTCCGTTCGTTGCTATCATGGGTGGTTCAAAGGTATCTTCTAAGATCGGTATCATCGAGAACCTGTTGGGTAAGGTTGACAAACTCATCCTTTGTGGTGGTATGACTTATACATTTGCTAAGGCTCATGACGGTGAGATTGGTAACTCTATTGTTGAGCTCGACAAGTTGGATGTAGCACTGGGCGTAGAGGAATTGGCAAAGAAGAACGGCGTTGAGTTAGTGCTTGGCTCTGACTGTAATGCTACCGATGGTCTGGATTTCAGCACAATGACTGTAAAGCCAGGTTCAAAGATTATTACCTGTCCAGCTAACAAGGTTCCTGCAGGTTTTGAGGGTGTGGATGCTGGTCCTGACAGCCAGGAAGACTTCCGCAAGGCTATCAAGGGTGCAAAGACTATCTTGTGGAATGGTCCTGCTGGTGTATTCGAGTGCGATGCTTTCACAGCTGGTAGCCGTGCTATCGGTGAAGCTATTGCTGAGGCAACCGCTGAGGGTGCTTTCTCACTGATAGGTGGTGGTGACTCTGTAGCTTGTGTCAACAAGTTTGGTTTGGCCGATAAGGTAAGCTACATCTCAACTGGTGGTGGCGCTCTGCTGGAGGCTATCGAAGGCAAAGTCCTGCCTGGTGTAGCAGCTATCAAGGGTGAGTAATTAAATAATTGCCTACATATCAAACAGGCGGCTCAATTATTCTATCAATAGTTGAGCCGCTTTCTTAACTACCAACCATCTTGACTAAGGAGGATAAGAATAGCTATCATACAATCAAAAGAAGATTTAATGAACCAACAATATCACATCATACTAGCAAGCAAATCGCCGAGGAGAAGAGAATTGTTATCAGGCTTAGACATTGACTATGAGGTACGCACATTGCCCGACATAGATGAGTCATATCCTGACCACTTGCAAGGAGGTGACATACCTTTATATATATCTAAGGAGAAGGCCGACGCTTACAAGGGATTGTTATTGCCTGGCGAACTCATTATTACGGCCGACACCATCGTTTGGCTTAACGGCGAGGTACTTGGCAAGCCTCATGACAGAGAAGGTGCCATCACCATGCTCCACAAATTATCAGGACATACCCATGAAGTATTTACAGGCGTGTCGCTCACTACTATAGAAAAGCAACGAAGTTTCTTCGCAGAAACGCGAGTGACCTTCGCCCAGCTAAACGAGGAAGAAATCACCCATTATGTGGATAAGTACCATCCTTACGATAAAGCCGGCGCATATGGCGTACAAGAATGGATTGGCTATATAGGAGTGGAACGCATTGAGGGCAGTTATTTCAATGTGATGGGATTGCCTGTACAACGCCTCTACAAAGAACTGAAGACATTTTTAGCTAAATAGCCAAAAGCAACTTTATAACTATAGTTATCCCTTTATATCAGGTCCAGCATCAACAGATAGTCGGTTTGGCTGATGCCTTTTCGTTGCATCAGCTCTTGGTCTTTTAGATAAAGAGAACGAAACTGTTGGAAATCATCTCCAGCAGCTTTCCTATAATATTCAATCGCCAAAGATAGGCGACCGCCGCACCAGGCAACATGTCCTGCATTCAGCCAATCGTTATTATTTGGCTGGAGCGACAATAGTTTGTCATAATAACTTTGAGCCCGTTCCAGTTTGTTAAGCATAAAGTTGCACCAAGCAATGCCCCGCCATGCCTTTACATTATTATCTTCTGCCAAGTCCATTTTGAAAAAACACTGCAACGCTTCATGGTATTTACTCTGTTCCATCAGGCAGTGTCCTAAGCCATAGGAATAATTTAGATTATCTGGGTCCATCTGCAAGAGCTCTTCAAAACAAGTTTGCGCTTTATCGAAAGAGCCATTACGACGATAGCAAAAAGCCAAGTGCTTAAGGGTCCACTCGTTGCCAGGACTTATCAGAATGGCTTGGTTGTAATAATGGATGGCTTTAACGATATCATGGCAAACCACTTCATGACAGTAGCCCATACGCTGGAAAATATCTTTATCTGCCACATGAAGAGCATCTAAACATTCATAAAGGCTAAGAGCCTTGCTAAAACGTTCGGTCTTAAAATAGAGGTCGGCTACCTTTCTGAGAAAAACTGTCCGATATAGCAAAGGTTTCAACAATATGTTATCCTGCAACTGTAAATCATCATCGAAGATACTGTGAAACTCACCCCTTATCTGACTCAACTTGAAAAAGCGGTATAGATCTTGTATATAGAACCTACTTAATACTTCTAGAGTATTGGCTTTCAAGGTATGTTTTTCCACTTCAGCATCTTGAAAGAGTTCCTCCATATTCTCTTCAGACAAACCTCCAAATGCAAGCCGTCGCTGATCAGCTGGTAACTGCTGCATCATGAATATCAATGAATAACAGTCACTACTGCAGAACATGCCCATTTTCAATAGTCCCATTTCTTTATTACTCTTGCCATCATCTACTGTGCCCAACACTTTTACCACCTCTGAGTGCATAGGCTCAAACGGATAAAACCAGTTGTGTATTTCATTAAAAAAAACAAAGCCTTTCATGCGCGAGAACGTTGCCATGTTAATATCGCCTCCTTCTAATTGTAGTTTGCCTATCTTGCGCATCTTATTGTTAAGTTTCGGTCCCAGATCAAACATCCATTCCGGATTCATGTCCTGCTCTTCGCTCTCATCGGCGAAAGGTTTCTGTTGTCTTTGCTGGATATTCTTCATCACTTCAGGGACAATCTCCTCATTCATGGTCTTGTTGATGCGCTCAGTATCTTGACTCCTCAAAAGTTGTAAGTAGATATTATTGATATCGTCAGCAAAATCAGGTATTTCTTCCTGTATTATACTGATGCGTGTGACAATTCCAGGGTAAAGGCTGATGCGGTTGGCATGTTCGTGAAGAACCAAGACGAAACCAACTTGTGCTCTGGCTTTAACCTGATTATCCTGATGATATAAAGCTTCCAACAGCCAAAATAGCTTTTCTTCGTCAAAACAGCACAGAAGACTCATTGTAACGGCGCTGACAAACAATGATAAATCGTTGGAAGTTATAAGTTCGGAGGATAGATACTTATAGGCAATGTTTTTGTCTGATGAAACCCACCGGGCATTGAGCCAGACCAATACAAACATATTCTTCAATGCCAACTCATGGGCATGCAAGTCCTGTTTCAACTGTTCCTCATCATGGAGTAACTGAAACAAATTGATACTGTCATTAAACGATTCTAAAGTAGCGAGAATAGATGAAAGATTGTCTTGCAGTGGATGCAATTTCTGCTGCTTTCTCAGCCTATGGTACAAGTGAGAAGATACTTCGTCTAATAGACAAATGTACAGTTGGTCAGCTACGCTGTAGGCTTTTACCAGCAAGCTATGATACATGCTGTCACGTTCAGGATCATCCATACCTTGCTCCATATATTGAAGCATATAGTTATATGAAGTCTGAATGCCGTTCAACTCTTGCTGTAGCAAATAATCGCCACATGATAGTGACATGGCATCCAGCAACAGCAATGCCTCCTTCAGCCTGTGATTCGCTAACAAAGCATTAACCTCTTTGTGCTGATGTTCTATACTATTTACATCCATCATCTCACTTTTTATGCAAAAATACAATTATTTTTCTTATTTTTGCCACGTATGGCAATAAAACTGACATCATATTACCGTGGGAGCCATGTGCCCGAACTGCCAGGGATGAACACTTTCCACTCCACTGCCCTGTTCCACATTTTTGAAGGAACACGAGGGTGCAACCCCCTTTTGCTGACCGTCAGTGAAAATGGGAACGTGTTGGCAAAGATTTTGGTAGTAGTTCAACGTATCGCACGCTTTGTCCCTTTTTATAATATACGAAGGTGCGTTTCTTATGGCACTGGTGAATATTTTTGTTCTGAAGACCAGCGCGAAGCGTTCTTCAATGAAATGCTGAAGGAAGTAACCAACTATGCCCGTCGCTTGAATTGTTTTATCATTGAAGTGAGAAATTTGCCCACACCACTCAATGGCTTCGCTTCTTTCCGTCGGAACAGTTTTTTTCCGGTCAATTGGCTAAGGGTACGCAACACCTTTACTAGCGATGGAAATAATATAATTCAGTCGCTTAGTCAGTCACGCAAAAGACAGATAAAAAGTGCTATCAAAAACGGAGCTGAAATGGGAACTGCACAAAATGAGGCTGAAATCAAAGAGTTTTCCATCATGCTCAAGCGCAACTACCTATCAAAAATCAGGAAACATTTTCCAGCCATCGAGTTCTTCCAGCAAATGCAGAAAGGTTTCAAAGACGTACATATCGGTGATTCTTGGCAACGTTTCAAGATATTTATTGTAAAGTACCAAGAAAAGATTATTGGAGGAAGCGTTTGTATTTACTCTGGCGACACAGCCTACCTATGGTTCTCGGGTGGCATGAACAAAACTTACTTACGTCAATATCCCAGTGTAATGGCGGTATGGCAAGCCTTAACAGAAGCCAACAATATGGGTTACAAGCACTTGGAGTTCATGGATGTAGGTACACCATTCCGCAAACATGGTTACCGCGATTTCGTTCTACGTTTTGGAGGTGAACAAATCAGTACCCGTCGTTGGTTCAAATTTAGATGGAGATGGTTAAATAGAATATGCCTCTACTTTTACAAGTGAATCTAACCTTGCGTTTATTATAAACCATTTATAATCAATTCCTTTCAAAACTCAGAAGTGAAATGGAAACGTATATGCTTGAAGTCCTGTTGCGCCATAGACAATACATATGAGCTGTCTGCCAGATAGACATCCCTACCCTCACGATCTTTCGCCATATACTGATACTTGCGCTTCATAAAGTCTTGCAATTCAGCCTCATCATCACTCTCAATCCAACAAGCCTTGTACAAATGTACAGGCTCCCAACGGCAACTGGCATTGTACTCGTTGAGCAAACGATATTGAATGACTTCAAACTGCAACTGACCCACCGTACCAATAATCTTGCGCCCATTAAACTGGTTAACAAACAACTGGGCTACACCCTCGTCCATCAGTTGGTCAATGCCTTTTGCCAACTGCTTCTGCTTCATTGGATCAGCATTCTCGATATACTTAAACATTTCAGGAGAGAAACTGGGTAAACCACGGAAATGCAGTTTTTCTCCCTCTGTCAATGTGTCACCTATCTTGAAAATGCCATTATCAGGTAAACCTATGATATCACCTGCCCAAGCCTCATCCACCGTACTCTTGCGTTGTGCCATGAACTGTACGGGCGAAGTAAAACGCATAGTCTTATCATGACGCACATGATAGTAAGGAGTATTGCGTTCAAACTTACCAGAACATACCTTGCAGAAAGCGATACACGAACGGTGGTTAGGGTCGATATTTGCAGTAATCTTGAACACAAAGCCAGTGAACTTTGGTTCCTCAGGATTTACCTCTCGCTCAGTGGCCACAACTGGACGTGGACAAGGTGCTATCTCTACAAAGCAGTTTAGCAATTCCTGCACACCGAAATTGTTCAATGCTGAACCAAAGAACACAGGCGCCAATTTTCCTGCCAAATACTGCTCCCTGTCGAAATCAGGATAAACCCCAGAAATCAACTCCAGATCGTTACGCAATTGTTCCGCCAGTTTGTCACCTATATGCTGCTCCAACTCCTGGGTGTTAATGTCCACCTCTACTTTTTCTGTCACCACCTGTTTCGATGGTTGGAACAGGTTGAGTTTCTGCTCATAAATATTATATACACCTTTGAAACGCTGTCCCATATCAATGGGCCAAGACAATGGACGTACGCTGATCTCCAATTGTTCTTCCAACTCATCCAAAAGGTCAAAGGGGTCCTTACCCTCACGGTCCATTTTATTGACGAAAATAATTACAGGCGTATTCCTCATGCGGCACACATCCATCAACTTCAGCGTCTGGCTCTCCACACCTTTAGCGGCATCAATCACGATAATTACGCTATCTACTGCTGTAAGCGTGCGATATGTATCTTCGGCAAAGTCTTGGTGTCCTGGCGTATCGAGGATGTTAATTTTATAGTCGTGGTAATCGAATTCCAGCACTGAGGTAGTGACCGAGATTCCACGTTGCTTCTCTATGTCCATCCAGTCAGAAGTAGCAGTCTTCCTTATTTTGTTACTTTTAACGGCGCCAGCCACTTGAATCTGTCCACCAAAGAGTAATAGTTTCTCTGTTAATGAAGTCTTACCAGCATCAGGATGTGCCACAATCGCAAACGTACGTCTTCTTGCTATCTCGTTGTTCATAAATGCGTCTATAAAAATTGAGGTTGCAAAATTAATACTTTTTCTTGCAACCTCAAAATAATCTATAACTATACCTTCAAGAATACCTTCTTCTTATAGAGGAAGTAAAGGAACAGCCAACACATAGCCACATAACCTGCTGCATTGAGGAAAGGCTGTACCGTTTCAGGCGTCATACCTATCAATCCGCCAAACACGCGATTGGAAATGTATTGGAAGTTTATGAAATGCTGTGCGAGGTAGATGGTGATGGAGTTCATGCCGATAACCACGAAGAAAAGAATCCATCCTCGATGGTTTTTAACATCTATGATGTAGTAAAACAAAGCGAACATCAGCACAGAATAGGCTGCAACCAGTACTACGAAAGTACTTGACCACAACATTTTATTAGCTGGGTAGAAAGTATTCCATATCAGACCTATCACCAAAAAAGCAATACCAGCATATACCATATACAACGTTTTCTTTGCAGGCGTAAGTCCTTCTTTATCGTATTTTATCCATTCACCAGTAAACATACCCAACAAGGCAGTAGCAATAGCAGGGATGGTACTGAAGATTCCTTCTGGGTCATAGTCGCCATAGTAAATTTTGCCTGGCAACAGGATGCGGTCGATATAACCAGCCAAGCACCCCTCACGTGTCAATGGATCAGCTCCCGGATGATCAGGAGCGCCTACAAAAGCAGAAACTATCCAGTAGCCCACTAATATCACTGCCACGATGATGGCTCTTGTTTTCCACTTGGTATTCATGAAGATAAGGGCACCAAACATCCAAGCCAAGCCGATGCGTGCCAACACACTGGCATAGCGGGCATTAGCGAAGTCCCAATGTCCTAAAAAACCATTGTAAATGATACCTAACAATACCAATGTCAAGCCTCTACGAATAATCTTCTTGTAAATCTGCCCCTCGGTCTTGCCCTGGAAACGTTGCTTTTCCAGCGAGAAGGGAAACGAGATACCTGCAATGAAGAGGAACAAAGGGAAGATGGTGTCATGATGAGCCAGTCCGTCCCATTTCACATGATCCATCTGTGTAGCCAGCCATTGAGTAAAATCATTAGGCCAAAAAGTAGCTATGGCGGCAATCAAGGTGGCCCCTCCCATAATGAAGAACATATCGAAGCCTCTAAGTGCATCGAGTGATTGCAAACGTTGAGGCGTTTTCTGTTTTTCCATAATAATTTATTTTTTATTGTTATGTTGGCAAAGATACTAAAAAAACACTATCTTTGTCATGTAATAACCTTAAAATTGGATTTTAAAACTTTAAATACCATGAAACAGATTCCTGACAAAAGTTTTTGGCAGCTTTGGAATATCAGCTTCGGCTTCTTCGGCGTACAGATTGCATATGCCCTGCAAAGTGCCAACATCAGTCGTATCTTCTCCACTTTGGGTGCAGACCCACATAACTTGAGTTATTTCTGGTTGTTGCCTCCTTTGGCAGGCATCATCGTACAACCATTCGTCGGCTCATGGAGCGACCGTACCTGGACTCGTTGGGGACGTCGCATACCCTATTTATTTATTGGATCACTCATAGCCGTCATCGTGATGTGTCTGTTACCTAATGCTGGCAGTTTCGGAATGGCAGTAGGAACTGCTATGATATTCGGCTTGTTCTCACTGATGTTCCTCGATACAAGCATTAACATGGCAATGCAACCATTTAAGATGATGGTGGGCGATATGGTGAATACTAAACAGAAAGGACTTGCCTACTCTATCCAGAGTTTCCTCTGCAATGCCGGTAGCCTGGTAGGTTATCTGTTCCCATACATCTTTGCATGGATAGGTATTCAGAATGTTGCAGCTCAAGGTGTTATTCCTGACTCAGTAATATACTCTTTCTATATAGGTGCCCTTATCCTCATACTCTGCGTTATTTATACCACTGTTAAGGTAAAGGAGTATCCGCCAAAGGAATATGCAGAATATCACGGCATTACCGAAGAGACCAAGAAAGAGAAGACCAACATGTTGAAATTGTTAGTCAAAGCACCAAAGGCTTTCTGGACAGTGGGTTTAGTACAGTTCTTCTGTTGGTTTGCCTTCATGTTCATGTGGACCTACACCAATGGTTCTATAGCTGCTAATGTGTTTGATGCTCCTACCGTTACTAACGTGGTGGATGGTGTGCAGAAGTTGGTGCTCGACACCACTAGTACCCAATATCAGGAAGCAGCCAACTGGGTAGGTGTCATCTTTGCCGTACAAGCTATTGGCTCAGTATTGTGGGCAGTAGTGATTCCAATGTTCAAAAACCGCAAGTTGATTTATGCCCTGAGTCTTGTGCTGGGTGGTATTGGCTTCATCTCCATTTACTTCGTACATAACCAGTATGCATTGTTCTTGAGCTTCCTGCTTATCGGATGCGCATGGGCAGCCATGTTGGCTTTGCCGTTCACCATCCTGACTAACGCCCTTACAGGAGGTCATATGGGTACCTACTTGGGATTATTCAATGGAACCATTTGTGTACCGCAAATTGTAGCAGCAGCATTGGGTGGCACCATATTAAGTCTGATGACACCAGCTGGAGGCCTTTCACCAGAAGTCAACATGATGGTCATTGCAGGAATCATGCTTATTCTTGGTGCATGTGCCGTATTCATCATTAAGGAAAAAGAATAGCATTTAGATTGGCGGCCAGTTACGTCCTGGCCGTCAATAAGTTACTAGTATTCAGTTCGTCAGCTATTGTCTACCGTTGAAATTCTCATGAGAATTCTTTTACGAGGTCGTAGCTGACGAATCGTTTACTACGGGTAAACGCTAAAATTCTCATGAGAATTTTAGCGTTGTAAAGAAGAGAACTCATATTGAACTACATTCAAAAAGATGGTTTACTACGTCTAGAACGCGGAAGTATGCAAAAGAAGAAAGTTTTGGTGATAAAAATCACAATAATTTGAACTGATAGCCCTCTTCCTTGAAAAACCAGAGGGCATGGGAGAGGGCATATTGCAGGTTCCCACCCTTCCATGAGCGTAAACTATCGTGGAATGTGATGATACTACCATTACGGGTGTATCTCAAGACATTTGACAACACTTGGGGTGGACTTAGCTTATAGCTGTAATCGCGTGTAACAAGGTCCCACATCACTATCTTATAGCCTGCCCATTGCAACCTTTTGTATTGATAGTGGTTCAAGAAACCATGAGGAGGGCGAAAGAGCTTCTTTGAATTGAAAATTGACAATTGAGGATTGAAAATATCATATCTACTATCTGAAGAGGGTAATGTCATATTCTCAATGATGATGCTTTCTGCTTCCCGAACATCATCCATATACCGTAATGAATTACGGTCGAATATCTTGATATGGTGCATAGTATGGTTACCAATGCCATGACCACGTTCTACCACCATGCGGAAGACATCAGGATGCTTCCGAACATTGTCGCCCACCATAAAGAAAGTGGCCTTGGCATCAAACTGGTCAAGTTTATCGAGCACCCAAGGTGTAACTTCTGGGATAGGCCCATCATCGAAAGTCAGATAGATGGCTTTTTCTTCAGGATCCATCCTCCAAAGCGCAGAAGGATAGAGTTTTTTAAGTATTTTGTTAGGTTGCTCAATAAACATTAGTCACCCATTCTTTGTTTATAGATTCCAAACAGTTCGTTTAACGTGTCGTTCAGGTCATCCACCCGAGTTGACTCGTATTTCTCCATGATGGAGATAATACGATCAAGAACAGCTGTATGATATTCAAACTCACCAGCAGAAATATCCAAACGCATATCATCCAAACTGAGATAATAGGTCATATACTGAATCTCTTTCTCGGCCATGGTAGTCATCATCTTTTCTGCTGTCTCTGTCTCACCTAATTCATAATATGAAGTAGCCATACCCACCGCTCCATTCTGGTAATCCCAAGGTACATTATAAGCAGGTATCATCTTTTCAGCATAATCTAGTGCCTCTTTTGCTTGCTCGCGCTTGCCTTCTTTCAGCAATTGTTCGATAAGCATATCAAACATACGACGATGGGTATAACACATACGCAAAGCATTCTCGTCGATATAAATACCTGGTTTGTCAATGCCACCATATTTGAACTTGTGCATCATATTATCAAACATCTTTTCAGTATCGATGCTCACACCCGTCTTATTTTTGTTAAACGGAGTGAAACGGTAGGCAAGACCTTCCAGCACAAAGTAGTCGGAAAGGCCCATGTGCTCATCGCTACCTACACTAACAGCAATATAGATAGGACGTTCCCAATTGGCTTCAGCCAACATTTCGAGTTTCATAAGGTCTTTCTTATAGAGGGCTCGCTGTCCCTTCAGAGAGATATGCATATAGTCTGGAATACTGTCGCCAGGAATCATCATACCACTTCGGCGCACTGCTTCCTTATCTACCTTAAAAACAATACTGTCGGTTGGGATAACATGCAGGTCACTATGCTTCCCACGAACCCAGTATTTGAGGATATTTTTCAGTTCATAAGGATTATCACCAAATTCACGCTCAACATTAAGCAAAGACTCTGCATTGCCATTCAACGCCTCATTACGGGCTTTAGCATACAACTCGTCTATGCTCTTTTTGTACTCAGGTTGAATTACCACATATTCATTTGTTCCTTCCACATATTCAGTACGATCCCAAGTAATAGGCAGAGAAGGGGAGTCATATGAAGGACGCTTCATCTGGTCAATGTACCAATCGGTCTGCAGATAGCTCAAGTTGCAAGTACGAGCATCAGTTCGGAAGCCCTCTGTTTCTTGATTATACCACAATGGGAATGTATCGTTGTCACCATTTGTATAAATAATAGGATGACCTGTTTCTGGAAGGGTCATCAGGTAGTTCTGACCAAAATCACGAGTCATATAGCGTCCACTACGATCGTGGTCATCCCATGTCTGAGAAGCCATCTGAATAGGGACCATTAAGCAAATCACTGAAACAATGATGGCTAGCACTACATTTTGAGGCTCAGGTATAAGATAAACTTCTTTACCTTCCTTCATTGTCTTAACAGGCTTGGAGAAGAAGCTATTGATAAGGCTAACCAATCCAGCTACACCCATACCTACCCAAATAGCGAAAGCGTAGAACGAACCTGCATATGCATAATCTCGTTCACGAGGCTGACCTGGTGTTTGGTTCAGATACAATACAATGGCAAGACCTGTCATGAAGAACAGGAAGAATACTACCCAGAATTGCTGGATGCCCTTTTGTCCCTTGTAAGCCTGCCATAACAACCCGATTAAACCTAGGAGTAAAGGCAAAGCAAAAAAGACATTGTGTCCCTTGTTCTCTTTCAACTCGTCAGGTAATAGTTCTTGATTTCCTAACATCATATTGTCTAACCAACCAATACCTGATATCCAGTTACCGTGCTCTAATTCTCCATTGCCTTGAATATCATTCTGGCGACCTACAAAATTCCACATGAAGTATCGCCAATACATCCAATTTACTTGGTAAGAGAAAAAGAACTGAATATTCTCCCACATTGTAGGGATGTTTACCATCTGTGTCTCACCACACTGGTTGTAAGGTACATCATGCCCCTTAATATTCATCCATGCCTTGTAAAGTTGTGGATGATTCAAAGAAGAGCTATACATGCGTGGGAACAACATATTTTGCGCATATTTATATTCTATGCGGCCTTCCACTTGTACGTAACTATCAGGCTCGTTTTCGCTATTTTTTTCCTTACGTATCCATTTCATCTGTTCTTCAGCCACAACTGGTTCACAATAACCATCTTTCTCCTGGAACTCCACTTTAGAAGAGAAGGTCGGACCATAGAACAATGGGCGTGTACCATATTGCTCACGTCCCAAATATTCACCCAAAGTAAAAATGTCCTCAGGAGAGTTCTGATCCATTGGAGTATTGGCCGTTGAACGTATGACTATCAACGCATATGACGAATAACCTATCACAATCATCATAATGCTCAACATGGTGGTATTCAACACACGGGCAGACACTTTCCAATTAGGACTTAAACTGCGTTGTGTGGCAGGACGCAAAAAGAACCACAATAGGGCCAATACGATGATACCAATAATTACGGAAGTGGTACCATGTCCATAGAAAGGAATGCCAAGCAAACCTACCGTGAGGATGAAACTCCACAGTATTCGCTTATCACTCTTATTGACGTAGCTTTCATACACAGCCCAGATAATAGCAGCAGAAGCAATGATAACGTAAGCGATAACACCTGTATTGAATGGCATACCCAAGTCATTGACAAACAACAACTCGAACCACCCACCTACCTTAACAATGCCTGGTACAATGCCATACAATACCACTGCCACCAATACTGCAGAAGCTAACAATGCCAACAAGGAACCTTTAGCAGTAGCATTTGGCACACGCTTATAATAATATACCAATACGATAGCAGGCAAGCAGAGCAAATTCAATAGATGAACTCCAATGCTCAAACCGGTCAAATAGGCAATTAATATTAGCCAACGGTCACTATGAGGTTGATCGGCCACATCTTCCCATTTCAATATCAGCCAGAATACGACTGCTGTAAACAGAGAGGAGAAGGCATAAACCTCACCCTCGACTGCACTGAACCAAAAGGTATCGCTGAAAGTATAGACCAAAGCGCCAACCACGCCACTACCCATGATGGTAATAAGCTGAGTAGGAGTAAATGAGTCCTCTTCAATGGTCACCAGCTTTCGTACCAAGTGGGTGATGGTCCAGAATAAAAAGAGGATACAGCCAGCACTCATCAAGGCACTCATATAGTTCACCATCTTCGCCACTTGGGTAGTGTCGGATGCAAACTGAGAGAAGAGGTTGGCCACCAACATGAAGAAAGGTGCGCCAGGTGGATGTCCTACCTCCAACTTATAGCCTGTAGTGATAAACTCTGGGCAATCCCAGAAACTTGCGGTGGGTTCGATTGTCATGCTATACACTATGGCAGCAATAGCAAATACCAACCACCCCACTATATTGTTGATTGTTCTATATTGTTTCATCCCTATTTACTTATTGAGTTTCCATTCAGCACCGTTCTTACCATCCTTGATCTCAAAGCCCAAAGCAGCCAACTCATTGCGTATGCGGTCGGACTTAGCCCAGTCTTTGTTTGCCTTGGCTTCCTGGCGCTCTGCCAGCAACAAGTTTACCGCTCCAGCAAAAGCTTCTTCACGGCCAGCATTAGATGCATGATCCTCCAGCAAACCAAGGATATCAAAGCAGAATGTATGGAAGGTCTCCTTCAATGATGCCAATTCATCTGCAGTAATTGTAGCTTTACCATCAACTAACTGGTTGATGATGCGTGATGCGTCAAATAGATGAGCAATGACAATAGGTGTATTCAAATCATCATCCATTGCGTCATAACATTTCTCACTTAAGTCGCTAATCTGTACACTAGTAACGTTAGATGGTTGTATCTTTTCCAAAGCGTTTACAGCATCCAACAACCGCTCTAATCCTTTCTCTGCAGCTTGTAAGGCATCATTGCTAAAATCTACCGTACTGCGGTAGTGAGCTTGTAAGATAAAGAAGCGGATAGTCATAGGGCTGTATGCCTTGTCTAAGTTCTTGTTACTACCATCAAAGAACTCAAAGAGTGTAATAAAGTTACCTAGGCTTTTACCCATCTTTTGTCCGTTGATGGTTATCATGTTGTTGTGCATCCAATAGTGTACCATGTCATCGCCTTGTGATGCAACACTTTGTGCAATCTCGCACTCATGATGTGGGAACACCAGATCCATACCACCTCCGTGAATATCGAAGTGAGATCCTAAATATTTCTTACCCATGGCCGTACATTCACAATGCCAACCAGGAAAACCGTCGCTCCAAGGAGAAGGCCAACGCATAATATGTTCAGGCTGCGCTTTCTTCCACAAAGCAAAATCAACGGGGTTATGTTTCTCGTCCTGCCCATCCAGCTCGCGAGACGTATTGATAACATCTGTCAGGTTGCGTCCTGAAAGTTTGCCATAATGATAGAGTTGATTATACTTTGGAACATCAAAATACACAGAGCCGTCGCTCACATAGGCAAAGCCATTATCGAGAATTTGTTTTACCAATTCAATTTGTTCAATTATATGACCAGAAGCATGCGGTTCTATGCTGGGTGGTAAAACATTTAGCGCATCCATTGCGTGGTGGTAACGGTTAATGTAATATTGCGCCACTTCCATCGGTTCCAATTGCTCCAGTCGGGCTTTTTTTGCAATCTTGTCCTCACCCTCGTCAGCATCGTGCTCAAGATGACCAACATCAGTAATATTCCTTACGTAGCGCACCTTGTAACCGATGTGCTTGAGGTATCTAAACAATATGTCAAAGGTAATAGCAGGGCGTGCATGACCCAAATGTGGGTCACCATATACGGTAGGGCCGCATACATACATACCTACATGAGGTGCATGCAGCGGAGTAAATCTTTCTTTTTGTCTGCTTAATGTGTTGTAAATAACCAAATTTCTCATAACCATTATCTATTATCGGTTCAAGATTAACATATCTTCAATGTATGTCCGCGTATTGCTTAAGCGAGGGATCTTATGCTGACCGCCCAATTTGCCTTTTCTGTCGAGCCAGTCATGGAACAAACCTTTTCGTGCCACGATAATCTCAAGCTGCTGTAAAGCCAAGTTGTTTTGGCGCTTCGCCTCGTAATCAGAGTTGATCTCTTTCAATGTATCATCCAAAATCTTGGCAAACCGGTCCAAATCATCTGGCATTTTGGCAAATTCAATCAACCACTGATGACGACACTTTGCATTTGCGTCCATGAAGACTGGAGCTGCAGAATAGTCAGTTATCATTGCACCGGTAGCTACACAAGCTTTGGCCAATCCCTTTTCAGCATTATCGACTATCAGCTCTTCACCAAAAGCATTAATGAAATGCTTGGTACGTCCTGTAATCACAATCTTGTATGGATTCTTAGTAGTAAACTTTATCGTATCACCAATCATGTAACGCCACAGACCTGCTGATGTAGAGATAACCATCGCATAATTTTTATTCAGCTTCACATCCCATAAAGGAACAATCTTAGGATTCTCTTTACCCAACTCTTCCAAGGGGATAAACTCATAGAATACACCATAGTCAATCATTAGCAACATGGCTGGATCGGTCAAATCATTCTGCGTAGCGAAGTAACCTTCTGAAGCATTATAGGTTTCCACATACAGCATATCAGACTTCTGGATAACCTGTTTGTATTGCTCTCGGTAAGGAGTAAATGCTACACCCCCATGGAAAAATACTTCCAAATTTGGCCACACTTGCTCCAAAGTCTGTTTTCCAGTCTTCTCCAAAATATGTTTGATAAGCACCAGCATCCATGACGGGACACCAGACAAGCTAACCACATTCTTGTCGATGGTTTCACGGGCAATAGCCTCCATCTTTGGTTCAAAATGTTCCATCAGAGCAGTTTGCTTGCTCGGCACACGCAGATACATCCCCATAGCAGGCATATTTTCTATTAGGATGGCACTTAAATCACCCACCAGACTATGGTTGGTATTCAGGTTAGGCGCATGACTTCCGCCCAGCACCAGACTTTTACCTGTTGAAAAATGACTCTTTGGATTAATGTGAAGATATAAAGCTACTGCATCCTTACCGCCACGATAGTGGGTATCCTGAATAGAATCACTTGTAACAGGAATGAACTTACTCTTGTCATTAGTAGTTCCAGAAGATTTGGCAAACCATACCGTATTGCCAGGCCAAAGAAGGTTTTGCTCACCTTGGCGTATTCTTTCTACCCATTGCTTTACCTCTTCATAAGTCTGTATTGGCACACGCTGACAGAACTGTGTGTAATCCTTAATGGATGCATAATCGTATTTCTTGCCCCATTCGGTGTATGAAGCTTTAGTAATAAGCCGCTTCAAAACCTGCTCCTGAATCTCAGTTGCATGATTGATATATCGCTCAATCCTATGATAACGAGGAGCAAAATAAACGTTGTTAGCTATTCTTGTAATGAAGTCCATTTATATGCAATCATCATAAATAATGTGCAAAATTAATCTTTTCTATCGGCTTCTCTATCTTTTTTAAGTTTTTTTTCTAACTTTACACGTCGAAATAGACATTTTTTGTTTTGTTTATAAACAAATTAAGGGGATAATGTTATGAGAATAGGTGTTTTAACATCGGGAGGTGATTGTCCTGGCATCAATGCTGCCATTCGTGGGGTTTGTAAGAGTGCCATGAGTCATTATGGCATGGAAGTAATAGGCATACACAGCGGCTTTGAAGGCTTACTTACTAAAGAAGTAGAGGTGTTAGATGAGGCTGCATTGTCAGGGTTGCTGAGTCAAAACGGAACTATTCTTGGCTCATCACGCGAGCAGCCTTTCAAACGAGGAGGTATCATGCCAGATGCCGATAAACCTACGCTCATTAAGAAAAACGTGCAAGATTTGAGACTCGACTGTGTGGTGTGCATTGGTGGTAATGGCACAATGGACACAGCAGCCAAAATGATGGGACTGGGCATCAATGTAGTCTCTATCCCCAAGACTATTGACAATGACGTATGGGGTACCGATACTACTTTTGGCTTTGACTCTGCTGTCAGTGTTGCAACAGAAGCTATCGACCGTCTGCATTCAACAGCTAGTTCTCACAAGCGGGTAATGGTTATTGAAGTCATGGGACACAAGTCTGGTTGGATAGCTTTGTACTCTGGTATGGCAGGAGGTGGAGACGTTATTTTGTTACCAGAGATTCCATACAACATCACCAATGTTGGGAATGCATTGATTGACCGAATCAAAAAGGGCAAGTTTTATTCAATTGTAGTAGTGGCAGAGGGAATCAACACTACTAACCCCCGAAAACATGCTGGCGAGTTTATTGCCGAGGAAATTGAATATGAAACAGGCATCGAGACACGCCAAACTGTGTTAGGTTATATCCAGAGAGGTGGCTCACCTACCTCATTTGACAGAAACTTAGCAACACGGATGGGTGGACATGCTATAGAACTGATAGCCAATAAACAGTTTGGCAGGATGGTAGCACTTCAAGGTGGAATAATCACCTCTGTTGATATTCGTGATGTAGCAGGTAAACAGAAATACGTTTCAGAACGTGATGAATTGTTAGTAGAAGGTCGTAGGATTGGCGTTTGTTTCGGCTAACATCAAGCTTTTATGTTTCGCAAGGCTTCTTCACTTGCATTTTGCTCTGCTTCTTTCTTTGTTCGCCCTGATCCATGACCGCTTACTATGCCATTAATAAAGACATCCACCTCAAAATGAGGATGGTGTTCTTTGTCTCTTGTTTCTGGTAAAAAGTAGAAAAATAGTTGCATCTTATTCTTCTGTCCCCACTCCATAAGTCTTGCTTTAGGATTAGTCTCAGTATAGATAATCACATCCATGTGCTCTGGATTCTTGATAATCCATTTTTCAACGAACTTACAACTAGTCCTGTACCCCCTATCTAAATAGATAGCCCCCATAATTGCTTCCATGGTATTCCCGTAAACATTATTATTGGGAGACACTACCGACTTCCCCTTTCTTATGAAACAATCGATATGTTGTTCGAAAGCAATATTATTCAAGTATTTTCTGTTTACTAATTTGGACCGAGTCGTAGTAAGCATACCTTCTGAAGCTTCCTTATAATGCGAAAAAAGATAATCTGCCACAGCCATACTTATAACCGAATCGCCTAAATATTCTAAACGTTCGTTATTCAATCTATGGCCTTCTTTATCAATCATAGACATTGATTTATGGCTCAGTGCAATTTGGTAAAACTTGATATTGTTGGCCATAATACCGAGATGGTGATACAAAGAAAGGTAAACCTTCCTGTCATTCTTGAACAGGAGCCTTACCTTCCAATATGTCTGCTGCAGCAAGTAAGATATCTTACTCAGCATATTTCCTAACAATAAGACACGCGTTGTGACCGCCAAAGCCAAAAGTATTAGATAGTGCAACATTAACGGTGCGTTTCTGTGCTTCATTGAACGTGAAGTTCAAGTTATAGTCAATGCTCTCATCTTCGTCACCGTCCTCGTGGTTTATTGTTGGAGGAACTATGTTATTCACCACAGTCAGGATACTAAAGATAGCTTCAGCTGCGCCTGCTGCGCCCAACATATGACCAGTCATTGACTTAGTTGAACTGATGTTCAACTTATAAGCATGTTCACCGAACACTTCCTTGATAGCTTTTGCTTCAGAAATATCACCTACTGGTGTAGATGTTCCATGTACATTAATGTAATCAATGTCTTCTGGCTGAATGCCAGCATCTTCTAATGCATTGCGCATCACTAATACTGCCCCCAAACCTTCTGGATGAGAAGCAGTTAGATGATATGCATCGGCAGACATGCCTGCGCCTATTACTTCAGCATAGATTCTTGCCCCACGTGCCTTGGCATGTTCCAACTCCTCAAGAATAAGGCATCCAGCACCTTCACCCATTATGAAACCATCGCGGCTAGCGCTAAATGGGCGTGAAGCAGTTTCTGGAGAATCATTACGTGTAGTTAAGGCGTGCATGGCGTTAAAGCCACCTACTCCACCTGCTGTGATCGCAGCTTCAGAACCACCTGTCACCATAATATTGGCCTTGCCTAAACGTATCAGGTTATAAGCATCGGCAATTGCATTAGAAGAAGTAGCACAGGCAGAAGCCACAGAGTAGTTGGGCCCATGGAAACCGAATACAATAGAAATCTGACCAGCAGCAATATCCGAAATCATCTTAGGGATGAAGAACGGATTAAATTTGGGGCCCAAGTCCTGATGCTGGTAGTAATAACCTATTTCATCTTCGAAAGTACGGATACCTCCGATTCCAGCTCCAAACACTACACCAATGCGGTTAAGATCTTCTTGCTCAAGGTCTAGGGCAGCATCTTGCACAGCTTGCTTGGCAACAGCCACAGCAAACTGTGTATAGATATCCATCTTGCGAGCCTCTTTACGGTCTATATACTGACTAGGATCGAAATTTTTTACCTCGCAAGCAATTTGTGTCTTGAATAGAGAAGCATCAAAACGAGTAATTGGTCCTGCTCCACTTTCACCTTTTAACAGGTTATTCCAAGTTTCTTCAACTGTATTACCAAGTGGGGTGATTGCGCCAAGACCAGTTACTACTACTCTTTTTAACTCCATATATCAGCTATAATGGATTTATTAGAGGTTGGCCTCAATATAAGAAATAGCGTCGCCTACAGTCTGGATAGTTTCTGCTTTCTCGTCAGGAATCTGCAATTCGAATACCTTCTCAAACTCCATGATCAACTCAACTGTATCAAGAGAATCGGCACCAAGGTCATTAGTAAAGCTAGCTTCGTTTGTGATTTCAGATGGTTCAACACCCAGTTTGTCTGCGATAATAGCATAAACTTTTGCAGAAATTTCTTCTGTTGTCATAACTTTTAGTTTTTAGTTAGTAAATAAATTCTTCTTCGGAGGCAAAACTAACGTTTAACAAAAAACTCATGCAGTTTCTTGCATTTGTTCCTACTTTAAACTATTTTTGCGATGCAAAGGAATTAATTTTTCTTTTACGAAACAAATATTTGACTAATTAAATGCATTTTTTTGCACATTATTAAGTATTCTGTGCAACAAAAATAGATTTTTTATGATTACAAACGTAGCAATTTTAGCTTCCGGTAATGGCAGTAACGCAGAAAATATAGCTCGTTATTTCATGTCAATTCCCACCGTGAAGATATCATTGATAATGACAAATAATCAAAAAGCTTTTGTTCTGCAAAGAGCAAGGAATCTAGGCATTCCATGTGCTTATTTTTCAAAGGAGTTTTGGCAGGATGGCACGGTTGTACTAAATCTGCTTCAATCTTATAACATCGGTTTTGTTGTATTGGCAGGATTCTTAGCCAGAATACCAGACATCATTTTGAAAGCCTATCCACAACGCATGATCAATATTCATCCATCATTGTTGCCCCTGCATGGAGGAAAAGGCATGTATGGTGATCGTGTTCATGAAGATGTATTGCGTTGTGGCGATAAGGAAAGCGGTATTACCATCCATTATACCAGTGAGGTGTACGATGCCGGACAGATTATAGCGCAATATCGTTGTGAGGTTAAAACCGACGATACACCCGACACGCTTGCCACAAGAGTACATGCTTTGGAATATGAATATTATCCAAAAGTAATTGAACGTTTATTATCTTCATAAAATGAAGAAACTTTGAAGTTTAATAGTAAATGGTAGCAGGCAAACTAAATCTTTGGCAACGTTTCCTCCTTACGGCTCTGCGCTGTCTGTTCTACGGGCTTTCGCTATTGCCGTTAAATATTCTCTATATACTGTCGGATACGTTTTTTTATCTTGTTTATTACATATTACGCTACCGTCGACACCTCGTTCAGAAAAACTTGACAACCTCTTTTCCAGAAAAAAGCGAGGCTGAATGTCATCGTATTGCGCGTGATTTCTATCACTGGATATTTGATTGCTTGGTGGAAACCATAAAACTCGCTTCCATCTCACCTGAGGAATTACAACAACGCATGCATTTTGAAAACCCAGAATTTTTGAACCATTTGGTTCACGAAGGCAAGTCTGTTATTTTGATGGTGGGTCATTACTGTAATTGGGAGTGGCTTTCGTCTGTTCCTTTACATATAGATGTCCATGAGCCTGATTGGTATCCCATGCAGGTCTATCATCCGTTAGAGAATCCCGTGGTGGACACTTTGTTGTTGGAAATCCGTAGTCGAATGGGTGTCAACAACATAACCATGAACAGAACGCTGCGTACTATGATTGCTGCTCAGCAACGGGGCGTGCCATGTGTGGCAGGCTTCATTGCCGACCAAGTGCCTCTTTGGGAGGCCATCCACGTCTGGATAAATTTTCTCTCCCACCATGATACACCTTTTTTTACAGGAGGCGAGCGCATTGCAAAAAAATTGAACTGTGCTATGGTATACATTGATTTGCGCAGAGAACGCAGAGGATATTATGTGGCTACCTATCGATTGATAACGGGAAATCCATCAAATATTCCGGACTACCAACTCACAGAACAGTATGCTCGTCTCCTTGAAGAGACTATACGTCGCCAACCTCCTTTCTGGCTATGGACACACAACCGTTGGAAACGAACCCCCGAGGGTTATAAAGAACGATTTAATATTAATGACCATGTATAAAGTCAAATTCACCCCTGCTGACACCTCTTTTAACTCCATCTACCACCGTCAGACCGCACATCACGACCTTGTTTCATTAGACGGTAGGTATCTCTTCCTTATAGATGATACTGAGGAAGCTGATTTCTGGGTGGTTCAAGGAAAAGGCATTCGTGCACAGCAACATTGTCGTGTTGCACCGCAGAATACCATCTTTCTAACTACGGAGCCTGAGTCTATATTGGTTTACCCTAAGCGATTCCTTCGCCAGTTTGGGCTTGTCTGCAGTTGCCAAGAAAAGATAAAACATTCCAATGTACTTTACGGACCAGCTATTCTGCCTTGGTACGTAGGAGTTAAGGAGAATGGTAAACCTGTCGACTCTTTCTGTTTAGATTACGATAACTTGAAAGGCACTTCGTGTAGAGAGCAGAAGAAACGTCTCATATCCGTCATCACCAGCGACAAAGTATTCACACAAGGACATATAGATAGGATTCGCTTCGTCCGTTATCTACGTGATTACTTTGGCAACCGACTGGATGTATTTGGTCGTGGCTTTCGTACTTTTGATGATAAATGGGACGTGCTGGCGCCCTACAAATACCACATTTCTATTGAGAACTCTTCACAAAAGTATTACTGGACTGAAAAAATTTCAGATTGTTTTCTGGCCGAGTGCTTCCCTTTCTACTACGGTTGTACTAACCTTTCGGATTATTTCCCCTCTGAGAGTTTTCTGCCCATTAATCTCTGCCACCCAGAAAAAGCAATTGAATTGATAGAGGAAGCGATAGCAAAAGATAGAGCGACACAAGCCGCTGCAGCACTAGCAGAAAGCAAACGTCGCGTTTTGGAAGAATACAACATGTTTGAATATGTGGCACGTCTGTGTGACCGACTGAATCCAGAAGCTCCAAAAAAAGATGTTTGCATACAACCATGCTATTCTTCTGACGAACCTCGCAATCTCCTCCATTATACATTTACTCGTTCATACTATAAATTAAAAGCAAAACTGTTAGGTGCCAAACTATAACGCAGCTTCTCTTTATCCTAATGACTGCATATCATTCAGTTTCTTGTAATAACCATTTTGCTGAAGCAAATCTTCATGTTTTCCTTGCTCTACAATCTGTCCATCATGCAGCACATATATTTCATCGGCATTGCGAATGGTACTAAGACGATGGGCGATAGCCACTGTGGTACGTGTCTTCATCAAGCGTTCCAAAGCATCCTGCACTAAACGCTCACTTTCTGTATCAAGAGCTGAGGTGGCTTCATCAAGTATCAAGATAGGAGGATTCTTGAGGATAGCTCGAGCAATGCTTACGCGCTGACGTTGACCACCAGACAATCTGCCACCTCGGTCTCCGATATTAGTGTCATAGCCTTGTTCGGATGCCATAATGAAATCGTGGGCATTAGCGATACGAGCAGCTTGCTCCACTTGTTCGAGGGTGGCGCCGTCCACACCAAAGGAAATGTTATTAAAGAAAGTATCATTGAAGAGGATAGCCTCTTGGTTCACATTGCCAATGAGCTGACGTAGGTCGTGTATGCCCAAGTCCTTGACATTGACACCATCAATCAGTACCTCGCCCTCTTGTACGTCATAGTAGCGAGGAATGAGGTCCACTAAAGTAGATTTACCGCCTCCACTCTGTCCCACCAATGCGATGGTCTTGCCCTTTTCGATGACGAGGTTGATGTGACGCAACACCCATTTATCAGCATACTTGAACGAAACATCACGAAACTCGATCTGATGTTGGAAATCTTCTATATGCACAGGATGTTCCGGCTCATGGATGTTGTTCTCAGCCATCAGTATCTTATCCACACGCTCCATGGATGCCAATCCCTTGGGGATGTTATAGCTGGCACGAGAGAACTCTTTCAGAGGATTAATAATACTGTAGAGGATTACTAAATAATAGACAAAAGTAGAGCCATCGAGTACCTGCTTATTCAACACTAGAATACCGCCAAACCACAGAACGATGACAATCATCACAGTACCTAAGAACTCACTCATAGGGTGTGCCATGGATTGGCGGATATTCACTCGCATGATATGGTCACGATAGCCTGAGTTAATCTTATCAAACTTACGGTTCATCTTTCCTTCGGCATTAAACGCCTTAATGATACGCAAGCCTCCCAAAGTTTCCTCTACAATGCTCATGGTATCACTCCAAAGGGACTGTGCCTTGATGCTCTTTGCCTTTAATTTCTTACCCACAAATCCCATAAACCAGCCGAAAATAGGTACAAACACCAACGTGAACAAGGTGAGTTGCCATGACACAACCAACAAGGCAGCAAAATATGAAATGATAAGGATAGGGTTCTTGAATAGCATGTCAAGACTTGCCATGATGGAGTTCTCTATTTCCTGCACATCACCACTCATACGGGCAATGATGTCACCTTTACGCTCCTCGCTGAAGAAACCCAATGGCAACGAGTTAATCTTCTGATACAGTTGGTTACGAATATCTCTCACCACACCTGTGCGAACTGGCACTATAGTAGCAGAAGACAGGAAATAGGCTCCCGTCTTGAGAAAAGTAGCAAACGCAAGAAACAAGCCTATCACCAACATGGTGGTGGTAGGACCAAGGTTAGTCACCATTTGCTGCACAAAACTATTGGCATTGTTACTCAGTACTTCACTAATGTTACCCAACGTCATCTCGTTCCAAGGAATCCACGCCACTGGCTCCATGGAACCTTCCGTCTGAAACAAAATATTCAGTATGGGGATAATAGCCATGAACGAGAAAATGTTGAGGAGAGCACTGAGTATATTGAACAATACGGTCAGCACCAAATATTTCTTATATGGCGGTATGAAACGCTTCAAAACCTGTATAAATTCTTTCATCTTAGGGTATAATAATTTATTCTTGCTGCAAAAATAGTGCAAGTTAAAGACAAAGCCAAATTTATTTGAGCTTTGTTGAGACGAAGTTTATTTTATCTAAAGATAAGCAAAAAAGTAGTTGAATTTGTAAACTTTTGCCTATATTTGCAAGATAGATAATATGTAAAACCATATTTGATATGAAATTTACCGAACTATGCAATAGCATTTTTGAAGCCGTGATAGACAATTATCACAAAACCGACAATATTGATACACCTATCCAAAACCCATATCTTGTAAAGAGCATAGAGTTCTACTTGTATCTGAAAAATTGGATAGACACGGTGCAGTGGCATTTGGAAGACATCATTCGCGACCCAGACATCAATCCAGTAGAGGCTTTGAAGATTAAACGCAGAATCGATAAGTCTAACCAAGACCGCACTGACTTGGTGGAGTTGATTGATAGCTATTTCTTGGACAAGTACAAAGATGTAGTGATTTTGCCAGACGCAACTATCAACACAGAGAGTCCGGCTTGGGCAATTGACCGTTTGTCTATCTTAGCATTGAAGATTTACCACATGCGTGAGCAGGTGGAACGTAAAGACTCTACTTTGGAACACCATGATATTTGCCAGCAAAAGTTGGATTTCCTGTTGGAGCAGCAGAAGGACTTAAGCGTTGCCATTGACCAACTTTTAGCAGACATCGAAGCTGGTAAAAAGTTCATGAAGGTTTATAAACAAATGAAGATGTATAATGACCCTACATTAAACCCTGTACTCTACAGCAAGAAATGAAACTGCTTGTTATCAGATACTCAGCGTTGGGAGATGTCGCCATGACAGTGCCTGTGATTGATTCGCTGGCACGCCAATATCCCGACCTCAAGATTAGCATACTGAGTCAGGATTTTATGGCTCCTTTGTTTGCATTGCTGCCAACCAATGTGACATTTATGGGAGTGAATCAGCATGATTATAATTCTTTTAGTGGCCTGTGTCGTATTTATAAAATGTTAAGACGAGAACATTTCGATGCAGTGGCAGATATTCATGATGTTATACGCACCAGATTGTTGCGTCCTATCTTCTGGCGGCATAGCGTAAAGAAAGCCTATATTAATAAAGGTAGGGTTGAAAAGAATACACTTTGCCGTAAAAAAAACAAAAAGCTGGTTCAACTGAAAACTTCATTTGATCGATATGCAGAGGTGTTTAATAAATTAGGATGGCCAGTAACTATAAACTTTCAATCAATCTTTGGATTAGGGAAAGGTGACACCACTCTGTTCAAGGAGTTGGCAACACCAATTGAAGGACAACAATGGATAGGATTCGCTCCTTTTGCTGCTTTAAGGGGCAAAAGGTTGCCTATTAAAACAATTAATGAAGTTATCAAACTGTTGTGTACAGACCACAATATTCACCTGTTCCTGTTTGGTGGCGGCAAGAAGGAAGTTCAGCAATTACAAAAGATGGCAGAAGGTATCCCGCAGGTAACAACAGTGGCTGGCCGACTTAATTTAACAGGAGAATTGGCACTGATGAGCCATCTTCATGTGATGGTGTCGATGGATTCTGCCAACATGCATTTGGCATCGCTGGTAAACATTCCAGTGGTATCGGTATGGGGTGCCACCCATCCTTATTCTGGCTTTATGGGCTGGAGACAATCAGAAAGTTTGGCTGTACAGACAACATTGGATTGTCGTCCTTGCTCTATCTATGGCAATAAACCTTGTTTACGAGGCGACTATGCCTGTCTCAGTGAAATCTCCGCACTAGATATTGTAAGAAAAGTGAATTCTATATTAGCTAACAACCATGAGAAAGATAGTAGTCAATCCAAAATATGAAACACTGAGAAGCTACCTGGAAGGTATCCCAGAACGGATGCTCCTTGAGGGTACCGTATTATATAACAGGCGAAATCTTATTAAAGAACTGATAACTCCTGATGGCTTGCACATTAATGTCAAGCGATATCAAAAACCGTCCTATAATTCTATTGTTTATTCTTTGGGCATTCGCAAGCCCAAAGGGCAACGAGCATACGAGTATCCATTTATCTTAAAGAAAAGGGGTATCAATACGCCTGAATCCATTGCCTATATAGAGGATAGAAAAATGGGGGTGTTGCAATACAGCTATTTTATCAGTATTCAGGCGCAAGGTTACCATTTACTATTCGAAGACAATTCCACTGAAAAAGTTACAAGTGAGGAATTAGCATTGGCACTGGCATCCTTTACAGCTGATATGCACAAAAAAGGAGTCTTACATAAAGATTATTCACCCAATAATATACTTTATAAGGTTAAAGATGGCATCTATGATTTTACCATAGTAGATATCAATCGTATGCGCTTTGGCCCAGTTGACATGAAAACTGGATGCCGCAATTTTGTTCATTTGTGGGGACCTAAACGTTTCATCGTTCTATTAGTGGAATCATATGCCCGCATCAGAGGTTTCGATGCAACTACCTGTGTACATAACGCCTTGGAGGCACGCCGCCGATTCTGGATCAAGTTTCTCAAGAGGCACCAAGTGGATTACGATTTAGAACTATAGCTTAAGTAAATAAAAGGTCATCACCACTTAGCTAAATAAGATTTTTAGACTTGTCGCTATTTTTGCCCAAAGAGAAGTTATAGCCAGCAATCTCAACTCATGTTGATGATTACCATCAGACAACGCCTTTCTAAATATGGGTGCTGCCCTATGGAACGATTCTTCATCGGGTTTCTTCATCCAATATCTGCGAAACTTTGGTAAATAAAACTTTGCCTCTCTTGACTCTTCCCTTGGAGTAAAGTTATTGGCAATCATTTCAAATACAGCCCCCCAATGACGCCGCTTTTCAATTTTGCTTGTTCCTGTAGATATAGACTGAGGGCGCATATACTGATAATAGGTAACATCAGAAATGGTATAAAGATGGCTAAGATGTTTCATAACAAAGAAAGTCCACAACAAATCCTCCCACAAATATCCCTCTTCAAAGAATAGCTGATGTCGCATCAAAAAGTCTTTCCTCACCAATTTATTCCAAGCACATGCATGCAACTCGTCTTGATAATAGCTATTCCTAATTTCTTCAAGGGTAGGAATATCTTTCCTTTGCAGCTTTACCCCCCGCCGTTGGCTAAAGGATACGGATACACCATCAGCTCGTCTTTCAAAACTACCCATCACCATTTCAATAGTCGGGTCGTTATGCACAGGATTTACCAATTTCTCTATACAATCAAATGTGATGGCATCATCACTATCCAGAAAGTAAATATACTCTCCTGAAGCAACTTGTAAGCCTGTATTACGTGCTGCCGACAAGCCCCTATTTTGTTCATGATGTAATATAGAAAAGCGAATGGGACCTTGATAGTTTGTTATCATGCGCTCGCATTTGGCTATACTGTCATCGGGCGAAACATCATCCACGATAACACATTCTATATTCTCGTAAGTCTGGTGCATTACACAACTTATACAGCGTTCTATATAATCAGTTACACCATATACTGGAACTACTATGGAAACTATTATTTCTTTATTTTTCATTATCACAATTCAGATAGCTTATACCAAAATCTTTACGCCATTAAAAAAACATTTTACATTTACTGCTCTTTTCGCTGCAAAAGATGCTATAGACAACAGCGTTAGCGCTGATCGATGATTGCCGTCAGACAATGCTTTTTTAAACAAGGACGCTGCCCTATGAAACGACTTTATTTCTGGCCTCCTCATCCATTCCTGACAAAACTTAGGCAAATAATGCTTTGCTTCTCTTGCCTCTTCTTCTGGAGTAAAGTTTTGAGCAATCTTCTCATATACTGCCCCCCAATGACGTTGCTTAACGTCCCTGATTGTTCCGGTTGTTACAGAATGAGGACGCTTAAGTTGGTAATAGGTAACATTAGGAATAGTGTAAAGATGACTAAGATGTTTCATAACAAAGAAAGTCCACAACAAATCCTCCCACAAATAACCCTCTTCAAAGAATAACTGATATCGCATCAAAAAATCTCTCTTTATCAACTTATTCCAAGCATTGACATGTAACTCATTATTAAAAAAGCTGTCTCTTACTCTCTCGTGTTTAGGTATGTCTTTCTCCTGAAACTTTACTCCTCGCCGTTGCTTTCTTGTAACTGGTGAGCCATTAGCACGTCTTTCAAAACTGCCCATCACCATCTCAATGGTCGGGTCGTTATGCACAGGTTTTACCAATTTCTCTATACAATCGAATGTGATAGCATCATCACCATCCAAAAAGTAAATATACTCTCCCGAAGCAGCTTGTAAGCCAGTATTGCGTGCTGCAGACATACCTCTATTATGTTCATGATGAAGAATAGAAAAACGGATAGGACCTTGATAGTCTACCATCATTCGCTCACATTTGGCGATGCTGTCATCGGGTGAGGCATCATCTATGACGATACATTCTATATTTTCATAAGTCTGGTGCATTACACAACCGATACAGCGTTCTATATAATCACTAACGCCATATACAGGTATTACAATAGAGACAGTTATATTTGGATTATTCAATGTCATTCTTTGCTTTTCTTCTTTTTCTCGAGGAATTGGCGCAGAGAGTCAGGAGTAGTCAGCCAGCGTCTATGCATCCACACCCACTGGTCTGGATGCTGGCTGATAATCTGTTCCATCGCTTCATTATGCTTTTTGGTGTTATACGTGATAGTCTCTGCCTCTGTTTCTTTTTGAACAAATGGTATTTCTGGCAAGATTCTGAATACATAAGTATCATCAGCATCATTACGAAAAGTATACATTGGAACGACCGCAGCCCCTGTAGCTATAGCGAGACGAGCGCAGCCTATAGGTGTATATGCGTCCTTTCCGAAGAAAGGGATAAACTCGCCACGAATGTTCATGCTATCCTGGTCAATCATGATAATCAAGCACTCTCCTTTTTTAAGCCGTTCAACGAGTATGTTAAAACTATGATTATGTATTATGTTAGCCATACCACGAGATTCCCTAAAATTAATCATCAACTTATTGAGAGGCTCGAAATGAATACGACTACTCACCCCATTAGTTTTATAACCCATTACTGGCGGCATGATGGCAGAAAATTCCAAAGTTGTGGTATGCGGGACCAAGCATAACACACCCCGCCCCTTCTCATAAGCGGCCTTCAGATATTCCTCTCCCTCAAACCTAAAATAACGTGAGAACTGCTCACGTGTTTTTAACTTGCTGAACAAGACATAGTCGGTATTGGATTTAGCTATCGATACAAACACGCGTTTGCCAATGTCGAAGTAAGTACCTTTTTCAACCTCTTGACCAAAAGCTATCGTCAAATTATGTATAATAGTCTGCTGAGTCTTTTTAGAGAGTAAATAGGCACACTTTGCCACATATCCGTGCCATCTTAACAAGAACTTACGCGGCACAAAAGGTCCCAAAAATATGAAAGAGCGCAAAAGTAAATAGCCCATAAGTTTCCTGACAGGACGAATGATATATTTTTTCAACTTTGAAGACATTTCTACAAACAAGCATTAATAATTGCAAAGATACAAAAATAATACTATTTAAATTGATATATCTCAGGAAAAGTTTATCAAAATAAAATATTAACATAGTAGATACACTTCATGATATCAGCTACTTTTATATATACGATATTATGCCTTTCTTGGGGGGAGTATTATGGATGACAGGAACGCATACTATAGATTTTCGTAGTTTCACGTACGGAGCGTTAGAAAGATTCTTATCATAATAAATTGCCTGCCGCTTAGCATCAATAACAATAAAAAAGGCAACATTGTAGCAGCTGATCTTAAATACAGTAAAAGTAAAAAGTAATATTGCTTTAGCTTATAATTTAATAATTGTTCAGTCATGAAATTAGGGTTAGAAATGCTATTGATTTTGGCATACAAGAGTCCATCATTATTCTGTAGGCTTGTATTGTTTTTAGTATTTGAAGGTTTTGAACACAGAAAAACAGTCTCTTTACCTATAAATACCCTATCGGCAGCACAAATAATATACAAAAAATGATGAAATAAGCGAAAAAAATGAATACCTTTGTATCACAATTATCAACTAAAACGAAGAGTGTATGAAAAAGCTTCTTTCTTTATTATCACTTGTTATCATGGCAATATTTCTAGTATATTGTACTGGTCAACAAGGAAATATGGTGAATAACTTCAGTATTAAACGTGGAACCAATCTAAGTCACTGGTTATCACAGTCGAGGATTGTGGGTGAAGAGCGCCGTAACCATATTCAGGAAGATGACTTCGAACGTCTGGAACAATTGGGATTCGACTTTGTTCGTATCCCTATTGACGAAGTACAGTTCTGGGATGAAAATGGTCAAAAACTGCCCGAAGCATGGGATTTATTAACCAATGCCATCAATCTTGCAGAAAAACATCACCTACGTGTGGTAGTTGACCTTCATATCATTCGTTCACATCGTTTTATAGATAATGACTCTTCTAATACTCTGTTCACTTCAGAGAAGTCTCAGCAAGACCTAATCAACCTATGGTACCAATTGTCTGATGTATTAAAAAAATATAGTAACGATTCTGTGGCATACGAGTTTATGAATGAACCCGTAGCGCCAGAACATGAACAATGGAATGTAGTGGTGGAAAAGGTGCATAAGGCACTGCGTGATGTAGAGCCTCAACGCACATTGGTAATAGGCTCCAACCGTTGGCAAGACTATGAAACCATCAAATATCTGCGTGTACCAGAAGGGGACAAGAATATCATCCTCTCTTTCCATTACTACCACCCAATGATCATTACCCACCGTGGTGCCTTCTGGACTCCACTCGGCAGATATAAGGGGAATGTGAACTATCCTGGTGTGCTCATCACCCAGGAAGATTACGATGCAGCGCCAGATGAAATTAAAGAAGAACTGAAGCCTTTCCTAACGCAGGTATGGGATAAGAACAAAATTCGCGAAGACTTTAAGGATGCTATAGAGGCTGCTAAAAAATATGGCCTACAGTTGTTCTGTGGCGAGTGGGGTGTGTATGAACCTGTAGAGCGTGAACTGGCTTATGCCTGGTATAAGGATATGCTTGATGTATTCGATGAATTCGACATTGCGTGGACTACCTGGTGCTATGATGGCGACTTCGGATTCTACGATCAGCGCACCGAATCTTATAAAGACAAACCTCTGGTTGATTTATTGATGTCGGGAAAAGCTTTAGCAGAATAAACTCAATACAACATCATGAAGAAGATCATTTTATTAGCATTTATTATAGTCTTGCCTATACTCTCAAAGGCAGAAGAGATTTCCGATAAAGTATCTTATGTAAATCCTATGATTGGCACTGAGGGCATGGGACATACATTTCCAGGGGCATGCGCTCCTTTTGGCATTATACAACTCAGCCCTGACACTGACACCATTCCACACAATATCAACGGAGTATATCAAGGCAAGGTATATGAGTATTGTGCTGGTTATCAGCACACCGATAATACTATCGTTGGGTTCAGTCATACCCACCTAAGTGGTACTGGCCATTCCGATCTAGGCGACTTACTCATTATGCCGCAAACCGGTGCACTACAACTTAATCCTGGCACAAAGGATGATCCTGATAGTGGCTATCGTCAAAGGTTCTCGCATGAAAACGAACAAGCTTCTCCAGGTTATTATTCCGTTACTTTGGATGATACAGGTGTTAAGGTTCAACTGACAGCCACCCAGCGTGTGGGTGTACACAAATACACCTTTCCTGAAGGTGCAGATCAACGTATCATACTCGACCTACTACACGGACTATACAATTACGATGGCAAGGTGCTATGGTCCACACTTCGTGTAGAAAATGACACCCTCCTCACAGGCTTGCGATTAACAGATGGCTGGGCAAGGACAAATTACACCTATTTTGCCATTTCTTTTTCCAAACCCATTAGTAGCTATGGTTATCAAGACAGGAAGCCAGAGAAATATGTTGGTTTTTGGCGTAAGTTTGACCGATATCACAACTTCCCCGATATGGCTGGACGCAATATGGTAGCATATTTCAACTTTGAAGGGTCAAACGCTGCCCTGAAGAGAACAACTTCAGAGCTTGTGGTTAAGGTGGCTCTTTCTGCAGTTTCAACTGAGGGTGCTATAAAAAATCTTCAAGCCGAGGTTGCAGGGAAGTCGTTTGAGGCAATCTGTCAAGAAACACGTAATTCATGGAATAGAGAGCTTTCAGTTATTGATTGCAACGGCACAAATGATCAGAAAGCCATGCTTTACACCTCACTCTATCATACAATGATTAATCCTTCCATCTATATGGATGTGGATCGTCAATATCGTGGAGTGGACGGCAATATCCACAGTGCCGATAATTTTGACAACTATACCGTATTCTCAATATGGGATACATATAGGGCAGAACATCCACTATTGGGTTTACTAAAACCTTCACGTAACACTAATATGGTGAAATCCATGATACACCATCAACAACAACAGGCTTTAGGCATGTTGCCAGTGTGGAGTTTGATGGGTAATGAAGGTTGGTGCATGACAGGCTATCATGCCGTGACTGTGCTAGCAGATGCCCTCGTAAAAGGTGCAGACATTGAAAAAGAGGAGGCTTTGGATGCTATGGTGAAAACTGCTACCAATCCTTTTTTCCCAAGTTTGACAGATTATATACGGCTGGGATATGCTCCTTTTGATACAGATGATACTGCTGCCTCTAATACTTTGGAATATAGTTTCGACGACTGGACTATCTATGCAGCAGCAAAGGCTATAGGCAATGAACAGGTAGCTTCTACATTCATGAAACGGGCACTTTACTATCGAAACGCCTATGACCCATCTATTGGTTTTACATCCCCTCGCTATCTAAATGGTGATTTCAAAAAAGACCTCGACCCCTATCAAACTTATGGAGAGGGGTTCATCGAGGGTAATTCGTGGAATTTTTCTTTTCACGTTCCTCACGATGTTTATGGTCTTATACAATGCATGGGAGGAGAACAGGTCTTCCTCGACAAGCTGAACCGCCTATTTGTTATGGATTTACCTGAAAAATATTATGTTGACAACGAAGATATTACAGTTGAATGTCTGGTAGGTGGTTATGTTCATGGCAATGAACCTTCTCACCATGTTCCTTACCTCTATGCTTGGTCTTCTACACCTTGGAAAACTCAAGAGTGGTTACGCACCATTTTAAACAAAATGTATCGCAACAATATCCGGGGTTTGGGTGGCAATGATGATTGCGGACAGATGTCAGCGTGGTACATTTTCTCTTCTATGGGCTTCTATCCTGTTGCTCCAGGCACTGACCAATATGTTTTAGGTGCCCCCTACTTACCTTATATGAAGGTGACACTTGAGAATGGACATACGGTTGAGATTAAAGCGCCCAAGGTAAGTGACAAGAACCGCTATGTGCAACGTGTACGCATTAATGGTCAGCCTTACTCCAAGTTGTATATCACCCATAGTCAACTCACCGAGGAATGCACCATCGAGTTTGATATGGGACCAAAGCCTAACAAGAAGCGTGGTCTCGCTTTGACTGATAAGCCATATTCGCTTTCAAAGCCAGCACACTAATTTAGTTCAACTATTCTTGCTACCATAATACTTCATTAATGATTTGCCATTGTCAATCTTAATTATTATCTTTGCGAGATAGGAGGTTTTATTTCTAAAATGAAATGGATGTACAACTGATATTCGATTTTCTCAGACAGTTGTCTGCACACAATGAGCGCGAGTGGTTTCACGAGCATAAGTCACTTTACCAAGCTGCCTCACAGGAATTTGATAAGCTATTGACAATCCTCATTTCTCGCGTCAGTGAGTTTGATCCTACCATCAGACATCTTCAACCTAAAGATTGTACATGGCGTATCTATCGCGACGTTAGGTTCTCACTAGACAAGAGTCCCTATAAGACCCACATGGGTGGCTTCCTATCAGCTAAAGGCAAGAAGTCACTTCATTGCGGTTATTACTTCCATATAGAACCAGAAGGTTGTTTCTATGCCGGAGGTACCTACGGGCTTACCCCTAAGCAACTGCAAGAAATACGCTATTCCATCTTTGACAGCATAGATGAATACCGCAAGATTATTGAGAACAAGAAATTCAAGAAATACTTTCCAACTATTGGTGAGGATAGGTTGAAAGTAAACCCCAAGGGTTTCCCAAAAGATTTCCCCTATATGGAGTTACTGAAACCCAAGGATTTCAGTGTATGGCATCATCTTGATGACGATTTCTTTACTCAACCCGACTATGTGGATGTTCTTGTAGATTTAGCAAAGACATCGAAACCATTCCTTGACTTTCTGAACTATACTGTGGATGACTTTATAAGAAATAACTAATACTGAATACTTATATGAAAACCTTGAACTTGATTAAGAACGACCCGTGGTTGGAGCCATACACTGACGCCATTAACGGACGACATGAGCATTTCTTGTACAAGGAAAAGCAACTGACGAAAAATGGTAGAAAAACCTTAGCTGACTTTGCCGATGGGCACCTTTATTTTGGTTTGCACAAAACAGAGAAGAACTGGGTGCTGCGCGAATGGGCGCCGAATGCTACAGAGATTTTTGTGATAGGCACTTTCAATGGTTGGCAAGAAAATCCAAAATTCGCTATGCAACCTAAAAAAGATGGCAACTGGGAAATCAAACTACCCTTGAATGCTCTTCACCATGAAGACCTTTTTAAATTAAAGGTAAAGTGGAATGGAGGGGAAGGTGAACGTATCCCTGCGTGGGCTACTCGTGTGGTGCAAGATGACTATACTAAAATTTTCAGTGCACAGGTATGGGATCCGGCAGAGCCTTATCAGGCAAAGGTTAAGAAGTTCAAACCCGATATTAACCCATTGCTTATCTACGAATGCCATGTGGGTATGAGCCAGAAAGAAGAAAAGGTGGGCACCTATCGCGAGTTCAAAGACAACGTACTGCCTCGCGTGGCAAAAGACGGCTACAACTGCATACAGATCATGGCCATTCAGGAACACCCCTATTATGGTAGTTTTGGTTATCACGTATCCAGTTTCTTTGCACCATCTTCCCGCTTTGGAACGCCAGATGAATTGAAAGAGTTAATTGACACGGCACACCAGATGGGTATTGCTGTCATCATGGATATTGTCCATTCACATGCTGTTAAGAACGAAGTAGAAGGCTTGGGCAACTTTGCTGGTGACCCCAACCAATACTTCTATCCAGGCGGCCGCCATGAACACCCTGCATGGGACTCGCTATGCTTCGATTATGGCAAGGATAACGTACTGCACTTTCTACTCTCCAATTGTAAGTATTGGTTAGAAGAATTCAAGTTTGACGGTTTCCGTTTCGATGGTGTTACTTCCATGCTCTATTACAGTCATGGTCTTGGCGAAGCCTTCATGGGCTATGGCGATTATTTCAACGGCCATGAGGACGACAATGCCATCTGCTACCTCACTCTGGCGAACCGCTTGATTCATCAAGTAAACCCACATGCCATCACCATTGCCGAGGAGGTTTCGGGCATGCCCGGATTAGCAGCACCTATCGAAGATGGTGGTTATGGATTCGACTATCGTATGGCAATGAATATTCCAGACTACTGGATTAAGACCATCAAGGAAAAGATTGACGAAGATTGGAAACCCAGCAGCATGTTTTGGGAGGTGACCAACCGTCGTGAGGATGAGAAGACCATCAGCTATGCTGAGAGCCACGACCAAGCACTGGTCGGCGACAAGACCATCATCTTCCGATTAATTGATGCCGACATGTACTGGCACTTCCAGAAAGGGGACGAGAACTATACCGTGCATCGTGGTATCGCCCTGCACAAGATGATTCGTCTGCTCACGGCATCCACTATCAATGGAGGTTATCTAAATTTCATGGGCAATGAGTTTGGTCACCCCGAATGGATAGACTTCCCTCGTGAGGGTAACGGATGGAGCCATAAATATGCACGCCGTCAGTGGGATTTGGTAGATAACAAGAACCTGTGCTATCATTATCTGGGTGACTTCGACCAGGCCATGCTCAGCGTCATCAAGAGTGTGAAGCGATTCCAGAAGACTAAAGTGCAAGAGATTTGGCACAACGATGGCGACCAGATATTGGCCTACAAGCGTGACGACTTGGTGTTTGTATTTAACTTCAACCCTTCACGTTCCTTTACCGATTATGGGTTCTTGGTACCAGAGGGCAGTTATGAAGTAGTATTGAATACGGACAGCAAGGCATTTGGAGGCAATGGGCTGAACAATGACAGCATCCAGCACTTCACAATGCCTGATAAGCTATACAAGAAGCAACACAAAGGCTGGTTGCTTTTGTATGTGCCAGCACGCTCTGCCATGGTATTAAGAAGAGTTAGATAGAATAATCTAACAACTATAAATGAAAAAAGGAATCCCCACCGAATTGGTGGGGATTATTTGTTTAATGAATCACCATGTATTGTCCAATGTAACACAATGCACCAGCCAGGTAACCTATAAGGGCAATCCAAGTGATATGCTTAAAGTACCAGATAAAGTCAATCTTCTCAATACCCATGGCAGCTACACCAGCAGCAGAACCAATAATCAGGATACTACCACCAGTACCAGCGCAGTAAGCCAACATCTCCCAGAAGTAATGGTCGATTGGGAAGTCATACATACCCATAGTACCAGCCACCAAAGGAACATTATCCACAATACTTGAAAGTACACCGATAATAGTATCAATGGTAAAGTACTTATAAGGTTCCGCCAAAGCAATATGATCAAGACTGTTGGCCAACATAGACAAATGACCGCAAACCTGCAGCACACCTACAGCCATCAAGATACCCAAGAAGAAGATGATACTCGACAAATCTACTCGGCGCAAGATATGAGACAATTTCAAAGAGTGATAGTTCTGTTCCGCAGGATCTTTAGGACGCATCAACTCCGTTACCATCCATACGAGGCCTAAAGCTCCAAGGATACCAATGTATGGAGGCAAGTGGGTGATGCTCTTAAAAATAGGAACACAAATAAGTACACCCACACCTAAGCAAAGCACAATCATACGCTGATGTGCAGGCACGCGTGATGCAGGACTGTCATCCACCTCATCATTCGTAGGTGCCTCGATATGGCCACCACGCAAAGTATATGAAAGGATAGCAAAAGGAACCAAAATACTTACGATGCTTGGCAGCACTGTCATCTGCATAATATTCAAAGCACTAACCTTGCCTGCAATCCACAGCATAATAGTGGTAACGTCACCAATAGGTGTCCAAGCACCACCGGCATTAGCAGCGATAACAATCATACTGGCAAAGAACCACCGGTCGTGCCTAACAGGAATAATCTTGTTAAGCAGCGTACACATCATGATTGTGGTGGTAAGGTTATCAAGAATGGCAGACAGGCAGAATGCTAACACACCCAATATCCACAACAGTTCCACTTTCGAGGTCGCTTTAATACGGTCGGTTATAACACGGAAACCACCCCAACGATCCACCACTTCAACAATGGTCATAGCGCCCAAGAGGAAGAACACGGTTTCTCCCGTTTCTCCCAAATGGTGTATTATATTGGTAGAAAGGAAATCGTGGAAACTATCAGCAGCCGCTAAGCCTTGCGCAAAGGTAGGTGTCATAGCATTCACACCCGACATGGCGAATATGGTCCACAACACGGCACACATCAGCAATGCTGTAGCAGCCTTGTTAATTTTCAACGGATACTCTAAGGCAATGCAAAGGTATCCAAAGACAAACACACAAATGATCAAATAAAACGCAAATGACATATTATAAATATTTACACAGATGACAAAGATAGTGTAAAAGCCACAATTCTGCAAACAAAAACGTCAAAAACGGTTACTCACCTCTTTCACGCCACATCTTGTTCATATCTTCCAAAGTCTTACCTTTAGTTTCTGGGACAAGTCTCCAAACAAATACGGCAGCAATAACACAGATGGTACCATAGAGACCATAGGTAAACCAATGACCGAAATTAGCATCATCACCCATTCGCATGTTGAACATTGGCACAAATGAAGAGCTAACTATCCAGTTGAATATCCATTGGAAAGCTACAGCAATAGCCACCGCCTTGCCACGAATAGTATTAGGGAATATTTCGGCAATAAGTACCCAACAGATAGGTCCCCATGACATCATAAACGAAGCGCTATATACCATGATGCTCAACATCGTAATAATTTCCAAACCAGCCTTACCGAAAGTGAGTGCCACACCAAATGCGCCAATCGCCATACCGATAGAGCCACTAATAAGCAAAGGCTTACGGCCCCACTTCTCAACAGTAAACACTGCGACAAGGGTGAAGAGTATATTCACTACACCCATGATAACGGTTTGTACCATCGGACTCTCAGTGCCCATATCGCTAAAGATACGGGGCGCATAATACAGCACGGCATTAATACCTACGGTCTGTTGGAAAACACTGAGCATAATTCCTATGAAGATGCACAAGAAACCATATGAAAACAGTTTTTCTGTCTTTTCTGTTATTGTATCCTTGATATCACGTAAGATCTCTTGTGCCACAGAAATGCCATTAATACGCTCCAGAATACGTTGTGCCTTAGCATCGTCACCTATCATTACCAAGTAACGAGGTGTCTCTGGCACAAGACAAATTAGCAAAGCAAATAGTCCTGCAGGCACAGCTTCACTACCAAACATATATCGCCAACCGGTTTCAATGGTCCAAGGATCGCTGCCTGGCGCCACTGCATTGATACCCTCACCTATCGACTCAATAATAGGATTAGTATGTTGTCCCAATATCATGAAATTGACAAAATAGACTACAAGCTGACCAAAGATGATAGCAAACTGGTTCCAAGACACTAACATCCCTCGAATGCCCGATGGCGCTACTTCACCAATATACATAGGGCAAATGGCAGAAGCCAGTCCCACGCCAATACCGCCAATGACACGATAGATATTGAACACCACCAGCAGACTCATCGAAGCTTCACCATGTGGGAAAAACAGGAATTCGGGATTCATAGAACCCAATGCCGATGCAAAGAATAACAAACCTGCCACGAACAACGAAAGCTTGCGGCCTAATGAAGAAGCCATCCAACCCGATAAAGCGCTACCGATAACACAGCCTATCAGGGCGCTGGCACAAGTAAAACCATGCCAACTGTCAGTGTACACGAAGTCCCCCGCACTCAGGAAGAAGGCTTGCAAGCCCTTTTCTGCACCAGATATCACTGCGGTATCATAACCAAAAAGCAAACCTCCCAAAACCGCCACCAAAACGATGGAGAACAAATAGACTTTGCTGCCTTGTTGCTGTTGAATCATATAATATTTATCTTAATTTTGATATTTATTTGCAAAGATATTAAGAAAACCGTGAAAAAGCATTATCTTAGCGCATAAAAATAAAAGAGCTTCATGAAAACATTGCTCAAAATAATAGGCGGATTAATTGGTGTGATCATCATACTGCTGTTGGTAGCATTGATAGCTGTCAACACAGACTATGTGCAGAACAAAGCATTAAAATATGCCACACACCTACTGTCAGAGAAGTTGCAAATGCCTGTTAAAGCAGAACATATCAGTATTAATATCTTTACTATCAGTGCCAACCTGCAAGGGGTAGAAATTGAGCTACCTAAAGGTAAGAAAAATGATACGTTCGTGGGCATAGAGGAACTAAAACTCAAAGGCAAGCGAGTTGACATCAACGGACTGCGTTTCCGCACAGACAACCACATGCCTAGGAAAAACACAAACAAACCCAAACGAGGTTGGTTCGATGCGGGGCACTTAGATTTCATAGCAGATGCTCAAATACAGGTGCATTATATCGATAAAGATTCTATTTCAGCCTCCATCATTCATCTTAATGCCACAGACTCTATTTCTGGCTTTTTCATAAATGACCTGCACTTGGATGCCACCACAGACCTTCAGCAGATTCATGTTCGAAATGCCATGATTCAACAAAAGAACACTATTATTAATATACCAGGATTGTATTTATGGCTTCCCAGCAAAAAGAAAGGAATATCGTTAAGCTATTACACAACAGAACCACTGACTGCTCATGTTATTCTGCAAGATATCTCACAACTATTCACTAAAGCACTGGCACAATTTACCATGCCTTTAAAATTAAGTGTAATGGTAGAAGGAGATGCAGATACCATGCAGTTCAATGATATTGAGGTTGAAAATGAAGATAGTCGATTACACATCAATGCTAATGGAGGCATAGAGAACCTGCGGAATAAATATTTGCTTAATATCAGTTTTCATGTAGACGAAATGCTGGCAAAGAGTGGTATAAAGCATGAAATTATTAATCAGTTCGTAGTAAAAAAATATATGATGCCTCAACTTAACAGGCTAGGTGACATTCACTACAAGGGAGACTTCAGTGTATTACGCAAGCGTGAAGTATTCTCTGGCAGGATCTATACTGCTGTCGGGCAACTCAACCTGAGCGACCTCACTCTCAATGACAGCACCAAATATATATCTGGTAGAGTCAACACCTCCGATTTGGAGTTAGGTAAGGTAATGGACATGAAGGATATAGGCAAGATAGCTGCTAACGCGTCTTTTGAGTTTGACATTTCTAAAGAGCGTACTGCCAAAATGAGAGCAAGGAAAGGAGGCAAACTGCCTATTGGAGCAGTAGAAGCCAAGGTGAAAGAAGCAAACTACAAGAAAATAAAAGTGAAAAATATTGATGTGGGCATTATTAGTGATGGTGCCATTGCCGAAGGCAATCTAATGATGAATGGCAAAGTAGCTGACACCTCACTTTCTTTCACCTTTGAAGACACTGGAGAAATGCAGAAAATGAAAATTAAGCCAAAGATGAAAATTCACACGCCCAAAGTATTACGAATATTCTCTAAAAAGAAAAAAGAGTAATCACAAGGAATGCCATTAATACTTATAAAGCTGTTGTCCACGACGATCCACTTCAGTAATGGTAAGCTGAAGACCTTCCCCAAACAGCTGAAGTAAAGCAGCACTTAGACGTTCTACATCTGCCTTATGCCGGCTTTTGACGAAAGCATCAGCAGCTTTTGACCCTTTTGTCAGTGTCATATTAACCATATCTATATTTAGGTGTTGACCACGCTTGCTTAGCTTCCAATGACTAGTTGGCCTGCCTTGTGTAAAATAGCTAAACATATCAATCACCGAATAGAGGGCTTCATCATCTATATCACCCTGATAAGAAAGAATGCTTCCATCCACGAATTTAACATACCTATTCCCATCAGAAGCACCCACATAGAAATCATAATGAATGCCTTTGCGACCCACTCCATCAAAATCGATAGTAAATGGTCGATAGTACTCACGAGGTTCTACCTCTATCCTAACAAACTTAATACCCATGGCCTGCAAGAGGTTTCGCACCACACGTTTGCCATTGTCTTCCGCCATTTGGTAACAGTTCTCTAACTCTGAGTTGCGCTTTAACAAAGCATTGGCACGATGTGCCAACCTAACATAGTCTTCATTTGTCCAAGTACCTTCTTCAATAGGAGTCTGGTGAGCTGTTTCGTCTAGATACCATCCACCCTGGTTAAGAATTTCCACAGCAGGTAGTTTCACATAGGCCGTATCTTCACGCATCAACAACCAATCATCCGCACATTTGGTTAAATCAAAGCCTACATCCAGACGCCCTGGATATACTGAGTGAATCTGTTGAAGGTTAGTTCCAAAAAACAGGCCAGGAACTTCTTTGTATTGACTAACCACTACCTCTTTATATAAAGAAAGGACAGTCATCTTTTCAGTCTTAGCCAACTCTGTCAACAATACATGGCCTATCTCCAGACGACTGTCGAACGAACTATGATATACACGTACTGCCGTATCTTTAGCTAGATATAACAATAAAGCCACCAACAGCAAGATGAGCACGACAACTATATTTCTCTTCTTTTTCTTATCCATTGCAAAAATCAGGGTCTTGTTAGATTGAATAACTCACGATTCTCATATTGCTGACGGTTTTCAAATACAACCTCCAATCCCATACGACTAACAATGTTAGCAATAATCAATTCTGCTTGTTGCTGGGCTGGTTCTACTAAGTTATACTTCCCCAAATCGTTTCGAATGGCATCAGTGCCCTTACGGGCTATTTGTGCCAGTTCGTCGTTCGTGAAGTCAAATCGAAGCGGAGCTACCGATGTTACAATCTCATCATTTAGTATGCGTGTACTTTCTATTTCAATTACAGGATCTGGCAAAGTGATGTACACCTTCTTGCCACTGATACGGATATTTTTAAGTTGCGACAAGTCAATACCTGCCTTAATGTTTGCCTCAACTGGAATTATGGCGGTACGCTGGCCAAACAGGTCCATAGCTGGCGACGACCGTTCTATCACGGTTGTCTGCGCCACGCACTGCACAGTATAAAGCATAGGCGTAGTGTTGATAGAGCGAAGTAGTTCCTCTTCACTTATCTGCCTATTGCAAGATACAGGCAACAAACAAACTATTATATATATTAATCTTTTAATCATAATCAGTCATACATCAACGTTTAAAATCATTAATGAACCCTTCTGTTATCCAGTTTGCCAATGCCTGACGGTTAGAGCTAAGCACAAAGCGCTTTTGGTCATGTCTATTCTGAATATTGCCTAGCTCCACAAACACTGACACAGGTTGCGTATGAGTTAGCACATATAGTCCTCGCGATGATACAGTACCTTTAAAGCCACGGTTGGGTTGGTGCTTATCATACTTTGCCTGGAAAGTTCTTCGTAATTGACCTGCCAATTGCAGACCTTTTGACCATCCGTCGCGATGGTAAAAAAACACATCGGTCTGTTCTCCCACACTTCGACTATCTACATGAAGAAAAATTGCACGACAATAGGTATATTCGTCTTTCTCCTTTTTATATAAAGCATTAATGGCATCACATCTTTGTTGCAATCGAGCCACCTGATTTAGTGGGATAGTCTTGCCTATGCAGGTTTCCCGCTTACTGTTGCTTAAGTACTGGTCATCGCGGATTCCATCTCTCGCATCCTGAATAATGATATGTACCTCTGCACCTTCTTGCATCAAACAACGTGCCAAGCGCAAAGCCACATCATATGCATATTCATCTTCATGGAGTTCAGTCTTGCCTACCTTCCCTATCGCACCAGGGTCAGGGCCACCATGACCACTCACCACATAGATACAGGCACCTTTCAGTTTTCCGCTCTCCACCTTTCCTTTTGCCAACGACTTGCCAAATAACGGTTCATTGAATTCGTAACCTATTTCATGCTTACGCTCATTAGCTTTATTGTCTTTAGGTTGTTGACCAGGCCTACCAGCCTCCGACTGCTTTGGTTCGTTGCTGGCAGTTGCTGGAGCATTCTGTGCTTTAGATCGCTGTTGGGCAGTAGGCTTAACAGGAGGAAGTGCATAACTCACATCCAACAGTAAGGTTGTCTTACCTTTCAGTTTCTGCTTGTTAAGTTCTAAGAACTCTTTGTAATATTCTTGTCCAATTCGTCCATGACGCTGTAAGAAAGTGGTAATACCCTCTCCCTTCCTCGGCTTGGCATACTGTGTCTGAGCAAAGCCAGTTAGGGATAATAGCATCAACATTAACAGCAACAACTGGAAACGTCTTGTCGTTATAAATGCAAAAAGCCTATTTGTCATAACCATTGGCAAAATTATAAATAATCACCTAATTTCCGTTATCGGAAGAAAGATTTTTAGTTACTAAAGAAAAAAATATGTATCTTTACAAACAAAAACAAAACACCTACATGAAAAAGCCATTATCCAAATCCCAAATGACCAGCATCGTACTACTATGGGCGCTTATCTGCTTTATCATTTTTACCCAAGCCGAGCGAATTGACGGTATGACCATTACCTCTTTGTTTATAGGTACAGCACTGGTTTTTATTCCTGTGTTCAAAAGTTTGAAAAAATAAATACGACACTATTCCTTCACTTTGTATCCTCCAAAAGAAGAAAAAGCGGGGTCATACTATTATATGACATTTTTATTCAATTTTCATCCAAAAACAAACAAATTAATTATTTTTTTAGCAAAAAAAGTAGAATTTTGTTTGCAGTTTCCATTTTTATCTTTACATTTGCAGCCGTATTCAGAATACAACGAAACAAATTAACGTAAATAGAAAACAAACTAAAGTAAATTTGAATATGAAAGTAGCAAAGGTATTAGAGGACCTGAATCGCCGTTTTCCAAACGAGCCAGAGTATATTCAGGCAGTTTCAGAGGTATTGAACAGTATCGAAGATGAGTACAACAAACATCCTGAGTTTGAGGCATCAAATCTGATTGAGCGTCTCTGCATTCCTGACAGAATTAACTCGTTCCGCGTAACATGGGTAGATGACCAGGGCAAGGTGCAAACCAACATGGGTTACCGTATCCAGCACAACAATGCCATTGGCCCGTACAAGGGTGGTATCCGTTTTCATGCCAGCGTAAACCAGTCAATCCTGAAGTTCTTGGCTTTTGAACAGACTTTCAAGAACTCTTTGACTACTCTGCCTATGGGTGGCGCTAAGGGTGGCTCTGACTTTTCACCACGTGGTAAGAGCGCTGCTGAGGTAATGCGTTTCTGCCAGGCTTTCATGCTGGAACTGCATCGTCATGTAGGTCCTGAGTTGGACGTTCCTGCAGGTGATATCGGCGTTGGTGGCCGTGAGGTAGGTTACATGTTTGGTATGTACAAGAAACTGACTCGCGATTTCAGCGGTACATTTACTGGCAAGGGCCTAGAGTTTGGTGGTTCACTGGTTCGTCCCGAAGCTACTGGTTATGGTAACATATATTTCTTGGTAGAAATGCTGAAGACCCGTGGCTTGTCACTGGAAGGCAAGAAAGTACTGGTATCTGGTTCTGGTAACGTGGCACAGTACACCGCAGAGAAGATTCTGCAGTTAGGTGGCAAGGTGATGACCATGAGTGACTCTGACGGCTATGTATATGATCCAGACGGCATCGATCGTGAGAAGTTGGACTACATCATGGAACTGAAGAACCTGTACCGCGGACGTATCCGTGAGTATGCAGAGCAGTATCCTGGTGTTAAGTATGTAGCAGGTGCTCGTCCTTGGGGTGAGAAAGCTGACATTGCTACTCCATGCGCAACTCAGAATGAAATCAACGGCGACGATGCTCGCAAGTTGATTGCCAATGGTGTAATTGCCGTTTCTGAGGGTGCTAACATGCCTTCTACTCCAGAAGCTGTTAAGGTATTCCAGGATGCTAAGATTCTCTATACTCCAGGTAAGGCTTCTAACGCCGGTGGTGTATCTGTATCTGGCTTGGAAATGACCCAGAATGCTCAGCACCTGGCTTGGAGCGCTGAGGAAGTAGATGCCAAACTGCACTGGATCATGGAATCAATCCATGCAGCGTGCGTGAAGTATGGTACAGAGCCTGATGGCTACATCAACTATGTAAAGGGTGCTAACATTGCCGGCTTCATGAAGGTAGCTAAGGCTATGATGGCTCAAGGTATTGTGTAAAAAGATTGATTTATCACGAAAAAGGGCAGCTCGACTGAGCTGCCTTTTTTTATGATAATAAATGGAAATAACGGGGGAGTAGTTTAAGTATAAACTTCCAAAAGAGTAGCTCTTGGGGAAGGGAGCAGTTTGACCTCTCTCGTAGCTGCTGGTAAGAGCAATGTCTCACCGGCACAAAAGGTTTCTTGTGCAGCATCCATTACTACCTGGCATGAACCTTCAGTACAAATTAAGATGACAAAAGAATCCAAGTCACTATAGTCGCATGACACTTCCTCAGTAAGATGATAGACAGATGTAGTGAACTTAGGGGAAGACACCACTTCCACGGGTTCATTATCTATGAGTTGATAATCTATCTTTGCTTCCCCAGCTATATCATCGAAATCAATGGCATCAGTAGCTTCCGCTACATGCAATTGGCGTAGATGACCATCCTTATCCCTACGGTTATAGTCAAAAATGCGGTAGGTGATATCGGAGGTTTCCTGCACCTCAGCCACCATAGTGCCCTTCCCGAGGCTGTGCACCCTGCCAGCAGGTATGTAATACACATCACCAGGCTTTACGCAATAGGAGTACAAGGCATCGACAAATGAGCCATCAGTCACCATCTCACGATATTGTTTGGGACTGATCTTACGTGAAAATCCTGCTATCAGATGAGCATTCTCATCAGCCCCCAGCACATACCACATCTCAGTCTTACCCAAACAATGATGGCGTTGCATAGCCAACCCATCATCAGGATGTACCTGGACAGAAAGATCATCGTGTGCATCAATAAACTTTACCAGAAGAGGAAACTTCGCTCCAAAACGTGTATAGTTATCTGTGCCCACCAATTCATCCTTCAACAGCCGAACCAAACTAGGCAAAGTATAGCCGCGATAAACACCATTTGATACTACTGATTCAAAGCCTTCAACAGCAGATATCTCCCAACTCTCCCCCACAGCCGGTTGTCCATTGGTAATTTGTTTCAATTGATTAATTTTATCACCACCCCAAATTGTTTGTTTTAGTATGGGATGGAATTTTAGAGGATATATCATCATCATTCCTTATTTGATTTTTGGTTTCAAGCCGCGAAGTTACGAAAAAAAACCAAACAATATTTGTTAGAATAAAAGAAAATGGCTTTATTTGCATAATAATTAAATTAGCCGTACTATGACGAGCACAGTTTTTGACGAAAGCAACAAATCGGGCTTGAAGAGAGAGGATTTCAAGGCCACGGTACAGGGAAAAGAAACCGACCTGTACATACTCAAAAATCCCTTAGGTATGGAGGTGGCTGTTACCAACTACGGTTGTGCAGTTCTCTCCATTATGGTACCCGACAAACAAGGCGAATACGCCAATGTGGTGCAAAGCCACGATTCCATACAGCATGTCATTAACAGTCCAGAGCCTTTCTTGGGTACAACTATCGGCCGTTACGGCAACCGCATCGCCAAAGGACATTTCATTTTAGGCCTTGAAGATTACCAACTTCACCTCACTCAAGGAGCTTACACCCTACATGGCGGACCTGCAGGATTTCATACCCGTGTATGGGATGTGGTAGATGCCAATGAATCCAAAATCATTTTCAGATATGTGTCAGCAGATGGAGAAGAAGGTTTCCCCGGCACGCTAACAATAGACATGATGTACGAAGTGGCCGATAACCATAACGGATTATACATTACGTATAAAGCCACTACAAACAAAGATACGGTGATTAACCTGACCAACCATGGCTTCTTCAATTTACGAGGCATCGACAACCCGACCTCCTCAATTCTTGGCAATATCGTTACCATCAATGCCGACTACTACTTGCCTATAGACGAGGATTCCATCCCTACGGGTGAGATCCTGAAGGTAGAAGGTACTCCGATGGATTTCCGTACGCCCCACACGGTAGGAGAACGCATCAACGATCCATTCGAGCAACTGAAGAATGGAACGGGTTACGACCATTGCTATGTATTGAACAAGAATGAAATTGAAGAGTTTGCAGAGGCTGCCACCTGTACTGACCCTATAAGTGGAAGACGTATGACAGTATTTACAACCGAACCTGGCGTGCAACTTTACACAGGCAATTGGTTAAACGGATTTGAAGGTGCACATGGTGCTACCTTCCCTGCACGGAGCGCTATTTGTTTTGAGGCACAACATTTCCCCGATTCTCCTAACAGGCCATACTTCCCATCTACCAGACTTAAGCCTAAAGAAACCTATCATCAGACTACAGCATACGTTTTTGATGTTGTGGACTAAAAAAGGATATAATCAACAATATTAATAACTTAAAATTAAAAAAAACTATGTCACAAGAACAGAAAAAAAGCGGTAGCATGGTAGCCATTATTACCATGTTCTTCCTCTTCGCAATGATTGCTTTCGTAACCAACATGGCTGCGCCAGTAGGTAACATTTGGACAATGGACGATGCTGTGGGCAACAACCCAGCACTCGGTTTCATGGGTAACTTCATGAACTTCTTGGCTTACCTGTTCATGGGTATTCCTGCTGGTAACATGCTGACCAAGGTTGGTTATAAGAAGACTGCGCTGATTGCAATTGCAGTTGGTATCGTAGGTCTGTTGATCCAGTATGCTTCTGGTTTCAGTGCAGGTGTTCCAGGCTTTAGCATCTATCTGCTGGGCGCATTTGTTTGCGGTCTCTGCGTATGTATGCTGAACACTGTTGTGAACCCTATGCTGAACCTCATTGGTGGTGGTGGTACCAAGGGTAACCAATTGCTGCAGTTGGGTGGCGCTTGCAACTCATTCGCAGGTACTATCGCTCCTATTATGGTAGGTGCATATGTAGGTGCTATTACCAAGAGCACTACTATCAACGAAGTAAGTCCTATGCTGTTTGGTGCTATCGCTATCTTCGTAATAGCTTTCATCGTTATCTATTTAGCTAAGATTGAAGAGCCTCGCCAGCAGAAGGTGGAAGTAGCTGCCGTTAAGGATCCTCACAGCCCATGGAGTTTCCGTCATTTCATCCTCGGTACAGTAGCTATCTTCTGCTACGTAGGTATGGAGGTTGGTATCCCTAACACTTTCGGTAATTTCTTGGGTAAGGAAGCTAACTTCAACCTGTTTGACCCTGCTAATTCTGCTAACGCAGCTGCTATCATCGGTGGTATGACTGGTCTGTACTGGTTGCTGATGCTGGTAGGTCGTCTGACCTCAGGCTTTATCTCTGGCAAGGTTTCTAGCCGCGCTCAGTTGCTCACAGTTTCATGCGTAGGTATTATTCTAGTACTTATCTCTATGTTCGTACCTGAAACTACAGGTGTATCTATGGTTGGTTTCAGCAACGGTTCATTCGCAGTTAACAATGTACCTTTGTTCACTGTATTTCTGGTACTGATGGGTCTTTGCACCTCTATCATGTGGGGTTGCATCTTCAACCTGGCAACCGAAGGCCTGGGTAAATACACCGAAAAGGCTTCAGGTATCTTCATGATGATGGTGGTTGGTGGCGGTATTCTGCCTCTGATCCAGAACTCTATCGTGAGTGACACCATTGGTTCACTGCGTATCAGCTACATCATCGTTGTAGCCGTTTTGGCATACATGATTTTCTATGCGCTGATTGGTAGCAAGAACGTGAACAAGGACATCAAGGTAGACTAATTTCTATTAATCACTATAGAGACGGGGCCAACGCCCCGCCTCTTTTTAACTTATATGAACCATGGAAATAGAATACGTTAGAAGTCGCTTCATCAAGCATTTCGATGGACTGACAGGAGCTGTTTACACCTCACCAGGACGTGTCAATCTGATTGGTGAGCACACCGATTATAATGGTGGCTTTGTATTTCCTGGAGCTGTTGACAAAGGTATCATGGCAGAAATCAGGCCTAACGGTACCGATAAGGTAAAGGCATATTCCATTGACCAGAAAGACTATGTGGAATTTGGCCTCAACGAGGAGGATGCTCCAAGAGCCTCATGGGCAAGATACATTTTTGGCGTATGTCGTGAAATGATCAAGCGCGGTGTAGAGGTGAAGGGCTTCAATACAGCATTTGCCGGCGATGTACCGCTGGGTGCAGGTATGTCATCATCAGCTGCTTTAGAAAGCACTTACGCATACGCACTTAACGAATTGTTTGGTGACAATAAGATAGACAAGTTTGAATTGGCAAGGGTTGGTCAGGCTACAGAGCACAACTATTGTGGCGTGAAATGTGGCATCATGGACCAATTTGCTTCCATCTTCGGCAAAAAAGGTAGCCTGATGCGCCTTGACTGCCGCTCAATGGAGTACAAGTATTACCCATTTGAACCCACTGGCTATAAACTGGTGTTGGTGGATAGCGTTGTGAAACACGAGCTTGCTTCTTCTGCTTATAACAAACGCCGTGAGAGTTGCGAGAACGTTGTGGCTGCCCTACAGAAGAAATATCCTGAAGTACAATTCCTTCGTGATGCCACTATGGACATGTTGGCTGAGGTGAAAGCTGAGGTGTCTGAAGAAGATTACATGCGTGCAGAGTATGTGATTGAAGAGATACAGCGTGTGCTTGACGTTTGCGATGCGCTGGAAAAGGGCGACTATGAAACTGTAGGTGAGAAGATGTACGAAACTCATCAAGGCATGAGTAAGCTATATGAGGTTAGTTGCGATGAGCTTGACTTCCTCAACGATGTAGCTTTTGATTGTGGAGTAACCGGTTCGCGTGTTATGGGCGGCGGTTTTGGCGGCTGTACTATTAATCTAGTGAAGGAAGAACTCTACAGTACCTTTGTGAGCGAAGTGCGCAAACGTTACTATGAGGTATTCGGCAAACGTTGCAAGATCTACGATGTAGTGATTGGTGACGGTGCACGCAGACTTATCTAAGTATTCTATAATGAAAAGAGAATAGGAATTAGGACATCCCTAATTCCTATTTTTGTAAAATATCAATGCTATGAAGATTCTCTACATCATGGATCCATACTGCAAATGGTGCTACGCAACAAGTGATGCTGTTCTGCAGCTATTCGATACCTTGGAAGGCAAGTTGCCGTTTGAAGTGATACCTGCCGGCATGTTGGCTGGCGAGTTCACGCAAGTACAATCGCCCGAAAACGCATTCGCTCATCGGAAGCTTGATGCCAGCATCACCAAGGAAACAGGCAAGGAATTCGGTGAAGGATATAAAGCGGCACTTAATGAGAAAGAAATGCTACTTGACAGTCTGGTGCCAAGTCGTGCTATCATGGCATGTCGTGCCATTGCCCCCCAACTCGCCTTGCAGTTTACCCATCATATCCTGCATGCTCGCTATAAAGATGGCAAAGATTTAACCGACGATACAGTTTATTTGGAAATCTGTGAGCAGCTTGGCATTGACAAGCCTACATTCTTCCAACATTTCTCATCACCAGAGAATGATGAGAACACCCGACAGGCTTTCCTTTTTGCAGAGAAATATGCAGAACACTACCCCACTCTTATTTATGAAGAAGGAGGTGAGATGGATATCCTGACGGAAGGCTTTTCACCCTATTCTTTATTAGAGCTGCGCCTCAGCAAATTATTGAAAAGAAGAAATAGAAATGTTCAGGATTAAACATTAGTATAGCCTAACCCTGAAAATTAATATAGTTTTGCATTAAATGCTAGTAATGTGATTACGGCAATGCTATCAGTTTGGCTTTGGCCTCCTGGTATTCTGCCAACATCTCAGTCATAACTTCTGCTACGGTCTGGATACCCTTGCCCTTGAACTGCGATGCATTCTGGCCAATTTCCACCTCTCCGTTTACCAAATCACCTTCAAAGATACCTATACGGTTACGTCCTGCACCGATAATCTCCAACAACTGCTCGGCTGTAGCCCCTTCCGCCTCGGCCTTGTCAAGCTGTTCACGATATGGGTTTTTAGCCATACGGGTTGGTGACAGTTTCTTTAATATCAGCATGGTATCGCCTTCTTCCAGATTCAGGCAGAATTTCTTGAAAGCCTCACTGGCAGAGCTCTCCACTGTCAGCGCAAAACGAGTACCTATCTGCACGCCCTCTGCACCCAATGCATAAGCAGCTAACATCGACGGACCACTACCTATACCTCCAGCAGCAATTAAAGGCAATGAAGTAGCCTGACGTACAGCTGGTATCAAACACATAGTGGTGGTTTCCTCACGACCATTATGGCCACCCGCCTCAAAGCCTTCTGCTACCACAGCATCTACACCGGCGTCTTCACACTTCTTGGCAAACTTGGACGAAGACACCACATGCACTACCGTGATACCACGTTCTTTGAGCCAGCCAGTCCACTTCTTCGGGCTGCCAGCAGAGGTAAATACCACCTTCACGCCAGTCTCAGCAATAATATGCATCATTTCTTCTGCTCCAGGCTTCATCAGAGGCACATTCACGCCAAAAGGCTTGACTGTAGCCGCCTGACATTTCTCAATATGTTCCTTCAGCAGCTCAGGTGTCATAGAGCCAGCACCTATCAAGCCCAAGCCACCGGCATTACTCACCGCAGCTGCCAAACGCCAGCCACTACACCAAGCCATACCACCTGCAATCACAGGATAATCTATACCGAAAAGAGATGTAATTCTATTCATATTTCCCATATTTATTATTTGAGGCTGCAAGATACGAATTATTTTTCACTCTGCAAACTGTCGGGTAACACTGCATCATAGTTTTTCAGCACTTCCAGTGTCTTCTTTATATTCCGTTTGTTTCGGAAATCCCAGTATTCTTTTGTAAAAAACTTTGTCAGATGATAAGCCAAGTCACCTGTATAAGTGAGGCCATTTGAAGGTGGAGGAGCATAAAGCGGCATGTCTATCTGCATCTTGACTTCAGCCTGCTTGGGGAGTTTCAATTTAGGCATGGTGGTATCAAACTCCATCCACGGCTTCTCACTAACAACAGACTGACTTCCTACGAAGCCATTTTCCCTCAGTTCCTCCAGTGCACGAGGGTTGAGCTTGATTTCCCCATCAGTTTTCAGCAACTGATCCAGACGAAGGGAATCAGCTTGTGTCCATTCTTGGGCACACACAAAGCCCCATGCCATCATCATTGACAGCATCAATAGTAGTCTTAGTCTCATTTATTTAAGGGTTTACCACCACCTATAATCTGAACCTGCTAAGGGCTCACCTACTGCGGTATCGATAATAGATAATATGCCAGAATGCTTTGTCTTGTTCCACCACCTACGATAATGGGCAGCAGCATCCAGTAACTCATCATCACTCAAGAAATATATACCTTCATAGTTGACTGCATCTTTATGCACCATACGGCTTCCTAAAGAAGCATTGCTCCCTACACGAATGGACTCTATCACCCATAGCACACACTCACCTAGCCGGGGCTTGCCACCTGCGAGATAAGACACAGGAGCCAAAGGGAAAGACGGTATCTCTGTCAGGTCTTCAGCATAATAAAGCAAAGCTTCAATATCTTCCATTGTAAATTGTGGCATAATCACTGTGCCTGTTTCTTCATTCACTGCCAAAGCACCATCTTTGAGCTGCTTGACAAACAAATCCACATCAGGGTTCTCTATGTCCAGCGTATCTTCTGAGCAACTCACCCAAGTAAGCACCAATGACATCAGCATCAGCAAAAATCCATTACGGCCTATCGATCTCATAATTCTGCAGATTTAAGGGTTAATAACTCATGCGGACACCGCACAATAGATTCACATTGACAGCCTGCTCTGTACGCAGTGTACGGGCAGTGCCATCGGTATCAAAATAGTGAGAAACAGATGGTTCTGCATAGACAGCCAAGTTGTCGCTGAACTTATATCGCAACCCTAACCCTGCCGTAGCAGCCAGTTGCACAGGTTCTTCACTGAAACTCTTACCCAACAGTTTCTCTACCACACCTCCTACGCTAGCATACACATCCATTTTCTTGCCCTCAGCAAGATTCACATCCAACTTCACAGGCAAAGAGAGAGATGACTGGTTCTCGTCATTATGCACCGGCAAGTAATTATACAGCAAACCAGTCTCAACAGCCAATGTCTTGTTAAGTTTACGTTCCACTGTCATACCTGCCGTCAGAGGCATTTTGAAGTCACCCTTTGGAATAGCAGTTCCAAAGGCAGGTTTCAGTGCCCACTTGGATGATTTGCTATTAGAATAGCCTGCCGAAGCAGTTGTCTCGCTTTCAGTTTCGGCCAAATCACCGTTTGAGGCGTTAACCAATCCATTGAAAGGTTTTCCCCCATTGACATAGCCATGCTCGATAATCTGGAATGTCACTTCTACAGGCACCATCTCATCATCGTCATCTGTTTCAGTAACCTCAGTTGACCCTAAAGAGACAGGAGTAAGACCATTGACAATGGAAGGTTGATGATTGGTATTTGCCAATTGACCATTCATATGAACAGTGGTAGCTAACTGTTGTTTATCATTATTATATGTTAAAGGGATATCGGCTTTAGGCAAATTACTCATGGGAGATGTCTCCAAACTGGCAGACACCTCAGAAAAGGCTTGCTGTATTTCCTGTTCCTGGGAATTAAGGTACCAGAATACCATCGACCCCAACGCCAGAACCAACAACACAGAAGCAGCTGCCATCCATTTGCGATAAATAGGCCTGAGTACAGCACGCTTGGCAGGAGCTACATCTTCAGGTTGCGCCATAACAGCCGAAAGGTCTTTCTCCAAGCCCTCCCAGAAGCCCTCCTTCACAGGCATCTTAGCATCGGCTAAGCCTCTGAACAATGCTGAAAAGTCATCTTTTTCCTTCATGCTCGATAAACTGTTTAATCTTCGTAGCCAACAATTTCTTTGCATATCTGAATTGAGACTTCGATGTTTCTGGCTGGATGTGCAACAATTCTGCAATCTCTTTATGCGACTTGTCTTCAAAAACGAAGAGGTTGAACACCATCCTGCATCCTTCTGGCAACTGTGCCACCATGTGCATCAGCGTCTCCTCATCTATTCCCCTGGCTTCATACATAACAGCCTTTTCATCCACATCTGGCATATCAGGCAGTTCCTCGTTGTCCATCAGCATCAGTCTGCTGGCACTTTTACGCCTCATGAAGTCAATAGCCTGTGCACTCATCACTTTATACATCCAACTTTTCAAGGTACTATCACCTCGGAAAGAAAAGTTTGTAAAGATTTTGATAAACCCATCATGCAGCACATCGTAAGCATCATCTAAGTTGCCTGTATAACGATAGCAAACGGCCAGCATTTGCTCCGCATATAGAGTGTACAGTTGTTTGCGAGCATCCGCATCGCCTTTTCTACACCCCTCCACCAGTTTCAACTCATCGGCATTCACAACTATCGACCCACATCTATGCTCAATTCATCATGCTTTCTACTAATTAGACGCAGGGAAAGCTAAAAAGGAGGTAAAGTATTCTGTTAATAAGTATTAATACAACAATGGCCATGCCCCATTAGGGCATAGCCATGTCATATGTATGCAAAATTAGCAGGCTTTGAAACTCATGTCAAGTCCCTTGACAGAGTGTGTCAGCGCTCCCACAGAAATATAGTCCACCCCGCACTCTGCATATTCACGGAGCGTGTCAAAAGTAATACCTCCTGATGACTCAGTTTCAAATCTTCCATTCACCATCTGAACAGCTTTGCGTGTCATTTCTGGGGTAAAGTTATCGAACATGATACGATCCACACCACCCAAATCAAGCACTTGCTGCAGTTCGTCGAAATTGCGCACCTCAATCTCAATCTTCAGGTTCTTGCCTTTCGCCTTGCAGTATTCTTTGGCACGGGTAATAGCCTTGTCAATACCGCCTGCAAAATCCACATGATTATCTTTCAGCAGAATCATGTCAAACAGTCCGATGCGGTGATTCATGCCACCACCTATCTTCACCGCCATCTTTTCCAAGATACGCATACCAGGGGTGGTCTTGCGGGTATCCAACACATGTGTGTGCGTACCCTCCAGGCGACTCTGGTATTTATGCGTCATGGTAGCAATACCACTCATACGCTGCATGATGTTCAGCATCAAGCGTTCTGTCTGTAGCAGACTCTGGACCTTACCCTCTACCACCATAGCCACATCGCCTGGCTTCACAGGAGTACCATCTTCCATATAGACCGTCACCTTCAGTTCTGGGTCAAAACGGTGGAATACCTCTTTGGCAATCTCCACACCTGCCAGGATGCCTTCTTCCTTGATAAGCAGTTTAGATTTGCCCATTGCCGTTGCGGGAATACACGACAAGGTAGTGTGGTCACCATCACCTATATCTTCAGCAAACGACAGATCAATAAGTCTGTCAATCAATTCTCTTTCTTTTTCCATAATCTTAGTGTTTTATTGCTACAAAGATAGACAAATATCTGAAAATATACTAACTTTGAAAGCAGATTAAAAAAAGAGAATTCCATGAAGACTGTTTTATTGGTGGTTGGAAAGACGGTTGAGAAGTATTTCGTCCAAGCAATAGAAGAATATGTGCAGCGCACCAAGCACTACATATCATTCGACTTGGAGGTAATACCCGAATTGAAGAACACCAAGAGTCTGAGCGAGGAGCAGCAAAAGGAGAAAGAAGGCGAACTGATACTGAAATCTTTGCAGCCAGGTGATACCGTGGTGCTGCTTGATGAGCATGGCAAGGAACTACGTTCTGTAGAGTTTGCCGACTATATGGAGCGTAAGCTCAATACCACCAGCCGCCGTCTTGTTTTCATCATTGGAGGCCCCTATGGCTTCTCCCCTGCCGTCTATGAGGCAGCCCATGAAAAACTCTCTTTGAGCAAAATGACTTTTTCTCATCAAATGATACGCCTCATCTTTGTCGAACAGCTATATCGTGCCATGAGCATACTGAACGGTAGTCCGTATCATCATGAATAATCACTAACAGAGTAATTGATAGCTTTATCTTTGCCGCCAATGAAACGATTACCCTACCTCATTCAGTTAGTCATACTGCTTTGCATGATATCATGCCACAAACGGATAGGTAGCGATGCCGAGTTAGCCATTGCTGACAGCCTCATCCATGAGGTAAGGACTAATCGTAGCAATCATCCAACCATGTCAGCATTGCAAAATTGCCAGCGAGCCATCGATTTACTGCCAAACAATGATACCGCTTCTTTATCCCGAAAGGAAAAACTATATATTGAGATGGGAAACCTTTTTGCTAAACAGTTGCTATATGACGAGGCCATTGATAGATTTCATCTTGCTTATGGATGTGCTGCTGAGTTGAAAGATACCATCATCATGATTGATGCCTATAAGTGCGTGGGCGACATGTATCGCAAGAAACATAATCTTGGGGAGGCAATACATTTCTATGACCTTGCGGAACAATTAGCTATCCAGTCAAGCGCAGAGAAACCACGCATCTCTTTGGCACTCCGTCTGGCGGCTGCTTTTATGGAAGATGGCAAATTGGATTTGGCAACAGAGTTTTTACCCCCAGCACCTTATGAGGTTGAAGCTGTTGACAATGACCTCTACAATTATGTGATGTGGCATGTCTATAGTATCACCAATCGCGAGAACAAGGATTCATCCGAGTATTATTTGCAAAAAATGTCAGAATCTCCTGATATTTATTATCGCAAATACGCAGTTGATAATGAGCATATTGCTGCCATCGCCGGCGGAGATTATAAAAAGGCATCTTGGACTAATCATCAAAAAACAAGATTGGAGAGGGAGAAGAGTGACAGTTTCCGTGAGGAAGCTCTGGAAAGCCTCAATTCCATGTATCAGACACTAAGCATAGAACGGCAGAACGCCTCATTGCAGGAGCGTAACCAACAAATCAAATTTTATGCCATGATTGCCGTGATGCTTTTGGTGTTGGTGGTAGCGGTATCTGCCATTGTCGTCTATCGAATCATCAATAACCGAATCCAACTTGAACATACCAAAACCATGACAATTCGTGATGCTGATATTTACCAACACTTGTTATCTACTTCAAAAGTCATGAGCGAGACAGAGCAACATGAAGCATGGGAGCTTATCAATACGGTCTATCCTGATTTCTTACCCACTCTCCAAAAGTTGGGTGTGGAGAAAGAGCAGGACTTGAAAGTCTGTCTCTTGCTCAAGATGGGCTTTAAGCCCTCTCGCATTGCTGCATTAGTAAGTCGCAGCGATAGTGCCATCGCCAACACGCGTGCAAGGATGTATAAAAAAGTGTTTGGTAAGGACGGCAAAGCCGAAGATTGGGATAATTTCATAATAAGTCTGTAATTCTGCTCATTACCAGCCACCTCCTCATTTGTGAAGTTTTTGTGAAGTACTTTTTGCCTGAGTTCTGCACCCGTATTCATTACTTTGTGGCATGAACTTTAAAAAACAGCTTTATGAAAATAATCGTGTATCTGACTGCGACTATGATGGCAGTCGTCCTAATGAGTTCCTGTACCGCTAAACAAGTGGATACTGACACCTATCTGCGTGAGATGAGAGAGAGGCTTGACCAGATTCAATCGGCAAGTTATATGATAGAATCATGGGATTATTTGCCTGGCAACCCAGAGCCAAGGCAACATCTGTTTGTTTATTACAAAGAACTAAAGAATCAAGCTGATACTACTGTAGGAGCTAAGTATCTGTACTTTTCAGAAAACGACAGTACCATTTTAGATGGAGCATACGATGGCGAGGCTAAATACGCAGTCTATCATGAGCACAAAGGTATTGTTCGAGACGATTTCACTGCACGTAATTTGCCATTCAGGGTAGTAAGCAACCCTTTCTTCCGTAGTGCATACCACATTATTGATTATGCTTTGACTACCCGCGACAGCATAGAATACTCTCTTACAGACTCAGTTGACTTTTATAAGTTCCACCTCATCACCCATGAGGAAGAGCAGATTGAATTTATTGGCGGCAAGGCTCAGCACATCTATTCACCCCGTCCTTTTATAGCCGATCCAACCTCAGAATACGAGATTTGGTTCAGTAAGCAAAATAGCTTGCCTTATCGTATCAAGCGTATCCAAGACCATGATATCAATGATCACATCTGCCACAACCTTATATTAAATGCTGAGAATCCTGCCGATTTTGACTTGAATGATTATTTACCCCAAGGATACATCATCAGGCCTTATAAGGTGAGAGAGAAATCTGCAGTTGATGCAAATAGCATGCTGAACCATCCAGCCCCTATGTGGTCGCTCACTGATTATGATGACAAAACTATCTCACTGAAAGACCTTCATTCCAAAACCATACTACTGGAGTTCTCGGCTACAGCTTGTGGTCCTTGCCAAGCAGCCATTCCTTTCCTTAAGCAACTGAGACAGGAATATAGTGATGAGGAACTGCAAATTATCTCTTTCGAATCGTGGGGCGCCAGTGACTCAACAATTAAGTTCTATGCAGAGAAGAAGGAATTGACTTATCCATATATCCGTGCTACCGAGGACATGCTTAACTCCTACAAGACTGGCGGCTCCGCTCCCTGGTTCTTCCTACTGGATCGTAATCACTTTGTCCGTAAAGTATTCTTTGGGTATAGTGAAGGCACAACTGATCAGGAAATCCGAGATGCCATCAAGCAACTGATGAAATAACATATCTTTATAAAATAATAAAAAAAATAATCGTGACGTTTGATTAGACTGTTCAAATCCCAGGACAATTTGTTCTATTTGAAGATCATTTTCAGTATTTATCGTGCATTATCACACAAAAGAAAGTAGAAACACATTTTATTAAACAGTACGAGAAAAAAGCAACATTACTTTTGTTGAAAGAGTTGCTCCTTGGTAAGGCAGATATCTGCAGCGACGCCACGATGCTTAAGGAGGGTGGTTATCTCTACCCCTACCTAACCCCCTTCTTACTATAGCCCATACCCTCTCTATAGAGAGAGAGGGGTATGGCTATATAAGGAAGGGGTGTAGGGGGTAGGAGATACCACACTCCTCAAGAGGTGGCGCTGAATGCTAAATATTCATCCAACTCATAAGGGAAAAATGAAGAAGAATGTTAATGGAAGACTATGAATGAATTTGGAAGAATAGAGAAGTCCACAGTAACCTGTTCACGAAGAAGTACCTTTGTACCATCATCAGGAGCAGTAACGTCTGCCATGGTTGAAGGGAGACGTCCCCAAGACTTGTCGCAGTAGCTGGCACAACAGAAGGGAGGCATTCCCATAAGGGTACGGGAAGCATTCCGACGACCCGTGGCAGATATCACGACTATCCATAGTAGGTTCTCCTTCACCCCAAAGGAAACTTGCGGATGGCAGAGAGCAGACGTTGCAACGGATGACGGTGATATGCAGAGTTGACAACAGCGATCTATGAAATATTGCTAACCCAAAATCTTCATCTTAGACCTCACCAATTCCTTGCATCTTGTTTGCGCTCACCAAGGCAAGATTTGGGTATAGAGTAACCCAGGGAAGTGTAGTACGTTTAGCTTCACGCTGTCTTAATGATGCTGATAGCCAATTACCAGCCCAACTGACTTAATCCTGCATCATGATACCATGCAGTGGATCGATAATCTGTATCTCTGTAAGTAGCCGAACTTCCCAATGCCGATGGAATATAATGGGACACGCCATTGGCTCCTTCCATGGAGAACATCTTGGCATAAGCTGAATAGTTTTCCGGCGTGGTATTCCAGAAAGTCAGGGTATTCTGATAAGCAGCCTTCCACTGGTCAAACTTTGACGGAGAAAGAACCTTCTCCATCAGTCCTTCCATGTCATAATACCCCACATGACCATTATTGCGCTTATCATAGTCAAACACCTGATTTCGCAAATTCGAAACACTGGATGCTGACGACAGGCTAGCATTGGTAATCGCAGCAAGTTCACTGAGTTTAGAAGTATCCAGTACGGTTACAGAAACACCGCCAGTCCAATTAGCATTGGAATTAGTGACTTCTGGATTAAACTTATTGTCGTAATACTTGAAATAAGCCTCCCCTATCTTTGCTGCTGCTTGTGATGAGGCAAACATCATGGGCACCACTTGAGTATAGGGAGCACCAGGACCAGGCGTTTCAGTTGGCGAACCGATGAAATAATCAGCACAGTCCTTCAGTTCATAAGCCACCTCAACTGACATCACGAAACAGGCATCAAACATCAAAAAATCCAATTTCTTAGGAGCGCTGTTCAATACGTCAGCCAATTCGGAGATGCCTGTCTTAAAAGAATCAGAACTATTGGCAGAACTATTATTCCAATCAACACCTATCCATCTGAGAGGTGAAATAGAGCGAAGGGCCATGTTTTCGTACTTACCAGGCATCCAACCATCGCCATGCGACCAATAAACAAAGCCATAGCTGTTTGCAGGGTAATCGCCAAATGCTTTCTGCATTACTTCCTTAATGATTGAAGGCTCTGTAGAGGTGATTTCCTTAGGATACTCCATGATGAGCTCCTGCTCAGTAGTAATCACCAGTATTTTTTTAGTTGGATCAGTCTCTGAAGGCTGGAGTTCGCCTTTCTTAATAATACGGAAAAGCTGAGGATGCAAAGTCTCAGAATACTGGTCATAAAATACCAGCAAATTATTGTGACTGTAGAGACTGGCATCCATTGCCTTAATGGCCTCTTCCATTTCCTGGAGATCGCTGGATGCAAAACCGTCACGTCCTAAGTTGCTATCGCCACCAATATAAATCAGCACTGTATGGTCTGCCACAGAACCTTTTGCCGGTGGTTGCGGAATATTTCTTGGATCAGGGTCAGGATCAGGGACCGGATCATTATCTTTACTACATGCCATCATCAGCAGCATGCAAGGTAAAATCCATAAAAGTTGAAGTAAGTTTTTGATATGCATTTGTGTATCAATTATAATTCATCAGGTTTGGTGAACTTGAAATCGGCCTCCTTAATCTCTATTACACTAATATTATCTTTCGAGAAACGTGATCTCACCTTGGCCAACTCTTTATCCAATTTAGCCTTCTTGGCATTGAACAATACCAGACAGGTATAGTTTTCCTTACCCTGTCCTAACATATAGTCACGCAACTGGAAAGAATAACCAGAACGTCGATGAAGATATCTGTCACGATCGAGCGTAGCATCATTGAGCACTTGCATTTCAGTACAATAGGCAACTGAGGCGTTGAATGAAGTAGCCACACCCACAATATAGACAACAGTATTCTTAGAAGCTTTGGGTTCTTTGGCAGATGCCTGTGCTATGCCAAAAACCATCATGATTGATATTAATATTTTAATCAGTTTCATAACTTTCAATGGTCAATATATTTAACGTTGCGAAGGTACGAAAAAAAACCGGTATTCCTACACAGGAACACCGGTTTTTAATCTTTTTTGGAATTGATATGGCTATTTATCCCAAATAAGCCTTGAGCAACTTACTACGATTACTTTGTCTTAATCTTCTGATTGCCTTTTCTTTAATCTGACGGACACGCTCACGTGTGAGACCAAATTTGTCGCCGATTTCCTCTAATGTCATTTCCTGTTGACCGATACCGAAGAACATCTGGATAATGTCCTTTTCGCGCTCGGTTAACGTAGAAAGCGCTCTATCAATTTCCTTCGCAAGAGACTCGTTCACCAATTCTCGGTCGGCCATTGGAGAATCGTCATTTGGCAACACATCGAGCAAGCTGTTGTCCTCTCCTTCCACAAAAGGAGCATCTACAGAGATGTGACGGCCTGATACCTTAAGGGTATCTGCCACCTTGTCTACTGGAACATCCAGCGTTTCTGCAAGTTCCTCAGCCGACGGACGACGCTCGTTCTCCTGCTCGAACTTTGATAAAGCCTTGCTGATTTTATTCAGCGAGCCCACCTGGTTCAAGGGCAGACGTACGATACGAGACTGTTCGGCAAGAGCTTGCAAGATTGACTGACGTATCCACCAAACGGCATAGCTGATAAACTTAAAACCACGCGTTTCATCAAACTTCTCTGCTGCCTTAATCAATCCGAGGTTACCCTCGTTAATCAAGTCAGGTAAACTAAGACCTTGATTCTGATACTGTTTAGCGACAGACACAACGAAACGCAGATTTGCACGTGTCAGCCTTTCCAAAGCCTCACGGTCACCCTTTCGGATGCGCTGAGCCAAATCAACTTCTTCTTCTACAGTAATCAATCCTTCACGACCTATCTCCTGCAGATACTTGTCAAGTGACTGACTTTCGCGATTGGTGATACTTTTGGTAATCTTTAATTGTCTCATCCTTTCAAAAAAACCGAATTTGGGTACAAAAGTAGGTATTAAATTTATAAAACCCAAAAAGAGTGCCGACTTTTTTTGTCGGCACTCAGATATATTTATATCTACATACTCCCTGCCCTGATACTCCTCTAACTTACAATGAGGAGAGTTGGGAAATAGTTAATTTACTCTTGGCTCAGGTCAACTGCGTAGTTAGCACGTCTGCCACTTGGATAGATACCTGAGATAAACAGCACCTGCTCAGGAGATTGGGTAGCCTGCTTCAGCACGTTCTGCAAATCTTCCTCTGAACGGATGGTCTCGTTGTTAGCCTTCTGGATGATGAAACCCTTGCGGATGCCTGCATCCTGCATCTTGCCTTTGTTCACGCCAGTAACTTCCAAACCATAGCTCAGGTTGAGCTGCTTCTTAGTATCATCGGAGATAGCACGGAAAGCTGCACCCAAGATTTCCATATCAGCACTCTTCACCACCTTGGTGTTACCCTGTGAGTTCTTCAACGTGATGTCGAAGGTCTTCTCGCTCTTCTTACGAATAACGGTTACCTTCACCTTATCGCCAGGACGATGCTGTGCCAAAGCCTCTTGCAGGTCACTGAACTTATGCACTTTCCTATTGTCTACAGCTGTGATAACATCATCAGTTTGCAGGACACCAGCAGCAGAACCACCTTCAACAACATCTGCTACATAGACACCATCTTTTACACCCAGTTCATCAATCTTCTTCTTCATCTCCTCTGCCTGTGCCTCGCTCATGGTCAGGTCAGTACCTAATGTATTACCGCGGATACCCAGCAATGCACGCTGAACGGTACCATACTGCTTCAAGTCAGCTACTACCTTCGTCATAATGCTTGTTGGAATGGCAAAACCATAACCAGAATAAGCACCAGTAGGAGAATACAACATAGCGTTGATACCCACTAATTCGCCACGAGCATTTACCAATGCACCACCAGAGTTACCTGAGTTGATGGCAGCATCAGTCTGGATGAATGACTGAATATTGGCTGCTTGTCCGTTAGATGCCGTAGGTCCCAATGAACGAGCTTTGGCACTTACTATACCAGCTGTTACGGTTGAATTGAGGTTAAAAGGATTACCTACTGCCAGTACCCACTCGCCTACCTTCAATGCTTCAGAGTCGCCTACAGGCAGAGTTGGGAAGTCATTGCCTTCAATCTTAACTAAAGCCAAGTCTGTATCTGGGTCGGTACCAATCAGGCGTCCCTTCAGCTCACGCTCATCATTCAGTTTTACAACAATCTCATCGGCACCTTCTACCACATGATTATTGGTAACGATGTAACCGTCTTTAGAAATAATCACGCCAGAGCCAAAGCCTACGCGAGGCTGGGTCTGAATTTGACGTTGCTGACCACGGCCATCTCCGAAGAAGAAGTCGAAGATGTCAGGCATATCCTGTACAGTCTGCGTACGGCTCAACTGGGTAGAGCGGATATGCACTACCGCATGTACAGAAGCCTCAGCTGCTGCAGTCAGATCAACGGGCTGTGCATCAGCTCCATTGAAAGAAGCCAGTCGCATATTGTCATTCTGTTCAAACAAGTCTGTGAAAGTAGCTGCCGGCTGATTCTTTTCCATTAGTTTGTAGGTGGTCACACCTGCCACCCCTGCACTCAGCAATACAATTGCCACAATGCCTAAGAAAGTTTTTGTCTGTTTCATATTTCTTCTACCTTAAATGTTAATTTTTACGTTTGATTTAACTTTTCGACGCTAAGATAACGGCAAATTTCTTTCCCCTGTATCTTTTGTCACTTATTTTTGTCCTCTTTTAACTAAATACTCAAATAGCTTAACAGGGCTTAACGGCCAAGTATGACATTTTTACATTTTGTAAGGCAAATGACAGGAATTTATGTCAAAGTCACGCCAATGCCTGGCAGTTCTGGCAGGGTAATCTTGCCCTCCACCACCTGCATGCCTTTGAACCTGTCATTAGAAATGAGCAGATTTCCATCCAAATCGGCAAAGTCAACAGCAGGAGACAACTGAGCAGCCGCACTAACGGCACACGAGGTTTCCGTCATACATCCCACCATCACTTTCATCCCCAAAGCCCTGGCAAAGTTCACCATCTTCCATGCCTCACGCATACCTGTGCATTTCATTAGTTTGATATTGATTCCATGAAAAGCACCTTGTAAGCCGGCCACATCCCTGAGCCGCTGACAAGACTCATCAGCGAAGATAGGTAGCGGACTGTGTTCGGTCACCCAGGCTGTATCGTCCAATTGGTTAATGGGCATGGGTTGTTCCACCATCACAATACCATGCTCTTTGAGCCAATAAATCATTTCGAGAGCATATTCCTTATCTTTCCATCCTTGATTGGCATCAACTGCAATAGGCAAGTCTGTTACCTCGCGAATAGTTTCAATCATTTCTTTGTCATGGTCAGAGCCCACCTTCACCTTCAATATATTGAACATGTCAGCACATTCTTTCGTCTTCTCCCTCACCACCTCTGGTGTATCAATACCAATAGTAAATGTGGTGCTGGGAGCAAGGGTTCTGTCCAATCCCCATATTTTATACCAAGGAGCACCTAATAGTTTGCCGACCAAGTCATGCAATGCAATGTCCACAGCAGCCTTAGCAGCAGGATCTGCATCGCTCAGACCATCAATATAGGTAAGGATCTCTTCCATCTTGAAGGGATCGTCAAACTGTTCAAGATTTACCTTACTCAGAAATGCGCTGACACTCTCGACTGTCTGGCCTAAATACTGCGGCATAGATGCCTCACCGTAGCCAGTTACACCATCATATTCTATCTCCACCTGCACATCAGGCGTTGTGGTACGAGAATAAGATGACACAGTAAAGACATGCTTCAATTTTAGCTCATAAGGGAAGAAACGGAGTTTCATACGAGCACCCGTCCCATGATTGATATTCGGGGCGGATATCTCATCGCGCTTACACCTGTTGATGGCAAGTCCTACTGCGGCACCTACTCCTACCAATCCGGCAGTTTTCAGGAAAGTTCGTCTATCAGTCATTGATATTATTAATTATAGTAGGGATTTTTGTCAGTAGTATTCAGTCCTGCCTCTTTATTAATATACGGAAGTATGCGAACAGCATAAAGCAGACGGTTGAGGTTCATCTCATCAAAGAGTTCGTCTTCTGGCAGCAAACTGCTTACATGCACATTGCCCTGCGAGTGGATGAAACGACCATTGCCAAGATACATACCTACATGTGAAACACCCTCTTTGCGCTCTGGCGTTGCCTTACGTCCGAAAAAAATCAAGTCGCCTGGTTCGATATTGCTATAGTCAGGAGCAATGTCAATATGTTGCCCAACCTTCACCATCTGAGATGCATCACGAGGGATAATCATATCGTGCATGTAGTAGATGTTACGAATGTATCCACTGCAATCCATTCCTTTTGAGGAAGTACCAGCCCACATATAAGGGAAACCCATCATGGTATAGGCCGTTTGAATAAGTGATGCCGCATCCTGCTTCAAGCCCTTTCGCCATTCACTGATGGGCTGAGCCATCTTATCTGAGATAAAACCTTGACGGCCATCGGGGAACTCCACTTGATAATAGTTCTTCACCTTACCTGTCAGCTTGAGACGATCGCCAGCCACCACATCGGATACTGTCTGTGATTGTTCACTCGCTTCGGAATATACTGTACCAAAATGCTGAACAACTGTCACCTTATCGGCCTTGTTCCATGCATCATATTCAGCCTTTGTCATACGCCAGATACCCACAGGATGCACCCATCCTGTATAATCATCAGGGGTCTGTATCTCATACCACGTATCAAAAGCCAAAACTTTTACAGGCATACCCAACAAGGCCTGCGTACTCATTTCTGCAGTAAAATTCGGTGTCTGTCTGAGGTTGCATACTGAGAGATTCACCACAGCATAGTCTTTTCCGTCATGAATAGATGTATCTTTTTCCACCTGATTCTCTACTGCAGCCTGCTTGGGTTCTTCTTTTGATATATTTGGCAACAAGATTGCCAGCATAACCAATGCGGTGAGCAATGACACGCCACACATCAATAGTAGTTGTTTCTTCTTTGACATAAAACTAATATTATATTAGGTGTGCAAAGTTAAGAAAAGTCAAGAGCAGAAACAAATTTTGGAGCAGCGAAAACACAAATACTTGTTTTTGATGTTTACAACTTCTTGATAGTTTCCTTAATCTGCGCCATATTGCTACGTGATACAGGAAGATAGTCGTGACAATGCTTGATAAGCAGTTGCATGCTGCCCGATTTGGATATAATCTGCTCTACTTGCTGAAGATTGACAATGAAAGCTCGATGACAACGGATAATCATGGGATAGCTGTGCAAGTCATCTTCTATCTGCTTAGAAGTAGCTCTCAGCATGTCGGTACGTACTTTGCCGTCGCATAAATGAAACACTTTCACATAGTTGCCAACAGCCTCTACATATAACAGATCAGATATTTGAAGACTGATACTGTCATTGGTTGTACCTGTAAGTTTGATGGCAGCATTTTGAGGTAATGAAATAGCAGCCTCCTTTTGTTCCTTCGTTACAGCATCATAAGGCACACTCACCGACAATAATGCTGTTTGCTGCATCTTTTGCAGTTGCTCGTTCAACAAGCGTGTTTCTTCTAATTCTGCTGCTAAGTATCTGCTACGATACTTGAAACGCCAATAAAGGCCTATGGCAAAGGAGCAAAAAGCTATAATCAGCAGTGTTTCCAAAAAATTGCTCACAGAAAGTTGATTGCCCTCTATCTTATTGCTCAATATGAAATGACGATACAGGCAAATCATGAATGTTACTAAAGGTGTGTTGATAAGCTGAAACCAAAGATTACGTCGTATGATATAATCTACCCCTTGGTCTTGGGATGCAGGCATGCCCACAATGTATTTCATTACCAAATCGGAGAACATACACACTACGACACCCATTGCAAAGATATTCAATAGATGCATATATGCTTCCCATTGCCACATATCAAGGCCAAAAGGTTTGAATATCGCCAAAGCCAGTATGACAAACAGACAACTGACGATGCGAACGCGAAGTATTTCTTGTATACTACTACTCATATCGGTTGCAAAGATATGATAAAAATACATTACTGCAAGCCATTCGTCACGCTATTCATCCCAGAATAATACCATTCGTCACAAACATCCGCCATATATCCCAGAAATTTGGAGGTCTTTTTATCTCACTCTACTTTTGTACCAGTGAGAAGCGAGATAACTTGCAACTTTCAATAGAGAAAAAAGTCTAACAATTATAATACAACGTTATGAAAACGAAATCTACTTTCAGAGGTATTATTGGTGTCGTATTAGTATTAGCCAGTCTGCTAAAATTGGCTACCATGTGGGGCATCATGCATATGAGTTGGCTGGAGAATGCTACCAAAGAACCTGCCGCATACTATTTCGCTATTGCAATTCTCATTTTTGTGGGCCTTCACCTCATCTTTGAAGGCTTTAAGGGCTATCATGCCAACAATTATTTCATAAAGAGACTGAAGATTGTTATCGGCATAGTCATGGTAGTTGGTTTTTCACTCAAACTAGCTGTTATGCTGGGCCTCATCCATCTAAGTTGGTTGGAGAATGAATCATCAGATCCCCTGGAACTGTATTTAGCTCTCTTTGTCCTATTATATATAGGATGCTGGTTGATCATCGATGGATTCAGAAATGATCACGACCAATGGCTGCAACGTCCATTGCCCCTCAACGAGGATGGAAAACGCATCAGTTGTTCTGCCAGCTTTGGTGGTGACGAGTACATCTATAAGGGTGAGACTTTCCACGGAGCACGTTTAGAAGCAACTTTCGGTGGTATCCGTTTGGATTTGCGTAATGCCGTTATCAATGAAGACGAGGAAATTGACATCCGCACCTGCTTTGGTGGCGTTGAGTTATTCGTGCCACCTACCATCAATATTGAGGTAAAAAGTCGTAGTTTCTTTGGCGGTGTGGGTAATGAAGCCATAAAAAGTACTGACCCCAAGGCGCCATGCCTGCATATTATAGCAAGCAACATATTCGGTGGGGTAGCAATAAAAGAATGAATAGTGAAAAGCGAGAAATGAATTATTAATATTTACTACAACAATGAAGAATATATTTATGAAATTGGTAGCATTGATGGCTGCCACGATGATGACAATTGGCGTTACAGCTAAGACACATGACATTGGGGGAAGAGTAACAGATACGCAAGGCACACCTATTCCGTATGTAAATGTAGTTTTATTATCACTGCCCGACTCGTCTTTTGTACAGGGTGCAGTGACCAATGACGAAGGGTTGTTTAAGATTGCAACTAACAAAAACGACGGACTACTTCAAGTATCTTGCATTGGATATCAAACGACCTACAAGTCAGCTGCTGACGGACTTACCATTGTACTAACAGAAGACTCTCAACTGTTAGGTGAGGTAGTTGTGAAGGCACAACTACCAAAGACCAAGCTAACAGGTGAAGGATTACAGACAAACGTCAAGGGATCTGTACTGGAGAATGTCGGTACTGCCGACGACGTGTTGGCGAAAACACCTGGTCTTATCAAAGGACCTAACGGGTTGGAAGTAATGGGTAAGGGCTCCCCACTGGTATATATAAACGGTCGTAAAATTACAGATACTTCTGAGTTATCACGATTGCAGAGTAACGAGATTCAGAGCGTGGAAGTAATCACGAATCCTGGTGCACAATATGATGCTACTGTACGCAGCGTAGTGCGCATCCGTACCATCCGCAGGCAAGGCGAAGGTTTCGGTTTCAACTTCAACGCTTCAGACTCTCAGTCGTTGCAATGGAGTAAAGGAAATGACCCCTCTGCTGCCTTCAATATGAACTACCGTACTGGTGGCGTGGATTTCTTTGCTGGTATCAATTATAACAGGAACACTTCCCGTCAGATTGCTGAGATTAATAGGAAAACTTACGGCAAACATCAGATTGATAACAACAGTGACCTGTCACTGGATTATATAGGACAAAGCCTATATGGTAATGCCGGAGTGAACTGGCAGATAGATGAAAAGCATTTTGTGGGAGGTAAGTTTGAGTGGGGAAAAGAGCTAAGCCACAAAACAGAAATGAACACTGGTGACACAGTGTTTGAAGATGGCGTACTGATTGACAAGTTGACCACCAGCTCTGAAGACCGTATCGGCGAGAAGACTCCTTATAATATGGGAGTGAATCTGTATTACAACGGCACCATTGGCTCTAAGTTGGGACTTGACGTGAATCTAGACTATTATGGGTCAGAGAGCTCTGCAAAATCGGTTTCAATAGAAAAGAGTTCCATGACTCATGATGCCGAAATACACAGTCATAGCGAGAACAGCAGTCATCTCTATGCCGCCAAGGCCATTGTATCCTATCCTATATGGAAAGGACAGTTACAAGTGGGAACTGAAGAGTCTTTCTCTCGTAGGAATGACAATTATGCCATAACTGGCATCGAAATCCCTGCTTCTAAAGCTGAAGTAAAAGAAGATATTTATGCAGGTTTTGCCAACTATGGCTTCAACCTTCCAAAGATTGGTCAAATCAGCACAGGCATACGTTACGAGAACGTACATTACACTTATCTTGACGCAGTGACACCTGCCAATAATCTAACTCGCAACTATAGCAACTGGTTTCCTACCATTTCATTTGCAGGCAGGATGGGTAAAGTACAACTGATGCTGAATTATAGTGCAAGGACACGCCGCCCCAACTATGCGCAACTATCAAGTGCCATCAGTTATGACAACCGTTATCTGCTGCAGAGCGGCAATGCCCAGCTACAGCCTGAGTTGATTCACAACGTGAGTGCCACAGCTGTATGGAAGTTCCTAACCTTCATGGTGAACTATTCACGCACCAATGATCCAATAATGACCTGGTCATCACCTTACAACGATGAAGGTGTGATACTGGTGAAGCCCCGCAATATCGATACTCCTTTCCGTATGCTTGTGGTATATAGTATGATTAACCACACCATTGGCCCATGGACTATGAGCTACACCTTAGGCATACAGAAACAGTGGCTCACCATCAATGCTCCAGATCCCCGTACGTCTTCAGGTATCCGCGAGACCAAGTTCAACGACAAGCCAATAGGCGTTATGCAGCTGAACAACACCTTCAGACTGAATGGTGGTTGGCAACTCGAATTGGGAGGGTTGATGCAGACTAAGGGATACACGCAAAACATCTATATGAGGGATGCGTTCTTTAACCTGACGGCTGCTGTGCAAAAGACTCTCTTGAAAGACAACTCCCTTGTGCTTCGCATAGAAGGCAATGACCTGACTCACACCGCCAAGACAAATGTAGACAGCGACTTCGGCAGTCATACCATCAGCCAGAACAACATGATGGATACACAGAGGGTGAAATTCTCTGTACGTTATACTTTCAACGCTGCACAGAGCAAGTATCGTGGTACGGGTGCTGGCACAGACCAAAAGTCGAGAATGTAAGATATATTATCATAAATAATTGTATATTTGCAAATGCAATATAATGATGAAAACGATGAGAAAACATTGGATTGATAATTTGCGCTGGGTAACAGTGCTATTGGTATTATTCTACCATGTGATATATTTCTATAACAATAAAGGAGTGTTTGGCGGTATAGGCGGTTTTGGTGAATACCCTGAGTATCCACAATATCAGGATGTAGTAATGTATATCCTCTACCCGTGGTTTATGCCATTGTTGTTTCTTTTAGCAGGTGTAAGTTCTAAGTATGCTTTAAATATAATAGACGGCGAAACTTGGTTCAAGGCGCGCACGCGAAAATTACTAGTGCCAAGCACTATAGGCCTACTCGTTTTCCACTGGATAATAGGTTATTTCAACACTGCCGTAGCAGCAAGGCTAGGCGTATTCGAAGGTCTCCCAGCTATAGCAAAGTATTTTATTATGGCTATTTCCGGCACAGGTCCGCTTTGGTTTATCCAAGTGTTGTGGCTGTTCTGCTTAGTGTTACTTCTGGTGCGTGTACTGGATAAAGAGGACAAGTTTTGGAATTGGTGCGGTAAAATAGGAATAGCAGGCATCGTGCTCTTAGGTATGCTTTTCTGGCTCGGCGAGCAGACACTCATCACAGAGCCACGTCCAGAGACTGCCGACGGCCTTTGGAACTTATACAAGCCCTTCTTCTATGTAGTGCCGTTCCTGCTGGGCTATTTCGTATTCTCGCACGACGAGGTGCAGGAGAAAGTTACTAAAGCTTGGATTCCATTGATGGTTGGTGCTGTATTGAGTGGCATCATATTAATTGTTACCACCTTTGGTGAGAATAACACATCACCTCAATATCTAGGCAGTCCGCTTAACTGCATTTACGGTTGGCTGATGTGCTTGGCAATGATGGGATGGTTCAGCGCCTGCTTTGATTATACAGGTAGCTTTGCCAGTTATATGACACGTTCCAGTTTCGGCATCTACATAGTTCATTATTTGTTTATTGGCGGTCTGGGCTATATGATGAAAACATATACGAATTTACCTCCAGTGGCGATGTATCTCATCTTGACAGTTGCTGTCTTCACACTATCACCATTGACGTATGAGCTACTTCATCGTATACCTATCATCCGCTGGTGTGTATTGGGAGAGAAAAAAACTGCTGTAAAAGCATAAAAACGATGCATATGAAAAGAACACTGTTACTGCTGTTAGCATTAGTCACTGTACAATTGTACGGACAAGATCTGTCACTTTATAAACGAGTAGTAAAGGAACTTAGTTCTGCCAAGTATCAAGGTAGAGGCTATGCCAAGAACGGTGCTAATAAGGCAGGTAAGTTCCTGCAGAAGGAATTTGAGAAAGCTGGAGTTGACGAGGTGATTTGCCAGCCTTTCAAGCTGGACATTAACACCTTTTCAGGCAAGATGAAACTGTCAGTCGATGGCAAGAAGCAGATTCCTGGTGTAGATTTCACCATGCGTGAGTATGCGCCTGGTATCAAGGGCACCTTCCCTCTCTATTACATCGACACCCTGCATTATGATGCCAACAAAATATTCCAGGACTTAGAACGGCCAGAGAATAAGGATGCCTTTGTAGTGTGCGACTTTATGTTCTCTTACAAGCATCGCGAAGATTTCTCCCGTCTGCAGAAAAAAGACGGTGCGCCCAATGCAGGCATCCTTTTCACATGGGAAGAACCGCTGAAGTTTTACAAGGCCTATGGAGAAAAGGTTATCGACAAGCCCATCATGTGGGTACCCTATCGTTTTCCTAAGGATGCCAAGACCATTAGTCCCAACATTGAGAACAAGTTCTTAAAGGACTACGAGTGTTTCAACGTCATTGCCAAAGTGGAAGGGACTCGCCACGACAGCTGTTATGTCTTTACTGCCCATTACGATCATTTAGGCAACCTAGGCAAGAAGGTATTCTATGCTGGCGCAAACGACAACGCATCAGGCACTGCCACCATTGTGACATTGGCCGCTTACTATGCCAAGCATCGTCCTGCATACGATATGTACTTCATTGCTTTTTCTGGAGAGGATGCCTTTCTTAGAGGTTCAGAGTTCTTTGCCAACCACCCCATCGTGTCGTTAGAGCAGATTAAGTATCTCTTCAATATCGATATGATAGGTGACAACAACCCTGTAGCATATTGCGAGGTTAGCGATGAAGGTATGAGAGGATTTACTTTGTTTGAGACTATCAACAATGAAAAACACCATTTCAAGGCATTGAATCGTGGAGAACTGGCTGGTAATAGCGACCACTACCCCTTTGCCACACGCCATGTGCCTTGCATCTTCATAGAAAATGAAAATGGCGATGCATTTAAGTACTACCACACCATTCACGACAACTGGAAGAATGCTGTTTTCGATAGTTATGAACCTGTCTTCCGCTTAGTACGTGATTTTGTGGAACAATATAAATAAATTTGCATGATGGAAACTGATCGCATTTTATTACGTCCTTGGCGAGATAGCGATGCAGAAGCACTTTTCAAATATGCATCCGACCCTGACGTAGGGCCTCGTGCAGGTTGGCCACCTCATACGAGTATTGAAGGAAGTCTACATATTATCCACACCATCTTTCATAGTGACCATATATGGGCCATCGAGTTGAAAGCCACAGGTGAGGCCATTGGGTGCATTGGCTACTATACTTTTGGCGAGAGCAACATCAACATTGGTGAAAACGATGCAGAGGCTGGTTATTGGGTGGCTAAGCCCTATTGGAACCAAGGTATCTGCACGGAGGCATTGCAGCTGCTGATAGACTATTGCTTCAAAGAGAAAGGTTTCCAAACCTTATGGAGCGATTTCTTCATCAACAATCCTGCCTCAGGTAGGGTAATGGAGAAATGTGGCTTTTATGATACAGGAGATATTAACTGGTGCAGTCATCTCTATCATGGTAACAATCAACCCGTAAAGATCATGAGATTAGACCGAATAAAAAATATACAATGAATATCAGAATAGAACAGCCCAAAGATTATCGTGAGGTGGAGAACCTTACGCGTGAAGCATTCTGGAATGTTTATCGTCCAGGATGTACGGAGCATTATGTGCTTAATCAATATAGAATGAATCCTGACTTTATCCCAGAGTTGGATTTAGTGATGGAAGAAGATAATATGATTATTGGTCATGTGATGTTTTCAAAAGCAGAATTAGTACTCAATAATGGTAATCGCAAGCCGTCTTGGACCTTTGGACCTATCAGCATCCATCCTGACTATCAGCGCAAAGGCTATGGGCTCAAACTGCTCCAGTTTGCTTTAGAGAAAGCTCGTGAAATAGGCATTGGCTTTATCTGCATGGAGGGTAACTTCGATTTCTACAAACATGCAGGTTTCGACCTCGCTAGCAAGCTGAACATCCATTATCACACCGAGCCGAAGGATGCAGTTGTGCCTTACTTCCTTGCACAAGAGTTAATCTCAGGGTGGCTGAAATCAAATGGAATAACAGAAGCCACCTACTGTCCTCCTAAGGGTTATTTCGTGGCAGATGAAAATCCAAAGGCTTTCGAGGCCTACGAAGCGACTTTCCCCAACAAGGAGAAAAACTTGCAGCCAAGCCAATTGCCTCAGTTCTGCCAAAGTTGTGGTATGCCACTTTCAAAGAATGAGGACTGCGGCATGAACGCAGATGGCAGTACTAACTTTGACTATTGCCAATACTGCTATAAGGACGGAAAGTTTTTGCAGGACTGCACCATGGATGAGATGATTGATCACTGTGCACAGTTTGTAGATGAGGTAAACAAGCAGATGCCCAAGCCCATGACCAAAGAGGAATACAAGCAAATGATGCGTGGTTTCTTCCCGATGTTAAAACGATGGAGAAAATAGCAACCTAATATGATGAATAAATTATATGCTTTATTTTTGCTAGGATGCGCATTGGCCATAATAAACGGATGTGCCAGCCGTAATGCAGAGGAGCGAAATGACGATATACAGATACTGGTTGAGATTCGTCCTGAGGTAAACTATGTAACGCATCTTTACACGCTGGCGGAATTGGGATTCTCTGACTCGGTTTATGCTGAAAAATATGGCGGCACATTACCGAAGACAGCTATTGATACGTTGCAAAAATACAAGGACTATTTGACCTTCGGACAAGGCGAGGGAGGCATGTTAGCTGGGCCATTCTTCTTTGGTGTTGCTGGAGAGAGCATCTCCAATGCTGAAAGCATGCAGGTGGTAATGGATAGGGTTGTTAATGAGGGCGAAGAGCGCAATATCCCTGCCGACATGATGACTGCTGTCAAGGCTATTGCCAAGGTGTATATTCACCATTACGATGATTATTTGAAAAATGTTTATTCTAAGGTGAAGGTCGATATGGAAGAGCGTCAAAAAATGCTCAGCCAAAAGTTGGCAAAGCAAAGTCTGGTAAAGGATTGGGAGCAAGTAACGGGTTATACTTGGCATAGGGGCGATTATCATTGGTTGCTGTATCGCGCAGGCGATCAAGGACCTTCATACAATAATCTGAACGACACGACCAATACTGTTTGGTACAATCAGGACGTTAATTTCCAATTGGCGATGTTCAGCCATGAATTCGGCATCTTCCTGATGCAGGACAGCATATCCCCTATCTTAGAGAAAATGAAGGACTATACACGGGAGCTGAACTCAGAGCAAGACCTTACCTATGTGCCTTGGAGTGCCTTTGAGAGTTTAGCCTGTTGGTATAACTGCAAGATTGAAGGTAAGGAAACTGCTGAATTCTCTGACTTCGAAAAGGCTGATGTGCACATATTCTGCCAAATATACGACCGCCTTTCAAAAGACGACATCAACGACCCAGCAGAGCTCTATTATAAAGGAATAATGGAGTATTTGAATTACGGAGCCTTGAAATAAATATGAATAAGAAACGCCTTTTATATCTGGACAATCTGAAGGTGTGCCTGACGTTATTGGTGATATTCCACCATGCTGGTCAAGCATACGGTGATGGTGGTGACTGGGGTTATCATCCCAGTAACTCTGCCGAGTATATTCCTTGGATATGGCATTTTTTCTCGGTCAATGCGGCATTCTTTATGGGACTTTTCTTTTTGATTTCAGGATATTTTGTACCCGCGAGTTTCGACAAGCAGGGAGCTAAGGCGTTTGTGCAAAAGAAACTCATCCGCCTGGGTATTCCGCTTTTGGTGATGGGTGGACTGATTTCTGTATTGTCTGGCAAGTTTGAGATTGCTCACATGTGGTATATTGAGAGCTTGCTTGTATTCTGTCTGATTTATGCCCTAATACGACTAATTTGTAAGCCAGTCTGTGGCGGTTGTTCGTCAAAACCCACCATCATAGGACTTCTACTATTTAGCGGTGTGATGGGCATAGGCAGTTATTTCATCCGGCAAGTTTCTCCACAGGATCATTGGATATGGCCTTTTGGTATCATCCCCTTACCGATGGAACCAGCTCATTATCTGCAATATGTCATGATGTTCGTTATCGGTATTTTGGCGCGTCGATTTGGTTGGCTTGAAAAGATGACCAACGCAACAGGAGCAATTTCACTTGCGATTGGATGTGCTTTAGCATTGGGCATCTATTTGCGCAATGGTGGGGTTTGGAACGACTTTGTAGCTCGGTGGTTCGGCATCTACGAATCGTTACTTTGCGTATTCATTAGTTTCGGACTGCTCTGGCTGTTCCGAGAATATGGCAATTGTGACAGTAAGTTCTGGCGGTGGTGTGCCGCCCAGTCATATGGAGCCTACATCTTCCATCTACTGCTGATGATAGCTTTGCAGAATACGGCTGACAGCATCTGGATGGGTGCCTTTGGTAAATTTGTGTTCATCGGCATCTTCACCACCATCGTATCGTTTGTGCTCACCTGGTTGCTGCGGATGATTCCTGGCGTAAAGAAGGTACTTTAGCATCAAATAAACAAAAGAGTATGAATAAAGAAATGAAATTTTGTCAGAGTTGCGGCATGCCGCTAACAGAAGAAGTTCTCGGCACCAATGCCGACGGCACAAAAAACAAAGATTACTGCATGTACTGCTACAAGGATGGCCAGTTCCTACAAGACTGCACGATGGAAGAGATGATCGAACATTGTGCGCAGTTTGTTAGTGCAGTAAACGAGGGGTTGGAGAAACCCATCACCAAAGAGGAGTATATCGGCCAGATGAAAACGTATTTCCCACAGCTGAAACGTTGGCGCCAAACGTTGGATGTGAGTAACGATGAAACCATGAATGTTAACCCTGCTTTGGCAGGCGTTAAGGAACTCATTGCCCAGATGGCCGACAAACTGCCCATCGCTTACATCTCATCCGTAGACCAAGAAGGTTTTCCTTGGACCAAGGCCATGTTGAAGCCACGCAAGCGTGAGGGTATCAAAACCTTCTACTTTACGACCAACACGTTCTCAATACGTGTGGCTCAATACAAGGTTAACCCTAAGGCTAGCATTTATTTTTGCGATGCCAAAGGATTTAAAGGCATGATGCTCAGAGGTACGATGGAGGTGCTGACTGATGCCACTTCGAAAGAAATGATCTGGCACGAGGGTGATGAGCAATACTACCCTAGCGGTGTGACCGACCCTAACTATTGCGTACTGAAGTTCACCGCCATCGATGGCCGTTTCTACAGCGATTATTATCCACGTAGTTTTGTGATTGAGTAAATGATGAACATCAAAGCACTTGTCGTTATTGACATTCAGAACGACATCACCAAGCACTATCAGGACATCATCGGCAACATCAATGTCGCCATAGAATGGGCCGTGGCTAAGGGAATGTACATTGTCTATATCAAACATAATAATACCACAGCAGGTACGCGGACGTTCAAACCTAATAGCAAAGGCGAGGAACTGGTGCCTGAAATGAAGGTTGTGTCAGACAATATCTTCGTAAAGACGAAAAGCAATGCCCTTACAAGCGAGGCATTTTCTGCTTTCATCACTGCGAACGATATTAATGAGTTCTACGTGGCAGGTGCTGACGCTACAGCTTGTGTGAAATCAACATGTTTCAATATGGCCAAAGCAGGTTTCACTGTACATGTTCTCTCCGACTGCATTACCAGTTACGACATTAAGAAGCTCCCTGAGATGTTCGCATATTATGAAAGTAAAGGCTGTGAGGTTAAGACACTCGCTGAGTACCAATGAAACATCTGCCGAATATCCTATCGTCGCTCCGAATGGTGGGGGCTATTGCTCTGCTGCTGAGCGATGTGTCAAGCATGCTTTTTGGGGTGTTTTACATCTTTTGTGGCATCAGCGACATAGCCGACGGATGGCTGGCTCGGAAGCTTAAGTGTGTTACCAGGACTGGAGCATTGCTGGATAGTTTGGCAGATTTCTGCTTCGTTGCGTGTTGTGCCTGGAAACTTCTGCCGATACTCGAACTGCCGAAATGGTTATGGCTGTGGGCAGGAGTGATTGTCGCGATTAAAGTCGTGAATCAGCTTTCGGCACTTGTGATGTACGGGCGCTGCTGCTTCCCTCACACCCTTGCAAACAAGGCAACAGGATTCCTGCTATTCATTGCAGTTCCCATGACATTTTGGTCAATCATTCCCATCTCAATCGCTGCAATCGTCGCCACGTTTGCCGCCATACAAGAGGGACATTTCATTAGAACAATAATATGGGAAAGATAATAATACTAGTTTATGCCTTACAAAAGGCTTATGAACTTGGACTAAACTTATGATTTGAATATAAATTTGAGAATTGTAGTAACTAAGTAGTATGGATAAAATGATTGGATATTGTGGCATTAACTGTGAGAAATGTGAAGCTCGCATTGCCACTATTAAGGATGATGACAAAATGCGTGAGGAGGTATCTCGTAAATGGTGCGAGTTGTTTCATACCGATATGATTACTCCTGATAGAATTAATTGTACGGGATGTAAGGGCGATGGTGTGAAATACTTCTTTTGTAATCAAATGTGTGTAATCAAGCCGTGTGTTACCAGCAAGGGTTATGAATCTTGTGCTGAATGTACTGAAATGGATTCATGTGCCAAACTTGCCGCTGAGATAAGTAATAACGAAGATGCAAAGAATAATTTGATAATAACGAAGCATAAAAATGAAATTGAATCAAGCTGAAATTGAAGATTATAACTCCATCATTGCATTCTATGATGATGTAACAGACCGTACTCCAGAGATAGCAACTTATGCCCGATGGAGTAAAAGAAAACACCCTACATTGGAAGGCATTAAGGCTTATATTGAGGAAGGGAGCATGTATCTATATAAAGAGGAAAAGGTTATCGTTGGGGCTGTAGCTGTCACTATGTACCAAGGCGAGGACTATCATGCTATTGAGTGGTCACAGCAAGTGGCAGACGATAAAGCAGCAGTGATACATATCTTGGCTGTCAATCCTGATTTTCAAAGCAAAGGCATTGGCACAGAAATGATACTTGAGGCCATCAACTTGGCTAAAGAGAAAGGCATGCAGGCCATCCGCCTTGATGCCCTTGCTTCCAACATCCCAGCACACAGAATGTACGAACGCTTAGGTTTTGAGTACAGAGGCAAACAACACCTTTATGCTGAAAATACTGGCTGGACTGACTTTTATTTTTACGAATTAAAATAATGATATGAAACAAGAAATTGACCCTAAAGAGACGAATCGCAAAGAGGCGTTCGAGCACTGGATGAAGTCGCCCATGCCGATGGTGACGCTTACCAAGACTTTCGATGTAACTCGTCTATATAAATTGAGCAAGCAAAAGGGATGGAAGTTCAATATGCTCTTATGCTGGTGTATTGCCAAGACGGCATCCAAAATGGAGGAGTTTTACTTATTGCCAGAGAATGGTAAACTGTATAAATACGACCGCCTCGCCATCAATATGATTGTAAACAATATAAAGGGAGGACTAAGTTTCTGCGACATTGCCAGCAACGACAACCTGGAAGAGTTTAACGCCAATTACCAGTACCTGACACAGACTAGCAGTCAAACCTGCCAGGATATGCTTGACGGTGAAGCTGTCATCGTTGGTACGTCAGCATTGGTAGGCACAGAGCTCGACTGTATCGTCAACCAATACTCAGGCATCTACAACAATCCATTCATGGCATGGGGCAAATACCGCAAAGGCTGGTTCAAGACTACCTTGCCTATCTCTTTTCAATTTCATCATGTGCAGATGGATGGTCAGCAGGCTACACGCTTTCTTGTTGAATTACAAAAAACAATGAATAAGCAGATGTAGAGACATTCTGCAAGATTTATAATGGTCTAGCAAAGAAAAGTATAAACGACCCAACCGATTTGTATCGTCAGGGTATCATGAAATATCTGAGTAACAAATAGAACAACTACTAAAAAACATTAGATTAGAGAATCCTGTTGCATCATCTTGATGCTATGGACTGGTAAGGAATTATTGTTTTCTACCAAAAATCATGTGTATCTGAGATATATCACGATAAAGGACAACTGTATATCATAGGCGGCAGGTTATACCTATCTTGGTTTCAAAAGTATTAGCTTTCACATTATCATAATATTTATAGTGAGTATGGCGAGAATAGTAAGCACTAGAGAGGGCAACTGACCACTGGCGGGCCAAGTGGAACTCCATTACAGGATTGATAACAAACAAAGCTGCGTTACTATGATCACCTTGCACGTTAAGGTAGTGAAGATCTTTCGTACCATCTGCATAAGCTTGCAAATCCTTACCCTCATATCCTTTCCATGTAAAAATACGAAAGTATTTGGCATTGAGTACAAAACGGCCAAAACGGCCGAAATCGAGCTGCGTCTTCGACTTGATGCTGAAACCACTGCCCATGTTGTAGTCGCGATCGATAACATTGAAGTAGTCACTCTTCGTGCCACCTAAGATGATGCCACTGAGAAATATTCTCTGCTCCAGATTCGAAAGGGCAGCATTATCCTGCGGCAGCGAAAGAATGAAGCCCGGTCCGAAGCTTGCAGCCTCGCTGATTCGGTAAGGTGTAAGTTCGGAGCCATCCTTGACGGGCTTCGAGTCGTAATAATTGAAGTGTTGATAGATGCCAAACTCACCCGCCATTTCATTCTTGTCTAGAATAGGCATACTCCACAAGCGCCCTAGAATCTGGAGCGAGTTAATCATTGGCTGCCCAGCACCGATAGCGAAGGTGCTCTCAAAATCAAAGAAATCATATGGTTTAGTATGTCGCTCGCCATCAACTGGCGTACCATAGCTGAGCGTCATATTCAGGTAAGGAGCATGGACACCACGGAACAGAGCACCATCATCAGCCAGATAGCGCCACCCAGCAGACAGTGATACATCGACTGGCAGTTCATTAAAATTATGATAGCGGTTATGGTCATGTCGCACATGCCAAGCATCTCCTGTTACAATGCGATGTAAGCCTTGAATAGGATTAACGACGAAGGCAGCTACCTCACGCCAGAAACGACGTGAACCACGGTCATGGTCATCGAGCATCATACGGCTCAAGCGATGAGTTATCTCACCTATGGCCATACCTCCCATCGAAGTGGCAAACACATCATTGATAGCAGGCGGCTCTGTTTCTCCCAAAAATTCCCACATTAACGATCCGCCTAATGAGTAGGCTGCTGACTCCCAGAATGTCAACCCATTAGTCCTAGCTGCATTGAAATAAAGGCCACCATGATATGGATGAGCAAACATATTGGTAGAGAAGAAGTCGTTATCCCACACCATTCCATCAGTAAAGTTGCGTTTCAAAGTTTTGAAGGTGGTCTGGGCAAAATCTGATTTAGTAACAAAACGATCGAAGAGATGCACACCAACATTAATGCCTGTCACCTCAGCAGCTGCCAGCCAGTAGCGTTTCTTAACAGGCAAAGCCATCGTTGAATCAGAATACACAATAGACGACACTTTATCTTCCCATGCCCGTTTCCAAGTATCATGCTGATCACGAACCTGACGCAATGTCAATCCAAGTTCTACTAATGGACGGCTATGGTAACTCTTATTATGTCTGTAGTAATGCGTTTCCTCCCAACCTACAGAAGCAAAAACTCCCAATCGTTTAGAGAATTGGTAATCTGCATTGACATGGGCCTGTAAGGAATAAAGGCGTTGTGGCTTATCACTGCTCTCCTTCTCAAATGTCTCTACATGATAAAAACCGACATCAGCGCTCAAACTCCATTTGGATGATAATTGGGTATATTGACCAATCCTGTAAAACAGGGCGCCAGAGAACTTGGAGTCGAGACCCATGAAGTGAGTACCGACACCAATGATATTATACGTACTTCGATTACGGTATCGTAAAGCGATATTTGTCTTAGTCGCTGAACCTCCATAAAGCATCAAATCAATTCTTGTTTTGGGACTTATATTCACCAATCCAACTTTATGTCCTATACTGTCATACGACAAGTTAACAATACCTATCTGCCATCCTTTATGCCGTTTTCTGGCAATATTGAAAACACCTAATTGAGCGCCATTCAATGAATCAGCATAGTTGACAGCTCCCAATTGCCACCCACGCATCATATTAGAAGAGACATTCATGATTCCAGACAACTGCAAGCCACGATTCATACCTTGCGTAATGTTACTGACACTGCTCAGTTGCAAGCCATTGAAACGATGTGCCGATATGCTAGAAACGCCAGACAATTGTAATCCCCTGCCACCATCGGTAGTTACAGTAGAAATAACTCCGATTTGGATGCTTTTCACGGTGTCTTGAACACTCACAATGCCAACAGGACTGCGCTGAGCAAAGATATCGCTACTCATAACAGTAGTCAAGGTAGCGGCAATGATTAGCAAAAGGATTCTTGCACTCTTTATATCCTTTCTATACCTCAGCTGATTATAACATATATTTTTACTGTATTCCAACAACTTATCTTCCCAAATGATTACAAATATAGGGGAAAAAGGTCAAATAACAATGCGCCCATCTTGTTTTTTTCATCTATATACATGCTTAGTGCATAATTTACATTATCTTTGTACCGGATAATGTTGGTTTCCAAAGTTTGAACCAGAAGTCGATGGAAAGAAACAAAGAGATATATAAGGTGACCGTCATCGGAGGGGCAGTGAATGTTATTTTACTGCTCTTTAAGTTCGTGGCAGGTATCTTGGGCAACAGTGCCGCCATGATTGCCGATGCTGTTCACTCTCTCAGTGACTTTGTAACCGACATCATTGTAATCCTCTTCGTCCGCATCAGTGGCAAGCCAAAAGACAAGTCGCACGACTACGGACACGGCAAATACGAGACTTTGGCAATGACCATCATCGGCTTAGCATTGCTGGTAGTAGCAGTGGGTATACTGTATAATGGTGTGACAAAGATCATCAGTTGGGTCAATGGTCAGCAACTGACCGCACCTGGCATACTGGCATTGTGGGCTGCCTTACTGTCAATCGTACTAAAAGAAGCAGTCTATCACTATTCAATGGTGAAAGCACGAAAGCTCAATTCACCAGCTGTTGAGGCTAATGCTTGGCATCATCGCAGTGACGCCCTATCTTCCATTGGTACCGCTATTGGCATCGGTGGTGCCATCTTCCTCGGGCAACGATGGACGGTGCTCGACCCTATAGCATCAGTCATCGTGGGCATCTTCATCACTCATGTAGCTATTGGTTTGTTGCGCAACGGCATTGGTGACCTCATGGAGCAGTCGTTGCCCGATGAGGTGGAGGCTGAAATTCTGCAACTGGCAGGGTCTGTTGAAGGGGTAGATGAGCCACACGACCTGCGCACACGACGCATCGGCAACCACTACGCCATTGAACTGCATATCCTCATGGACGGTCAGATATCCCTACGTGAAGCACACGACAAAGCCTCTGAGGTAGAAGACCTACTCATGCTCCACTATGGTGATGGCACTCATGTGGTGGTGCATGTAGAGCCCAAATAAGCAAAAACAACTCTTTTTTATCATTTCGTTGCAACCTTTAGCCATCACGAAACGTCTAATTCATAAAATTAGATCACTATGATTATTCTTAAAGACATCAACAAGACATATAACAACGGCACTCCATTGCATGTTTTGAAGGGTATTGACCTGCACATCGACAAGGGGGAGTTCGTATCCATCATGGGAGCCTCGGGTTCTGGCAAATCTACCTTATTGAATATATTGGGTATGCTCGACAACTACGATACGGGCGAATATTACCTGAACGGTACACTGATCCAGAACTTGAGCGAGACCAAAGCTGCCGAGTATCGCAACAAGATGATAGGTTTCATCTTCCAGTCGTTTAACCTGATTAGTTTCAAGGATGCAGTAGAGAATGTGGCTTTGCCACTTTTTTACCAAGGCATCTCACGCAAGAAACGCAATGCGTTGGCACTGGAATACCTTGACAAATTGGGACTGAAAGACTGGGCACACCATTACCCCAACGAGATGAGTGGCGGACAGAAACAGCGTGTAGCGATTGCCCGTGCATTGATTACCAAGCCGCAGATTATCCTGGCCGATGAGCCTACTGGTGCCTTAGACAGCAAGACATCTGTTGAGGTAATGGAAATATTGAAAGACCTGCATCGTGAGGGCATGACTATCGTGGTGGTAACTCATGAGAGTGGCGTTGCCAACGAGACTGATAAGATTATCCATATCAAGGATGGTATCATAGAAAGTATAGAAGAGAACTTGCATCATAATGCTTCGCCATTTGGCACCAACGGATTGATGAAATAATCATGAGAGATTTAATACAGGAAATATTGGTTTCACTGAGCAGAAACAAGCTGCGTACTGCACTAACCGGTTTTGCTGTAGCATGGGGCATCTTCATGCTGCTGGTACTCTTGGGCGCAGGCAATGGCATCATCCACACGTTCCAGGCTAATGTGAATACCAACGCTCTGAACACAATCACTATATATGGAGGTATGACTACCACTGCGTATAAAGGCTATAAGGAAGGGCGCTATATTCAATTAGATAACCGTGATTTGAAAGCTACCGAGGAAGACTTTCCTGAAAACATCATCACTACAGGTGGCTTAGTTAATCAGAACAACGTAACTTTAAGCTACGGACCAGAATATGTAACCATCCGCCTCAATGGTGTGCATCCCAACTACGATCACATCAATGCACTGCAGATAAAGAAGGGCAGGTATATCAACCAACTTGATATACGGGAGAAACGTAAGGCCATTGTGCTGCATGAAAAAACTGCTGAGATACTCTTCAAACATACCAATCCATTGGGCAAGTTTATTAAAGCAGGTGATTTGACCTATCAGGTGGCAGGTATCTACAGCGATCAGGGAAATGATCAAAACAGTCCAGCTTACATCCCTTTCACCACCTTACAGCAGATTTATAATAAAGGTAACAATGTAAACGTGATTGTTACCACCACTGAAGGACTTGACACCGAAGAGAAGTCTGATGCCTTTGAGAAAGAGTATCGTAAGACGCTGGCAGGCATCCACGACTTCGATCCTGAGGACAAAAGTGCTATTTACGTCAGCAACCGCCTCACCCAATACCAACAAGTAATGACGGCCATGGGCATGTTGCAACTAAGTCTATGGATCATAGGTATTTTCACTTTGCTGAGCGGCATCGTAGGCGTATCAAACATTATGTTTATCACCGTCAAGGAACGTACGCACGAGTTCGGTATTCGTAAGGCATTGGGTGCCAAGCCACGCTCCATTTACAAACTGATCGTACTGGAGAGCATTGCCATCACTACGTTGTTTGGCTATATAGGCATGGTATGTGGGGTAGCGGCTACCGAATGGATGAATAAGGCCTATGGCAGTACTACCGTTACTTTAGGTGAAGAAAGTGCAACGATGTTCATCGACCCCACCGTAGATATCAGCATTGCCATTGGAGCCACCTTGCTGTTGATCATTGCTGGTACCCTAGCAGGCCTGTTCCCTGCCAGAAAAGCAGCGATTGTTAAACCCATTGAAGCGTTGAATGCAAGATGAGAATAGATAGAGATAACATAGAAGAGATACTGCTCACCATTAGCAGAAACAAGACCAGGAGCGCCCTCACTGCCTTTGGTGTATTTTGGGGTATCTTCATGCTGGTGTTCATGCTGGGTGGAGGTCATGGGATGAAGAATATGCTGAGCAGGGAACTGTCAGGCGTTGCCAACAACTCAGGTTTTGTGTTCTCCAATCGTACTTCAGTGCCCTATAAGGGATTCCGTAAGGGGCGCCGATGGAACTTAGAGATGAAAGACCTGGAAGCTCTCGAAAAAATTAATGGTTTAGAAGTAGTAGCTGCCAACAACTCCCGATGGGGTAAGACCATCATTTTCGAGGAAAAGAAGTTTGATGACGGTAACCTTCGCGGCCTCACTCCTTCGTTCGAGAAGATAGAAGACCAACACATCAAATATGGCAGATTCATTAACGATGTGGATATCCGCGAAGAACGCAAGGTATGTGTGATTGGTAAGGAAATCTATCAGCGCTTTTTCGAAGAGGGCGAAGATCCGTGCGGACACTATGTACAGGTAGATGGCGTGTATTACATGATTATTGGCCTGTCAACTACCGATGGTAACTTCAATATTAACGGATACCCACCTGAGAGTATTGTCATCCCTTTGACTACCATGCAACGGTTGTATAATTATGGCAACATACTGGAACTCATTGCCTTCACCATGAAACCTGGCGCCCATGTAAAGGATGTAGAGCCCCAAATCAAGCAAATCATAAGAGAGAGGCATCTCATTGCCCCCGACGACAACCAAGCGGTGCAAACCATCAATGCAGAAACACTCTTCAAGATGGTGGACGACTTGATGAGTGGCATTGAAGTGTTGATATGGATGGTGGGCTTAGGCACCCTACTGGCAGGAGCCATTGGTGTGAGCAATATCATGATGGTGACAGTAAAGGAGCGTACCACAGAAATTGGCATACGCAGGGCCATTGGCGCAAGACCATTTGATATCCTGCAGCAGATTCTGTCGGAAAGTATGGTACTCACCTGCGTAGCAGGCATGGGAGGCATCTGCTTCGGAGTAGGACTACTCGATCTGCTGGAGAAAGCTACAGGTGAAACCAACTTGCAGGTTTCGTTCTGGTTGGCAATCGGCACTTGCCTCATTCTGTTGCTGCTAAGCATTCTGGCTGGGTTGGCACCCGCCTACCGTGCGATGGCGATTAAACCTATTGACGCTATAAGGGACGAATGATAGTTTACAGTTGATAATAAAAAAAGAACAAGATATGAAGAAGTTTGTGAAGTATGGAGTAATGGCACTTATCGCCATTGTGTTTATTGGAACTTTCGTGTTCCTATATCAGAAGTCGTTGCCCAAGGTAACGGAGTATGAGGTACTCACTCCTGAGCGCACTACCCTGGAGAAGACCACGGTGGCAACAGGCAAGGTGGAGCCTCGCGACGAAATCCTTATCAAGCCTCAGATATCTGGCATTATTGCTGAAGTATATAAGGAAGCTGGCGAGATGGTAAAGTCTGGTGAGGTCATTGCCAAAGTGAAGGTCATTCCCGAACTGGGGCAGCTTAACTCAGCAGAGAGCCGTTTACGTTTGGCAGAGATGAATGCCAAGCAAGCCGAGAATGAATTCGGCCGCAACGAACAGCTGTACAAAGACAAACTCATTAGCCGTGAAGAATACGAGCGAGCTGAGGTATCTGTCAAGCAAGCACGTGAAGAGTTGCAGACTTCTAAGGACAACCTTCAAATAGTGAAGGAAGGCATCACCCAGAGTAGCGCTTCATTCAGCTCTACCCTCATACGCTCCACTATTGACGGCCTTATCCTTGACGTTCCTATAAAAGTAGGTAACTCGGTTATCATGAGCAACACTTTCAACGATGGTACCACCATTGCCAGTGTGGCTAACATGAACGACCTAATTTTCCGAGGAAAGATTGATGAGACGGAGGTAGGCAAGGTTTATGAAGGCATGCCCGTAAAGCTCACCATCGGAGCTTTGCAGAACCTCACGTTCGATGCTACTTTGGAATATATCTCCCCAAAGGCTACTGAAGAAAACGGTGCCAACCAGTTTGAGATCAAGGCAGCCATTAAGGCACCCGAGGGTGTGCAGATTCGTTCTGGTTATTCTGCCAATGCCGAGATTGTACTAGAGCGTGCCGACAACGTATTGGCTGTGCCCGAGAGTGCCATCGAGTTCAGTGGCGACAGTACCTTTGTCTATGTACTCACCAAAGCAGGCACTCCCCAGGAGTTCCGTCGTCAGCCAGTAGAAGTAGGCATGAGTGACGGTATCAAGATTGTCATCAAGAGTGGCATTAGTGAGAAAGAACAAGTGAGAGGTTTGGTAATAAATGAAGAGTAAGAACATGAAAAAGACTATACTACTATCAGCCATCATGGCACTGGGCATTCAGGCTAATGCCCAGCAGAACTGGACATTGCGTCAATGCATCGACTATGCTACGACACACAATGTAACCATCCTTCAGGCAGAGAATAAGGTAATGCAGAGCGAGGTGGAGGCAAACACCGCCAAGTGGGCTCGTCTGCCTAACCTTAATGCCAGCGGTAGTCAGAGTTTTAATTGGGGACGTACACAAACCGCTATCAAGGATGAGGATACGGGCGACTACACTACCAAATATGTCGATACCAGCAGTAGAGGTACCAACATGAGCCTCAGCACCAGTATTCCAGTGTTCACTGGTTTTGAAATTCCCAGTCAGTACAATCTCTCGAAGCTGAACCTCAAGGCATCAATGGCAGATTTGCAAAAGGCAAAGGAAGATTTGGCTATCAATATTGCCTCCGCCTACCTGCAGGCTTTGTTCAACAAAGAACTGCATCAGGTAGCACAAGGACAGGTGGCATTGAGCCAGGAGCAGTGTAGCCGCATCGAGGCATTGGAGCATATTGGCAAGGCATCAGTGGCCGAACTGGCAGAAGCAAAAGCTCGTGTGGCGCAAGACGAGTTGAATGTGGTGCAATCGCTTAACAATTATCGTCTGTCTATCCTTGACCTCACCCAATTAATAGAGTTAGAGACCCCAGAAGGCTTTGAGGTGGAAGATCCCGACCAGGCGTTCCAGCTGAATCCCCTCACCCCACCTGATGAGGTGTTTGCCACTGCTATGTTGAGCAAGCCAGCTATCCAAGCAGCACAAGCTCGTTTGGAGGGAAGTAAGGAGAGTATCAAGATAGCACAAAGTGCCCTCTATCCTTCTATCAATCTGAATGGTAGTCTGTGCACTAACTACTACTCTACCTTGAACCGCACGTTCAGTCAGCAGTTAAGCGACAACTTCAGCCGCTATGTAGGCATTAGCCTCAGCATTCCCATCTTCAACCGCTTTGCCACTCGTAATCGTATACGTACAGCAAAGTTGCAGCGTGAAAACTATGCCTTGCAATTGGAGAACACCAAGAAGACACTTTATAAAGAGATTCAGCAAGCTTGGTACAATGCCACTGCTGCCGAGAGCAAGTATGCCAGCAGTGAAGCAGCAGCTGCAGCCAGTGAAGCATCTTTTGAGCTGACCAGCAAGAAATACGAGAATGGTACTGCCACCGCCGTTGCCTACAATGAGGCAAAGCAAAACCTGTTGAAAGCTCAAAGCGACGAGTTGCAAGCGAAGTACGAATATATCTTCCGCTCTAAAATTCTTGATTTCTATAAGGGAATCGAAATACAGTAAAAAAACAAGCTTTTCATCTACTACGGGAGGACGGCCACTCTACTACGGGAGGCCCGTCCTTCTTCCCGTAGTAGAGTTTTTATCCAGTTTTGCCCCAATATTCCCGTTTCCTTATTGCAGTATTTGCTATGGGGTCACTGCGACGCCTCCTATAGGTTGTCACGATGCTTGCTATGGGGCGACGTAACGCCTCCCATCCCCAGTCGCAGTATCTCCTTTACCCCCATAACAGATACTGCGACAACCTGTAGCAGATATTGAAACCAGTGATGGCAAGCATTACCCTATGAGATAGCAAGCATTAGTCATAGGGTTAGCAGGCGTTAGTCATAGGGTTAGTAAGCATTAACCTATGAGATAGTAAGCATAACCCCGAAAGCAATTTGTCTTGCTTTCGGGGTTCACTTTAATTCAGAGAGAGGGAATAATTAGGATTATTCTCAGTATTCCTGCTGTGTCCAACCTGTAGGGATGGCACTTGTGCCACTAGGCCACTCTACGTCTTTTGTATGGTAGAAGGTACCTGTTGCAGCTACGTCATCGAGCCAATCTAAAGTGTAATTTTCGGGGTCGATGTTTTCTGCTAAGCAAGTCACAGAGTTCAAGTTTGTGCAGCCTTGAAACATATATCTGTAGCAATAGTCTGCCAACATGGTGGCTGGAAGCTCAGGAGCTTTGGTCAGTGAGGTGCAATATTCGAACATGCCCAAATAGCAACCTTTTTCCAGCGTAGTGGCTGGAAGTTCAGGAGCTTCGGTCAGTGAGGTACAGTTAGAGAACATCGTATAATAGCAATACTCCGCCAAAGTGGTGACGGAAAGCTCGGGAGCTGAAACCAGACTGTTGCATGAATAGAACATGCCCAAGTAACAGTTATCTGCTAGCGTAGTGGCTGGAAGCTTGGGAACTGAGGCCAGGTTATAGCAACCTTCGAACATATATGCGTAGCAGTAACTTGCCAGCGTTGTAGCAGGAAGAATCAGACCACTGGCATCGATGAGGCCTAAATTTTTAAAAAACAATTCGTAAAAATTACGAGTACCAGTAAACGTAGTTATTTTGCTATAATCGGTCGAGCTAATCAGACTCATAATATTGCCATAGACTTTGCTGGAGCCTGAACACTGGATGTTGGTATGATTATAACTACCATCTTTTGCATACGCTTCATTGTCACCAAAGAACTGCACTTTGTCGCCAGCATTCACAGAAATATAGATTGGATTTGCACTGCTGGTGGTCTTAGTAGCACCACCATCTTTACTATACTTGATAGTCAGGCCATATGGATTCTTGATGGTGATAGTTCCTTCGTCAAGGGCCTCAATAGTCAGAGGGGTTATATCCTTCAAATTCTCTTGTGCAAAGGTATAGATTTTGCCTGAATTAAAACCCTCAGGCAGCGAGAAGGTTTTTCCACCTACAGAAAATGATGTGGGAGTAGTATGGTAAACAGCAACATACATGTCCTTATCTAATTTCCCATCCGTAAGGCTTACGTTTTTTACAGTGATATCACCTTCGATCCCTTCTGAATAGGAAGCATGCTTATTCACTCCTCCGCTGAAAACAAAATCCGAGGTGGTGGTTCCTGTACCAAAATCTATATCGGTAGGAAAATGTAGGAAGACCATAGTAGGATAGAAGAAACTTTTACCCAAAGGTTTAATCTTACCTTCTTCTAGTGAAGCATCAAATGAGAATAAATCATATTTACCCAAATCCTCGAGAGTTCCTTCTTGTGTTGAAAAATCGAAGAGGTATTCACTTATTGTTTTACTGGCATCGTAATTAGGACGATAGGCAATTCCAATTATACCAGACTTGTCTGCCAGCTGGCTGTCACTCTTTGCAAACTTGGCAGTTTTTTCACCAACTCCCTCGACGAGATCAAATACCTCGATGATCTCATTAGCAGTCTGTGCTTCATAGAATACCACCATCTTGTCGCCCTCGCTCCAAGTCACGTCCAGTCCTTTATCTTCGTTTAAAGCATAAGCGGTACGAGTATCAGCTCCACGTGAAATAGTGAACTCCACATAGCCCGTCTTTCCTTCTTGTTGAGCCACCTGCGGCTCGTCATCGCTGCTGCATGATGTCAGGGCATTACCAGCCATGAGTGCCATCATACCCATCATTAAAGTGCGTAATGTCTTTTTCATACTTCTTACTCTTTTTAGGGTTCAACACTTAAGGTTCTGGCACTGTGCCTGGAGCATATCCTGGCAAAGTTAATCCATCGGTGCTGGCGGCAATCATGCCTTGCACTTCCATCTCAATTACTTGCACCTCTGGTGCCTCATAAGTTTGTTTCATACGCTTTCGATTTTAATTATTTTCACAGATATGTTGTAAAAATAGAGTAAAGAAATTACATAGGACTGCCAAAATAAAAAAAAGGACTGCCAAAATAAAATTGGCAGTCCTTTTCCCTAAATTCTACGAAAGAAGAAGACTAATCTTTCTGATTCATCCACTCCTGAGCAGTCATACCAGTGAACGTTTTGAAGATGCGGAAGAATGAACGCTCGCTGGCGAAACCGGACTCTAAACATAATGCAGCAATCTTAATATCTGGATTCTGACGGAGCAACTGCTTAGCATAGTCCACACGATAACCATTGACAAACTGGACAAACGTAACACCTCGGTTAGCTTTGATGCACTCCGCCACATCCTTGACATTCGCATTCAGGCGTTGAGCCACATCGGCTACCTTCAATTCACTTTCACGGAACAACTGTTCTTTGAGCATCACTTCATGGATGCTATTCATAAGTGTTTCTGTAGCATTGTCCTTAGGTAATGCAGTGAAATCTTCTTCATGTTTTACTGTCTTATTTCTGCGGTAGAGCCATGAGGCAACAAACGATGCTATCACTAACAGTGCCAACAACCACCATATCCATCGTCCAAAAGCGAAACCAGAAGAAGCAGCGGCAGATTTTGTTCCCACATGCATCAGATAGACAGAAGATAACGGGGAGAAATTGTTATCGACAATACCACCTGCCAACATAATATCACCCTCAGGAGTCAGTGCAGGCATATAAGGACCCAGCCTACTCTCTAAAGGATCGGTATGATAGAGTGTCAACGGTGCAGGTGACTGACTATAATCTACGGCAAGTGCATAGAGTCTCCAGTCATCATCTACGCCTAACACATAGCAGCGCTGTGCCTGACGATCAGCCATTAGATATCCAAAATACTGAATACGCCCATATCCTGCCTCCGTCGGGATAGGTGATGCAGTGGTTAATAATGAGAATTCCGTGCCTTCCACTTTGGCAATACCTAAACTACCATCATGTCTATTTTTCAACGCCAAAAGATATGCATAGACTCCTGTCTTTTCGTCACCGATAAAACCAGGTTCATTGCTTGAAAACTCCCAATTAATAGGAAGCCAGTCGTCAAACAAGGGTGCAGTAAATGGATCACCTTTTAGCCTGTCGATTACTATGTGATCAAACTCCTTTCCATAGGTATCAAGCTTACTGAACAATATGGCATCATCGGCACTGATGCGACAAATAATGGGACTACTACGTTGGGTGTTCACAGCCTTGAGTCGTGTGAAAGTTCTTTCTCCATCAAAGATTTCAATGGCATCATCAGCATACCAGTTGCCCGAAACCACCACCTTGCCACTGTCTATCTCAAGAGCAGAAGCCAAGGCACGCTTCTGATTCAAGATGGTAAATCCTTCAAAAGTATGAGTTTCAGGATAATAATACTCTACACCATATGACTGTCCTATACCATGAGAACTTTCCATTCCTCCTGCTAAAAGCACTTTCCCTGACTTCATCACCACAGCGAGACCATTATCGTGCGGATAGGTCATCTGCATAAGGTGCCATCGCCCTTGACTATAATACTCTGCCGTAGGTGTAGGCACAAAACCCGACGTATGACCTCCAGCAATCACCATCTCTCCTCCAGCACAGAACAACGTATGACCACTGCGCGGGATGTTCAAGTCTGGTAATCGCTCAAGTTCCACCTTGACTATAGGACAAGTTGGATTCTCTGCCATCACCCCAGAGACATACAGGGGGAATAGCAGTATGACCAAATAAAAAATAAGGTGGAAGTTTCGCCTCATTTGTCAAACTTTTTAATCTGATGCAAATATAATCAATATAGACATATAACAAAAGAAATCTATAGGCAAATCATACGAAACCCCTTAGAACTAATGTAGTGCAAAACACTTGTTTCAGCTATTTGAATATAATATCTACAACCGCTTCAAGAGCTTCTGCGCCTCTTCACTCTTCAGTAGCTCTGGGTTGATGGGTGATGACTTGATAAGGGTAGTGAGGCGACGGTGCCATTCAATGTCACGCCACATACCTACAAACTGAGGAGCACAGAAGTTGCTGGTGGCAATGCCTACCCACTGACCTGTGGCAGCTGCCTCCTTCACTCCCATCTCGCAAAGATCCTTTACCCAATCCCAATTAAGCATGGGCCAGTCTTTGTAATCAATGATGCCCCAACACTCAGTGGTGATAAGGGGCTTACCTATGCGCTTTGCCACTGCTGCCGTTTCGTTGATCTGGTTGAGTAAGAGGTTATTCCAATAATCGGATTTCTCGCGATAGACACGCTCAGCATTGGCTTGCACATTTTTATAAGCCTGAGGATCAAAACGGCCGTTCTTATAGTCGATGGCCTTTAGGAACTCACCCTGCTTTTGGTTGGCCATCCAAATGTGATGCTCCACCAAATCGAAATAGCTCAAGTCATTGTCAAAACGCCAAAGATCCTGAGAGTCGGTAGAGAACACCAAAGGCAGGTCGGGATATGCTTCACGTACCAAGGCAATGGCTTTCTTCATCCATTCCATAGATTCAGGTGCATCCCACTGTCCCCAATACACTTTAGGATACTGAGCATTGAAGAAGGGAGCCCAGATGTTGCCCGGCCACTCATTACACAAATCAACATAAAGGATATTGTCCAACAACCCAGCATCGTCGATAGTTTTTAGGGTATTGATCCAGCGCTCCGCCATAATCTCTGGCGTGGTGATGGTCATCTCCTGATGGGTGGTATCGGTGCGGTACCACGAAGAGAGCCCTATCCTGATATCACGTTCACCACACTTGCGGATAAACTCATTAAGAGCTGGCTGTACCTGTACCTTGATACGGTCAGGACTGCCCCAGTCCTGCTGGTTCCACACCTCATCAAGTACCCACTCTTTCGTTGGGTCCACACCGACGAGATGGGGGTATGCCTCTATGCGCACGGCATTGTAGCCACGCTCTGTGAGTTCATCGAGCGCCAAACCCCAGTCTTCAAACCCTGCCCCTGGCCAGCGGCGTTCCAACCAAGAGAAGTCCCACATAGTGATGGCACGGGGATGAAACACCTGCTCTTGCTGATTATTTGTGCAGCAACAGAAACAGATAGCAGTCAATATGTACAAAAACTTTTTCATTTTACAAACTCTATATCACGCATGAAATTCACCATCTCGTCTATCCACATATCAGATGACTTGCCCATAGGAAATGCTCCAAAACCATGTTGGGAATCAGAATAATAATGCAGCTCCACTGGCATCTTGGCTTCTCTCCATGCCATATAGACATCAAAGCTTTCTTCGGGATAGAAGATATCATTGACAGGAGCACAAAGGAACACAGGAACAGCATCAGCTGGGGCCTTCACATCATGTGTCCATCCACCATAAATGATACCACCAAAGTTGGGCTTGCCAGCCTCAGAGTGCTCCAACACCTGATGCATAGAAGTAACGGCTCCTGCCGAAAATCCAACAATTCCAATCTTATCAGGGTTGACACCCCACTTTGCAGCATGCTGGCGAACCAAACTGATGGCACGGTCGGCATCTTGGAAAGCCAAGTGGGTATATTCCATACTCAGACAGGCAGCCGTAGCACTCTCACGAGTCAGCGAGCCCATCACCTTATTCGACTTTATCAACAGATCCTGTGCGTCAACTTTACCATCAGCATTCTCATCACCAATAGGATGAGTGCGATATTTCAGTACAAAGGCAGCGATACCACGCATGCAGAGTTCCTCAGCCACCTTAGTTCCCTCGTACACGTAGGAAAGCTGATGAAAACCGCCACCCGGGCATACCACCATAGCGGAACCTGTGGCAACTGATGGGTCAGGCAAATAAACAGCCAGTGTAGGTGTAGATATATTGAAAAGAATATCCCCCGACTCATCTGTAGGGGCCTCCACATTCGTCCAAGACTCAGAGCCAGGAGCCTTGCCCTCATATAAGTTCAACACCTCTATTGGCTCCATCTTAGGAGCATTTCCCAATCCTGCAGCGTTCATCGCTGATGCGAGTTGGTCATCTTGCGTGTTCTTGGTATCTGCTCCTTGGCCACAACTTATCAGCATAGCCACCATCAACATTAATGTCAGCGTTTTTTTCATATTATTATTGAGTTTATTCATATGGCAAAGATAATCATTTTCAAATAAACATTTTGACAATAAATAGGAATAATATAACTTTGTAGAGTAAATAACCTTAAGCGAAATGAAAAACAGTTTTGTTGCCATAGTTTTATTGCTGACAACTTTATCCGCTTGTCAACAGAAGAGTCCAACAGAGGAAAATGCCTCACTGAAAATGATAGAGGCCGTAGATTTCTCACATGTAAAAATCAACGATAGTTTCTGGTCAACCATCTTGCAGAAGCATGTAACAGCTACTATACCTGTGTGCATTGACCAGATAGAAAACCAAACAGGTCGCATACAGAACTTTGAGAACGCCGCTAAGAGGCAAGGTGAGCACTCTGGTATCTACTTCGATGACTCTGACGTGTATAAAGCTTTGGAAGGCATTGCCTATACGCTAGTAAACAACCCCGACCCTGCTTTGGAACAGAAAGCCGATGAGTGGATTGATAAATTTGCTGCTGCTCAAGAGCCAGACGGTTATATCAACACCTACTACACTTTGACAGGTTTGGAGAACCGTTGGACTAACATGGTGAAGCATGAGATGTATTGTGCGGGGCACATGATGGAGGCTGCTGTAGCCTACTACAAAGCTACGGGCAAGCGCAAGCTATTAGACGTGAGCGAAAAAATGGCCCAACACATGATGAGTATCTTTGGTCCTGGTAAACGCCATTGGGTACCTGGTCATGAAGAGATTGAGTTGGCTTTGGTGAAACTGTATCAAGTGACAGGCAAGCAGGAATACCTGGATTTCTCCGACTGGCTTTTGAATGAAAGAGGTCACGGTTATGGGTCCACAGGTGGCAATGGTGATTGGAACGCAGACTATTTCCAAGACAATATGCCTGTAAAGGAAATGAGCAGTATTACTGGCCATGCCGTACGTAGCATGTATCTGTATTGCGGTATGGCAGATGTAGCAGCCTTGAAGGGTGATACTGCCTATATAGCAGCCCTGCATCGTTTATGGGATGATGTAGTGCTCCGCAATATGTATATCACTGGCGGCATCGGCTCAAGTGCCGACAACGAAGGTTTCACCGAAGATTACGATTTGCCGAATCTGGAAGCCTATTGCGAAACTTGTGCATCTGTTGGTATGGTACTTTGGAACTGGCGCATGAATCAGTTTACAGGCAACACCAAATACATTGACGTCCTTGAGCGTTCATTATATAACGGTGTGTTGGCAGGCATCTCTGCCGAAGGCGACAGATTCTTTTACGTTAATCCATTAGAGTCGAAAGGCGACCATCACCGTCAGGCGTGGTACGGCTGCGCTTGCTGTCCAAGTCAGGTATCACGATTCATTCCTTCCATAGGTAACTACATCTATGGCTTAAGCAAGGATATTATTTGGGTAAACCTGTATATTGGTAACGAAGCAGTACTACCTACCTCCCAAGGTGACATTCCTGTAAGCATACAGACTAATATGCCTTGGGGTGGAGAGGTAAAAATGACAATTAACAAGAGCTACAATGGCGAAATCCGCCTGCGTATCCCCGAATGGACTACTAGTTATCAACTTCAAGTCAATGGTAAAGAAGTCAAAGCATCTATTGAAAAAGGTTATGCTGCGCTGAACCGCAATTGGAAAGCAGGTGAAGAAATCAGCCTCAACATGGCAGTAGAAACCAAGATGGTAGCTGCCGATCCACGTGTAAAGGCCGATGAGGGCAAGCGTGCCGTGATGCGTGGACCGTTGGTGTTCTGTGCTGAAGAGGTGGACAATAAGCAGAGCTACGACAAAATGGAACTAAACAATAACTCCCAGTTCGCTGAATCCTACAATGCCAACCTGCTGAATGGCATCGAGCAAATTCAGGTGCAGACTGGCAATACTTCGTTCTCCCTCATTCCATATTATGCGTGGGATAACCGCGAGGCTGGGCGCATGAAAGTTTGGCTGGATTATATTAACTAAAAACTATAAGAACATGAAAAAAGTATTTGCATTGATGGTTATGTCATGCGTAGGCATGATGGCCAATGCACAATTTCCACAGCGTACCCCGACTCCTAACGATACGCTGAAGTCTGTTACTGTGAACGCCGACAAGAGCGTTACTTTCCGAATTTATGCGCCAGGAGCTAAAACCGTTACTTTAGGTGGCGACCTCGCTGGCTATGGGGATATCATTCCAGCTCCTAAGTTTGTAAAGCAGGCCAACGGCGTATGGGAAGCTAAAGCCAATACTGTGAACCCCAATGGTGGTACTTATCGCTATAACTTTGTAGTGGATGGCGTACGTGTTAATGACCCAAAGGCAGCTGCTACTGCTGATCTGACAGCTGTAGTGAACATAGATCCAGAGGGCGATGGATTCTGGTCAATGAAAGAAAATGTGCCTCATGGCGCTGTAGCAACAGTGTACTACAAATCTTCTACATTCAACAACACCCGCCGTTGCCACGTCTGGACACCTGCCGGCTATGAGAAGGGTAACCAGAAACTGCCTGTGCTATACCTGATTCATGGTGGTGGCGACAACGACTATGCTTGGCCTAATGTGGGTAGTGCAGGCAATATTCTGGACAACCTGTTAGCAGAAGGCAAGATGGTACCAATGGTAGTTGTAATGCCTAACGGTAGTATGAACACCGATTTGTTCACCGATGATATGATGAACGATTTGATTCCTTATGTAGAATCTCATTACAATGTTTATACCGACAAAGATCACCGCGCTTTGGCAGGTTTGTCAATGGGTGGTTTGGAAACCCTGAATGTTTCATTGTTACACTACAACAGCTTTGCATATGTATTCCCATTGAGTACGGGTTGGTTTACTACCAGCAAAGATCTCTACGCTAAGTGGGAGCCTTATTTGAAAGAGCATGCAGCTGACATGAACAAGAGCTTCAAGATTTACAAGTTCTATATGGGTGGTGAAGAAGACATCGCTTACCAGAATTGTATTGCTACTCGCGAAGCATTCACCAAGGCAGGTGTAAAGCACGAGTACTCTTCCATGCCTGGTGGTCATACCTGGCACGTATGGCGTCACAACCTGCATGACTTTGCTCCATTATTGTTCAAATAAAACACAAAGCAAGGAGGTTTCCCCTCCTTGCTTCATTTTGCCCTACTCCATACACTATTGATACCTTATATGTGTAACAGGATTTTAATTGTTTTTGTATTATGAGAACAAACCTTACGTCACAGATTACGTTGAATCATGTAAATGTGCGCTATTATAAGCCTACGAATGCTTTTGAGCAATCGAAGCTGACGCGTTTGGAAAAGTTACCTACCTCAATCTATGAGAATGCAGATGAGGCAGCCAAGCAATTAGCGCATGAAATAGCTGATACCATCAGGCAGAAAGAAGCTGCCTATAAACCATGTGTGATGGTACTCACTGGTGGGGCAACCCCCAGGCAGTTATATGCCGAGTTGGTGCGTCTCCATCGTGAGGAAGGGCTGAGTTTCCGCAACGTAATCGTGTTCAACCTGTATGAGTTCTATCCTTTGGCTGAAGATACTGTATTCAGCAATCTCAAAGCTTTGAAAGAAATGCTACTTGACCAGGTGGATATTGACCCTGCTCGTATCTTCTCACCTCCTGGCACCCTCAATCAAAATGACATCTTCAGTTTTTGTGAGGATTATGAACGCAAGATTGTAGAAGCAGGAGGCATAGACATCTGCTTGCTGGGCATAGGACGTTTAGGTAACATCGCTTTTAACGAACCAGGTTCGCGCATCAACTCCACCACACGACTTATTTTGTTGGATGCCGAGTCGCGTTCTGAAGCTGCACGTTCTTTTGGCAACAATCCTCCTGTTAGTTCCATCACCATGGGTATCCACACCATCCTGTCATCAAAAAAGATTTACCTCATGGCGTGGGGCGAAGACAAAGCAAAGATGGTAAAAGCCTGTGTGGAGGGTAAAATGACAGACAACATACCTGCTTCTTTCCTTCAAATGCACAATAATGTGCAAGTGGTGGTGGACTTATCTGCTGCAACGTTCCTTACTCGCATACATCACCCTTGGCTAGTAACTTCATGCGAATGGACCGACAAGCTGATTCGTAGTGCCATTGTTTGGCTTTGCCAACAAACAGGCAAGCCCATCCTAAAACTTACTAACAAGGATTACAATGAAAACGGACTAAGTGAACTATTGGCTATCTATGGTTCTGCTTATAACGTTAACATCAAAATCTTCAATGACCTGCAACACACCATCACCGGATGGCCAGGAGGCAAGCCCAATGCTGATGATACATATCGCCCAGAGCGTGCTCTACCCTATCCAAAAAGGGTATTGGTTTTTTCGCCTCATCCCGATGATGATGTGATTTCAATGGGTGGTACCATCCGCAGATTGGTGGAACAGGGACATGAGGTGCATGTGGCATACCAAACCAGTGGCAATATAGCCGTAGGTGATGAAGAGGTAACTCGATTCCTGCACTTTATCAATGGTTTCAACCAACTGTTTAATGCCAATCAGGACGAGGTAATCAAAAAGAAATACAAAGAAATTAAGACCTTCTTGAAAGAGAAAAAAGATGGTGACATAGATACCCACGACATTTTGACCATCAAAGGATTAATTCGTAGAGGTGAAGCACGTACGGCTTGTACCTACAACAACATCCCCCTCAATAGAGTGCATTTCCTGGATTTGCCTTTCTATGAAACGGGCAAGATTCAGAAGAACCCTTTGGGCGAAGAAGATGTGAGGATAGTACAGCAACTGTTACAGGAGGTTGAGCCTCATCAGATATTCGTGGCAGGTGACTTGGCAGACCCACACGGTACCCACCGTGTATGTACCAATGCCGTACTGGCAGCTATCGATCTGGAGAAAGAGGCCAATTCGACCTGGCTGAAGGAATGCCGCATCTGGATGTATCGTGGTGCGTGGGCGGAATGGGAAATTGAGGACATAGAGATGGCAGTGCCTATCAGCCCAGAAGAACTGAGAGCCAAGCGCAACTCAATATTGCGCCACCAGAGCCAGATGGAGTCGGCTCCATTCCTAGGCAACGACGAACGATTGTTCTGGCAACGCAGCGAAGACCGCAACCGCAATACCGCAGGCATCTATGACAAGCTAGGACTGGCTTGCTATGAGGCGATGGAGGCATTTGTGGAGTATTTACCTATATAATTATTAACTTTACGGGGCTAATCATAATATGAAAAGAAACCTTTTATTACTGATTTTCTGCCTTTTGATGGGCAGTATGTATGCACAAGAGATGGCCAATACCCGCAGGGCACGTATCATCTCACCAGAAGTAACCAAAGACAGCATTACTTTCCGCTTTCGTGCTGAATATGCTACCACTGTCAGCTTGACGGGTTCATGGCAGAACAGAGGAGAGTCAGCTATAGCAATGAAGAGAGACAACAACCTGGTATGGAGTGTTACCATCCCTACCCTTCAACCTGATTTGTATTACTATACTTTCAATGTAGATGGTACCACAGTCTGTGATCCTGCCAATACATCAATTGATCGTGATGGTACCAGCTATCGTAGCATCTTCCTCGTTGATGGTGAACACTCTCGCCATTACAAAGATGCTTCTGTTAGGGGAAATGTATCTGCTGTATGGTATGATTCTCCTACCATTGGGGCAAAACGCAAAATGATGGTTTATACCCCTGCTGGTTATGATGACAACAAAAAAGCCAAATACCCTGTACTCTACCTTTTGCATGGCGGTGGAGGAGACGAAGAAGCATGGCTTTCATTGGGACGTGCAGCACAAATCCTTGACAATCTAATTGCTGAGGGAAAAGCCGTACCTATGCTGATTGTGATGCCTAATGGTAATTCTAACCAAATTCAGTCCCACATCAACGACATTCCTGGGCAAGAGGTTAGCACCTTGGCACAAAACAACATACAATCTGACCTATATGTTACAAGTCTGATAAAGGATATCATCCCTTACATCGATAGTCATTATCGCACCATAGCCAAGAAAGAGGGACGAGCCATTTCTGGTCTGTCGATGGGTGGAGGCCATACACTCAGAACCAACTATCTTTTCCCAGGTTATTTCAACTACATCTGTCCACAGAGCACAGGTGCCCATCCACATAACCAGAAGAATACAGCATATGCTTTCGATGAGAATACCTTATCCAATTATCTCGAAGGCATCAAGAAAGCAGGTTATAAACTATTCTGGTTGGGTTGCGGTGATGCTGATCCTTGGTTTGCAGAAGCACAGGGACTCGACAGACTTCTTACTGAGCATGGCATGCCCCACACATTCTATGTAACGGGGGGCGGTCACGAATGGAGGAACTGGCGCCACTACCTGGACACTTTTGCCCCCCTATTGTTCAAATAGGGTATTATAAAGCGGATTTGTTTACTTTTCGGACACCTCTAGTTGTCCTTAAAGTACTAATTTTGCATCCAGAATAATAGTAATTTAACAATCAATGAAAAAAACAAACATCATGAAGACTATGGCGGTTGCATCGATGACCGCACTCTGCGCTTGCACCACTAATGAGCAAGCTGACTTTAACCAAAACTGGCAGTTCTGGGGCGACACCCAACCAAACAAGCAAGTGGTAAACCTACCACACGATGCCATGCAGACTGAAACTCGTTCTGCCGATGTGAAGGAAGGTCGTCATAACGGTTTTTATCCTGGCAATGTGTATCACTATGAAAAGACATTTACTGCAGACGCTTCGTTGCTACAGAAACATGTCACTCTGGCTTTCGAAGGTGTATATCGCAACAGTAAGGTGTTTGTAAATGGCCAGGAGGCAGGTGGCTACAAATATGGCTACATGCCTTTTGATGTATGTTTGGACGGCTTACTGGTGGCTGGCGAGAACACTATCCGTGTGGATGTGGACAACTCTCAGATGCCCAACAGTCGTTGGTACTCTGGTGCTGGCATCTATCGTCCTCTGCACCTCTTGGCCCAGGAAATGGACTACATTGAGCAGGTGAAAGTAAGTACACTTTCAATTGCCCCAGCCAAGGTGAAAGTAGAAACCTTGCACCAAGGTGGTGAGGTAAGTGTCAGCATCTACGACGGCAACAAACAGATTGTTTCTGCTGAAGGCGATAATGTGGAACTGAACATTGATAACGCCAACTTATGGAGTGCAGAATCTCCTTATTTATATAAAGCAGTGGTGGAACTCAAGCAAAATGGCAAAACCATAGAGAAGCAAGAGAAGCCCTTTGGCATTCGCGAAATCACTTGGAGTACACAGGGTCTGAAAGTGAATGGCAAAGATGTGTTGCTGCAAGGCGGATGCATCCATCACGATAATGGCATCCTGGGTGCTGCAGAATACGAAGATGCAGCTTACCGCAAGGTAGCTTTGCTAAAAAAATATGGTTTCAATGCCATCCGTTCATCACACAACCCATTGTCAGAGGCCATGCTGAAAGCTTGCGATGAGTTGGGTATGTACGTGATGGATGAGTTGTGGGACATGTGGTATATCACCAAGACTGAGTTTGACTATTCAAAAGACTTCTATGATAACTACGTGGAGGACATTCGCCATTTCGTTAAGAAAGACTTTAACCATCCATCAGTCATCATGTATAGTATAGGTAACGAGGTGGGTGAACCTGCTGAAGAGAAGGGTGTAGCTTTGGCTAAGGAACTGATTAATCGCCTGCACCAAGCAGATAACTCACGTCCAGTTACAGCTGGCATCAACCTGATGATTATCGGTCTGACAAAGATGGGCGTGAACATCTTCCAGCAGTCTAACTCTGCTATGATGGGTGGCGGACAGCAGATTACCAGTGAGCAGTATAACATGATGATGACAAACTCCAGTGAGCAGATGTCAATGGCGACACTCCAACCCGCTTTCGACGAAGCTACGACTCCTGTGCTCGATGCATTAGACATTGCAGGCTACAACTATGCAAGTGTTCGCTATCCAATAGAAGGCACCGCACATCCAAACAGAGTAGTAGTCGGTTCAGAGACATATCCACAAGACTTGGCCAAGAACTGGGCTATGGTGGAAGAAATGCCTTATGTGGTGGGGGACTTCATGTGGACTGCATTAGATTATATTGGTGAGATTGGTTTAGGTGCTTGGTATTACTCCAACGATCCCGACTTTGCCAACAAGACTTACCCTTGGAAACTCTTTGGTGGTGGTGCCATCGACCTGATTGGCAACCCTACAGGAGAAGCTTTCTGGGCTAAGGCTATTTGGACAAAGCAAGTAGAACCTAACATTGCTGTTCGCCCTATCCACAAAGAGAACTTAGTGAAGTCTATGTGGCGTGGAACTAACAGCATTCCATCATGGAGTTGGCAAGGTTGTGAGGGTATGTCCACCACCGTAGAGGTATTTACTGCAGCTCAGAAGGTAGCATTATATGTGAATGAAAAACTCATTGGTGAACAGAAAGTTAAGGACTATGCAGTTTCATTCGAAAATGTTACCTACGAACCAGGCACGCTGAAGGCTGTAGCCACCGATGCAAATGGCAAACAATATGAACAGACACTGACTTCTGCTACGGGCAAGGTAGGTATCAGCATCGAGCCTGAGAAGGACAACTACAAGAGTGGTGAGTTGGCCTTCATCAACATCAATCTTGTAGGTGAGAATGGCATTGTTGAGTCAAAAGTCGACCGTACACTTACTGTCAGCGTTGAAGGTGGTGAACTTCTAGGATATGGCAGTCAGACGTTAATTACTGAAGCAGCCTTTCTTGATGGCGTATATCCTACCCACTATGGACAGTCGCAAGCCGTAGTACGTTCATTGAAGCCAGGCAATGTAAAGATTACAGTCACAGGTGAAGGCGTAGATCCAACGACCAAGACCATCCTGATGAAGTGATATAATAATAGATGCAACAAAAAAGTGGGGCCCTTTCGAGTCCCACTTTTTTGTTGCCTATTTTATCGACCTTATTTTATAGCATGCAATTTCTTCATGGCCTCTGCCAACTTCTTCATGGCAAAGCGAGGAGCTATACGAGTAAGCAAATCCATTTGCTTGCAGTCTTTGCCTATGATGATTTTCCACTTGCCTGCTTCCATGCCACTCACGATAGTTTCAGCAGCTTCACTTGGTAGGGTCACCTTGGCATTGGCTTTTTTGAAATCTTCTTCCGAATAGTTGGCCACACTCTTAGCATTTTTCACACCAGAATGTACTTGAATATCTGTAGCCACAGCACCAGGGAACACCTCACTTACCTTAACATGGGTATCCATCAACTCTGTCATCAAGCCTTCGGTCAAAGCCCTGACGGCAGCTTTGGATGCCCCGTAGAAAGTCTGTCCTGGCACAGGAGCAAAGGCACCCATGCTTGACACATTGACTATATGTGCCTGCGGACGAGTAAGTAAATGAGGCAAGAATGACTTCACCATATATAATGTTCCGTAAAAGTTGATGTTCATCACACGTTCGATAGTGCGGTACTCCATTTCGTTTACTGACACAAAGTCTTGTATGATGCCAGCATTGTTGATGATGCCGTCAACGGCACCAAACAATTGAATAGCCTCCTCTGCCGTTTGCTCCACAGCCTCTCTGTTGGTAATATCCAACTGCATCAGTTTCATAGCATCGCCGTTGTTACCAGCCAACTCCTGCGTTTTCTTCAAACCCTCCATATTAATGTCAAGTCCAATCACTTTTGCCCCCTTGCTCAGCAAGTTCAGGCTAATGGCTCTACCCATGCCGTTTCCAGCACCAGTAACCACAATTACTTTTCCTGCTACTTTCATTTTTATCTTTCTTTTGTTATTGATAGTGCAAAGGTAGTGATAACCATATCATTTATAAAGCTCAAAAAGTTACCAGTTTTGTCCTAAAGGGGATAAAGCACCTCATTCAAATGCTGCTATATTCTACTGCCTTTCTTTTTGTTGTTAAATTTTTTTGTATTATCTTCGCATCAAAACAATTGTAGTGGGAAAGGGAATCCCTGAATGAAGAGCTATGGAAAATGAATTGAAACTGACCGAGTTGAAGTTGGACATGCTGCCAAGTGGTGACAGGAAACTGGTACTTGAAAATTTTGTGCTTTTTGACGACAACCTTGACTCTACCGAAGATCTTGATTTAGATGGTCTTGTTCCTACACAACCATTTCCTATCAAGCTTACATTCCCACTTATCATGATTTGTGCCCAGGGTGAGATGACACTTCGAATCAACTTAGAAGAGGTGAAATTGCAGAAGAATGAAATACTGACTATGGTGCCAGGTACCATTGGCGAACATATCAGTATGTCGAAAGACTGTCGTGTAGCCATTATGGCAATACCCGAGGATGCATTTCCACTGCTCATGAAGATGGAAAATTCGCTGAAGTTTCGCGAACACATGAAACGCCCCTTGAAATTTCATTATACTGATGGCGAAATGGCACATCTCATCATGTTGTACAGAATGATGCGATCTGCTATAAAACTGCAATTACCCTATACCAAGGAAATCTTGATGAACTATATGGAGGCCATGACCTATTTCTGCATTACCAAGTTTGAAACCCTTGCAAATGAAGATGCCAAATTGAGTCGAGGCGAGATGCTGTTCCATCAGTTCATGGACGAAGTGAGACGCAACTATACCAAAGAACGCCAACTTGGTTTCTATGCCGACAAACTTTGCATTACCAGCAAATACCTCTCCAGGATTGTAAAACAATACAGTAACCGTCAGCCAAGTGAGTGGATACGCGACTATGTGGTTTTGGAGTCAAAGGCATTGCTCCGTCAGAATGACTTAACGGTTCAGCAAATCAGTGATCAGCTAAACTTCCCCAATCCTTCCTTCTTTGGCAAGTATTTTAAGGCTGTTGTGGGTTGCTCACCTCGTCAGTACCAGTTGCAAAAGAGTGAGAACAACTAAGATATGTTGATGTGAATAAAAAAATCAAAGGTTCTTGGTTTTCACCTCTACCCATTTCTTGTCGGTAAAGAGCAACGATTTGGAGCTCTTAAACACTTTAGCAGCTTTCTTGTTATGCTTGAACTGCCAATCGAGCCAAGCTACACCTACCTGACCAAAAGGCCCTCCGTTTTTCTCTCTGAAAGTGCCTCCGTGGGCATCGCCAGGAATCTCCCTAACGGCTAACACTACTGGCACATTGGTCTTTATGTTGCCATAATCCATAGTAGAATTAGGACGTGCAGGATCGGTATCTCCCACAAAATAAGCTATAGGTATGCGCAAGTTGATGAGCATCTCTTTCAATGCAGGACTTATGCCCATCAGACTACTGCGCCTTGGATCAGCATTATCGGCCATCGCTCCCAAACCGCTATTCCAAAGGCCTAACAAAGACACACGAGGGTCGCCTGACAATTTCAAAGCCTGTACGCCCCCACATGATTGACCAAACAAAGCTATATGCTTAGTGTCCACCTTTTGATAATACTTGCTCCCTGGTCGCTCATTCTCGCTGATAATCCAGTCCAAGCCAGCCTTCATGTCTTCCTCGGTAGTGGCTCCCATAGCAGCACGAACTCCGTCAGGCACTGGCTCACCAGTAGCTATCACCAGATAGCCGTGGGAAGCTATCTCTGTCCAGAAAGGACGAAATGAATCACCATCATCGTCGCACCCAGGTCCTGACATCAGTACAACAGGCAGCTTGTCTTTCTTAGGGAAGGCACTCAGGTCAACAGGATGATAGATGGTGTGACCTTCTAACGTTGGGTCCACCTCCATCACTACTGGGTATTTACCCGTTGGGTCCATCCATTTGTCGGGCTTGGGACGGTTATTGAAATATTCCTTTAACTGCTCTTGGGTAAATGTCTGTGCATTTCCCTGAGCCTTGACAGCTTGAGGAAACTGCATTCCCATAACTATCATGCCTACAACCATTGAGCATGCTTTCATAAAGTGAAGACACATCGTTTTCATAGTCATTGTTTTTTTATTCTTGCTACAAAGTTAAGAAAAAGCAATTAATTATTACCTTTGCAAAAACAAAAAGGATGCACTGATAATGGATAAACTATGGAATAGCAATTATAAGAAGGTGATGGTGGCGAATTTCACCATGTCATTCGCCTTCTATTTGCTCACCCCTCTCCTGCCCTTGTACCTTAGTGAGACTTTCGGCTCGACGAAGGACATGATAGGATTGGTGTTGAGCGGCTATACCATTACCGCACTGTTATTCCGACCTTTCAGTGGCTATATAGTAGATAGCTTCCCAAGAAAAAAGGTGCTGCTGGTGTGCTTATTTCTGTATTTCATTATCTTCGGAGGTTACCTTTTGGCTAGTACCCTTTTGATGTTCGCCATTGTACGCACCCTACACGGAGGGCCTTTCGGAGCCTCAACGGTAGCTAACAATACGGTGGCCATCGATGTGGTAGCATCTAGTCGCCGTAATGAAGCTATTGGCTACTATGGTCTGAGCAACAACCTCGCCACAGCCATAGCTCCCACAATCGGCGTATTCTTATACAAATACGTACATAATTTCGATGCCTTGTTCTGGTTGGCATTCATTGTAGCAGGCATCGGCTTTGCGGTAGATTATACGATGAAGTTGCCTGCCAAGCAGTTGATGAAAGACAAGAAAGCTATTTCACTCGACCGTTTCTTCCTGCTGAAGGGATGGGTGATAGGCCTCAACATATGCTTCTTCGGCTTCTGCTACGGCATATTGAGTAACTACTTGGCCATCTATGGCAAAGAGGTGATGGGCATTACCAGCGGTACTGGCACTTACTTCATGTTGCTGAGCATTGGTCTCATTCTCTCTCGCTTGCAAGGAGCAAAGTCACTGAGGGAAGGCAAATTGACACGCAATGCTGCAGAAGGCATTGTGCTTTCAACCATAGGCTACACACTGTTTATTGCGATGCCCAACATGGTGGGTTATTATGGTTCAGCCATCCTGATTGGTTTAGGCAATGGCCATATGTGGCCAGCCATGCAGAACATGATCATCAACGTGGCACAGAACAACGAGCGAGGCACCGCCAACTCTACCCTACTTACCTCCTGGGATTTGGGTGTGGGAATCGGTATCCTGATAGGGGGTTCGGTATCAGAGTTTATGGGGTATGCATCGGCTTTCTGGACAATGGCAGTGGTACACATGGCAGGAATGGCACTATTTTTCATCCTTACCAAACAATCATTCCTCCGTCGCAAAAGAACAGAATCGTTTACATAGGTTATGGGAGCTTGGTTTAACAGAATCGTCGAGTTAATAGACAAGGTGTGGGAGTGGCTCATTAAGTTTGTCACTTTCGGCATCTGGCAAGACAGTGTGTATCAGCAATTGTCGCTGAAGAATGCGGTGGCATATGTCACGCGAGTGATATATATATTGGTGAATCGCTACTCTACCGATAAGATCAGCAACAAGGCTGCAGCACTGACTTACAGCACATTGTTGTCTATTGTGCCCATTTTCGCCATTCTGTTTGGCATCGCCCGTGGCTTTGGTTTCGACAACCTGTTGCAGCAACAGATAGAACAAGGCCTTTTGGGCACCAACGAGGCCACCAAGTACATCTTCCAGTTTGTTGACTCCTATCTCTCACAAACCCAGGGTGGCGTGTTCTTGGGTGTAGGTCTGATAGCCTTGTTCTGGACCTTCATCAGTCTGGTGAACAATATGGAGAGCATCTTCAATGACATTTGGTATGTTAAGAAAGACCGTACTCCCTACCGCAAGGTCACCGACTATTTCTCGATGCTGATTCTGATGCCTATCTTGATTATCATCAGTGGAGGTCTGAGCATCTTTATGTCAACCCTGTTCAGCAAGATGGAGGGTTATGCGCTGATAGCGCCCATGCTGAAATTCCTCATCCGCCTGATACCTTATGTATTTAGCTGGCTGATGTTTACAGCACTCTACATCTTCATGCCCAACACCAAGGTGAAATTCCTTTATGCCTTGATAGCAGGCTTCATTGCAGGTTTCATGTTCCAAGCCTTCCAGTACCTGTATATCAGCGGACAGGTTTGGGTATCGAAATACAATGCCATCTACGGTAGCTTTGCAGCTTTGCCGTTGTTCTTGTTGTGGTTGCAAGTGTCTTGGACTATCTGCATCTTAGGTGCCCAGCTGACGCATATCATGCAGAATTTCAAGCGCTACGACAACTACAAGGAGGTGAACAACGCTTCGTATGAATATCGCAATTATATTGCTGTGGTGCTGATGTCGATGATTTGCAAGCAATATGACCAAGGAAATGACAAGCCCTATTCGGCTCGTCAGCTCTCCAACAAGTGCCACATCCCTATCCAGCTGACACAAATGGTACTGAACGAGTTGACTGAGGCTGAACTGTTGATCATGAATTCTACAGATAAGAGCCAAGAGGAAGTGTATATGCCAGCATCTGGATGCGTAGATATCACGTTGGCAGAAACTATAGACCGCCTCAGCACAAAAGGCTTTGGTTATAAAGACTTTATGGTGGATTACAAAGAGCAGTTCAAACCACAATATGAGGTACTTGAAGCAGCGAGAGCCTCATTCCGACAGACAGGCAGTACAAAGGTAAAAGACTTATAACATTTGGTAATTTGTAAATAAAGCATTAATTTTGCCGCCACTATTAAAAACTCCCCCTCCATTGATGGAGGAGTAAGAGCTAAAAACAGTTGGTCGGCTTGTCGCGTGTATCTTCGGGATGCAGGAGGAAAGTCCGGGCAACACAGAGCATTCCACTTCTTAACGGGAAGCAGTCCGCGAGGGTTGAGTAAAGCAGAAGAAAACAACCGCCTCCTCGGAGGTAAGGGTGAGAAGGTGGGGTAAGAGCCTACCAGTCTTGTGGTGACATAAGAGCTGTGCTTCTTGGAAGTTGAAAGGTCATGTAAACTGGCGCTATAAGGGTTGCTCGTCCAATGCCAGAGGGTGGACCGATAAAGCCTGTTGGTGACAGCAGGCTCAGATAAATGACAGGCACCCCACTTTTGTGAGGTACAGAACCCGGCTTACAGACCAACTGTTTTTTTATTACTAACGAGAGATTATTTCTTCCCTCACGGGGAAGAAAAAAGTCCCATAAAAAGAGCCTCATTGCTGAGGCTCATATTTTTTACCGTTTTATCTGCTTTACAGGGAATGTAAAGAAGGTGTCTGGGAATGGCTCATCAGCCAAAGTAAAGTGCCACCACTCTGAATCTATCGGTTTGAAACCATGACGAAGCATCGCCTGACGCAATAACATGCGATTGGCAAATTGCTCAGCAGTGATGGAACGACCTATAGGACTCTTACTGTTATCGCCAGTATATTCTCCAGTTTCAGGATTGCCACAGAAGTCAGGATGACTTTCCTCTCCAAACCAGTCGAAGGTGCCACCCATATCCAACTCTTTCTCAGTAGCCATATCAAACAAGGTAAGGTCTACTGTGGAGCCACGGGTATGACCACTCTTCTCCGCAATATAATTCTGAGGGAAGAGAACGTCCTTATTCAAGTCTGGATAGAAATAAGCCTTCATAAGCGTATCAGGGATATCTTTTGCCCAACGCACAAAATGATCCACCCCTTTCTGAGGGCGGTAGGCATCATAAATCTTCAACCTGTAACCTTGCGCCATCACATCTTTACTCACCGCCTGTAAACTATCGGCTGCTCTACGAGTCAAAAGAGCTGTTGGCTCCAGGTAACCGTCAATGCGCTGACCAACAAAATTATAGGTGCTGAAATAGCGTATCTCCAGGATAGCATCAGGGACAGCGTCTGTAATAGTTACAAACTCACTGTTATCATCTTCAGGTGCCACTTGCTTGGTGAGAACACTCCTCACACAAGTAACAACTCCACAGCACAATATCACAAGCAGTACAGCTATAACTACATTTCTCCAAGTCTTACTCATTGTCATCATACTCTTACCTGTTTTTTCGTGCGTTTCAATCTCTGTCGCAAATACAATGCAAAAATAAAAAAACTACGTTGAAATCGCAAGAGAGATAAAAAGATTAATAAAAGACTTCTTTGTAAAATGAACTTACAACCTTACAACCTTTCTTAAAAGACAATGATATTAATAAGCTATCTGGTTGTAAGTTGGGGTGTAAGGTTGTAGGTTGGGTTTACTTCTACTAAGCAGAGGTTTTACTTCCGCTAAGCGATAGGTTTTAGTTCCGCTAAACGGATTTTCTGCACGATTTACACATCCATAGTATTTTGTTCTTTGGGCACATCGCCTTATCCTTCAAAGGATAAGGCTTCTAATAGCATAAAAAAGGTCAACATTACAACAGAAATAAATCAAATTTTTACCTATAATATTTGCATATGTATATAATTTTTTATATCTTCGCAAGCCTTTACGACAAAACTAACTAATTTTTATTATATGACGGCAAAATTGAAGCAGGTTATGACTCCTCAAAAGTCAAACGAGCAAATCATGGTACTAAACAAAGTTCAACAGAAAGCTGTTTTGTTCCAACGTTACATGAGAGATCGCTACGCCTTGAGACTGAACATGTTGACAGGCAAGGTGGAGTTTGATGACAGAATCTCAAATGGTTTGGGATTCCGAAAGATTGACGACCGTAGGCTCAACACGATGGTGATAGATGCCAGGCTGAGCGGTATTGACGTGAATGACAGGGACATGAAGAGGTATATCCACTCGATGGATGTGCCTGAGTTCAACCCTGTGGACAACTACCTGGACAGGGTGAATGGCAAATGGGACGGCAAGGATCGCCTTACTGAACTGGGTAACAGAATCAACACCGACAACCCCCATTGGGCTCGTTGGTTCGCCATCTGGATGAGGGGAATGGTGGCACAATGGAAAGGCATGAGCCAGCAGTACGGCAACAGTGTGGCTCCTATTATTATTGGCAAGCAAGGGTGGCACAAGTCAACTTTCTGTCGCCAACTTCTGCCTCCAGAACTGAGCTTTGGCTATACTGACCAACTGAACTTCGGCAGTAAGCATGACATTGACCTGACGATCAAGCACTATCTGCTGGTGAATGTGGATGAGTTTGACCAACTGACCAAACGTGTGCAGAACGGTTATCTGAAGAACTTGCTGCAACGCACAGACAGCAAGACACGTAAACTGTTTACCGACGATGTGGATGAAGCGCGCCGATATGCTTCCTTCATAGGCACCAGCAACGTAAACGATTTGCTGACAGACCCAACGGGAAGCAGACGATTCCTGTGTGTGGAACTCACTGCTCCTATTGATACCCATACCCCTATTGAATACGACCAGCTTTATGCTCAGATCCTGCAGGAGCTGGAGGAAGGCAAACCTTACTGGTTCTCAGAAGACGAGGTGCAGCAGATTATGGAATCCAACAAACAGTTCATGCACGAAGAGCTGAGTGAACAGCTTTTCAGAGAGTATTTCCGTGAACCTTTGGATGATGAGGAAGGTGAATGGATGTCTCCTACCGAGATTCTGCGCAAGGTCAAGTCGCAGAGAGACAATCTGGATATGTCAGTAGAGCGTTTTGGCAAATACCTGAGCAACATGAGTTCGTTGCCTCGACGTCGAGGCAAGCATAGCACTTTGTACAAAGTAGTGCTTGCAGCATGATATACTTTATAGAACTTACAACCTTACAACCCAACTTACAACCTGATAACTCATCAATATCATTATGTTTTAAGAAATGTTGTAAGGTTGTAGGTTCTGAATCATTATTTTTTTAGTTTCTAATCAGACAAAACCGATTCTACTTCTTTCCTTCTGCTCCTTTCCCAGGGTTTCCTCCTTACAATAGCCTAACATCGTCTCAAAGTCAGGTTCACAACCATTCAAGATGGCATCTACAGCACGTTTGCGTACCACATTCTCTATCTGACCGCCACTGAAATCAAAATCTCCAGCCAACTTCAGTGCCTCCTCGTTCTTTATCTCTGGTATCATGGTTTGCCAGATCTTAGAACGGATTTCAAGGCTTGGTTTAGTAAAGCAAATCTTATAGAGAAAACGCCGTTCGAAAGCCTTATCCAGATTCTTGGTAAGATTAGTCGTTGCAATAAGGATACCACTAAACTGTTCCATTTCCTGCAAGAAAATATTCTGCAGACTGTTCTCCATCTTGTCCACAGACCTCTGTGCGCCTTCCATACGCACCCCGAGAATGGCATCTGCCTCATTGAACAGCAATATAGGCATGAGTTCATTTTCCTTGCAGGCATTACGATAATCCTTGAATAGTCTGCGGGCATTCTTCTCCGTCTCCCCTACCCAACAATCCTTCAGCTGTGACACATCCGCCTCCATAATCATACGCCCTGTCTGACGGGCCAACTGATAGACGGTCTCCGTTTTCCCTGTGCCTGGAGCTCCATAGAAAAGGCAACTGAATCCTGTGCGTAAACCTTTATCCTGCATACTCTTAAAGACCTCGTTCAGACGTTGAGGGTCGAGCAGTTGAGCCAAGCGGTCTATCTGCCCTTGTTCAGTTGAGTTATAGAACAGATGCTTCTCTGCCATCTGGTTGCAGTCAACCAATTTCACGGTCTTCAACTTATTCAGGCCCCACGTCTTGATGTCGGCAAAGACAGCATTCAATATTTCGTCCCTTACCTTGAACTTTTCCTTAGACACCAGTCCGTCTTCCACTACATGTTCAATGATATGCTGGAGCAAAAGCTCCAGTCCATCCAACTTGTAGAACTCATTCAACGTCTGCCAGTCCACAAATTCCGTGAAATAGTCACTCACATCATTCATATCCAAATCGTCACACTTATGGATATAAATCTGGTTGATAATAACATAGAACAGATAGAGTTCTTTGGCATCCTTTATCTGACTCAGGTACTTACGGTTAGCCTGTCCGATACTGGTGTCGGGATTATCCATCAGGAGTGCAGTAATCTCATTATAAGCCACTTCATCCACCATCTCTTCTTTCTTTACCAACAACAGATAGCCTCTTATGCGAGCCAGAATCACATCTGTCGTCAAGCCTTTTGTCTGTGGTTTCTTGAATGGTTCATTCTTAGTCAGTGCATGCAACACATCTGCAGGCACAGTGATATGGTCATCGCTGTCAATGCGTATATACCACTTGTCACGCAATGTCAGTATATCATCCATGTGGCAAAGAAACTTTAGATAACCCATGTTCAGGAAACGGGCCACATCTTTCACGAAAGAGCGTCTGCCTGATGATCTCTCGATGATGACAGCCAACAGTACCAGTTGCATAGGAGTGAGTCCGAGTGCCTCGCTCAGAGGTTTTGTATCTTCCTCAAAAGGCGAAAGGTCATCCGGGTCGAAGCATACGCTTTCGTCCAGTTCTTCACTTCCACCTTTCAGTGTTTCTACAATGTTGTTCAGTGATTCTAACAAAGTCTTTGACATACCCAGTATTGTTTTTGATTCAACACAAAAGTATGTCAAATATATGAACAAGAGAAAAGAGCTCTGCCTAGTAGTGGCACACCTCTATCAACGGGAGGGTTGGTAAATGGCCTGCACCTTATTAATATATAAGAGCATCTCGTCACGCAATTTCTGGGGAGCCAGCACCTCTATCTGATCCATACGCGAGAACAGTTCCTGCTTGAATTCATATGCATAAGGATACATTTTCAGTTCAAATACAGAGTAGTCATTGCCCGACTCCTCACGCTTCTCTACCTCTTTCTGCGAAGAGTGCATAGGTGAAGAGCGCCAATAGTCTGTTTCCAAACCGTAGGTTTTCACACGAACTAATTCGGGTTCACCCTTGACGGTACCAAAAGCTTTTTCAAAATAGCTCGCAGGATCAAAATTCACTGGATAATCAAAACTATCCTTCGTTACTCTGACGCCCCTAGTACGGTCGTCCAAGGCAAAGACCTTCAGCTCTCTCTCTTCCTTACCCAGCAAGTACCATCTGCGCTTAAACAGCTTGAGCCCCAACGGTTCTACTGTTCTTTCTCTTTCGACTTCCCCTTTTCCATATTTCTGATATAACAAAACTACCTTTTTCCCCTTGTTTATCGCATTTATAATTTGTGTGGTCTTAGACGTGTACAGGCCTGTTTCCTCCTCGAAGAGCACCTTGCTTTTCAGGGGAGCATTACGCTCCACCTGAGCATTCTGCAGCAAGGCAGAAATGAGCGACCGGGTACGTTTACCCAGTCGGTCATCTTTCTCTTTCTTGATAAAATACTTGTAAATCGTTTGGGTCTGGTATAGATGTTCCCTTTGGCGACGCTGTCGTTCTTGATTTGGGCCTTCATACCTTCGATAATAGGAGGGGACTTCTTCAGTTCTAACACCCTCACTCTTGGTCTCCTCAACGATAGTTCTACACCCCAACTCTATGCCAAAGTATTCACTTAAAGCCCTTTTATGCTTGTTAAAAGTGTCCTTTGAAAGGGGTTCACCTCCAGGATTCAGCAACCCGTCATCCTCCCACGCTTCGGCGATTTCCTCGAAAGATGCTTCGCCAACATTAGACAGTAAATCGACAAGCCATGCATAACGTAAGAAAGTGTTTTTTGCCATAAACAGAATAGTTAAATAAAAATTGGATAAGAGATTTGAAAAAACTAGTAACACAAATATATATTGTATTGTTGAAACTTCCAAGGAAAACGACCTTTTTATTTCCTATCCTTTCATACCTCTGCCATCATTAGGCACACCCGTTTGTGATAATTCATATCTATTGTCTAATTTTATCCTTAACAAAATCGTTCCACCTTAAAATAATTAATTTATGAGTAATTTAAATGTAGTTGTAAGATTAGAAAATGTAATGATTAATGGTTTTAATGTAGAGGAGAATTATGAGAAGGGGTTGAGAAGAAGAGTTGGTTGGACAAAGGAAATAAGTGAAGGGGTGAAAGATATTAATGTGGAGTTGAAAGAATTGTATGATGAAATAAAAGGGATGAATAGTGAGATAGAAGGATATAAGAAGTTAGTAAGTATTTTAAAGAAGGAGGGTAAAAAAGAAGAAATGGATTTATGGAAAGAGAAGTTGGGTAAGATAGAGGAAGAAAAGAAAAAAATATATGAAAAGATAAAGGGATTGAGAAAAGAAAGGGATGAAATAGAGAAGGAAATAATAGAAGAGATGAATAAAAAGATGGATGAATTGAGGAGAAGGGATAAGGATGTTATTATAAAAAGGATGAAAGAAGATTATGATAGAGATTTTGAGAAGAAGGAGTTGAGAAAAGGAGTAGATAAGGTATTTGAAAGATTGTTGAAGATAAAGAGTGTGAATGAGGGGATGAGATTGATTGTAGTAAGTGAAGTAAGGTGTTTGAAAGTAAGAAGATTGTTGAATAACCTGGAGTTGAATGAGTGTGAAGTAGTGAACAGTAATGTAGAAAGTTGGAAAGAAGATTTGGAAAAAGAAGGAGATAATATTATTTTTGTAGAGGAGAAAGAAGAATTAGATCATCTGATAGAGAAAGTGAAGTTGAGATTAAAACAAGAAAAGTTGGGGGATTAATTCCCTCAACCTTTCCAAAACAAATAACGAAAGAGTTTGCATAAACCATTAATCAAGAATAATATCTATGAATAACAAGTATTTCACCAAATCGGCTTTCAAACTGGCCTTGGAGTGTTCTACCAAGCTCTACTATTGTTGTGACGACTCTTATGCCAATCAAGATGTGGATAATGATTTTCTTCAGGCATTGGCCAACGGTGGTTTTCAAGTAGGTGAACTTGCCAAGATTTACTATGGTGTTACTGATGCTACAAATATCAAAGAACTGGATTATGAAACAGCCTTGCTTAAGACCCAAGAACTTTTCAAGCAAGAGAATGTAAACATCGCAGAAGCCGCCTTCAAGAGCGGAAACCTATTTGTCAGGGCAGACATCATAGAGAAGAAAGGTCACCACATCAATCTGATCGAGGTGAAAGCTAAGTCTTGGAGTAAAAAAGATAAGATCGCGAAGAAAAGAGGAGGTATAGATCTTCGTATTAAGTCTTATGTCTATGACGTAGCATTCCAAAAATACGTAATCGTCCAAGCCCTAAAAGAGCTTTATCCCAATGAGAACTTCACTGTGCATGCCTATCTGATGACCGCTGATAAAGACGCCATCGCTCCTATTGATGGCATGAACCAGATGTTCAAAATCATAAGCAAAGACAAGATAACGTTAAGCGAAGAAACCAAATACCTGGCCAAAATGCTATGGGTCCTTAAAGCATTTGATGTAGATGATGCATGTGATACTATTATCAACAAGAAAAAAGATGAAGTAGAAGAAAAATCCTTCAAGGCTTTTGTCGCCGAGATGGCAAATGCTTATTGCAACAAGACACGTCTTTCAACGGCCTTAAATACAGGATGCAAAAAATGTCCTTTCTATGTGAATGATAAAAAAGAAACAGATAAGGGTAAGAAAGACGGACGAATGGAATGCTGGACGCAAAAGGCAGGCCTCAGCATAGAAGATTTTAAAAACAAACCTCTGATTCTGGAGCTATGGGGAGGAGCTGGAAGATTCATAAAAAATGGATCCTATCTATTGGAGAATGTCAAAGCGTCTGACTTAGAAATTGAAGATACTGATACAGAAAGAGCTAATGAACCGCTAAAAGCCAAAGAGCGAAAGTTGCTCCAGATTGGCATCTCCACCAATGATGCTTCCAAACTGGCAACTTTCAGAGACAACCTTATTGGCACAGACATATACCTTGACAAGGAAGGCATCAAGGCAGAAATGGAAAAATGGAAATACCCACTTCACTTCATCGACTTTGAAACCTCTGCCCCTGCCCTGCCTTTCTATAAAGGTATGCACCCATACGAGCAAGTGGCATTCCAGTTCTCGCATCACATCGTCAACAAAAATGAAGACGGCTCTTACAGCATCAGTCATGCAGGACAATACATCAACACAAAGAAGGGCTTCTTCCCCAATTTTGAGCTTGTCCGCGAACTGAAAAAGCAACTGGAAGGTGATGAGGGCACCATCTTCCGCTATGCTACTCACGAGAATACTATTCTTCGATCCATACGTAAACAACTAATAGAGAGCGAAGAAAAAGACAAAGAATCGCTGATAGCCTTCATAGAAAATATAACCAAACCCACTTCTGAAGAGAGAAATGCAGATAGAACGCTGCAAGCTGGCAAACGTAATATGGTGGATTTACAGATAATTGTAGTTGATTACTTCTACGCCAAGTCCATGAAAGGCGGCAATTCCATCAAAGAAGTACTTCCTGCTGTGCTCAATGCTAGCAAGTTCTTGCAGCAAAAGTACAGCCAGCCTATTTATGGTAGCGAAATCCATAGTGAAAACATCCCTGCAGATGCTCCTATCTCCTGGATTTCTGTTACTAACGGAGTGGTGGATAATCCATACATAAAATTACCCCCTGTTGCCTCTTATCTCAACATGACAGAGAAGGAGATGCAAGACTTTGCAAAGTATTCTGGAAGTGAAATCTCTGAGGATGAAACCATCGCTCAAGGAGGAGCTGCCCTTACTGCCTATGCTAAGCTCCAGTTCAGCAATCTAGAAGATAGCGAGGCCCTTACCAAAGCCCTCCTCCGCTATTGCGAACTTGACACTATGGCAATGGCTTTCATTTGGGAATACTTTTATCATGAATGCTTTGGATAAAGAGCATATGCAAAGAGGGGAATGCCTAAGCACTCCCCTCTTTCTTTATCTTTCAACGATTTCACAATAATTTTCAGGCAATAGGTCTATTTAGTTTTTTCATTCTTTTGAAGCTCTACGCATTTATCCATAACCTTAAAGAATAGTTCAAGTTTAGGAAGAATACGATAATCATGATCATATCCATCATAAAAATAGCTTTTTTTATTATTATAACAATTTAAGCCAATTTCTCTCAGAGGATTTTGGACGGATGTGTTGATTGTATCATCTTCAGAAAGTATTGAGCAAAACATACCTGAAGCATTATTGCCAACATAAACAGTATATTTCTTATTATTTATGGATATGTCTAAACCAAAATGAAGGGTTCGCTTTCCCGGTACTTGAGTTGCAAACCTACAGGTGTGATTATATAATAGCTCTAGAAAGACTTTCACTTCATCGTTTTTCTCACTTAAATTTGATTCTTCCTCAATAGTAATATTCTCATGCCTCTTTTTTCTAAGTATTTCTTCTATGGATAAAATCGAATTGAAAAAGTTGATGCATTCTTTATTAGTGGTACTACAAGCAGATAATACTTCCCTTATTATTCTCTTTTCGACATCTTCACCATTTTCAAACACGCTATTCAAATAATTAACATACAGATTGATTGAATAATGCATATCTTTTCCCCCTCGATTAATATTGTCAAGAAATCCTTTCATCCATGGCAAGATATCATTTTTATAGGATAGGACTGAGAATCTATCACAAAAATCGTTACGGTAGTTATAATCATTATAAATCCATTCTCTCTCACTTGGCTCACTTCTCTCCTTTCCTGGCAAGCAAAGAATAAATAAATTTTTGCTTAAAAAACCACTATCTATCATTTTTCTAATGTACCTACCTATCTGATGTTCTTGATAGCCAGCATCATTTGCTTTATTTTCTACAATGATTGCATAGGGAGCAGATTCAATCAGTATATCAATTCTTCCATCTTTCTCATTACTATCATTAGAAGGGCAAAAGACTTCAAGTTTGAATTTTGGTTCATTAATTACTATGTTTCCCCATGCGGGTTTCTGTTCTTGTATTTTCTTTAATAAATTTTCCAATAGAGTATACTTACCATTATCGTCACGATATTGAAGGAGTCTGGCTAAAAACCTACAATGAGCGGTTTCCTTCATGTTTTTAGAATTACCGACTATCTCATCAATAACATTGATCTGATATGACTCTTTTAGCATTCTCCTATCATATTCTGCTCTAACTTCAGACAAAAACTTCTTAAAACTATCTCTATCCATAGTATTACATTTATTTGGTTAATGCGCAAAAGAAATAATAATTCCCGAAAACTCAAAATTAGATTACAAGAAAAACGCATTGCCTCTGCCACAACATGGCAGACCTCTTTTCCATATGTAAAAACTATACCATACTTTTGTATCGTCAAACTAAAACCATATCACTTTATGCAAAAATTCATTTCTATTCGTGACTTCAAAAAAGTAGTTAAATCTCAAACCTTAAAAAACAAAGTTCTGGAAATTTACAAAAACAATCCTAACATTATCATTTATTATGGCCGCTTAAAAGCGGCCTAACTTTACCAGGTCTGCCTCAACAAGGCAGACCTACTTTTCATATGTCATAAACTTATACGATATTTGTAGAAAATAATCTCCCACCCAACTATATACATACATTAATTAAAAATACATAAATATGAGAAAGATTAACGATGAGTTTTGCGATTTCAAGTTTGCAACAGAAGATGAAGTTTCTTTTGCCGCTAAAATCATTGACGGCAAGAGACGCTATGCATTTGTCTCTGCCTCTTTCGTTTCCCCTGAAAAAAAAGGTGAAATTATTCCTGAAAATCGAGGGAACTGCTTCCTCGATGAGAATGGTGGCATAGTTGCAGTAAACTACCTATCGCCTTTCGAATTTGAAAAGATAGAGAATGTATGTCTGGGAGCAGATCAGTATTACATTGTTAAAAAAGAAGGTCTTTGGGGATTGTATGGCAGACAAGGAGAGGAAGTCATTCCATGCAGGTATGAGGTCTTTCAAGCTTCCTCTAGCAGCGGTCTAGCAAGTGTAATGCGAAACGGGCTTTGGGGCTTAGTTGATCAAAATCTCTCGGAAGTGGTACCATGCCTTTATCAAGTTATCACATTTTTCAGGGAAGGTTATGCCGCAGTCAAGAAAGACGGGATGTGGGGAATAATCAACAAGAAGGGAGAGAAAATTGTTCCATGTAGGTATGAATACACCTCGTTTTTCTGGGAAGGATATGCCAAAGTCAAGAAAGATGGGTTATATGGATTCGTCAATAAGAAGGGAGAGGAAATCATCCCATGCAGGTATGAGGATGTCAGTGACTTCAGCAATGGGTATGCCAGAGTCAAGAAAGACGGGATGTGTGGATTCATCAATAAGAAGGGAGAGGAAATCATCCCATGCAGGTATGAGTATGCCTGGGGCTTCTGGGAAGGATATGCCAAAGTCAAGAAAGAAGGATTATGTGGATTCATCAATAAGAAGGGAGAGGGAATCATTCCATGCAGGTATGAGGATGTCAGTAACTTCTGGGAAGGATATGCCAAAGTCAAGAAAGACGACCTGTGGGGATTCGTCAACGAGAAGGGAGAGGAAATCGTTCCATGCAGGTATGAGTACTTCGGAAACTTCTGGGAAGGATATGCCATTGTTCAAAAAGACGGGTTATATGGATTCGTCAACGAGAAGGGAGAGGAAATCGTTCCATGCAGGTATGAGTACGTCGAAAGTTTTTGGGAAGGATATGCCAAAGTCAAGAAAGACGGGTTATATGGATTCGTCAACGAGAAGGGAGAAGAAATTGTCCCATGCAGGTATGAGTGCGTCGAAAGTTTTTGGGAAGGATATGCCAAAGTCAAGAAAGATGGGATGTGGGGATTTGTCAACGAGAAGGGAAAGGTAGTCGTTCCATGCAAGTATGAGGATGTTCATAACTTCTGCGAAGGATTCGCTATGATGCAGAAAGACTGGATGTTGGGATTCATCAATACGAAGGGAGAGGAAGTCGTGCCATGCAGGTATGAGGATGTTCATAACTTCTGCAAGGGGTATGCCGCAGTCCATAAAGAAGGAATGTGGGGAATTATCAATAATAAGGGGGAGGAAGTAGTTCCTTGCAGGTATGAGAAGGTATGCAACTTCAACGAAGGATATGCCCAAATCAAGAAAGACGGATTATATGGATTCGTTAACGAGAAGGGGGAGGAAATCATCCCATGCAGGTATGAGGATGTTGAGGAGTTCCACGAAGGATATGCCACAGTCAAGAAAGAAGGATTATGGAGATTCATCAATAAGAAGGGAGAGGAAATCTTCCCATGCAAGTATGAGGATGCCAGGGGCTTCAGAGAAGGATATGCCCAAATCAAGAAAGACGGGATGTGGGGATTCATTAATAATAAGGGAGAGGAAGTCATTCCATGCAAGTATGAGGGTGTTCATGAATTCTGCAAAGGGTATGCCGCAGTCCAAAAAGAAGGAATGTGGGGATTCATCAACAAACTGGGAATAGAGGTTATTCCTTGTGAATTCTTTGAGGATACATTGGACTACGGGATAGAAGTTGGATGGGAAGAAATAGTAAACGATGAACTAAGAGAGCGTATACTTGCCCTAATAGAAAAAGACAAACAGCAATAAACTGCATCTTCCTAAAGGAATTGCTTAAAGCAAAGCGAGTGGCTCTGCCTCAACAAGGCAGACCTACTTTTCATATGTCAATTACTTATACGATATTTGTAATAATAAAAATCATCCCCGAACTATATTCATACTTTAATAAATAAACAAAATATGAGAAAGATCAACGATGAGTTTTGCAATTTCAAGTTTGTAACTGAAGGTGAAGTTTCTCTGGCCGCTAAGATCATTGACGGCAAGAGACGCTGCGCTTTTGTCTCTGCTTCTATCGTTTCTTCAGATGCTGAGGATGACATTATTCCTAAAAATCAAGGAGACAGCTTCCTCGATGAGAATGGTAGCATTGTCGTTGTACACAGCCAGTCGCCTTTCGACTATGAGGAAATCATGTATGTAGATCTGACAATAGATCAGTATTATCAGGTTAAGAAAGATGGTCTGTGGGGATTGTATGACAGACAGGGCCAGGAAGTCATCCCTTGCCGATATGATGCCATTACATGGTTTTGTGGTTATTTCCGTCTTGGACAAGAGAGAGTTAAGAAAGACGGACTGTGGGGTCTCATTGATGAAAAAGGGAACGAGATAGTTCCTTGCAAATATGAGCGCATCAACTACTTTACTGAAGGCTATGCAGGAATACTGAAAGATGGACTTTGGGGATTCATCGATGAGGTTGGCAATGAGGTTATCCCTTGTCAGTATGACTGGGTTTGCACTTTTATAGACGGTATATGCGATGTGAAGAAAAACGGATTGTGGGGTTCTATCAATAAAAAGGGTGAGGAAGTGGAGCCTTGCATCCATGAGGAAGAAATAGAGGACGAGGTGGAGGAAGATGACAAGGGGGTGGATGACATACAAAGAGCAGATGCATTCTGCAACGATGAGCCCAAACGACGTTTTCTTGCCAACTCCGAAAAAGGCGTTGCTTTCATGAACAGGAAATCTTCATGGTAATAGTATTTTCTATCCTTATACAGGGGTGATAATCTGCCCTGTTAGGAGCAAAAGTTTAGCTAAAAATTGTGTTATACTTTTTTTGCCTATAGGAAATATAATAACTTTGTAAAAAACAGAAACCTAAGTTTAAATTGTTTAATCATAAATACCAAGTAAGTATGTGTACTTTCACAGACATTGAAAAAAAAGACATTAGTTCATATCTTTCTCAATATAAAGAGGAGATGCCAGAATGGCTTAGGAATTATAGCGAAGGAGCAAAAGTGACTTTCCCAGATATTTTGTCTGGCAGAGTCGGTTATTACCCGGGAAGTGAATATGATAGAAATCTGATAGAAGTTGGTCTCAAAGCTCAATCAGTTCATTCTTTCCTTTATGTAGATTACGGAATAAGTAAGAAAGACTTGCTTAACCACTTGTCTAAACGTAGTTTTATTAAAGGATATCATAGTATCGGAAGGATTGAATGGGAAGAGAAGGACATTATGCCTAACGGGCAATATCCTCTTAATATTGATAATGGGCAACCAATCAATCCTCCCAGTTTTGTTGATCCTAATGAAAAGCCATATTGTATTACAGAAATCATGGAGCGAAATACAAATAAAGGCAAAAATCTTAGTGTTGAGCGTTTTGCAGTCACATTCCTCTTCGCTGATGGAATTGCTTCTTATTACCAACTTTTCTGCAGAGAGTATAAAAAAACTCCTTGGATAGTGCTGCTTCAGGATCATGGCACTGGAGGGAATTATGACAAATTTGGCAAAGGTGGTTTACTCGATGCTATCATAATGAAAAATCGGATACGTCCTGAATTTGTTTTGTGCGCAGAAAACACTCCTATATGGAATGGGTATGTCTTGGTGGATGGTTTATCTCCTACAACTGGTGGGATGCATAACTTCGAAAGACAACTATTCCAAAAAAGCCTTTAAATGAATTGAAACAAACTAAGCTTGTGCCTGTAACTTTATCGAAGGATATGGCATTTGCAAAAAGAAAAAGGCTACCAGAAAAATGGTAGCCTTTTCTTTCTGAAAGACTCATTATTTATACTCCATCAACCGACTGATGTATTTGCCTATGATGTCGAACTCGAGGTTGACCACAGAGCCTACCTTGATATTGTGGAAATTAGTATTCTCAAAGGTGTAAGGAATGATGGCGACCTGGAAGGTGTCATCTGTGGGATTGCAAACTGTGAGGCTGACACCATTTACTGTAACTGAGCCTTTGTCAACAGTGAAGTAGCCTCGCTGTGCCATCGACTTATCAAAAGCATATTTGAAAGTGAAATAATAGCTGCCATCGGCATCATCAACGGCTATGCAAGTGGCGGTCTGGTCAACATGTCCCTGCACGATATGGCCATCCAGACGTCCATTCATCATCATGCTACGCTCTACATTCACCTCATCGCCTACCTTGAGCAAGCCTAAGTTGGAACGGTCAAGGGTTTCCTTCATCGCTGTCACCACATAGGTATCAGCTGTCTTCTTCACTACCGTAAGACACACACCATTGTGGGATACACTCTGGTCTATACCCAACTCTCCTACAAATGAACACGTTAGGGTGAAATGCACATTCTCTCTATCTTTTTCAATGCCCACTACTTTGGCACATTCTTCTACTATTCCGGAAAACATATCAATAAATTTTATTACTTTTGCAAATCTTTAGGCAAAGATAATGCAAACCGAACACAATGGCAAATTTATTTGCCCATTGTTGAGGTGCAGCTTATCTTATTTAAAGATAATAAAAGCTCCACATACACGCAAATAAAAAAGCGAGGAGCTTTTCACAAAGCCCCTCGTTTTCAGTTTTCAATAGGTATTAGTTTTTTAAGGTAAAAAGATTGTTTTCAGGATAACGATGCAAATTAAGCCCTTTTAAAGTTATTATGCAAATAAAAAAATATGTCTTAAAACATGTTTTCAACATTTAGATTTCCACTTCACAGAATTATTGATTACTTTTGTAGCATTATTTACATCTAACATACCTATATATAATATGGCAGAGATTAAAAGCGAAGAAACAGGCGAAAAAAAGAGCTTGAATTTCATTGAACAGATAGTAGAAAAAGACCTGGCTGAGGGCAAGAACGGAGGTAGAATTCAGACACGCTTCCCACCTGAGCCTAACGGTTATTTACATATAGGACACGCTAAAGCCATTTGCCTGGACTTCGGCATTGCAGCCAAATATGGTGGCGTTTGCAACCTGCGTTTTGACGACACCAACCCCACAAAGGAGGATATGGAGTATATTGACGCCATTAAGGAGGACATCAACTGGTTGGGATTCCAATGGGCAAATGTTTATAATGCTTCCGACTACTTCCAGCAATTGTGGGACTTTGCCGTGATGCTGATCAAGGAGGGCAAGGCATATATTGACGAGCAGACCTCTGAACAGATTGCCGCACAGAAGGGCACCCCTACCCAACCTGGTACTAATAGTCCTTATCGCGACCGTCCTATAGAGGAGAACCTGCGTTTGTTTGAGATGATGAACACAGGCGAAGTGGAAGAAGGCAAGATGGTGCTGCGTGCCAAGATTGATATGGCGAGCCCCAACATGCACTTCCGCGATCCTATCATCTATCGCGTAGTGAATCATCCGCACCCACATACTGGCACCAAATGGAAGGCATATCCTATGTATGACTTTGCCCATGGACAGAGCGACTATTTCGAGGGGGTAACCCACTCACTCTGCACCTTGGAGTTTGTGCCTCATCGCCCACTCTACGACTTGTTTGTTGATTGGGTAAAGGATGGCAAAGACTTGGATGACAACCGTCCTCATCAGTATGAGTTCAACAAACTGAACCTGAACTATGTATTGTTGAGCAAGCGCAACTTGTTGATTTTAGTGAAGGAAGGTTTGGTGAATGGATGGGACGACCCTCGTATGCCGACTCTTTGTGGTTTCCGTCGTCGTGGTTACTCTCCTGAGGGTATCCGCAAGTTTGTAGATAAGATTGGCTATACCACCTTTGACGCCCTCAACGATTTTGCTTTGTTGGAGAGTGCCATTCGTGAGGATTTGAACGCCCGTTCTACACGTGTTTCTGCCGTATTGCACCCAGTGAAGCTGATTGTGACCAACTATCCTGAGGGTAAGGTGGAAGAGATGGAAGCCATTAATAACCCTGAAAACCTAGAGGAAGGCACCCATCAGATAGAGTTCAGCCGTGAATTGTGGATTGAGCAGGAAGACTTTATGGAGGATGCTCCTAAGAAATATTTCCGCATGACACCTGGTCAGGAGGTACGACTGAAGAATGCCTACATCGTGAAGTGTACAGGATGCAAGAAGAACGAAGCAGGCGAAGTGGTTGAGGTGTATTGCGAATACGACCCCGAGAGCAAGAGCGGTATGCCTGGTGCTAACCGCAAGGTGAAGGGCACCATTCATTGGCTGAGCTGCGACCACTGTCTGGAAGCTGAGGTTCGCCTGTATGACAGATTGTGGAAGGTTGAGAATCCTCGTGATGTGATGCAGCAGATACGCGATGAGCAGAATTGCGACGCCCTGACTGCCATGAAGCAGATGATTAATCCAGACTCGCTGGAGATTCTGCCCAAGTGCTATATTGAAAAGTTCGTACAGGGCATGAAACCTCTGACATACTTGCAGTTCCAGCGCATTGGCTATTTCAGTGTGGACAAAGACTCTATTCCTGAAAAGATGGTGTTTAACCGAACCGTCAGTCTGAAGGATACTTGGGGAAAGATAAACAAGTGAGTTAGGAGTTAAATGGTAAAAAGGAATCCGCTGTCGGACAACGAGAAAAGGCTGAACGAGCTGGCACGTGAGTATGAAGCTCAGCGAAGAGAGGGGAAATATGTTTATATGGAGCCTGACGACCTGGCCGACCTTTGCATGTGGTACGACAACAACCACTGTCCCGATAAGGCCGACGAGGTGATGGATTATGCCTTACGTACCTACCCTGACGTTACCATGCTCCAGATAGAGCAAGCCTACCGTTATCTTGACAAAGGAGATCTTGATGCCGCTATCATCTTGGCCAACCAAATTGAAGATGATTATACGGGCGACCTGCAATTGCTGAAGGTTCGCCTGATGATTGAGAGTGAGGAATACGAAAAGGCAGAAGAACTGCTGAACTCGTATCCACCTGATGACTTCGACCCCATCATGGTGGCCAACATGTTTATGGAGGCTCATTTCTCTGATAAAGCCATAGACTGGTTGAAAAAGCACGGGCAAGGCATGGAGGAAGAGGAAGACTATATGTCTATACTCATGAATGCTTATTGCTATTCGGGCAAATATCAGGAAGCCATTGAGATGTGTGAGAAGCTGATTGACAAAGACCCGTTCTCAGCTCACTATTGGCTAAGTCTTGGCAGATGCCAGTTGGCACTAGGAGAATACAATAAGGCACTGGATGCCTGCGATTTCTCCATTACCAACGATGAAGATATGGGTGAGGCCTATTTGACAAGATGCAATCTATTTGCCTTATTGGGAAACGAACAAAAGGCCAAGGAGAACCTGAAGATAGCCATCAAGCTGCATGTTGTGGCCCCAGGCGACATGAATGAGATGGACCTTGCACTGTTACTCGACCAGGAAAAGGCAGAAGACGCTATCAAGTTGATGAACTTCTATCTCAAGCATCTGGACCTTACTGATGAGCAACGCATCAACACCTATTTTCGTTTAGGAGTGTGTTATGCTCACATGCGATGGGACAAACAGGCTATCAAATATTTTGACAATGTATTGGAACACAGGCCTAACGATGCAGAAGTTCTCACCCAGAAGGCCATGCTTTATATGAATCAAAAAAACTACGACGCTGCTTTAGATCAATTGAAGACTGCGATTGAAAATGAGCCTGAACGTAAATACTTATATAGGACAATGGGCATCATCTCTCTGATTATGAAGAAGTATGATGACTTTAGAAAATACAGTTCGCTAAGTGACGAGCCCCTTTCTGAGAACGAATTGAATGAGGCCATCATGATGATAGAAGCCAATGATGAGTTTTCCATCAACTACCTGTTGGAGAGTGTGAGGAAAAACTTATGCATTTAAAAGATTAATATGGAATCAGTAGCATTTATACAATGGTGCCTCGACCACCTCAACTATTGGACCATCACATTGCTGATGGCAATAGAGAGCTCATTCATTCCCTTCCCATCAGAAGTGGTGGTACCGCCTGCTGCCTGGAAATCAGCCAGCGACAGTAGCATGAACGTCTTCTTAGTGGTGTTCTTTGCCACTTTGGGAGCAAACATCGGCGCACTCATCAACTATTATCTATCTCGATGGTTAGGCAGACCTATCATCTATAAGTTTGCCAATAGTCGCTTGGGGCACATCTGTCTCATCGATGAGGCGAAGGTAAAGCGTGCGGAAGACTATTTTGCTGAGCATGGAGCCTTATCAACTTTTATAGGACGACTCATCCCTGCAGTGCGACAGCTGATTTCCATTCCTGCTGGTTTGTCGAGGATGAAACTGAGTACATTTATACTTTACACCACTTTAGGCGCTGGCATATGGAACTCAATCCTTGCTGCCATAGGTTATTATCTGAGCAAAGTGCCAGGTATAGAAACTGAAGAGCAGTTACTGATGCAGGTAAAGGAATATAGCCACGAGATAGGCTATGTTTTCATCGCGATAGGCGTACTGATTGTGGGATATCTCATTTATAAAGGAACAAAGAAAAACTGACAACTAAAATTAATATATTATGGCATTACATACTTGGTTTGAATGCAAGATTCAATACGAAAAGACATTAGAAAACGGAATGACTAAGAAAGTGACGGAACCTTACCTCGTTGATGCGCTGAGCTTTACAGAAGCTGAGGCACGTATCATTGAAGAGATGACTCCTTTCATGACAGGTGAGTTCACTGTATCTGATATCAAACGTGCCAACTATTCAGAGCTTTTCTACAGCGAAGATGCATCTGCCGATCGCTGGTATAAGGCAAAACTTGTGTTCATCACTTTAGACGAGAAAAGTGGCAAAGAAAAGAAAACCAGTACAATGGTGTTGGTACAGGCAATCGATTTGCGTAATGCCCTGAAGAACCTAGATGAGGGAATGAGGGGCTCTATGATGGATTATGTAATTGCCAGCTTACAAGAGACTCCACTGATGGATGTGTTCCCATTTGGTGTCAAGGATGATAAACCAGAAGTTGGATGATTGCAGAAGAAATAAAAATTATTACCTCAGAACTGCCAGCTGGTGTTAAGCTGATAGCGGTATCGAAGTTTCATCCCGTTGAAGCGGTAATGGAAGCTTATGATGTTGGTCAACGCTTATTTGGCGAGAATAAAGTACAGGAAATGACAGCCAAGCATGAGGTACTTCCTGCCGATATCCAATGGCACTTTATCGGGCATTTGCAAACCAACAAGGTGAAGTATATCGCTCCTTTTGTGGCGATGATACACAGCATCGACAGTCTGCATCTGTTGCAAGAAGTGGACCGCCAGGCTGAGAAGGCTGGTCGTATCATCGATGTACTATTGCAAATACATATTGCCCATGAGGAAACCAAATTCGGCATGACCTTCGACGAGTGCAGAGAATTGCTCAACGAGGGAACGTGGAGACAACTGACACATGTGCGTATCTGCGGACTGATGGGCATGGCCACCTTTACGGACGATATGATACAGGTGGAACATGAATTTGCCAGTTTGCAAGCATTTTTAGAGGAACTGAAAAGCAAATGGTTTGCCGGTGAGACTGCTTTTAAGGAGCTTTCGATGGGAATGACTGAAGATTACCCCATCGCTATCCGACATGGTAGTACGTTCATCCGTATTGGCACCATGATATTTGGCGAAAGAAATTACAATAAATAATCTATACAACTATGAGAACATTAGAGACTACGTATGCAGGGTTGAAACTCAAGAACCCTATCATTGTGAGCAGTTCAAGTCTTACGGACAGCGCGGAGAAAAACAAGAAACTCTGCGAGGCTGGGGCTGGGGCCATTGTTCTGAAGTCGCTTTTTGAGGAGCAGATCCTTCTTGAGGTAGAGGATATGGAAGACTTTGACCCATTTGTGGTAGGCGGTAACGATTTGACTGAATACATGCGCAATCATAAATTGGAAGAATATTTTGCGCTTATTCGTGACACCAAGAGAATGGTAGATATTCCTGTGATTGCCAGTATCAACGCTTACGACGAAGCCAACTGGACCGAATTCGCTAAGAAGATTGAGGATGCGGGTGCTGATGCATTGGAAATTAACATCCTGGCATTGCAGACTTCACTCGAATACCAATATGGTTCTTTTGAGAAAAAGCATATAGATATATTGAAGTTGGTAAAGAAGGTTGTCAAGATACCAGTAATCATGAAACTGGGAGACAACTTTACTAATCCTGTGGCTCTGATTCATCAGTTGCGCGCGAATGGTGCTGACGGTGTAGTGTTGTTCAACCGTTTCTACCCCACCGATATCAATATCGACAAAGTAGAGCAATGTGCAGGCAAAGCTTTCACCAGCGAGACAGATTTGTGCAAATCGTTACGCTGGACAGGCATCGCTTCTGCTACAATCAGCAATTATAGCTTTGCTGTTTCTGGCGGTGTACACAACGCTGCTGGTGTGGTAAAGAGCATTTTGGCTGGTGCGTCTGCAGTTGAGGTTTGCAGTGCCATCTACCTGAAAGGAAACGGCATTATCAAAGAAATGACCGATGGTTTAACGGAATGGATGGATACCCACACAATGGACAACATCAGTATGTTTAAAGGCATGCTGAACATGCACGACCGTAACGAAGGCGTCAACACCTTCGAACGTACTCAGTTCCTGAAATACTACGGACAGTTCAAGAAATAAGCTTATTTCACTGAATTTTCCATTCTACTATAGACTTTGGTGGCATCAACACTCTGAACGATGCCACCACATTGGTCTATGGCCTGGCAAGCTGCCAAAGCTGCACTTTGTCCGAGTACCATAAACACAGGTTCCATACGGATACTTCCATAAGCAATGTGCGAAGCAGACAGACATACAGGTACCAACAAGTTACTACATTCCTCTTCTTTGGGAGTGAGCGATCTATAGGAAACACGATATGGCTCCTTGATACCTATTTCTACATTACCTTCATTCTTTACCATACCATTGATGACATATCGCCCACAATTGTGGGAATCCATAGTATATGCAGCCCAACCCACATAATCATCCACCAGGGTCTTGCTCTCACAATCGGCCTGCGTCATCACATAGCGTCCCAACATGCGACGACTTTCGCGTATGTAAAGTTGAGGGGTGAAATGACCTGAAGTAAGAAACTCATCCTTAGGATATCCCCAACGCTGCATCTCATTACGCACAAAAGCTGGTATGCGTTCATCATGACCAATAAAATACAACAAACCCTTGGTATAGTCGAGGTGCTTTTGTGTAATTTCTGCCCTACGTTCATAACTGGCTTCTGGATAATCCCAGTTTTCGCCAATCATATCAGTAGAGAATCCACCTCTGTTGTTGATGTCAGTCTTGCGCCCTGGCATCTCGCTCCATATGAAAATATCAGACAGCCCTTGATCGGAGAAAGGAGCACGCTCTTTCATGCGGATGAGCAGCTCGTATTTCTGTGGGTCATAGTTAGCCGGTTCCTCGATGGGAATCATATTGGAAGGCTCGTCAGTTAGAGTAATGCGAAAATTGTAGGCCTGTATATGTTTGTCACCCTCCCCTGGCAAAGGCGGTTCTCCAGGTAGGATACCATAAAGCAATCCACTTTTAGGGTCACCTTTCACTACGTATGGATCAACATAGTCGGGCAGTTGGTGATGAAGTGACCAGAAAGCACCATTCCAAGTCTCACCATAAACATTATTACCTTCTCGACCTATAGTATAGCTTACGCCAGCACGTGCCATCAGATCTCCTTCATAAGAGCAATCTATAAACTCGCGAGCTTCAATAGTGATATTGGTTTGAAGAGAAGGATGTTGGCTGTCCTCCACTAAAATGCTCTTGATGACATTACCTTCTTTTTTAACTTCCAAGAGACGATGGTTATAAAGAACATGCACACCTGCCTCATCAACATATTGTTGATAAATGGCCAAAGCCACTTTTGGTTCGAAAGCAAACTTCATGGAACTGGTGCCATAATGCTGACCAATACGTCGGTAAAAGTCATAGGTATAACCTTTCATGATATATGGATTACCTATGTCGGTAGCGCCTAAGCCTCCTGTAGTAAGTCCTCCAATGCGGTCTGTGGGTTCAACCAATAACACAGATTTCCCTTCCTTACAAGTCGTATAAGCTGCCATCACCCCTGAAGATGTCCCACCATATATGCAGATATCAACCGTCTCTGCAGCTTTCAGGCCTATAATAAAAGACAGCAGCAGCAAAAATACGTTTATTCTTTTCTTCATAACACGTCTCCTTTATAAAAAATGTGTATCTTTGACCTCACAAAGTTACGATTTATCGGATGTAGAAACAAATTTTGGTGGGGTGAACTAGATATTTAATATTTGAAAAAGATGGACTATCAAGAGACTCTGAAATATTTGTATGAGCGAGTTCCCATGTTTCAGCGTGTGGGTGGAGCTGCTTATAAAGAAGGATTAGATAATACATTGACTTTAGACGCACATTTCGGCCATCCTCATCATTCGTTTCGCACCATCCATGTAGCAGGCACCAATGGTAAAGGGTCCGTTAGTCATACACTGGCCGCTATTCTGCAAAGTGCCGGCTACAAAACAGGGCTATACACCTCACCTCATTTAGTGGATTTTCGCGAGCGCATCCGCATCAACGGCACGCCAATCTCCAAAGAGTATGTAGTAGATTTTGTAGAGCTTGAACGTAGTTTCTTTGAACCATTGTGCCCTTCTTTTTTTGAATTAGCCACAGCTATGGCTTTCAAATATTTCGCAGACGAGCAGGTAGATGTAGCTGTAATAGAAGTAGGTCTGGGAGGCAGACTTGATTGTACCAATATTATTACGCCAGACTTGAGCATCATCACCAATATCAGTTTCGATCATGTGCAGTTCTTAGGTAATACATTGGCAAAGATTGCAGGAGAGAAAGCTGGCATTATCAAGAAAGGTATTCCTGTGGTGATCGGAGAAACCACACCTGAGACCAAGCCAGTTTTTATGGCAAAGGCTACTGAAGTGGGTGCTCCTATCTATTTTGCTGAGGAGAATAACCGTGAGGATTATCCCGGTGTGGAATATGAACTCAAGGGCATCTACCAGGAGAAAAACAAACGCACTTTGTTTACAGCATTGCCTTTATTAAAAGAAGCTGGCTATCATTTTGATGAAGAGAATGTGCGCGAAGGATTCGCCCATGTGGTGGAGCTGACAGGATTAATGGGGCGATGGCAAAAGCTACATGACCACCCTACTCTTGTATGCGACACAGGCCATAACGTAGGAGGCATTACTTACGTTGTGGAACAGCTTCGCCAACAATCATGCCATCAGCTGCATATTGTGATCGGTATGGTGAACGACAAAGACATAAGTGGCGTGCTTGCTTTACTCCCTAAAGAAGCGATATACTACTTTACTCAAGCTAGTGTGAATCGAGCATTGCCAGCAAAGCAACTTTTACATCTGGCAACAGAAGCAGGGCTAAAAGGAAAAGCTTATGCCAGTGTGAAGAATGCAGTGAGGGCAGCGATGAAAAAAAGCCTCCCAGAAGACTTCATCTTCGTAGGAGGCAGTAACTTTATTGTAGCTGACTTGCTGGCATCAAAAGTATTTCTCAATTAAAGCATTTACCTGTGGGTCTCCCAGTTCCTTTGCCTTATTGAAAGCAGCGCGAGCATCATTGTTTTTCTTTAACTGTAGGAGAGCCAAACCTTTTAATCGATATAGTTCTGCATAGGAAGCATCTTTGGCAATAGCAGCATCTAACACCTTTATAGCTTCTTCATTGCGCCCTACTCGCATATTAACCACAGCCAATTCTGCACGATAAGTCAGTTCTTCTGGGTTCAATTCGATTGCCTCGGCATAATCGTCTAACGCTCGCTGATATGCTTTTGCCTGCATAGAGCATTGAGCACGCAAATAGTAAAACTGATCATTTACCTTGCCATTAACAGCCTTGTAGTATTCATCGTAATCTATCAAGGCTGGACGGTATTTCTCTGCATTCGTATAAATGCGAGCACGTTCCAACAAGTAGGGAGCAGCCTGTTCAGTATAAGGTGGGGTAAACATACCTACGCACTTATCTATCAAGGCAATTACCTCATCTGCTGGAGCATTCATCAGTTCTTTACAATGAGCTGCACTATACCAAGTCGCTGCCGATGCCATAGCAGAAGCATTGACTTTCTCTATAGCTGTATAAGCCTCAGCATAATTCTGCATAGCAAAGAGTATATCAGCTTCCAATTGACTATAAGCAGGCAGGTCATTGATAGTCAGAGCTTCACGTACCTCGTTTAATGCTTTCTCAAAAGTCCAATCCTTATACGTTTTTTCAGGATTAGTTAATTGATAGTTGTAAAACAAATTAGCACGCTCGTAGAGAGTTTCAGACCTATCTGCAGATACCTCCAAAGCCTTGTCAAGGTCTGCTTCTGCTTTAGCCAAAACAGCCTCATCTAACGACTTACCTAGTTCAAAGGTAGCGCGGCGAACATATCCGTCAGCACTTTGGGGAAACTTTGTAATGAAATCATTCAGCAACATGGAATATGCCTCTCTATTAGTTGTAGAAGCCATATAGAGCGTTACCAAAGCCTGTTCTTCACTATCAGGCAAGGCTTTCTTTATACCAATACTAGATAAAGAGCCATCGTTCAAAGAGAGTGCACTGATTTCCTGATCCATAGCAAAACGGGCATCTATGGCATAGCATGTGTTTTTATCAGTATCATCTGATGTCTGTTGCGCCAAGGCAAATACTTGACCATTAGAATCCATTAACGGACAACTTACCATTTTGTCTTGTAAAGGTAACTCCAGGGTATAATATTGGTAACTACCTGCCACGCGTGTACTTTCTTTAACTGTTCCCTGAGTTGGAACAGTATTCTTCTGTGTGGAGTAAGGCAACAAATATACACGACTACCATTAGTGGGAGCATTAGCAGCCACAGTCAAAGCAGTAGCTTTCTGACCGTTCATCTCTACTCTGAACTTAAGTACATCGAACATCTCGTTAGCACCCATAATTTCCAATACCTGCAAACGTCTGCCATCTGCATTTACAATTTCAGCTCGAGAGGCACCTTTAAACAATGCGTAGTCAGACAATGCCACACCATCTTCACTAACAAAGAATCCATTGCCTGTACCCAACATCTTGCCATCAGCTCCATAGGTAACCACAGAAAATACTGCCTGACGAGCCTTATCGGCCCACTTTACCGATTGTCCATTGGCTATTTGACCATTAATCATTAATACAATCAAAGCCAATACTATCTTAATACTCTTCCTCATATTTCAAAACAATCCTCTTAAATTCATACTTTTAGCAACTCCCTCGCATTTTGCAAAGCAGCTTCTGTCATATTCTCCCCACTCAGCATATGAGCAATTTCCTCAACACGCTCCTCAGGAGTAAGCCTCTGTATCTGACTCACAGTTTCATGTTCATTATCCTTCTTATACACCTTATAATGTACTTTTCCCTTAGCTGCTATTTGTGGCAAGTGTGTAATGCAGATGACCTGATGCCCTTCTTGTGAGTCTCTATCAAGACTACTTGTTGCCATATCATGCATCATACCAGCCATACGAGCTGCTATCTCACCCGACACACCGGTATCAATCTCATCGAAGATGATGGTCGAGAACCTTGACTCATCTGCCAGCATTGCTTTTAACGATAGCATCACACGAGAAATTTCGCCTCCAGAAGCCACATTAGCAATATCTTGCAATACTCCGTTTTTGTTGGCACTAAACAAAAATCTCACACTATCCATACCATTTGCATCAGGTTCTTTACGTGGTTCAACCTCTACCTTGAAACGAATATGTGGCATACCCAAAGGAATAAGGCTCTTTTCCATGCAGCGCTCTACCTGTTGGGCAGCATTACCACGATTTTTTGTAAGTTTGCCAGCTAGCTTCAGAAGCTCTTCATGGTAGAGGTCACATTTCTTCATCATCTCTGCAATTTGGTCATCGGAAGAGGTAATATTCTCAAGTCGCTTTTCAAATGAATCCTGAATGTCTAACAAATCAGACACAGAATCCACATGATGTTTCTTTTCTAATGTATAAATAGTGTTAAGGCGTTCAGTTACCTCCTCTAATCTTTGTGGATTGAACTCCACTTCGTCTTCTTTAGAAGCTATCTCATCGACAATGTCTTTTAGTTCGATAAAAGAAGAGTCCAATCTGTCAGCAAGTTCGCCAGCAGCAGGATAAACTTTACTGATGTTATGCAAAGAGGAATAACTTTCTTTTATTGCATGAAGCAGGCTATGTTCATCACCATCCAGCATTTGAACCGATTGGAATAATGCCGATTTAATATCTTCTGCATGGTTCAGCACCTCTTCTTCCTGCTCAAGAGTCTCTTGCTCATCAACTTGCAATTGTGCTTCTTGCAACTGATTTAGTTGAAAGCGTACATAATCTTCATCAGCTTTGTTGCGTTTTGCATCCTCCTTCAATATATGCAAAGCTTTCTTAGCATCTGTCCATAAACGATAAAGCTGTCTATAATCGTGCAAAATATCATTATGATGAGCTAAGATGTCGAGTACATCCAGTTGAAAGCCTTCGTTGTCGAGCATAAGATTCTGATGCTGCGAATGAATATCAATCAGTTTGTCTCCCAAAGCTTTCATGAGACTAAGCTGAACTGGTGTGTCGTTGATGAATGAGCGGCTTTTACCTGAAGCATACACCTCACGGCGCATTATACAATCTTCGTCGTAATCTAATCCGTTTTGTTGGAAGAAATTATTGAAAGGGGTACAACTGAGATCATAATGAGCTTCAATTACACATTTGGCTGCACCTTGGCGAATAGCTTTTGTATCGGCACGCTGCCCTAATAACAAAGCCAATGCACCCAACATAATAGATTTTCCGGCACCAGTCTCACCTGTAATTACAGAGAAACCTGGCTCGAATGAAATATCAAGCTGCTCTATCAACGCATAGTTCTGTATATGAAGCGAACGAATCATTTATTCATCATTTCTCGCACACGGATACGTGTGAGAGCAGCCTTAGTATTAAGGGTAAATTCGCTATTAAGTATCCAACTGTAATAACCAGGATCTTTTGCCAACACATCTTTCACAAGTTGACCTTTATACTTACCGAAATTAAATACCTCAGCTCCATTATCGTCATACACCATGCGCCCTGCAAAATCCACATTTTTTGTAAATGAGGAATAATCAGAGAGGAACTTCATATCATTTTGCAGGTCAGGATATTTGTCTAATTGTGCCTTAAGCACTTCATATGTGGCTCTTGTATCGGCTAAGGCTGTATGCGCATCTTCCAAATTCTTTCCACAATAAAACTGATAAGCAGCGGAGAGAGTACGTTGCTCTTTCTTATGGAAAATTACCTGTACGTCAATAAAACGATGACGTGCCAAGTCTATATCTACATCAGCACGTAAAAATTCCTCAGCCAGCAGAGGGACATCGAATCGGTTCGAATTGAAGCCGGCAATGTCGGCGCCCTCAAAATCCTTTGCTATATTCTTGGCTACTTCCTTAAATGTAGGACAATCCTTCACATCATCATCATAGATACCATGCACCTGCGATGACTCTTCTGGTATATGCATACCCGGATTGATGCGCATCGTGTGAGCATCTTCATTCCCATTTGGCCAAACCTTAAGGTAGCATATCTCGACTATGCGGTCTTTATTAATATCAGTTCCCGTCGTTTCCAAATCAAAAAAAACAACAGGACAAGTAAGATTCAGTTTCATAACCTTTAATCGTTCAGCATCATCGGCATCAGCAACATCAATAAGCTCTCACCTTCTTCCTGTTCAGCAGGTTCTATCACGCCAGCCCTTGATGGATCAGCTAACGCAAAGGTAATCTCATTGGAAGATATATTGCTAAAAATATCTAACAAGAATGTAGCCTTAAAACCGATATTCATGTTAGCGCCACTATACTGGCAACTCACTACTTCCTGGGCAGAGGTAGAAAAGTCAATATCCTGAGCTGAAAGTGTAAGCTTATTCTCACTTAAGGAGAGTTTTACTAAACTACTAGCTTGAGATGAGAAAATAGACACACGACGTACTGCACTTAAAGCACTCTGACGATCAAGTGTCAATACAAATGGATTATTATGAGGAATAACAGAGGCATAATTAGGATACTTTCCCTCAATAAGTCGGCATACCAATCGATAATCTCCCACAGTAATCATTGCATTACGATCATTGAAAGCCACTGTTACATCACCTTCTTCTTTCACTAACAAATTTTTCAGCAAGCCTGCAGGTTTCTTTGGCAGGATAAATGCAGCCTGCTTATCGCAATGAGCAACATTGGTACGGAAACGCACAAGTTTGTGCCCATCTGAAGCAACAAAAGTAATGTCCTGCTCACTAATATCAAAATAAATACCATTCATCACAGGGCGTAACTCATCGTCAGCTGTAGCAAAAAGTGTACAACTAATTGCTTTTTGCAAGACATTAGCAGCAATCAGCACCTGAGTAGCATTCTCTCCCATTGCCAAAGGCAAAGGATACACATCTGCATTCTGCCCCATCAAACTATAATGACCATTTATGTAGCTTACCGTCACCTCCAACGTCTCCTCATTCACTTCAAATGTGAGTGGCTGGTCAGTACCTTCACGCAATGCGTCAAGTAAAGTTCTGGCAGTAATCGCCAACTTACCATCTTTTTCGCTCTCAGCCACCTCCACTTGAGTTGTCATTGTAGTCTCCCCATCAGAGCCAGTGATAAACAAAGTACCATCACGCAACTCAAACAAAAAACTGTCAAGGATAGGAAGAGTATTCTTTGCGTTGATAACACGGCTGATAGCCTGAAGATGGCCAGACAGGTCTGCACTTGAAACGATAAACTTCATCATATTTCTACTATTTTAATTGTTCTACATTATATAATGCAAAGATAGACAAAAGAATTGAATTGTGGAAAGAAACACATTGAAAATTTATAATAATTAAGAGGGTGTACTATTATGCACACCCTCTTAGATTAATAATCTACATTTAATTACTTGCAAGCGCAACGAGGCTTAATTTGCTTGAAGAAATCATTGCCCTTGTCATCAACCAGGATGAAGGCAGGGAAGTCTTCTACCAGAATCTTCCAAATGGCTTCCATACCTAATTCTGGATACTCCACACATTCAATGCTCTTGATATTGTTTTGTGACAGCACAGCAGCCGGACCGCCAATAGAGCCCAGATAAAAGCCTCCATGCTTCTTACATGCTTCAGTAACTACATCGGTACGGTTTCCCTTTGCAATCATCACCATTGAGCCACCATGATCCTGGAATTCATCTACGTAAGGATCCATACGGTTAGCAGTAGTTGGGCCCATTGAACCGCAAGGCATACCCTTAGGAGTCTTGGCTGGACCAGCATAAAGTACAGGATGGTTTTTGAAATAATCTGGCAAATCCTCTCCTGCATCTAAGCGAGCTTTCAGCTTGGCATGAGCGATATCGCGTGCTACAATAATGGTACCGTTCAGTGACACGCGGGTTGCTACAGGATACTTTGACAATATCTTGCACACTTCGCTCATTGGCTGATTTAAATCAATTTTAACTACATCACCCTCACCAGCCCTGCGCAATGCTTCAGGAATCAATTCGCCTGGGTTATCATCAAGTTTTTCAATCCAAATACCATCTTTGTTAATTTTCGCCTTGATGTTACGATCGGCTGAGCATGAGACACCCATACCAATTGGGCAAGAGGCTCCATGGCGAGGCAAGCGAACTACACGAATATCGTGAGCCATATATTTGCCGCCAAACTGAGCACCCAAGCCAATATTGTAGGCTTCCTCAAGTAATTGTTTCTCCAACTCTACATCACGGAAAGCACGACCATATTCATTACCAGTAGTAGGCAACTCATCATAGAAATGCGTAGATGCCAACTTGACTGTAAGGAGGTTCTTCTCTGCAGAAGTTCCACCTATGACAAAAGCGATATGATAAGGAGGACAAGCAGCAGTGCCCAAACTCTTCATCTTATCTACAAGGAAAGGAATTAGGGTGCCAGGATTCTGAATGCGGGCCTTAGTTTCCTGATAGAGGTAGGTTTTGTTGGCTGAACCGCCACCCTTAGTAACGCAAAGGAAGCGATATTCCATTCCCTCGGTAGCTTCCAGATCAATCTGAGCAGGAAGGTTGCACTTGGTATTCACCTCGTCATACATATTCAGAGGGGCATTCTGAGAATAACGCAAATTCTCCTCTGTATATGTTTTATAAACGCCTAAAGAAAGAGCTTCTTCGTCACAGTAACCAGTCCATACTTGCTGACCTTTTTCACCATGGATAATGGCGGTACCTGTATCCTGGCAAGTAGGAAGTTGCCCTTTACATGCGACCTCAGAGTTACGCAAAAATGAGAGAGCAACATATTTGTCGTTATCACTTGCTTCTGGATCAGAAAGAATCTTTGCCACTTGCTCGTTGTGTGAGCGACGCAGCATAAACGACACATCACGGAAAGCAGCATTAGCCATTGCTGTGAGGCCTTCCTTCTCAATTTTAAGGATAGGTTTACCTTCAAACTCGCTTACTGACACATAGTCTTTGGTAAGCAGATAATACTCAGTCTTATCTTCACCATGTTCAAACATGGGTTGATAGTGGAACGGAGGATTTGTTGCCATAATTAAATTAGTTTTTATTTGGTTAATTTACAAATTATTCTGTCAAAGGTTTTAATCGTTCAATCAACTCATTTCCCAAAGCAGTCTTTGCCTTAATATGATCAAGTACTGCTGTCACAAAAGGATTACTCTCGAAAACACCTCGTACCTGTTCGAAATCTTGCTCTTTCTCATATTTCGTACCATCGGCTCCAAAGCCAGTCATGGATGAAAGTGAAAATTCTTTTTTTGCATCTTCATAAACCATCTTATCCAATCCTATCACCGCTTCTTTCCATTTTTCTACAATACGGATGATATCTGAAGCAGTAATCTTATCAGGATCCAATTTGAAAAACTCAAGCATTCTTTCGTAAGCCCAAGTCCATTCATAGGTATAATAATTAATATGCATACGCATAAAATCATCATTGATTTCCTTCAACTTGTTTACCTTTCCACTCTCGATATTGTCGAGCAACAGATCTACCTCACTTTTAGGAGCAATCAAGCCTGATATATCCACCCATTCACCTTTGCCGATCTCCGTATCAGGTTTTAGCCGCTCACGAATTTCAGAATCACTTTTGAATTTGATATTCTCCAAGCGTTTGATGATAGAATTGCCTAAAAACTTACAAATGCCTATTTCGTAGAACTTGATACCATTTACCAATGATGAATTGCGAATCTTGGCACTATGGAAAGAATATTCGTCAGAAAGTTCTCCAGATGCATGACGCAGATCGTTCAAAATTTCACAACCCTTGAACATCTTCTGGATAGTATATGGACTTAACAAGTTGTAGTTGATGCAATCTAATTTATTGGAATCTGAGCGTTTGTCACGCTTCGGCCACTTTTGCGCATCACGTATGGTACCTACGCTACGTAGATTGACGCCAGGTACCAGATAAGTGGTATCTTTCTTCTCTATCAGATAGCTGAAAGGCAAATTAGAAGTGTCAGAATGATTCACATGACGGCCCATCACCAATGAAAAAGCGCCCACACGTGAAGGCCATAGTATATATGAATCGGAAGAAGTCTTGGCGCCACGCTCCAAAATGCCTTGGTGGATAGGACCCAACTTATACATGTGATTGCTTTGGTTAGATCCTGAACCTGCATTCATAAAAGAGAACATGCCAGCAATCAGCAGTGTTGATTTATGATGTGTTACAGTAAACGGTCCTGCAAAGATAGAACAAGCCTCACCATTTTCTTCCTGACAATTACTGAAAAACAAAGAGTCGGAGGCAGAGTAACCATGCCCCATCATACAAGCCTGTCCCACAAAGCAACGTGTCAGCATAGCACCATCATCGAGAGTCGAACCTGATGAGATGATAAAATCATCACAAATAACATTATGACCAACGTATACAGGAGCTTCCTTGTTACTATTGATAGTACCATTATTCAGACGATTGGCACCTATGATGGTAGCATATGAACCAATGCGTACGTTCATAATTGAACCCACGTTCATAATGGTTACGTGGTCAGCAATCTCACCAATTTCAGAAGCATGTTTATTAGAGTAATAATCAGCTATCTCACGCAAACGCACTGCCAGTTCCGGACGATGTCTATACATTGCCATGATATAAGCTAACTGAGCTGATAGTTTATCGCTGATAGCTACTTCACGTCCTCCTGTTTCATTAAGCACCGAAACCTCAATTCCATTGCCAAACCTAGTCTTGCCTTCCACTACTATGTTATCAACATTCTCAATATAGGTATTATCCCCAATTGTAAAGTTAGCAATATAGTTATGCACATCCTTAATATAACAACCGTTGCCCACTGTTACATTATGCAATGTTACATGTCGCAACCCCGCATGCTTACTAATACCACCTTTTAAAGTGAATTCTCCTTGAAGAGAACCTATGCGTATATCACCAGAGAAATGGGCTGAAACTATATACTGTGTATCGAATTTTGGCACTACCCACACTCGATTCCAGTCTGTTGCCGTACAACCCTGCAGCTCGAGCTGAGCCACCTCGTTTGTTGTTAAGTTTCTGTAATCCATAATTATTGGTCTTCAGTTTGAGGATAAAGGAAATCGTTATAAGGATATTTCTGCACATGCAGCTCTCTCACCCTCTTATACAATTTCTCCCTCAGATTATCAATATTCGTCCTTTCTTTAGCTGAGATAAAAATGCAATCATCTTCCATCCTGGCCATCCACGAATGTATCAGTTCTTCTAATGACACATTTTCCTTGGTTTTTGGGGTCAAGTCGAAAGGATCCTTCTCTATAAACGTATATGCATCAATCTTATTAAAAATCACCATTGTAGGTTTGCCACCTGCATCAATTTCTGCTAACGTCTTGTTCACCACCTTGATCTGCTCCTCAAAATCGGGATGTGATATATCTACCACATGTATCAACAAATCGGCCTCACGTACTTCGTCGAGAGTGGATTTAAAAGAATCAACAAGATCTGTAGGCAACTTGCGGATAAAACCAACAGTATCGCATAGAAGAAAAGGTAAGTTATCTATCACAACCTTACGCACAGTAGTATCAAGTGTAGCAAACAACTTATTTTCTGCAAAAACTTCACTCTTGGCCATAAGGTTCATCAAAGTTGACTTGCCCACATTTGTATAGCCCACTAATGCTACACGTATCATGCGCCCCCTGTTTTTTCGCTGGGTAGACATCTGCTTATCAATATCAACTAAGCGTTGTTTGAGCAGCGACATACGATTAAGGATAATACGGCGGTCCATTTCCAACTGCGTCTCACCAGGGCCTCGCAAGCCTACTGATCCTTTACCACCACCTGCACCTGAACCGCCACCCTGACGTTCCAAGTGGGTCCACAATCGTTGCAAACGAGGAAGCATATATTTGTATTGTGCTAATTCTACTTGAGTTTTGGCACTAGCGGTCTGGGCACGCATAGCAAAGATGTCGAGAATGAGTGATGTGCGATCAAGAATCTTTACCTTCAGCGTCAGTTCGATGTTACGCAACTGTTTAGGAGATAATTCATCGTCAAAAATTACCATACCCACCTCGCGTTCTGCATCCTCCTCATCTTTGATATATTGTTCTATTTCCTGCAGCTTACCTTCGCCCACATACGTCACAGCATGTGCCTGCACCAACTTCTGAGTAAATCGACGTACTACCTTGGCACCAGCAGTTTCGGCAAGAAACTCTAATTCGTCAAGATATTCATTTGTCTTTTGCTCGTTCTGTTTTTGAGTAATCAGGCCCACCAGTACAGCGGTCTCGGTTTTAGCTTCGGATATAACAAATTCCTTCATCAAAAAAATGTCGATATGATAACAAGGCAAAAATAGTAAAATCCTATTAAATACCAAGCATCAATGGCAAACAATTTATAGAAAGAAAAGTGAAGCACCAATAACACTGATAACGGCACCCACAATTTCTAGAGGTTTAACTTCTTGTTTAAACAGCAGATGGGCAGGCCAGATAATCAGGACAGGCACCAATGCCATCAACGTCGAAGCAATACCTGCCTCCGTATATTGTACTGCCATCAAAGACAAAGAAACGCCTATAAATGGTCCAGTAAGAGTAGCCCCGATAGCAGCTTTCATGCCTTTGTTGTCTTTTAATGCTATCGGCAATGTATAGAATTCCCTTCGCAAAGCCATTACACATAAGAAACCCAAGCTACCAGCTATAGCTCTTATGAAAGTGGACGCAAACGGTAAAAGGTTGTTTACAGCATTCATGCCTTCAGGCACCCCCGCCTCGTAATAATTCATTCCCACTTTGCTCAATACCAAACCAAGGCCTTGGCCAACTCCGGCACCGATACCAAACAAGACACCTTTCAAAGGCAACTTTAGTTCCACTTTGTGATGGCTATCCTGCTTTCCTTTATTCAAAACAGACATACTGATACCCAACAAAGTAATTACCATACCCAGCCAAGCTTGCAAAGGCAAGTATTCACCCAGCAACACCCAACTGGCAAAAGCGGCTGTCAGTGGGGCTAAGGTCATAAAAAGCTGTCCAAAACGAGAACCAATCAGAATGTAAGAATTAAACAAGCAATAGTCGCCAAAAACATAACCCACTAGGCCCGACATAAGTAGCCACATCCATGCTTGAGAACTGGCATAAAGAGGAAATGGAGAACCTGTAAATATCCACATAGTGCAACTCAAGAGACATAGAGAGAGCAGCATGCGGATAACGTTTAGTTGTAGGGCTCCGAGGCGCTTACTGGCTACTTCAGAGCAAAGCGCCGTGATGGTCCAGGAGAAAGCCACCACCAGCGATATGGTTTCACCTAAATATAACATCGTGGGGGTTGATAAAAAATATCCCCGCCAGTCGGCGGGGATAAGAAATCATTTTATCTAACTTGGATTACCAGATATTTGCTGGCACTCCAGAACTGCGTTGGATTGGTAATATTCAATGTCAATTCACCCTTTTCATCTTTAACAAGTGAATATGAGCTTGTTGGATGATTGGTAAGCAAATTAGCTGACTTTGAATACAGACGAATTTCCTTGGTGGTACGAATGTCGCACTCTGTGAAATAATCCATATTAGCCTCATCACTTGCCAAGACCTTTCCTTTAGAGAACAGTCCATCACCAGTAAGGATCTTCTGCTCTTTCAATTCTGATTTTGTTCCAAATACAAACCAAGCAGTATGCAAGGCACGATCCTGCTGCTCAACTACTTCAGTCTTAGCCATGTTCTGGGCATGCAATTCCTCTGATACCGCTGTTAATTCGCTAACGGCCTCATCCAATTCCTGAATCCGGATATTCTTAGCCATCAGTTCCTCTTGCAATGATGCTATTTCAGCAGCTTTTTCTTCCAGTTGCTGTGTAAATGACTCTACAGTTTTCTTCAGTTGTGAATTCTGATATCTGCTGGAAGCCAACTGAGAATTCAATTTCTCAATCTGCTCACGGTTGTCCTGCAAAGTCTTCTGAATAAACTCAATATCACGAGCTATTTGCTGTTTAGCACTAGCAGAGCCTTCTGTAACTGAACCACGCTGAAGATCGACACGGTTTTCAGCAGCACTAATTTGACGAAAACCTTCTGTAATCTGATTGAAAGTACCCATCATATCATCTAATTCTGCATCACGTGAGCTCAATTCTGCCATTAAAGAATCATTCTTTGCCAATAAAGTTTTGTTGCCGCCACCCAGGCCATCGCAAGAAGTTAAGCAAGCAGCAACTGTCATCAATGTAAATACTAACTTTTTCATACGCTTAAACATTTAGTTTTGTTTTCCAGCCACTACAATCACAAATTCACCGCGTGGCTCTGTATCGGTGAAATGGGTAATTAATTCTCCAATTGTATTTCTAATAGTTTCTTCATGAACTTTAGATATTTCCCTTGATATTGCTGCTTGCCTATCATTGCCAAGCACCTCACCCAATTGAGTAAGAGTTTTGAGTACTCTGTACGGTGACTCATAGAACACCATAGTTCGTGTTTCTTCAACCAACGCATTGATACGAGTTTGACGTCCTTTCTTCTGCGGAAGAAAACCTTCAAAACAAAATCTATCACAAGGTAACCCACTATCTACTAAAGCTGGTATACATGCTGTAGCCCCAGGAAGACATTGCACCATTATTCCATATTTAGCACACTCTCTTGCCAACAAGAAACCCGGGTCAGAGATACCTGGAGTACCAGCATCAGAAATCAAAGCAATATTCTCTCCAGCCAATAATCGTTTTACCAAAGGTTCTACCGTCTGATGTTCATTAAACTTATGATGAGCTAGTAAGGTACCATGCTGAATATCGAAATGTTTCAACAAAACACCAGAGGTACGAGTATCCTCTGCCAGAATCACATCCGCCTCTTTCAAGATACGGATAGCTCTTAAAGTCATATCCTCCATATTTCCTATTGGCGTAGGAACGATATACAATATGCCAGCTTTCATGCTCATTATCAAAAATCGGCAGCAAAGTTAGAAATAAATCGTTGAAAATAACAATATAGTTTATAAAAGTATTAATTTTGTAACTAAATTTAGTACTTTACATGGAAGTCTTTTCTGAAAACAACATGCAGGAAACCCGCCGAAGAGGGCGTATTGAGGTAATTTGTGGGTCTATGTTTTCCGGCAAAACCGAAGAACTGATACGACGGCTAAAACGTGCCAAATTCGCTAAGCAGAAAGTGGAAATTTTCAAACCTGCTATTGACACTAGATATTCAGATGAGGAAGTGGTAACACATGAAGGACAAAGTATTGCTTCCACACCTCTTGACTCATCTGCCAGTATCCTCTTGCTTTCATCAGACATAGATGTAGTTGGTATTGACGAGGCTCAGTTCTTTGACAACGGATTACCAGATATTTGCAAGCAATTGGCCGACAACGGCGTGCGCATCATCGTAGCAGGATTAGATATGGACTTTCGTGGCGTTCCATTCGGCCCCATGCCTCAACTGATGGCCATTGCCGATGAAGTAACAAAAGTACATGCCATTTGTGTACAATGTGGTGATTTGGCTATGTATTCACATCGCAAGGTAAGCGGTGATAAGCAGGTTATGCTAGGAGAAACTCAGGAATATGAACCACTATGCAGAGCATGCTATAATAAGTTAAGAGATAATAGTTAGGAGTTATGATAGACAAGAAAATTACATTCGACAGTTTCGTCAGAACAGCAATGGGCGTACTAATTGCAGTCATTATCCTTATGATACTCAACAGACTCAGTAGTGTACTTTTACCTTTTTTTGTAGCCTGGTTGATTGCCTATTTGATTTTCCCATTGGTACAATTCTTCCAGTATCGTTGTAAAATGAAGTATCGAGTTCTGGCTATTATCTGTGCTATTTTGGTAGTGACTGCTGTAGGCTTAGGCATCTTTTTCTTGATTATCCCTCCTATGGTAAGCGAAGCATGGCGAATCAAAGACTTAGTGATAGAGTATTTTGAGTCATCACCCTCTGACGGCGTGCCTGCGCTGATTCACAGCTATATTCAGGAGCATCTAAACGTTGAGCAAATGAAAGTGCTCTTCAGTCGGCAAGATTTCCTGAATGCTTTACGCGAATATTTACCAAAGTTATGGAATGTTGTGATAGAGAGTGTAAACGTTGTATTCAGTTTCTTCTCTCTTATCATGATTCTCCTCTATACTATCTTTATTCTTTTAGATTATGAGAGCATTTCTGAAGGATGGGTAAATCTTGTTCCGAAACGTTTTCGCCCTTTAAGCGTAAAGTTAGTGGCAGATATAAAGGACAGTATGAATAAATATTTTCGTGGGCAGGCTTTAGTAGCAACCTGCGTAGGTATCTTGTTCAGCATCGGATTCCTTATCATCGATTTCCCTTTGGCCATCGGATTGGGCTTATTCATCGGCTTCCTCAATATGGTACCATATTTGCAGATTCTTGGCTTTATTCCTACCATCATTTTGGCCATTTTGAAAGCTGCCGATACAGGGGGCAATTTCTGGCTTATCCTGCTCTCCGCTTTTGCTGTGTTCGCCATAGTACAAGCTATACAGGACACATTTCTTACGCCTAAAATCATGGGCAAAGTAACAGGACTAAGCCCTGCCATCATATTGCTTTCACTCTCCATCTGGGGCTCGCTGATGGGTATGCTCGGCATGATTATTGCCCTACCTGTCACCACCCTCTTGTTGTCGTACTATCAAAAGTTTGTCATTGAACGTGAACATCTGAAACAGCAAGAATAAGTGAAAACGGGAAAGTAAAATCGAACAACGAACAGTTGAACAGTTTATTTCGCGCCTCCATATCACCAAAGAGAAGATAAGGGGGAAACTATTGCTCTTTTTTCGAGCAAGTGAAATCCACAACTTTCCCAAGTTTTTTTAAACCCTTACGAGGAATTATTTTTTCCCTCACGAGGAATAAAAATAAAACCATAAATAACTTACTAGTAGTAAAAGGTGGGTTTAGTTCCGCTAAACCCACCTTTTACTTCCGCTAAGCGAAATAGGTACTTATGAGGTTCCTGAGGTGGTATTATTGTTGGATTGATTGAAAAGAAATAAGCGCTTGCTTATTTTCACTGCACGAGGGATAAAAAACACTTGCTGACAGATAAAAATGAAACAGCATCATAAAAACTTCGGGAGTATATTTTGGAAATGTGGAGGGAAAAAAGTAGTTTTGCAAACTATAAATTAAAGCTAGAGTACAAATCGTAAGATATGGTGGTAAATATTTTACAACATGATATCGTTTGGGCAAACCCTACGGAAAACCGTAAGCGGCTAGAACAACAGCTGCTACAACTTCCCAAAGCCGACTTGTATGTGCTGGCCGAAATGTTCTCTACCGGCTTTGCCACCGAGCCTACTGGCATAGCTGAGAGCAACGGCACAACTGTGGAATGGATGCGCCACATGGCTGTGAAGCTGAATGCTGCCATAGCTGGCAGTGTGGCTACCGAAGAGGATGGACATTTTTATAACCGCTTCTATTTTGTGAAACCTGATGGTAAAGTCACTTTCTACGACAAGCGCCATCTTTTTACGTATAGTGGCGAGGACAAGCATTTTACACGAGGGAACAAACGTGTTATAGTGGATTTTCACGGCGTAAGATTTATGTTGCAGATATGCTACGATTTACGCTTTCCTATATTCAGTCGTAACAAAGGCGATTACGATGCTATGATTTATGTAGCAAACTGGCCCTCTACTCGTGTTGTAGCGTGGAAAACACTGCTTTGTGCGAGAGCCATAGAGAACCAATGCTATGTCATTGGGGTGAATCGCATAGGTGATGATCCGAATTGTCAATATCAAGGAGGCTCTGCAATTATTGATCCATATGGCAACGCACAAGCTTATGTGCCAGACTTTCAAGAAGGTTATGCATCAGCAGAAATTGATTTGAACAAATTGGATGCTTTCAGAAAGAAGTTTCCTGTACTGAAAGATGCAGATGAATTTATAATTAAAAATAGATATGGAGAAAAGACTATTATTAGGTGATGAGGCGATAGCATTAGGTGCTTTGCATGCAGGATTGAGCGGCGTATACGCTTATCCTGGGACACCATCGACCGAAATCACAGAGTTTATACAAGGCTCCTCACTGGCAAAAGAGCGCAAGGTGAGAAGTCGTTGGTGTACAAATGAGAAGACAGCTATGGAAGCTGCACTGGGCATGTCCTTCATGGGCAAGCGTGCCTTGGTATGTATGAAACATGTTGGTTTGAACGTCTGTGCTGACCCGTTTGTGAATAGTGGTATGACAGGTGTTAATGGAGGTGTTATCGTATTAGTCGCCGATGACCCGTCAATGCACTCCTCACAAGATGAACAGGATTCGCGTTTCTATGGTAAATTCGCTATGATTCCTACATTTGAGCCATCAAATCAGCAAGAGGCCTACGATATGATGGAGGCTGCCTTCGAATATTCTGAGCAGCAGCAATTACCTGTATTGATGCGTGTCACTACCCGTATGGCGCATAGCCGTGCTGTGGTGAAGGTAAAGAACGAAGCTCGTCAGCAGAACAAACTTAACTACAACGCAGTTGCTTCCAATTGGGTACTGCTGCCAGCCAATGCCCGCAAACGTAACGACGTAGTGACCGCACAACAGAAGCAATTGGAAGAAGATGCTGTCAACTCCATTTATAACATTTATTGTGAAGGTCAGGACAAGTCGTTGGGCATCATTGCCAGTGGAATTGGCTATAACTATGTCAACGAGTGTTTCCCCAAAGGGAATCCTCATCCCGTACTGAAGATTTCTCAATATCCATTACCAAAGAAACTAGTGCGACGTTTGCTTAATGAGTGCGAGAAGGTGCTTATAGTTGAGGAAGGTCAGCCTTTCATCGAAGATATCGTTCGTGGAGTCAGCAAAAGCCAAAACATCATGGGAAAACTTGATGGAGTCCTGCCTAGAACGGGTGAACTGAACCCAGACATAGTGAAGAAAGCACTCGGCATTGAGTGCGATCAATGTTTTGACCCTTGTGCTGATGTTACTCCACGTCCACCTGCACTCTGTATGGGCTGTGGTCACCGCGATGTTTATACTGCTTTGAATGAGGTACTCCGTGAATACGAGAATCCACGCGTATTTGGTGATATCGGTTGCTACACACTCGGCTTTCTGCCTCCATTCCGTGCCATTCATTCATGTGTTGATATGGGTGCTTCCATCACAATGGCAAAGGGTGCTGCCGATGCCGGTCAGTGGCCTGCCGTTGCTATCATTGGCGACTCAACATTTACCCACAGCGGCATGACGGGTCTGCTCGATGCTATCAACGAGAATGCAAACATCACTGTAATTATCAGTGATAACCTCACCACGGGCATGACGGGTGGACAGGATTCAGCTGGTACCAACAAGTTCGAGGCTATCTGTCGCGGTTTGGGGCTGAGTGACGAGCACCTCAAGGTTGTAGTTCCCTTGCCAAAGAACATGCCAGAAATTACGCAAATTATCCGAGACGAGATTAACTACAAAGGCACTAGTGTAATCATCCCACGCCGTGAGTGCATGCAGACTTTGCAGAGACATTTAAAACAGAAAAAAGCACAGGAGGGAAACAAATGAAAACAGATATCATACTTTGTGGCGTTGGAGGACAAGGCATTCTTTCCATTGCCACCATCATTGGCGAAGCTGCCATGAACGAGAACCTATACATCAAGCAGGCTGAGGTACACGGCATGAGTCAGCGTGGCGGTGATGTACAGTCGAACCTTCGCATTTCAAGTGACCCTATCGCCAGCGATCTGATTGCCCGTGGCGGTGCCGATGTCATCATATCGATGGAGCCAATGGAAGCATTGCGTTATCTGCCTTTCTTATCAAAGGAAGGTTGGGTTATCACCAGTAATACACCGTTCAAGAATATTCCCAACTATCCTGATATAGATGTCATTAATGCCGACCTCACCAAACTGCCCCACGTCATCACCCTCAACATCGAGCAAATGGCAAAAGATAATGGTGTACCCCGTTCTGCCAACGTCATCCTGTTGGGTGCCGCTCAGAAAGCTCTAGGCATTGAGTATGAGAAGTTGGAAGATGCCATCCGTCGTGTATTTGGACGCAAAGGCGATGCCATAGTTGAAGCTAACATCAAAGCATTGGCATTAGGAAGGGAGGCGCAGAAATGAGACCGACTCCTATAAAGAAAGAGATTGTTGACAAGCTGATAACCCAGATGGGCATTCAGGACTTTGCCAAAGCTACCATCCGCGAGGTGAAGCAGGTGGCCGCCACCGCAGAAAAAGAGAGTGGTGTAGAGTATATCAAGATGGAGATGGGTATTCCAGGACTGCCAGCTGCCAAAGTGGGCGTTGAGGCACAGATAAAAGCACTTCAGGACGGTATTGCTCATTCCTACCCCGACATTCAAGGCTATCCTGAACTGAAAAAGCAGGCTTCACGTTTCGTCAAAGCATTCATTGGTGTGGATATTGCTCCTGAGGGCTGTGTTCCCGTCACAGGAAGCATGCAGGGAACGTTTGCCTCGTTCCTTACATGCTCGCAGGCCACAAAAGCCAAAAACACCGTCCTTTTTATTGACCCGGGCTTCCCTGTTCAAAAAATGCAGTTGCAGGTACAGGGTGTCCCTTACGAGACGTTTGACGTATATGATTTCCGAGGTGATAAATTAGGAGCAAAATTGGAGTCCTACTTATCAAAGGGAAACATCTGTGCCATCGTCTATTCGAACCCGAACAACCCATCATGGATATGCTTGACGGAGCAAGAGCTTGAGACGATTGGCAAGTTGGCTACGAAATACGACTGTATCATCATGGAAGACCTTGCCTACTTTGCGATGGACTTCCGGGAGGATCTCTCTGTACCTTTTGAACCGCCTTACCAGCCGACAGTGGCTCGCTATACAGACAACTACATGCTGCTCATCAGCGGCTCGAAGGCATTCAGTTATGCCGGCGAACGTATCGGTGTGGTTTGCATCAGCGACAAGTTGTTCCACCGCCACTTCGATGACCTGGCTGCTCGCTACGAAGGATTGCCTTTCGGACTGGTATTCTCAACACGAATGCTCTATGCCCTGTCATCGGGTACAAGCCATTCGGCACAATACGCGCTGGCTGCCATGTTCCGTGCTGCCTGCGATGGAGAGTACAACTTCCGCAATGAGGTAAAAGTTTACGGAGATCGTGCACGCAAGCTAAAGGAAATCTTCTGCAAACACGGATTCCATGTGGTCTATGACAAAGACCTTGACAAGCCTGTTGCCGACGGATTCTATTTCACCATCGGCTATAAGAATATGACAAGCGGCGAACTGGCTCGTGAACTGATGTATTATGGCGTATCAGCTATCTGCCTCATCACTACAGGCTCCCACCAGGAGGGCCTGCGTGTATGTACATCATTTATTGAAGAACACCAGTACCAACAGCTCGATGAGCGTATGGCAATCTTCGAAGAGAACAACCCATAAACGGGGCAGCAAGAAGGACAAATAGCACCCCATCTATGTTAGAGGGGGTGCTATTTATATTATAACTACCTCCCCTCAATCAGGGGAGGTGTTTTTGGGGGATTTATTGTTGTTCTTCCTTCACCACCAGAATACGGGCATCAACCGCTATGACGTCGTTATCATCAGCAAGTAGAGGGTTGATGTCTATTTCTTTTATTTCTGTGGCGAAACGTAAGAGGGTACTCAGTCGTACAATGATTTCAGCATACTTACGCTCATTGATGCCTTTCTGACCTCGAGTTCCTTTCAATATCTTATAAGCACGAAGGGAGTGGATCATGGAGTATGCTTCTTCGTAGCTCAGCGGAGCGAGACCTGACGAAACATCACGCAGCGCCTCCACAAAGATGCCGCCCAAGCCGCAAAGTACAACATGACCAAAGCGCTCCTCGTATTTAGCGCCAATAAACAGTTCGGTACCTTTTATCATCTTCTGTACCATCACGGATGTAGCCTCAGGGATCTGCATCATACGGTCGAACTCGGCTGTCAGCACTTGCTTCGAGCGTATATTCAATGCGACACCACCCACGTCACTCTTATGCACAGGACCCACAACCTTGGCTACCACAGGATACCCCACACGTTCAGCAAATTCAGTCAACTCATCCTTTGAGGTAGAAACGAATTCGGGAACAAGAGGGATACCTGCACAGGACAGAATATCGCGTACAAGAGCAGGAGGCAAGTAACCGCTTTCTTTGATTCCACTGATTAACTTGTGCAGACGAGATATGTCGGTACCGTAAAGCTCAACCTCCGAACGAGCTGGCTCAGGGGTCTTCATTATTTGTGTCAGAGCGGTGGCCAGCGTTACCTCATCACTGAAGTTGATGTGGCCACGTTTCAAGAACTCCTGTACCTCAGGACCTGCTGTACTGACGCTGGGCAAAATAGGGAAAATCGGCTTCTTGCATTCTAATATCTTCTGGTGAAGCACATCATACACCTCGAATATTTTAACCAACCCTGGTGTGCCGAAAATGACCATGATGGCATCAATATCCTCCATTCGTTCACAACAGTCAATGGCAATACCCAAGTGTTCAGCAGTTCCTGTAGCCAGAATATCAATAGGATTAGCCACACTGCTACCAGGCAACAACTTCGACTTCAACTCTTCGGCCACAGGACCTGTAAGCGGTGGAACTTGCATACCTCCTTTAGAGAGAGCATCAGTTAGCATGACGCCAGGTCCACCAGCATGGGTGACAATAGCAAAGTTCTTGCCTGTGAAACGAGGAAGGGTAAAGATACAACCCACTGTAGTCAGCTCTTCACGACCAAAACAGCGTACTATACCTGCCTTACGGAATAGAGCCTCAACAGCTGAATCGCTTGAGGCGATGGCTCCTGTATGACTGCTGGCAGCCCTACTGCCATTCTCTGATGAACCAGCCTTAATGGCAGCGATACGACAACCTTTTCGTATGAGCGATGTGGCGTGATATAGCAACTTATCAGGGTCGCTGATATTCTCGATATAAAGCAATTTTATCAATGAATCGTGCTCAGGATCAAAGTGTTCATCCATATATTCCAGCACCGTCTCAATACCTATCTGTTTGCCATTACCCACCGACCATACGCTGTTGAAAGGCAAGCCTTTGGTAACAGCACTCTCAAGAATGAACACCGCTGTAGCACCACTTCCCGAAATGAAATCAACGCCTTTAGGATTGAGGTGAGGAATAGGCTTGGTGAACACCGAATGATGATAGCGAGTAAGCAAACCGATGCAATTAGGACCGATCAGCGCACAGCCATACTTCTCACAAGTGTCCAAGATACGCTGCTCCAACAGAGCGCCCTCATGCGTCTCCTCGCTAAACCCAGCAGATATGATAATGAACGCACGGACATTCTTTTCCGCAGCCAGAAAGTCAACATAGTCAGGGCAATATTTTGCAGCCACTACCAGAATAGCCAAATCGGTGGGTGGCAGTTCCTTCATATCGTGGAAGGCTTTGATTCCCTGTACTTCATCCTCTTTTGGATTAAGAATGCGTAATGTACCATTATAACCGCCATCAAGAAGATTACGTACCACCGCGCCACCAGGCTTATGTTTATTGTTGGAGCCACCGATGACAACGATGCTCTCAGGCTGTAAAAGCTGTTTGTTAATCATAGCTATTTTCAGGTATTTTTAGTATGTTGATGCAAAAATAATACATTTTGATGTCATTTGTAATTCTTTCGATGTCATTTTTTTGCAGTAAAAGGAAAAAAGTGTACTTTTGCTTCGCTAGTTAACTTATAACTTACCATAAAATACAAAAAGATGATTTGGAATCCTAACAAAGAATGTATGAGCCGCGAACAGATGAGCGAGCTCCAAGGTAAAAGATTGCATAAGATTGTGAAGTATGTTTATCATAATGTGCCATTCTATCGCAATAAGTTGCAGGAATTGGACATTACACCTGATGATATTCGCACAATTGATGATATCACAAAGTTGCCTTTCACTACCAAGAAAGACTTACGCGACAACTATCCGTTTGGCTTACAAGCTGCGCCACAAAGTGAGATTGTTCGCATCCATGCCTCTTCTGGCACAACAGGAAATCCTACTATTGTGGGCTATACCCGTAAAGACATTGGCGTATGGAGCGAGTGTATGGCTCGTTGCCTCACGGCATATGGCGTAACACGTGATGATATCTTCTCTGTGGCATATGGCTACGGACTCTTTACCGGTGGCTTGGGCGCTCATAATGGAGTCGAAATGGTAGGCGCTTCTGTAGTTCCTGCTTCAACTGGCAATACAGAGAAGCATGCCAAACTGATACGTGACTTAGGCATCACAGGCATCGCCTGCACACCTTCATATGCCCTCTATCTGGCAGAGACAATGGATAAGATTGGCATTACAAAAGACCAGATTAAATTGCGCGTCGGCGCCTTCGGTGCAGAGCCTTGGACAGAGAAGATGCGTGAGGAGATTGAGGAGCGTTTGGGCTTGAAAGGCTTTAACATTTATGGTCTGAGCGAGGTAATGGGACCTAGTGTGAGCTATGAGTGTCAAGCACAGCATGGTTCTCACATCAACGAAGATCATTTCTATCCAGAAATCATCAACCCTGTGACCTTGGAACCTCTTCCAATAGGACAGCAAGGTGAGCTAGTATTCACCACCCTCACCAAAGAAGGTATGCCTGTGCTTCGCTATCGCACACGCGACCTCTGCTCTCTACTCCCAGGTCAGTGTGAATGTGGCCGCACTAGCGTACGCATGTCTGCTATTCACGGACGTAGCGATGATATGCTTATCATTCGTGGCATCAATGTCTTCCCATCACAGGTAGAAAGCGTCGTGCTGAGTATGAAAGAGTTTGCACCTCGCTACATGCTGATTGTAGATCGTGTAAACAACCTCGACACCTTGCAGGTGCAGGTTGAGTTGCGTCAGGAGTACTTCACCTCTACCTTCGATACACCTGCCGCCATCGACGAACTCGAAAAGCGTCTGGCAAACAAGCTGAAGAGCGTACTGAGCATTGCTGCTAAGGTAAAGATCAAGGCACCGAACACCATCGAGCGAAGCCAGGGTAAGAGTGCCCATGTAATTGATAATAGAAACATTAAATAATTATGAGTTATTCAGACTATTTTAACCCTGAGGTAGAAACGCTATCAGTTGAAGGACTGAAAACGCTGCAACTGGAGCGCCTGCAAAAGACTGTGCGCCATTGCATGAACTCGCCTTTTTATCAGAAGAAATTTCAGGAATTGGGTATCACGCCCGAGGATATTAAAACCTTAGACGACGTACAGAAACTGCCTTTTACCTCCAAAGAAGATTTACGTGAGAACTATCCTTTTGGATTGGCTTGTGTGCCATTGAAAGACTGTGTGCGTCTGCACTCATCCAGTGGAACCACTGGTAATCCAACAGTGGTGCTTCACACGCAAAAAGACCTTGATGAGTGGGCTAATGCCGTAGCTCGTTGTCTGTGGATGGTAGGTAGTCGTCCAGAAGATGTATTCCAGAACTCAGCAGGCTATGGCATGTTTACCGCAGGCTTAGGTTTCCAATACGGTGCCGAGAAAGTGGGAATGCTCACTGTTCCTGCTGCAGCCGGTAACACCATCCGTCAAATCAAGTTCATCAAAGATTTTGGCACTTCTGTGCTGCATGCCATTCCTAGTTATGCTTCACGCATCTATGAGGTGATGAAGGAAGAAGGCGTAGATCCTCGTAAAGATACCAACCTGCGTGTGCTTTGCATTGGTGCAGAACCTCATAGCGAGGAACAACGCCAACGCATCGAGCAGAACTTAGGGGTCAAGGCCTATAACTCCTACGGTATTTCTGAGATGATGGGACCTGGTGTAGCTTTTGAATGCCAGGAGCAGAATGGTCTGCACATTTGGGAAGACTATTTCATTGTAGAAATTATCGACCCTGTGACACTGAAGCCTGTACCTGATGGAGAATTAGGCGAGTTGGTCCTCACCACTATCAATCGTGAAGCTATGCCTCTGCTTCGTTATCGCACGCGTGACCTGACACGTATCTTGCCTGGCGAATGCGCATGTGGCAGACATCACAAACGTTTGGCACGTCTGCAAGGCAGAAGCGACGATATGATGATTCTCAAGGGAGTTAATATCTTCCCAATTCAGATAGAGAAGATTCTCTTGGGCTTTAAGGAACTGAGTACCGACTATCTTATCACTTTGGAGACTGTAGACAGCAATGATATCATGACCATCGAGGTGGAAATCAACCAGATGTTTACTGACGATTACAACCGTCTCAAGTCTTTGGAACGTGAAATCACCCGTCAGCTCAAAGATGAGATTCTTATCACACCGCGTGTGAAGTTAGTACCAAAAGGCAGCTTAGTAGTATCAGATGAGAAGAAGGCTGTGAGAGTAAAAGATTTACGAAAATTATTCTAAAAACCATACCATTATGACAATCAAACAACTATCCATTTTCTTGGAGAACAAGTCAGGTACCCTGGTAAAGGTTCTCGATCTCTTTAAGCAATCGCAAATTCAGCTCATCGCTATTACTATTGCCGATACTGCTGAATATGGCATCTGCCGTATCATCTGCAGTGAACCCACCCATGCGTGGGAAGTATTGAAGGAAGCTGGTGTAGCTGTGGCACTGACTGATGTATTTGCCATTGAACTTGACAACAAGCCAGGATGTGGTGCCGATGCCATCAAGGTATTCAGCGACTCTGGCATCAGCATTGCTTACCTCTATTCATTCCTGGTGGCAGGCAAGGGAATATTAGTATTCCGCACCGACAACAACGAGCAGGCACGTGAGGTTATTGCCCTTAACAACCTGAAATTTGTAACAGAAGGCCAATTGGCTACTTGGGTTTAATAACGCATTAAGAATTCTAATCTATGAAAAAGGCATTATTATCATTAGCTATTTTGGCATGTGGCACCATCGCCTTTGCCCAGCAGGCACTTGGCCCTGGCACTGGCATCGTTTCTCCTGAAATCAATGCCGATAACACCGTAACGTTCAGATATATCAACCCTAAGGCAGTGAAAGTACAAGTTACTGGCGACATGCTTACTGAGCGCTCTGCCGATATGAAAGAGGTAGATGGTGTTTGGACTTACACTACTGCTCCTTTGGAGGGTGAACTTTATTCTTATGCTTTCATTGTTGATGGCAAGCGTACTCTTGACCCCTCTAACGTTTTCATGAACAGAGACGTTGCTACTTGGTCTAATATCTTTACCATCAGTACTAAGGAAGGCGACAAAGGCCATTATTATATCAACAATAATGTACCTCATGGCACTGTTACTCGCATTTGGTATGATAGCGATCATGCCAAGATGGACCGTCGATTGACAGTTTATCTGCCTCATGGCTATGAGACCAGCAAGGAGAAATACCCTGTCTTCTATCTGTTACACGGCTCAGGTGGCGATGAGAACGCTTGGTCTGATTTAGGCCGTACAGTGCAGATTATGGATAATCTGATTGCTGAGGGCAAGGCAAAGCCTATGATTGTGGTAATGCCAAACGGTGTGGTAAGAAACCCATCTGCTCCTGAAGCCAACGAGGTGAATATGTTCCAGCCTACCATGCTGAACAGCCGTGACCAAGACACCACTCCTATGGAAGACGAATTCCCTGTCATCAAGAAGTTCATTGAAAGCACTTTCCGTGTTAAGACAGGACAGTATAACACAGCTATCGCTGGTTTGTCGATGGGTGGTCGCCATTCGTTTGCCATCTCTCGTCGTTATCCAGGCACTATCGGTTATGTAGGTATGTTCTCTGGAGCAGGCAGTGGTCCTGACAACGAAGCTCAACTGAAAGCGCTCTTTGCTGCTAAACCAAAACTCTATTGGATTGGTGTTGGTTCTGCAGACGGTGTAAAGGTATCTGCTTCTGCACTGCGTGACTATTGCCAAGAGAAGGGCTATCCTTGTGAGTATTATGAGTCAGATGGTGGCCATATCTGGCGCAACTGGCGTGTATATCTGACCATCTTCGCTCAGAAGCTTTTTAAGTAAATCATACTTATTTATCTTAGAGGGTGTGCCTTTTTGGGCACACCCCTTTTTATTCAGCTATCATCAACCATACGAAATCAAACATGAAAAAGTCTTTATTAATCATAGCAAGTGTTCTTGCATCTTCTCTATGTCAGGCACAAGGTCTACAACTCAATGACTTAGATTATTTCGAGCGCCAAGGCGTGAACGTGCTGGTATTCAGCAACAGCTTCAACGGTGGCTTTAATGACGAGAAAGACTCAGGTATAGAAATCATTCATCATGGCGTTCGCACTGCACAAGGTGGTGCCATCAGACTCAACAACGCTCCAGAACAATGGGATTTGGTGCCCACACTCATCGAGCGCAAGGTAGATAAAGCCAACAACTCCATTGAGATTGCCATACGATACGAAGACTACGATTTTGATAGTCGTGTATTAGTAACAGGCAAAGGTAATGCAGTAGAAATCAGTGTCTATCTCGATAAACCCGTACCTCATGCCATTGCTGGAGAGGCTGGTTTCAACCTCGAGTTCCTGCCCTCTCAATACTGGCTCAAGACCTTTATGATGGATGGTCGTTTAAACCGTTTTCCACGCTATGCTGCTAGCGAAACTATCACGCGCCCTAACAGCGAGAAAGCCCGCCAATTCAAAGGCTTCAAGACCTACGACGATCGTGGTACGGACCGTTTTATCGACCCACTCCCATTGGAGAAAGGACACACTATCTTAATGGCGATGGACGACCCCGAACGAATGGTAAAAGTAAGTAGTGATGCTGAATTATTGCTGTATGACGGCCGTATTCTGGCTCAGAACGGTTGGTTCGTTTTGCGTAGCATTCTACCTGCCAACAAGACGGGCAAGGTGCTGACATGGAGCATTGAGCCTCATGCCATCCCAGGTTGGATTCGTGAGCCCAACATCGGTTTCTCACAAGTGGGTTATGTGCCTGAGCAACCAAAGGTGGCTGTGATTGAGCTAGACAAAAAAGACACCGTTAAGCTTACAGCTTCCCTTTTCCGTATCAGTGAAGATGGTAGCGTAAGAGAGGTATTCAAGGGTAATATACAACCCTGGGGGCCTTATTTCAAGTACAATTATGTGAAATTTGATTTTTCTTCTGTACGTGAGCCTGGAATCTATTATATCCAATATGGAGATATCAAGACAAACAATTTCTTGATTGACAACAACGTATATGACAAGATAACGGATGCCACCACTGATGTATGGATTCCTATACACATGAACCACATGACAGTGAATGAGGGCTATCGTGTATGGCACGGTGAACCGTTTAAGGAAGGCTATCTACAGGCTCCACCCAGTGACCACTTCGACATGCACAGACAAGGAGAGAAAACAGAAACGAAATATCAGCCTTACGAGCTGATTCCTGGCTTGAACGTAGGTGGTTACTTCGATGCGGGTGATTTCGACATTGAGACAGGTGCCAACATTGGTGTAGTGGAAAATCTGGTACGAGCATGGGAGTTGTTCAAATCACAACGCGATGAGACTTTCGTGAGCGAACAACAACGCTATGTAGATTTACATCGCCCTGATGGCACCCCGGATATCTTACAATATATCGAGCATGGCACCCTCAACCTAGTGGCACAAGCTAAGCAGATAGGACACATGGCGACTACTTTGTCTAACTCTGTGCTAGACAACTACCACCACCTGGGTGATGCTGCTTCTATCACCGATGGTTTGCATTATGACCGTAGTCTGAAGCCTTACGAAGTTTCTGCTGACGGCAAGTCAAGTGGCATCCCTGACGACATGTGGGCATTCACCAGTCGTAATATTTGGATGGATTTTCGTGCTGCTACCATGTTTGCTGCAGCCAGTCGTGCACTGGAAGGTTATAACGACGACCTTGCTCAGCGAGCCCTAACACAATCTAAACGCCTCATGGCGGAAGCCAATGAACTGATGGCAAACGGCAACTATGCTTCTCGCCGTATGGGCAGTAATATGGCTACCAACCTGCAGCTCTATGCGGCTACACACGAACAGTCTTATTTGGATAGTTTCAAGAATCAAATCTGGCAGGCAATGGATGACAATGCCGTCAACAACATGCAGACGGCCTTGGATGCCATCCCCTATATGGACGAGGCCTATAAGCAGCGCCTGCGACCGTATATTCAGAAATATCAGGAATATATCAATAGCTTCGACAAGGACAATCCTTACGGAGTGCCAATCGGTTTGGGCAACTGGGCAGGTAGCGGCAATGTAGTAAGCTTTGGCACCACCATCTGTTTCGCTTACCTGTATTACCCTGATGTCATCCAAAAAGACGATATATTCCGTGCTGGCAACTATCTATTTGGTTGTCACCCCTATCACAACTACTCTTTGGTAGCAGCTATAGGAGCTGCTCGTCCAAAGGCAGTGTTCTATGGTAACAACCGTGCTGACTTCTCATTCATCCCTGGCAACGTAGCTCCAGGCTTGCTATTCCGTCAGCCTGACCATTTCGAGAACTATGACGACTGGCCTTTCCTTTGGGGCCAAAACGAGGGTACTGTTGGTGGTAATACACAATATGTTATCTTCGGTGAGGCGTTCAAGAATGTTTTGAAGTAAGAAAACCTCCATATTTCAACAAAAAGAGTGTATCTTCAAAACCATTTTCCCCTCTATAATATGGGAAAAATAAAAAAAGAGGTACCACTTGGTACCTCTTCTTGTGTGATCCGCTTGGGGCTCGAACCCAAGACCCCAACATTAAAAGTGTTGTGCTCTACCTGCTGAGCTAGCGGATCTAACACCGTTGATTATTGAAATCGGCTGCAAAGATAATCACTTTTATTGAAATAACAATGCTTTACGCCGAAAAAAGTTTTTAATGCACTCACTTCAAGTAATTCAACAGGAAAGTACAAAGAGAGTTTACTGTGTTTTACGCCCTACTCTCTGCAGTTGAGCGCCATACTTTTCTTATGACGCAGGCCATTTACATCATCAAAACTGCTTATTGTCTTATTGTCCTATTGTCACAAAATTGTTGACGGCAAGGCTCAACACCCATCTCTGGCGAAACCCTTTTTGTATTTAACATATTTTCACATTCTATGGGCAGCCAGATTTGGAAACAGCAGGATGGTATTGTATCTTTGCATTGTCAAAACCAAAATAGATTTGCGACAGTGAAACGGAACAATTGTAAAGGCGCGCAAAGCAAGAATTCCAGCCCACTGTACAGAACAAGGGTAAAAAAAAGAGATAGGACTTTGATATAACTACATCATGCACTATCTTTGCACTTATCAACCAACTGAAACGAATATGAAAAAGCAATTGAAGAAGATCTTAATGATGGCGAGCGTGGTGTTAACGCTGATTGGCTGTGCAGGCAACACAGCATCGTTTGATGAGATAGTAGCCAACAGGCGTAGTGTTAGGAGCTATGACAGTAGCAGGAAAATTAGCGAGGAACAAATACGAACGCTGATAGCAACAACACAAGAGGCTCCGTCATGGGCCAATGTACAAGCTACACGCTACTACGTGGTGATGAGCGAGGAAAAGCTAAACAAGGTATTGCCATCCATGCTCGCCAACCAAGAGAAAGCATCGACGGCTCCAGTATTGATTGTGACGACCTACAAGCAAGACCAATCGGGTTTCTTTAATGGCGAAGCAGCCAACGAGGTAGGCAACTCGTGGGGCGCCTACGATGCAGGACTTAGCAACGCGTTCCTTGTGTTGAAGGCCAAGGAGATGGGCTTTGACACGCTGATTATGGGACTGCGTGATGCAGATGGCTTGAAGAAAGCGTTGGACATTCCAAGCGATGAAACAGTCATGACGGTAGTGGCGTTGGGATATGGCAACCAAGTGCCGAAGCGTCCTGACCGCAAGCCGTTGGATGAAATACTGAAGATAAAATAACCTTCATGAACAGCAGCGCCTCATCAACTGCATCCTAATTACTTCTCTTCTATGGGTATGGTATTAAGGATGTACAAGATGAGTATTAATTATCGTGTTTACTCTCTTTTTTTCGTGATGGCATCAAAAGTGTTGCTGAATATGAGTAAAACAACTATCTTTATAGCATCAAAGAAAACGTAATACAACAAAGACATGAAAAAGTTAGCTTTAGTTTGTATCATGATGATGGCTTGTGTTGCTTTATCAGCACAGGAACTATCTGGTATTATCACTAAGAACGGCAAGCCTAAGAGAGGACTGGTAGTCTCAATTTTAGGCACTGACCAAAGCTGCACCACTGACAAATACGGCCGTTTCTATTTTAAGGATGCTGCCCCCGGTGAGATTCTTCAGATTGACATAACTGCTCGCAAGGCTGCCCGCATAGAACTCAGCGAGGCCCGTCGCCTGAAAGTTTATATCGCTCCCTCTGACTTCGTATATAACAACGGCCGCATTGAGCAGCGTTTGCCTTATACGGCAATTAAGTCGGATGCCGTGGTGCGAGGCAACATGGTGATGCATGACCAGATCATGAGTTCAGGTCTTCAGCGTGTCTCTGATTTGCTGAAGAACTTCGTGACGGGTGTACGAGTAGAACAAACCGCGATGGGCAGCAGTATAGTAATGCGTGGTCCTAGCTCAATAATTGGAAGCAACTCACCTCTTTTTGTGGTAGATGGCGTTGTAATAGAATCGCTTGAAGAGGTGGATAGATTGGTGCCAGTAGAAACCATCGAGAAATTGGTGCTGAATAAAGAAGGTACAGGATGGGGGGCGCGTGGCGGTAACGGAGTCATTGAAATTACTACCTTAGGTTCTAATATCTAAGGCATTATTGTTAGTATAATAAAGGAAGCTGGCCTAACCGACCAGCTTCTTTTATTAGTATTCACATTGTCATTACATGATGAAAATGTGACATTGTGACAATAAGACAATAAGGCCTTTTTACTTCTGCTGACTCAGGTAGAATTTCTCGAGTGTACGATAAGCATTCTCCATAGCAGCATCAGCCTTCTCTGCACTCTCAACGTCGATATACATTACTGGTGCCACTTCCTGACCATTGATTGGAGTCCACTGAGGCAGACCTTCACCATTAGGATTGCCATACTTGCAGAAGTTAGCATAGTAGGTAAGGAACAGCTTAGAGATAGCATAATCCTCAGGCTGCCAATCGTAGAACTCGTTAGTAGCAAGGGTTCCCATAGCATATTCGATATCAGCTGAGTGAACAGCACCTGCAGGGAACTTAGGATGCTCAGCCTGAGCCTTCTTCTCCTCTTCAGTCATCTCACGAACACCACCAGCCAGAGCTCCTACACGGTTGCCCATCTTGGCAGAAACCTGTGGACGTGGGTGCATGTACTTATATCGATAAACTGGCTGCTTAGAGGTCTTAGCATGATAATCAGCCCATTTCCATGTTGGGAAGCCAGTGAACAAGTCACCTGCCAGGTTAAGGCTCTTGATGCTGAACAGGTCGGCATCGGTCAGCAAACCATATGCATTGAATATCTCATCGGTCATATCACCAAAAGTAGCTGTCATTGCTTTCTTGTAGTTAGCCAATGTAGGCTCTACACCACGCAATGCGCCTGCAGGACTGCCCTCTTGTGAGTTCCAACCCACTAGCAGAGGAACCTGAGCCTGTTCACCCTTCTTGAATACATCATCGGCACTCTCCTTCATGAAATAGCCATCAAGTACCACATTGGCCATGCCCTGTGGAGGGATGAGCTTCTGCAAAGAATCAGCAGACAAAGCGCGTGCCTCAGCCAAAGAATTCAAGCCCCTGCTCTCAAGCAGTTTCACGCCAGCAGCATCAGCGTCAGCCTGAGCAACAGCGCCATAAGGCAACACCTCAGCACCACTTGAACCCATAACACCTGCCAAATTGCCCTTTGACAATGGAGAGCACATGAGTAGTGAAGTAGAGAATGAACCAGCTGACTCACCCACGATGTTGATACGGTTAGGATCACCACCGAAAGCAGCGATATTATCCTTTACCCACTGGATGGCAGCTACCTGATCAAGGAAGCCATAGTTGCCGCTACCCTTATAAGATGACTCGGCAGTCAGCTCAGGATGAGCGAAGAAGCCGAACACACCCTCACGATAGTTGGCAGTAACGCCAATCACGCCCAACTGAGCAATGGCAGTACCATCATAGCGAGGTTCGCTACCGCTACCAGCCATCAAACCACCACCATTGAAATAGATCAGGATAGGTAGTGCCTCGTCAGTATAGTTGGCAGGTGTCCAGATATTCAGATACAGACAATCCTCACTGCGGCCAGCGCCACGGAAGTTCATGTCACCAAAAATACTTGGCTGCATTGGATCGTTGCCAAAAGCCTTAGCCTCACGTACACCTTCCCAAGCCTCTACTGGCTGTGGAGCCTTCCAACGCAAGTCGCCTACAGGAGCTGCAGCAAAAGGTACACCCAAGAATTTCTTAATGCCATCTTCTGCAAAGCCCTCTACCACACCGGCTTGTGTCTTTACCTGCAAAGTCACCTCAGTCTTCTGCTGGGCGCAAGCAGTCATCATCATGGCCACCATAGCAGCCATCAACACTCTTACTGTTGTAAAACGTTGTTTTTTCATAATGCTTATATTAAATTAAAATAAAGTCTTCATTATCAATGCGCGGCAAAATTACACATTAATTCTGAAAAAACTTTCTTTTCACTTAATTATTAATGGCTAAAACAACATTTAGCATTAGTTCTGGTATTTCGTAAAATTATATTTTGCCCTCAACGCTGCCTTCTTCTCGTCATCAAGACTGTTGAAATAGCCTTTCCATCCAGGACAGAAATTAATGTGCCAACGCCAGAAACGACCCATCAGTGACTGTGGGTTCTTGTCATAATTCGCTCTGAATTTGCAATTCTCACAAGCATGTGCCATAATCTTAAAATTTAAAAAGTTATTATTTCTTGAATGTTTCAATAATTGAATCCAATTGCTGTGCCAGTTGGATATAATCATTGAGCTGTAGCGGACAAGCTTTGAACTCTTCTCCCATTCCTGTGGGAATAGAGTTATAGGCCTGTTCCTCCATAGCCTTACCCTTTTCTGTCAATGAAACTATCTGTTGTCGTTTGTCTTCTTTTCCCCGCTTGCGTATCACGATACCCTGCTTCTCCATGCGCTGTAATAGCGGGGTAACTGTATTGGTTTCCAACAGCAAGCGATGAGCAATATCATTTACAGGCTGAGCATCCTGCTCCCATAATACCATTAGGACCAAGTATTGTGGATAGGTGATACCCAACTCTGTCAGCATTGGAGTATATGCTTGCGTGATAAGCCTCGATGCAGTGTAGAGGCGAAAACAAATCTGATTGTCAAGTCGTAATTCTTCGTGCATTTTTATTTTGATTAAGCTAACATTGCTTCAATGTCATTTTCTATAACCTCAGGCTTAGTAGTGGGTGCATAGCGCTTGATTGTTGCACCATCCTTTGATATAAGGAACTTGGTGAAATTCCATTTAATGTCGCTTTGCTTCTTCATACTCTTACTGATGAGTTTGAACACAATAGCTGCCAACTTCCCCACAATGCCACTGCTTTCTTCTACAGGAGCCTCTGCTTTCAAGTAATCGAAGATAGGCTCTGCCTCATCGCCATTCACGTGCACTTTCTTCATAATTTGGAAAGTCACACCGTAGTTCAGTTGGCAAAACTCCTCAGCCTTAGCCCCATCAGCCAATTCCTGGTTGGCGAAATCGCCAGAGGGGAAACCAATTATAACCAACCCTTGGTCCTTATATTTCAGGTTCAATGCCTCCAGCCCTGCGAACTGGGGTGTTAAGCCACACTTGCTGGCAGTATTCACAATCAATAACACTTTGCCCTCGAACTGGGCGAAATCAATCTCTTTACCTTTGCTCGTAAGCGCCTTGAAATCATAAATCTTTGTCATATTCTTAGCATTTTATGTCGTTCGCGATGCAAATATAAAGACAAAAACATATATCGCAAGCGATTTATCTCAAACTTTAAGAATGATTAACAATAAATCGCGTGCGATATACTTTAGTTAAAATAGCAACTCAAAGACCTGCTTGTGCTGCGTAAGCCTTGCCCATCTTCACGCAGTCACCTATTACCTCACCTGTGCGCAGATACTTGTAGGTAGGCATCTCGAAGAGCACTGGTTTTAGTTTTTCATAATCGGGCTTGCCCTTGTCGTCAATCATTTCCTCCTCAACATAGGTGTTCAGGATATTGCAGATATAATTATTGAATCCATCAATCACATAGGTATCGATTACTTCACACTCCATCACCAGTGGTGATTTTTCTATGACGGGTGTGCCTGCATCACCCAAATGATATTCAAACAAACCTGACTTGTCCACTTTTGCACCACTCACAGTGCCTGTATAGTCTGCTTGCGCCACAAAACTCTCATCAATCATGTTAATGGAAAATTTCTTAGTCGCCTGAATGGCCTTGTCGCTTTGGTGCACGCTATGCATGCTGATAAGAATCTTGCTATGACTTACAATGCCGATGTGAGCAAGAAGCATGAAATTTACTTTTCCTTCAGCATCAATGGTACCCACTACTGTAGCAGGTGTTGGATAGAGAGCTACTTTTTGTCCGATGTTCTGTTTCATATTCCTTACTATTTTAGTTTAACTTATCTTCTATGATTCCATGAATAACAACCGTCTGTACAAAGTGATTTCATCACGATACAAAAATAGGTATAATTCTTGGAACTGTACGTAACTCATTTATCGAAGTTACTACCCAAATTACGGAATCATCATATCCCACAAAATGAAGTAGATAGTCTTAACCTATATAAAAGGGCTAACTAACCCTTGATTAACTTTCTTTAACGTCAAAGTTAGCTACCTATACCTTATCTTTGCAGAAAATATAACTATAAATCATTAAGAATTATGAATAAGACTTTATTTGGAATGGCAATGATGGCAGCCTTTTTCATGGCATCATGTGCTAACAAGCCTGCCCAGCAGCAAGAAGAAGCAGCTGATGAAAATGCTGCTACTGGAAACGAAATCCGTATCAACTGCCTTTATAAGGTAGCGCCTGAGAATTTGGAAAACATCATCAAAATTAGCAAAGAACTGGTGGCTGCCAGCCAAAAGGATGCTGGTAACATCGAGTATGACATCTACCAAAGTCAGACAGACAAGACACAATTGATGATTTTCGAGACTTGGAAAGACCAATCGTCACTCGATGTACATTCAGCTGCAGCTCATTTTACTCGCATCGTGCCTCAAATTGCTAATGCAGCTGTGGGCGAGATGGCCATCCAGAGTTTTACAGCTGCCAGCGAAGGTGAACAAATACGAATCAACTGCATGCTGAAGGTAACTCCTGAAAACGTAACTAAAGCTTTAGGTTTGGCTCAGGAACTGGTGGAAGCTTCTCGCAAGGATGGTGGTAATATAGACTATGACATCTATCAGAGCCAGACTACCCCTACAAACCTCATGATCTTCGAAACATGGAAAGACCAGCCATCACTGGATGTCCATTCTTCAGCTGAGCATTTTACCCGCATTGTACCTCAGCTGCAAGAAATGGCAGTTGGTGAAATGGCTATACAGATTTTCAAGAAGTAAACAAGTGCACTGATGAAGAGAGAAGTATGGGTAGATTGGATGCGTGTAACAGCTTGCCTGATGGTAATGACTGTTCACAGCACAGAGCCCTTTTACCTGGGAGGTGAAGGAGCACGCATCCAGACAGCTAGCGACACGAGATGGGTATCGTTTTTCGATACCTTTGTACGCGCATGCGTACCTTTATTCGTAATAGCTAGCAGCTATCTGCAATTTCCATTGCACTACTCTACCCGAGAGTTCTTGTGTCGAAGGGTGATACGTGTGGTGATTCCTTTTTTAATATGGTCTTTGGTTTATGCATTCTACTGGGGAGAACCTGTAGAGAACCTAGGCAATCTTTTACTCAACTTCAACTATGCAGCTGGACATTTGTGGTTTGTGTATATGTTAGTGGGACTTTACCTCATCATGCCACTATTGTCACCTTGGGCTGAGCGAGTAGGCAAGCGAGAACTGCAATTCTACCTTGCACTTTGTTTCATTACCTCATTTCTTCCTTTTGTAAGAGCCTGGTTTGGAGGAAATCCTCCTTTCATCTATGGTCCTTTAGGTATTCCGAACCCTGCACTCTATCCTCTGTGGGGCGAGGCAAGTTGGAATGCATACGGATTATTCTATTACCTAAGTGGCTTCTTAGGTTATATGCTTTTAGGTCTTTATTTACGACGATTCGTGGGTGAGTGGTCTTGGAAGCGTACAATAGCTATAGGATTACCTATTTGGTTAGTGGGCTTTGCCATCTGTTTCTTTAGCTTCATTGTAGCTGTGGAAGCCGATGCTCAAGGGGTATATCCAGTAGAAGGTCCCATGGGAATGGCTGCTGTGTGGGAGACAACCTGGATCAATGATACAGCAAGTGTAGCCCTGATGGCTGTTGGTTGGGTACTTCTTTTTCGTAAATGTACGAGTTCGGGTAGTTTTTACCAACATATCTTGCTACCTATTTCCAAGGCCAGCTATGGCATGTATTTGTGTCACATGATAGTATTAGCGTTAGTGAGCTCAGCATTACGCTCTGCACTGGGCACTGGGCTTGAGGGTACACTGGACATCTGGACAACACCTTTGCAAATCGTTTGTACAGCCCTCGCTACCTTTACAATAACAGCTCTCTTCAGTACACTATTACAACGCATTCCTCTCGTTGGTAAATGGATCATAGGATAAACATATGGGAATGAATTATAAAAACTTTAAACAATGAAAGTAATGAAAACAATCATGGTTCTGGTAATAGGCATTACCCTGATGGGCTGCCAAGAAACAACAAATCTTGACCACAGTGTCAAGCTGATACCAGAGAACTACTACGAGAATGCAGAACAGCAAGGGAGTGTAGTGAAGATGGAATACCAAACCAAACTGTATGACACCGATGAGTTAATTACGAAATACTGCTACGTATATCTGCCTTATGGATATGAGGAAAATGGTACGACTCGCTATGATATACTGTATTTCATGCATGGCGGTGGAAGTACGGCAGAGAAGTTTCTTGGTGGCAACGATTCTATTTCTCTGAATCGAAAGAATCTAGATCACATGATACAAGACAAGCGGATCAAACCAATGATAGTGGTCACTCCATCGTTCTACCGCAATGACATACGCGAAGACTCACTGCCTAATGCCGGCACATTGGTACAGGTGTTCCCACGAGAATTAAAAGAAGACCTGATACCTGCTGTTGAAGGTAAGTATCGCACCTTTGCCAAAGACACTACACCTCAAGGACTGCAAGCCGCACGCGAACACCGCGCCTTCAGCGGCTTCTCTATGGGAGGAGTTACTACCTGGTGGGTATTTGCCAAAGCAATGGACTACTTCAAATACTTCATGCCTTTAAGCGGCGATTGCTGGCTGACTGAGACATTAGGAGGTTCGAAGGCACCTACTGCTACTGCAAAGGCTCTGGCCGATGCCATTGATAAAAATAAATGGAAGGCTAACGATTATTTCGTGTTTGCTTTAACCGGATCTGAGGATATGGCTGAGCAATCATTGACACCCCAAATAGAGGCAATGAAAGCACAACCTCCTTTTCTATTCGACGGCAACTTTAAGAAAGGGAATGCTTATTACAGCGTATTAGAAGGTGGCAAACATGAATCGAGCACTTTCGCGCCTCATTACTTATATACCGCACTGCCTGAGTTCTTTGGGCGCTAAAGATTATAGGTTTGAGGAATAGCTATCGATTAGCTGAACATCGACCTGATGTCTGATTCTATCATATAAAGGCTGGGAGAGCTGACGCATCTCAGCCTTTGTATTTTCATTAAGCCGTATGATTTGTGTGCCGTTCTGTTCAATAGTCTCTATTCGTGAAGCTATGCGAGCATCAGACTGCTCACGGGCATAGGCCTTTGCAACTTGAGCTGCCTGCCGAATGATTTGCTGCTGTGTGTCAGAAAGTTTACTCATGAATTTATCGCTAACAATGAGGGAGATGAGATGCGGCAAGTGGTTAGTTTCTATCACATAGCGTTGCTGCTCATAGAGTTTGTTGGAAACAATTACCTCATATGGATTCTCCTGTGCATCGATGGTACCTTGCTGCAAACCTATATAGACCTCGGAGAAAGTCATAGGTGTAGGAGCTGCGCCTAACGCTTTCCAAAAAGCAAGGTGATTTGGATTTTCCATCGTACGAATCTTCTGACCTCTGAAGTCAACTAAGTGCTCTATACGCTTATTGGAAGTCATCACACGGAAACCTTGATCAGCATAGCCCAATAGTTCATATCCTGCACGCAGATATACCTTACTGATGCGACTAAGGAAGGCTGGATGATCAACGATGCGACGAACTGCCTGGATACTGTCGAACAGCATGGGCATATCAAACACTGCTATGTCATCCATGAAAGGTACTTGAGGCGCCGTGTTCTGCACAACAAACGGAATGTCACCATCTTTGCACGACTCGAGCAATTCTCTATCACCACCAATGACGCTATTGGGATAGACTTGTATCTTCATCTTCCCCTCACTAAGACGCGCCACCTCATCTGCAAACTTCTCTGCAAAGAGTTGCGTTACGGTATTATCGGGGCTTGATGTACCCAAAGGCCATGCGTAACGTTGCTCATCATTCCCTATACAAGAAGACAGCGAAATCAGCACTACTAATAATATTACCATCATTTGTTTCATATAAGCAACAAACTAATCAGTGGGACAAAAGTGATAAGTAGCAATGCTAGGAGGAATAGCACAATCATACCAGCTGCCTTGTGAGCAATCTGCACTACAGATATCTTAGTAAGCGAACTGGCTACAAAAAGATTCACGCCGATTGGAGGTGTCACGAAACCGATGGCGAGGTTTACCACCATCATCACACCAAAATGAATAGGATGCAAACCTATGGCTGTCGTGATGGGCAACAAGATAGGGGTAAGTATCAAGATGGCAGGGGTGGTATCCATCACCATACCTACCAATAACAAAAACACATTGATGACCAGCAACAGTATGATGGCATTGGTGAAATTACCAAGCATCCAAGCACTCACAATTTGTGGAACTTGCATCAAGGTAATGACACGAGAAAAAGCCATGGAGGCTGTCAGGATGAACAATATAGGTGCATAGGTGCGCATAGCCTCGCCCAAAAACTGCCAGAGTTCACCAATGCGCACAGTCTTATAGATAAATAAACTGACCACAAGGGAATAGAATACAGATATAACAGCTGCCTCTGTTGGGGAAGCAACACCGCTATAAATAGCACCTAAAATAATAATCGGACTGAGTATGGCCCAGAAGCTGTCTGCAAAAACCTTCCAGAATCCTTTTTTACGTAAAGTTGCTATCTTATCCTCTATCTTCTGTTTATCCTCTCCATGATGCTTGCAGTAGAAATAGGCATAACCTGTCAGCAACAATGCTATCAATATGCCTGGGATGATACCGGCGATAAAAAGTTGACTGACAGACTCGCCCGAAGCCAGTCCATACATAATGAATGGGATGCTGGGAGGAATGATTACACCTAAACCGCCTGCCACAGCCACAATGGCAGTCGAGAAATCTTTTTCATAGCCCAGTTCTATTAATAAAGGAATGGTCATGCTGCCTACTGCAGCTACAGTAGCAGGGCCAGAACCTGATATGGCGCCATAAAACAGACATGTGATAATCACCGCAATGGGTATTCCTGCCGTGCGCCTGCCTAAGAAATAGGAGAACACATCGAACAGCTTGGCTGATATCTTACCATGTGACATCAATACGCCAGCCAGCACGAACATAGGAACTGCTAGTAGCGGGAAACTGTCAATGCCACCAACCATTGAACGAATCACAAAGGTAGCAGAGGCTGTAAATGAGTCATCCATCATTCCAGGCATTACCGACACAATACCCAATGACACTGCTACAGGGATAGCTAATGCCAAGAAGACGAAGAAGAGCAATATGGTGATGATAGCAGACATTTTATAATCGAAAATTAAGAATTGAGAAGGCTGCCTTGCATTGATTTTCGAAGTTCGGCCCAGTTACGATATTCTGTATTATGCAGGTAGTTGTGCCATTGCAAGAACCAACGCTCTAGGATACGAACACTACACAAACAGAAACACACCAGAGGTGCGGATTGTACGAAATACATTGGTATGCCGCATGCGGGGCTTACCTGTCCGCTCTCAATGGTTGACATCAGGTAATGCCATGCATAGGGAATCAAATACAAGAAGAAAACCAGTTCCACTGTGAGATTGAAAATCTTCACCAACGCCCTGCCCTTCTTAGAAAACAAACGGATGATGGCATCTATGCGAATAGAAATGGTGAGTTTGGTGCAAAGACTAATGCTCATGAAAGCTGACCAGATGAACATATATCGGGTGATTTCTTCCGACCAAGAAAGCGACATGCCAAAGACATAACGGCAACAAATCTGAATCATCATCACCACTGCCATACTACATAGTAGTGATATCATAATGCTTTCCTCCAACCTATTCCACACTTTGGAAAATTGACCTTTGATTGTTGACCATTGACCTCTCATAACCCCTAACTATGGTTCTAAAACTCCAACCTCTTCAGCCATTGCTTCATGTGCTCTATATCCATTTTCTTACCCGTCCACAACTGAAAAGAAGCAGCACCCTGAAAAAGCATCATACCGTGACCGTTCAAATATCTACACCCTACCTCACGTGCCATCTCCAAGAATTTAGTCATAGTAGGTACATAAACCGTGTCAGTCACTATCAAATCGGGACGCAGATAACTTATATCGGGCAACCAGGTAATGCCTTCGTAAGGTTTCATGCCCAAACCAGTGGCATTGGCCAGCAAACAGCTGTCAGCAATCTCATGGCGCAATGCATCTTGGTCAGCTAAGTCGTATATGGCAGCTTTACATGCAGTATGCTCCTGTATTTTCCTCACTGTTTCCTTCCCTGCATCAAAGAACTGATCTTTTACGTTGAAAATAGAGATCTCAGCTACCCCGTCCAATGCTGCCTGTATCTGGATGGCCGTAGCAGCGCCACCAGCTCCTACTACCGTTATCTTCTTACCCTTGATATCGATGCCCTCATTTTTCAATGAAGACATAAAACCAATACCATCTGTGCAATAACCAGTGAGCAACCCATTGTCGTTTACTATAGTGTTCACCGATCCTATCAGCTGTGCCTCATGTGAGAGCTTATCAAGATACTGCCCCACCAACGTCTTGTTGGGCATTGATACGTTAGAACCACGCAGGCCCAGAACCCTGATGGCCTGTACAGCCTCTTTTAAATTGGTATCGTCCACATCGAAAGCTAACTGAACACAGTTGATGCCTGCTCTACGAAAGGCTTCATTCTGCATGGCAGGTGAATGAGAGTGACGGATAGGACTGGCCATTAGTCCCACTAACTCAGTATAACCGTTAATCATTGATTCCATTGTCATAACAAAAAAGCCTTACAGAAACTCTGTAAGGCCACTTTCTTGTGGGCGTTGACGGATTCGAACCGCCGACCCTCTGCTTGTAAGGCAGATGCTCTAAACCAGCTGAGCTAAACGCCCGAATGACTTTTCTTTTTGAAAGAGCTATGTAGATACCTTGCGGTGTTGTAATCCAACTTCTAAAAGGTAACCTTGTGGGCGTTGACGGATTCGAACCGCCGACCCTCTGCTTGTAAGGCAGATGCTCTAAACCAGCTGAGCTAAACGCCCAAGGCTCTTTCTTTTTGGAAAAGCGATGCAAAGGTAGTGTTTATTTTCTTACTACCAAAATCTTTACGCAGTTTTTTTTTGATTTATCAATAAAAAAGGTAGAGATGAAGCTATTACTTCACCTCTACCAACTATTATTCTTAGCTTACAGAGAGAACTCTCTGAAGTCAATCTCAAAGTTCGTATTCCTGCCAACTCTTGATCTTGATGTCTTTCTCGCTTACCTGACAGATAGCCTCGATAAACGCACTTGCCAAGCGGGCATTAGTAATCAGCGGAATATTATGATCTACAGCAGCACGACGGATACGGTAGCCATTGGTTACCTCACGAGTCGTATGGTTCTTCTGTACATTGATGATGAGATCGAACTGATGACCAGCAATCATGCGCATCACATTGTTGGCAGCCTCAGGGCGCTCATCAGGCCAGAACACAGGTACTGTTGTCACACCATGCGCATTGAGGAACGCTGATGTACCAGCGGTAGCATAAATCTTGAAGCCCTTCTGGTGCATAGCATGACAAGCATCGAGCAAGTCCACCTTCGACTTCATGGCGCCAGATGACACCATCACGCCCACTTCAGGACGAGGCACCTTGTAGCCAACAGCAATCATGGCCTGTAACAACGCTTCGTTCACATCGTCACCCAAGCAACCAACCTCACCGGTGGAAGCCATATCTACTCCCAAAACTGGATCTGCATTCTGCAAGCGAGAGAATGAGAACTGAGGAGCTTTCACACCAATCCAGTCGATATCAAACTCACTCTTATCTGGTTTTGTGTAAGGAGCGTCCAACATGATACGGGTAGCTGTCTCAATAAAGTTACGCTTCAGGACCTTGCTAACGAATGGGAAACTACGAGAAGCACGCAGGTTGCACTCTATCACCTTCACCTCGTTCTTACGAGCCAGGTACTGGATATTGAACGGGCCAGAGATGTTCAGCTCCTTGGCAATCTGACGGCTGATCTGCTTAATCTTGCGACCAGTTGCGTAGTAGATCTTCTGTGCTGGGCATACCAGCGTAGCGTCACCAGAGTGAACACCCGCAAATTCGATATGCTCAGAGATGGCGTATTCCACAATTTCACCATTCTGCGCCACAGCGTCAAACTCTATCTCCTTGGTGTTCTGCAGGAACTGCGATACCACTACAGGATACTCTTTTGAAACCTTGGCAGCCGCCTTGAGGTAAGTTTCCAGTTCACTGTCATCGTAGCAAACGTTCATTGCTGCACCAGAGAGCACGTATGACGGACGCACCAGAACAGGATAACCCACACGCTGGATGAAGCCTTTCACATCATCCAGGTTGGTAAGCTCCTGCCATGCTGGCTGGTCAATGCCCAGCTGGTCGAGCATACGAGAGAACTTGTCGCGGTTCTCGGCACGGTCGATGCTGACAGGTGAAGTACCCAGAACAGGAACAGACTGACGATACAGTTTCATCGCTAAGTTATTAGGAATCTGACCACCCACTGACACAACCACACCACGAGGTTCTTCAAGATCGATGATATCCATCACGCGCTCGAATGAGAGTTCATCGAAGTACAGGCGGTCGCACATATCGTAGTCGGTGGATACTGTTTCTGGGTTATAATTGATCATGATGGACTTATAGCCCAACTTGCGAGCTGTCTGCGTTGCGTTCACTGAGCACCAGTCGAACTCTACTGATGAACCAATGCGATAAGCACCAGAACCCAGTACAACAACGGACTTCTCATTATGATAATAACGCACGTCGTAGCCCTCAGTGCCATAAGTCAGATACAGGTAGTTAGTCAAATCAGGATGCTCAGAAGCCACTGTATTGATGCGCTTCACAGCAGGCAGGATGCCTAATGCCTTACGACGGGCACGTACCTCCAAGTTCTCTTTCTCATAAGTAGAGCCTGTTGGATGGATAACGAAACGAGCAATCTGAAAATCAGAGAAGCCTAATCGCTTAGCTTCACGCAACTCATCTGCTGGTAGTTCATCAAGGCTCTTATAGCCTTGCAGTTTTTTCATATAATCTACCACATTCTTCATGCGGCTCAAGAACCATGGATCGATCTTTGTCAGTTCCTCAACACGCTCTACTGTATAGCCCTTCTCAAAAGCAACAGCAATGGCAAAGATACGCAAGTCGGTAGGATGAGACAACTCGTGATCAAGGTCGTCAAACTGTACATTATTGCCAACGAAACCATGCATACCTTGACCTATCATACGTAAGCCCTTCTGGATAACCTCCTCGAAACAACGTCCAATAGACATTATCTCACCAACGGACTTCATACTGGAGCCAATCTCACGGCTTACAGTTGCAAACTTGGTCAGATCCCAACGAGGAATCTTGCAAATGAGGTAGTCAAGTTGAGGTGCCACATAAGCTGAGTTAGGAGTACCCATCTCACCAATCTGGTCGAGGGTATAGCCCAATGCTATCTTGGCAGCCACAAAAGCAAGTGGATAACCTGTAGCCTTGGAAGCTAAAGCAGAAGAACGGCTCAGACGAGCATTAACTTCAATCACTCTATAGTCGTTGGTCTCAGCATTGAAAGCAAACTGAATATTGCACTCGCCCACAATGTTCAAGTGGCGAACGCAATTAACTGACAAATCTTGCAGCATCTTGGTCTGCTCATCTTTCAGTGAGCAGATAGGAGCTACCACGATACTCTCGCCTGTATGGATACCCAGAGGATCGACATTCTCCATCGTAGCTACGGTAAAGCAGTGGTCGTTAGCATCACGAATCACTTCAAACTCAATCTCCTTCCAACCCTTCAGTGACTCTTCTACCAAAATCTGACTACTGAAAGTAAAAGCACTCTCAGCCAGTGTCATGAACTCTTCCTGGTTCTGACAGATACCGCTACCCTGTCCACCTAACGCGTAGGCAGAACGTATCATGATAGGGAAGCCTATCTCCTCGGCTGCCTTCAGCGCCTCACGCATATTATTAACGGCGTGACTCTTTGGTGTCTTCATAGGAATCTTATCCAATTCCTTCACAAACAAGTCGCGGTCCTCAGTATTCATGATGGCCTCGACCGAGGTGCCCAGCACCTGCACACCATATTTCTCTAAGATACCTTTCTTAAATAAGTCAGTACCGCAGTTCAATGCAGTCTGACCACCAAAAGCCAGAAGAATGCCATCAGGGCGTTCCTTTTCAATCACCCTGGTCACAAAATCCGTAGTGATAGGCAGGAAGTAAACCTTGTCAGCAATACCCTCAGATGTCTGGATAGTTGCGATATTAGGGTTAATCAGCACTGAGCTGATGCCTTCCTCACGAAGCGCTTTCAAAGCTTGAGAGCCAGAGTAGTCGAACTCACCTGCCTGGCCAATTTTCAGCGCGCCAGATCCCAAAACCAATACCTTTTTCAAATTTTGTTTCATAATGCTATATTGTTTTTCTCTATCATCATTAAAAAAAAACGCTGCCTCCTACAACGGAAACAGCGTCATATTATTGGTTCATTATCACTCGTATGTTGTGAAACGTGTACTTGCATCTTTTTTTATTTCAAAAACTGTGCAAAGTAACAAAAGTTTTTTCAAAAGTGCAAATATATGGAGCAAAAACCCTGTACAAAATTTACACCATATATATTATTGAGCGCGAAAAGGGAAAAGAGAAAACTGAAATAGAAGGAGTGGAAAAGACGAAATGAAAAAAAAAGTAAAATTATTTGCAGATTTATTTAAAAAGATTTAAGTTTGTGAAGTGAAAATATGCATAAAGAGTACGATTACAGCGGTAGTCGCTTAGTAACCCCTTATATATAAGGGAGATATGCGCCTTTTTGGCAACTTATGATTAGTACATGTGAATGTACGAAATCAGTGTATAGATTAAGAAAAGAAAGAAAGAAAAAGAGATTTTATAAAGAAAAGTTTTACATTAACTTAAATTTTTTTATTATGAATGACATTAAGAATTGGAAAAGGACCTTCCTCTATGGAGCTTCCCTGCTTCTGATTGCCGCAAGCCCTGCAATGGCTTCTGGCGTGGATGCAATGTCAACTGAAGGTGTAGCTGCTGTTCAGCAGAACGGACGCACAGTTACAGTAACAGTTAACGATGCAATGGGTCCAGTCATCGGTGCCAACGTTCTCGTTAGAGGCACTACAATCGGTTCAATCACTGACATGGACGGTAACGCCGTTATCCAGGGCGTACCTAACGGTGCAGTGATCGTTGTTTCTTACATCGGTTACATTACTCAGGAAATCAACCTGCCTAACGGACAGAACTCTCTGCAGGTTACCCTGAAGGAAGACGCTGAGACTCTGGACGAAGTCGTAGTCGTTGGTTACGGTACGCAGGCAAAGAAGGATATTACCGGTTCTGTGGCTGTTGTATCACGTGACGCTATCGCTGAGCAGCCTGTTGCAACCTTCGCTGAGGCACTGCAGGGCCGTGCAGCCGGTGTGTATGTGTCTGCAGGTGGTGCTCCAGGTGCTGGTACGACTATCCGCGTACGTGGTGTCGGTGGTGTGAATGGTTCTGACCCTCTGATCATCGTTGACGGTGTTCAGGGTGTTGATGTGAACTCAGTGAACCCTAACGATATCGATTCTTTCCAGGTTTTGAAGGACGCTGCAGCAACCGCTATCTACGGTGCTCGTGCTGCTAATGGTGTCATCATCATTACTACCAAGCAGGGTAACAAGGAAGGTAAGGTTCGCGTATCTTACTCAGGTTACATTTCTGCATCAACCATGGCAAACGACGGTTTCAAGACCCTCGGTGCATGGGACTACATGAAGGCTATCGAGCAGTCTCAGCATAATCAGGTAGACGTCCGCGGTGCTGACATCAATGCAGTAGGTCACCAGCAGTTCGGTTCCATTAAGAACGGTGAGCTGCAGATGCCTTACACCATCGTTCCTGCCGGCTTGAGTAAGGCTCAGGTTATGGAGCAATTTGGCTCATACGAGAATTTGGTGGCAAATTATAAGCCAAACGGCGGTCAGTCTTATGCACTGTCTTCTTACTACTATATCAAGGATATCCTTGGTGGTACCGAGGAAGAGGCACGCGCTGGTACAGACTGGTACGGCATGGTAACCCAGACCGGCTGGTCACAGAACCACGAGCTGTCAGTAATGGGTGGCGGTGAGAAAGGCCAGTACGCAATGTCTTTGGCATATCAGGACCGTAACGGTACGATCAAGGGATCAAGCTTCGAACGTTACTCATTGCGTGTCAATACAACATTCAATCCTTCAAAGCATTTCACAATTGGCCAAAATACTAACGCAGCTGTTATGATGATGCGTGGTGAACGTGGTGGTCAGGGTGATGCTTCTACTTTCGGTCAGACTTATACCATGAACAAGTGGGTTCCTGCTTACAACGTAGGTGGCGACTTCGCAGGTTCTCAGGGTAATGGTGGCCGTAACTACTCAGCTCTGTCCAGCGTTGTTAATGGATATGACAACTGGAACCGTATGTTCCGTCTGCAGTCTTCTTTCTTCGCTGAACTTAAAGATCCTTGGATTAAGGGTCTGAGCTTCCGTTCACAGTTTGCAGTGAATCTGAACGGTGGCTGGGGCTTGTCAATGAACAAGATCTCTATCATGTATGATAAGGAAGGCCGTGCACACAACCGGCTAAATGAGAATGGTAGCTGGACCTTTGGTTGGCAGTGGACCAACACCGCTACCTATAAGTTCAACGTGGCTGACAAGCACGACTTCACTGTGATGGTGGGTACCGAGGCTCTGAAGATGGGTCTTGGCCGCAACATAAGCGCTTGGCGTGAAGACTATCCGTTGCAGGACGACACCAATTCATGGACCATCGGCAATGGTGGAACCGCTTCACTTGGTAACGACGGCGGCATGGGTTCAAAGACTACCATGTTCGGCCTCTTCGGTCGTCTGGACTACTCTTACATGGGTAAGTATCTGGTAACAGCTACTATCCGTCGTGATGCATCTTCTAAGTTCAATCCTGACAATCGTTGGGGTACTTTCCCATCAATATCATTAGGTTGGCGTATCTCTGATGAGAAGTTCATGGAGAAGGCTCATGCAACTTGGTTGGATGACTTGAAGATTCGTGCAGGTTATGGTACAACTGGTAACTCTAATATCGGTGCCTACAACTACGCATTCCAGTATGCTAACCCGAGCCGGTATCTCTATGGTATTGCAGGTGCGAACTCTGGTGCTGCCACGGGTTACGCTCTGACAGCTCTGGGTGACGTCTATGCAAAGTGGGAGACCATCAAGATGTTCAACGTCGGTTTCGACCTGACGGCTCTGAACAACAGGCTGACTTCTACCTTTGACTTCTATATCAAGAAGACCTCTGACATGCTGGTGCCAGCATCCTGGACCACGTTGGCAGGTGCCGCTACAAAGCCTAACACCAACCAGGGTAACATCAAGAACACCGGTATCGACTTCTCTATCGGTTGGAGAGACAAGATTGGTCAGGTACAGTACAATATCAATGCTAATGCATCTTGGTACAAGAACGAAGTAACTAAGCTGGGTGCTTCTGACCTGTTCTACTCTTCTCGTATTTCTCAGATGACTATCACTACTGTCGGACACCCTGTAGGTATGTTCTACGGCTATGTGGATGACGGCATCTACAAGAGCGTTGACGATGTGCTGAACTATCCTGCACTGCCTTATGGCGTGGCTTCTAAGGAAGACTTGCAGAAGTCAGCCGCCAGCTATGTGGGTCACTATAAGTGGAAGGATGTTGATGGCGACGGTAAGGTGAACGCAAATGACCGTACTTTTATTGGTAATCCTCATCCAGACTTGACAGGTGGTTTCAATATCGGTCTGCAGTGGAAGGACTTCGATCTGAGCACTTATCTGTACTACTCACTTGGTAACGATGTCTATAAGCACTATGAGTACTACACTCTGTGGGGTAATTTGGGTAACGTATATTCTTATGACCGTATCGAAAAGGCTTGGAGTCCAAGCAATCCTAATGGAACCCTGCCTTTGTGGGTATATGGTGACACCCATGCTGAGAACACTCAGTCACACTCAAACTATGTAACCGACGGTTCATTCTTGCGTATGCAGACTCTGACTTTAGGTTATTCTCTGCCTAAGAAACTGGTTAGCAAGCTAACTCTGTCACGCATCCGTTTCTACGTCCAGTTATCTAATTTGTTCACTATCACTGGTTACGATGGTCTAGATCCAGAAGTTAACCGCGTGGATAGCGATATGAACAAGGGCATTGACTACGGTGCATACGGTATGCCACGTCAGTATCTGTTCGGTGTGAATATCGACTTCTAATCATAAGTTGAGTAATGAGTATATAAACATGAAAAACAATTTAAATAACAAGAACAATATGAAAAAAGCAATAATCTATTCAGCTATGGCATTGGCTACTTTGTCAATGAGTAGCTGCGGTGACGACTTCCTGCTGCTCGAGCCTGCAGGTACAGCATCGGAGAATGCGCTGCTCAATACAGAAGGCATTGACATGGTGCTGACAGGTGCCTACTCATCCCTCAACAACATGAACCAGACAGGATGGATGGGATATGCAGCATTGTCAAACTACTGTTTTGGCGATGTTGCCGGTGGAGATGCCAACAAGGGTTCGCAGTCATCTGACCAGTCAGACTTTACCGCTATTGAGGTGTATTCTTTCTCTGCCGCCAACTCTTACATTCAGGGTAAGTGGGCTGCTGTTTATGAAGCTGTCAAGCGTTGCAACAACGTGATTGACATGGTAAACAAGGCAAGTGATGCTGTTGATGATCCTGATATGATAAAGGCCGAGGCTAATTTTATTAAGGGAGTCTGGATGTTCGAGGGTATCCGTATGTTCGGTGCCGCTATTCCTTATGTTACCCTAGAGGACTATCAGGCATCTGCCAATCCGCAAGTAAGCAACGTTGACGAGAGTGGTAACTATATATATATTTGGGACAAGGTGGCTGCTGACCTGCAGAGTGCGGCAAGCAAACTGCCTGAGACATGGACTAATAAAACCGGTTATGGTGCGCAGCAGTATGGCCGTGCTACCTGCTGGATGGCCAAGGCTATGTTGGCAAAGTTGTACCTGTACTGGTCTTCTCCTTACAATGGCACGAACGCTACAGAAGACCACTGGAACGATGCCAAGACCCTATTGGACGACATTATCAATAATGGTGTTGACGCTAAGGGCAAGAAGTTCCAGTTGGCTAAGACCTATGGTGAGTTGTTCAATAATGCTGCTACTTCAGACTGGACAGGTGAATCAGTATTTGACGTACAGTTGACTATTCAGGGTACCCAAACGGATTCCAACGCTCCTATATATAGCCCTGCAGTTGGTGTTCCTGGTGCTCTCGGCATGGGTGGTTGGGGCTTCTACCAGCCGACTTATGAGTTCGTGAACAGTTTCATGGTGGACGAAGACGGTCTGCCTTTGGCAAACTACACCGACTATGAGCCTCGCACAGTAATGGGTAACCCTAATCCTGTAACTGATTTGGATACTCCACTTGACCCACGTGTTGATTACTGCGCTGGCCGTTTCGGCGTTCCTTATCTGGATTGGGGTATTCCTACCTCAATCGGCGGTTGGGTACGTGATTACACCAACGGTGGTCTGAACATGAACATCAAGTACCAGGCTAGGAAGTCTGACTATGGCAATACGGCTGTGCTTAATGCTGTCGGCTCAAATGCTGCCAACTACCATGTGATCCGCTTCGCTGACATCCTGCTGATGCGTGCCGAGGTGGCCATCCACGAGAAAGACCTTGATACAGCACTGAAGCTTATCAACCAGGTTCGTGAGCGCGCAGCTAACAGTTTCGTTAAGAATGAGGCTGCTGGTAAGACATTTGACAACAAGGTGACAGGCAAGACTGAGTCTGGTGCTGCTGCAAATTACCGTATAGGCTTATATAAGAGCTTTGCAAATGCAACAGAGGCTCATACTGCTCTTGAGCGTGAGATGCGTGCCGAGTTCGGTATGGAAGGTCACCGCTGGTTCGATATCGCCCGTTGGGGTACCGTTGGTAAGGTGCTGAACGACTATCGTGCATACGAAGGAACTTATTTCCCTGGCAAGTTCGGTAACGTTTACAATGAGAACTGGGTAACCTTCCCAATTCCTATTACCGAGATCCAGACCGCTATGGGTCGTTTCGTTCAGAATGAGAACTGGAAGTAATCAATAACCTTCTATTGATATTAAAGTTTGAATGACTGGGAGGGGCAAGTCTCTGGGCTTGCCCCTCTTTTTAATGATATTCTAGATTCATGAAGTCAAGGACTGTCATAATACTTATCTTTGGCATGTTGCTCTGTGCCCTATATGCCATTCTCCTGCATAGTACCCAGGAGCCTCTTTTCATGTACCGTGAGCAGCAGCAGATATTCCTCTGGGATGCAGACTACTTGGCAGGGCTTCTCCGGCAAACAGGCGGCTTCTCCACCCTGGCCTCACAGTTCCTTGTACAGTTCTTCCACCTGCCCTGGGCAGGGGCCGTTATAACTGCTGTTATCACCACAATAACCGGAATGCTCCTGTGGCGTTCCATATACAGACTAAACGATAATATGACATGGTGCCCACTAACCCTGTTGCCGGCTTATTTGCAGGGCATCTGCCTACTGGATATGGGTTATCATTACGAGGCGATAGTGGCCATGCTGTGCTTTTCTGTCCTTCTATACGTCTATATCCTGATCAGAAGAAGGGCTTCCATATATTATAGCCTGTTGACAGGCATTGTCTTCACCTTATTATTATTTGTCTATGTTGGCAGCATTGCCACCCTATTCGCAATCTGTGCCTTCATCTTTGACATGCTGCAGAGTCCCAGGAGGGGATGGATGTCATCCGCTTATCTTCTTGCATGCCTGGCTGCCGCCTTTATTACTGTTTCTGACGGAAAGATAGTCGGCTTTGACTATGCCCTTTGGACTATGGGCTATTATGAATACTATGTAGGACAGGGGCTCTGGCAGTCCCTCTCCTGGCTGTTTGTAACTGCCGTCATGATTGTTGCCGGAATAAGTAACAGGCTTCAGCTGAAGCCTGTGGTACAGGCAGCAGCCGTTTTTATGTTCTTGGTCGCAGGTGGGCTGTTCCTGTACACCCAGTCTGAGAAGAGGGCGAATAAGGACTTCCGCACATTGGCCTGTCTGATGAACTGCATCAACCGTGAGGACTGGGCAGGGATTACGGGAAACAGAGACCTTAACTATCAGAACTACCTGCACCTGAACTGCCTCAACCTGGCCCTGTCCCACCAGGGAAAGATGATGACTGACCTTTTCAGGTATCCTCAGAAGGGGGCACAGAGCCTGATGGTGGGCTATCAGGCCTATAATGACCTCAATGTGCTGTTCAGTCATATATACTACCATACGGGTGTGATCAGCGAGGCCCTGTGCCTGTCGTTCGGCACCATGATAGCCACGACCTATGGCAACCCGACATTGCTGAAGCTGCTGGTGAAGGAACGCCTCATCTATGGCGACTATAAGGTGGCAGAGAAATACATCTCCCGGTTGGAGAGGACCTATGCCTACAGGGAGTGGGCTAAGGGTATGCGCAGGTTCCTCTATAATGACAAGGCTGTGGAAAGTGATCCCGAACTGGGACAGAAGCGCAGGAGCCTGCCTGCCCCACAACCTTCGTTCGTGGTGCTGGACGGCATCAAGGCAGACCTGGTCAAGGTCATAGAGACGGGGACAGACGAGACGCATGCGCTGGAATATGCCATGGCAATGATGATGCTTGACAAGAACATGGAAGGCATCCGCTATCTGGCAGACAGGTACCTGCCTTATCGGGAAGGTCAAAGCGTACCGCCGTTGATGCAGCAGGCAGTGACAGTACTGGCCGAGCACGACGAGGATTACTGCCGCAGCCATGGGGTGGATGATGAGACGGTCAGCCGTTTCATGGCTTTCAGACAGACCGTGCTGAATGCCCGAAGGAACAATCAGAACCTGCAGGCGGCGTTGGCCTCGTACAGGGGCACTTACTGGTACTACTATATGTTTGACTAAAAAGAAGCAGGACTATGGATTACACCAGGTATATACTTACTCTCATTTGGATGATGCAGCTCTGGGCCTGCTCCCGGGGCGGGGTCAGCATTGTCGGGCAAACTGACAGGCCAGCACCCGTTTTCCCTGACTATGACGGGGTGATGGTACCCTGTAACATAGCTCCGCTTAACTTGTCTCTGCTGGAGACGGGAGAGTATCATCTGACAATTATAGGGGCAGACAATAAAATAGACGTACGCTCAGAGGACGGTGCCTTCGACATCCCGCTGAAAGCATGGAGAAGGCTGCTCGCTTCCTGCATGGACGGGGAGATAACCATGAGGGTATCCAGAAAGGCACCGGAGGGATGGACAGCCTACAGGGACATCCGTGTCAGGGTATCTTCCGAAGCCATCGACCCTTATCTTGCCTACCGCAAGATACCTCCCTATGAGCAGTGGAACCGCATGGGACTGTACCAGCGGCATCTGGAGAGCTTTGAGGAAACCCCCATCTTCGAGAACAAGATGACCGACTACGGCTGCGTGAACTGCCACACCTTCAACCGGCGGCAGCCTGACACGTTCCTGTTCCACAGCCGCGCCAAGGCTCCCGGAACGGCCTATATCAATAATGGCATTGTAACGAAACTGAATACCAGGACAGAGGAGACCCGCGGGAACATGCAGTATCCCTACTGGCATCCTTCGGGAAGGTATGTGGCTGCCTCGGTGAACTCCACCTGGGAGAGCTACTACTACCATTCCGATGACAGGGTCGAGGTGTTCGATACCGAGTCGGACGTGTTTGTCTACGACATGGAGAAGAATGAGGTGTTCGGCAGTGACCTGCTGGCATCGGCGCAGGCCTACGAGACCTTCCCTACTTTCTCACCCGACGGCAGGAGCCTGTATTTCTGCACGGCCGAGGCTGTTGACAGCGTGGCATACCATATAGAAAAGCTCAAGTACAGCCTGTGCCGCGTGGATTTCGATGCCGAGACTGGCACTATCGGGACAAAGGCAGATACGCTGTTCAATGCCAGGAGGGAAGATATGAGCATCTCTCATCCGAGGATATCGCCAGACGGCAGGTGGATGGTGGTGTGCCTGACCCGATACGGCAACTTCCCTGTCAATCATAAGGATGCCGACCTGCATATTATAGACCTGGGAACAGGGGCGATGCGACCCCTTGAAGGTGCGAACAGTGAGCTTGCCGACAGCTACCACTCATGGGGCGGCAACTCGCACTGGATGGTATTCAGCAGCCGCAGGATTGACGGCTATTACTCCAGGCCCTATATTACCTACATCGATGATCAGGGGACAGCCAGCAAGCCTTTCCTGTTGCCACAGCACAACCCGGCCAAGTTCTATAACGACCAGATGATGAGCTACAACCTTCCTGAACTGATTGAGGACAGGGTAAAGGCCAGCCAACGGAAGATTGCATTGACTCTGAAGAATCAAAAAGGAGCCGACATGGTTTTCAGAAAAAAAGCAGATTAATCCATTGAGATCTCTCCGACCAATGAGTGCATCATTTCCTGACGTACTTCATCTACCGACAGACCTTGCCCGAAAAGGAACATCAGTTTGGTCAAGGCCGCTTCGGTAGTGATGTCATAGCCACTAAGCACCCCAGCCGACTTAAGTTGATAACCCGTTTCATAACGGTCCATATCTACCATACCACTCTTGCATTGGGTAACATTGATAATCACAACGCCACGCTTAGAAGCTTCACTCAGGCAATCCAACAACCATCCTTTACGAGGGGCATTACCACTGCCATAGGTTTCCAGCACCACACCCTTAAGACCATCTATCGATAACACCGAGCGCACCACCATTTCCTGTATGCCAGGGAACAGTTTCAGTATCGCCACATTAGTATTCATCTCGGTATATACCTTCAATGGTTCCACCTTCTCCTGATAGTGAATCGCATTCTGGTTATAACGAATGTGAATACCCACATTAGCCAGATCAGGATAGTTATACGAACGAAAAGCATTAAAATCTTCAGCATTCAACTTGGTAGTACGGTTGCCACGCATCAGCTTGTTCTCAAAATACACACATACCTCTTGTACCATAGGCAAGCCATCAGGTCTGTGTGCCGCTGCTATTTCCAGACTGGTCAGCAAGTTTTCCTTGCCATCAGTACGTATCACGCCTATAGGCAGTTGAGAACCTGTCAGGATGACTGGCTTTGACAAACCGTGCAGCATAAAGCTTAGTGCAGAAGCTGTAAAGGCCATCGTATCGGTACCGTGTAGAACCACGAAACCAGTATATTTGTCATAGTTCTTCTGAATGATATCCACTAACATACGCCACGCCTTGGCATCCATATCCGATGAGTCCATGGGATGATCGAACTGGCAACTGTCGATATTGAAATCAAACTTTTGCAGTTCAGGCACATGCTTCTTGAGCTGCTCAAAGCTAAAATTTTCCAAAGCCCCTGTCACCGGGTTCTCAATCATACCAATAGTACCACCAGTATATACTAGCAAAATAGAAGTGACGTTAGTTTTAGTCTTCATAAATATCGTCCTTTTGGCTGCGAATATACAAAAAAAATACTAACTTTGCCACCATATTTAAACAATAAGCAGATGAAAGTATTGAAATTCGGTGGTTCATCCGTAGGAACTACCAATGGCATCAGGAATGTAAAAAAGATTGTAAGCAGTCAGAAAGGTCAAGTGATTGTGGTGGTTTCTGCACTTGGAGGCGTGACCGACCAACTGATCAAGACAGCCCAGATGGCGTCGGAGGGCAACAAAGCCTACGAAAACGAACTGGCTCAACTTACCAACAGACATTATGACCTGATTAACGACAATATAACCTCTGGCAACAAACGCGACGAACTACTGACAAAGGTAGAACAACTGTTAGGTGAGTTGCGCGACATCTTTCAGGGCATCTACCTTATAAAAGATCTAAGCAGGAAAACCAATGACACAATATTGAGCTACGGCGAACGCCTCTCCAGCCTGATTGTGGCTGAGGTAACGGGCGCTGTATGGAAAGACTCTCGAGAGTTTATCAAGACTGAGCGTAAGCAGGGCAAACATATATTGAATGCTGAACTGACCAACAAACTGGTAAAAGAACAGCTCAGCGATCTACCCCAACTGACACTTATCCCTGGATTCATCGCCACAGACAAGAATACGGGTGAGGTTACCAATTTAGGAAGGGGAGGTAGTGACTATACCGCTGCTATCGTGGCAGCTGCTCTGAATGCTGAAAGTCTGGAGATATGGACCGATGTTGACGGGTTTATGACTGCCGATCCACGTGTTATTCATAATGCCTATACCATCAGCAGTCTAACCTACGTCGAAGCAACTGAGCTCTGTAACTTCGGTGCCAAAGTGGTATATCCGCCTACAATCTGGCCAGTCTATCACAAGAACATACCTATCTTAATCAAGAATACTTTCAACCCCGAGGCACAAGGCACCGTCATCCGTCAAGGCACAGCCAACGGAACAGGCAAAGCCATCAAGGGTATCAGCAGTATTGATGACACCTGTCTTATCACCGTACAAGGTTTAGGCATGGTAGGCGTAATTGGTGTCAATCGCCGCATCTTCAGTACACTGGCAGAGCATGGTATTAGTGTTTTTATGGTGAGCCAGGCATCCAGCGAGAACTCCACATCTATTGGTGTAAGAACAGCCGATGCCGTAACTGCTTGTGAGGTGCTCGACAAGGAGTTCAGCAAGGAAATAGAATTAGGTGAGATGTTCCCCATGAAGGCCGAATACGGCTTGGCTACTGTAGCTATTGTAGGTGAGAACATGAAACATACGCCTGGTATAGCCGGCAAGTTGTTTGGTGCATTGGGCCGTAGTGGTATCAGCGTCATTGCTTGTGCCCAGGGTGCCAGCGAGACCAACATCTCTTTCGTCGTAAATAAAAAATTGTTGCGCAAATCGCTTAACGTTATACATGACTCATTCTTCCTATCGGAATATCAGGTTCTGAACCTCTTCATCTGCGGTATAGGTACGGTAGGTCATAGCCTCATCACCCAGATTGAAAGTCAGCGCGAGAAACTTATGCGAGAGAATGGCTTGCAACTGAATGTGGTGGGCATTGCCAACAGCAAAAAGGGCTTATTTACCCGTGAGGGCATCGAACTTCATGACTACAAGAACCAATTATTGGAGAGGGGAAAGGATTGCGACCTCAATGTGCTGCTGAACGAGGTGACAGGCATGAACATCTTCAATGCCGTATTTGTAGATTGCACCGCCAATAGTGGTGTAGCATCCATCTACGAGCAATTGCTGCAACACAACATATCAGTGGTTGCAGCCAACAAGATTGCTGCTTCTTCTCCTTATGAAAACTATATGAAACTTAAGCAGACGGCTCACCAGCGTGGTGTAAAGTTCCTCTTTGAAACCAACGTAGGTGCTGGTTTGCCTATTATCAATACCATCAACGATCTTATCCATAGTGGTGATAAGATCTTGAAGATTGAGGCTGTTCTAAGTGGTACACTGAACTACATCTTCAATTCCTTGAGCGCAGAGACCACCATGAGCAAAGCCATAGCAGAAGCCAAGCAGAAAGGTTTCTCAGAGCCCGATCCACGCATCGATCTTAGTGGTAAGGATGTAATCCGTAAGTTGGTTATCTTAGGTCGTGAAGCTGGCTATCGTCTGGATCAGGAGGATGTGGAGAAACACTTGTTCATTCCTGACCAACTGATGGAAGGCTCGTTGGATGATTTCTGGAAGCATATCCCAGAGTTAGATGCCGACTTTGAGGCACGCCGCCAGCAACTGGCTGAACAGGGCAAGCGTTGGCGTTTCGTCGCAAGGCTCTTTGAGGGCAAGGCTACTGTGGGCCTGGAAGAAGTAGCCAGCAACCATCCGTTCTATGGTTTGGAGAGCAGCAACAACATCATCCTTCTCACCACAGAGCGTTACCACGAATATCCCATGATGATACAGGGGTATGGTGCTGGTGCCAGCGTGACGGCTGCTGGTGTTTTTGCTGACATTATGTCGATTGCAAATGTATAACCTATGAAGCATATTATCATACTAGGTGATGGCATGGCTGACCATTCAGTGGAGCGACTGGGTGGTCAGACACTGATGCAATATGCCCATACTCCTACTATGGATCTGCTGGTCCAACAAGGCAAGTGCGGCAGATTGCTGACCGTGCCCGAAGGATTCAGCCCAGGTTCCGAAGTGGCTAATACCTGCATCCTAGGTTATGATCTAAACAAGGTGTATGAGGGACGTGGCCCTTTGGAAGCAGCATCTATTGGTTATGATATGCAACCCGATGATTTGGCGATGCGCTGTAACATCATCACTCTGGCCAATGGCAAAATCAAAAATCATCATGGCGGACACCTCACTACTGAGCAAGGAGATGTGTTGATCAAATATTTAAACAAGCACTTAGGCAATGAGCGGGTACAGTTTATCACAGGCATCCAATATCGTCATTTGCTAGTCATCAAAGGTGGCAGCAAAGAGGTGGACTGCGCTCCGCCTCATGACCATCCCAATGAACTTTGGGAACCACTTTTGCCAAAAGCTATTAACTCAAAAGCAGAAGAAACAGCTTCTTTGCTGACTAACCTAATCCGCAAATCACAAAAGTTGCTTTCTCAGCACTCATTCAACATAGAGAGGCAAAAACAGGGCAAGGATATGGCCAACTCCATCTGGCCTTGGAGCGGAGGCTATCGCCCCCAGATGCAGACACTTATGCAGATGTATCCTCAAATCAAACGTGGCGATGTCATCTCCGCCGTTGACCTTATCCGTGGCATTGGCAGGTATGCTGGTCTAAACAATATTATTGTTGAGGGAGCCACAGGCATGGCCAACACCAACTACGAAGGCAAGGCTCAAGCTGCCATTGAGGCTTTGCGTCACGATGACTTTGTGTTCCTGCATGTGGAAGCCAGCGACGAGGCAGGTCATGATGGTGACCTAGACTTGAAGCTACAAACTATTGAAGACCTAGACAGTCGTATCGTGACACCTATCTACGAGGCTGTTAACAGCTGGGATGAACCCGTATGCATAGCCGTCTTGCCCGATCACCCTACCCCTGTGGAGATTCGTACCCACCTGGCTGAACCCGTACCGTTTTTAATTTGGCATCGTGGCATCGAACCCGATGAGGTGCAGGCATTCGACGAGGTGAGTTGCGTAAATGGCAGCTATGGTTTGCTAAGATACCAAGAGTTTATGAATGAATTAATGAAGATATGAAATACTATAGCACTAATCACCAGACACCCGACGTATCCCTGCAAGAGGCAGTGGTAAAGGGACTTGCCGCCGACAAAGGTTTGTTCATGCCAGAGCGCATCAACGAATTGCCGGTATCTTTCTTCGAGCAGATGTCACAGATGAGCCTGCAAGAAGTGGCTTATCAGGTGGCTCAGGCTTTCTTTGGCGAAGACATCCCTGCCGACAAGTTGAAGCAGATTGTGTATGACACCATGAACTTCAACATTCCGTTGGTGAAAGTAAGCGACAACATCTATTCTTTAGAGTTGTTTCACGGTCCCACCCTCGCCTTCAAAGACGTTGGTGCCCGTTTTATGGCACGTATGTTGGGCTACTTTGTGAGTGGTCAGGATAAACTGGTTAACGTTCTTGTTGCGACCTCCGGTGATACAGGCAGTGCTGTTGCCAACGGTTTCTTTGGTGTGGATGGCATCCATGTTTATGTGCTCTACCCTAAGGGTAAGGTTAGTCTTATTCAGGAGAAGCAGTTCACCACCCTGGGTAAGAACGTCACCGCTTTGGAAGTGGATGGCACCTTCGACGATTGCCAGCGATTAGTTAAGTCTGCTTTCATGGATGCAGAACTGAACCAGCACATGCAGCTGACCAGCGCCAACTCCATCAACGTTGCCCGTTTCTTGCCTCAAGCCTTCTACTACTTCTGGGCAGTGGCTCAATTACAAGTTGCCAACATTGTTTGTTGTGTACCTAGTGGCAATTTTGGCAATATCACTGCAGGCTTATTTGGCAAGCGCATGGGACTGCCCATCAGTCGCTTCATTGCTGCCAATAACCGCAACGACATCTTCTACTCATATCTGCGAACTGGTCAGTATAACCCTCGCCCTAGCATTGCCACTATCGCTAATGCCATGGATGTGGGTGATCCCAGCAACTTTGCTCGTGTATTGGCTCTTTATGATAACAGTCATGCTGCTATCTGTCAGGATATCAGCGGTACTACCTATACCGATGAGGAGATTGCCGAAGAGATCCGCCGCGTATATGAAACCAATGGCTACCTGCTTGACCCTCATGGTGCATGTGGTCATCGTGCACTGCGTGAAGGCCTTCGCCCAGGAGAGACAGGTTTCTTTATTGAAACCGCCCACCCTGCCAAATTCAAAGATACGGTAGAGAACATCATCGGTGAGCCAGTCAGCATCCCACAGCGCCTGCAAGACTTCATGAAGGGCACCAAGCAAAGCATTAACATGACTAGCCAATTTGCCGACTTTAAGGCCTATCTGCTGGCAGAGTAAAAGCTACTTCCTAACTCTAAATAATCATAGCTTAATGCATCCTAACCCTATGGTTAACGGCAGCTAACCCTAGGGTTAATGCTTGCTTTCTCATAGGGTAAGGCTTGCCATCACTGGTTCTAATATCTGCTATCAACCGCCGCAGTATCTGCTATGAGGGTAAAGGAGATACTACGATGAGTGACGGGAAGCTTTGCGATGACTCATGGCAAGCCTTGCAACGACCCATAGGAGGCATTAGAGTGACCCTATAGGAAATATTGCGTCAAATGATAGGAGATAATGCAGCGATTAATAGGGGAAATAAACTAGCCAATCGCCTTTGGCCTCGATGGTCACATTCTCGCAGACAGCCTCGTTCAGAGTACCTTGCCACCAGTTGGTGAAATTATAGAGAGGATATTTCAAACCTTGGGTACTGAAGCCTGTAGCGCCAAAACTGATGATGGAAACTTGCTGGCCTATATGCACGCAAAAAGAGCAGTTATCATGACAAGGGATAAACACACCATAATCAGTAAACATACATGCATCGGCTCCTTGTCGCATATACTCCATGAGTAAGGAGATATTGCCTAACGTATGATCTTCACGTTTGCCGGTTGCACCCAATATAGCGAATTGTCGCTTGTCTTGTGACATCAAGTAGCGGACTGCCTTGCTCAGATCGTTAGTTTCTTGCTCCTTTTCAAAATGACAAATATCGGCATATTGCTCCTTCAAAACAACAGGCATTGAGTCACCATCTCCTACAATGGCAGTGGGATGACCACCTTCTGACAAGTATTTTGCAGCAGCCCCATCGCAACAAACAACCATATTGGCATTGGCTAAGATTTGCAAAGGTATTTCATGACTAGGATAATCACCGTCAGCTAAAACTACGTTGTTAAACAGACAATTATGTTTTACATTATTTCCCATCTTTCTTCAGTTTAATCCATTTGAAATAGCCAAAGACGGCAATGACGACATAGAGGCCATAGAGTCCTGCTTTGAAAGGGATGCCTTTCTGCACATAAAGAATAGTACACACCACATCGACCACAATCCAAAAAAACCACTGCTCGATGTACTTACGCGACAAGGCCCACAAGCCCACAAAAGAGAGGGCATTAGTAAAGGCATCGAGTACAGGCACAGTAGAGTTGGTCCATGTAATGAGTACATAGTAAGTCAGCGCCCACGCCACCAAGAAAAATACTAGGATAGGAAGGTACATGCGTATAGGGGTATGAGTTATCTTCAGAGGTGCTTTCTCTTTCGGATTTCCCAACTTCCAAGCTATGAAGCCATAGACAGCCGCCAAAGTATAATAGACCGCCATGCCCGCATCGCCATACAAACCGTGATTATAGTAGAGAAATACATCAAGGGCAGGCATGATGATGCCTACAATCCAAAGGCCGATATGCGCTTTGTACTCCAGCCATATATAGATCAAGCCAAGGATGGTAGTAAATATGTCAAGCCAATCGAATTGCATGTCTTAGAATCTAAGCGTTACGTTCGCCAATGCATTGATGCCAGCCTGTGCGGCATAGCCTGCATAGTTATATCTGATTTTCTGACCATTATCAGTATAGTACCCACTACCGGCATAACCATTATTCTCGTATTCCTCATTGAAGAGGTTGTAGATGGTACAGCCTATCGTGATGCTCTTTGCTGCACGCATCTTAAAAGTATATGCCAAATGCAAGTTGCTTACACAATAGGCATCCAGCAACGTTTCTGTGACATCAGCGTTGGTCATGAACTGCCGACTCACATATTGCGTCTGCAAGGCCACATCAAAACCTTTGTAGCTATAAGCCAGTCGGTTGTTGATGATAACACTGGGCGAAAAGGCGATGTGAGTATCGCCATGATTGATTTGCCAAGCCTCATAGGTGTTATCATCATAAAGCGTTTCAGTAAAATCTTTGATGCGGTTGCGGCTCAGGGTGGCATTGGCCTCCCAAGAGAGACCCATAGGAAGGTTGATGCCTGCCATCAGTTCCACACCCATGCGGTAGCTTTTTGGCATATTCACCGCCATAGGTTCACCTATCTCGTTCAACTCACCCGTCAGCACAAGTTGGTCTTTGTAATTCATGTAATAGAAGTTGATACCACCATTGAACCAGGAGCCTGTGTAATGATAGCCTAACTCAAAATCAGTGAGTTTCTCAGACGTGGGCAAGTCATTACTGTTGCCGTCGGTATAATTGTTACGAGTGGGTTCTTTTTGCGCTACAGCCACAGAACCATAGACACGATGGTTGCGATTGATCTCCCAAGAGAGACCAGCTTTGGGGTTAAAGAAATCAAAATGTTCCTTTACATCAAAATGCTGGTGAATATCACCATCCATTTTATCGTTCTCCCCCAAGATATTATAGTCAATATGACGATACTGTAAATCAGCATATGCCGTCAAACCGTTAAGGAAAGTATAGCTGGCTTTAGCATAGATATTACCGTCATTCTTGGTGGCATTATTGAAGTAATAGTTTCGGTCTGGGTTGGCATCGCCCCCACTCTGCTTTACCCAAAGTACACGTCCGAAGTGGTCGCCATCATAACGGTTGAATCCTCCGCCTAAGGCAGCATTCCAACCACCATATTGGTAGTTGAGCGAAAACACACCACCCAAGAACCAGTTATCCATCACTTTCTTGCGCACCAAGTCGCTCTTCTTTATCAGCTCACCATCTTTCTCAAACGGCTGCATACCATATTCAATGAGTTTTCGGTTAGTCTTGTACTCCTGATAGTAGCCATCCCCCTTGGTGTAATGCAGACCTACATTGAGTTTCAAGGCATCAGAGAAGCTGTGATTAAGCAGCAGCTGCCAATTCTTTTGTATATAGTTGTCGGTTTGGTCTTTATAATACTGACGGTTTCCTAGCTCATCGTAATACTCACCACAAGAGTTATAAGTTCTGCCATATTTTGCCATCTCCTCCTTAGAGGCATAGTTCCATGCATGATAGGTGCGCTCGTCTCCGGCGAATGAAATCAACTTAATATTAGTGTGTTCGCCATACCAGGCGCCCTGCAGGTAATAGGAGTTGAGTCTAACACTGGCACGATCGATATAACCATCAGTAGCGATATGACTCAGTCGGGCATCGAAAGCCCAATGTCCATTCAACAAGCCAGTCCCCACATTCAACGTTTCTTTATGGGTGCCAAACGAACCGGCAGAGCCATTGAACTCTGCATATGGCAGTGTGGACAAGCCTCCTGTCTGCATATTGATAGATGCTCCGAAGGCACCTGCGCCATTGGTGCTGGTACCCACACCTCGTTGTACCTGCATGTCCTTCACACTTGATGCCAGGTCGGGCAGGTTGACCCAGAACACAGCATGACTTTCAGCATCGTTCACGGGTATGCCATTGGCAGTAACATTAATGCGGGTTGCATCCGTACCCCTCACCCTAATAGTGGTATAGCCAATACCAGCTCCTGCATCGCTGGTGGTAATGGCACCAGGAGTCATGCTCAGCAGATAAGGGATATCTTGTCCAAAGTTAACTTTCTTGATTTCTTCTCTTGAAATATTGGTAAACGCCATTGGCGTAGTTTGTGAAGCACGCGTAGCCATCACTTCTACTCCTTCCAACATCACCTCGCGCAGTGAGTCTTTGGGCTGCTCTTGCGCATGCAGTGGCAACATGCATGCTGCCAGCAAGAGGCATGCAACCTTTTTGTCTTTTTTCATGATTCTTTCCTTTTTAAGTTAAACACTAAAAAGGGGATAGTTCCATCCTATGTTCCCTACGTCGGCATTACCCGCATCAGGTTTAATGGGTATGATCTCAGCCCGTCATTTTAAGGCACCCCTTATGAAATCGGGCGTAAAGTTAGTGCTTTTATTTCATTTTTTCATTATCTTTGCAAACAAAATAATAAGAAATGATAGAAATGGATCAAATACAAACCATAGTGAATAACGCCATTACATGGTGTGTGAGTGCCGGATGGAACATCATAGGAGCTATTATCATTTATATAGTTGGACGTTATCTTATAGGCATAGTTAAGAAGTTAACACGCAATCTACTCGAGAAGCGTAAAGTGGAAGCAAGCGTGAAGACTTTCCTACTGAGTTTCATAAATATCACCCTAACTATCCTGTTGGTTATTGCCATAGCTGCACGCCTTGGTGTAGAAACCACCTCTTTTGCTGCTTTGTTAGCTTCAGCCGGTGTTGCCATTGGTATGGCTATGAGCGGCAACCTGAATAACCTTGCAGGAGGACTCATCATCTTATTGCTGAAACCGTTTAAAGTGGGAGACTTCGTTGAAGCCCAGGGACAGTTCGGCACTGTGAAGGCGATTCAAATCTTCCATACTATCATCACAGGCACCGACAATAAAGAGGTGTATATTCCAAATGGCGTCCTCAGTAGTGGTAGCATCATAAATTACAGCATCAACCCTATTCGCCGTATGGAATGGACGGTTGGCGTGGAATACGGTGAAGACTTCGAAAGAGTGGAAACTGTGTTGATGCGCATTTTCAGCGAAGAGCCACGCATTCTAAAAGATCCTGCCCCCTATGTTATTTTGAAAGAGATGGCTGATAGCAAGGTGAATATTTATGTTCGCGGCTGGGTGAAAAATGAAGACTATTATATGATCTTCGAAATGAATCGTCGCATATACACTGTCTTCAACAAGGAAGGCATCCGCTTCGCATTCCCACAACTGACTGTTCACCAAGGTTAAGTTAAGTCAAGCTGCTTGTAAAAGAGGTAGTAGTGACGGATGACAAAACGCTGACGTACCTCTGGTCGAAAAAAGATTAATTGACAAAAATGTATGAGTGTAATTGACAAAATAGGGCAACGTGGCAAGACAGCATTCTCGTTTGAATTGCTACCACCGCTGAAAGGTAACAACATAGACAAACTCTACGACTCTATAGATGCACTTTGGGAATTTGAGCCTGCCTACATCAATATCACTGACCATAGGAGCGAGTATGTGTTCAAAGACATGGGCAACGGAACATACACCCGACAACGTCTGCGCCGTCGTCCAGGGTCTGTGGCTGTGGCAGCTGCTATCAAGAACAAATATGACATTACGGTAGTGCCTCATGTACTTTGTAGTGGGTTCACCCGTGAAGATACTGAATATGAGTTGCTCGACCTGCAGTTCTTAGGTATTTATGACTTGCTGGTGCTACGAGGAGACAAGGCACCTGATGAGAAGACCTTTACACCTGAGAAGAAGGGCAATGCCCATGCACTTGATTTAGCCAACCAGATACAAGATTTCAACAAAGGTATATTCGTGGACGGCAGTCAGATGCTAGTGACCAAAACACCTTTCAATTTTGGTGTGGCCTGCTATCCAGAGAAACATGAAGAGGCTCCTAACTTGGAGCGCGACATCTATTGGCTCAAGCAGAAGCAGGAAGCTGGAGCACAATATGCCGTCACCCAATTATTCTATGATAACACAAAATATTTCAGTTTCGTAAAAATGGCTCGCGAGGCTGGAGTAACTATCCCTATCATTCCTGGCATCAAACCATTGAGTAAACTGAGCCAGTTAACGGTGATTCCTAAAACCTTCAAGGTAGATTTGCCAAAAGAACTGGTATGTGAGGCTCTGAAGTTGCACTCTGACGAAGAGATTAAGCAATTAGGTATTGAATGGGGCATACAGCAATGCAAAGAATTGATTAAAGCCGGCGTTCCAAGTCTGCACTTTTACGCATTAGGAGCAACGGATAGTGTCAAGGGAATTGCAAAGGGGATTTATTAGTTTATAAGGTTTAGCATTCATGCGGTTTGAAGATGTCATAGGGCAAGAAGAAGTGAAACGCATCTTGATGAGCGAAGCTGACGGAGGTAGGTTGCCTCACGCCCTGTTGCTCACTGGCCCAGAAGGGTGTGGCAAGATGCCTATGGCATTGGCTCTGGCCCAATATCTTTGCTGCACAGGGAAAGGTATTACCGATGGCCAAGTATCGATGTTTGACGAACCATCGGCAGGTAGCGACTCAGCTTGTGGGACTTGCATATCATGCCGCCAATGGGAACAACTGGCACATCCTGATGTGCATTTCATGTTCCCCATCATAGCCAATAAAGCCCGCAAGAAAGAGATTTGTGATGACTGGATGCCAGCATGGAGAGAGATGTTGCTCAAAAACCCCTACTTTACTTACACTGACTGGATCCAGCAGATGGAGGTAGAGAACTCTCAACCCGTCATCTACTCACGAGAAAGTGATGTCATACAACGGAAACTGAGCTTGAAATCTGTTCAAGGAGGATGGCGGATAGTGATTATTTGGCTACCTGAGAAGATGCAGGAGGCATGTGCCAACAAAATGTTGAAGTTATTGGAGGAACCACCTATGCAAACGGCGTTCATCTTAGTTAGCGAGGAACCTCTGAAAATGCTAGGCACCATCTTGAGTCGTGTTCAACCCATCAACATGCCGCGTCTCAAGGATGAGGAAATCAGTGAGGCTATCCATCAGCGCATGGGCATAGAATTGAAAGATAGTCAGTCTATAGCTCACATGGCTAACGGCAGCTATTCAAAGGCATTAGAGGCAGTGACGGTCGATAATGGTACATCTGCACTATTCCAGCTTTTCACTTCACTAATGAGACTTGCCTGGAGCCGCAAGGTAAAAGAGATGAAGGCATGGAGTGATGAGATGCATGAATTAGGGAGGGAACGCCAAAAGGATTTCCTGCAGTATGCCCAGCGTATGATCAGGGAGAGTTTTACAGCTAACCTGCATCGGCCCGAGCTGAACTATATGAATATGGAGGAGCTACAATTTACCAGCAAGTTTGCCCCATTTGTAAACGAGAAGAACGCCTTGGGTATTATGAACGAATTACAAGAAGCCCAGATACATATCGAACAGAATGTAAATGCCAAGATGGTGTTTTTTGACTTGATATTACGACTGACAGTACTGATAAAGAATCATTGACAATATATAAATATGGAAGAACTGTTTTATAATACAAATAGAAGGTCTCAAGGACTGTGCTGCAAGGGCATTGGACGACAGGACCATCAACTCAATACATATGACTGGTTGGCCGATATTCCAGGCAATGATTTGGAAAGCCAATATGTAGAAGTGCAGTTCAAAAACACCCGCAAGGGATACTACCGCAACTCAAATGGTTTGCAGCTACAGAAAGGCGACATTGTAGCCGTAGAAGCATCACCCGGACATGATATCGGAGTAGTAACTCTAACTGGCCGTCTTGTTCCTCTTCAGATGAAAAAAGCCAACATCCGTTCTGAAGCCGACATCAAAAGGGTGTATCGTAAAGCTCGCCAAACCGATATGGAGAAGTATTATGAAGCTAAGGCGCGTGAGCATAAAACCATGATCGAGTCCAGACAGATTGCCCTTGACTTGGAACTGCAAATGAAGATAGGTGATGTAGAGTATCAAGGTGACGGCAACAAGGCCATTTTCTATTATATTGCCGATGAACGTGTGGACTTCCGTCAGCTTATCAAAGTGCTAGCCGAAGCTTTCCATGTGCGTATCGAGATGAAGCAGATTGGCGCTCGTCAGGAAGCAGGAAGAATAGGTGGAATTGGACCATGTGGCAGGGAACTGTGTTGTGCTACATGGATGACATCATTTGTCAGTGTATCAACTGGTGCAGCTCGAATCCAAGACATTTCGTTGAATCCACAAAAATTGGCAGGACAATGTGCCAAACTGAAATGCTGTTTGAACTACGAGATTGACAGCTATGTAGAGAGCCAGAAACGTCTTCCATCTAAAGAAATATCTTTGTTCACTATGGAAGGTGAATGGTTCTACTTCAAGGCCGACATATTAGCAAACGTGATAACCTACTCTTCCGACAAACAAAATCTGGCAAATGCTGTGACTATCAGTTGCAAGCGTGCTTTCGATATTATTGGCATGAACAAAAGGGGGATAAAACCTAACAGCCTTCTGGAAGATGGCAGCAAACAGGCTGCGCCAAGGACAGTAGATCTTGTTGAGCAAGAAAGTCTCACTCGTTTTGACCGCGCCAAAAAGAAGAAAAAGAAAAAGTCGAGCGACAAAAATAAATCTCATAACAACCAGAAGGACCAGGATAGTTTTGAAATGCAAAGCAACCCAAAACAGCCAAAGAATGAACAGGAGCAGACTGGAGAAAGAGGCAAAGGGTTTGCAGACAAAAAGAATAAGCATACTGACAAGCAATGATAAGCATGAATTATCGTTTATTCAAAGCTTTTGTATATTATGTATTAATGGTCTGGCTATTGGTTGCGTGCAATAGCCAGACACGTTATCATCAGTTCCGCCATATTGACGAACAACGATGGTCACATGCAGACACAATAAGATTTGACGTCCCTTTAACAGATTCTTTGCATAATCACAAAATAACATTACAGCTACGCCATACTGCTCGTTACCCTTATAAAAACCTGAATGTAGGCCTTCAAGCTATATCTCCAGACTCACTATATACAAAGACAGATAGATTTAATGTAAAGCTCATAGATGAAGAAGGCAATTGGATAAGTAGCGGAAAAGGAGGGTTTTATAATATGGACATAGGAGAAATGCAGTTGATACCATCAATCGCTGGCGACTGGCACATCAACATCTTTCAAGAAATGGGCGATAGCATTCTATCAGGGATACATGACTTAGGCATCGAGGTTTCTGTCCTTCCTACCAGCATCTATTCTCAGGAAAATAAATAATAAGATAGTAAAGCCCCACAGCGATGAACCTCCATAACTGAAAAATGGTAGGGGAATGCCAATTACGGGAGTAATACCCAGTACCATACCTATATTGACAAATAGGTGGAAGAGCAAGATGCTCAATACACAATATCCATAAATAAGTCCAAATGTCGAAGATTGTCTCTCGGCTAATACAATCAACCTTATGATCAATAGCAAGAAAAGTGCCAGTATGCCAGTAGCTCCCACAAAACCTTGCTCCTCGCCAATGGTACAGAAAATGAAGTCTGTATCTTGTTCAGGTACATATTTCAATTTTGTTTGAGTACCATTCAAGAAACCTTTACCAAAGAGGCCACCTGATCCTATGGCAATCTTTGACTGATTAACGTTATACCCCACACCAGATAAATCTTCCTTCATACCTAATGCTACTTGAATTCGAGCCTGCTGATAGGGTTTAAAGTGATTGAAAAGGTAGCTACTTGCGTATAAGAATGAAACCGATAACACAGCGAACAAGGCTATCAGCATAAAGGTATATTTTCTGTCTCTCAGGTATAGGAAGAGTAAATAAAGTACAGTTGCTGCCAAAATGCCCAACTCTAGGTAAGTAATATCAAACTGAAGCACAATTCGGGAGAACAGATATGCCAATAGTATCAGTAGTAAAGATCCACCAAACAACCTGATTGCTACTTTCCACTTCTGAAGATAAACTACCAATAACGAGCAGACAAAAAACTGTATTAGCAGCAAGACAGCAAAAACACCTGTCACAGAAGTTGTCCCTTCAATGATACTACCATTAAAACGAATACCTACCACAAAGAAAATAGTAGCCGCAATACCTGAGAACAAGATAGCACCTGTCATTCCCATGCGATAGAGCACCAACAAGAACGAAGCATACACCAAAGCTGAACCTGTTTCCTGTTGAAGCACAATGATCACCATTGGCACCAGTATAATAGCAGCTATAATGCCAGCATTCTTCCAACTTTTTATGGTGAAACCATATTCGCTCATGAACTTCGATAAGGCTAATGCTGTAGCAAACTTGGCAAATTCAGCCGGCTGCAGGCTTACTGGTCCAAAATTTAGCCAAGAACGTGAGCCTTTTGTTTCTGGTGCTATGACCAACGTGATGATAAGCAACACTATCAACGCCGCATATATCAAATATGAAAACATATCGTAAAGGTCATCATCCAGCATCATCAAAACAAAGGCAATGCCGAATGAGCAGCATATCCACACGAATTGTTTTCCTGCACGAGTAGAGAAATCAAAAAAGTCGGTATTATCAAAACTGTAGCTGGCTCCACAAACAGTTAACCAGCCCACAACAATTAGTATCAGATATAGTACAACGGTAAACCAGTCAACTTTTTTCCACATTGACCTACCACCACTGACTGATGCCCATTGAACGTTTACCATTGTATCAACATTGCTATTTAAAACTTAGAAGCTATCTCTTTTCATCACCATAGTAAATCTCTCTGTTAGCAAACTGCTCAGCTAAGATTTCGTTGGCAGGTGATAATTGACCATGCAGGTACTGATCCATCATTATACCCCCAATTGGTACCCCATAAGTAGCGCCGAATCCACCATTCTCTACATATACTGCAATGGCAATTTTAGGATCATTCATAGGAGCAAAACCCATAAATACAGAATGGTCCTTACCTCGATTCTGCGCAGTTCCAGTCTTACCACAGACCTCTACTCCTGGCAACAAATTGGCCAAAGCACGACAAGTGGCGCCAGCATTGCTTCCAATTACTGCATGACGCATGCCATCCACCACTTCCTCGTAATACTGACGATCTATAGTAGTCTTACGAGGCACTAGATAAATACTATCCAACTGGTTGTCTTCTATCTCACTGACAATATGTGGTGTGATAAAATGTCCACGATTGGCAATAGTTGCGCCCAGATTGGCAATCTGCAATGGTGTAGCCAGTATTTCTCCTTGTCCGATAGCGATACTAATTACTGTCAAACCATTCCATGAACCCTTATATGCTTTATCATAGAACTGGGCATTAGGAATCAGTCCTCGTTGCTCACCGGGCAAGTCAGTACCTAGTCTGTAACCAAAACCTTGTGACACCATGTGATCTTTCCAAACAGTAATGGCATTCTGAGAGGTTCCATATTTCTTATCGCCAAACATTCTGAACAACCCCCAACAGAAATAAGAGTTGCAAGAGGTAGCAATAGCAGGTATCAATGATATAGGTGATGCATGACCATGACATCCTACATGCAAGTTTCTGAAATTAAAACCGTGACCACAAGGGAATGTAGGAGATTCCTCCTGTATAATATCCTCCTGTAAGAAAGTCAATGCCTGAGCAGTCTTAAAGGTAGAACCTGGAGGATAAGTGCCTTGAATTGCACGATTGATCAAAGGCTTGCGAGTATCTTGCATCAGTATCTGATGATTGCCACTACGTTTGCGCCCTATCAACAGGCTGGGGTCGAATGTAGGAGAAGATACCATACACAAAATCTCACCAGTCGATGGCTCTATCGCAACTATTGCCCCAATCTTCCCTTGCATGAGTCGCTCTCCCAACATTTGCAAGTCGATGTCCAAACCAAGTTTCAGGTTTTTCCCTGGTATAGCGGGTCTGTCCATCGCACCATCCATATAATGACCTTGTATGCGACCATGCGCATCACGCAATAGTACCTCGACACCCTTTTCTCCTCTGAGGTATTTTTCATAGGATCGTTCTATGCCTTGTTTGCCAATGAAGTCACCTCTGATGTAATAATCATCGTTCTCCAATTCTCGAGCAGAAATCTCGCCTATATCACCCAAGGCATGACCAGCAGCATTATATGAGTACTGCCGTTCTGTTCTACGCTGTATATAGAATCCAGGGAATTTGAACAGTTTTTCCTGAAACACACCGCACTCTTCTGCTGATAGCTGGCGCATGAAGACCTGATTTGTATAAACTGAATAACCAGGATTCATTCTGCGGTTCTTCACATCGGCCATACGCTTCAAAAACTGATTCTTGTCGATTCCTAAAGTACGACAGAAATCTAAGGTATCAAGGCTGGTCACCTCTCTCGGAATAAAAGTTATATCATAAGAGGGTTGATTATAAACAAGCAACTTGCCATTACGATCATAGATGGCACCACGAGAAGGGTATTGTATCTTGTTTAAGAAAGCATTACTGTCGGCATTCTGCTTATAATCTTCAGACAATATTTGTAAAGAAAATAAGCGTATCACATAGACGACCACTACAACCAAAGCGGCTAACGCTACTACATATTTCCTATTTTCCAACGTATTCTTTGACATCACTCACACTATAATTAACGTAAGAAAAAGGCTCAGATTCGTTTCTTTCTCCCTAAAAGTTCGAAGATGACTATAAATACCAACGTCAACAGAGTGCACCCCAATACTCTCAACAACATATAACCTAAATCATCTATCGAGAAAAACTCGAGTAATACGACGGTAAAGTGGTGAGTCAAGATACAGAAAAGAGCATATTTCAAAAAACCGTCCCACCTCAAGGTTGAGACAGATGGCACCAGTGAACGCTCATCTTGTAATTCCCTTGGGATAAAAATATTCAAATATAGAGGTTGCAACATGGCCAACAATACACATGCTGCAGCATTAATGCCAGGTAGATTGGTAAAAGAATCGATAATAAAACCCAAGATAAAGCCTACAAGCAGGAGAACCCAACGTGTGCCATCACGGTTCCAAGTAATAAGCAAGTAGATATATGGTAATGGGGTAGCGATACTAGCAAGAGTCATCTTATCAAATAACAGGACCTGCAGTAAAACCAATCCCACAAACCACATTATCTTATTTACCACAACGTATATCATAATAAAAGCCTTGCTTTATTTCATGTATGCCTATTGTTCCGAGCCATCACTGACCACTAAATCCTTCAGTTCTTCCTGCCCTTTCCTGGCAATCACCCTCACTTGCGAGATACTACCAAAGTCGGTAGCCAATTTGATTTTCAGTAGATAAGACAATCCATCATTGGAATCAGCCATATCATCTACCGTACCCACCATTACTCCTTCTGGGAACACAGTACTATATCCACTGGTCACGACAGAGTCTCCAAGATTGAATTCTGCATGGCGAGGCAAGTCTTTCAGATAAGCATAACGGGGGTCTCCTCCTTCCCACTTCAGATAACCAAAATAATCACTACCTGCAATCTTGCAACTAAGACTACTTTTGCTGTTTAGCAGTGAGATGACCAACGAATAACTACCCGTTACCTTATAAACAATACCCGCAACACCTTTTGCACCTACTACTCCCATTTCGGGTTTGATGCCAGATAGTTCTCCTTTATCAAGGGTGATGTAGTTATCTGGATGATGCAGACTATTGCCGATAACCATAGCAGGAAACTCCAGATATGCAGAATCGGCTAAGCGGCTAAGACTTTCATAAGCAATTGAATCGTTTAAACGCTGCTTCAATGTTTTTTCCAGATAAGCCACACGCTGTTCTAGTCTGGTATTGCGCTGCAAAAGATCTTTGTTGGTACTGCGTAATGCAAAATAACCATTTATCTGGTTCCCTACTTCAAGCACATGCCCAGTCGCTTCGTTGACTGAAGAGAAAACCACACTGCTCTGATAGCCATCCGAATTGAACAGCATAATCATGCACACGGTCTCCAGCAAAACGAACACTAACCAATGGTTATGCTTGATCAGGAAGTCCAGCAACCGTCTCATCTACGACTCTCCTTGATTATCTCATCAGGAAGGAATATTTATCTACGTTCTTTAATGCTATAGCTGTACCTTTAGCCACGCAGTGCAACGGATCTTCAGCAATATGGAATGGAATATTAATCTTGTCTGTCAAACGCTTGTCAAGACCACGAAGCAAAGCACCGCCACCAGCGAGATAAATGCCATTATGCACAATATCAGCATATAGCTCTGGAGGTGTATTTTCAAGAGCGCTCAATATGGCAGTCTCAATCTTGATAACAGTCTTCTCCAAACAATGTGCCACTTCTTGATAGCATACAGGTACCTCCATTGGGAGCGCCGTAATACGATTAGGACCATGTACCACATAGTCATCAGGTGCATCCTCACCTAACTCGGTCAATGCAGCACCTACATTAATCTTGATACGCTCAGCCATTCGCTCAGATACCTTGACATTATGTTGGCGACTCATATATTCCTGGATGTCAGCGGTTAAATCATCACCTGCCATCTTGATAGAGTTGTTGCTCACGATACCACCTAAAGAAATCACGGCAATTTCAGTAGTACCACCACCGATATCTACCACCATATTGCCTTCAGGCTGCGTAACATCAATGCCAATACCAATGGCAGCAGCCATAGGTTCAAACACCAGATAAACATCCCTACCACCAGCATGCTCTGCCGAGTCACGTACAGCACGCAACTCTACTTCGGTTGAACCACTTGGCACACCGATCACCATTCTCAACGATGGAGAAAACCATCTGCGTTTTCTGGGGCACATCTTAATCAATCCACGAATCATCTGCTCGCAGGCATTGAAATCGGCTATCACACCATCTTTCAATGGACGTATGGTCTTTATGCTTGCATTAGATTTCTCATACATCATCTTTGCTTTCTCACCTACGGCAATCATCTTACCTGTAGTTCCGTCGAGTGCCACTACAGAAGGCTCATCTACTACAATTTTACCATCAGTAGAGATAATCGTATTCGCGGTACCCAAATCGACCGCTATTTCCTGTGTAAAAGAGAATAATCCCATTTCGTTTAATGTTTATAATCAATGTTTAAAATGACGGAAGCCTGTCATAGCCATAGCAACGCCACGTTGGTTGCATACATCCACGCTTTCCTGATCACGAATACTGCCACCAGGCTGGATGATAGCTGTAACGCCCTCATCTGCAGCTAAGGTAACACAGTCACTGAAGGGGAAGAAAGCATCGCTTGCCATCACTGCTCCATGCAGGTCAAAGCCAAAGCTCTTTGCTTTCTCAATAGCTTGCTTCAGGGCATCCACACGACTTGTCTGGCCTACACCACTTGCCAATAGCTGACCGTTCTTTGCCAATACAATAGCATTACTCTTGCTCTGCTTCACCACTTTGTTGGCGAACAACATATCCTTGATTTCTTCTGCTGTAGCTTGCTTGTCAGTTACAAAATGGCAATCATCTGCTGTTTCGTTCTTAAGGTCGCGCTCCTGTACCAATACACCATTCAACATAGAGCGGAACTGGTTAGAGGGCATCTCCAAAGGCTTACGTACCAAAATGATACGGTTCTTCTTGTGTCCTAATACCTCCAAAGCCTCAACATCATAATCTGGAGCAATGATTACCTCAAAGAAAATCTTGTCAATCTCTTCTGCAGCTGCCTTGTCAACTACTGCATTGGTGATAAGGACGCCACCAAAAGCAGATACAGGATCACAAGCCAACGCATCCTTCCAAGCCTCAGATACCGTTTCTCTAACTGCTAAGCCGCAAGCATTATTATGCTTCAGGATAGCAAAAGCGGTCTGGTCCTTGAACTCATCAATCAGCTCAACAGCTGCATGAATATCCTGCAAGTTGTTATAACTGATTTCCTTGCCGTGAATCTGGTCGAACATATCATCAAGGTTACCATAGAAATAGCCCTTCTGATGTGGGTTCTCACCATAACGCAATACCTTGCGTACATCCTGTGTTTCACGGAAAGCTGAGCCCTCGCCACCATCAAACCAGTTGAAGATAGCACTGTCGTAATGGCTACTTACGCCAAAGGCGTCTCTTGCCAGCAAGCGGCGCTCCTCGAGAGTGGTCTGTGCACCATTCTCCATAAGGATGTCCTTCAAAGTAGCATATTGTGCCTGACTTGCCACAATCACCACGTCTTTATAATTCTTAGCGGCAGCCCTTATCAAGCTGATACCACCTATGTCAATCTTTTCAATAATCTGTTGTGGTTCTGCACCACTGGCTACTGTAGCCTCGAATGGATAGAGGTCAACAATTACCAAATCAATCTCAGGAATCTCATACTGGTTCATCTGCTCAATATCCTGCTCCACATCACGGCGTCCCAGGATACCTCCAAACACTTTAGGATGCAAAGTCTTTACTCGGCCACCCAGAATACTTGGATAAGTGGTAAGGTCTTCCACTGCCTGACAAGCAAAGCCTAAACCCTCGATGAACTGACGTGTACCACCTGTTGACAAAAACTGTACACCCTCTTCGGCCAGCTTGGTGATGATTTCATCCAAACCTTCTTTGTGATAGACAGATATCAAAGCTGTCTTAATTCTCTTAGCGTCTGCCATAGTCGCAATATTTTTAGGTTATTAATTTCAATGCCTATATTAGGTTGCAAAGTTACGAATAATTATTGATACATCTGTATGATTAATCCTTAAATAGTAATAAAAAAATGCCTCCCCTTTTGGAAGGGAGGCACTCTTATTTAAATCATGTAATGATTTACAAAACCTTAACGTGCTGCTCAGAAACAGCATGTATACCTTTTCCCATATGGGGGAAATGTTATATTACCAAACGTTCACGCGCTTCTCTGGAGCGATGTACATAGGATCGCTTTCGGTAATATTAAACGCCTCGTACCATGAGTCGAGTTGAGGCATAGTACCATTTACACGCCACTTACCCAATGCATGAGGATCAATCTTGGTAAGTCTCTGGATTTCCTCATCACGGATGTTCTGACCCCAAACGGTAGCATAAGCGATGTAGAAACGTTGCTCAGGAGTATAGCCGTCCTTAACTGGCAGAGGGTTGTCCTTAGTAGCATTCTTGAATGCCTGATAAGCAATCTTCAAGCCACCATGATCGGCAATGTTTTCACCCTGAGTCAGACTACCATTGGCATGAACGCCAGGAAGCACCTCGATATTGTCGTAGAAATCAATGATTACCTGAGCACGTTCCTTGAACTTCTCAGCATCTTCTTCAGCCCACCAGTCTTTCAGGTTACCGTCCTTGTCATACTGACGACCTTGGTCATCAAATCCGTGAGTCATCTCATGACCAATCACTACGCCGATGGCACCATAGTTGAAGGCATCATCAGCCTCCATATCGAAGAAGGGATACTGCAGAATACCAGCAGGGAAGCAAATCTCGTTGGTTGTTGGGTTGTAGTATGCATTCACAGTCTGAGGAGTCATCAGCCACTCGGTGCGATCTACTGGCTTACCATAGCGAGAAACCATATCAGCATAAGCCCACTGAGCTGCACGCTTCATATTTTCGTAATAAGAATCATTCTTGATATCCAATGTAGAATAGTCCTTCCACTTGTCAGGATAGCCAATCTTTACGGTAAAAGTAGAAAGCTTCTCTTGTGCCTTAGCCTTGGTGGCATCGCTCATCCAGTCAAGACCAGCAATACGCTCGCCCAGTGCCTTCTGCAAGTTGCCCACCAACTCAGTCATACGAGCCTTAGCCTCAGCAGGGAAATATTTCTCTACATACATCTGACCAACGGCCTCACCCAACACACCGCCAACTACATTTACGGCGCGCTTCCAACGAGGCTGCTGCTCTTGCACACCACTCATGGTGCGGCTATAGAAGTCAAAGTTCTGTGCCTCAATCTCATCGCTCAATGCATCAGCTGAAGCATCTATCACCTTCCACTGCAAGTAGATACGCTGTTTGTCAATAGGCAGAGAAGCAATCACATCGGCACTCTCCTTCAGTGAGTTTGGCTGTCCAACGATGATTTCCTTCACATCCTTCAGGCCCATACCATTGAGATAGGTATCCCACTCGAATGAAGGATAGTCGTTCTTCAACTGCTCCATGCTCATCTTGTTGTAGTTAGACTCAGGGTCACGCAGTTCCACACGACTACGGAAAGCCTTAGCCAGACGAGTCTCTACTTCCATCACTACGTCGCGACCCTTCTGAGCATCAGCATCGCTATAGCCAAACAGTTTGAACATCTTCACTACATGCTCCTTAAAAGCCTCGCGAATTTTGGTAGTAGCCTCATCTTCTTCCAGATAGTAGTCACGGATGCCCATTGTCAAACCACCCTGACTCATCTGTACGGCATTCTCCATACTGTTCTTTTCGTCAGCACCCACATAGATACCGAAATAAGCGCCTGCTCCATTCATAGCCATTTTAGGCAGCAAAGCATACACATCGTGTACGTTCTTGATAGCAGCCACCTCAGCCAAATCAGCCTTAACGGGCTCATAGCCATCGGCATTACGCTTCACGCTATCCATCGCCATATTGTAGAGGTCACCCACCTTCTGAGCCACTGAACCAGCTGGGTTTTCCTGGCTAGCCAAAGCCTCTACCAATTCGTTGATACGCTTTTGGTTAGTCTCGGCCAACAGGTCGAAAGAACCATAGTGAGAATACTCTGCAGGCAGAGGGTTAGATTTTTGCCAACCACCAGTAGCAAACTGATAAAAGTCAGTACCAGGCTGTGCGGTAGTGTCCAAGTTCTCCAAATGCAAGCCAGAAGTCTGTTCTGGTTGCTGGTTGCATGATGCTGCCATCAGACAGCAAGCTGCGATTGTCATAAGTTTTTTCATCTCTTTTATTGTTGTTTAAGATTTTCCAATTCTTCTGAGGCAACTTCCCATTCTTCCATTGCCTTATCTAATGCTTGTTTGAGTTTTTGATGTCGCTCATAGAGGCTCATATCAGCTGCACCCTCGGGGGTAGCCATCTGAGCTTCCAGTATGGAGATAGCCGATTCGGTTTCACTGATGGTCACCTCACAGTTTTCCACCATACGTTCGGCCTTCTTGAGTTTCTTGTTAAACTCCTTCTGTTCGGCATAGCTCAATGCGCCAGCTTTGGGTTGTTTTAGGGATTCTTCACCCATCACGTCCTTCTTCTGCGCCTTATTCGCAAACAATGCATCAATGCCTCGTTCGCTCACATTGACTTCAGTGCCTTGTCGCATCAACTGCTCGTGCTTGTCACGCAGGAAGTCGTAAATGCCACCCAGGTGTTCTTTCACCTTTCCGCCACCAAACTCATACACTTTCTGTACCAAGCCATCGAGGAAATCACGATCGTGGCTCACCACAATCACTGTTCCTTCAAACTGACGGATAGCTTCTTTGAGCACATCCTTCGAGCGCATATCGAGGTGGTTGGTAGGCTCATCGAGAATGAGGAAATTCACAGGCTGAAGCAGTAACCTTATCATTGCCAAGCGAGTACGCTCACCACCGCTGAGCACCTTCACTTTCTTGTCGATGTCTTCACCCCCAAACATGAAAGCCCCCAGCAAGTCGCGTACCTTGAGGCGCATATCGCCCGTAGCCACATTGTCAATGGTTTCGAATACGGTGAGGTTTTCGTCGAGCAACTGTGCCTGGTTCTGTGCAAAATAGCCAATCTTGATATTGTGGCCTAAAGTCAGCTTGCCCGTATAATCATTGATTTGCTGCATGATACACCGCACCAATGTAGTCTTTCCCTCGCCATTCCTGCCCACGAAAGCCACCTTGTCGCCTCTGTTGATGGTGAAGTTCACATGGTCGAACACCTGATGCTGTCCAAAGGCCTTGCCCACCTCGTCACAGATGACGGGGTAACTTCCACTGCGGTCGGAGCATGTAAACTTCAGCCTCAGCGTTGAATTGTCCACTTCGTCCACCTCAATGGGTACCACCTTCTCCAGCATCTTGATACGGCTCTGCACCTGAACGGCTTTCGTAGCCTTGTACCTGAAGCGTTCAATGAAATCGGTGGTGTCTTGAATCATCTTCTGCTGATTCTGATAGGCACGCAACTGCTGCTCACGACGCTCCTGACGAAGGGTTACAAACTCGTCGTATTTGACCTTATAATCATAGATATGACGGCAAGAAATCTCGATGGTGCGAGTGGTGACATTATTGAGGAAAGCCCTGTCATGGCTCACCAGCATCACAGCATTCGCCTTGGTGGCAAGGAAGTTTTCCAGCCACTCGATGCTCTCGATATCCAGGTGATTGGTAGGCTCGTCGAGCAACAGCACGTCAGGATGCCGCAACAAGAGCTTGGCAAGTTCTATGCGCATGCGCCAGCCACCTGAAAACTCTCTGGTGGGTCTGTTGAAATCTGAATGCTCAAAGCCCAATCCTTGCAGTGTGCGCTCAATCTCAGCGTGGTAGTTGGTACCGCCCATCATGTTGAAGCGTTCGTTCAAGTGGGTGAATTCCTCAATGAGTTGCAGATATGCTTCGCTCTCATAATCAGTACGTTCAGCCAATCGAAGGTTTATCTCTTCCAATCTGGCCTTGATCTGCTTGATATCGTCGAAAGCCTTCTCTGCTTCTTGCATCACGGTATGCTCATCGCTGAGCACCATCACCTGTGGCAGATAACCTATAGTACAATCGTGCGGAACAGACACATGTCCTTCGGTGGGAGTCTGCAAGCCAGCCAATATCTTCAGCAGGGTTGACTTGCCTGCACCGTTCTTACCCACAAGGGCAATGCGGTCCTTACGGTTAATGACAAACCCCACGTCCTCAAACAAGGGCGTGGCGTTGAATTCTACTTTCAGGTTATCTACAGAAATCATTACTGTTACTCAGCCATGCGGGCGAACTCAGAATCGCCACCCATCAGGTCTTTTGTATCAGGACGACTGGTAAAGTGAGGAGCCTTCAGGTGACCATCCAGAGCTGCCTGGTTCTCCCAGATTTCCAGCAACATGGTCTTGTCAGCACGAGTAAGGCTATTGAAATAGTCGTAGTCGATGTTGCCTGCATCATTCTTCAGGGTAGCTTCAATCAAGCCCTTTACCTGACTGATCAATGCGTCACGCTGACCAGACTTGGTAGTCATCATGATGTTGAAGCGGAAAGGTTTATCAGGATCAAGCTGAGGGTCCTTCTTCAGCTCCATCTGCTTGATTTCCAGATTACCGAGTTCCTGAATCTGAGGTACCAATGTAGTGAAGTGAACAGAAGCAGAATGCTTGTCGAGTGAAGCCTGGTCTTTCCAAGTCTCAAAAATCATCAGTTTGTTAGGACGAGTAGCACTCTCCAGCACGTCATAGTCAATCACGCCCTCATCACCTAAAGATGCAGCTACCAGCTGTTTGCACAAGTCGATAGCCTTATCACGATTAGCAGCATCTACCGTCAACATGCAGTTGATACGGATGGTAGATTCTTCACTTGTAGCCTCTACAGTTACATTCTCATCATTTGATTTCTTGTTGCCTGAACAAGCCACCAACATTGCAGTCATTACGACTGCCATCATTAAAAACAATTTTTTCATTTTACCTTATATATAATAGTTCTCTCAAAATCGGCTGCAAAGATAGGTCAAGTTTTTGAATTATCAAATAATTATTCATATCTTTGTAACAGAACCATAATAAATCATACTATGATGCACATTCACGAAGAAGCTGGACGATGCCTGTTGTGCGAGAACGCACCTTGTACGAAAGCGTGTAAAAAGGGCGACCCAGCAAGAGCCATCCAAGCCATACGTTTTGACAATGAGAAGAATGCCTGGCGTTGGCTGAAAGACTGTTCAGAAGCCGACATGATTGCAGCCGAAAAGGCATGTATCCACTATGACCAGCCTTTGCGAATCAGAGAGCTGGCCAGCATCCTCAAAGAGATGGGATATGAAGAGCCTGACACCCTACCCGATTTGGGCATCACTTTCTGTGGTATCCCTTGCGAGAATCCTTTCTTCCTGGCATCCTCAGCCGTCAGTACCAGCTACGACATGATTGCCCGTGCCTTCGAGGCTGGTTGGGCTGGTGTGTTCTACAAAACCATCTGCAAAATGGAAATCAAAGAGGTGTCTCCCCGCTTCGATGCAGTAGGCAAAAAGCTCACCTCCTTCATTGGGTTCCGCAATATGGAGCAATTGTCGGAGCACATTTACACTGAGGACCTCAAGATTATGAGTCGCTTAAAGAAGGACTTCCCTTCAAAGGTGGTCATTGCTTCTATTATGGGACAATTTGAGGAAGAATGGATTGAGCTGGCAAAGCTTGCTGAAGAAGCTGGCTGCGATGCTGTTGAACTGAACTTCTCTTGCCCACAAATGCGACTGGCAGGTACGGGCAGCGATGTAGGGCAAGACCCCGAATTAGTCGCAACTTATACAACTTATGTAAAACAAAATGTGCATATTCCCGTCATCCCGAAGATGACACCCAATGTCACCAATATCATTCATCCTGCTTTGGCTGCCTATTTTGGTGGTGCCAATGGCATTTCAGCCATCAATACCATCAAGAGCATCACTATGTCGCCCAAAGCTATGGTAAATGGCAAGAAAACCATCTCTGGCTATTCAGGAAGAGCCGTAAAGCCCATTGCCCTGCGATTTATCCATGATATGGCCTCTAGCCATATCATGAAGAATCTGCAACTGAGTGGTATAGGTGGCATTGAGACTTGGACTGACGCCCTCGACTTCATCTTGTTGGGTTGCCGCAACCTTCAGGTTTGTACTGCTGTGATGCAATATGGCAATCGCATTATCGACGACCTCAAGTTAGGTTTGCAGACCTATATGAAACATCAAGGTTATAACAAACTTGATGAGATGGTGGGCAAGGAACTGCCTAACTTCGTAACACCTTCAGATCTTGACAGAGATACGATGGTCTATCCAAAGATTGACCGTGAGAAGTGCATTGGCTGTGGCCGTTGCTATGTGTCTTGTCAAGACGGAGGACACCAAGCCATCTCCTTTGGCGACGAGCGTACGCCGCAAATCAACGGGTCAAAATGCGTGGGTTGCCACCTTTGCCGACTGGTTTGTCCTGCAGGCGCCATCGGCTTGGCAAAGCGTATAGCAAAGCGGTAAGATAAATGTTTCAAGCCAGTTGCTGGCAACAGTGCACAATTAATTATGCCACACTATCCCTTATGGAAAAGTGTGGCGTAATTGCAATAAGTTGAGGCTGGATCTCAGGCAGCCTTCATCCCAATTAGCTGGTACTTCATGCCTTTATTGGTTTCCTTTGGCACGCAACCCATTTGACGCAGGGTCAAGCCAATCTTGATGCGGGTGGAATGGTCATTCTTCAACTTGGGATATGTGTCTTGCATGTTCTCAATCACTTGCCCAAGGCTCATCCATTCGCCTTTCTCTTCATTGGTGGGTAACCTATAGAAATTGCCCAGCATCCCTTCATAGCTCTCTTCTTTCATAAAGGGCTGGTTTTTCAGTTGGATACGCTCTTCTTCTATATTCGTAAACCAATAAGGCGTGTGCTTCTCCCTAATCTCATACACCACCTGCGCATAAAGCTGGTCGTAATCAATGGGCGAAAGGTTGTCAATCATCTTCTTGTCAGGCACCTTCAAACAGATGAAACGGCGACTGCCTGTTGGGTCACACAATGGTTGCTCGTCGTTGGTGGTTGCCACGAAGGAGGCATATCGTCTTCTGTCTTCCTGGGTCTTGCCGAAGATAGGACGTCCATTCACTTTCTGCCTTGAAAGCGTATGCTTCAGCTTGCCTTGCTGGCTGCCTTTCATGTTGGCAAACTCATCGATGTTCACCAACAAGTTGTGCGTCAGTGCCATATCGGCATCAAACTTGTTGGCAAAGTTGATGTGATCCAGATAATAGGTTCTCAGCTGAGGGGGCAACAAGCTCATGGCGAAAGTTGTCTTGCCACAACCTTGTCGGCCAATCAATACCGGAGTCACTTCGTTACCATGCAGGTGGTCGAGGCCCAGCCAATGGGCTACCATAGAGCGCAGCCAGGTTGAGCACCAAGACAACTGCTCGCTGGTAAGTCCTGGGATGCGGTTAAACAACTCGGCCACATGGTCCTTATCGTCCCATTGGGGCAGATGATTCAGGTAATAGCTGATGGGATCATAGTCCATCACTGCGTCAGAATTGACATACTCCTCAATGTCCGTTCGTGGGGAGGCTTTACCAACACACTCCAGTTTAGCTTTACGGACGATGGAGTTCATCGCTTTTGGGGTAACGACAGACCACTCTCCAGTTTGGTTACTATCGGTTATTTCCCTGAATTCAGTCTTTCCGCTAAGCACGTTGTGACGGAATTCGTAGTTCTCTTGCAGAAAGCATTCTATCTCAAAGACTGCACTCTGCCCCTTTGATTGCAATTTAATCATAAAGGTGAAATAAGTTTTTAATAATGATTACTTGTGTGCATTTCAGAAAAGCAAAGGGATGGGAGAAAGAGTAGTTAAGTCGATGTCACAGGCCTCCTTTTTAGCTATGCAGATACAAAGGTACGAATAAATATTGGCACTTTCTGCTTTATACAAATATATTTGAAATTTATTTTTAGTCAAGAATTTCTCCAAAACATCCCGACACTCCACTTTTTCAATATAATCGTTTGTGATACAGATTGTTTTATGAGTGGAGTGTTTGTGAAAACACTCCACTAACACTCAACTTTTAGTGAAGTGCAGAGAGTGGAATGATGGTGGAGTGTTTGTAAAACACTCCACTGGCTTAACAAACATATTATGAATACGTTATGAACAAAAAGTGGAGTGTCGGGATGTTTTGCTATAATTTTGTTTCAACTAATTATTTCTGTTCTGAATTTCCCCATGTTTTTGCAGGAGTGTTAGAGAAATATTTTTCCTAACGAGGGAAAAATAAAAACCTAACGAGGGAGAAAAAAACAAGATTGGGGAGACATTCGTAAAAATATTCTAAAAGTACACAACGATTATAAGTCGAACTATGATTTCCTGTATTATCGTATTAGAGGAAGTAAAAGGGCCGTTTAGTTCTAGTAAACCCTCCTTTTGCTTCCTCTAAAACACCTGCTTCCTCGAAGCTGGTTTTCCCATAACAAAAGATGTTCTAAATGTCGTTTTTGCGGTAAGCAAAATCATCTAACGAGTAACCCATATTTGTGTGGCAAAAATATAGTTTTAGACAAATGTTTATTTTTTTGGAGCATAGAGTTGTCGTGATTTGGTTTTTCACTTTCTTATCTATTGTTTCGTTATAAAAACCAAAAGTGAACATGTATAGCATAATAATGTGATGGGCTGACGGAGAATATAGTTGGCTATATGAATATGTTATTCTTTTTTACCTCTGCCACTATTTGGCGAAGATTGTCGTTTAATTTGCTGCATAATACATATAGTAATAAATACATGAAAGATGTAATAAAAATGCGAGATGTACAATTCACAAAGAATTTGTTTGTGAATTTCAAAACAGGAACTATTCTAGACAAGTTGCTTTGCTCTTATTGGGGACTTCCCAAAGGAGTGAATTATATGGTTATTGGCGACCCTGGTGTAGGCAAGACTACAATAGTATTAGACTTGATTACTAACATCCAAACGAACCACCCTACAGCTCGTATTTTATTCATCAGCGCAGAAATGAACGAAATAGATCTTGCCATATATGTTCAAAGATACCCAAAATTTGGTAATCTGGACATCCTTTTCGTAGAAAGTGACATAGACACAAACACACACAACTGGCAAGTTATCAACGACCAACTACAAAAGGGCTGGGATATAGTTGCTATAGATTCTTTCTATGAACTTCAAGGTATTATAAAAGAAGAAGAGAACATCACACTGAGAAAAGCTGAAAGCATGCTACTCACAACAATTAAGCGTAATAACAAAGCATGTAACGACCGTGAAATCAACACTTCTTTTCTAACCATCCAACAGGTGACAAAAAGTGGTAACTTTATTGGTTCAAATCGCCTCAAACACATGATTACTGGCATGATGGAACTACGGTTTGAGAATCATAAGAACATCTATAGCGACCGCTATGTCGTATTCTCCAAGAATCGCCGAGGAGATGTGGGAGTAAGACTATACTATAGTCTAAATTCAACTGGAGACGTAGATTACGACCAAGAAAGATACGAACAAGACCTGGCAATACGTAAACTTCAAAGTAATGTCAGCAATCAATTACATGACTTCGCAAATCAGTTTGACAAAATTTTTAATAACATTAGTAGTACCAACAATTAAAGAGTGGAAATATGGAAACACAGGCTTATTTTAGGATGAAGGAGCAACTACTTAACAACCAGCAACCATATCGGGTTGTTGGGCTTGAAGGAATCGCTGCGATGGGCAATAATTATTTCCAGATTGGCAACGTAGCAACAGAAGTCTCCCCCACTGTAGTACAAACCATTGATAGATTTATTGGAGTTTCAAAAAAACTACGAAAAGCCATCAATGACACTTATGGCAATAGTGGCGTCACTGCTTTTCGAAATTATTTAGCTCAGGCAAATTCTGTCACAAACCCTGCATCATTGGCTTTCATTGCTAATCCAAATGCAAAAATAGTCGATGCTGCCATTCCTATAAAAGACGAGCCCATAACAATGGAGGCCTTTTTTGATTTTTTAGAAATGTTTATGGACAAGAACTCCTATAGTGTAGAAACGATTGAACATTCTCAAAACTCTATTTACGGACTTACGGCCCGTCTTCTTCCTGAGCATCCAGAATATAGGACATTCAAAGGAGAGGATGAATTCCTCAGTAACGGTTTATATCTAAAGTGGAATATTGGTGAGTTGGAAATGGGTAACTATTACTTGCGCCTTGTCTGTACGAATGGGCAGACGAGAGCTTTTCCCAACCAACTGGCTCATTCTTATAATCTTGAAACAGTAAGGATAAAAGAACTCCTCGACATACCAAAGAAGCCGGAAATCATAAACGGAAATCTAAGCAAGTTGATAGAGAAAGCAGAAGAGGCAATGAATACACTTACGTCATTAAATGAGATGAAACAAGCATACAACCTATTGGAGAAATACAATGATGTAGCAGACAATGTTCATTTCAATGACATTGTTCCTTATGAATCCTATCTTGATTTAATACCAAAACAAGCAATGTCATCAATGAATATGATTAGAACTAATCTCTTGTTTTGGGACTTATTCAATGTCTTAACTGAATATGCCACCCATAATCAAACATGGACTCCGAATGACAATCGCAGGACAAACTTAATGAGTGATGCAATGAATTTACTAATGAAAAAAAGAGATATAATCAACTATTATGACTTAAGCACTGATACGTTTTCCCCGACTTTGCCCCAAAAATAAATGGCTTATCAGATAATGGTCATACAAATGTATGTTTTTATTCTACCTCTGCTACGATTTGGCGTACCTTGTTTGTTTATTTGCTGAGAAAAAAGTACATTTGCATTAAAGATAATGGATTATGGTCGATAATGAAAGAGGACAGACATTAATAAACAAATATGTTTGGGTTATAGAAACCATCTATAAAGCCAAAAAGATTTCATTCAGAGAGCTTAATAATCGTTGGCTCGATAATGATATTAGTCGTGGGGTAGAGATACCTAAGCGAACCTTCGATAATTGGCGTTATGTTATCTGGGACATGTTTGGCATTAATATCGTTAACGAGAATCGTGGGGAATACCGCTACTATATAGAAAACGAGGAAGACATCAGCAATAATGGGCTTCGTTCCTGGCTTTTCAACACGTTTTGCGTGAGCAATGCCTTGGCAAACTGCCAAAGCATCAAAGAGCGCATCATGTTGGAATATGTACCTTCTGGTCAGTATTTATTGCAACCAATCCTCGATGCAATGAAAGGAAACCGTGTACTGAACATAACCTATTACAATTATTGGAAAGACGAGGAGAACAACTTCGATGTACAACCATATTGCGTAAAGCTATACCGTCAGCGTTGGTATATGGTAGCTCGAAGCACTAATTCTCATTATTACGAAAAAGGTCCACGCATCTACTCGCTGGATCGCATTAAAAGCATCAAGGTTACAGACCAGTCTTTTGAAATGCCGAAAGATTGGTCTGCGAAGGAATACTTTGATGGATGTTTTGGCATCATGGTCGATCAGTCAGTGGAAATTCAGCCTGTAAAGTTGAAAGTATCCGCAGAACAGGCTTATTACATTCGCGACCTGAAAATACACGAATCGCAGGAGGAGATAGAGTGTAACAAAGAATATAGCATTTTTACCTACAATCTCCGGCCTTCGTTTGACTTTCAGCAAGAACTGCTTTGGAATGGCGAGAACATAGAAGTGCTGGAACCTCTTTGGCTTCGGAATGAAATAGCTGGAAAGATTAAAAGAATGTGGGACATATATCAAGATAATCAAGTTTGAATTATATTTGCATCATGATTAATTGTTTTATTAATATACATCTATCATTATGAAAAACTACGTAGAAGAAAACCAAAAAATTCTTGTTAATTGGGAACAAGAATACAAAAAAGGTGGTAATGACATTAATTTCTGTCCTGATGGCATTATGTTTAGAGGGCCCATTGAAAAAGACAAGGCTGGGAATTGGAGGCATCTGAAAAATGGCAATGAGAATGATTTATGGGTAAACTGCCCCCTTCGTATTCTTTTTTTGACTAAAGATCAAAATGGTGGTATGGATCACGAAGATTATTGGGATCCAAGAGGAGATGCTTATCATAAGCCAGGTAGCAAAATAGAAGATTACGTTCTTGATAAAAGAACAGCATTTAATACTAACATTGTAAATATTCTATATGGGCTTGTAAAAACTACTCCTTCAACGTTTATAGAATTTGATAAAATTGACGAGAAAGATGCAGTTAAAGTGTCTGATGAATATCCATTTGCTCGCATCAACTGTAAAAAGGAAGTTGGTGGACCATCATGTCCAAATGATGTTCTAAAAAAAGCCATAAATGATTATTCATGCTATCTAAAACAACAGATTCTGAATCTCGACTCAGATATTTTTGTGTGCTGTGGTAACAATGATAAAGAAAACATTATTCTTAATTTTCTTAATGAGATTGGATATGATTTTAAGTACTTAAATGATGAGAGTTATTCTATTTATTATGACAAGGAGAAGAATAAAATAGCTATAGATCTCTATCACCTAAGCTATTTTAACTACTCTCGAGAGGCCATGTATAATGATGCCATCAAAACTTATTTTGCATTTTTGCAGTCACATTCTGATTTTATTAAGTCACATAGATAATAGTAAGATAAAAACTGGATAATTTTTCTAACCGTACTTAAAGAAAAAAGTCCAATAAATTATATTAAGATTTGCATTTTCAACGGACCTCTGCCACAAGTTGGCGGAGGTCCGTGTTTTCTTTGCATTATATTATAAAAACACAAATAATGTGGAGTTAAACAAAAACTTTCCACACTCAATAATATGGAGAAATGGGCTAACAAAACCAAGAAAGAGGCGTTAGCATGGATGGATACAATCAATAAGGTGTTCAAGGAAGAACTGAATGAAGACTTCTCTACGCCAGAAGATATAAAGGATTCCTTGGAAATGGCTATTGACCTAACAGAATTTGAGCTACATGAATCTAATATCAAAATGGCCAAAAGAGACTTAGAGTTATAAAAGCAAACAGTAACAATTAAAGAAAAGAATTATGATTAAAACATTAAGTAATGAATTCATGCAGAAAATCTCAACAGATGAAGCATGGAAAGAGCTTTCGGGAACTTACAGCTGGTCTGAAAGCTTATTGGAAAAGTACCTGGACAAAGTAGACTGGCACGATGTATCAGAGAACCCCTTCATTCTTTGGACTATCCCGATGATTCAGAAATTCAAGAATCGCATAGACTGGGATAAGTTCTCAAGACTAGCTAGGGCAGAAACACTAACAGAGGCTTTTATTGACGCATTCAAGGACAAGTGGAACTGGGCTGAATTATCAGAGAACAGTGACTTGGAACTTACACATGAGCTTTTGGAAAAGTATGCCGACAAGTGGAATTGGGAGGAAATCATCGACCGTTATAATTGCAATCTCTTTGACGAGAAGGGCATTGAGTTCTATGAGAGATATAAGGACTACATACCTGCCTCCAAACTCCAGAATTCTAGGTTGTGGAAGGAGATTGTCAAGCAGCAGAAAATACAATTAATCAACGAGATTATTGCTTAACATCGCTATTTACTTAAACATGATTATTATGGCACTCTGGAAAATTTCGCCAAGGAACAGTAACAATACTCCTTGCAAAAACAAAAGACAAAAGCTTGAGAAGGGAATGTTCGTTGAAACGAGCACAATGTCATCAATACCACCTCTTGGCTATCCAAAAGAGCAACAAATGCTTGCGGACCTCTTCAAGAGCAAGTATGATATTGAGATTGACCCCACTCGCATGAATCGTTCTAACTTTGATTGTGAGAAGATTGGATAAGAAAACCTTACAATCTAACAATCCAACAACCTTACAATAAGGTGGGAGCAGTAATATAGCGTAGTGTCATACAAACCATCAAGAGACGAATGGTATAAATATCGGGCCTCATCGAAAGTGATGAAGCCCGATTTTATTATCCAGATTGTAGGGTGTTTACTTAAACAGATTTGCTGCTACTTCGGCAAAGTTTTCTGCACCGCCTCGTCGGCCTTGATAGCAGCATCGAGGGAAGCTGCGTTCTGCGCCTCACTGACACTGAGGTGATTAGCAGAAGGATCGCAGTGCAGTAAAGCTATTTGCCATCAAACAATTCTGTAAACAAGGTTTGGAACATGCCTTCTCGATAACCCTCAATCTGCTTCTCAATAATGCCTTGTGGATTTACTAATACATAATGAGGGATACCTACTATCGGGAAATATGAATATAGACCACCAGTACCTTTTCCTTCATTCCAATTATTCCAAGTAATTTTGTGTTGCTCAGAGGCTTTTCGCCAACGTCGATCGGTATCAGTGCTAATACTTATAATAGAAAGGCGGTCAGCATATCGCTCATAAACTTCCTTCAACTCAGGGAAAGATGCAATACATGGTCCACAACCGCTACTCCAGAAATCCAGCAATATGTATTTACCCTTAAAATCACTAATATGATGAAGATTACCTTGCAAATCATAAAAATCGGCATCAGGGCAATCATCACCCTCTTTCACTTTTGTTGGAGGGAAAAGGTTTGAATAAATCTCATGTCCCTTTTCTGATTGCCTAATTTCCTGTGGCAAAGACTCAAAAAGAGCTTTCAATTCATCTGTATATTTATAGCTTTTGTCAGCCAAAGCGCTCTGAGACATATTTTCAAGTTCCCTCATCCAAGGTTGGGAAGGCTTCATTTTTTTCATCTGCTCAATCGTCTTAGCACTGATTTCATCATAGACGGAGTCCATCTGACTATTAATCCTCTTATAACGATCATAAGCTTCTTTCTTACGTTCAGGCTCTTTGTCGCGATTTATGGCATAATACTCATTTATTGCCTTATGACTGGCAACAGCTAATGTCTGATATTCCTCCCATTCTGCTTTCACAGGCTCAATTAGTTCTTGATTTGCACGTTGCTCAGGCACTTTGCTTTCCACATCCCATGTATATACATGATCATCATGTCCAGTAACCTTGATATGCGCCCCTGGAGCAACATATACCACACAAGGTATAGGTGGTATTTCATTTGACATTACTATAAGTGAAAGCCAGTTAAGTTCAGGTTCCTTCATCACTCCCTCAAAACGGAACTTTCCGTTTCTAATGGTATCCGAAGCTATCCGATTACCTACAAATCCATCGTATTCCACTAAAACGACTTCATGGCCAGCAAGAATCTCTGTTACTTCTCCTTCAATAACATAAGGCGTGTCAGGACTTACTGCCTTCTTTCCACAAGCCGTTAACAAAACGGCCACTAATATGATGAATAATTCCTTCACTTTTGACTTCATAATAATTCCAGCTTTTAAATATCCTCTGCAAAGATATACATTTCTCCCTAAAACACCATGAACAAGCTATTTGCCATCAAACAATTCTGTAAACAAGGTTTGGAACATGCCTTCCTCGTAGCCGACGATCTGCCGCTCAACGATGCCCTCAGGATTGAGCAATACATAGTGTGGAATCCCAGACACGCGATAATTCACTGACAAGCCACCCATGCCTTTACCTTCGTTCCAGTTGTTCCAAGTAATCTCATGCTCTTTGGATGCCCTGCGCCAACGTGCGTCATTATCAACGTTTAAGCTGACTATAGCCAAGCGGTCGGCATACTGTTCATGCATCTGTTTCATCTCCGGAAGTGCCACGATGCAATAGCCGCAACCTATACTCCAGAAATCCAACAACATGTATTTACCCTTAAACTCAGAAAGATGATGCAGGTTGCCGTCAAGGTCGAAGAAATCGGCATCGGGAGTTGCATCACCTTCTACTACTGACTTTGGAGGGAACAAGTTTGCATAGATTTCCTTTCCTTTTGTTGATTGTTTCATTTCCTCACTCATCGACTGATACAGGGCTATGGCATCTTCCCGATAAGGATAGTCATCCTCTGATCCTGCACTCAATGCCATCGCATATAATTGTTGGAACCATGGGGCAGAAGGTTGCATCTTCTTCATCTGCTCCACTTTCTTCTGCTCGATGATGGCATTCAATTCGTTATTCCTTTTTACCAACTCATTATATTCATCGCGTATGGTGTTGTAAAGTTCTGGCTGTGCAACCCTGTCGATAGCAAACAATTCACTTCTTTTCTTTGACAACTCAATTTGTAATGCCTGCACCTCATCATATTCATCACGAGCAAAATCCGTCAACTTGTTGTACTCTATCTGTTCTGGCACATCGCTCTGCACATCCCAAGTCACAAGATGTGTACCGTTGCCTTTAATCTTGATATGGGCTCCTGGTGCTGTATATAAACGACATAGCATGGGTGGGAAATCCGGGTCAATCACCATCAGTGACAATTTATTCTGCTCAGGCTCCTGCATCACATTCTCAAACCTGAACTTGCCATTTATTATTGTGTCTGTGGCTATACGAGTACTTCCGCCTGTATCACTAACAGATAGCCTGATAACAACACTATCTCTAACTCCTGTTAACTCGCCCTCAATAACATAAGGCGTGTCAGGACTCACAGTTTTCTTTCCACAAGCCGTTAACAAAACGGCCACTAATATGATGATTAATTCCTTCACTTTTGACTTCATAATAATCCCAGCTTTTAAATATCCTCTGCAAAGTAATATATTTCTCCCTAAAACGCCAAGAAACTAAAGCATTTTTATCCCACTGGAAGAAAACTTTACAATCTAACATCCCAACAACCTTACAATAAGGTGGGAACAGTATATATAGCGTTTTGTCACACAGACTATTAAAAGACGAAAGGTAGATATTCTATAAAAATATCGGGCCTCATCGAAAGTGATGAAGCCCGATTTTATATACCTGTTGGCAGCGCGTTTTACTTGAACAGATTTGCTGCTACTTCGGCAAATGAAAGGCTATACTCATCTCCTTCATCTGTTCGTCACTCATGCCCTCGGGTTCAAAGCCCATATTCTTGGCAGCAATATAAATAAGTGCAGACTTGTTCAGCACATCCACCTGGTCGAAGGCACTCATGATATCGGTATCTACTGCAAAGACACCGTGCTTCTCCCACATCACCACATCGTAGTCGTCCAACTCTGCAAGGGTGGCATCGGCCAACTCAACGCTGCTTGGCAACTTGTAAGGGATGATGCCCAAGCCACGAGGACAGAAGGCCTTTGTCTCAGGTATCATGCTCCACAACATGCGGGTGGCAGCATCTTTCTCCAACCATTTCTTGCTGTGTGTGAGTGCCACCAGCTCGATGGGATGGGTGTGCAGACTTGCCTTGTAGGGTGAGCCAGAGCCAATGAGCCAGTTGTGCACACTGAGGTGTGAAGGCAACTCGCTGGTGGGTTGCACTGGGTTATCGGCAATGATGACATAAGAGGCACAATCGTCGAGGATGCGGATGATGGAACCATTATCCATTGGCCAACGAGCCAAGTCTCTCATTCTCTTGCCCGTACCCTTGCAATAGAAATAGCAGCCTTTCAAATGAGGCAAGGTTGTTCCTATCTGCTTTACCTCACTGATGGCATGCATTGCCTTGATAGCCTCATCCACATAATCAGTAACATTGACGGTGATGTTGCCACCATTTCTTTCTGCCCAGCCTTTTTGCCAGAGGTAACCTGCTACTTCGGCTACCTTACTCACCTCAGCAGCCAACTGAGGTCTGTTATCTAATATTGACATAATCAAATCTTTTAATCATACTTCCCCCTTCCCTTCTATTTCAAAGAGGGAAACTGGGGTAACAATGTTTATTTCAATAGTTCTGGCACGAAGGTAGAGACAATCAATACCACGATGCCAATAAGCAATACCACAATGGTTTTCTGCGAAACGCCCTTCCACTCCTTGAGGATGATGCCCCACACATTGCTGAACACCACATTGAGTGCCATCAGGATGCAGAAAGCGAAGGTGGTGAGCGTAGGACTCTCCGTGAGGAAACCTTTGCCTAAGCTCAGGCCAAAGAACTGGCTATACCACAGCAATCCAGCCAATGCACAGAACAACAGGTTGTTGCCCCAGATAGCCGTCTTGCCATAATCGCCCCAAGTCTTGTTCTTGCTGTTCTGATAAAAGCAATAAACGGCATTGGTGACGAAACCACCTAATGTAACCAGCAAGGTAGCAGGCAAGGTGCTAAACATCGGGTTGGTCTGCTCACCAAAGTTGATGTCCTTGCCAAACTCCAAACCCACATTGAAGCATCCACTCATGAAACCTGCCAAGAGCGCAATCACGATGCCCTTTGGGAAGTTGAAGTCCTTTACGGCAGCTTTCTTCTCTTCCTCACTCAAGCTCTGTGCTTTCATGTGACCAGCGATACCGATAATAGCGATGCCAATCAAGGTAACCACCACACCTATGATAACGGCTGAGGTCAAGCTCTCCAAAGGTTTCTGCTCGGGGAAGTAGATATTCAGGAGCACAGGTCCCATGATGGTACCCAAGCCAGCACAAGTGCCCAAGGCGATGCTCTGACCTAAAGCTACTCCCAAATAGCGCATGGAAAGGCCGAAGGTCAAACCTCCCACCCCCCAAAGAACGCCAAAGAAAATGGTCATCCACAGATTAAATGCAGGGGCAGAGGCAAACATTTCATAAAAATGGCGCCCTTCAGGTACTGCCAACAAGGCTCCGAGTATGGGGAAAACCAACCACGCAAAGACACCTTGCACTATCCAATAGCTTTCCCAGCTCCAGTCCTTGATCTTGTTGATAGGCACATAGCAGCTGCTTTGGCAGAAGGCGCCTATCGCTATGATAATCAAACCGATAATGATAAACATAGGTTATCTCTTTGAAGTAACGTCTTTTTCATACTGCTGGATAGCAGGAATGTATTCCTCAGCCACAGGCACATTGTTCTTGAGGTTGAAATAATCGAATACAGCACCAAATGGCAACGACTTAGCTTCCTCCAACAAAGCCAGACGTTCGAAGTACTGACCATTTGCCTCATACTCACGCAACTTTGCCAACGGCTCCAACAAAGCCAACAAGATGCACTTCTGTGTAGCACGGGTACCTATGATATAAGCACCGATACGATTGATGGAAGCATCGAAATAATCGAGTCCCACATGGGCACGATCCAAACCGTCGGCACGTACCAGTTCCTTGAACAAATCGAGTGTCTGGTCGTTCATGATGGTCACGTGGTCTGAATCCCAACGTACTGGGCGACTTACATGCAACATCAGTTCAGGCACATACATCAACAGGGTGCTCACAAAGTCACTTACATTCTCGGTCTGCTCATAGTGGCCCGTATCAAGGGTGTACATTTGCTTGCGGGTAGCGCAATATGCTGTGTAGAAGTCGTGTGAGCCTACGGTGTAGCTTTCCAAACCGATGCCGAACAACTTGGCCTCGAAGCAAGCCTTCATGTTTGGCAGGTTCTCTTCCATAATCTCATCCAAAGATGCAGCCAGAATCTCACGATACTTCTTGCGGTTAACGGTCAGGTCCTTGCTTCCATCATGTATCCAAATATTCATGATACATGGGTCACCCTGTGCCTTACCCATCGCGTCTGCGATGCGGCGACAACGCTTGGTGTGCTCAATCCAGAAATCACGGATGCCCTTATCAGGACTTGAGAGCGTCAGGTCACCACTCTTGGGGTGAGAGAAAGAGGTAGAGTTGAAGTCGAGTTTCATATTCACTTCCTTAGCCCAATCTATCCAGCTCTGGAAATGCTTTACCTCCACTTCGTCACGATCTACGAACTTACCACCGAAGTCACCATATATCTCATGCAGGTTCAAACGATGATTACCTGCCAGCAATGTCTTAACAAACTCAATGTCCTGGCGAACCTCATCAATGTTACGTGCACGACCAGGATAGTTGCCCGTTGTCTGAATGCCGCCAGAAAGCGCCTCATTACGCTCAAAGCCCACCACATCGTCAGTTTGCCAGCAATGCAGGGAAATAGGTGTATTCTCCAATCGTTCAATCGCCTTATCGGTATCTACGCCGATGGCTGCATAGCGCTCTTTCGCTACTTCGTAAGCTTTCTTAATCAATTCTTCTTTCATGATATAATAATTTAAATTTTACTTCGAAACAATTTCAAGGAACTTCTCATAAGTCTTATTCCAATCCTTCTCATTCTCACTGAGGTAGCCTTGCATCTTGATGCTCTTGCGGATGATTTGCCTCATAGCCGGCACACTATCTGCAGCCCCTAATGCCAAAGCCTGCAGCATGATGTTACCAATAGCAGTAGCCTCAGACGGACCAGCAATCACCGGGAGACCGATAGCATTAGCCGTCCACTGGTTGAGCATATGGTTACGACTTCCTCCACCAATAACATGAAGCACCTCAATCGGGTGGTCAGAGAGTTTGCGGAGGTTGTCAAGTACCTGACGATAGCGCAAGGCAAGACTCTCGTAGATGCAACGCACCACTTGTCCGCGAGTCTCTGGTACAGGTTCATTATGTGCCTTGCAATAATCCTTGATGGCCTGCTCCATATCTACAGGGTTAGCGAACTCGGGGGCATCAGGATTGATCAGGCTACGGAACGGCTCTGAAGCCTCAGCCTCATCGTTCAACACAACATAGTCGGCATCTGCCCAATTCAAGCGACAACGCTCCAGAAGCCACATGCCACAAATGTTCTTCAACACACGGATAGTATCGTTCACTCCACCCTCGTTAGTGTAGTTCAAAGCAGCCGATTCTTCATTGATGACAGGCGTCTTGGTCTCAACACCCATCAACGACCAAGTGCCACTACTCAGGTAGGCAAAGTTGTCGTTCTTGGCAGGCACAGCAGCTACGGCACTGGCGGTATCATGACCAGCAACAGCAATAACGGGTATATCACCAAGGCCCGTCAGTTGCTGTATCTCAGGTGTCAGAACGCCCACTTGCTCTCCCGGATAGACAAAGCGCCCGAACTTATCCTCTGACAACCCTACTGCTTCGAGTAACGTTGGCTCCAACTTGCGAGTTTGGGCATTGACAATCTGAGCCGTTGTGGCAACAGTATATTCAGTCACCATCTGACCAGTGAGCATATAGCTCAAAGCGTCTGGAATAAAGAGAATCTTATCGGCATCTTGATAAGCTGTATCGTTATTACGCTTCAATGTATCAAACTGGAACAGGGTGTTGAAGTTCATGATCTGAATGCCTGTCAGACCATATACCTCAGAACGAGGCACTCTCTCAAAGAATTTATCAGGTGCGCCCTCTGTATGTGGGTCACGATAAGCATAAGGCAAACGCAAGAATCCTCCGTCCTTGCCTACCATCACGAAATCACATCCCCAAGTATCGATGCCAATAGAGGTAATCTTCACATCCTCACGTTGGGCTACTATCTTCAAACCTTCGATGATGTTGCGGTATAGCTCGTAGATGTCCCAATAGAAATGCCCATTGGCTGGTATCAGGTGATTAGGGAAGCGGTTCACTACCTCCATCTCTAAACCTTCAGCCCCAAAGGTCCCCAAGATGGTACGCCCACTAGTTGCTCCCAAATCTACTGCGAAAAAACTATCTTTCATGGTATAATCTGTAACAATTTATTGTTGGCAAATATAAGAATAAATATCGGTTAGCCAATGAAAATAATACGCTAAATCTGTCCCATATTGACAAAAATATTGTAATTTTGCCACAAAAATAAGTTCGGATGAAAAGATGGATTGAAACGATAAGAAAACAGCCAGGCTTTGTGATGGCTGTTAATTTCCTGCTATTGATGGCTATATACATGCTCTCAAGGTGGGTTTTCTTCTATATGAACAAGAGCAGTTTTCCTGATGTTACCTCCCATGACATGATGACAATATGCTTAGGGGGATTGCGTTTCGACATCAGTGCCTTGTGTTACCTGAACATGCTTTGCATCATGATGCAATTCCTACCTATCAAAATCCGAGATACGGTGTGGTATCAACGAATCGTCAAAATACTTTTCATCGTTATCAACGCCATAGGCATTGCAGCAAACTCTGCCGACATCGTGTATTTTGAATTTGGTGGCAGAAGAACTACCTTCACCATTTTCTCAGAGTTCGGCGGTGAAAGCAATCTTGATACTATTTTCCTGAACAGCATCACCAACTACTGGCTTGTATGGGTGTTCGGCATAGCAATGATTGCCATTATTGTTTTGTTGTATTATAATCCCATAAAGCAAGACAGACCCAAATCCACTTATCCGACTAATAAGGTATATTATACAATACATACCATTGTATTTCTCATAGCTGGTATCTTGGTGGCAGGTGGAGCACGTGGTGGTTTGAAATTAAAGATGCACCCATTGCGTCAAGATTCTGCTGAGCTTTACTGCAAGAAGCCTCTTGAAGCAGCTATCGTATTGAACACTCCTTTTACATTGATTACCACAGCTCACAAAACAGGTTATAAAGACCCAGGATTCTTTGCGAAAGAAGAGTTGGACAGCATCTTCAATCCTATCAGGAACATACATCCCAAAGGAGGGGAGATGAATCGTATGAATGTAGTGGTATTTCTAATGGAGAGTTTCTCTATGGAATACACGGGATTCTTCAACAAGGATAAGGATGGAGGCAACTATCAAGGGTACACACCATTCTTAGACTCTCTGCTCAGCAAAAGCTATAGTTTTGAATACGGATTTGCCAACGGTATGCGTTCTGTAGATTGTATGCCTGCTTCCTTCGCAGGTATTCCTCGCTATTTTGACCCATTCTGCTATTTTATATATTCCAACAATGCGCTACAAGGATTGCCAGCAATGTTAAAAGAAGAGGGATATACTACAGCATTTTTCCACGGAGCGCCCAATACGACCTTAGGCTTTAAAAGTTTCACCAACTCTATAGGCTTTGAGACATATTACGGTATGGACGAATACGAGCATAAGGAGGATTTTGATGGCACCTGGGCCATTTTCGATGAACCCTATTTGCAATATTTTGCAAGGGAAAGCGACAGAATAGCCAATGAGGGACAACCATTCTTCTTGACAGTATTCACGGCATCAAGTCATGAGCCGTTCACAATTCCTGACGAGCATAAGGGTACGTTTACCCGTGGTGATATCCCTATGCACAAATCCATCAGTTACGCTGATTATTCTATTCAGCAATACTTCGAGCAGGTGAAAGACAAATCATGGTTCAACAACACCATATTTGTTTTTACTGCCGACCATTGTGGCGTTAGTTATCGTGATGATTACAACAACGAAATGGGACGTTTTCTAATTCCTATTTTCTTTTACACGCCTGGTGGGCAGTTACCAGTAAAGTACGATACGACTCGACTCATACAACAAACTGACATCACACCAACGCTGCTGGGCTTGCTCAACTACCAGAAGCCTTTCTTTTCTTTTGGGAAAGACGTATTTGACGAAAGTGAAAACTATGTAAATTATGTTTTTAATGACAGGAATGGAAACTCGATGTATTATCTTGATGATCTAATGATTGAATATAGTGGCAATCAACTTATCGGGATTTATGAATATAAAAAAGACTTCTCTTTGAAGAGCAATCTGCTTGACAAGAAAAGTCAGTTCTTCCAAGTACCTTTTATGCAACAACAGATGGAGGCCATTATCCAGCAATATATAACGAGGATGAAAGACAACAACCTGACGTGTTCACCATAAATGTAACAGAGCAGTGATAATATCTTTTGAATAGTTGTTCTCATTTTGTCAAAATAAAATATTAACAAGCTTATTTTGCTATTCTCATGACTTTCCTTACCTTTGCGTAATAATGTAGATTATATGATTGAGAACAAATTTATCTGGATAGCCGGACCTTGCGTGATAGAATCACAGGACAATGTCTTATTTATAGCAGAAGCATTGCGCAATATTGCTGATAAATTTGACGTTGACTTTTATTTTAAAGCTTCTTGGGATAAAGCAAATCGAACTAAAGCAACCAATTACAGGGGACCGGGACTTGAAGAAGGTTTGCGTATTCTTGAAAAAGCTAAAACCGAGATCGGAGTTAAGATAGATACCGATATACATGAGCCTTATCAGGCAAAACCAGTGGCTGAAGTAGCCGATATGATTCAGATTCCAGCTTTCTTATGCCGTCAGACAGATTTGCTTCAAGCTGCTGCCGAAACTGGTAAAATCGTAAATATCAAGAAAGGACAATTTTCCAGTCCTGAAGAAATGAACAACGTAGTAAGCAAAATGGATTTTTTTGGTTGCCAGAACTTCATGTTATGCGAAAGAGGCAATTGCTTTGGCTATAATACTCTAGTTGTCGATATGACTGGCTTGATTAGGTTAGCTAAATTAGGACATCCCGTGATTTTTGATGCTACTCATAGCGTTCAAATCAGTGGTGGTGGCTTTAACTATGGCAATAGCGGCAAAAGCGAATATGTTCCTTATTTGGCAAAAGCAGCAGTAGCTACTGGTGTTCTTTCAGGTATTTTTATGGAGGTACATAATGACCCATCAGTGGCTTTATGCGATGGTAGTTGTATGTTGCGACTTGACGCAACAGAGCGATTATTGCGCCAAATCATGCGCATTAGGGAAGTTACATTAGAATGAGTGGGCTATGTTGATACTAAAGCGAATTATTCATAATACCATCTGGGGTGGCTCCAAGATTAGCCAATACACAGGAGTGGAAGGTGACTCAATTGGTCACCTGTACTCTTTGTATTGTCGCAAAGGAGTATCTAACGAGATTCTCAACGGCAAATGGAAGGGCCAGTGCTTAAATAATATATTCCCTCTTTTTAAGGAAGACTTCCACCTCTCTCACTATGAGTATTTCCCTTTGACCCTAGCATTGACAGAAGCGCATGAGAACTTAAGCATACAGGTTCACCCCAATGATAAGATGGCAAACGAATTAGAGCACAATGCAAGAGGGAAAAGAGAATCGTGGTATTTTATCGAAGCACCTCTATCTGGCATCATCATTAACGGATGTACCTGTCTCGATGAGGAAGAAGAGCAACTAATGATTCAAAGAGGTCAATTTATGGAAATGGCAGACACACTTTCTGTTAAGAAGGGTGACTATGTATATGTGGAGCCTGGAACCCTACATGCCATTACTGCTGGGAGTCTGGTTTATGAGATAGAGGAAGGTTCTGATTATACCTATCGCTTCTATGACTACGATAGAGTGGATGCACAAGGTAACAAGCGCGAACTGCATGTTGACAAAGCAACCAGTTCTTTAAATATCAAATTGAAATCCGTGGTCAAGACTTATAAACAAGAAGAAATTAAGGAAATGACATATAGTACAAAGTTAATAAAAGGCATTGAACAATATATAAACAAAAGCAACATGCTTGAGTGCTTCACTACAGTGATAGGAACACTCAACGCTGAAGGTATGCAAGTGCCCCCAGGCTCAACTATCATACTGTGGCCAGGTGAGGAACTGAATACACATCAGATAGAACTGTCTTTCGTTTCAAAAATACTGGAGGGATAACATATGATTTACTCACCATCTTTAATGTGCGCCAATTTCGACAACCTCAAAGAGGAGGCATTGAGCCTTGAGGCTGCAGGCGCCACTCGCTTGCACTTAGACCTTATGGACGGCCAATATGTACCTAACTTTGCATTGGGACTGGGTGATGTGAAGTCGGTTTGCAGAAACACATCGCTTGTGACCGAACTTCACATGATGGTTTTCAGACCAGGAAAATACATCAAAATGTTTGCCGATGCAGGCGTAGATATCATATATTTCCATCCCGATTCTGATAAACATCCTAAAAAGGTAATTGAAAAAATCAGGGAGTATGGTTTAAGACCTGGTATTGTTATCAATCCAGAAGCGACAATTGATAGTTTGAAAGAACTTTATAATCTTGTTGACAACGTGCTCGTCATGGGGGTTAAGCCAGGTTTTGCAGGTCACATTTACTTGCCTTATGTTGATCAAAAGCTGGAGCAACTAATGACTTACAAAAGTAAATGCAACTTTGAAATCATTCTAGATGGTGCTTGCTCTTTGGAGAGAATGAAGAGATGGAGCAAACAGAATATCGATGGTTTTGTTCTTGGCACATCTTCACTCTTTGGTCATAGAGGGTCTTACAAAGACATTATCGATAACATCAAGCGTGAATGCGAAATAGTAAATTAAAATGAATTAAGACATGAATGAAAAGATAAAACTTTTTGTTATGGATGTTGACGGCACACTTACCGACGGCAAGATAAACATAGGGCCAGAGGGAGAAATTTTCAAGTCGTTCAACATACGTGACGGATATGGGGTTAACGAGATTCTACCAGCACACAACATCATCCCAGCCATCATTACAGGTAGATTATCTAAAATTGTGGAAAATAGGGCAAAGGAACTGCACATTACAGAACTCTATCAGGGCAAGCATAACAAGCTGGACGCACTGAAAGACCTGATGAAGAAATATGATTGCCAAAAGGAGAATGTGGCCTATATAGGCGATGATATACTCGACATCGTTTGCATGAAAGAGTGTGGGATAACAGGTTGCCCTGCGGATGCTTGCCAGGAAGTCAAAGACTTGGCGAACTATATCTGTACGAACAAAGGTGGCGATGGAGCTGTTCGTGAGTTCATCGAGTTTGTCATCAATCACAATCTGAGTAAATAAATCGTCTTCATAATATCTTTTTCACTCTTCCCACGGGACTGTGATATGGTAGGTACCAGACGGGAAGGAGAATACAGCAAACTGACCTTGCTGGCCGAGAAAACGTGTACCCATATTCTGTATTTTGATTTTCAGACCTTTATACATCTCTTCTGAACCACAAGGCACAAAAACATTGGCTGTGGTATTAGAAGGAATAGTGATGTGCCAATCAAAAAGTCCATTCTCTTTTTTCCAACTACTCTTGATAGCTCCATAGACTGAGTTATAAGACGCTTGAATATAGTCAAGACCTTTAATGGGGTATGGACGCATCTTCACCACTTTGAAGCCAGGTTCATCTGGAGCAATACCTGCCAAGTAGTCGTATAACCAAATGACAAGATCTCCCAATAACATCACATGGTTACCTGAATTCATAGCAGGATCTGCAGTATTACCATTCCACAGTTCCCAAATGGTAGTAGCTCCATTTTCCACCATATAGCCCCAACTTGGATAAGTTGAATTAGTAGCTATCTGCAATGCCAATTCACCATAGCCATAGTCGGTAAGTCCACGCATGAGTTGCTGTATACCCACCACACCCGTACTTATATGGCTATCAAAGACATTGACTGTAGTACGCAATATATTGTCAAACACTTTCTGACGGTTCCCCTCCTCCACCATTCCAAAACGTAAAGGTAAAATGTTGGCTGTTACAGTATTGTTATCATAATAGTTTTCATCCTTATTGTAATACTTTTGGTTAAAAGCTTCTTTGGTAGTTTCTGCTTCTGCCAGATAAAAAGCTTCATCATCCGCCAATTCTTGAGTGGCAGCAAACTTTGCCATAAGGATACAAAAGTTATAATAGAAAGCTGTGGACAGCACACCAGCTGCAGTGATACGGGAAGAGTCTTGGGAATGAATCAGTTCTGGTTTTTCTGGAGGCATGCACCAATCGCCGTAAGTATCTTTGGTGATGATGCCATCCACACCATATTTATTCTTCATATAGGTCATCCATTTCTTCATAGCAGGATAGTGCTTCACTATTGGCTGCATATCGCCATAGCGCTCATAGAGCATATTGGCTGCTGTAAGAAATACTCCTGGCCACGTCATGTTATCACTACGGATATCCCAAAAGGCAGGCGCCACATCTGGCAAGCTACCCTCTTCTGTCTGCTCCGCCTCAATATCATCCAACCATTTTGCATAAAGGCTATGGTTATTGAAAATATAGCTCTCGCCATAACAACCAGTCGTTCGATCTCCAAACCACCCCATTCTCTCATCACGTTGAGGACAATCAGTAGGCATCCCTCTATAATTACCACGTATCCCCCAGAATGCATTGGCATAAATCTTATTCAGCATTGCGTTGGAACTCTCAAACGAGCCAGTGGTATCCATCTCGTCATATAGCACATGTCCTTCGAAATCAGACAATGACGGCTTATATGCCAGACCTTTCACTTCAACATAACGGAAGCCATGATAAACAAACGTCGGATGCCATGTAAAGGGCTGATCATCTTTCAGAATAACTACATCTTTTGGAGTTGAATACCTCAGATTAGCCGTATAAAGTGTACCATCTTTGTTCAACAACTCGGCAAAGCGAAGAGTAATTTTGTCGTTTTTCTGCCCTTTGACCTTCATCTGCAACCAACCCACCATGTTTTGTCCCATATCCAACACATATACACCTTCTTCTACTTCATTCATTGCAATAGGGTGAAGCGTGTCCATCACCATGATGTTGGGGTTAGCCTGCGCAGACAGTTCGCCTCCAGGTTTATCCATGGTCTCAACTCGCATCCACATGATGTCATTGAAACCAGCTTTATTCCATCCAGGCATTTCCTTATTGGCATCGTATATTTCTCCATCAAATTCATTGTTGGCCTGTATAGGGCCATCCACTAACAATTTCCATGTACTGTCACTGCATACCAATTGTCTACTTCCATCAGCGTATTCAACTTCAAGTTGTAGCAACAATTTAGGTACATCAAAATGCTCCACATCCTTACTTGAAGGTTCACCAGGCATTCGCATGGATACATATCTTCCATTACCTAATACCACACCAATAGCATTATTACCTTTTGAAAGTTGTTCCGAGACGTCAAACACGTTGTACTTAACGCTCTTCTTATAATTAGTAGGAGTAGGTGCTAATTGCTGCTCACCAATTCGTTGCTCGTTGATGTAGGCCTCATACAAGCCTAGTCCGCAAATATATAAAGTAGCCCGCTCCACTTCTTTATTCTCAACAGTGAATTCTTTGCGTAAATAACGAGCTGGCACTACAGTATGTCCTTTTAATTTATCAAGAGGAAATGCGCTATGCCCTACCCATTGCGCTTGCCAGTCAGATGCGTTAAGCAACCCCATTGTCCATGTATTAGGTTCACTCCACGAGGAGGCACCTCGATTGGTTTGTACTTTCACTTTCCAATACACATGTTGACGACTCTCTAATGATTTACCTTTATAAGATATAAAAATAGAGGAATCAGAAGGAACCTCACCTGAGTCCCATAAATCGCCTATCCCATCATGGAGGTTTTCCAAAGATGATGCTACTAATATGTGATAGCCCGTTTGCTTCACCTCCTTTGCCTCACACTGTATAATCCAGCTAAATCTAGGTACTTGAACATCAATACCCATTGGATTAGAAAGCATTTCCACCCGTTGCTGCACCAACGTCACCTTTGCTTTCTGAGAGCATGAAGAAAAAAAGCAAGCAAATGCTACCAACCATATAGCTACAAAATATCTCATGGTATCAGTCAGTTTAAAGACAAGTCCAAAAATAATGCTTTCTATGGGTTATTGCAAAAAAAAACACCAAAGAATAAAAAAAAAGGAAGAAATGAATATATTTTCAAAAAATAGCTGTATATTTGCGCAAATTTTAGAATATTTATTCAAATGAAGAAGAAAGCAGACAGATTAGGTACCATCAAGATGATTATCTCGAGCCAAGAGATACGCTTGCAAGAAGAATTGATGCAAGAACTTCAAAAAGAGGGGTTTTATGTTACACAAGCCACACTGTCGAGAGATTTAAAGCAATTGAAAGTAGCCAAAGCTGCTAATTTGGAAGGTAATTACGTATATGTATTACCCAACGATGTAATGTATAGACGCCAGACACATCAACGTGTTAGCGACATGCTGAATGCCAGCGGTTTCATTTCAGTTGATGTAGCTGCAAACATAGCTGTAATACATACTCGCCCAGGTTATGCCAGCGGTATGGCATATGATATAGACAATAAAAAGCCTGAAGGTGTATTAGGTACCATAGCTGGTGACGATACCATCATGATGGTTACCTCTAGACGTTTAACTAAAAATCAAGTAATGGAAATACTGGAAACTGTATTCCCGAACATACAAGATAATAATAACGATAATGAATATGGACAATAATGAAATAGAGGTGATGGTGGCTGATCCCAGCCATGTAGCTTACGTAAACACCATATTAGATACTATAAGGGAAGCAGCCAAAGTGCGTGGTACTGGTATAGCTGAACGTACCTACGATTATGTAGCCACCAAGATAAAGGAAGGGAAAGCAGTGATTGCCTTGAAAGGTGACGAGTTTGTGGGATTCTCATATATTGAGAGTTGGGGCAACAAGCAGTTTGTTGCAACATCTGGTTTGATTGTACACCCTGATTATCAAGGTCGTGGCATTGCAAAGCGTATCAAAGATGCCACTTTCAAGCTGGCTCGCCTGCGTTGGCCATGGGCTAAAATATTCAGTCTTACCAGTGGTGCTGCTGTGATGAAAATGAATACGGAATTAGGCTATGTTCCTGTAACTTTTGCCCAACTTACCGATGATGACGCTTTTTGGAAGGGTTGCGAAGGTTGCATCAATCATCACATTCTGATGGAAAAGAATCGCAAATTCTGTATCTGTACAGCCATGCTGTATGACCCCAAGGATCATCCAGAAGACCCATATAAAGTATAAAAGTTTAAACAAATATAATAGGTATATTAAGATATGAGCAAGAAGAAAGTAGTAGTGGCATTCAGCGGTGGACTCGATACATCATTCACCGTAATGTACCTTGCCAAGGAAAAAGGATATGAAGTATATGCTGCAAGCGCTAACACAGGTGGCTTCAGTGAAGAGCAACTGAAAACGAATGAAGAAAACGCATATAAGTTAGGTGCAGTAAAATATGTCACTTTAGATGTGACACGCGAGTATTACGAAAAGAGTCTGAAATACATGGTGTATGGCAATGTGCTGCGCAATGGCACCTACCCTATTTCAGTAAGCTCTGAGCGTATATTCCAGGCATTGGCCATTGCCCGTTATGCCAATGAGATTGGTGCAGATGCCATTGCTCATGGTTCAACTGGTGCCGGCAATGATCAGGTACGCTTTGACATGACTTTCCTGGTGATGGCTCCTGGAAAGGAAATCATTACGTTGACAAGAGATATGGCGTTGAGTCGTCAAGACGAGATTGACTATCTGAACAAAAATGGTTTCCCCGCTGACTTTGCCAAACTTAAATATTCATACAACGTTGGATTGTGGGGTACCAGCATCTGTGGCGGTGAGATTCTGGATTCAGCTCAAGGTTTGCCCGAAAGTGCTTACCTGAAACACTGCACCAAAGAAGGCACAGAGCAGTTGCGACTAACTTTCGAAAAAGGCGAGTTGAAAGCTGTTAACGATGTAGTATATGACGACCCTATCAAGGCCATCCAAAAAGTGGAGGAGATTGGTGCAGCTTACGGAATTGGTCGTGATATGCATGTGGGAGACACCATTATAGGCATCAAGGGTCGTGTAGGCTTCGAGGCTGCAGCTCCTATGCTGATTATCGGTGCCCATCGTTTCCTAGAGAAATATACGTTGAGCAAGTGGCAACAATATTGGAAAGACCAGGTAGCCAACTGGTATGGCATGTTCCTGCATGAAAGCCAGTATCTGGAACCTGTAATGCGCGACATCGAGGCCATGCTTACCAGTTCACAACGCCATGTGAACGGTACAGCCATCCTTGAACTTCGTCCTTTGGGTTTCTCTACCGTGGGTGTGGAGAGCAAAGACGACTTGGTAAAGAACAAGTTTGGCGAGTATGGTGAAATGCAAAAGGGTTGGACTGCTGAAGATGCCAAAGGTTTTATCAAGGTATCTTCCACTGCACTGAGAGCTTTCTATGCATCACATAAATTTGAAGACGAACTTTAAAAGAATTAGAATATGGAAGACAAGCAATTAAGAAGATCGAAAACTGACAAGATGATAGCCGGTATATGTGGCGGCTTGGGAAAATATTTCGGACTAGACTCTACTATTTTGCGACTGGTATTTGTTCTGCTGTTGATTTTTGCAGGTACTGGTTTGCTGGCATACCTTATCATGTGGTTAGTTATCCCTTACGAAAAATAATATGATAAAGATAGGAATTATAGGCGGGGCAGGATATACAGCAGGTGAATTGATTCGCCTGTTGATTAACCATCCTGAGGCTGAGATTATTTTCATTAATAGCCAAAGTAATGCAGGTCGCAAGATAACTGACGTACATAGTGGATTATTGGGTGAGACTGATTTGGAATTTACTGACCAACTGCCACTTGACACTATAGACGTACTGTTTTTCTGCATGGGACATGGTGACACACGTCGTTTCATGGAGAGTCATACTTTGCCGGAAGGGTTGAAAGTGATTGATTTATCAATGGATTATCGCCTGAAGGATGAGAGTCACGATTTCGTATATGGCTTGCCTGAATTAAATCGTCGTGCTACTTGCTCAGCGCAACATGTGGCCAATCCTGGTTGTTTTGCCACTGCCATACAGTTGGCTTTATTGCCGCTTGCCAAACATCTGATGTTGAATGACGACGTGATGGTAACCGCCATCACGGGCAGTACCGGAGCAGGTGTTAAGCCACAAGCTACCAGCCATTTCAGTTGGCGAGACAACAACCTCAGCGTATATAAGGCTTTCCAGCATCAGCATGTGCCAGAAATCAAGCAGTCAATCCAACAGCTGCAACAAAGCTTTGACCACGAGATAGATTTCATTCCTGTTCGTGGAGATTTCCCTCGTGGCATCTTCGCTATGGTAACGGTGAAGACGAAAATGGAGATCGAGGAGCTCTATCGCATCTTTACAGATTATTATGAAGACGACTCTTTCACACATGTAGTACGAGAGAATATCGACCTCAAACAGGTGGTGAATACCAACAAGTGTCTGCTTCATTTAGAGAAGCATGGGGACAAACTACTGATTATCTCCTGCATAGACAACTTACTGAAGGGAGCCAGTGGAACAGCCGTACACAATATGAATTTAATGTTTAACTTAGAAGAAAAGGTTGGTTTGCAACTCAAACCATCCGCATTTTGAGCAATGAATCTATTCGACGTATATCCGCTATTCGATGTAAACATAGTTAAGGGCAAAGGATGCCACGTATGGGATGACAAAGGCAATGAATACCTGGATCTGTATGGTGGTCATGCAGTGATATCCATTGGTCATGCCCATCCACACTATGTAGAAAGTATTAGCAGGCAAGTGGCCACATTGGGCTTCTACTCCAACTCAGTTATCAACCGTCTGCAGCAACAACTTGCTGAGCGCTTGGGTAAAATTAGCGGATATGACGACTATAGCCTTTTCTTAATCAATAGTGGTGCCGAAGCCAATGAGAATGCTTTGAAGTTAGCGTCTTTCCATACTGGTAGAACACGTGTAATATCTTTCAACAAGGCCTTTCATGGACGTACATCTTTGGCAGTAGAGGCTACTGACAATCCTAAGATCATCGCACCAATCAATGCCAATGGCCACATTACTTATTTGCCCCTCAACGACATAGAGGCAATGCAGCAAGAATTGGCCAAGGGCGACGTGTGCGCCGTCATCATCGAAGGCATTCAGGGCGTGGGTGGAATAAAGATTCCTACTGATAGTTTCTTGCAAGCTTTGCGTGAGGCATGCACTCAATATGGTACCGTCTTAATATTAGATGAAATCCAGAGTGGCTATGGAAGAACGGGTAAGTTCTTTGCACATCAGTATAGTGGCATACGCCCGGATATTATCACTGTAGCCAAGGGTATAGGCAATGGTTTCCCTATGGCAGGGGTACTCATCAGTCCAATGTTCAAACCAGTCTATGGTCAGCTAGGTACTACATTTGGAGGTAACCATTTGGCATGTAGTGCAGCTTTGGCAGTGATTGATGTTTTCGAACAGGAACACTTGGTGGATAATGCAGCAAAAGTAGGCGCTTATCTCCTAGAGCAACTCAAGCAAGTAAAAGGCATCAAAGAGGTACGTGGCAAAGGTCTTATGATAGGTCTGGAATTTGAAGAACCCATCAAGGAACTACGTCTTCACTTACTGCATGAGCAACATGTGTTTACGGGCGCTAGTGGCACGAATGTTTTGCGTTTGCTTCCTCCACTCTGCCTAAGCATGGCTGAAGCAGAAGAATTTATCAATAGACTAAACAAAGTGTTATGAAAGTAGCAATTATAGGAGCAGGGAATATGGGAGGCGCCATTGCCAAAGGCTTAGCGCAAGGTAGCTTTGTTGCCGCAAATGACATCATTGTATCTAATCCTTCTCAAGGCAAATTAGATGCGCTGCAGGCAGCATGTCCTGCCATCAAGACCACTAACGACAATGTGGAAGCAGCTCAACAGGCTGATATGGTGGTACTGGCTGTCAAGCCTTGGTTGATGGAAGAGGTTTTGCATGCATTAAAACTCCGTCAGAATCAAATAGTGGTATCTGTAGCTGCTGGCATCAGTTTTGAGCAACTGGCAACATTTACTGGCTACAAAGAGATGACTATGTTTCGCCTTATCCCCAATACTGCCATCAGTTTGCTACAAAGCACCACCATCATAGCTTCACGCAATGCTACTGCTGAGCAAGAAAAACTACTACTCGACATTTTCAATGAGATGGGGTTGGCGATGCTGGTGCCTGAAAGCAAAATGGCAGCATGCACTTCGCTCACCTCATGTGGTATAGCCTATGCACTGAAATATATCCAGGCCGCTATGCAGGCTGGCATTGAGTTAGGTATACGACCTGCTGAAGCTTTAAGAATGGTTGCACAATCCGTCAAGGGTGCTGCAGAACTAATCCTCCAGAACGACACTCACCCAAGTGTAGAGATTGATAAGGTATGTACCCCTGGCGGTCTCACCATCAAAGGCATCAACCAATTGGAGCATGATGGCTTTACTTCTGCTATCATCAATGCTATGAAAGCTTCTATGTAAAAAGGAACTCCCATTCTGGTAGTTTTTTCTCCCTCACGAGGAATTAATTTTCCCCTCGTGAGGAATTTATTTTTATCCCACGAAATATGAGAAACTTTACATGCCGAAAAATCCGAACAACGAACAGTTGAACAGAAAAAAACGGGGATAATAGCCAGCACTTTTTGTTCCGATATCTACTATCTGCGGCGGGAATGTTTGCTATTAGAAAGGGGGAAGCTTGCTACTAAAGTCTGCGAAGCATCTTATGGGTGACGGCAAAGCCTGCCACGGGTAAACGCAGTATCTGCCATGGGGGTATAGAAGATACTGCGATAACTCATAGCAGATACTGGAACGGCCCATAGGAGATACTGCGACAACCCACGGGAGATACTGTAACAAGAATAATCCTAAAGACAACGCATACACATTAGTAGCTCTTACGCCATCACATTAGTAATGTCATAGTCTTCACAATAGTATTGTTCTATTGTCTGAATGACATGTTTTGCCCTTCAGTATTCCTGAGTGTTAGCGCAATCTTACGTTGGCTGGTCTTTACCCTGTCCTCAATCAGTTCAGGAAGGTTGTAGCTCATCATCTGGTCATTATAGAACTTTGCCGGGTTGTGCTGTGGCAGCAGGAAAGGCTTTTATCTGCAACATCAACCCAGCCATTATCTCTCAATCAATGGGACATTCGTCCATTAAGGTCACCGAGACCTATCTGAAACCTTTCCAACAAAACATTATCAACGACGCTAATAAGACAGTATGAAATACGTGATGAAATAAAAAGTTCCTTTTACTTCGCAGTAAAGGAACTTTTCAGAAGCTTCATAGTTCTAATAATCAGTTAGTTTAAGGTTAAAAAGAAAAAAGCAGTGATAGATAAACCACCACTGCAAATATAGTACATTTATTTTACAAATCTAAAATAGATTGTAAAAATATTTTATTGTTTAAAACAATTTGTTGGGATATACACCAGCATCGACCAAAGCCTTGATTTTATCTACTACACTCTGACGATCTTCCGGATAAGTGACGCCAAACCACTTGCTGGTAGTGTCGAGTACCTCACAAGTAGCGGTACCATCATTGATGAGTTTATCTACCATTAAAGGGATAAAGAATTCACTCTTGAGGTTGGTCATGTTTTTCTCATCGCTTAAGAAGAACTTGAAGTAATCCTCGCTATACTGGAAGTAGTCAGGGGTAAAGCCCCAGAAGTTCATGCTTACAGGGGTAGTTTCTGGAGTGCTCACCCATTTATCATCATCGTCAAGGTATTGCACCTCACCGTCTCGACGCATAATCTTGGTACGCTCCACCACAGAGGTAAGCAGACGATTATCATTGGTTTCACAGATACCTCGACTTACAGTGCCGCTCTCGCTCAGTGTATTGCCAACACGGAAGCCCACCATAGAATATACATTCTTTGAGCCAGCTGGCAGAGCAGACAGCCACTTGCCCATTACCTCAAAACTGTCGCGGCCATAGAAATCATCACAATTAATAACGGCAAACGGTTCATTGATTACTGGTGCACCCATCATCACTGCATGGTTGGTGCCCCAAGGTTTCTGACGACCTTCAGGGCATGTAAAACCTTCAGGAAGATCATTGATACTCTGGAAAACCAGTTCACAAGGAATATGGCCTTCGTACTTGGAGATAATCTTCTCACGGAAATCAGCCTCGAAATCCTTACGAATGACAAACACCAGCTTACCAAAGCCAGCATGAATTGCATCATAAATAGAATAGTCCATGATGGTCTCTCCATTAGGTCCCAGACCATCAAGCTGCTTCAAGCCACCATAGCGGCTTCCCATACCAGCAGCAAGTAAAAATAAAGTAGGTTTCATTTTAGTTCTTATGCTTTTAGTTTTTAGTTTATATTCTAGAACGGATAGCCAATAGCGAAATGTAACGCCATCGCATCATTCCACTTCGGCATGTTGAAATAACCTTTCTTACCTGTATCATATGGAGCATGCAGGCCTAAACCCCAATCCAGACGGAACACCAGAAAGTCGAGGTCATAGCGCAAGCCTAAACCTGTGCCCAATGCCAGCTGATCAAATAAATTCTTAAATCTGAGCTGTTCAGCTTCCTCATTCTCATGGTTACGCAAGTTCCACACATTGCCAGCATCGAGAAACAATGCACCGTGCAAATCGCCAAACAAGCGGAAACGGAATTCAATGTTGGCTTCGAGTCTCATATCACCAACATGCATGAAGAAGAAACGGTTATCTTTATCGGGCGTATTAGCACCAGGCCCAATACGACGAGCAGGCCAAGCCCTAACGCTATTAGCACCGCCCACATAGAACAACTCAGTAAACGGAGCATAGAGAGAATTGCCATATGCCCATACGACACCTCCTGCGGCACGCATAGCCAGCATCATATCGTTGTTTAGCACATAGTGGTATCTGAACTCAGTATTCAATTTAAGGAACTGTGCAAAAGGTGACCCTAAGAATTTCTTTTCACGTTCTTTCCAATCTCTGCCAGCTAACTTATATATGGCTGCCGTAACATTACCAGCTGAGGCAAATGTAACTTGCCACCACTTAACATTTTTGACTCCACGCACTTTTGAATCATCAAATGTCAAAGAGTATTCCATCTGGGGTATGTACTGATCACTCAAACTTGCGTACAAACCAGGATTTTGGTTGAAGAGTTCCCAAAAATCATCTGTTTGATGAGTAGTGGTATTATAAGTAAGTTTAAGGGGAGTTAACGAGTGCTTATACTTACTCGTAGGTTGGAACTCATAAGTAGCACTACCGCCAAAAGCCCTCATATGATAATACTTGGGATGTACTAGCTGGTTGGCATACAGCGAGAAAGTAGTGGTGGCAGGAAAATCGTATTCACGCTTTCCAATACGAGGAAACACTACACGAGGGAACATGAGATTTGCTGTTATGCCATACTCATAACTATTCATGTCAGAGGAACTGTTTTTGCCCGTCTGCCATTCATAAGCTCCAGTGAGCATAACGCTGAGACTCTCACCTGCACCAAATATGTTATTGCGTGTTATACCCAGTGAAGCACCAGGACCCATCTGGTCGTTGCTCTTCATCTTCATATTGAAATCTGCCGTCACACTATAGGGCTTATCCATCATCATATTCATCACCACGTCCAACGTATCACCCACCAATGTACTGTCACGAGGCACATATTGCATCTCTAGATAGCGGAAAATGCCCAAATTAGCAAGACGTTCCTGTATGCGAGTCTGTCGCTGCAGACTATAACGGTTGCGAGGAGCTGTACGACTTACACCTGTAGAATCGTCCATTCGCCTCTTCATACGATAGTTGTTGTAATCAAGCCATCGATATAGCATCTTAGGACGCACAGGCACTTTGTTATAATAATTAATCTTCACTCCATTGTAAGAGGTAGAATCATTAGGCGCTTCCCCTTTTGCACCAAAGAAATTTACAGTAGTAGAGGCAACAACAAAAGGCTTCTGCGCAGCGGTCGGTATTCCATCAATTGGCACCATACGTAAGCTTACATGACCTCCTCCAGGCACCAAAGTAGTATCTGCTTGATAAGTAATATAATCAGGGCGAAAATAATAATCACCTACATTTCGCAAAAGATTACTCAAACGAACACGTTCAGCATTTAGGTCTGTGATATTGAACTGAGTGCCAGGCACTATAGAAGAACGGCTACGGGCTCGTTCGAAAATACTCATTGTGCGTGAAGAGAACCCTTTGTAATAAACCGTATCAATGAAATATGGTTGGTTCATACTGACTTTATACTGAACCTTTGCTTGTAAGGAGTCATGTTCCTGTGGTATCACTTCATATGTAACATTACCACGAAAATAGCCATAATCACGTAATATATTTTTAGCTGCCTGTGAACGGATACCAGGATTAACACTAGAAATGAGAACGGGATCTGCAGCAAAATGATTGAATAACCATTTGCCCAAACCACTCTCACTTTTAGCAAAGGCATTATATAACCAAAGACCTATTGGAAATGGTGTTCGTACAGACGAACTCCCAAGAAAAGCATTGTTTGGAGCTGTAGCAAGCGCAGCCTTCACTTCCTCTAATGCTACTACACCCACATTACTGAGGCTGTCATCGCCTTGAATCTGCATAGGTTTCTGGCCAACATACAGCACCTCACCTTCTGGCAAGTTTTTAGTGACAGAACATGCACAAATCATTGATGTCACCAGTAACAATACTATGAACTTTATCTTATTCATCGTCATTTCTTTTTTCGTGCCCACATCCACAAATCACTCAAGCTGTCAAGCTTCTTCCTATACAAGAAACCAACACCTGTTTCTGTAATCTCACCCTCCAGCAAGTTTTCGTAGTTCTTATTATGAAATGCACGTATATAACGAGTACCACCGCTATCCAAACGATATTCCAACGAAACATTGTCAATAAACGAATCCATATCATTGGTAGCGTTACTTCCTGTAGATATCTTGCCACCAATTATGATTTGCACTCTGTCATTAAAGAAACGTTGTGAATAGCGGAATGTATAATCAGTTTGAGTAGCCCCTGTATTCAGTTCTCGATCTTCTATACCCACACTAAACGATGCATTTGACACAGAACCAGCCAACGAGTTAATTTGGCTTTGCAAGACACTGTTAAGAGCAGCACCCATCGTCAAACCACTTCCTGCCCCACTATTACCCATATACATACCCGTTGCCAACATGGTAATAGCTGCCTTGCTGCGTTCATCAGTACTCATGGATTGTAGTTCATTCTGAATATTGCCATCATTAGGAGCCGACAGATCAAAACTCAAATCAGGTGCTTCCAGTGTATTCTTTATAGAAACAGACACATCAAAGTCAGTGCGGCGGGTGCTATTATCTCCATCACTTACAGAAGCACGTACTCGTTCTGATGCCGTGAGATTCAGTCGAGGATTCATGATGTCACCACGCCAATCCACGTAGCTGCCCTGGGTGAACGTAAACTCCTTCAATGGGATAACTGGCAAAGAGTATTTCATAGTACCACCAGAAAGAGTGTACCTACCAGTAAGATTCATGTCACCTTGAGGTGTATAAAACATATTAAGGTCACCTCCACCTTGAAGTTCAACATACTTGCTGCCGTCTGTCGTAAGATTAGCACGTAAGCGAACAGCATCATCGATGTGTACTGTCATGTTCATGTCCAAACCACCTAATGACATGGCATTCTGCTCATTCTTTGCTGAATTCAACGTATCATTGAAGGAAACGAATGTAACCAAACCATCCAAACGATCTTCCACAGTAAGTGGGGAGTTAGCCATTACATAGGTTGCATTGGTATCGCCCAACACATTCATCTGTCCACGCATTACCAAACCAGAAAGAGGTCCTCGTATCGTAGCATTCATATCTACGAATATTTTGCCAAATAGCAGACTCTCTCGCGTTTTCGGTGCATCAAGCAAAGTGTAATTATTTGCACGAAGAGACAGCACAGCTGAAGGATTAGAGATATCCCTAAAATCAACTACGCCCTTTACTACAAAAGGATTATCGCTTGTGGTATAGATGGAAAAATCATTTAGTACCATCTGGTTAGCAGTAATTATAATAGGCCGATTATCCAATCTATACCGTGCGCCAGCCTGTCTAGAAACAATCGATACGTCGTCCATCGTAACTTCGCCATTGACTCTTGGCTTATCAGTAACACCTCTCAACTGTAAATTGCCTTGTAACTTGCCTAAGAAATTAACCAAACCATCAGGGACAAAAACATCAGCTACACGAAGTGGGAATTCTTCAATGTCAGTATCAATATTCAAAGAATCTCCCTTCAACGTACCACTCGCCATCACCACTTCTTCGTCATCGAGCATCAGATAAGAGTCAAGATAATGCTTGTTAGTACCTTCTGGCAACCAAGTTAAACCTACGTTCACATCGCCGACAGGCTTGTGTTCATAAGTCAATGAATCAATCATAGATTCAGCACTGACCTGCATAGAAGTGGCTGATTGCAGATATGTGGCATCTACAGTAATTAAACCTCCCAGTTCAGGCATATAAGGTAAGATAGAGGAAAGCTCTTGCAGCTTGAGACGAGAGAGTTCTACTGTCATATTCTGCAAAGATATCGTATCACTGCGGTCACTTCGCATTCGGAAACGCAAACCTTCGTCGCTTTTCATGTCTATATTTGCATACAGACGCTTGTCCTGATGCAGATAAAGCCAATTGTTATTCTCGTTGAAAAGGAATTTACGATAGGCTACAATAGGTTCATCAGGTGTGAGATAGACCAACAATCCATTTGCCCCACCATTTCTTCCGCCATTCACTACTGGCTGGGCATTAAATCCCAACTGCAAACCAGTCTTCCCTTTCCCGTCGATATAGTTGATATTCATATTTACATCCTTACTGCGAATATCGCCATCCAAATAAGCATGGAAGACATATTGTGGATTGCGGGGGCCATTGATAACTCCTCCTTGCAATGCCAAATGTGAGGTGTCTTGACGAAGTGTCAAATAAATAGTATCAAGTTGCAATGAATCCACCCTCAACCCATGTAGAGAAGCTCTACCATTGATACCCATTTCTGGAGTAAAGCCATAGTTTACCAATACATTGTCGAAAGAGATACCTTCCGTCTTCAGATAATCTGACAGAGGATTATCCTTCCCTGCACGAATGCGTAAACCTCCTGCAGGCAAGGCTGCGCGCAATTCAGCATGATTCAGTTGACGAGATTCAATCTGTTTATTCAAAATTTCATCAAAATGTCGCCCGTCTGCCAATAACTTGTCGATGGTAGTGAGAGATTTCAAGCGCAAGTCGAGGTCACCACCAGTTATGTCAAACTGAGCAGAGTCACGACGAGCCACACCCGTAATATGCAAAGCAAACGGCTTATCCAAAGGTTTAGAGGCAAGGCCTAACTTATACAAATTTACATCATCAACCTGCAAATCAACATTGCCATTGAAATGAGGAACATCCATACGCATTCTACCATTACCGGAAAGGCGGAATAGGTCGTTATCGGCTTGCAGGTTCATGGATAACCTACTATTCTGCAAAGAGCCATCTGCCGAGATGTTGCGGATGTCCATCTCTTTGTATTGAATCTGATTAACAATGGCTTCAAACTGACCCGTCGATTGGGGGGACGCAAAATCCACTCCCTTGCCTTTGGCTATCACATGCCCAGAAAAGAGGTAGATTGAGTCGTGAGGCAAGAAATGGTCTATTCGCAAGGAGTCAATACGGACATCAGCCTCGTAGTCTTCACTGAGAAGATTGTAAGATCCGATGAGGGAAGCATTTCCTTTTCCTTCTACAACATTAAGCTGAGAGGTAAGTTTTGAGCCGTCTATGTAAAAGTTACCAGCCATTCGAATACTATCTGGGATGGTAACGGAAAGGTTATCTGGGTGAATGCCAGCCAACCCTAGAAGGAATTTGACGTCTCCCGTCTGAGCATTAAGCGTCATCTGTCCGTTACGAGCCAAGGAATCGGTAATTTGATACATCTGACCGCTACTATTGAGCGAAAGGGCCCCTGGCAAGTTTGCATTAAGCTGTGTAATATTCAAACGTTGGAGGTTCCCACTGACTGTTGCGCGCAGAACAAGCGGATGAATGGGGTAGTGTTTACGGAAATTATCGTCGAGTAAATCTTTACTTGCCAGCATGAGCAAATCTTCTTTACCTATACGAGCATTGATTCGAGCAGTTAGTTCGTTAGTTTTTGACCATTGGCCATTGACCAACGGCATCTTTGCATTAACTGAAGCTTCGCTATTGGGAGTCAGGAGACGCAAATCATCCAAATACATGCCGCCTTTATCTGCCGTAAAACGACCCGTCATAGAAGAAACTTCAAAACCACTACGTTCAAACAAGCTCAGTCCGTTAATTATCGCTCTAATATCAGGAGCCTGATACAGAATAGAATCCACATCCATGTGGAGATTATAAAGTGTGAGATGAGATGGGTCGATACCATCGGCTTTGTTTCTTCTTAAATCTTCGCCAAAATCAAAAGACAGTCGCTTACCATCCAATACAAAGTTTTGTATCTCATAACGTTCATTGGCCAAATCCACCAAACCATCTTTCAGTTCAGCTTCGTTGATAAAGGTACTCAATGACAGGGTATCCAAAGGCATCTCAAAGTCAACCCCCACTTGACTCAGTTTCAGTTGTTCAAGACGGATTACCCAATTAACTGGTTCGGATATACTATCACTAGGTACTGTATCGGCATAAGACACATACACTTGTGCATCTGCTAACGACAGATCGTCAATAAATGCCTCCTGAGTGTTCAAATCAACATGATGGCTTACTAATGAGAGATTGCCCACGTTTCCCTTCACCAGCACACCTTCTATCATGCTAGCAGTATTTAGTTTAGCATCAGATAGTTCAGCCTTCATTACATCCACCTTACCCTTCAACAAGGGCCAAGCCTTTACTCTCACATTAAGACTTGCCACATCCAACAAGGTGTCGCCTTGCTGAACAGCCTGCACATCGTGCACTAACAGGTTGAGGGGGAAACGTAGGTCTACACGTCCTAAACTGATATCCATACCCAAAGATTCAGAGGCTACAGCAGCTACTTTTTTGCAAACGAAATTCTGCACTGGAGGTACATACAACAATACCATCAGCGTTAGGAAAAGACCTATGGGGACTAAAAATAGCCACAACAGTACTTTCTTCCAGTTGCCAACCAAATTGCGGATATCAAACATGCCTGCTTCGTTTACGAAGCAAAAATAGATAAAACTTTCGATTTATATGACAAATGAAGGGAAATAATGACACAATTCACCCTGAATCAAGTCGAAAAAAGAATAACGTTCTAACTGAATAGCAACAAACAAGGTGCTTTATACAATAAAAGCTGTTTAGCGGTAGTAAACGGATGCTTTAGTAGAACTAAACGGGTGGTTTAGCGGTAGTAAACTATGTAGCCTCTTATTTATGTTTGATTTGGTTCAAGGCGCTTTAATGTTATTCAAGTATAAAAACAAGTTTAGTTTGTTTTTCGGTAATACAAGATTGAAGCATTTGTAGGATTGAACAAATCGTTGGCAACACGTTGAATGCTGATGTTATCAACGGTGCGGTAACGCTCTGATTCTTCGTTTATTAGTTCGGCTCTCTCCGTAAGTTCAAACCAAGCAAGGCGAAAAGCGACACGTTGATAGCTGATATTGCCAAATGTCTGTACTGACTCAAATTTGTTTTTCACCTTTTCAAGCTCGTAGTCATTAATTAACTGATATCTCATAGTATCAAGCTCTTCCCAAACAACTTGCTCTGCTTCCTCTAAAGAAACACCAGGCCTAAGCTTACCTTTAATCTCAAAAAGTCCAGCATCTCTAGTGCCTGTGATAGGAGAATCAATGGATGTAAACAATTTACGCTCATGAATTAGTCGTTGCTTGAATCGGCTGGAATCACCATTACATAAAATATCGGAAATAATATCACATGCGTAATAATCCGTATTCAGAAAGGGAGGGGTATGGAAAGAAATATACAAGGCATCTTGTGGTACATTTCTCTCAACACTCATTCTACGTTGTTCTGTTTGACGAGGCTCTTGAGGTAGAGAGCGCACATAATAATCACCTGTAAGCAATTCGTCAAACCATTTTTTCACAAGATTAAGTGTTTGGTTCCAAGTAATGTTACCTACAATCGTCAAGACAGCACGATTAGGAACATAAAAACGATGATAGAAATTGGCAACTTCATCAATTGTAGCATTAGCTATATGATTAAGTTCTTTACCAATGACAGGCCATCTATATGGATGAATTTTGTAACAAAGTGGTGACATCAAATGGCTAACATCACCATATGGAAGATTCATACATCGTTGCTTAAACTCTTCAATTACTACTTTACGTTGAACTTCGAGGTTCTTTTCTGACAAATCCAACGACATCATTCGATCGCTCTCCATCCACAAGGCGGTCTCAATATGATGAGCAGGCATTGTAGAATAATAATTCGTTACATCAGCATTAGTCCAAGCATTGCTATCGCCTCCTGCCCTTTGCAAAGGGGTATCAAAATCATGTACATTTTTAGTCCCACCAAACATCAGATGCTCAAAGAGATGAGCAAAACCTGTATGATCAGGATGCTCATCTCTTGAACCTACATCGTATAGTACATTTACAGCAACCATCTGGGTACTGGAATCTTGCACATGCACGATTCTCAGTCCATTATCCAGTGTCTGCTTGTTAATTATCAAGGATGGTCATTTTTTTAATAACAACATCATCTACTGGGCGGTCGCTGGTATTGGTAGCCACTTGTTGGATTTCATCCACTACATTCATACCATCAACTACCTCACCAAATACAGTATATTCTCCATCCAGATGAGGGGTTCCACCGATGGAAGTATATGCCTCTACTTGCTCCTGGGTAAACTTAAACTCAGGTACATCTTTAATCTGTTCTCTAGCTTGAGCAAGCAATTTGTCTTGCATTGCCATCAAGGCTTTCTCATCACCCTTCTTCTGCAAGTTCATAATCTCTTCTCTATTCTTCATAACCAATTGAGAAAAAGCGGCATTCAACACGTTATAGTTCTTACGCTTCTCCATATTGACAAGGGTAGAATCATTGTAAACCTGACCCGTTACTATATAGAACTGACAACCTGATGATTCTTTCTTGGGGTTTACCTGATCGCCCTGACGAGCTGCAGCCAAAGCACCACGTTTGTGGAATCGCTCTGGATAGACAAACTCTGCAGGAATGGTATAACCTACATCGCCATCACCCAACTGCTGGTCTTTTGCAGCTGTCTTGGAATTAGGGTCACCAGCCTGAATCATAAAATTATTGATAACACGATGGAACAGAGTGCCTTCATACGTGCCATCCTTCACCAGTTTTAAGAAATTGGCCTTATGTTTGGGGGTATCATTATAAAGTTGTACAATGATATCACCCTTATTAGTTTCAATCTTTACTCTTGTCATATTGTCATCATTGTTAGGGGCTGATTTGCAACTAATGAATGCGCATGCCAGCACCGATAAAACAAAAAAAGTAAACTTAATACGCATGGTTTAAAATTTATTTTACAATAAAAGAAGTCCACAAATTGGTCTGAGGAACAAGAGCTTCAACCTCTATCATAATTTTCTTTACGGGATGGAGGAAACTCACCTTGCGAGCATGCAAACAGATACTTCCATCTGGGTTGGAACGCTCAGCTCCATATTTCAAGTCTCCTTTAATAGGACATCCTATCTTAGCCAATTGACAACGTATCTGATGATGCCTTCCTGTTTTCAAGTCAACTTCCAAAAGGCAATAATTGTCAGACCTGCCTATTAGCTTGTAATGCAAAATGGCTTTTTTACTGTTAGGCACTTCCATGTCGTATGCAAAACTCTTATTAAGTTTTTCATTACGGACTAGATAGTGCACCAACTCATCTTCATTCTTTGGAGGCATATTCTTCACAATGGCCCAATAGGTTTTCTTTACCTCACCATCGCGAAACATCTCACTAAGTCGACTTAAGGCCTTACTGGTTCTTGCCATCACGACGATGCCACTTACTGGGCGATCAAGTCGGTGTGGTACACCAATAAACACATTGCCAGGCTTGTTGTATTTCTCTTTTATATATGCCTTAACAGATTCAGACAGGGGGGTATCCCCTGTCTTATCTCCTTGAACTATTTCACCAGCATCCTTGCTGACAATTATAATATGGTTGTCCTCGTAAATAACTACCATTACATATTCATACCGCCATCAACCTGAATTACCTGACCAGTAACATAAGACGAAAGATCAGATGCCAAAAAAGTGGCTACATTTGCTATATCTTCTACTTGACCAGCACGACGCAAAGGAATGTTCTGTATCCAAGCCTTACGGATATCATCAGGCAAAGCCTGCGTCATAGCAGTGTCAATAAATCCTGGAGCAATAGCATTCGCGCGAATGCCACGGCTACCTACTTCTTGTCCGATACTCTTAGCCAATGCAATTAAACCAGCCTTAGATGCTGCGTAGTTGCATTGCCCTGCATTGCCATGAACGCCCACCACAGAAGCCATATTGATAATACTACCAGCCTTCTGTTTCAACATGATAGGTGTAATGGCATGTATAAAATTGAATGCCGACTTTAAATTGACTGCAATAACTGCATCCCACTGAGCCTCTGTCATTCGGAGCATCAAGGCATCTTTAGTAATACCTGCATTATTTACCAATATATCTATTCTACCAAAATCAGCAACAACTTTTTTAACCAACTCTTCTGTGGTAGTAAACTCTGCTGCATTACTTGCATAACCTTTAGCCTTTACGCCGAAAGCAGCTATTTCTTTTTCTGTTTCCAAACCATTATCATCTATCACTAGATCTGTAAAAGCGATATTAGCACCTTCACTAGCAAATTTCAATGCTATTCCTTTACCAATACCACGAGCCGCTCCTGTAATTAGGGCAGTCTTCCCTTCTAAAAGTCCCATAATTCTATCTTTTTAAATAACTTAAATTAATACGTTACCCTCAATGCTCCTGCAAGAATATTCTCTACAATTCTCTTTGCCATAGCATCTGACACACCAATGCCTAAGGTATCCTTAATATATGGCACTTCTAAACCTTTTAGACAATAATGAATAATCTGTGCAGTAAGCCCTATATTATCTATATGAAAAACGCCTTTCTTGACTCCTTCATTGAGTACTCTTCGCAAAATGCCCATCTCTTTTCTATCGAAGCGTTTCCTCACTTTCTCAACTAACATTATATCCTGAAAAAAATCAGCTTTAAGTGATCCATTTCGATGTACCACTTCTTTAATGGCCACCAAACGGGTAAAAATCATCTCCAACAATTTTTTGTCAGGAGAAAGATCTGCTTGTGCAACAGCTGCCATACGAGCCATAAGTCTTTCTAACTCAGTCTCGATAACAGCCATATAAATTTCATCTTTACCTGTGAAATAGGTATAGACTGTTCTGCGTCCAATGTCACATGCCGAGGCTATATCATTGACATTGACATTGTCATAGCCCTTTTTTGCAAATAGCTCACGAGCCTCATTGACTATTCTATCTTTTGTTTCAGTCATAGCTCTAAATACTACTAACATTCACACTGTGCAAAAATAAGACAAAATAATCAACAATACAAGAAATTAAAAAATTATCTCATTAATATTTGCCAATTCAAATATAAAAGCGTACCTTTGCAAGCGAAAACAATGAACATCGCGGAGTGGAGCAGTTGGTAGCTCGTTGGGCTCATAACCCAAAGGTCGTTCGTTCGAGTCGGGCCTCCGCAACTTTCGAAGGGTTAAAATGCTAAAAAATGGCGTTTTAACCCTTTTATCGTCAATATAGGTCAGACAAAATCAGGACATAATTGACAAAAATAGTGGCAGATTTGTTTAACGGAATACATTTTATCCTCCTGAGCGGGCGAAAAAATGTATAAAAAAATGTTTGCTCAAAAAAAAGATCAAAAAAGAAGACGCAAAGGCGCTCCAACGGAAGAAATCCTGAACTACACCCTTCCAAAACTTCATACCAGGCAGAACTGGTACGTTGACTTCAAGTGCTTCGACCCCGCAAGCGGCAAGATGAAGCGCAAGAAATACATGCTTGACAGCATCAAGAAAGTTTCGCTACGCAGGGAAAGGGCAGCAGAAATCATTACCAATGTGACTGTCCGCCTCAGGAAAGGGTGGAACCCCTGGGCGGACGTGAGCGACCGTCGCGGCTATGCCCAGATCCAGGACGTACTGGATATCTACGAGGGCCACATCAGGAAGATGCTGGCGGCAGGATCGATGAAGAAGAAGACGCACTACGATTACTCCAGCCGCCTAGGCTACCTCAGGGACTTCATTGAGAGCCGGCCCCTACCTATTATATATATGTACCAGTTCGACCAAGCTCTGATATCGGATTTCCTGGACTACATCTTCGAGGACTGCGACTCATCTGCCAGGACCAGAAACAACTACCGCACCTGGTGTTCGGCCCTTTGCTCTTGGATGGTGGAGAAACGCTATCTGGAGCAGAACCCCGTCGAGAAGATAAAGTCAATTCCAGAGGCGGAGAAACAGCGCGATGCCCTGACCCCCATAGACCTCAGGAAGATGAAAGAACAACTGGAGAAAACCGACCGCCACATGCTGCTGGCCTGCATGATGGAGTACTACACCTTCATCCGTCCGACGGAGCTGGTGCACATCCGCCTGCAGGACATTTTCCTGAGGGAGCAGAAGGTGTTCGTCTCATCGGCCGTGTCGAAAAACAAGAGGGACGGCATGGTGGGACTGAACAACACGCTGATAAGGATGATGCTGGACATGGGTGTGTTCAACAACCCCGGAGGCTTCTACCTCTTCGGGCCTGACATGGCACCTTCGGAAAAGATGGCAGACCCACGGATATTCCGCGACCGCTTTGCCAAGCTGCGCAAGGTGATGGGATGGCCAAAGAGCTACATGTTCTACAGCCTGAAGGACTCGGGCATACGTGACCTTGCCAACGCGGAGGGCATCGTGATTGCCCGCGACCAGGCACGCCACACGGACATTGCCACCACCAACAAGTACCTGAAGGGCACCGCGCTGGCGGTACATGAGGAGACCAAGAGGTTCAAAGGAAATTTATAAAAAAATACGATTTTTCGTATTAAAAATTTGTATAATACGAAAATTAGTAGTATATTTGTAATGTCAAACAAAAACAATAACAGATATGAAAAAGAAATTGATTAAAATGGTGGTAACAGAACAAGAAGAAGAGCTGATAATGGCAATCAGGAATTACGTGAAATCATTTCCAAGAGGCTACCCACAGCTGCTCTACTACGCAACGAAACTCTTCGAGATAATGACTGACATGCCGAAAGACACTGAAGAAGAATAACAAAGTCCCGCCCGAAAGGGCGGGATACAAAAAAGGAGGACATGATATGATACAGAGTAATTACGAAGAAAATGGCCTACTGCTGGAGCAGGAGCCAGAAATTATGAGGGACAAGCTGACAGACATCCTTGTTACCGTCTCATGGAGGGAGATTGCCAGGACATACTTCAACAAGTCAGCATCATGGCTGTACCACAAGCTTGACGGTATAGACGGGAACGGAGGCAAGGGCGGTTTCTCAGACAGCGAAAGGGAACAGTTCAGGGGTGCACTGTTCGATCTGGCAGACCGAATCAGAAGGACAGCCGAAAGCATATAGAGGTCTCGGGGTATCTGTCCCCGATGTTTGACACAAGCCGCTTCCGACCTCGGGCGCAAAGAGAGCCACGGCATTTTATTGTCGTGGCTCTCACTTTTAAATAAAGCCGCTATCCTCACGGACGGCGGTGCAGAATTCTTATCAACCTTAAATCTAATATCATGAAAATAATCATAGTTTCATCACCTGGCCGCGGTTGCCCTTGGCACGATGGCTGACGTGGACCCAGCTCATGTCCTTCTCGTCGATGAGCTGATCAAATGGCAGCCCAAGTTCCTGAATGAGGCTAAAGAGGCGGCGGTTCTCCTCGGGCGTACGGGGTGTGCCCTGGATATCGGCGGCACAGCCTGTCATGTGGTCGGACGTGGGGGAACCTCCGACCATGGCGTTGAGACGGGGGCAACGGTAGCCGCTGCTGACATAAATGGGCTTTCCGTAGGCCTGGCGCAGGGGGTCGAGGACGTTCCTGACCAGGCGGTAGATGTTGTCGGATTCCTTCAGCGAAGGCAGTCGGTTATTGATGCCGTAGCGGTCGGCAGTAGCGGAACTGACAAACTCGCCGATGGAGAAATAACGCATGGGCTGCCGTGCCAGTGGTGTCTTATTGCTGCGCATTGCCTTGGTCCTTAGGATTAACAGATATACGGATGCCACAGTCGGAACGGTAGCAGCGGAGGCCCTTGTAGTAAACCACCTTAGACTTCAGCTCGGCTATCTCGTTGCACTTGGTCATGATGACGTCGCTGTGCTCGTTGGCCTCACGCCGAACCTTTTCCTGAAGTTCCATATATTCGTTCTGCAGCTTGCCCAGCTGTGAGAAAACATAATCGTACTGGTCCTGCATGAGATCCGTACGTTTCTGGCGGGCATCAGTCTGCACGCTGTCGGCCTCGGCCCTGTATTTGTCGCGCTGGATGCGCCAGAAGACAAACTGGTAGATGTTTAGGCCTCCCAGCAAGGCCATGACGATATCGACTATCCAACTTTGCATCATAACAAAACGGCTATCTTTGTTTTCTGCAAAGATAGCCGCCCATATGCAGGCAGGAAAGGACAGCACGCCAATGATGCTGACGGTCAGCCCATGTCGCACATCACCACGCTCAGCTCGTATGCCTGCTGGCCGGTGAAGTCGTTGCTGTTGATGAAACAGCCGAACTCGGAGCTGGTGAGACGCTCGTACGAGACGGTAAGTTTCTTTTCAAGTTCTTTCTTGAGCAGCTCATTGGCAGCCTTGTTGTATTTGAGGATAGTCTTGACTACATCCAAGTACTGCTGGCGGGTCATCTCTGGGGGTGTGCCCTGCTGGCGCTCCTCGTCAGACCTAGAAATCCACTCCTCATAAGCCTGGGCCTGCTCACGCAGCTTGTCGAAATCAGGATAGTCTTCCTTGAGCTTCTTCAACGTCGTCTCGCGGAACTCGTCGAACTCCTTTACTACAGGTGAGAGCTTGCCCACCATCAGGATGTACTTCATCTTGGCCTTCTCTGGCATCTTACCGAACTTGGCGTCCTTCAGGGCACCCCACACGTTAATCAAGTCTTGTTTCTTCATAATCTTTTTTATTTTTGATGAATATTCTCATTCAGGCAAACGATATTGCCAGTAACATAGACAGTACCTCTGGTAATCCCTATACCATCGAGGGTCATGTCACCATCAATCTCAATATCATAATCCATATTCTCGTCGGGAAAATGTGAGTGTTGAATCGCATCAGTCTTTAGGTGGCCGATATACCTTTTTGCTATCAAATTTCCTTTTACCAATATTTTCATAGATTACCCTTTTTATTTGTTATCTATAGTTTACATCCTCCCAAGCAGATACTTTCCCATCATCGGAAACTACCATGACTTGCAGCCTTGTTGTCTGAGGTCTGTCTGCTGGAACATAAGGTGTAGCCACTTGAATACCATCAGTTGCATCGCTATCCCAAGTTGTTTGCGTGTAAGTAGCGGATTTACCAGCTTTGAGGTCTATATAAATATTTTTCCCAATACTTCTTTCTCCAAGAATCTTGTGTGTATTATAATAGTCCTCTGCTTCTTCATGTTTAGTATCATCTGGGTCAAGTACATAAATGTGGTAACTTGATGTAGATGTAAACTCTAATACACCGCTATTGGTAGCCACAATGGTAAACTTGAACTTGAACGCCCCAGTGTACCAAGTAAGGTTGCTAATTGTCATTGTAGTAGTGCAATATGCACCGCCAACAGAGGATTTTATAACAATAGGTGGATTGGTGTTACCATTCTGAGTTGTCGGCAATGAGATACTCGTCAATCCAAAAGCAGGAGGAACATCTGTTATATTCTTTCCGATATTATAATGCCAAGTATTGAAAGGTACATCAACACCACCTTCATCCCTTACGCCATTAGGAGTAATGAATGGATATACATACCATGTGCCACTTTGGGAATTGGCAATTTCCTCCTCGGTCAGATATATTGTCCTGTTATATCCGTTTCCCCATTCATCATCACGGTCAATAGAAGTGCCTATAGGTTTTGGATTTATCTTGATTACTCCCCATGCATCAACAGTAGGCGTTACCTTTCCCTTTGTCATAAGGACACCCACATACAACTTACTGAAATTATAGAAGATGCCTTTGCCATCTTTGGATTTCAAGTCCTCAATCTTAACAGCTGTGTCGTCTTGTGGGAAATTGTAATCGCAAAACACGGCTTTTCTATCATTCCGACCTGTAATATAGAATACGGCATACCCATCTTCATCTTTTGTATCACCCATGATAGATGCACGGAATGGCATTTGTGCTTTGTGATTGTAATAGTTGAAGTCAATCTGTCTATAATGCTCTTTAGGAGTAACACTTTTGCCTCTTGGAGGAAGATACCCCCAATCACTTTCAAAGCCCTGTGTCAGCTTGTATTCCGTGTCATATACATTTACATTCAGCCCACACTTACCATCATCGCCTCGCCACCAGTCAGCGGAGTCTTTCCAGGTCTTATCGGCATTGAGCTGCGGCTTGGTATTCTTCTCCGCATACCTTACCGGCTTGTACTTGGCAAACTTGTTAATCATCGGATTGTCACCACAGAGGACTCCGAGATCATCAGAGGCACGGCGCGTACGCTTGCTGATGTCGTACACACTGACTGGCCAAACAATTATTCCATCACTGTTAATCATAGTCTATATCAATAAATCGTTAAATTCACTGTTGCCTCGGCATAGGAACTAAGTGCCCCATTGACGTGCAAATCAATAATATCAGTACCTTTTGACACCAGCGTCAGCTTGCCTGTATTGTCGATCGTAGCCCTTCCACTGCGTGTAGACCATGAGGTACCTGTGACTGTTGCATTATTAGGAACGTTCTTCTGCCGCAGCTGATAAGTACCAAGAGTGAGAGGAAGGCTAATAGTCTGTCCGTTCAGACTGCCATTGTAATCATCGTAGATAATGACTGACTCAACAGGTATCTGAGGTGTAGGAGGACCTTGCTCCCTTACATATACTCTGTCATAGAACACATTGGGAACACTGTAATAGTTCCCACTCGCATCTGCAAGAAATGGATATACCTTGTACCACTGTGCAGTCCACGGATTAGTTAAACAACGAAAAGTGCCGCCTCCACTTGCTGATACTGCCGTTGAGTTCTGTGCCCTATGTGTTTCGGAGTTGGATTCACCTACACAATATACACCGAAGTAACAGGTTGCACCAACAAGTGTTGTGAGGCTATGTACATCTGCGGTATTTGAGATAGTCAGCACAGCAGTGAAATATTGCCCTGACGCATTTGTAGGAGTACCCTGTACTTCAAATGCAGTACAAGGAACACCACGATGGCGATAACCATCGAACGAAGTGAGGTCGAAAGGAGCTTTGGGAGTTTTCCTCACCCATCCGTTGGCATGCCCGGCACAGAAGTTAGGGAGGTCGGTAAGACTGACCTTCTTCGGTGTCACACCCGTCACTGTGCCGTCAGTGGGCTTGTTGGACGCCCACAGGTTGACATGACTGTTCTTGCACAAGTCTTCCAGATCGATCTCCCCGCTTGTGTCGCCGCCCATCAGGACCCATTGCACATCTGCCTTCAGGTCGACCGGGGCCGTTATGTATCCAATATCTGTATGTGCCATCAGTCTATTGTTATATAATTAGCATGGGTATTGATGCGAATATTCAGCCCCCGCATCTGAGGCAGGCTGATGATGCCTGCTATCTCCGCCCCTGTTTCCCTGCGGATGGAATCGACCAGGTTGTGTATATCGGCCACTAGGAACTGATAGACCAACCTGCCGCCAAGCATCAACGGGGTTTCACAGAGACAGGCATCGAAATTGCCTCCTGCGCCTTGCATTGAGAATTTCTTGTTTTTGTTTACTTTCAATCCGTAGTCCTTGACAACATCCTTGCTCAGTATGCCTGCCACCGCACCGGTATCGACCAGCATATAGGCAGGCATCCCGTTAATCTCACCGCGGACGATGATCCGCTTATCTGATTCAGAATATAGTACCATTATCCTTCCTTTCACCCATTATAAATTATATTGCCTCCTACATACAAGTCACCGAAGAATACTGATAGCCCATCTACTTTCAAATCACCCTCAATGACCATATCAAAATCTCCAGGCATATTGCCAACTCCATAAGTAATCTCCGCGCCATTGACGGCATATAGCTGTAGATTGCCTTCTTCTGGCAAGATTAGATTGCCTTTGACTAATACTTTCATGCTACCCTCCTTTCTAATTTTCTGACACGCATTTTCAGCTCTCTATTCTCTTTCTTCAGAAGTTCTATCTCAGTATCGTGGGTCAGCAACAGCTTTGAGTTTTCTATTGATGCGGAAAGGGCGAGACCTGCGTAGTTAAGATCAAGTGCACCATCATCGCCCTCATTCACATAATATGGCGCTATAGGCTGCCAGTACTGTGCCGTTGTGCCGCCGTGGACAGCTTTATCGGTCTTGTCTTTCCAGGTGAACAGGATGCTTGGCGCAGCTGCTATGTCAGCAACACTGATATGAATATCGCCTATGATGTCTTTCCTCCTGATATCTGACAATGCGCGGCATTCTTTTCCCGCCATCGTGCCGTTGACGTGGAGCAGATAGGAAGGGGCTGTCGTTCCGATGCCAACACGGCCAGTGGGCATTATTGACATTGCCTCTACAAAGTCATCAGTGTAGTTGGTGGCATTGGATTGGAAGAAACCTAGACGCTTTCTACCATAAGAGCTTCCGCCAACACCTTGTATGTATGGGGAACGATAGATATTAGTACCATCAAGTATTGCACTATTAAATTTAATCTTTCCAGAATCACTATTTACAGTAGGACTATCAATATCAGAACGCATATACAAAGTGCCATTTATAGCAGTATTACCTGCTACATGAAGCTGTGCTAATGGCGATTCTATTCCAATACCAACCCTTCCATAATTCAAGATTGTATTGGAAGCGTTGAAATAGATAAGCCAATTGTTCGATGTTGCGCAATAAAGACCTCTATTCACTTTTCCAGAACCGATGGCTAAAGACATTGTATATCTTTCACCTACAATATTTATAGCACGTTCATAAGAATCTGCTTCGTGCATAAATGATATTGTGGCATTACCATTATAACCCATGTAGAAATACCCATCCTTTGCCCATAAAGAATCCCATTTACTATCAGTACGTTTGAAGTTAATGCCCTCAGTCCAATTATCAGCAACATCATTTGTAAATATACCATTGACATTTACTATGTCTGAGTTGTGCATATTCAAGCCATAACTTGTCGCATCTGTAGTATAGTTATAAGCGCTACTCTTTGCTTCAATAGTGCCAGCAAAAGTTGTTGCACCACTGGAAGAAAGCGTGATTCCTGTGGTTCTTGAAGTGCCATATTTTAGAGTGACGCTATTTCCATACAGATAGGTATTATACCCTGCACCTGCCGTACCATAGCCTATTAATAACTCATTAGCATTATTTAGGTTAACTGTGTTGCGTACAGAACCTCCAGAATCTTTGGTGTATAACCCATAATTATTCCGACCAAGATAAATAGACCCATAGGAATAAGTAGAACCATTAACATCTAATTTATAGGCTGGGTCTGCATTTCCTATACCTACATTGCCCTGTGACAACCAAGTATCAGTTCCATTAGTGCCTACAATCCAAGTGGCAGTTGAATGATCATATACTCCTCTATTTGTTGACGCTAAAAGTCCTACAACACCATTTGAATTTCCTGTAGTAACAGCAACATTATCTGTTGTTCTTACAGCAGTTCCCATTCCAGTACTCACATTATATTCAAATGTGCTGCCTGTAAGTGTTGGGTCTTTCTCAAATTCAGACAAAGCCTGAGCGCCACCTATGAATGTAACACGATAGGTGTTGGTACCAGTTGTGTCCTCATTGACATGAATGTCTATTGGTGGGTAGAAAGATGAGTTGTCTGTTACATACTCTACTCTTATCTTGTCAATTAGTTGATTTAAATGATAGTACCCAGCTAATTGTGATATTGATATTTTGCCAGAATAACTAAGAGTTATTGAAAAGGCATAGGACTCATTCCCCTTGTAAGCATAAGTCCTTGAAAGTAGCAATATACAAGAAGCTGATTGTGAAGCCGTATTTAGGAATCTGCCTATACGATACCATCCAGTTGCTCCTATTGAGTGTGTATAAGTACCATTTCTCTCAAGGATATGTGTTACATTAGAAGTTGTACCACCTTTAGTTTGTGTTATATAGTCGCCAGTTCTACCTATAGCAGTCAAGTATGTGCTTGTGATAGTTCGTCCATCACCATCTTGTGTAGCCTTTGTAGCAGTTGCAGCATTGCCAGTACAAGAAGAAGATGTGGTTGCATTGCCACTCAAAGCACCATGAAAAGTTGTGGCATAGACATTAGCAAACTTGTTGGATGATGAACCTATGTTAATATCATTGCTTACAGGGGATTCTGCCGCACATGGAATTAAATCACCAGCCGTACTTATATAGAAACCCTTTCTATTGGCAATGGTATTCGCATTGCCCTCAATATAGACATTGGTATCACCAGTCAAGAATAGAGCCTCTCCTGTACTGCCTTTATACAAAGCATAAAGACTCGATGCCGACTCACCACCACCTAAAAATAAGTTACCCCCAGGTCTTATTACCATGTTCACGCCACTGGAAGCTGTAGCTGATTGTGTATGATAAGCCGCTATAAAAGCTGCTGTATAGGCAAACCCAGTTCTTTTATCCTTGGTCTTAAAATAGAGAAGTGCAGGGTCATAATCCACGTCGTCAGCATCGGTCGTGGTGAACGTGCTGTATATACTCAGGCTACCAGTCAAAGTTCCTCCACTCAACGGCAGATACCCACTAAGAGCATTGTCAACTTCTGTCTTGGTGTAGGCATTGGTTATGCCATAGCCACTGAGGGTAGTAGGATTAGTGCCAGCAGTAACCCTTCCATAAGTGTCGACAGTCACACTTCTGTATGTGCCAGCAGTAGCAATGCCTGACTTCTGATTAAGCACACCAGAAGAGATAGCAAGTGTAGTTCCCACCTTGATACCACCAACAGCAGATGCAGTGGCAATGGGTATTCTTGCAGCAGCGAATGTGCCGCTTGTAATCTTGGAAGCAGAGAGGTTAGGAATATGGCTGGCGGCAATGACCTTGTCAGAAACGGTGGTGCCAAGGGCTGTCCACATGGATTCCTCATCAAAGCTGCCAGTACCACTGCCGCCAGATGGATTTACACCCAAAGCAGACACAAATGAATCTGAATAGATGCCATGACTGAAGTGGAATCCTTCACTTGTGAGCTCAATGTAGTGGCTTGTGTCACCGAAATATATCCTTCTTGCTGCTTCTGTTGTGCCAGCCAGAGTGATTGCACTTGTTGAAGCGATAGAACCTTTCACATCAAGTGTATAAGCAGGGGTTGACGTGCCAATACCCCACCTCTTTTCGGATGCGTCATAGTACAAGCCTTTGTATGTGGCAGTAACCGCTGCCGTTGAACCTATACTCAGGTCATGATAGGCATCTTCGTATGCCCACATCTGGAATATCTCGCCTGACCATGCAAATCGCATATCCCATCTGTCTGTAGCAGATGTGTCGGCAGTATTCCATATCATCAACTCTCCACCGCTGATTGTCAGTGTACCATCAACATCTTGTGGGACACCGCCTGAAGTCCAGAATGTTTTTCCCCAAGCAGTCTTGGAAACGGTGGATAGTTTCGCAGCTGTCTTGGCAACGCCATTGGTGAAATATCCCTCCAAGGCTGTTGCCCTTGACGCTGTAGCATAGGAGGATGACAAGTCAGGTATATCTGCAGATACAAGTTTACGGAATGAGGCAGCGCCATTCTGAGAGCTCGGGGCAGCCAGCACATAGTTCTTAGTGCGAGAAGTAGAGGCAGAATATACATCCGACTTATCGGCCTTATTGGAAAGCAAATTGGCCAACGTGTCGGCCTCGGTATATGTATCAAGGAAGGCAACGACCTCGTTCCACTTGTTGATGACGGTATCACTGTCAGAGCCCATGATGGAGGCAACGGCATCCCAGGAAGATATCTTGGCTGCAGTGATGCCGTCCAATACTGACTTGTTGGAATGGGTATGGCTGTTAGTCGATGCTGCATTCCACCTG